>NZ_CP122312.1:1200000-2400000 GCF_029814175.1 Halospeciosus flavus | reverse complement strand
GGCCTCGATGGCGTAGCCACCCACGCCGAGGAGGAAGAGCGTCCAGATGAAGAGGTCGTCCTCGACGCTCGTGTGTCGTCCGTGGAGGCGGTCGGTGCGCGCCCCGTAACGCCGCCAGAGCGCGATGCCGATACCGACGACGAACAGGAGACCCAGCGCGTCCATCACCAGCGAGTAGGCGAGGTAGAAGTCACCGACGAAGAAGGAGGGGTGGCCGAGCAGTTTCGTCCAGACGTCCATGTCGATGGCGAGGATGGTCGTCCCGACGAACAGCGTCAGGAAGCCCCAGAGGATGAACGTGTGCATCACTCCCGCGGTGAAGTCGCGGTCGAACTGGTTCTCGTTCGAGGCGACGGTCTTCGCCACCCGGACGATGCGCCCGCCGAGGTCGTTCAGGCGCTCGGTCGCGTCCGCGTCGCCGCGCGCGTAGCGGGCGAACCGGTCGTAGACGCCGTACAGGAAGATGACGATGGCGACCGCGGCGAGGTAGTAGAAGACGGCCTCGCCGAGCGGCCCGATCTGCCAGAACGTCGGCCGCGTGACTTCCCCGGCCGCGGGTGCACTCGAGAGTGTCATTACCGTATGCACGGGTCAACGCGCGCTTAAAACTTACCAATGTATTATCGTTGTTCGCCGCTCTCCGCCGAACAGTTAACAAGGTTAGAGGAAAGCCGTCGCCGCGAGAACCCCGCCCGCGGCCGTCGCGGCGACGTCGTACCGTCCGAAGGCGAGGTTCGGCGGCGTCGGGTTCCACGCGAAACAGCGGGCCCGCAGGGCCAGCGAGAGTCGGTCGGCGCGGCGGAACGCACGCTGGAGCGCCCCGAGGGCGACGAGTCGGACGCGGTCGTGGACCGGGCGTTCGGTGCCGAGTCGTGCGCGCATCGCGTCGCGGATGCGGCCGACGTCGGCCTGGAGGACCGGGAGGAACCGGAAGACGAGCGCGGTACCGACGCCGAGGTACCGGCCCGCGCGGCCGGGGACGAACCAGGCCACGGCCGCCTCCGACTCCCGGACGGGCGTCGTCCGGACGTACGCCGTCGCGAGCGCGAGCAACAGGAGCGTCCGGTAGGCGGCCAGCGTCGGCGCCACCGCGTCGCCGGGGACGACCCACGGCGGCCCGAGGGTGAGCGCCTCGATGACCGGACCGGCGAGCAGGAACGGCACGACCGCGCCGAACTCGTCGACGACGGTCCGCGGGGCGAGACGGCACGCGAGGAGGACGAGCGCGACGACGCCGGTCAGCACCGCGAGACCGCGTGGCGTCGTGTGGGCGAAGGCCGCGACGGCGAACCCCGACTGGAAGACGAGTTTCGCCCGCGGGTCGAGGGTGTGGCCGAGCGTCTCGCCGGGTTCGTAGCGGAGCATCTACTCGTGAGGGTGGCGGACACGCGTCCCGTCGAGATGGTCGAGGGCCGTCGCGGGCGGCGCGTCGACGGCGACCTGTCCGTCCGAGAGGACGACCACCCGGTCCGCGAGGTCGGCGACGTCGCGGAGGTCGTGGGTGACGACGACGAGGCTCGTCCCGGCGTCGTGGAGGGCGTCGAGTCGGGTGAGGACGGACTGGCGGGCGGGATCGTCGAGTCCCGTGAACGGTTCGTCGAGGACGAGGTGGGCCGGCCGCATCGCGAGTGCACCGGCGATGGCGACGCGCTCCTGTTCCCCGCCGGAGAGGCGGTCGATGCGCTCCTCGCGCCGGCCGTCCAACTCGACGGCGTCGAGGGCCTCGTCGACGCGCGCCTCGATCTCGTCGCGGTCGAGACCGAGGTTCTCCGGGCCGAACGCGACGTCGGCGCCGACCGTCGCGGCGACGAACTGGTCGCGCGGGTCCTGGAACACCATCCCGACCTTCGTGCGCGCGGCGACGAGGTTCTCTTGGACTGGCGTCCCGTCGACCAGGACGTCGCCGGCGTCGGGTTCGAGGAGGCCGTCGAAGTGGCGGACGAGCGTGGTCTTCCCGGACCCGTTCGCACCGGCGAGGACGACGAATTCGCCGTCGTCGACGTCGAGTGAGACACCGTCGACGGCCGCCGTCTCGCCGTACCGGTGGACGAGGTTCTGGACTTGGATCATGCGCTCACTCGGCGACGACGACGTCGCTCCGGACGACGGCGACCGTCGCGGCCATCTTGAGGACCTCTGCCGGGACGAAGGGGATGGCGGCGGCGAGGACGGCCGTCACGAACCCGACGTCGCCGACGACCGCGTAGCCGACCGTCCCGAACGTGTAGACGACGAGCGTCGCGGCGGTCATCCCGCCGACGAGACGGACGACACTCGCCTGCTGGGGGTCGCGGAGACCGTCCGTCCCGTGGACCACGAGACCGACGACGGCCGCGGCCGGCGGGTACGACCAGAGGTAGCCGCCCCACTGGCCGAGTAGCGCGCCGAACCCGGCGGTCCCGTAGGCGTAGACGGGCGCGCCGACCGCCCCCGCGACGACGTAGAGCGCCATCGAGGCGAACCCCCAGACCGGGCCGAGGTAGACGCCCGCGAGGAAGACGCCGAGCACCTGCAGGGTGAACGGGACGGAGGTCACGGGCAACTGGAACGATACGTACGCGAAGACGCCGGTCAGCGCCGCGAACAGCGCCGCGCGTGCGACGTTGCCGACGGCCTCGTCGCCGACGAGGTCGACCGACTCGTGGTCCGTACTCATGGTTCGTCGTGGCTCGTCAACCGTAATCAACAGTCCGGTTTACGAAAGGGTCGAGTTACCCAATAGACATTTAGGCGAAGAGCGTTCAATGGGGGGTATTGTGGACGAGAAGACCGAGGAACTCCGGGACCTCTTCGTGGACGTGACCGGCGGGGAGACGGTCACGGAGGAGCAAGAGGAAGGCCGGGGGTCGCTCGCGAGCGACGAGAACGTCGACGAGCGACTCCGGGAGACCGTCTCGCAGATGCGAGCGCAACTCGGGTTCGCCACGTCGCTCGACGACGAGACGCTCGTCGAGGTCGTCCGAGGGTTCTACAGCGATGACTCGGACGCCGACATCGGTCGGCGGGTCGACGAACGGCCCAAGACGGTCGCCCGTGCCCGGACCGACCTCCACCTGCTGCGCGACACCGACACCGACCCGCCGTTCGACTTCGAGTCCTTCCGCGAGGCGCTCGACGAGACCGACGACACCGACGTCCTCGCCGACCGCTTCGACGTCAGCGCCTCCACGGTCCGTCGCTACCGTCGCGTCGTCGAGGCCCAGCGAGAGATTCGCCGCGTCAACGACCGGTTCCGCGACGAGTTCGAGAACCTCCTCCAGGACCGCGAACTCACCGAACGACTGACCGCCGACGCCCAGGAGGACGGACTCGACGAGGCGACCGAAGGACAGGAAGTGGACGTCGATTTCTGAGGCCGACGCGAACAGTCGAACGATTGTACAACTGTTCAACTGTCACCTCCGGCCGAGCCTTCAAGTACGAAAACGGCACCAGAGAGTCGCGTGTCCGAGAGAGTCCCCTTCCACGAACTCGCGACGGCGGCGTACTGCCCGCGGAAACTCTACTACCGGCGACTCGACGCCGAGTACGACCTGCCCGAAATCGTCGGCCGGACGCGCGAACTCGCGGGCGCGTACGACGCGCTCCTGGTCGGCGACCTCCACGAGTCGCTGGCGGATGCGCTCGTCGTCGACCCCGACGTCGCCTGCGACGGGATTCGCCACGCGTTCGAGCGGTGGCCGGGTCTCCGCGACCCGGTCGAGCGCGACGTCGTCGTGACCGGTCGTGACTGCCGCGGCCGCGTCTCGAAGGTGGTCGAGACCGACGAGGGTCTCGTCCCGACGTTCGTCTCGCCGGGAACCCCCGCCGAACGAGGCGTCTGGAAGCCCCAGCGCGTCCGGGCGACGGCCGCGGCGAAGGCGCTCTCGTGGCGCGAGGGCGTGCGGATCGACCGGGCGCTCGTCGAGTACCCTCGACACGGCGTCGTCCGACGGGTGCGGGTGACGGCCCACCGGTCGGCCGAGTACCGCCGGACGCTCCGCGCGGTCCGCGAACTCGACGGGCCACCGCCCCGCCTCCGAAACAGTTCGAAGTGCGACCCCTGTGAGGAGCGCGACCGCTGCGGGGTCAGAACCCGGTCGCTCGCCTCGCTCCTCGGCGTCGGCCGCTGACTGCCAGTCAGTGCTCGTCGAGCCACTCCTCGATGCGCTCGGCGTCGGCCCCGCGGCGGATGACCTCCTCGTTCGCGACGTCGACGACCGTACTCTCGACGCCGCCGGTCTCGCCGCCCGCCAGAACCACCGCCGTGGTCTCCCGAATCTCCGCGTCGAGGTCGTCGTGGTGGGTCACGCTCGGCCGGCCGCTCACGTTCGCGCTCGTCGCGGTCACGGGGTGGACGCGGTCGAGGAGGGCGAGCGCGACGTCGTGGTCGGGGACGCGGACGCCCACTCGCTCGCGCCCGCCCGTGAGTGCGTCCGGGACGACGTCGCGTTTCTCGCAGACGACGGTGACGGGTCCGGGGAGGAACGCGTCCATGAACGCCCGTTCGCGGTCGCTCGCGACGACGTACTGTGTGGCCGTTTCGACGTCCGGGACGCCGAGCGACATGGGCTTGTCTCGGTCCCGTCCCTTCGCCGCGAACGCCCGTTCGATCGCCTCGGGATCGAGGGCGTCCGCGCCGAGTCCGTAGACCGTCTCGGTCGGGTAGACGACGAGGTCGCCCGCACGGATCGCCGCGGCCGCCTCGCCGAGGTCGGCGTCGGAAATCATACCCGTGTGTTCGTGCCGCGCCGAAAAAAGGCTGTAGACTGCGGGTCCCGGCCGCTACAGTTCGCGGACCGCCTGCTCGACCGCCTCGTAGTCGGGGAAGTCGGGCCACTCCTCGGCGACCCAGGCGTACGCGACGGTCCCGTCCTCGTCGATCACGTAGACGGCGGGGCGGGGTTCCTCGACGCCGTGCATGCCGTCGAGGTCGTTGACGATGCCGTACGTCTCGGCGACGCCGTTCTGCGGGTCGCTGAACAGGCCGGCGAGGTGCTCGATGCCTCGCTCCTCGATGGTCTGTTTGTGCTCGTACGGCGAGGAGATGGAGAGGCCGGCGACCTGCACGCCGTAGTCCTCCAGGCCGAGGTCGACGAACTCCTGCCACATGTACGTGGTCGGGAAGGCGCCGTCCATCGGGTGGAAGAGGAGGACGACCGGCCCCTCCGCGAGGAGATCCGAGAGGGCGACGTCCTCCCAGTACTCGTCGGTGGCGAGCGGACGGGTGAAGTCCGGTGCCTCCTCGCCCTCGGCGACGTGGTCGGTCTCGGGGAGGTCGACGACGTCGAAGTCCACCATCAGTTCTCACCTCCGTCTCCGGCGCCCTCGCCGTAGGTCTCTTCGAGGTACTTCACGATGTTCGCGCTCTCGGCCATCGCGACGCCGGTCTCGTCGTCGATGATGGCCGGGACGGTCCGCATGCCGACGACGCGCTTGACGGCGTCGCGCTCGGCGTGCATCGGTTCGACGAACCGGGAGTGGTAGTCGAGACCGAGGTCGTTCAGTTTGCGAACGACGCGCTCGCAGTAGGGACACGCCTGCAGGCGGTAGAGCAGGATGTCCGCGTCGGTGTGTTCGGGTTTCGGGTCGGCACTTGACGCGCTCATGCCCGGTCGTTCGGACGTGCTCGGTGTAAACGTATTGCCCCCGGCGGAAACGGGTGGAAACTCGCGGGACTCGCCTGGAGGGTGGCTCCGCGGAAGAAATACTTTACTTACCGGCGGGCGCACCCTGTGGTATCGTGGGCATATCCGTATCTTCACTCTCGTTACTGCAGGTCGGGGTGTCGCTGGACCGGACGACGGCCACCCTCCTCGGAGCCGTGGCCATCGTGATACTCATGGGGCTCTCGGCGTTCTTCTCGTCGGCGGAGATCGCGATGTTCTCGCTGGCGCACCACCGGGTCGACGCCCTCGTCGAGGACGGCGTCCCGGGGGCGGAGACCGTCCGCGACCTGAAGGAGGACCCACACCGCCTGCTCGTGACGATCCTGGTCGGGAACAACCTCGTCAACATCGCGATGTCCTCCATCGGGACCGCCCTCTTCGCACTCTACCTCTCGCAGGGGAAGGCGGTCATCGCGGCGACCTTCGGCATCACGGCCCTCGTCCTCCTGTTCGGCGAGAGCGGTCCCAAGTCCTACGCCGTCGAGAACACTGAGTCGTGGTCGCTCCGCATCGCTCGACCGCTCAAGTTCTCCGAGTACGTCCTCCTCCCGCTGGTCGTCACCTTCGACCACCTCACCCGACTCGTGAACACGATCACGGGCGGGCGCGCGGCCATCGAGACGTCCTACGTCTCCCGCCAGGAGATCCAGGACATGATCGAGACGGGCGAGCGCGAGGGCGTCATCGAGGAGGAAGAACGCGAGATGCTCCAGCGCATCTTCCGTTTCACCAACACCATCGCCAAGGAGGTGATGACCCCTCGCCTCGACGTCGACGCCGTCTCGAAGGAAGTCTCGATCGAGGAGGCCATCCAGACCTGTGTCCAATCGAGCCACGAGCGCCTGCCGGTGTACGAGGGGAGTCTCGACAACGTCATCGGCGTCGTCTCGCTGCGCGACCTCGTCCGCGAGTACCTCTACGGCGAGTCCCAGGAACTCGAACTCGACGACCTCATCCAGCCGACACTCCACGTCCCCGAGTCGAAGAACGCCGACGAACTCCTCCAGGAGATGCAGGACGAACGCGTCCAGATGGTCGTCGTCATCGACGAGTTCGGAACCACCGAGGGTCTCATCACCACCGAAGACATCATCGAGGAGGTCGTCGGCGAGATCCTCGAAGGAGAGGAGGAACACCCCATCGAGTTCGTCGACGAGGAGTCGGTCATCGTCCGCGGCGAGGTCAACATCGACGAGATAAACGAGGCTCTCGACGTCGAACTCCCGGAGGGTGAGGAGTTCGAGACTATCGCCGGCTTCATCTTCAACCGCGCGGGCCGCCTTGTCGAGGAGGGCGAGACGTTCCGCTACGACGGCATCGAACTCCGCGTCGAGAAGGTCGAAAACACCCGCATCATGCAGGCCCGCGTCACCAAGACCGACGAGGCCGAGGAAGCGGAAGGAGAGTCGCTAGCCGAGGAAGCCGAAGAGGACTGACGACTCAGTGGAGACCGGCCAGTTCGAGTGCGAAGTAGACGCCGTAGCCGAACACGAGCGAGATCGCGAGCGACCCGATCCACGCGAGGACGGTGAAGCCCATCTTTCTCCGACTGATGCCCGCACGGCCGCCGGCCGCCAGTCCGCTCCCGACGATGGCCGAGACGATGATCTCGTTGAACGAGACGGGGATGCCGAAGAAGACGGCGGTCTGTGCGATGGCGAAACTCGGGATGAGCGCGGCGATGGAGCGCCGCGGTCCGAGCGAGGAGTAGTCCTGTGCGAGCGCCTTGATCATCCGCGGGGCCCCGGTCCACGACCCGGCGAGGAGTCCGATGCCGCCGCCGACGAGGACGTAGACGAGCGGGACGTCGTCACCGATGAGGGGGAGGAGCGGACCGACGGCGAGACCCACCTGACTCCCACCGGCCGAGAAGGCGACGAGCGCGCCGAGCGCGAGCAGGAAGTGACGTTGGGCGGCGTCCTCGTCGCGTGAGACGTCGTAGTGGACGACCGCCGTGGTCAGCGCGCCCAGCGCCAGCGTCACGGCGACGCGGGCGACCAGGTCGGAGAGGGGTCCGATGGAGGCGGCGATCGTCCGCGCGGCCGACCATCCGACGCCGGGCGGCCCGAGGAGGACGAACTTCACGTTCGCGAGGAGTGCCCCGACGAGTCCCGCGAGCAGCGGGACGGCCACCGCCTCGTCGGCCCAGTCGCGGAGGAGTCGCGCCGTGACGTAGGCGATGAACCCGCCGACGAACGGGACGAGGACCCACAGCGTGACGATCTGCTGGTACTTGGCCCACGCAGGTTCGCCGCCGAGCGCGAGTCCGGTCCCGACGACGGCACCGGTGACGGTGAACGCCGTGGCGATGGGGTAGCCCGTGAAGACGCCGAACGCGACGAGTCCCGCGGCCGTCAGGAGGGCGGCCGTCGCGGCGACCGGAGTGAGGGTGGCGCCGAGAATCAGTTGCTTGCCGACGGCCTCCGAGACGTTCGCACCCTGGAGGACCGCGCCGGCGAACCCGAGGATACCGACGAAGAAGCCCGCCCGCATCACCGAGATCGCGTTCGCACCGACAGCGGGCGCGAACGGCGTCGATCCACTCGAACCGGCGCCGATAGCCCACGCCATGAACAGGCTCGCGACCGCCGCGACGACGAGAGTCAGGAGTCCGGCGACACTCACCATCTATCTACACGTGCCGACCCGTCGGACCGACAAGAGCGTGTCGGCTTCAGTTGGTCGTCGACTTCACGCTCTCGTCGCGGTCTCGCTCCGAATCGGGCGTCTCGACACCTTCGACGGCCTCGACGTTCTCCGTCACTTTCTCCGTGTCGACGTGCCAGCGGTCGACGCGGTCGTCGTAGTCGCGGAGTCGGTCGCCGACCTCTTCTTTGAGGTCGTCGTCGTTGATGTTCACTTCGAGGGTAAACTCCTCTTGGCTCCGGACGCGGCGGAGGTTCGCGCTGACGAGTTCGTTGTCGAAGTAGTAGGGTGCCATCTGGGTCATCACCTTCCGGTAGACGGCGTCCTCGACCTTCCGGAGCGCCTTCCGGCCGGCGGTGTCGGCGGCGCGGGCGACGTAGTCGAGGGAGTCCTGCCACTTCTCGACGGCCTCGTCGGTGTCGGCCTCCTCGAGTTTCTCGTAGGACTCGGTGAGGTGCTCGCCGGCCGTCTGGAGGTCCTCGTCGGGCTCTTTGCCCGCTTTCTCGCCGGCGCCCTCCCCGACGCTGGCCTGCTCGGCGGTCTTCTCACTGACCTCCTCTTCGAGTTGTTCGTGTGACTTCGGCCGCCACTCGTCGAACTCCGCGACCGCGTCCTCGTCGGCCCCCGCCTCCCGCAGCGCGCGAGTGACCTGCTCCCCGAACTCGACGACCTCTCCCCAGTCGCCGCGGACTTTGAACCCCGAAATGCTCTCTTCCATTCGCTATCGAACGTTACGCCGTGGATTACCTTACTTGTTGTCCGTCACGCAGTGTCAAGGTGTCACCGACCGTAGGTGACGCGCGTCGCCCACCCGTCGAGTCGCTCCTTCACTCGCCCGAGCGCGACGACGTGACGGGACACGGAGCGGATCTCGTCCTCGTCGACCTCGATTCGGTCGCCGTCGAAGGGGTTCTCACCGTTCCCTTCCGTGAGGTCGACGGCCGTCGTCATCGAACAGCGGCCACAGGCCTCCGGAGCGTCGTCGTTCGTGCCCATACTGGATGTACGTAGGCGTGCCACCGGGTTCAAGGTTACGCCCCGTGCCACCACGCAACGGTGGCCTTTTGCCGTCGGACGCCCCTCCTTTCGGGTATGGGCTACCACGTTGTCGACCCCGAAGACGTCGAACCGACGCCGGACCGCCCGAGCGAACACCGCTCGATCAGCGACTACTGCGACCTCGAGAAGATGGCGCTGAACGTCTATCGCGTCGAACCCGGCGAGCCACTCCCGCTGGCCTACCACGTCCACGCCGAGCAGGAGGAGGCCTTCGTCGTCCTCGCGGGGACGCTCCACGTCGAGACGCCCGAAGGGGAGAAGGTCGTCCCGGAGGGGAACATCTTCGTCGCCGAACCCGAGAGCCCGCACCGCGCCTTCGTCCCGGAGGACGCCGAGGAGACGGTCCGAGCCGTCGCCATCGGCGCCCCTCCGGTCGACGACGTCCGACCGTACGAACCCGACGATGAGTGAGGAACGGTCGGGAGAGCAGACCGAGGAGATGGTCGACGTCGACGGCCACGAGGTGCCCGCCTCCCACGTACCCGACGACGTGCCCGAGTGGGACGACGAGTACCTCGACCGGGTCTCCGACCGACTCATGTTCAACTTCGACCTGGAGAAGGACTACCGCGTCCGCGGGGAGTCCTTCGACCTCTACGGCGAACTCCGGATGGAGACCGAGAAGCACTTCTTCCACCCCTCGCTCAACTACGCGAAACACCACGCCGAGGAACACCTCTTCACCCGCCGCGTCGACCACGTGTCGGTCGCGGACCTCGAACGACTCGTCGACCTCGGCCACGACCTCGCCGACGACGTCGACGCAGACGAAGAGCACTACGGGACGGACTTCACGTTCGTCCTCGTCGCGCCCGAGATCCCCGAGGACGTACGACAGTTCGTCGCGGGGTTCGAGGACCGGACCCTCATCAAGTTCGGCTACTACGGCCACTACGAGGTGAACCTCGCGGTCGTCGCCCCCGACGAAGAGGACGCGGTCGCGAGCGAGAACGCGGACGTCGTCGAGGCCTTCGCCCTCTGGCGCGACCTCCCCGTCCGCGAGGAACAGTCGTTCCTCCAGCGGGTCGTCGGTTGGCTCCGCTCGTAGGACACGAAGAAAGGAGAAAGACGGATTTTTCGAGCGGTTACTTCTGCCGACGGACAGAGTCCGTCGAGCCTCGGAGGCTTACGCCTCCTCACTTCCGTCGAAGAGGTTCGACAGCGTTCGGAACGCTACTCGCGTTGCTCGCCCCCGTCCGTCGCGGCGGGCTTCCCACTGCCGCGGGCCTTCTGGATGTTCTCGTAGCCCATCCGGGCCAGCGAGAGCGCGAGGCCGATGAGGACGAAGGCGATGACGATCTGCAGGACGATGGAGACGACCGCCATCGTCCCGTTGTTGGCCATCCACGTCGGGTTGAGGAGCTTCTCGGAGAGGTTGGTGACGAGCGCGAGGTACAGCAGGGCGAGGACGGTCGTGATGGACATCAGGACCATCGGGACACCCGTGCTGATGAGCTGTTTGGACTCGTCCCAGTTGGCCAGCCAGACGGTCGCGGTCAGGAGCGCGAGCGCGGCCAGTAGCTGGTTCGCGCCGCCGAACAGCGGCCAGAGTGACGACCACGTGCCGGAGGCGACGAGACCGTACGCGATGACGCACTGGAAGCCGGCGTTCGCGTAGCGGTTGGTTCCGACCTCCTGGATGGTGGTCTCGGGCGTGCCGACGATCTCCTCGAACATGTAGCGGCCGAGGCGGAGCGCCGTGTCCGTCGAGGTGAGTAGGAAGCTCACCATGACGAGCGCCATGAACACTTCACCGAACGCGAGCGGGATGCCGAGACTCGTGAGGATGATACCGCCACCCTCCGCGAAGTTCGGGAGCGCGCGACCGACGCCGCCGCCCGTCGTGACGCCGGCGATGGCGACGGTCGAGAGCGCGAGCGTCGCGAGGAGACCCTCGCCGAGCATCCCACCGTAGCCGATGACGCGCGCGTCGGTCTCCTTGTCGAGTTGCTTCGCAGTCGTCCCGGAGGAGACCAGCGAGTGGAACCCGCTGATGGTCCCACAGGCGATGGTCACGAACAGGACGGGGAACAGCGGTAGGTTCGCCGTCCCGAAGAACCCGTTGTACGCACCGATGGAGTCGCTGACCGTGAGCGACTGGACCGGGTTCGTGAGGAACGAACCGACGACGACTGCCACGATTGCCCCGCCGACACCCGCGTAGAGCAGGAACGACGAGAGGTAGTCACGTGGCTGGAGGAGCGTCCAGACGGGGAGGACGCTCGCGATGAACGCGTAGACGAGGATGATGGGCACCCACGTCGAGGCGGTCAGCGCGATGGGGTACTCGATGCCCACGAAGACGCTGGCGAAGACGCCGGCGACGAACACGACCGTCCCCGGAACGAACGGGAGGTCGAGTTGGTAGAGGTAGACGCCGAACACCAGTGCGAGCGCGATGTACAGCAGACTCGACGTCGCGGCCGCGGGGTACGCCTCGAAGACGACGCCCACGACGAAGGCGAATACGGCGACGACGAGGATGATGGTCAGGAACGCGAACCACAGGAGCATGTCCTTGCCGCGTTCGCCCACGTACTCGCCGATGATGTACCCGATCGACTTCCCCTCGTGGCGGAGACTGCTCGACAGCGCCACGAAGTCGTGGACCGCCCCGAGGAGCGGGTTCCCGATGGCGATCCAGAGGAGCGCCGGAACCCACCCCCAGATGACCGCCGCGGTGATCGGGCCGACGATCGGCGCACCGCCCGCGATACTCGAATAGTGATGCCCCAGGAGCACCGGCTTCTTCGCCGGTACGTACTCCTGTCCGTCTTCGTACTTGTGCGCTGGTGTCTCGCGGGATTCGTCGAGTTCGACGAACTGCGCGAGGTAGCGCGAGTACCCGAGGTACCCGATGCTGAACACCACGAGCACGAAGAGGACCATCCAGACGATTGATACTGCCATGTTACAGACCCTCAGGCAGTCCAAAACCGATGAACGAACATAAAGGTTGTTTTTATATTCACCGGCCAGTCGGCGATTAAACCGTTCTATCGTGGGAAAATCAGCGATTCTCGCCGGGACTTCGTGACGTGTCGTCCGGTTGTGGGGTGTCGACCCCGATCGCGAGTTCGTCGGCGACTTCCGCGAGCAGCGCTCCCTTCACTTCCTCGACACGCGACTCGATTTCGGCGACGACCGGGATGTCGAACGTCTCGTATATCTCGTCGATGCGTTCGCGCTCGGTCGCGACGCGCTTGCGGAGGTAGGTCGCACCGCGTCCCTCCTCGTCCGGGTCGGGTTCGGGCGTGAGTTTGTTGAGGACGAGTCCGCCGACGTCGAGTTCGTACTCCCCGAGCGTTCCGACCGCGCGTTCGGTCTCGCGGATGGAGAGTTCGTCCGGATTGAGCACGAGGAAGAAGGTGGCGTCGTCGCGCAGCGTGTCGTGGGCGAACTCGAACTTCTCCTTCCGGGATTCGAGGTGCGCGATGATGGGGTCGTCCTCGGCGCGCTTCTCGGGTTCCCTGCTTCCGATGGCCGCCATGTCGTACAGTCTCATCGCCTGCTGGCGCTTCTCGATGAGTCGGTCGATCCAGTCGGCGAGGAATTCCGGGAGCGAGAGGAGTCGGAGCGTCCCGCCCGTCGGCGAGGTGTCGAAGACGACGCGGTCGTAGTCGTCGGCCTCGCGCATCACCTCGATGACGCGGTCGAACAGCGCGGCCTCCGTCGCGCCCGGCGTGTTGTGTGCGAGTTCGACCTGTTTGTCGATCTCCTTGACGACGGTCTGACTCACCTGTTCGGCCATCGAACGACGGACGTCCTGGAGGTGGTCGTCGACCTCCTGCTCGGGGTCGATCTCCATCGCCCAGAGGTGGTCGTGGCCCTCGACGGGCCGGGGGTCGTCGCCGAACTGCTGGTCGAACACGTCGGAGGTGCTGTGTGCCGGGTCGGTCGACACGAGCAGTGTGTCGAGACCGGCGTTCGCACACTTCAGACCGTAGGCGGAGGAGACGGTCGTCTTGCCGACGCCGCCCTTGCCGCCGAAGAACGTGAACGTGCTCATCAGAAGTGGAAGTGCCCCTTCCAGTCGAGTACCGACTCGCGTTCCCACATGCGTCGCTCCCACGCTTCGAAGTCCTCCGCGAGATACGGGAGGAGTTCGGCGGTGTAGTAGGAGGCCGGCGTCGGGATGCCGAACGCGTCGGCGAAGCACGCGAAGAAGAACGCGTCTTCGAGGTCGTGCGCCTCGTCCTCGATCTGTTCGAACGCCGGGTGTTCGAGCATCCCGTGTTTGAGGCCGTGGAGCCACTCCTCGACGGAGTCGCGGACCCGTGCGAACTCCTCGTGAATCGTCATGGGTGTCGCTAGCGCCTGCGTGGGAATAAACACCGTGGTGCGGACGACTCCGCCGCCGCCTTCGTCGCCTCCGCTGTCTCCACCGCCTCCACTGTCTCCGTTGCGCTCACAACTCGGCGGCGAGTGCGTCCAGTGCCCGCTCCAACTCCGAACGGCGCTTCCACGCGGCGATTCGGTCGGTCAACGACGCGAGCGGCAGGCCCATCGAGACGGACGAGCGCATCGTCACCTCGGTCCGCCCCTCGCCCGCCTCTTCGAGGATCACCTCCGTCCGCATCGCGTCGAAGGGTCCCTCCGTCCCTACCTGCTCGTAACTGTAGCCGGAGGCCGTCTTCCGGACGTCGAACGTCGCGGTGACGGCGCCAGCGGCGGACGCGGTGACCGTCCACTCCCCGTCGCCGCCGGTGACGTCGAGGACCCGGAACGTCCCCTCGTTCTCGACGAGTTCGGCGGGGCCGAGGTGGTGGCGGACCCGTCCGGGCGGCGCGTCGACGACGCGGGAGACTTCGACCGTCTTCATGTCCGTCCCTCGGCGGCCGAGTGGTTTAGAGGTAGTGGAGGGCGGAGAGGGTCGCGAGCAGGAGGGCGACGACGAGACCGCCGTAGAAGAGCCGTTCGAGTCGGTAGGCCACTGGAACCTCGATAGGGGTGTCAGCCGGTCGTCCGGTCACCACGAACCGGTGGTAGGCGAACCCCGCCGTCCCGAGCGCCGTCCCGGTCGCGACGAGGAGCGCGGCCCACAGCGGGACCCCGAACGTGAGCAGGTACCCCGGGACGAACGAGTAGGCGACCAGCACTCCAGTCGCCGAGACGACGCCGAACGGGACCGGGTCGACCGCGTCACCGTCCCGGTTCTCCATGATGCGTGTGAACGTACGACGTCGACTCGCTTGAACGTTGTCGCCGCGGGTGCGTTCGGTTCACTCACACGACCGCTCGCGTTTCGGTACTTTAAGGCTCCGCGGACTCCGAATTCCGGGTATGCCCATCGAGGACCGCGACAACGCCAGCGTCATCACCCACGCGCTCGCCAAGCACACGCTCTCGCGACTCCGCGACGTCGAGACCGAACAGGTCGCCTTCCGCAAGGGTCTCGTCAAGCTCGGGCGCATCTGTGGCTACGAGATCATCGACGGCGCGATGGAGACGGAGTACGTCTCGATCGAGACGCCGCTCACCGAGACGACCGGTGAGAAGGTGAAGGGACTTGACGACGTCGTCATCATCAACGTCCTCCGCGCGGCGACGCCGTTCGTCGAGGGACTGCTCAAGGCGTTCCCGCGCGCCAAGCAGGGCGTCATCTCCGCCGGGCGCGACGAGGACGCCGGCATGGTCGACGGCCAGTTCCCCATCACCATCGACTACGTGAAGCTCCCCGAGATCACCGAGGACGACACCGTCATCGTCGCCGACCCGATGCTCGCCACCGGGTCGACGATGTGCACCGTCCTCGACCACGTCCTCGACGACCAACCCGACCCCGAGGACCTCTTCGTCCTCTCGGCCGTCTCCGCCCCCGACGGACTCCTCCGCGTCACCGAGCAGTTCCCCGAGGCCGACCTCCTCACGGTCAGCATCGACGACCACCTGGACGACGACGGCTTCATCGTCCCCGGTCTCGGCGACGCCGGCGACCGCGCGTTCCGGACGCGCTGACGCCGACGAACCCCACCTATAAGCCGCCCGCGCCCCTCTCCACCCGCTATGAGCGACTCCGAGCCTTGCGACGACTGCGGGGAGCCGACGACCGACGCGCTCTCGCGGACCGTCCGCCTCACCGTCGACCGCTCGCAGATCGACGCCCAGCGGCTCTGTCCCGAGTGCTTCGCGGAGTGGATCGACCGCTACGAACGCGAGATGCAGTCCGAGACGCAGGTCATCTCCGACGACGGGACCGACATAATCGTGGACTAAAAAGCCCTCCGCGAGCGCGCCCACGAGCGCGCTCGCTCCGCTCGCGCGAACCCATCGTGAGGGGAAGAGGCGAACTCGACGACGCGATGTTGGTCGAGTGGGATTGAGATCCCCCTGGAAGTGAACTGGATGGAAACTAGACAGTTTCCACTGGACACTCGACATCAAATCGGCTCTGGTACGGTCCGGTAGAGACGGGACGATCTGACCTCTAGATTGACCCAATTTGCTAGCAATCGGTGGTCAGCTCAATTTGGTACGAACCAACATAGGCAACAACGAGGAACGCAGGAGGCCCGACGGCCAACAGGCCCAAATGAAATCCGATAATCTATCTGATGTATGGAGCCGTTTTATACCGGACGACAATTTACAGCTCTCATTCTAATATCCGCTATCACATATGTTGTATTTGCTGGTATATTTGCTATCGTGGACGCATTCAATCGCGAATTTGAGCTATTATTGACCATCTTAGCAACTTTTGTCGTGTGGGGTATTTTCGCCTATCAGTTCACACAACGAGATACTATCCTACCGAGTTCATTTCATCAAGACGATGAGTTATAGGTGAGTGTCGTCACTTCAATCCTCACGACATTCTCCAGTACGGAGGCGCACTCGTCCGATTACCAGTTTCGACGAGAGATGCCCCTAATTGATAGGATTATGATATGACTGACTGGTCCTACTCGCGGTAGTTCTTCACCGCCATCGCCAGACAACCGACGACGAGCAACGCGGCGAACACGCGGGGGACGGTTCCGGTCGAGATGGAGAAGATGTAGGCCTCGACGCCCGCGAGCGCGAGCCACGTCACCGGGTGGGAGATTTCGAGGAGACTCATTGTCCGATGCAGGGCCTCGACGCGGATAACCGTCCCGTTGCCCGTGGCGCTCGAAAATTCTCGTCTCGCGTCGAACCCCTTCGCTTCACCTCGAAAACCCCCATACGGGAGTGGTGTCGGGGGCGGTCACGTTCGTGTCGAAACGCACCTCTCGCGGCCGGATTTACGCGTCAGTATCGACGGGTGTCGAAGCGGCCGTGCCCGGTTCCACACCTACGCCGAGTCCGCGTCGTCCGTCGACCCGGAGAGACCCGCGTCGGGGTCGCGTTCGAGCGCGGGCGGGACGTCCGAGTAGTCGCTGTAGCCGTCGAACCAGCGGACGACGCGCTCGATGCGGTCGACGACGTGGGCGGGTTCGCCCGACCGCGAGAGTTCGTGGCCCTCGCGGGGGTAGCGGACGAGGCGGGTGTCGACGCCGTTCTTCCGGAGGAAGAGGTAGAACATCTCGCCGTTGTTCACGGGGACCCGGTAGTCGTTCTCGGCGTGCATCACGAGCGTCGGGGTCGTCACCTGGTCGACGTAGGCCGCGGGCGACTGCTCCCAGAGGAACTCGGGTTCCTCCCAGGGCGTCGTGCCGAAGTCGCCCTCGACGAGTTTGAACGCGTCCGTCGACCCGTAGAAGGAGGCGAGGTCGTAGACACCGCGCTGGGCGACCGCGCCGTCGAAGTAGTCGGTGTGGCCGACCAGCCACCCGGTCATGAAGCCGCCGAAACTCCCGCCCGTGACGAAGGTGTTCTCCTCGTCGACGTACTCCCGAGAAGCGACTCGTTCGACGCCGTTCATCACGTCCGTCGTCGTCACCTCGCCCCAATCGCGCTCGATGGCGGTCGCGAAGTCCTCGCCGTAGCCCGTCGACCCGCGCGGGTTACACCAGAAGACGACGTACCCCGCCGCCGCGAGGGCCTGGAACTCGTGCCACATCGTCCCCGCGGTGCTCCACATCGCGTGGGGGCCGCCGTGGATCTCGACGGCGAGCGGGTACGTCTCGTCGGGGTCGAAGTCCGGCGGGGTGAGCACCCACCCCTGGACGTCCCACCCCTCGGAGTCGAACCGGAACTCCTCGGGTTCGCGGACGGCCCGCTCGTCGAGGTAGTCGGCGTTCAGGCGCGTGAGGCGGACCTCCTCGGCACCGCCGGGCGTGGCGGCGAACACGTCGCTCGGGTGGTCCCACTCGCTGGCGGTGACGGCGACGGCGTCACGACCCACGTCGAACCCGTCGACGTGGCGGTCGCCGAGGACGGCCTGTGGGTCGGCGGAGCCGTCACCGGGAACGCGCCAGAGGGTCACGCTCCCCTCGTCGGGCGTACAGAAGTAGAGCCGACGTTCGTCGTCACCCCACTGGAGACCGAGGGCGCTCACGGTCCGGTCGAGACCGTCGGTGAGGACGGTCGTCCGGTCGGTCGCCCGGTCGTACACCTCGACGTCGGCCTGGCGCATCGACGCGCCTTCCTCGGGAGTCCGGGTGTAGGCGAGGCGACCGTCCGTCGTCGCCGCGAGTTGGGGCAGCCACCCGGTGGTCTGGAGGACCTGCTCGGTCCCCTCGGTGTGGAAGTCGTACGCCTCGACGTCGAAGACGAGGCTGTCGTCGGCGTCGGCCTCGCGCTTGACGTGGTAGTAGAGGGTGTCGACGTCGCCCCACTCGGGCGCCTCGAAGTCGTAGTCGCCGTCGGTCAGACGCTCGACTTTCTCGGTCTCGCGGTCGTAGACGTAGACGTGGCTCCGGGTGTCGTCGAGGTACTCCTCGTGCTGGCGGTAGATGTGCCGGTCGACGACTCGCGGGTCGGGCGTCTCTCGCTCGTAGTCGGGGTCGCGTTCGAGGTCGTGGCCGACCTCGCGCTCGGTGGGCGTCGACCGCTGCGTGAAGGCGACTCGCCGCCCGTCGGGTCCCCACGCGAGGTCGGAGACGCCGCCGACGACGTCGGTCACCTTCTGGGCCTCGCCGCCGTCGGTAGGCACGACCCACAACTGCGGTCTGTCGGTCTCCTCGCCGCGGGTGCTCACGAAGGCGAGGTGGTCGCCGTCGGGACTCCAGCGCGGTTCGGCGTCGACGCCCTCGGCGACCGTGAACTGCCGTGGTTCACCCCCACCGATGGGGACCACGTAGACGGTCGATTCGTACTCCTCGTCGTCCTTCGGCACCTTCCGGACGAAGGCGACGCGCTCGCCGCCGGGGGCGACCCGCGGCGTCGAGGCTCGGGCGATGTCGTGGTAGTCGCTCGCACGAACGGTCTGCATAGTCGTGGGTGCGCCGGCGGAGAGAAGGTGGTTTCGGTTCGGGTAGCGGTCGGCTCGTAGATTGAATTATTTGCTAATATTCTCGGAGCTATTGATTCTCTATACGAATATTCCTGTCTCAGTGACGTCTTCAAGGCAAAAATCAACGACTATATATCGTGATGGTGGGCTATGGGGACTTATGACGCAATTCGATCGACGTGATTTCGTGAAGGCCACCGGCGTCGCGGGCATCGCTGCCCTCGCCGGGTGTTCCGGCGGCGGAAGCTCCGAGACGCGCCTGTCGTGGCACGCTGGCGGGACCGGCGGGACGTACTACCCGCTCTCGAACGAGATCAAGAAGATCGTCGAGGACAACACGGAGTACAAACTCCAGGTCCAGTCGACCGGTGCCTCCGTCGAGAACGTCGGGAGCCTGATGGACGGTTCGGCGAACTTCGCGCTCATCCAGAACGACGTCGCGTACTTCGCGAAGAACGGGACCGGCATCGAGGCGTTCAAGGGCGAACCCGTCGAGAACCTCCGCGGCGTCGCCACCCTCTACCCGGAGACCATCCACCTCGTCACCCTCGCGGAGACGGGTATCACCTCCCTGCAGGACCTGAAGGGCAAGCGCGTCAACACCGGTGACCTCGGCTCCGGGACGCAGGTCGACGCCCTGAAGATCCTCAACGCCGTCGGCATCACGACCGACGACTTCGAGGAGCAGAACACCTCGTTCTCCCGCGCCTCGGAGCAGCTGAAGAACGGCGACGTCGACGCGACGTTCACCGTCGGCGGCTGGCCGGTCGGTGCCATCGCTGACCTCGCGACGACCGAGGACATCCGTATCGTCCCCATCGACGGCGAGCAGCGCCAGAAGATCAAGGACGCCGCGTCCTTCTTCGCCGACGACGAGATTCCCGCCGGAACCTACGACGGCGTGAACGAGGCCGTCCCGACCGTCGCGGTCCAGGCGATGATCGCCACCCGCGCCGAGGAAGACGCCAGCGTGGTCGAGAACGTCACGAAGGCCATCTTCGAGAACACGGACCAGCTGACCATCAAGACCGACTTCATCTCGAAGGCCAGCGCACAGGACGGCATGTCCATCGAACTCCACGAGGGCGCGTCGGCCTACTTCGGCTGAACACGTCCCCGTCCGCACCGACCGACCTCCCTTCACTATGTTTCGCGACACCCTCCCGCTCGACCACCGCGAGTCCGCACAGCGGGTGCGCTCTCTCGCGAGGTCGCTCGCGTCCAGTGTACGGAATCGACGGCTCGTCGTCGCCGTCGTGAGTGTCGTGTTCGCCGCCCTTCTCGTCGGGAGCGCCGCGGCCGTCCCCGTGGGGACGACGCTCGTCGTCTCCGACGCCGACACCGGCGCGGTCCTCGTCTCCCACCCCGTCCACGACGGGTCGACTGTCGACCTCACGTACACGCACAGTGTCCAGAAGACGCCCGTCCACGACGTCTACACCGTCCGTGGCGACACCCTCGTCAACACGAAGATGACCTTCGAGTCGTACGGGTGGGGTCTCCCCGCCCGGCAGGACGTCCGCGAGGTGAACGGGACGCTCGTCTTCGACCCCGACTGGGAGGGTCGCCACCTGTACGTCACGCCCGGCCGTGTCGCCGGCCACGAACTCGTCGTCGACGGCCACCGCTACGACCTGGTCGCGCTGTCGAACGCGAGTTCCGTCCGTATCGAACTGACCGACCGGTCCGCCCTCGACGCAGCAATCGACGCCGCTACACATGAGTGAGACTACCCCCGCCGACGCCGCGGACGCCCCGGCCGACGCGGACGAGATCGTAGAGGAGATCGAACGAAAGCGTACACTTCGCGGCTACGCCGCCGTCGTGACGGCCGCCATCGGTATCACCTTCTCGGCGTTCCAGCTCTGGTTGGCCGCCGGTCTCGCGGTGCCGATTCCGTTCGTCGGGTGGATGGAGGCGGCCTCGCTCCAGTCGCTCCAGGCCAACGCCATCCACGTCACCTTCGGCTTGCTGATGGCGTTCATGCTGTTCCCGCCGACGCAGGGCGACGGCTTCGTCGCCCGTGGTCTCGCGAGAGTCGTCCCCGCGGCCCGCGAACGCTTCGGGGCCGACAGCCCGTTCACCGCGGCGCTCGACCGCGTTCGGGGGGCGTTCCGCTGGTTCTTCCTCGACCCCGACGGTGACCGCGTCACGCCTTCCGACGTGGTGTTGATGGTGTTCGCCGTCATGGCGGGTGGCTACGTCGTCACCGAGTTCCAGGAGATCCAGCGCCTCCGCGTCTTCGGCGTCGACGCCGGTCGCCCCATCCAGGAGGTCTTCCCCGTCCTCGAACTGCCGGTGCAGGCCATCGCCGCACTCGGCATCCCGCTCGACACCACCTCCTACGCCTTCATCGCGGGCGTGCTCGGTGCGCTCCTCGTCCTGGAGGCGACCCGCCGCGCCATCGGCTTCTACCTGATGGTGCTCGTCTCGCTGTTCCTCGTCTACGCCCGGTTCGGCTACCTCATCTCGGGGTCCGCGCCGTTCATCGGCGTCTTCGCGACCAACGAAATCGGCTGGGCGTCCATCGTCCAGAACCTCTGGTTCAACACCGAGAACGGGATCTTCGGCATCCCGGTCTCCGTGAGCGTTCAGTTCATCTACATCTTCGTCCTCTTCGGGGCGTTCCTGGAGATGAGCGGCGCCGGCAAGTGGTTCATCGAACTCGCCTACTCGTTGACCGGCCACAAGAAGGGCGGTCCCGCGAAGGCGTCCATCCTCGCCAGCGGGTTCATGGGCACCATCAGCGGGTCGTCCATCGCGAACACGGTCACGACGGGCGCGTTCACCATCCCGCTGATGAAGCGCTCGGGCTACCGCCCCGAGTTCGCGGGCGGCGTCGAGGCCTCCGCGTCCTCGGGCGGGCAGATTCTCCCGCCCGTCATGGGCGCGGCCGCGTTCCTCATCGTCTCGTTCACCGGGACGCCGTTCGCGGACGTCGTGGTCGCCGCCGCCATCCCCGCCATCGTCTTCTTCTTCGGGGTATGGGTGATGGTCCACCTCGAAGCCTCGAAGGAGGGCATCGGCGGTATCGACGCCTCCGAAGTCGTCGACTTCTCGCCGCACTTCAAACGCGGGTGGTTCTACCTCGTCCCGCTAGGCCTGCTCCTCTACTACCTCATCGTCGTCCGCTACACGGTGGCCCGTTCGGCGTGGTTCACCATCGTCGCGCTCGTGGCGCTCATCGCGCTCGTGGCGGCGTACGACGAGCAGACGCGCCTCCCGTTGTTCGGGACCATCGCGGCGCTCTTCGCCGCCCACCTCGCGAGTTTCTACGCCTTCGGTGTCGGACTCGCGGAGGCGCTGTTCGGCGCCCGCGCCGGTCCCCTCTCGCTCGGCCGGGCGTTCGACTTCGCCTCGGGTGACCTCGGGACCATCGTCTTCCTCGTCGGCGTCGTGTTCCTCCTCGCCCACCCGCGCGGCGAGGCACCGCTGCTCGACTACGACGAGCAGGTCGACGAGGCGGCCGAGACGGTCGCGTCGTTCGTCGGGAAACCGGCCCTCGCGCGCAACCGTGTGTTCGAGTACGGGACGTTCCTCGGCAAGTCGATGGACGCCGGCGCGCGGACCGCCACGCAGGTCGTCATCGCCGTCGCCGCGGCGGGCATCATCCCCGGTGTGGTCGCCTCGACCGGCCTCGGGCCGAACCTCACGACGCTCATCCTCAACGTGAGCGGTGGGTCGCTCGTCCTGCTGTTGCTCATCACGGCGGTCTCCTCCATCATCCTCGGGATGGGGATGCCCACGACGGTCACGTACATCATCCTCGTCTCCCTGCTGGGGTCGGCCATCAGCCAGATCGGCGGCATCCCCATCCTCGCCGCCCACCTGTTCATCCTCTACTTCGGGGTCATCGCCGACATCACGCCGCCCGTCGCCGTCGCCGCCTACGCCGCCGCCGGGGTGGCGAAGTCCGACCAGTTCCAGACGGGCGTCGAGGCGTTCTCGCTCTCACTGAACAAGGCCATCGTGCCGTTCGCGTTCGTCTTCTCGCCGGGCATCCTGCTCCTGCGGGGGACCGGCGGGCCGGACACGGTGAACGTCCTCTCGCTCGCGGACGTCCTCGACGTCGGGTTCTTCGTCCCGTACGTCCTGATCCCGGTCGTCTGCGTCTTCGTCGGCGTCGTCGCGCTGGGGCCGACAGTCATCGGCTACCTCTACGCGCCGGTGTCGCGGACGGAGCGCGGTCTGTTCGCCGTCGCGTCGCTGTTCATGATGGCGCCCGGGCTGATTCAGGTCGTCCGGAACACGCTCGGTTTCGACGCACTCCTCTTCGACCTCGTGGTCCGGGGACTCGGCGTCGCCCTGTTCGCCGCACTCGTCGTCAAGAATCGCCGTGCGAGCGAGGCGAACGGCGGTGGCGAAGAGCCCGCACCGGTCGACGCCGCGACCGCCGAGGCCTGAACCGAGACGAGAGAACGCTCCCTCACTCTTCGATTTCGACGCGCCCGCTCGTCGCCGAGCGGAGGCGGTCACGGAGGTCGGCCGCGGCGTCGACGTCCGTCGTGACCGCGAAGGAGACGCGCTCGCCGTACTCCGCCTCGACCTCGCAGTCGGCGGATTCGAGGATGCCCCGAACCGTCCCGGAGTCGTCGTAGTCGACGGTCACGTCGAAGGTCGCCTGCGGACGCACCTCGACCACGTCGGCGTCGTCGACGGCCTCCTTCACCCCGCGCGAGTAGGCGCGTGCCAGGCCGCCGACGCCGAGTTTCGTCCCGCCGTAGTAGCGGGTGACGACCGCGACGACGTTCTGGACGTCCCGCTGCTGGAGGACGTTCAGCGCGGGTTTCCCCGACGACCCCGAGGGCTCGCCGTCGTCTGACTCGTACTCGCGGAGCAGGTAGCCGCCACCGGGACCGCCGGACTCGACCCGAACTCGGTAGGCCGGCACGTTGTGGGTCGCGTCGTCGTACGCCTCGTTCATCTCGTCGACGAACGCCTCGGCGTCCTCGACGGTGTTCGCGGGCCGGACGTGGCCGATGAATTCGGAGCCGCGAATTTCGAAGGCAGCCTCGCCCCGCCCCGCGACCGTGCGGTAGGTCTCGCGTTCGCTCATCGACTCAGGAGAGTTCGACCGAGCGGACGAAGTCGAGACCCATCAGTTCGGTGATGACGTCGCCGGGGAGGTCCTCGTCGGTGACGAGGTAGAGTCGGGGTTCGTCCGTGAACTCGGGGTCCTCGCTGATGGTCTGGCGGATGGAGATGCCGTGGTCGGCGAGCAGGCTGGTCACCTGCGCGACGATACCCGGTTCGTCGGCGTCGTGGACGGCGATGGTCACGACGGTCAAGTCGAGGACCGGCGCGAGGTCCATCAGACTCGGAATCTGGGAGATGTTCTGGAAGATGCGCCGGAGTTCCTCGTCGTCGAGGATGACGTCGGTCGTCGAGTCGACGACGCGGCGGTCGACGCCCGCCTCCTCGGCGACCTGCGTGTAGGGGATCTCGATGCCGCCCGAGACCACCCGCCCATCGTCGTTGACGGAGAAGCCGCGTTCGAGGAGGAGGCGGATGACGGCCTGCTGGCCGGGGCTCCCCTCGAACTTCTGCATGATGTCCTCGAACATTCGTTGCCCGTCTGTAGGCGGGCCGGGCCTAAACCGTAGTGGGTTTCCGCACCCGTTCTCCGCGTGGTTCCCCGTCCCCGTCCCCGTCCCCGTCCCCGTCCCCGTCCCCGTCCCCGTCCCCGTCCCCGTCCCCGTCCCCGTCCCCGGACCCGTCCCCGTCCCCGTCCCCGTCCCCGTCCCCGTCCCCGTCCCCGTCCCCGGACCCGGTCACCGGGAGCCACAATCCACTTCTCTCCCGCGCCGTCACTCCGTGGTGTGTCGCACTCCGACGGATCGGTCGCCACCCCGACGGACGAGTCGACCCAGGGCGACGCGCCGCGACCGGGCGTTCGAGAGGGGATCCGCACCGTCCGAACCGCGTTCGTCGCGACGCTCGCCGACCCGTGGTTGAGCGTCGTGGCCGTCCTGTTGCTCGTCTGGCTGGGCGTCGCCTGGTCGGTCGTCACCGCCGTGTGGGCGCTGCTCCGGCCGGTGCTCGGCGTCGGTTCGTCGCTCGTGACGTTGTTCCTCGCCGTCCTCGCGGTCGTCTGCGTCCACGCGACCTTCTCCTGCTACGCGGCCGGCCGGGCACACGACTACGAGTCGCCGTTCTGGCCGGCGGTCCGTCGCGTCCTCGTCCACCTCCCGGCGCTGGCGGTCTACGCCGCCGCGACGACGCTCCTGCTGGCCGGTTCGGGCGTCACGCTCGGCGTCGCCGTCGCGGGCCTCGGTCTCCCGCCGTTCCTCGCGGCCGTCGGCCCGTTCGTCGTCCTCTACGCGTGGCTCGTCGGCACCTACTACTGGACGCCGCTGGCCGTCCGCGCCGACGAGCACTCGCTGTTGACCCTCGCCCGCGAGAACTGGCGACTCGTCCGCCACTCGTGGCGGGCCGTCGTCACCTGCCAGGCCGCGACGCTCGCGTTCGTCCTCGCGGGGTCACTCCTCTTCGCCGCCGGCGTCGGGTCGCTCCTCGCGGGGGTCCTCGCGGTGGTCCGCGACGCCGTCGGCCCGCTGCTCGCGGCCGTCGGCCTCCGCGGGCCGCTCGCGGCGCTGCTCGGCGTCGCGCTGGGGGCGTTCGGTCTCCCGATTCTCGGCGCCGCCTTCCCGCTCTCGCGGAGCGCCAAACTCCGGTTGTTCCACCGGACGCGCTGAGGCCCGCGGCCGGTAGCCACTCCTGTTCGCCGTGCTTGGCGTCGGCTTCGTCGTCGCCGTCGCTCTCGTCTCGCCGGCCGTCTACGCGTACACGCGTGCACTGAAAATAGAGGCGTACCGCTACAGTTGACCCTTCGTGCTGGGCGTGCCGGAGCGACGCTCGTCGAGGCGGGTGGCGTCGTCGAGCGCGCGGGCGTTCGCCTTGAACAGCGCCTCGATTTCGTGGTGGGCGTTCTCGCCCTCGACGCCGCAGTGGAGCGTGAGGCCGGCGTTGTGGGCGAACGACTGGAAGAAGTGGTCGGCCATCGCGCTCGTGAACTCGCCGACGCGCTCCTGGGAGAACACGCCGTCGAACTCGTAGTAGGGGCGTCCGGAGACGTCCACGACGACGTCGCCGACGGCCTCGTCGAGGGGGACCCGTCGGTCGGCGTAGCGGCGGATGCCGCGCTTGTCGTCGAGTGCCTCCTCGAACGCCTGCCCGAGCACGATGGCGACGTCCTCGACGGTGTGGTGCTCGTCGATGTGGAGGTCGCCGTCGCACCGGACAGTCAAATCGAAGAGACCGTGTTTGGCGAACGACTCCAGCACGTGGTCGAAGAAGCCGACGCCCGTGTCGACGGTCGCGTCGCCGTCGCCGTCGACGTCGAGGGTGACCTCGATCTCCGTCTCCTTCGTCTCGCGCGTGACTGCGGCCGTGCGCTCGCCGTCGCTCATGGGCGGAGTTCGGTGCGCGGGCTATTGGTCGTTGTGCTCGACCGTCCCCCTCGTCTCTTTATATATCTCGCACTAGTACATAAGTGGAGTTCGCCTACTCCTCGCCGTGGACCGCCCGCTTCGCCTCTTCGAGGGTGAAGTTCCCCTCGTAGAGGGCGGTGCCGACGACGACGGCCGCCGCGCCGGCGACGTCGAGGGTGACGACGTCCTGGACGGTGGCGACGCCGCCGCTCGCGACGACGGGGATGTCGACGGCTTCGACGATTCGGCCGACCTCTTCCTCGCGGACGCCGGCCTGCTTGCCCTCGACGTCGACGTCGGTGAAGAGGATTCCCGCGGCGCCGAGTTCCGCGTAGTTCTGTGCGGCTTTCGCCGGGTCGAGACCCGTCCCCTCGGTCCACCCCGAGACGACGACCTCTCCCTCCTTCGCGTCGAGACTGACGAGCACGGAGTCGGGGTACTCCTCGCTGATTTCGGCGACGATGTCGGGGTTCTCGACCGCCGCGGTGCCGAGGATGACGCGGTCGACACCCATATCGAGGAGGTCGATGGCGTCCTCGGCGGTGCGGATGCCGCCCCCGAGTTGCACGTCGACGTCGACGGCGTCGAGGATGGCCTCGACCGCGTCGGCGTTCTGACGCTCGCCCTCGAACGCGCCGTCCAGGTCGACGAGGTGGAGCGTCTCCGCGCCGGCGTCGACCCACCGCTCTGCCGCCTCGACGGGGTCGCCGTAGCGTTTGCCCGTGCCGCGCTCGCCCTGCACTAACTGTACGACTTCCCCGTCCTGCATGTCGACGGCGGGGATCACCTCGAACTCCTCGAAGGCCATGTGTGGGCGTCGTCGCCGGTCGTCAAAAACGTCCCGAGACGGACAGCGGTACGCGTCGGCACGTGTCGGCGCGCGTCTGAGGGACACACGGCGTCGCTCGCCCGAGGGATTCAAACCGCGGCCGGCCATACCACCGTGCACATGGCTCTGGGTATCCTTCTCCTCGTCGGCCTGTTAGTCGCGGCGTTCGTCGGGTTCAACATCGGTGGCTCCTCGACGGGGGTCGCCTTCGGACCGGCAGTCGGGAGTGGGGTGCTCTCGAAACTCGGCGCCGCCGCGCTGATGAGTGGATTCTTCTTCCTCGGTGGGTGGACCGTGGGACGTAACGTCATCCGGACGATGGGCGGCAAAATCGTCCCCTCGTCGATGTTCACCGTCGAGGCGAGCGTCGCCGTCCTCTTCTTCGTCGGTCTCGCGCTCTTCGTCTCGAACACGTTCGGCGTCCCCGCCTCGACCTCGATGACGGCCGTCGGTTCTATCGCGGGTCTCGGTCTCGCCTCGAACACGCTCCACTGGGAGGTGATGGGGCGGATCGTCTCGTGGTGGCTGGTCGCGCCCGTCATCGCCTTCTGGGTGTGTGCGGTCATCGGCCGCTACCTCTACCCCCACCTCGAACACTGGTTCGCGGTCGAGAGCAAGGGTGGGTTCCCGGTCACGCTCGACCGCTCCGGCGCCGTCCCGCGCCCACGACGGGCCGAGGGCGTGACCACCCGCGAACTCGTCGGGAGCGGTCTGGTCGTCGTCATCGGGTGTTACATGGCGTTCTCCGCGGGCGCGTCGAACACGGCCAACGCCATCGCGCCGCTGGTCGGGAGCGGCGAACTCGGCATCAACGTGGGCATCCTCCTCGCCGGCGTCGCGACGGCGCTCGGTGCGTTCACCATCGCCCGGCGCACCCTCGACACCGTCGGCAACGACCTGACCGACCTCCCACTGCTCGCCGCGCTCATCGTCGAGGTGGTGTCGGCCAGCCTCATCACCTTCCTCTCCTACCTCGGGATTCCGGCGTCGCTCGCGGTGTCGGCGACGATGTGTATCGTCGGTCTCGGGTGGGGACGTGCGACTCGCACCGCGCGCGTCCGCGACCTGGTCCGCGGCGAGGAAGAGGCGACAGTCTCCGTGAACGCCCTCGCCGAGGACGAGCGTCCCGAGGAGGTCCCCAAGATCGGCGAGGAGGAGTCCTCGGACCTCGTCGCGACGGACCTCTTCGACCCGTCGGCGACCGCCCGCGTCGTCGTCCTGTGGGTCGTCACTCCCTCGCTCGCCGCCCTCGCCTCGTACGCGCTGTTCAGTATCTGGCCGCTCTACCCGCACTGACGGACGGTCTCTCACGGTCGTACACGGCGGCCGTGGGGCGTTTCGACCGCGGAAAAGCAGCAAATACTTTACCTCCGGCGAGAGAATCCCCGGTTGATGCCAACCGTCGAATACCTGAACTACGAAGTCGCAGACGACCAAGGGTGGGACATTGACGACGAGGACCTCTTCGAGAAGGCCGCCGACGCCGGCCTCGACGAGGAGGACTACGGCGAGCTCGAGGTCGCCGAGGGCGAGTACATCCTCGAAGCCGCCGAGGCACAGGGCTACGACTGGCCCTTCTCGTGCCGCGCCGGTGCCTGTGCGAACTGTGCCTCCATCCTCAAGGAGGGCGAAATCGAGATGGACATGCAGCAGATCCTCTCGGACGAGGAAGTCGAGGAGAAGAACGTCCGTCTGACCTGCATCGGTAGCCCCGCTGCCGACGAGGTCAAGATCGTCTACAACGCCAAGCACCTCGACTACCTCCAGAACCGCGTCATCTAAGGCGCCGTTCGTCCCCGAACACCCGTTTCTTTCGCAGCGTCAACGGTAACCCCTAAGCCCGTCGTCCGCCACTCTCCCGACAGTGTACGCTTCGCTCCCCGACCTCCTGCGGTTGGTCGCCGTCCCCGTCCTCGGCTGGGCGGCCTACACCGACGTCCAGACCCGCCGCGTCTCCGACCGACTCTGGCCCCCGCTGTTCGTCCTCGGCGTCGTCCTCCTCGGCTGGGAGTGGCTCTCCCTCCCGGCGTACCGACAGGACCTCTTCCTCGTCCGGGTCGGGGTGAGTCTCTTCGTGGCCGGTCTCGCCTACCTCTTCTGGCTGACCGGCGGGTTCGGCGGCGCGGACTTCAAGGCGCTGGCGGTCCTCGCCGTCCTCTTCCCGACGTTCCCGACCTACTACGTCGGCGAGTGGGCGCTCCCGATCGTCGTCTCGACGCTCGGCGTCTTCTCGCTCTCCGTGCTCACGAACGCGATGCTCGCGAGCCTCGCCTACCCGCTCGTCCTCGGCGTCCGCAACGCCCTCGACGGCGAGTTCGCCCTCCGGATGTTCGTCGGCCGCCACGTTCCCGTCGCCGAGACGGTCGAGACCCACGGGAGCCTCCTCGAAGGCTCCGAGGGGTTCACCCGCTCGGGCCTCGACCTCGACGCCCTCCGGATGTACCTCCGGTGGCGGGGCGTCTCGCTCGCCGAGGTCCGCGCCGACCCCGACCACTACCGCGACCCCGCGAGTCTCCCCGACGAACCGAACGAACCGACCGACGGGGCGGTGCACCTGCGACCGGACGGCGGGACCGACCCCGCCGAGACGGACCGACCCGCCGCCGACGACCCCTGGGGCGCCGCCGCGTTCCTCGCCGACATCGAGGGCGACGCCTACGGGACCACGCCTCGCCAACTCCGGGCGGGACTCGACCTGCTCTGCGAGCGCGAGCGCGTGTGGATTTCGCCGGGGATTCCGTTCGTCGTCCCCATCTTCGGCGGTCTCGTGGTGGGTCTCGTCTTCGGTGACCTGCTGTTCGCGCTCTTACGCGCGCTGGCAGTGGCCTGACGATGGGAGCGCCCCGTAACCGCTATCCGACCGCCGGACGACTCTACCGGTATGAGCGACGCCGACTCCAGCGCCGACGAACTCGTCGACATCGACTTCGGACACGACGGACTCGTCCCGGCGGTCGCACAGGACGCCGAGACCGGCGAAGTGTTGATGCTCGCCTTCGCCGACCGCGAGGCGGTCGAACGCACCATCGAGTCGGGGACGGCCCACTACTACTCGCGTTCGCGCGAGGAACTCTGGCAGAAGGGGAAGTCGAGCGGTCACACCCAGGAGATCGAGGAGATTCGCGTCGACTGCGACGCCGATGCGGTCCTCTACATCGTCGAGCAGGAGGGTGGCGCCTGTCACACCGGCTACCACTCCTGTTTCCACCGGAAGGTGACCGAGGGGCGACCCGGCGCGGGCGACGAGAACACCCTCCCGGTCGAGACCGAGACCGTCGGCGAGAAGGTGTTCGACCCCGACGCGGTGTACGACGGCGAGGAGTGAGGAGAGAGGGAGAAAACGGATAAACCTCGTTCCCCTTCTTCGACCCAGATGACCGACTCCGTCGCGGCCGTCGTCGCGGCCGCCGAGCGACTCGAAGCCCGCCGCGAGACCGTCGCCGACCCCGGCGAAGACGCCCTCCGGGAACTCGCCGACGCGCTGGCCGACGTCCGCGCGGTCCTCGACCGCTACGAGGAAGACGCCACCGGGTACGGCGACTTCCAGCGGTACGTCGCCTTCCAGGACGACCTCGTCGCGACCGTCGAGGAACTCCCCGAGGACCTCCCCGAACGCGAGACGTTCGAGGACCTCCTCCCGGCGTTCCAGAAGAAGACGCTCTCGGAGACGGACTTCGAGGAGGCGCGTGCCGCACTCGACGAGGCCGAGCAGACGGTCGAACCCCTCTACGAACTGGAGGACGCCCGCGAACGCTACGACGAGGCGCGCCGCCAGGCGGCCGTCCGCCTGACCGACCTCCGCGAGCGCGTCGACGACCTCGAACGCCTCGTCGACCTCGGCGACGCGGACTTCGACGCACCGGTCGAGCGTCTCCGCGAACCGGTCGAGGCGTACAACGCGGCGGTCCGGGACGCCTTCGACGACTTCCGTGCGTCTGCCTCCGCCCGCGAACTCCTCGACTTCCTCGACCGCGCCCAGACCTTCCCGCTGGTCGGTTTCGACGAACCGCCCGAGGCACTCTCCGACTTCGTCGAGGACCACGAGGCGGGGACCGAGACGGTCTCTCGACTCCTCGAACTCGCCGACTTCTCGCACTCGAAACTCGGCCACTACGTCGACGACCCCGCGGCGCTCAAACGGGCCGTCGGCGGCAATCGGACCTACCTCGCCGGACTCTCGGCCGACCCGCTGACCGTCGCGTGGCCGCCCCGTCCCGCCGAGGAACTCCGGTACCGCGCCGACGAACTCGTCTCGCTCGTCGGCCGCCTCGTCGACCGGGTCGACGGGGACGCGTCGACGGCGGTCGAACACCTCCGAACGGTCCGCGACCTGACCCGCGACGACGACTTCGAACGGGTCCGTCGCGCGGCCGTCGCTCGCGAGGAACTCACCGACGAAGAACGCGAACGGGCGGCCGGCGACGTGGAAGCCGAGTTGGCCGACGCGCGGGCCGACCTCGAAGAACTGGAACTCCTCCTCGACGAGTACCCGCCGCGCTGACTACTCCGCTCTCGCCGCCCGGAGCGCCTCTCCGAACTCGTCGGCGAGGTCGCGAGCGCGCGTCTCGTCCGTCGCCTCGGCGTAGACTCGAACGACTGGTTCGGTCCCCGAGGGACGGGCGAGCACCCACGCGTCGCCGTAGTCGAGGCGGTAGCCGTCGATGGTCGTGAGGTCGGCGTCCGACTCGCGGGCCTTCTCCTCGACGACGCTCAGGAGTTCCTCGCGTTCGGCCTCGCTCTCGTACTCGACGTTGACGCGGACGTTGTAGTAGTCGCTGTACGGGTCGACGACCTCGCTGGCCGACCGCTCGGCGAGGAGTTCGAGGAACTTCGCGGCGATGTAGGCGCCGTCGCGGTTGAGGCGGTGGTGCGGGAAGATGACCCCGCCGTTGCCCTCGCCCGCGACGGGGACGTTCTCACCTTCGGCCTGCAGTTCGCGGATGCGCGTCATGATGCGCGTGCTCCCGATGGGTGTAAGTTCGAGGTCGGCGCCGACCTCGTCGCAGACGTCGACGAGGCGCTGGGAGACGTTGACCGCGGAGACGGTCGTGTCGCCCTCTTCGAGTTCGGCGGCGGCGAGGGCCGCGAGCGTGGCGTCGCCCTCGACGTAGTCGCCGTGCTCGTCGAAGAAGATGGCGCGGTCGGCGTCGCCGTCGTGGGCGACTCCGACGTCGGCGTCCGCGGCCTCGACGAGGCGGCCGAGGTCGCCGAGGTTCTCCTCGACCGGTTCGGGGTCGCGACCGGGGAAGTGACCGTCGGGTTGGGCGTTGACCGTGACGACGTCACAGCCGAGTTCGCGGAAGAAGTCGGGGCTGGTGTGGGCGCCCGCGCCGTGGCCCGGGTCGAGGGCGACGGTCAGGTCGGCGTCGGCGATCCGTTCGCGGTCGACCTTCTCCAGCAACTCCTCGACGTAGCGGCGGTTCGCCCCGTCGACGTCGTGGTCGTCGCCGACCGCGTCCCACGACACCGGTTCGAAGTTCTCCGCGAGGAACGCGTTCTCGATGCGTTCGAGTTCGTCGACGGCGAGTTCGACGCCGTCCGGTCCCACCAGTTTCACGCCGTTGTACTCCGGCGGGTTGTGCGAGGCCGTCACGACGACGCAGGGGATTCCCTCGTCGTCGGTGTAGGCCTGCGCGGCCGGCGTGGGCGTGACGCCGAGGCGCTCGACGTCCGACCCGACGCTCTGGAGACCGCTCGCGGCCGCGTTGACGAGCATCCGTCCCGTCACACGGGTGTCGCGTGCGACGGCGACGCGCTCGGCCCCCCAGAACGACCCCGCGGCTTTCGCCACGTTCAGCACGAACGCCGGGGTGAGTTCCTCGTTGGCGACCCCCCGCGTCCCACTCGACCCGAATACCTTCATAGTCGAGTGTCTGGACGGCCGGCCCAAAGGAATTCCGAACTGCCCCCTCAGTGCGAGTGGTCGTGCCCGTCGTGGCTGTCGTTTCCGTCGTGGTGGCCGTCACCGTTCGCGTGGCCCTGCTCGTTCTGCGGGAAGCGGTCGAGGAGGCTGACGAAGTAGTGCGTCCCCTCGTAGACGTAGAGCCCGCGGAACTCGTCGCCGCAGTGGGTGCTCAGGTCCCGTCCGAGTTGGTTCCCCGTCTCGACGGTCAGGAGCATCCCGTCGCACCACTCCCCGCGGGGCGTCCGGTCCGCGCGGTCGAGTACCGTCGCGAGGTTGGGGTGGGCGTCGACGAACCCGGCGTCGAGTTCGCAGACGTGGTCGGTGCTGTCGGGGTCGGCGCGCATCGCGCGGAGTTTCCACTCCTTCTCGCTCCCGAGGAAGGGGAGTGCACTCGCGCTCGCACAGCCGGCGAGGCCGGCGACGAGTGTCGTGCCGGCACCGGCCAGGAACCGCCGGCGGTCGGTAGGCATACACAGCCGTTGGCACGGCGCCGGGATAGGCACAACGCTTTCGACGGTGCCGGACACCTCTCGAAGTATGAGCGCGGAGAAGGACATCTCCCTCGACGAGAAGCGCGTCTTCGACGAGTCGGCCGACGTCGAGACGGTGCTGGTCGCGACCGAACTGGGCGTCGCCTCGATCTCGGTCTCCGGCGAGCAAATCGGTCGATTCGGCCTGGAAGTGCGCTGTGTCGCTCGCGACGTCGCTGCCGTCCCCGGTGAAGCCGCCGTCGCCACCGAAGACGGCGTTCTCCGGACTCACGGCGCCGAGTTCGCCGAGACCGGCTTCGCCCCCGCCGTCGCCGTCGGCTACCACGACGAGGTGCTCGTCGCCGCCGACGAGACCGGCCGAGTCGCCCGCTACGAGGGCGCGGCCGACGAGTGGTCGACGGTCGGCACCCTCGACGCCGACGTCCGAGCCATCGACGGCGACCTCCTCGCTACCTCGGAAGGCGTCTACCGCGTCGTCGACGGCGACCTCTCGCACGCGGGTCTCGCCGACGTCCGCGACGTCGCGGCCGCGGGGACGCCCCACGCCGCCAGCGACGGCGGCCTCTACGCCCTCGGCAACGGGTGGATGTGCGACGTCGAGGGCGACGCCACCCTCGTCGAAGTCGACCGGCACACCGCCAGTGCGAGCGGCGTCGACCGTGCTCACGCGGTCGTCGACGGCGGCTTCCTCGCTCACGACGACGGCGCGTGGCTCTCCATCGACCTCCCGGTCGACGAGACGGTCGCCGGCGTCGCCTACGGGACCGAGCGGCCGTTCGTCGTCACCGAGGACGGGACGGTCCTCCTGGAGGGTGACGCCGGAGAGTGGCACTACCGCTCGCTCGGTCTCGCCGGCGTGGCGGGCGTGGCGGTCCCCTGACCCGTCCCGGGACCGGCGGCAACGAAAACGCGTAAGCCACCGGCGCGAGAGGGTTCGTGTATGATTGTCAGCGGCTCCACCTCCCAGCAACTCGCCGCGGCGCTCGCGGCCGAGTTGGGGGAGGACCTCGCGCGGGTCGAGTACGAGCGTTTCCCGGACGGCGAGCAGATGGTTCGCGTCCCCCCGGTGGAGGGACGGGCCGTCGTCGTCTGTTCGACGACGACCGACGCCGCCCACGTCGAACTCCTCCAACTGCAGGACGCCGTCCGCGAGGCCGGCGCCGAGGAGGTCGTCACCGTAATTCCGTACATGGGCTACGCCCGGCAGGACGAGGCGTTCGAACCGGGTCAGCCGGTCTCCGCGCGGGCGATGGCGCGGGCCATCTCCACGGTTACGGACCACGTCGTGACCGTGAACGCCCACGAGACCGGCGTCTGCGACTTCTTCGACGTCCCGACGACGAACGTCGACGCCGCGCCCCGCCTCGCCGACCCACTCCCCGACGACCTCCACGACCCGGTCTTCCTCTCGCCCGACGCCAGCGCCGTCTCGCTCGCCGAGTCCGTCCGCGCCGAGTACGGTCCCGGTGAGGTCGACTACTTCGAGAAGACCCGCCACTCCGGCACCGACGTCGAGATCGAACCCTCCGAGACCGACGTCGCCGGCCGCGACGTCGTGGTCGTCGACGACATCATCGCCACGGGGTCGACCATGAGCGAGGCCATCGCCCACCTCGACGACCCCGCGCGCGTGTTCGTCACGTGTGTCCACCCGCTGCTCGCGCGCAACGCACGGCTGAAACTCGCGGAGGCGGGCGTCGAGGACGTCTACGGGACGGACACCATCGAGCGCGCCGTCAGCGACGTGAGCGCCGCCCAACCGGTCGCGCGCGTGCTCGAAGAGTAGAGAAAGAGAAGAACGGGAAGAGCGGCTATTTTCGGCCTTAGAGGGCGCGAACCGCGAACTTCATCGTCACGCCTTCGACTTCGTCCTCTTCGACGAGGTCGGCGTCTTCGTCGTCGATCTCGCGGAGTTCGCGGGCGCGGACCTCCTCGGTGATCAGGTCCTCGTGCTCGGAGACGAGGCGGCCGACGCGGTCGTCGAACACCATCACGTCGAGGAAGACCTCCTGGTCCATGTCGAGGTCGAGGTCCTTGCGCATCTCCTGGACGCGGCGGATGACCTCGCGGGCGTACCCCTCGCTCTCGACGTCCTCGGTGAGTTCGACGTCGACGTAGACGGTGCCGCCGTCGAAGTCGGCGCCGGCGAGGTTCTCGGGTGTCTCCTCGCGGAACTCGACCATCTCGGGCGTGAGTTCGAGGTCCTCGCCGAGCGCGTCTTCGGCGGCCGCTTCGAGTTCGTCGATGTCGGGGGCGTGGATGCGCGCCTCGTTGAGCGCCTGCATCACCTCGCCCGCACGGTCACCGAAGCGCGGGCCGAGGACGCTCATGTCCGCCTCGGCGGAGTACTCCAGTTCCTCGAACGTGTCGTCCGGTGAGACGACCTCGACGCGCCGGGCGTTCAGTCGCTCGGAGAGGAGACCGCGGTGTTCGGTGACGGCCTCGACGACGTCCTCGTCCTCGGCGTCGACGACGATACGCGTGACCGGCCAGCGGAGTTTGCGTCCGGCCTGCTGCCGGGCGTGACTGCCGGACTCCTCGATGTCGCGGAGGACGGCGATCTGGTCTTCGAGGGCGGGTTGGCGGAACTGCTCTTCGACCTCGGGCCAGTCGCACATGTGGACCGTCGGGTGGCCCGCGTCGCCGGTGAGGTGCTGGTAGAGTTGCTCGGAGACGAACGGCGCGTAGGGCGCGAGCATCTCGACGACGTCTTCCATCACCTTCGAGATGGTCGCGTAGGCCGCCGTCTTGCTGTCCGTCACCTGCTCGGCCCACATGCGCTCGCGGACGAGTTGGATGTAGTAGCGCGAGACGTCCTCGACGACGAACTCGAGGAGCGTGTCGAGGGCCTTGTGCTGTTCGTAGTTCTCCCAGTGCTCGGTCACGTCGTGTTTGACCGACTGGAGGCGCGAGAGGAGCCAATCGTCCTCGCGGGTGAGTTCGACGTCCTCGTCGTAGACGGTCGTCTCGTTGGGGTCGAAGTCGTCCATCCGCATGTACGGCAGCGGGAAGCGGAAGGAGTTCCAGAGGATGTTGAGGTCCCGCTGCATGTTGGCCATCTCGTCCCACGAGAAGCGCATGTCGTCACCCTGCGGGTTCTGCCCGAGGAGGAACATCCGCATCGGGTCGGCGCCGAAGCGCTCCATCGCCTCGTCGGGTTGGACGACGTTGCCGACGGACTTGGACATCTTCCGGCCGTTCTCGTCGTTGGCGAAGCCGTGCATGAGCACCGTCTCGTAGGGCACTTCGCCCATCGCGGCCGTCGCCATGCCGAGTTGCGACCAGAACCACCCTCTCGTCTGGTCGTGAGCCTCCATGATGAGGTCCGCCGGCCAGAGTTCCTCGAACTGCTCTTCCTCGCTTGGGTAGTTCACGGTCCCCCACGAGGCGACGGAGGAGTCGAGCCAGACGTCGAAGACGTCGGGGACGCGCGTGTAGGTGACGCCGTCGAGCGTGATGGTCACGTCGTCGACGGTCGGCTTGTGGATGTCGACCGACTCGGGGTCGATGTCCTGGTCGGCGAGGTTCGCGAGTTCCTCGCGGGTACCGACGACGACGCGTTCCTGGGGTGCGTCCTCGGGGTCGACGCCCTCCTCGGGCGTCCAGATGGGGATGGGGATGCCCCAGTAGCGCTGGCGCGAGACGTTCCAGTCGGGGGCGTCCTCGATGAAGTCCCGGAAACGGTTGTCGCGCGCCCACTGCGGGTGCCACTCCGAGTCCTCCATGTTCTCGAGGAGTTCGTCTTTCACGTCGGTGATGGTGATGAACCACTGGTCGGTGGCGAGTTGGAGGATGGGCGTGTCACACCGCCAGCAGTGCCCGTAGGAGTGCGTGACCGTCCCGGAGGCGAGGAGCAGGCCCTTCCGTGCGAGGTCCTCGGTAATCTCCTCGTCGGCGTCCTTGACGAACTGCCCCTCGTACTTGCCGCCCTCGGCAGTGTAGGTGCCGTCGCCGGCGACCGGACAGAAGGTGGGGAGACCGAGTTCCTCGCCGCGCTCGAAGTCGACCTCACCGTGGCCGGGCGCGGAGTGGACGAGACCGGTCTCCTCGGCCTCGACGTAGTCGGCGTGGTAGACCTCGCGGGTGTTCCCCGTGTCGGGGTTGTCGGGCACTTCCTCGTCGAGGGGGTGGTCGTACTCCCAACCGAGCATCTGCTTGCCGAGGAAGGAGTCGAGCACCTCGTAGTCGTCGTAGCGACCCTGCTTGAGGACGTTCTCGACGCACGCCTCGGCGACGTAGATGACGTCCTCCTGTTCGACCTCGCCCTCCGCGCCGCGCTCGGCGGCGCTGGCGGTCTTCACCGCCCGAATCTTCTGATAGGTGAGGTCCTCGTCGACCGCGACGAACTCGTTGGCGGGGATGGTCCACGGCGTCGTCGTGTAGATGACGAGCGACCCCTCGTGGTTCTTCAGCGGGAACTCGACGTACACCGTCGGGTCCTCGACGTCCTCGTACTCGACCTCGTTGTTGGCGAGGGCGGTCTCACAGCGCGGACACTGGTTGACCGAGCGCTTGCCCTGCTCGACGAGGCCGCGCTCGTCGGCCCGCGAGAAACCCCACCAGGCGGCCTCCATGTACGTCGGGTCGACCGTCTTGTAGGGGTTCTCCCAGTCCATCCAGACGCCGAACGACTGGAAGTCGGACTGGAGACCTTCGAGTTGCTCGTCGGCGAACTCCTTGCACTCCTCGATGAAGTTCTCGACGCCGTACTCCTCGATGTCCTGTTTGTTCTCGAAGCCGAGGCGCTCCTCGACTTTCGTCTCGATGGGGAGGCCGTGCATGTCGTAGCCCGGCCGGTCGGTGACGTCGTAGCCGTTCATCCGCAGGTAGCGGATGTAGGCGTCCTTCAGGCTCTTGTTCCACGTCGTCCCCATGTGTGCGGCACCGGAGGTGTACGGCGGGCCGTCGACGAAGAAGAAGTCCTCGCCGTCCTCGCGGTGTGCCTTCGTCTTCTCGTAGGCGTCGACCTCGTCCCAGTAGTCGAAGACGTTCTCCTCGACGTCCTCGGGTTCGTACTGGTCCGGGATTTCGGTCTCCCCGAAGTAGTCCATGTTCGGGGTGACTCGCGCCGGCTTAAAAGGATAATCGGTCCTACAGTGCGGCGTTCGCCGGACCTACGGGTGGGTCGATCAGACGACGTGGCGGACGTCGTAGCTCCCGAGTTTCCGGACCCAGCCCTTCTCCGCGAGTTCCTCCAGTTCCGCGACGGCGTCCTTCGTGCGGTCCTCGTAGAGTCCCGCCTCGACGTCGATGTGGAAGATGTAGTCGCCGAGGCGCTCGCCGCTCGGCCGGGACTCGACGCGCGAGAGGTTGACGTCGCGGTCCGCGAACGGTTCGAGCAGGCGCAGCAGGAGTCCGGGGTAGTTGGCGTTCGGGTAGACGACGAACGTGGACTTCCCGCCGGCCTCGTCGCGTTCGGAGGGAGGTGCAACCACGAAGAAGCGCGTCGCGTTCGAGGTGCGGTCCTGGATGTCCTCGGCGATGACTCGCAACTCGGGTTCGCCCGAGGTCGCGTTGTCGGGGTGGCCGATGCCCGCGACGCGGGAGTCCTCGCGGGCGCGCTCGACGCCGCGCGCGGTGGAGGCGACGGCTTCGAGGTCGACGTCGGGGTAGTGCTCTTCGAGGTAGCCCCGGCACTGCGCGAGCGCCTGGGAGTGGGAGGCGACGACGTCGAACTCCTCGGCCTGCGCGAGCAGGGCGTGGCGGATGGGGGTGACGATCTCCTGGACCACCGCGATCTCCTGCTCGGAGAGGGCGTCGAGCGTCTCGGTGACGCTCCCCTCGATGCTGTTCTCGATGGGGACGACGCCGCGGTCGGCGTCGCCCTCCGCGACGGCCTCGACGATGCCGTGGACGGACTCGTAGAAGTCGATCTCGCCGTCGGAGACGGCCGAGGCTGCGCGGTGGGAGTACGTCCCTGCCGGACCGAGCGTGACCGTACGCATACCTCCCGGTGGGTCACGGGACGGGAAAAATACCGCGGGTCCGTCGGTCGGGGCGACGAGCGCGATGTAAGTCGGGCCGGCGAACCACCCGAAAGTGCAAGGCCCTCCGAAGTCGGTCGGTCGGCCGGCCCGTCTCCACTCGCGCCCGGGAACGAGACGCCGTCCGGCGAGTCCACGCTCGCGGACGACTACTGTGGCGCGCCCCGATCGTGAATAAGGCTTCTCCCTCAAATAATCTGCCGGCCACAACTCTCGAAAAATATACGTCGTCGCCGACCAGTCAGCGATTGAGCGTGTGGATGGCGCGGCCGAGTGCGTTCTCGGCGGCCTCCATCACGGTCTCGGAGAGGGTCGGGTGTGTGTGGATGGTCGCGGCCACGTCTTCGAGGGTCGCGCCCATCTCGACGGCCAGACCGACCTCGGCGACGAGTTCGGAGGCCTCGGGACCGACCATCTGTCCGCCGAGGACGAATCCGCTCTCTTCGTCGGCGACGATACGGACGAATCCCTCGGCGTCGTCGGCGGTGAGCGCCCGGCCGCTGGCGCGGAGCGGGAACGTCCCGACGACGGGGTCGAAGCCGGCCTCTTCTGCTTCCGCCTCGGTCATCCCGACCGTGGCGATCTCGGGGTCGGTGAAGACGGCGGCGGGGACGGCCTGGTAGTCGAGTCCGGCGGGTTCGCCCGCGACTACCTCGGCGGCGACCTGCCCCTCCTTGCTCGCCTTGTGTGCGAGCATCGGACCGGGGGCGACGTCGCCGATGGCGTGGACGTGGTCGATGTCGGTCCGGGTCTGGTCGTCCGTCTCCAGTCGGCCGTCCTCGTTCGGTTCGAGACCGATGGCCTCCAGATCGAGCGTGTCGAGGACCGGTTCGCGCCCGACCGCGACGAACACTTTCTCCGTCTCGAAGTCGGTCGTGTTCCCGTCCTCGTCTTCGGTGGTGACGACGATGCCCTCGCCGTCCTCGGCTTCCGTCCACTCCTCGGCGCGCTGGCCGAAGTGGAAGTCGATACCCAACTCCTCGGCGCGCTTCTTCACGGGCGTCGTGAGGTCGTCCTCGTAGCCCGGGATGACCTCGTCGAGCATCTCGACGACGGTGACGTCACAGCCCATCTTCGCGAACACCGTCGACAGTTCCATGCCGATGTAGCCCGCGCCGACGACGACCATCGACTCGGGGACGTCCTCGAGGTCGAGGACGTCGCGCGAGGAGAGGACGTGCTCGCCGTCGTACTCGAAACCCGGCACCTCGATGGGCCGAGAGCCGGTGGCGATAATCGCGTGCTCGAACTCGATGGTCTCCGAGCCTTGTCCCTCGCCGCCGTGGACGACGCGCAGGGTGTCCTCGCTGGCGAACTCCGCGCGGCCCTCGACGAGGTTGACGCCGTTGGCCTTACAGAGTTTCTCGACGCCGCCGGTGAGTTGGTCGACGACGCCGTCCTTCCACTCGACCATCTGCCCGAGGTCGACCTTCACGTCGGCGTAGATCCCCATGTGTTCGGCCGTGTCGGCGTCGTGGCCGACGTCGGTGGCCGAGATCATCGCCTTCGAGGGGATACACCCGTAGTTCAGACAGGTGCCACCCCACGAGTCGGCCTCGACGAGCGTCACGTCGATGTCCAGTTGCCCGGCGCGGATGGCGGCCACGTAGCCACCGGGACCGGCGCCGATTATCGCGAGTTCCGTACCAGTAGAGACGTCTCCGACGACCATTATTCGAGTAGTAGTAGACTGGGGTTGTTCAGGTACGCCATAACCTCGTTCGCGAACTTCGTCGCCTCCGCACCGTCGATCACCCGGTGGTCGACCGACAGCGAGAGCGGGAGCGTCTCGCGGGCGACCACCTCACCGTCTTCGGCGACCGGGCGCTCCTCGATGGACCCGAGGCCGAGAATCGCCGTCTCGGGGTAGTTGATGATGGGCGTCGCGTACTCCGCGCTCCCCACCGCCCCGAAGTTCGTGATGGTGAACGTCCCGCCCTGCATCTCCTCGCGGCTGATGGTCCGCTCGCGGGCCTTCTGGGCGAGTTCGTTCACCTCCTCGGCGATGTCGAGGATCCCCTTCTCGTCGGCGTCCTTCACCACGGGGACCATCAACCCCGCGTCGGTGGCGACGGCGACGCCGACGTTGTAGTCTCCCTTCTTGACGATCTCCTCGTTCTCCTCGTCGAGCGTGGAGTTGAGGATGGGGTACTCCTTCAGGCCGGCGACGACGGCCTTCACGACGAACGGGAGGTAGGTGAGCTTCACGCCCCGCTCGGCGGCCCGTTCTTTGAGGTCGGCCCGCGTCTTCACGAGGGAAGACACCTCGGCGGTGTCGTGGACGGAGACGTGCGGGGCCGTGTACTTCGACTTCGCCATCTGTTGGCCGATGGTCCGGCGGATACCCTTGTACGGGACGCGCTCCGCTTCGGGACCGGCTTCGGCAACTTCGGTGGATTCGGCGGTCTCGGCAGCCTCGGCGGGCGCCTCGGTCTCGGCCTTCGCCTCCTGTGCCTCGGCGTAGCGCCGGACGTCCTCGGGTGTGACGTACTCTTCGCCCTCGTTCTCGCCGGTCGCGGGGACCTCGTTCAGGTCGACGCCGAGGTCCTCGGCGAGTTTGCGGGTGGCGGGTGCGGCGAGTGTTCGCTCGCGCGCGGCGGCCTCGACACCCTCGGCGCCCGCGGGTTCCTCTTCGACCACGTCGACGGCACCCTCGACGTCGCCCGCGGCGCCGGCCTCCTCGTGGTGGGCGGTCTGCTCGCCCATCGGGACCTGTGCGGCAGAGTCGACTTCGGACTCCTCGACGCCGGCCGCTGCCTCCTCGGTGCCGGCGGCCGCGGCGCGGACGTCGCCCTCGGTGACGCGGCCGGACGGGCCGGAGCCGCTCACCTCGTCGAGGTCGACGCCGAGTTCACGGGCGAGTCGGCGGACGCTCGGTGGGGCGAACGACCGACTCGGGCCGGTCTCTTCGGTTTCCTCGGTCTCCGCTTCTTCGGACTCGGTTTCCTCGATGCGGGTGACGGCCTCTTTCACCTCGCTCGGCTCCTCGGTCGCTGGCTCCTCGGACTCCGCCTCGCTCTCGGCGGACTCGGCTTCCTCGCCCTCGACGGCGAACGTCACGATGACGCTCCCGACGGGGACGACGTCGCCCGCCTCGTAGTGGAGTGTCTGGACCGTCCCGTCGACGGGCGAGGGGACCTCGACGACGGCCTTGTCCGTCTCGACCTCGGCGACGGGTTGGTCCTCGGAGACGGGGTCTCCCTCTTCGACGAGCCACTCGACGATCTCCCCTTCGGCGACGCCTTCGCCGACGTCGGGGAGTTTGAACTCGCGTGGCATAGGTTAGAACGCCAGCGCCTCCTCGATACCGTCTTCGATTCGGGCCGCCTCGGGGAGGTAGTAGTCTTCCAGCGCGTAGAGGGGCATCGGCACGTCGAAGCCGGCGATGCGCTTCACCGGCGCCTCCTGGTAGAGGAGCGCCTCCTCCTGGAGGGTGGCCGCGATTTCGGCGCCGAGACCCGCGGTCTTCGGGGCCTCGTGGACGACCGCCGAGCGACCGGTCTTCTCGAACGACTCGATAACGGTGTCCCAGTCGAGCGGCGAGAGCGTGCGGAGGTCGACGACTTCGACGTCGACGTCGGGTGCGAGGTTCTCCGCTGCTTCGAGCGTCGGGCGGGTCATCGCGCCCCAGCAGAACACCGAGATGTCGGACCCCTCGCGGCGGACGGCCGCCTCGCCGAGCGGAATCTCGTAGCTCTCGTCGGGCACCTCCTCGCGGAAGGCGCGGTAGATCTTCTTCGGTTCGAGGAAGATGACGGGGTCGGGTTCGCGAATCGCCGAGAGGAGCAACCCCTTCGTGTCGTGTGGGGTGCTCGGGACGACCACCTTCAGTCCGGGTTCGTGGACGTAGAAGGTCTCCTTCGACTCGGAGTGGTGTTCGGGGGCGCGGATGCCGCCGCCGTAGGGGGCGCGCAGCGTGATTGGCGCCGTGTACCGGCCGCGACTCCGGGTCCGGAGGCGCGCGGCGTGGCTCACGATCTGGTCGAACGCCGGGTACATGAAGCCGGAGAACTGGATCTCCGGGACCGGTTTCATCCCGTAGGCCGCCATCCCGATGGAGGTACCGACGATACCGGACTCAGCCAGCGGCGTGTCGATGACCCGGTCGTCGCCGAACTCCTCGTAGAGTCCCTCCGTCGCGCGGAAGACGCCGCCGTTCCGGCCGACGTCCTCACCGAGGACGATCACGTCCTCGTCTTCGGCCATCGCGTCGTGGAGGCCGTCCCGTACCGCCTGTACCAGCGTTAGGTTCTGTGTCTCACTCATGTTAGTGTTGCAGCAGCGCGTCGTCGCCGTACGTCTCCCGGATGCGTTCGAACCACGTTAACTGTTCCCCCAGTCGTTCCGGCATGTTCGCGTAGACGTTCGCGAACATCTCCGCGGGGTCGGGGCGGGGGACGGACTCGGCCGTCTCGATGGCGTCGGCGACGCGCTCCTCGACGTCCGATTCGACGGCCGCGACGCGTTCGTCGTCGAGGATGCCCTCGCTCCGGAGGTACTTCTCCAGTCGCGGGATGGGGTCTTTCGCCCGCCACTTCGCGACCTCCTCCTCGTCGCGGTACTTCGTGGGGTCGTCGGCGGTGGTGTGGGCGCCGAAGCGGTACTGGACGGCCTCGACGAGGGTCGGCCGCAACTCGTCTTCGCTGGGGTCGAGGGCCTTCTCGCGGGCCGCCGCCGTCGCGTTGTAGACTGCCAGCGGGTCCATCCCGTCGATCTGGACGCCCTCGAAGCCGTAGGCCGTCGCCTTCTGTGCGAGGGTGGCGCTCGCCGTCTGGCGCTCGCGCGGGACCGAAATCGCCCACTGGTTGTTGTTGCAGAAGAAGATGGAGGGGGTGTCGAAGACGCCCGCGAAGTTGAGCGCCTCGTGGAAGTCTCCCTCCGAGGTAGCGCCGTCGCCGAAGTAACAGCAGAACGCCTCGTCCGTCTCACCCTGCAACTTCGACGCCCACGCGGCACCGACGGCGTGGGGGAGTTGCGAGGCGATGGGGACGGCGGTGGTGAACACGTTGGCGTCCTCGGGAATCAGGTTCCCCTCCTCGTGGCCCATCCAGAGGAGGAGCGTCTGCTTCAGCGGGACGCCCTTCACGAGTGCCGCGGCGTGCTCGCGGTAACTCGGGAACAGCCAGTCGTCGTCGGCGAGCGCCATCGCCGACCCGACCTGTGCTCCCTCCTGGCCGGAGAGCGGTGGGTACGTCCCGATCCGCCCCTGCCGCTGGAGGCTGACCGCCCGTTCGTCGAAGTGGCGAGCCAGTTTCAGGTGGCGGTACATCTCGAGGAACGTCTCCTCGTCGAGGTCGGGTGCCGTCGCGCCGTCGACGACGGTCCCGTCCTCGTCGAGGACGCGGTACTGGTCGTCGTGGTCGCGGTGGAGAATCGACGTCACGGGTATCCCCGTCCTTGCATACCTAGACAGTTTTTGCCGTCCACCAAAGAGTTTTCGTCACGGTCTTCCGGGAAGGTCAGCGAACGACCGATATGTTGGACGGAAGTACAGAGAGACGGTTCGTTCTCCGCCGAAGTCGTCGAAAAGTTGCGGTATCGTTGAAAATCGGAACTAACGCGAGGTGAATCGGCGGCGGTGTGGACGAACGTGCAGTCAGTCGCCGGCCCGACTGCGGGCCTCCGTGCGGGCCTCTTCGATGGTCTTCCCGTCGCGGAGCACGGCGTCGACGAAGAGTTCGCCCGCCCGGTAGGAGGAGCGGACCATCGGTCCGGACGCGCAGTAGAGGAAGCCGAGTTCCTCCTCGGCCACCGCCCGCCAGGTGTCGAACTTGTGGGGGTGGACGTAGTCGGCGACGTCGAGGTGCGAGCGCGAGGGCTGGAGGTACTGTCCGAGCGTCACGACGTCGACGCCGGCCTCGCGAAGGTCCGAGAGCGTCTGGTACACCTCGTGGTCGCGCTCGCCGACGCCGAGCATGAGCGACGTCTTCGTGTAGATGTCCGACTCCCGGTCGACCTGCTGGAGGACCGAGAGCGACTGTTCGTAGCCCGCCCGGCGGTCGCGGACGGGGAACTGCCGGCGCTCGACCGTCTCGACGTTGTGGGCGAACACGTCGGGGCCGGCGTCGATTATCTCCCGGACGAGGTCGGGGTCGCCCTGGAAGTCCGGGACGAGACACTCGACGAGGACGGAGGGGTCGCGGCGTTTGATCTCGCGGATGGTCTCGGCGAAGTGGCCCGCGCCCTGGTCGTCGAGGTCGTCGCGGTCGACGCTCGTGAGGACCACGTAGTCGAGACCGATTTCGGCGACGGCGTCCGCGACGTTCGCGGGTTCGTCGGGGTCGAGGGGGTCCATCCCGCCGGTCGCGACGTCACAGAAGTTACACCCGCGCGAACAGCGCTCGCCCATCAGCATGAACGTCGCCGTCCCCGGGCCGTCCCGGCCGCTCCAGCACTCGCCCAGGTTCGGACAGGACGCCTCCTCGCACACCGTGTGGAGGTCGTGCTCGCGGAGGGTAGACTTGATCTCGGTGAATCGCTCGCCCGAGGGCGGCCGCATCTTCAGCCAGTCGGGCTTGCGCCGGCTGCTCATACCCTATGGATTCCGCCGACGGGACAAAAGCGTAGGGATTGGTCCGACCGTTCGGACTTCATTTCGCACGCTCCCATCTCGGAACCCACACCTTCAAGAGGGAAAGCGAGATGTTAGTTACTACCGAGACGATGCACTATGTTTGATGTTTCTCGTGAAGAAATAACCGAGGGGTCCCTCCCACGCGCGCTCGTCCTCCTCTCGACGCCACTCGTCGCCCAGTACTTCGTCGTCGTGATCCAGCAAGTCGTCGACGTCTTCTGGGTCGGTCGACTGGGCGAGAACGCGGTCGCCGCCGTCGGCCTGGTCCTCCCGTTGGTCGGGTTGGCGATGGTGCCCTCCCACATCTCTACGGTCGGGTCGCAGGTGCTCGTCTCCCAGCGGGTCGGTGCCGACGACTCCGGGGCAGCGAGACGCGTCGCGGTCAACGCCGCCGTCGTCGGATTCGTGTTGCAGGTCGTCGCGTTCGTCCTCGTCTTCCTCTTCGCATCCGACGTCGTCGGGTTGCTCGGTGCGTCGGAAGCGGTCGTCCCGCTCGCGGTCACCTACCTCACGGTGTACGTCGCCGGTTCGATACCGAGCGGCGTGAGCGACGCCCTCGAAGGCGGGTTCGTCGGCAGCGGCGACTCCCGCGCGGCCCTCTACGTCAACGTCACCGCGGTCGTCGTCAACGCGGTCCTCGACCCGTTCCTCATCCTCGATACGGTCTTCGGGTCGGACCTGCTCGGCGTCGGACTCGGCATCTTCGGGGCGGCGCTCGCCTCCGCCCTCGGGTTCACCACGGGTCTCCTCCTCGCCGCCACGATGGCGTTCCGCGGCAACTACACGTTCTCACTCTCCAGGGCCGACGTCTCGTTCGACCGGGGTGACGTCCGGGAACTCGTAGGCGTCGGCGGTCCCTCCGCGGGACAGAACACGGCCCGGCAGGTGGCGCGGCTCCTCGTCATCGCCATCGTCTCGTTCGTCAGCGGGGCGGCCGGTCTCGCCGCCTACACGGTCGGTGCCCGCATCGCGACCGTCGCGTTCGTCCCCGCCCAGGGACTCGGCCAGGCGGCGACGAGCGTCGTCGGACAGAACCTCGGGGCACGAAAGCCCGAGCGCGCACAGACCGCGGCCTGGCTCGCCGTCGGAATCGCAGCGGTCGGACTGGGTCTCGTCGGCGCCGTCCAGTGGTTCTTCCCCGCGACCATCGCGCTCCTCTTCGTCCCCGAGATCACGCCGCGCGGACTCGAACTCAGCACCGCCTACCTCCAGATCCTCGCGGTCGGGTACTGGGCGCTCGGCGTCATCTACACCATCGAGGCCGGGTTCAACGGCGCGGGCCGAACGCGCGTCTCCATGGTGTCGACGATGCTCCAGTACTGGCTGGTTCGGCTCCCGATCGCGGCCGTCGGCGCACTCGTCCTCAGCTACGGTGTCTTCGCCGTCTTCTGGGGCGTCACCATCTCGAACGTCGTCGCCGCGCTGGGTCTCTGTGGCTACTTCTGGTACGCGACGCGCGGCGGGATGCTCGACCGGGCGGCCGACGACGCCGCGGGCTGAGTCTCCGAGTTCCGGTAGACCTTTCCTCCCGAGTGGCGTTTCACACACCGATGGAGGTCGCCGAGGCGGTCCCGGAGTTCGCGGACGCGTTCCCGTTCGAGGAGTTCAACCGAATGCAACGCGAGGCGCTCCCCGCCGTCCTCGACGCCGACGAGAACGTCGTCGCGAGCGCACCGACGGGGAGCGGGAAGACCGCACTCGCGGAACTCGCGATCTGCAAGACTCTCTCCGAGGGCGGCACCGCGCTGTTCGTCGCGCCGCTCCGGGCGCTCACCAACGAGAAGGAGTCCGAGTGGGAACGCTTCGAGGACCTGGGGTACTCCGTCTACGTCGTCACCGGCGAGCGGGACCTGAACCCTCGACGCGCCGCCCGCGCGGACGTCCTCGTGATGACGCCCGAGAAAGTCGACTCGGCGACCCGGAAACACGACTCCCCGCGCTACTCGTTCGTCACGGACGTCGACCTCGTCGTCGTCGACGAGGTCCACCTCCTCGACTCCGAGAAGCGGGGCGCGGTCCTCGAAGTCGTCGTCTCCCGGATGCGACGGCTCTGTGACCCGCGCGTCGTCGCGCTCTCGGCGACCATGCCGAACATCGACGACGTGGCCGCGTGGCTCGACGCCCCGCCCGAGACGACGTTCGCGTTCGACGACGAGTACCGGCCGGTCGACCTGCACGCCGACGTCCAGACGTACTCGCACGGGGACAACTCCTTCGCCGACAAGTACCGACGACTGTACACGGCCCTCGACAAGGCCGAACCCCACCTCCGGGAAGACGGGCAGGCGCTCGTCTTCGTCGCCTCCCGACAGGACACCGTCCGCGCCGCCGAGAAGGCCCGCGACGAACTCACCGAGCGCGACATCCCGATGGGCGCCCGTGGCGACTACGACTTCCACCAGGAGGCCGAGGACCTCGACAACCAGACGCTTCGGAAGTCCGTCCTCGACGGCGTCGCGTTCCACCACGCCGGCCTCTCGAAGAACGACAAGGACGCCGTCGAACGGTGGTTCAAGGAGGGCAAGATCGAACTCCTCTTCTCCACCTCGACGCTCGCGTGGGGGGTCAACCTCCCCGCGCGCTGTGTCGTCATTCGCGACACGAAGTACCACGACCCCCTCGAAGGCGAGGTGGACATGAGTCCGCTCGACGTCCTCCAGATGCTCGGGCGGGCGGGCCGCCCGGGCTACGACGACGTCGGCTACGGCTGGGTCGTCTGCGACGCCGCGGAGGCCGACAAGTACCGGACGCTCCTCCGCGAGGGCAAGGAGATCGAGTCGCGACTCGCCGAGCACCTCGAAGAGCACCTCAACGCCGAGGTCGCGCTCGGGACGATCCGCGACCTGACGGACGTCTCGGGGTGGCTGGAGACGACCTTCTACTACCACCGCGCGCAGAGCGCGCCAGAGACGTACGATGCCGACGGCATCGAACAGCGCGTCCGCGACACGCTCCACGGACTCGTCGACCGCGGGTTCGTCGAGGCGGGCGACGACCTCGGTCTCTCGCCGACGACGCTGGGCGTCCTCGCCTCGTCCTACTACCTCCGTCTCGACACGGCCGAGGCGTTCGCCGACCTCGCCGACGAGGAGGACGACCTCGACGCCGCCGACCTGATGCGCGCCGTCGCCACCGCCGCCGAGTTCGACAGCGTGAACGCCCGGCAATCGGAGGGCGACGCGATTCGGGAGGTCCTCCAGCACGAGGGGGACGCGCTCGAACCCGGTCCCCGAAAGGTGCTCGCCATCCTCCGCGGGAGCATGGACGAGTCCGTCCCGCCGGAACTCCGCTCGGACGCGTGGGTCATCCGGCAGAACGCGCTCCGCCTCTTCGCGGCGCTCTCGGAGTGCATGGACCGCTTCGACCGGCCCGGCGGCGCGAACCTGGCCGAACGACTCGCCGCCCGCGCCGAGACGAGCGTCCCGAAGGACGCCGTGGGTCTCACCGCCCTCGACGGCGTCGGCTCCGGCCGCGGCCACAAACTCGCACAGGAGGGAATCACCTCCCCGGACGACGTCCGCGAGGTCGGTGTCGAGGGACTCGTCGACGCGGGACTCTCGGGTGGGGTCGCGGAGAGCGTCGTCTCGCAGGCACACGACTGTCCCGACCTCTCCGTGGACTGGGGTGACTTCCCCGACGCCGTGAGCGTCGGCGAGAACGAGATGTGTGAGGTCGTCGTCCGCAACGCGGGCGGCGGCGAGCACGTGGCCGCCCGCGTCGTCGTCGACGCCGGCGAGAAGACCGCCGAGATGACCGAGAAGTCGACCTACCTCACCGACGCGCTCACGCTCCCGGTCGGCGTCTTCGGCGCGAACGCCGACGAGATGACGTTCACCGTCCAGGTGACCTTCCCCGACGCGCCACTCCTGCCGTTCTCGGACTCGCGGACCGTCCGGGTCGAGTAGTTCCGCTCACTCCTCGTCCAGTTCCGACTCGACGAGTCGCTCGACGTTCCAGAAGAGCGCCGCGGCGGCGCCGAGCGCGCGGTTCGTCGCGGCGTTCGTACCGTCACCTCGGCACACCGGTCGAAGTAGATTCGGGTGTGGACGTTCAAGTACGAAGCCGGCCCCAACTCGTCGGGATGCAGGACGCGACCCGCGTGCTGGCCGGCGATTGCACCATCACTTACGAGGACGGCGACGAGACCCGCGAACAGCGCGGCGAAGTCGTGACGCTCGTCAAACCCGACGGGACCGTACTGGTCCACGACGCCGACGGCTACCAGCCAGCGGCGTGGTTGACCCGTGCGGACGTCGTCCGGTTCGCCCGCGACGGGTCGACCGACGGGCGGGGCTTCCGCCTCGTCGCGGGGAAGGGTGACCAGTCCATCCGCGTCGAGAGCCACGTCGAACACGGCGACGGCCACTACCCTGTCTCGCCCGCGGGCGACCCGGTCGGGGAGTGTCCGACCTGCGGCGGGGCGCTCGTCCGGGCGAAGGGCGACGTCGTCTGCGTCTCCTGTCGACGCTCCTTCTCCGTCCCGAGAGACGCGACAGTCCTGGACGAGACGTGCGACGACTGCGGACTCCCCCTGTTTCGGGTCGAGCGCGGCGACGGCTTCGCGGTGTGTCTCGACCGGTCGTGCGAGTCGCTCGACGAGGCCGTCGCGGCCCGATTCGGCGGCGAGTGGCCCTGTCCAGAGTGCGGCGAGGGGATGAATATCTATCGCTACCGAGGGCTGCGTGCCGGGTGCGAGGCGTGCAGTCGCTCGTTCGTGGTGCCGAACGGGCGCGTCGTGGACACGTGCGCGTGTGGGCTCCCGGTGTTCGAGACGCCGAGCGGGTCGCGGCGGTGTCTCGACCCGTCGTGCGAGCGGGCGGGTGGAGAGGGCGAGACGACCGGCGGGTCGGCGGCGTCTCCCGATGGTCGACCGTAGGCACTTTTAGGCGCCCCGCCCGAGGGAGAGGTATGGACGGCCAACTCCGTGACGGCGAAATCCGCGTCGGGGAGGACGCCCGCCAGCGGTTCTACGACTCGCGGGGATACGGTCGGCCGGTCGGCGGCAACGAGATCGCCCTCTCGTGGGTCGAGGCGGGCCACCTCCTCTTCCGGGGGGACCTCGACACCGTCGACGGGATGGACTTTCGCGAGTTCACGACCGAGGCCGAGACGGAGTTCGGGACGAAGTTCCTCGTCTACGCCGACCTCCGCGACCGCGGGTTCTACCTCTCGCCCGACCGCGAGGGGTGGGTCGACGAACCGCGGGACGACACCGACTTCGTCGTCTACCCGCGCGGCAAGGGACCGACCGACGCCGCCGAACCGGAGTACCGCGTGCGCGTCCTCGGCGAGCGAGGGGCGGTCGGCGTCTCGCAACTTGGCGACGTCGTCCTCGCCGTCGTCGACGAGGAGGGCGACCTCACGTACTTCGAGACGGGCCACTACGACCCGACCGGCGAGACGGAGTACACGCCCGAGACGACCGTCGACGCGACCCTCCTTGACGACCGACTCGTCGTGTGGGGGTCGGCGGGCGACCTCCACCGACTCGGGTTCTACGGCCAGCCGCTCACCGGCCGTGCGGCCGACTACGACGCGATTCACCTCTCGCTCGTCGAGGGGGCCTACCTCGCGGCGACGGGCGCGCTCACGCTCGGGCACGCGTCCGACGACGCGTTCGAGGCCATCGTCGAACGGGGGCGTGCGGTCGAGGGGGAACGCTTCGACCGCCGCCTCCGCGTCTACCGCGACCTCCGCGACGCGGGGTCCGTTCCGAAGACGGGCTTCAAGTTCGGGGCCGACTTCCGGGTGTACGCCGACGTCGAGTCCGTCGAGGACCTCGGGCACTCCGAGGCGCTCGTCCGGGCGCTCCCCGGCGGCTACACGTTCGACCCGCGCGACCTGGCGCTCGACGTCCGCCTCGCTGGCGGCGTCCGCAAGAAGATGGTCTTCGCGTTCGAACCGACGACCGACCAGACCGACACACTCGATTGGGTGTACGCGAGCCGACTCACACCATGACCGACGACACTGACACGACCGAGACGGAGATGGACGGAGCGGAAGGTGCAGACGAAGTCGCCCTCGACCCGTGGGGGTCGGCGAAGGTCTCCGACTACCGCAAACTGTTCGAGGAGTTCGGCATCGAGGAGTTCGACGACCTCCTGGAGGAGGTCCCGAACCCCCACTACCTGATGCGGCGGGCCATCATCTTCGGCCACCGCGACTACCGCCGCGTGCTGGAGGCGATGCACGAGGACGAACCGTTCGCCGTCCTCTCCGGGTTCATGCCGACGGGCGACCCCCACATCGGCCACAAACTCGTCTTCGACGAGATCATCTGGCACCAACAGCAGGGCGGCGACGCCTACGGACTCATCGCCGACCTCGAAGCCCACAGCGCCCGCGGACTCTCGTGGGAGGAGATCGACGAGCACGCCCGCGACTACCTGCTCTCGTTGCTCGCGCTCGGCTTCGACCCCGAGGAGGGGACGCTCTACCGCCAGTCGACCAACCGCGAGGTGCAGGACCTCGGCTTCGAACTCGGTATCGAGGCGAACTTCTCCGAGTTGGAGGCCATCTACGGCTTCGGCGGCGAGACGGACGTCTCGCACATGCAGTCGGTCGTCACGCAGATGGCGGACATCCTCTACCCGCAACTCGACGAACCGAAGCCGACGGTCATCCCCGTCGGTCCCGACCAGGACCCGCACGTCCGCTTCGCGCGCGACCTCGCCTCTCGGACACGCTACTTCGGTGTGACCGAGGCGTACGCCTCCTTCGAGACCGCCGACGAGGAGCGCGAACTCGTCGCCGCCGCCTACGAGGCGCTCTCCGACCCCGAGACGGACGAACCGGTCCGGTGTGAGGACGCCGCCGAGTGGCTCGCGGCCCAGGACGCCAAGGACGTCCCCGACCCCGCGGGTGTCCGCGAGTCGGCGGAGAAGAAACTCGCCGCCGCGGGCAAGGAACCGCTCCGCCCGCGCGTGCGTTTCCTCGACCGCAACGCCACCGAGGAAGCCTTCGAGGCACTCATCGACGCCGTCGAGGGCGAGAAGCGCGTCTTCGAAGAGCACATCGACTCCTTCGAACTCGACCACGAGGAGGCGGAGGAACTCGCCCGCCAGGTGGAGGTCGACCACGGCGGCTACGGCTTCCTCCCGCCGTCTTCCATCTACCACCGCTTCATGACCGGTCTCACGGGCGGGAAGATGTCCTCGTCCATCCCGGCGAGTCACATCTCGCTGCTCGACGATCCCGAGGACGGCTACGACAAGGTGAAGGCCGCGACCACCGGCGGTCGGCAGAGCGCCGAGGAACAACGCGAGAAGGGCGGGCGGCCCGACGAGTGCCCGGTGTACGAACTGTACGCCTACCTCCTCGCGGGCGACGACGACGAGTTCGCCGAACGCGTCTACGACGAGTGCGTCGGCGGCGAACGTCTCTGTGGTGACTGCAAGGAGCAGGCGGCGACCCTGATGAAGGAGTTCCTCGCGGAACACCAGGAGAAACGCGAGGAGGTCGAAGAGTTGCTCGAGGAAGCCGACATCGAACTGGAGTCGCCGCGTCGCTGAGTCGGCTTCCCGAGAGCCGGGACGGAAACGTTTTTCCTCACCTGTGTCGAGGTTCCGCACATGCGGAGCGAACCCCGAACGTGTGGTCGGATCGTCCACGAACCCGCTTCGAGTACGGGGTTCGCGTTCTTCTTCGCCTGAATCGGGCGGCGGACGGTGGGTGACGCGGGAGCCGACCCTACCCGAAACCGCTCGTTCGGGCGCTTCGCAATAGCTTTCCGACTACCGGACCCCACGACAGGACAAGGAATGCGACTGCCACGGAACCAGCTCGCGGTGCTCGAGGAACTGAGCGCCGACGAGCCGACGACGATCGAGGAATTGGCCGCCGAGACGGGCGAGAAACCCGAGACGGTGACCGGCGCCGCCTTCGAGTTGGAGGAACAGGGGCTGGTCGACGTCTCCGAGGAGACGTCCGTCGAGGTCGAACTGACCGACGAAGGCGCGGAGTACGCCGAGGAGGGTCTCCCCGAGGTGCGCCTCTACGAGACCGCACTCGACCAGGGTGCCGACGAGGAACCCGCCCAGATGGGGCAGGTCGTCGGCGCGTCGGGACTCGAAGGCCCAGAGGTCGACATCGCGCTCTCGAACTACGCCCGGAAGGGGTACGGCGACATCGGCGGCGGCGAAATCACCGCCGACCCGGACGCCGACCCCGGCGAGGACGAGGAAGCGGTCGCGCTCGCCTCCCTCGCCGCCGGCGAGGCGGTGGCCGACGAGGACGTCCTCGACCAACTGGAGCGACGCGACCTCGTCGAGCGCCACGAGCGGACGGTCCGCTCGGTCACGCTCACCGACGAGGGCGTCACCGCGCTCATGTCGGGTATCGAGGCGGCCGGCGAGACCGGTCAACTCACCCCCGAGATGCTCGCGACCGGCGAGTGGCGAGACGCCGAGTTCGCCGAGTACAACGTCGAGGCCGACGCCGAGGAGATTTCGGGCGGTAAGACCCACATCCTCCGGCAGACCGCCGAGCGCGTGAAGGACGTCCTCGTCGGGATGGGCTTCTCGGAGATGGAGGGTCCCCACGCCGACGCCGAGTTCTGGATCAACGACGCGCTGTTCATGCCCCAGGACCACCCGGCGCGCACCCACTGGGACCAGTTCGCCCTGGAGAAACCCGAGGAGATTCGGGACCTCCCCGACGACCTCGTCGACCGGGTCCGCGACGCCCACAAGCACGGCGTCGGCCCCGACGGCGACGGCTACCACTCGCCGTGGGAGGAGGACGTCGCCCGCGCTATCGACCTGCGCGGCCACACCACCTCGCTGTCGATGCGCTACCTCTCGGGCCACGAGGTCGGCGACCTCGAACCGCCCGAGCGCTACTTCAGCGTCGAGAAGGTGTACCGTAACGACACCATCGACGCCACCCACCTGCTGGAGTTCTTCCAGATCGAAGGGTGGGTGATGGCCGAGGACCTCTCGGTGCGCGACCTCATGGGGACGTTCACCGAGTTCTACAGCCAGTTCGGCATCACCGACATCCAGTTCAAACCGCACTACAACCCCTACACCGAGCCCTCCTTCGAGTTGTTCGGCCGCCACCCCGAGACGGGCGAACTCATCGAGATCGGCAACTCGGGTATCTTCCGTCCCGAGGTGCTCGAACCGCTCGGCGTGGAGTGCGACGTGATGGCCTGGGGACTCGCTCTCGAACGACTACTCATGCTCATGTACGGCTTCGAAGACATCCGCGACGTGCACGGAACGCTGTGTGACCTCGAACTCCTCCGCGAGACGGAGGTGGTGCGATAATGCCCGTCGTCGAAGTCGACCCCGACGAACTCCGTCGGCTCACCGGTCACCACGAGAAAGAGGACGACGAACTGAAAGACGACCTCTTCGCGCTCGGTCTGGAGTACGAGGGCGACACCGAGGACGGCGAGTTCCAACTGGAGTTCGCCCCCGACCGCCTCGACCGCCTCTCCGTCGAGGGTGTCGCTCGCTCGCTTCGGTACCAGTACGGCGACGACCGCGGCGTCTACGTCCCCGACACGAACGACCCCGAGTGGACCATCGAGGTCGACGAGTCCGTCCCCGACGAGCGCCCCTACGTGACCGGCGCCGTCGTGCGCGGCCTCGACCTCTCCGAGGACGCCCTCGACTCTATCATCCAACTGCAGGAGAAACTCCACGCGACGATGGGCCGCCAGCGCGCGAAGGGCGCCATCGGTATCCACGACCTGACGATGCTGAAGGGGCAGTCGATACAGAGTAGCGACGAACCGAGCGGTGAAACCGCGAGTCAGGCCTTCGAGGAGAGCGAGCGCGGGCCGCGGAACTCCATCACCTACCGCGGCGTCGACCCCGAGGGCGACACGTTCGTTCCGCTCGACTCCGACCAGGAACTCACCCCCGCCGAGGTTCTGGAGGAGCACCCGACCGGGGAGAAGTACGCCGACCTGGTCGAGGAGTACGAGCGCTTCCCCGCCATCTACGACGACATCGGTCTCTTCTCGTTCCCGCCGGTCATCAACGGCCGCCGGACGGAGGTCTCCGAGGACTCCCGCGACCTCTTCATCGAGTTGACGGGGACCGACCAGTGGACCGTCGACCGGATGTGCAACATCATCTGCTACGCCCTCGACGCCCGCGGCGGGCAGGTCGAGGAAGTCGAGGTGGAGTACTCGGACCGGACGCTCCTCCGCCCCGACTTCGACGTGGACACGAAGCGCGTCCCCCACGACCGCATCGAGACCATGCTGGGAATCGACCTCGACCCCGACACGGTCGAGGACCTCTTCGAGCGCGCAGGTCTCGACGCCGAGGTCGAACCCACCGACGACTCCCTCCAGTACGCCGTCGACGTCCCACCCTACCGCGTCGACGTGCTCCACCCGGTCGACCTCGTCGACGACGTGGGCCGCGCGTACGGCTTCAACGAACTCGTCCCGCGCTACCCCGAGGTGAGCACCGTCGGGGGTCGGACCGACGAGTCTGAACTGGAGCGGGCCGCCCGCAACGTGTTGGTGGGGCTCGGCTTCGAGGACCTGCTCAACTTCCACCTCATCAGTCACGAGGACAACTACGAGCGGATGCGCGTCGAGGAGGGGAGCGACGTCCTCGGCGGCGCCGAAGCCCCGACTATCCGCGAACCCTACAGCGAGGAGTACGAACTCGTCCGTACGTGGGCGCTCCCCTCGCTGATGATGGTCCTAGAGAACAACACTCACCGGTCCTACCCGCAGGACCTCGCCGAAATCGGTCTCGCGACGGCCGTCGACGACTCCGAGAACACGGGTGTCGCCGAGCGCCGGACGGTCGCGGGCGTCGTCGCCCGCCACGACGCCTCCTACGAGGACGCGAAGGCCCGCCTCCAGGCCGTCGCGCGCAACTTCGACGTCGACCTGGAGACGCCACCGACCGACCACCCCGCGTTCATCGACGGCCGCGTGGCCGCCATCGAGATGGACGGCGAGGAAGTGGGCGTCGTCGGCGAGATCCACCCGGAGATTCTCGTCGACCACGACCTCGAAGTCCCCGTCTCCGCGTTCGAGTTCCGACTGGACGCGCTGGAGTGAGGGAACTACCTTCTCTCCGTTTCGCATCTCGTGTCCCGCGGTACGCCTTCGAGAAATTGTGCGAGGAGAGACCGTTCGCGGCCGTCCTAGAGGTCCGCGCCGACCGCGTCCTCGACGGTGTCGAAGCCGTCGCGGTCGAGTAGGTCGAGTAGGCCCTCGTTGATGTCGCGGGCGATGGACGGTCCCTCGTAGACGAGACCGGTGTAGAGTTGGACGACCGAGGCGCCCGCCCGAATCTTCTCGTAGGCGTCCTCGGCGGTGAAGACGCCACCGACACCCACTACGGGGAGGTCGGTGCGCTGGGCGACGAAGCGGACCTGGTCGGTGGCGCGTCCTTCGAGTGGCTTCCCGGAGAGTCCGCCGTCCTCGACGCGGTTCGGGTGCTGGAGGGAGTCCGGGCGCTCGGTCGTCGTGTTCGTCGCGATGATTCCCGACAACCCCAGTTCGTCGGCGAGGTCGACGGCGTCGGCGACGGCCTCGCGGTGGAGGTCCGGCGAGAGTTTCACCAGGAGCGGGTCGGCGCCCGCGTCGACGAGTTCCGAGAGGATGTTCCGGAGCGCGTCGCCGTGCTGGAGTTCGCGCAGTCCGGGCGTGTTCGGACTGGAGACGTTGACGACGAAGTAGTCGCCCGCGTCCGCGACGCGCTCGTACGTGTAGCGGTAGTCGCTCGGCGCTTCTTCGAGGGGCGTCGACTTCGACTTCCCGATGTTCACGCCGAGCGGCACGTCCGGTTTCGGCTGGCTGTCGAGTCGTCGGCCGACGACGTCGGCGCCCTCGTTGTTGAACCCCATGCGGTTGACGATGGCCTCGTCCTCCGGGAGGCGGAACATCCGCGGGCGGGGATTCCCCGACTGGCCCTCGGCGGTGACGCCGCCGATCTCGACGTGGCCGAAGCCGAGGTCGGCGAGTGCCCGCGGAATCTCGGCGTTCTTGTCGAACCCGGCGGCGACGCCGACGGGGTTCGGGAACGAACAGTCGAACGCGTGCACGCGTAGGCGTGGGTCGTCGACGACGTATCGTTCACGGAGCGCGTACCGCGCGGGTGTCGCCTGGACGGCCCGGAGGAGCGTGTGTACTGTTCGATGGGCGGTTTCGGCCGGCAGTTGGAAAAGCAGTGGTCGGACCGCTCGGTACACGGTTAGAAGTCGTGCTCGACCTCGTCGGGGTCTGCCTTCTGGATGATGATCTTGTCCTCGCGGACGCGGACGAACACTTCGTCGCCGATTTCGAGACCGGCGACGGCGAGCTCGTCCTCGTGGAGGTTGACGTGGGCGTTGTGGTACTCGCCGTCCTCGCCTTTCGCGCCACTCGGGCTGAGCTTCTTCTTGCGGACCATCGCGTTCTATCTTACGTGTCCCTTCGCCACAGGATATACTTAAGCTCTTCCGACCGCTCGCGTCACGAACGGCGCCGAGCCGCGGAAAATCGTCGTCGATGTCGCTCCCTCCGGGTGATTTTGCCGGTATATTTATAACACCGTCTGTGTTTCATTCGCATGGAGCAACCACAATGGCACGTGAGGACGGGAAACGGAATTTCGCACTCCGAGACGTCGATGGAAACGAGACCAGTGTCTTCAGTGGGAACACCCCACGGCAGGCTGCACTGAAAGCCGCCCGCCGACTCGAAGACAAGGGAGAGACCGAACAACAGGCGCCACACCAGGAGATTCGGCTCCGTGAGAAGGGATCCGACAAGGTCCACATCTACGACGCGTGGGCGTGGGAGGAGGAGTCGCCGGACGACTCCCCCGACTGGATGCCCAACCGAATCACCGAAGCGAACGTTTCGAAGAAGGGAATCGAGCACGTCGAAGACGTCTGAGTCCCTTCTGCACCACCCCTTATCGAATCTCGCCCGACAGTGTGTCGTCCCGTGAGAGTTATTGGGACGTCGTGCCTACACCCGCGTGCGCGGGCGACACCCGGCCGGACCGAACGTCCGAGCGCGGAATGACTGGTCGGCCTCCACCCGTGCGATACACTTCTCCGCGTGAGAGGAACCACCGTGCGGCGCCGACCCGAACAGCCTCCGGTTCGACGGTGTTAAGTGTAACCCGGCCATTCGGACTAATGCGAAGAACGTGAGGTGGCCCGGGCACACCCCGGCGCCGCTGATGCATGCTTTCGAGGCGTCGGGCACCACGCCCGACCGTCGACTCGCCTCTCACCGAGGCCGAGACGACACCCTTAAGTGAATCTCACACCTCGAAAGAAATGCGCACGTCGGACTCGACGAACGACGTTCCGAAGGGTTCTTACCCAACCGGAACCGACGTCCAAGTCCGAAGGACATGAGGATTCCACCCCTGCGGTCCGCCGTACACGATGGAATCTGATGTTAGCCCTGGTAGTTCGGTGACACTCGGTCGGCTCCCCGTCCGCGTCGCCGAACACTAACGACCATTCACCAATACATCATTTATACGTCATCCCTCACGGGATGACGCCCGCCTATCGCTGGGGCCTCGCCCCAGCACATTCTGGTTGATCCTGCCAGAGGCCATTGCTATTGGAGTTGGATTTAGCCATGCAGTCGCACGAGTTCAGACTCGTGGCAGATAGCTCAGTAACACGTGGTCAAACTACCCTATGGAGGAGAACAATCTCGGGAAACTGAGGCTAATTCTCCACAAGGCTCTCTCACTGGAAGGTAGAGAGCTGGAAACGCGCCAGCGCCATAGGATGTGGCTGCGGCCGATTAGGTAGACGGTGGGGTAACGGCCCACCGTGCCCATAATCGGTACGGGTTGTGAGAGCAAGAGCCCGGAGACGGTATCTGAGACAAGATACCGGGCCCTACGGGGCGCAGCAGGCGCGAAACCTTTACACTGCACGACAGTGCGATAAGGCAACTCCAAGTGTGCAGGCATAGTGCCTGCACTTTTCAGCACCGTAAGGAGGTGCTGGAATAAGGACTGGGCAAGACCGGTGCCAGCCGCCGCGGTAATACCGGCAGTCCAAGTGATGGCCGATCTTATTGGGTCTAAAGCGTCCGTAGCCGGCCGTGCAAGTCCGTTGGGAAATCCGCGCGCTCAACGCGCGGGCGACCAGCGGAAACTGCACGGCTTGGGACCGGAAGGCTCGAGGAGTACGTCCGGGGTAGGAGTGAAATCCTGTAATCCTGGACGGACTACCGATGGCGAAAGCACCTCGAGAAGACGGATCCGACGGTGAGGGACGAAAGCTAGGGTCTCGAACCGGATTAGATACCCGGGTAGTCCTAGCCGTAAACGATGCCCGTTAGGTGTGGCACAGGCTACGAGCCTGTGCTGTGCCGTAGTGAAGACGATTAACGGGCCGCCTGGGAAGTACGTCCGCAAGGATGAAACTTAAAGGAATTGGCGGGGGAGCACTACAACCGGAGGAGCCTGCGGTTTAATTGGACTCAACGCCGGACATCTCACCAGAACCGACTGTAGTAATGACGGTCAGGTTGACGACCTTACCCGACGCTACAGAGAGGAGGTGCATGGCCGCCGTCAGCTCGTACCGTGAGGCGTCCTGTTAAGTCAGGCAACGAGCGAGACCCGCATGCTTAATTGCCAGCAGCACGCTTGTCGTGGCTGGGTACATTAAGCAGACTGCCGTGGCCAACACGGAGGAAGGAACGGGCAACGGTAGGTCAGTATGCCCCGAATGTTCTGGGCAACACGCGGGCTACAATGGTCGAGACAGTGGGACGCAACCCCGAAAGGGGACGCTAATCTCCTAAACTCGATCGTAGTTCGGATTGAGGGCTGAAACTCGCCCTCATGAAGCTGGATTCGGTAGTAATCGCGTGTCAGAAGCGCGCGGTGAATACGTCCCTGCTCCTTGCACACACCGCCCGTCAAAGCACCCGAGTGGGGTCCGGATGAGGCCGCGGCAACGCGGTCGAATCTGGGCTCCGCAAGGGGGCTTAAGTCGTAACAAGGTAGCCGTAGGGGAATCTGCGGCTGGATCACCTCCACTGACCGGGACCACTCCTTTGGAGTGGCCCACCTACATTCCCTGTCGACCCCTGGGCGGGTCGACACTCGAATCGTCGTTGTGTTCGACGCCGCGCCGGTGACCCGGCCGAGCACTTACGAACTACCAGGGCTAACGAATCTACTCCCTCGCGGGAGTAGTGGGCCCATAGCTCAGTGGGAGAGTGCCTCCTTTGCAAGGAGGATGCCCTGGGTTCGAATCCCAGTGGGTCCATTCGATTCGACTCCACCCTCGAAGCGTGTCCCTTAAGTGGGAGACGCAGGAAGGAAGAGTCGAGTTCGACTGATGCACCAGTCCGCGCAAGCGCGACTGGGAAGGGTCGACGAACGCCCCCTTACCACCGGGGCAGTTCGATGACACCGTGTGTAAGTGCAATCCAGACATTCACTGGACTCGTATCACCGAGTCTATAATTAAGAAGTTGAAGTTGAAGTGATCCGACTGCGTGGCTACTGTGCCACCTGGTGGATGGCTCGGCTCGAGAGCCGACAAAGGACGTGCCAAGCTGCGAAAAGCCTGAGGGAGCCGCACGGAGGCGAAGAACTCAGGATCTCCGAATGGGAATCCCCACCGCAATTGCTGCGCGCAATGGGGAACGTCCGGAATTGAAACATCTCAGTACGGACAGGAAGAGAAACCGAATGGGACGCCGTGAGTAATCGCGAGTGAAAGCGGCACAGTCCAAACCGAAGCCTTCTGGGCAATGTGGTGTTCGGGCCAGCACTCATCGGCGGAACGTCTGCGGAGAAGTCTCCTGAAACGGAGCGCGAGACAGGGTGACAGCCCCGTACTCCAGACAAGTACGCCGTGCGCTGGTTCCAGAGTAGCGGGGATCGGATATTCCTCGTGAATATCGCCGGCATCGACGGCGAAGACTAAGTACTCCTCGAGACCGATAGTGAACAAGTAGCGTGAGCGAACGCTGAAAAGCACTCTCCAACGGAGGGTGAAATAGGGCCTGAAATCAGGTGGCGATAGAGCGACGGGGCATGAAAGGCCCCGCTGTGAACGAACGAGGCGCAAGCCTCTAGTAGGGACAGCGGGGAGCCGATGTTCCGTCGTACGTTTTGAAAAACGAGCCAGGGAGTGTGTCTGTTCGGCAAGTCTAACTGGAGTATCCAGGAAGGCACAGGGAAACCGACATGGCCGCAGCCTTCACGGGCGAGGGCCGCCGTCTTCAAGGGCGGGGAGTCGAACGGACACGACCCGAAACCGAGTGATCTACGCGCGTGCAAGGTGAAGCGTGCCGAAAGGCACGTGGAGGCCTGTTAGGGTTGGTGTCTTACAATACCCTCCCGTGACATGCGTGTAGGGGTGAAAGGCCCATCGAACTCGGCAACAGCTGGTTCCAATCGAAACATGTCGAAGCATGACCTCCACCGAGGTAGTCCGTGAGGTAGAGCGACCGATTGGAGGGTACAACTCCGAGAGGAGTTGTCCCTCCTGTCGAACTCCGAACTTACGGACGCCGTGGACGTGGGGAATCCGGTGCGCGGGGTAAGCCTGTGTACCGTAAGGGAGACAACCCAGCGTTAGGTTAAGGTCCCAAAGTACGAGCTAAGTGCGATCGAAGGTGGTTCCGAGCCCTAGACAGCCGGGGGGTGAGCTTAGAAGCAGCTACCCGCTAAGAAAAGCGTAACAGCTTACCGGCCGAGGTTCGGAGCGCCCAAAATGATCGGGGCTCAAGTTCGTCACCGATACCTAACCGTACCCCTCACAGGGTAATCGAGTAGATTGGCACTCTGCACGGGCGGAAGCACGGGCGAGAGTTCGTGTGGACCGTGTAGGGACGAAAATCCTGGTCATAGTAGCAGCGTGAGTCGGGTTAGACCCCCGACGGCCTCAAGGATAAGGGTTCCTCGGCACTGCTGAACAGCCGAGGGTTAGCCGGTCCTAAGTCACACCGTAATTCGAATGTGACAATTGGGAAACGGGTTAATATTCCCGTGCCGTCGTACAATGAACGCCGACGCCTCTGGAAACACCGAGCTGGGCCATCGCCCAGTCGAACTGGAGAAGTCCGTGGACGCCGTAATGGCAAGAAGCGGACGAAACCCAGGATAGGGAAACTCGGTGGTACCAGGGGCCCGTGAAAAGGCAAGTACGACGACCGTACCGAGAACCGACACAGGTATCCTGGCGGTGAAAGCCAAGGCCTGTCGGGAGCAACCGACGTCAGGGAATTCGGCAAATTGGTCCCGTAAGTTCGCGATAAGGGATGCCTGCCTCGTTTGAGGCAGGTCGCAGTGACTCGGATGCTCCGACTGTCTAATAACAACATAGGTGACCGCAAATCCGCAAGGACTCGTACGGTCACTGAATCCTGCCCAGTGCAGGTATCTGAACACCCAGTACAATGGGGCGAAGGACCTGTTAACGGCGGGGGTAACTATGACCCTCTTAAGGTAGCGTAGTACCTTGCCGCTTCAGTAGCGGCTTGCATGAATGGATCAACGAGAGCATCACTGTCCCGACGTTGGGCCCGGTGAACTGTACGTTCCAGTGCGGAGTCTGGAGACCCCCAAGGGGAAGCGAAGACCCTATAGAGCTTTACTGCAGGCTGTCGCTGGGACACGGTCGCTAATGTGCAGAATAGGTAGGAGACATTACACAGGTGCGTGCGCCAGCACGTCGCCGAGTCAAGAGTGAAATACTACCCGTTAGTGACTGTGACCCTAACTCCGGGAGGAGGACACCGGTAGCCGGGCAGTTTGACTGGGGCGGTACGCGCTCGAAAAGATATCGAGCGCGCCCTAAGTCTTCCTCATCCGGGTCGGAGACCCGGAAGAGAGCGCAAGAGCACAAGGAAGGCTGACAGTGTCCTGCACAACAAGGGACGCTGACGCGAAAGCGTGGTCTAGCGATCTTATGAGCCTGCCCGATGCGGGCCATAAGCGACAGAAAAGCTACCTTAGGGATAACAGAGTCGTCACGCGCAAGAGCACATATCGACCGCGTGGCTTGCTACCTCGATGTCGGTTCCCTCCATCCTGTCCGTGCAGAAGCGGACAAGGGTGAGGTTGTTCGCCTATTAAAGGAGGTCGTGAGCTGGGTTTAGACCGTCGTGAGACAGGTCGGCTGCTATCTATTGGGGGTGTTGAGGTACTTGACGGGAACGTTCGTATAGTACGAGAGGAACTACGAACGGGTGCCACTGGTGTACCGGTCGTCTGAGAAGGCGAGTGCCGGGCAGCTACGCACCACGGGGTAAGAGCTGAACGCATCTAAGCTCGAAACCCACCTGGAAAAGAAGTACCACTGAGGCCACTCGTAGAAGACGAGTTAGATAGACTCGGGATGTACGCGTCAAGGCAACGAGACGTTGAGTCCGCGAGCACTAACAGGCCAAGCCACACAATCATATCCGCATCCGGATCACAGAGACATGCTGTGCAGTATAGGTCGGTGATTCGGGTCCAGGTGTTAACTGGATTGCACTTACACACGGTACTCGTCGTCGAGTAGTTCGACGGGCGAGAGTACGAGCCACAGTAGTGGCCGTAACCGACATTGGTAGGATCGCGGTTCGATTCCGCGAGTCGGCATTACGGCGGCCAGAGCGGTGGGGATCACCCGTACCCATCCCGAACACGGACGTTAAGCCCACCCACGTTCCGGTCAGTACTGGAGTGCGCGAGCCTCTGGGAAATCCGGTTAGCCGCCGACCAATCATATAGAGCCCGACGCACATCGCGTGCGTCGGGCTCTCTTCATTTGTACAACCGCCGAGACGACAGTCTCGCCGTCACTCCGCATTTGGAATCACCCACGCCCCGATACAGAGACTTCGAGAACGATTGCTAACCGAAGTCAGGTCACGGCGGTGGCTTCTCGCCGTCGAGGACACACTCCGAGTGTGTACCGTCGTTGTCCCCTGTCTAACGCTTCTCAGAGCTAGTCCCCCTGGGCTGTCCACTCTGCTATCGGTGGAAGTGGACGTCGGGCAGCTCGACTGACTCCACTCCAGAGTCCGTCCTACTCGGAGGGAGATCGCTTCCGCGATACGTGGGGAAGTGCCCCGAAACCGCAGGATGGCGGGACGGAGGCGTTCCGCAACGCCTAAATCGCCCGACCGTCAAGGAGTAATCGCGCCAAGGTGGCAGAGTCCGGCCTAACGCAGCGGCCTGCAGAGCCGCCCATCGCCGGTTCGAATCCGGCCCTTGGCTTTTCACGACTTCTCGTCGACGAGCGTCGTCGCCGCGGGTTCGCCGGCCACCAGTTACGAGTGAGCGACCGTCGTCAGTCACGTTCGGCATGAGTGCGACACTGTTCCTCGACGAACCGCTCGACGATCGACAGCGTATCGACTGTGAGGAGGTCCGTATCCTCGGTAACGTCGCGTGGGCGACGGTGTCCGACGAAGAAGTCGTCGTCCCGCTCTCGAACGTCGCTGGGATCGAGGGTGAGACGGTCGACCAGCGCGTCGACGAACTCGACTCGCCAGGGGGGCGATACACCGAACTCGTCACCGACGTCTCGTAGACTTCGGTCCGTGGCCAACGAAGGACTGTCGGTGGAGTTACGTCCGCTCCGGCCCGGGTACGACTATGCACGTAACGACGGAGTCCGGTGATGTCCGGTCGTAGTCCCGCAGCGCAGTCGGGCCGAGGGGCGGCATTGAACCGGCCGATGGTCCGGGCGTACGACGCGTCCTACCGGGGACCGTCACCGAACTGGGACGTCGGCTACGCCCAGGCCCCGTTCGTCGTTCTCGAAGCGGCGGGCTACATCGGTGGACGTGTCCTCGACGTCGGTTGCGGGACCGGCGAACTCGCGATGTTCCTGGCCGACCGCGGGTACGACGTCCTGGGAGTCGACTTCGCACCGTCGGCGATCCAGCGCGCGCGAGCGAAAGCACACGCTCGCGGGAGTGCGGCGCAGTTCCTCGTCTGGGATGCCCTCCGACTCGGCGAACTCGGCCTGGAGTTCGACACCGTCGTCGACTCGGCGATGTTCCACGTCTTCGGCGCACTCGAGCGCGAGCGGTTCGTCGACGAACTCGCGTCGGTACTCCGTCCCGGTGGCCGCTACGTCGTCGTCGGTGACCACCGGCCCGACGACCGGCCGGTGTACGAAGGTGGAATCTCGAAACGCGAGATACGCGAACGGTTCCGTGACGCGGACGGGTGGCGCGTCGACTTCGTCGTCGAGACGGTCTTCGAACGGGACTGGGGTGAGACCCCGGCCTACCTCGTGGGGGTCACTCGAACGCGATAGCGCCCGTCGATCTCGACCCTTCGAGGGTCAGTCGACCGGAGTCGAGGTACGTTGTGCGGCGGTCCCCGTCCGTGGACGCGCGGACGGTGTCGAGAAATAGTTGTGTGTCGGGTGTCAGCGGCCGGTCTCGGTGTCGTCTTCGAACTCTTCTTCGCTGTAGCGGCCGGATCGGACGTCGTAGTCCGAGAGGAGGTACGTGTTCGCGAGTGCGAAGAGCGCGGCGCCGCCGAGGGCGAGCCCCGGGAGCGAGCCACCGCCGGTCTCCGGGACGTAGGGGTAGGAGATCTTCTTCTCCTCGACGATCTTGTCCGAGGGCGGCATGATGCCGGACCCCGGTTTGTCGGGAATCGGTGACTCGGTCGCGGGACCGCCGGGTTCGCCGACGACGAGGCGGCCGACCATCCCGAGCGTCTTGTGGGGGATGCAGTAGTAGTCGTAGGTCCCCTTCGTCTCGAAGGTGTGCTCGTAAGCGGCGCCCTTCTCCGTGAGCGTCCCGCTGTCGAAGTTCGCCGCCCCTTCGGGGATACGACGCGTGCTCGCGCGGGGGTTGTTCGGGTGGTAGGCCGTCGCGGAGTGGTCCCCGGAGTCGATGTAGAACTGGACCGTGTCGCCCGGCTCGATGTACAGTCCGATGGGATCGAAGATGTACTCGCTCCCCTCGGTGATCATCGCGACCTTGTGTGTCGTTCCCTGTTGGGCGCTCGCCCGTCCGACGAGTCCCGACCCGAGACCGACGCTCGCCGCTCCGACACCGGTGGCGCCGGCGAGGAACTGCCGGCGGTCCAGGCGTGGCTCGGAGCGCTGGGTAGAGTCGTCCATCTTGGTCGGGAGTTGTGCGGCCGATATTGAGTGTGTTTCGGTCGCGGGCTGCGAATCGTGGGTGACGATGGCAGGCACGACGGCGCCGCTGCCCTCACGGAACCGAAACAACGTTATACATCACGTCCAAACCTTCGCCTACCGAAATTCCGTCGGGCAGCACGTCTGCTACCGGCGGGTAACAAACGAGTTAACTAACATGAGACGGGAAACGGCCATCATCTTGCTGCTCATCAGTCTCGTCGTACTCCCCGTGTGGTACGTCGCGATGACGAGCGGTGCTATGGCACACCACGAAGAGGTCGTCCTCAGGCCGATGCCGAACGAGTCACTGAACGCCCTCGGCCACTTCGCGCCGATGCCGGTCGAGACGGGTATCTATCGGTCCGGCGTCGTCACCTGGATCGCCCTGTTCGCGTTGATGGGGATACTCCTGCTGTCGACGCGCTACCTGCGTCGGGTCGGTCGCGAAGGTGACGCGGTCGAAGGCGAGGCGACGGCGGACCTCGACCTCCCGCCGTACCTGACGAAGGGTCGGGAAGTCGTCGCGTACTGGACGCCGTCCGCGAGTATCGGCGGCGTCTGGCTCGTCGGCATCTTCGCCCTGCTGGACGTCGCGTTCGCATCGTTGCTCGCCAGCGAGGTGCTCGGGATGGCTCGCACACAGTTCATCGGACTGTACGCGGGTCTCCTCACGCTCTCGCTCGGCGAGACGGTGATGCTCTACTACGCGCACTTCGTACCGAGTATTGACGTCGTGGAGGCACGCCACTAACATGTCGAGTACCAACGAAAATTCTGAGGCAGTCGAACAGCCCTCCGAAGAGTCCGACGACGGGCCCGCGGACGACACGCTCGTCGAGACCCGACGGAACGCCGCGAAGTTCTTCGCAGCCATCGGCGGCGCCGCCGCCGTCGGGAGCTTCGCCGTCACCGGACTGACCGGTCTCTGGAAGGCCGGCGGCGTCGAGGGCGGTGAACAGCTCACGTACAAGAACATCTACGTGAAGGGCACTCGCCTCGTCGACCAGGACGGGAACCCGGTCAAGGTCGGCCGCCTCGAGAAGGGGTCGGGCGAGAAGCTCTCGGTCTACCCCGAGGCCGAGGGCGGTGGCGCCCTCAAGAAGAAGCTCGCGACGACGCTCCTCGTGCGCTACTCCGAGGACGCCTACAAGAAGCCGACGAACCTCGACTCCACGGTACAGGGCTACGCGGCGTACTCGGGCGTCTGTACGCACGCTGGGTGTATCGTCAGCGGCCGAGAGGGCCAGAACCTCAGCTGTCCGTGTCACGGCAGCCTGTTCGACCCACTCCAGGGCGCGAAGGTCGTCGGCGGTCCCGCGTCGAAGCCGCTCCCGCAGCTGCCCATCGGAACGACCGAAGACGGCCAGCTCCTCGTAGCGACGGGCCACTTCGAAGCACCGCTCGGACCTCCCTAACCAATGAGTACGATGACCGGCGACGATACCGAAGAAACCGAGGAATCGGCAGACAACTACTCGAACAGCCGGGTGTACAACTGGCTCGACGACCGACTCGGTGTCCAGGACAAGTTCCTGGGGAAGGCGTTCCCCGAAGACGAGTACGCCTCCTTCCTGCTCGGCGAGGTGTCGCTGTTCTCCTTCGCGATCCTCGTCCTCACCGGGACGTTCCTCGGGCTCCTGTACGTCCCGGCGGTCGCGCCCGTCGAGTACATCGGTCAGGTCGCGAAGTACCACAACAAGGAGGTGCCGGCCGCGTTCGCGTCCGTCCTCAGGATCACGTACGACGTCCGCTTCGGGATGTTCGTCCGTTATCTCCACCACTGGGCGTCGTACCTGTTCATCGCCGCGATGACGCTGCACATGCTGCGCGTCCTCTTCAGCGGCGCCTACCGCAACCCCCGCGAGATCAACTGGATGGTCGGCGCGTCCATCCTCTTCATCTCGCTACTCGAGGGTGTGTTCGGCTACGCGCTCCCGTTCGACGAGTTCTCCGCGACGGCGACGAGTATCACCCTCGAAATCGCGGGGTCCGTCCCGTTCATCGGCCACGAAATCGTGATGCTCGTCTTCGGCGGCGAGTGGCCCACCGGCGCGTCCGCGGTCATCCCGCGGCTGTTCTTCCTGCACGTCTTCCTCGTCCCACTCGTCATCGCGGGACTCGTCGGCGTGCACATGTTCCTGCTCGTCCGGCAGAAGCACACCGAGCAGGCCGGCGCTCGTGAGCCACACGACCCGCCGAAGGACGACCAGAGCGTGGTCGTCGGGACGCCGCTCGTCCCCAACCAGACGTACGTGACCCTCGTCGTCTTCTTCATGACACTCGGGGTCCTCTCGTTCCTCGCCGGCTTCCTCCCGCTCCAGCGGATCGCCGTCTTCGGGCCGTCCGACCCGACGACGACGCCCGCGGGCGTCGGGCCGGACTGGTTCCTCCTCTGGACGTTCGGCTACCTGAAGATGGTGCCGAGCTACTACTTCGGGCTCTCCGAACTCCTCGGTGGGGTCAGTCTCGCCGAGTTCTTCGGTGGGGTCCTCATCCCCGGTATCGTCGGGACGGTCCTCGTCCTCTGGCCGTTCATCGACTACTCCTCGAAAGAGGTCCACTTCACGGCTGACCCGATCCGACGCCCCGTCCCGACCGCCGTCGCCGTCGCGGGCATCGCCCACATCATGATGGCGTCGCTGGCCGGGATGAACAACATCGTCGCGACCATCACCGGTATCCCCTCCGGGAAACTGCAACTCCCGCTCCAGTTGTCGATGATCGTCGTTCCGGTCGTCTGGGGATTCCTCACCTACTGGCTCCTCAAGCGGCGGAAGGAGCGTGAGAACACGGTCGACCCGAGCCACGCCGCGGCCGGACTCACCGAATCGGACGACTGAACGCTGGTCACTTCTTCTCTTCTCCACCCCTCACATGGCCGTTTTCACCGTCTCGTCGCGCGTCTACTTCTACCTCGACCGCGTGAGCAAACTCGTCGGTCTCCTGCTGTTGACGCTCGCGTTGCTCCCCGACGTCCTCCCCGAGTACTCACTCGTCCTGGGGATCCTGGGAGTCCTCGTCGGTGTCGCGACGGCGTTCGTCGACGTCGACGAGAAGTCGGACGAGGACCCGTCCGACGAACCGTAGCGGGCCGCTACTCCGCCGCGTCGGTGATCGCTCGCTCTAGTTCGCGAGCGTCCACACGAAACTTGAACTTCGGTGTCCCGTCGACGAACACGTAGGGGACGCGCTCGCCGTACTGTTCTCGGAGGTCGGGGTCGGTGTCGACGTCGACCTCTTCGACGGTCGCGTCCGCCTCGACCCGCTCGACGACGGCGTCGACGGTCTCCTTCGCCTCCTCGCAGAGGGGGCAGACCTCGCGGGAGTAGATCGTCACGCGGACGGGGTCGCTCATCGGTCGATCGTAGGGGCGGTGGTCGGTTATCCCTTCCTCCTCAGAGTAACTATTATACGCAGGGATTTCGTCGCCACTGGTATGCAACGACGCGCCGTGGCAATCTCTGTCGCATTCTTCCTCGTCCTCTCGGCCGGGTCCTACGCGCTCGTCGCGACGACGTCCTCACCCCCGATCACCGTCGACGAGGCCAGTGTCGACCACCAACTCCAGCGAGGCGACACCTTCTCCGTCGGCGGGAAGACGTACTCGCTGACGAAAGTCGGCGGCGGGTCGGCGACGGCCGCGCACACGAACGAGTCCTACCGCTACACGGCCCAGTTGAAGCGTGGACAGCAGGTGACCTACCAGGGAGAGACGTACAACGTCACGATTCCCAACGGGTCCGACCCGTCACAGTTCACACTCCGCGAGGTCCAGACCATCGACGAACCGACGGTGACGGTCAACGGCACCGTCTACGTCGTGGTCGAGGAGAACGGCGGCGACAACCGGACGCTCGTCCCCCGCGACGAGTACCTCCCGGAACCGACGACTCACACGTTCGAGGAGGGCGACACGCTCGACTACCAGAACCACTCCACGACGGTCGCCACTATCGAGGCGGAGGTCGTGACCCTCGAGTGGGTCGGCGAGCGGACGACCACCGTCACGTTCTCCCAGGGGGAGAACACCACGCTCTCCGGGAAGACGTACCTCGCACACTTCCCCAGCGAGAACGTCGTCGTCCTGACCGACGAGTTCGGCGTCTACCAGCAAGAAGTCGAGAATCAGCGGTACTTCCACGAGCGGACGAACGGGCTGTGGGGAATCTCCATCATCAGCGGTCTCGCCGCCGTCCTCCTGGTGATGTTGGCCTTCCTGCCACCGCGGTACTGAGACGCCTACCCTCACTCGGTGGTGAAGACGAACCAGGCCAGCGCGAGTCCGAGGACGACGGCGCCGACGGCCCCGAGAATCTGCCCGATGGCGGCGACGGTGCTGGTCTCGTAGGTCCACGGCGTCCCCGCGAGGGTCGCGAGACCCACGAGCGCCACGAAGATACCGGTCGGGACGGCGAGCACGTCCAGCGTGTCGAGGGAGTCGAGGTCGAGGTTCATACACGAGTGTTCGACGCCCGACTCCTAATCCTACCGGAACGGAACGACTATCTGCCCGGCGTCCGCGGTGTCTCGACGTGGTTCCTCGTCGCTCCCTCTCGCGATCGCGTCGGCGTTCGTTCCTCTGTGGCGTCGCTGCGACGGTCTCGACGCTGGCCGGGTGTTCGACGCTCACTGCGGACGAACCGGCCGACGTCGCGGTCCACAACGCCGACGCGGCGCCGCACACGGTCACGGTGTCCGCGCGGACGGTCGACGGGCCGACGCACCTCTCCGAGCGGGTCGACCTCGCCGCCGACGAGTGGGTCTCGTTCCCCGACGCTCTCCCGGCCGCGAGCGCCTCTCGGGGGACCGAGACGTTCCGCGTCGCCGCGTCGGTCGACGGCGGGCCGGCGACGACCCGGACGGTCGAGAACACGCCGTCACTCGCAGTCGTTCAGGTCACGGTCCGTCCGGACGGAGTAGAAATCGACGACGTTCGGGAGTGAGTCGGCGGGCCGCGACTCAGGCCGACTCGTTCTGCTCGACGACGACGCGGACGGTGTCGCCGTCCTGGAGCACGTGGGAGCGCGGTGCGACGGGGTCGCCGTTCACCGTCACCGTGACGTTCGTCCCGGGGTCGGACTCGCGGTACGTGGTCCCGTCGTAGGTCACACTCGAGTTCGTGACGTCGATTCCGAGCGTGTCGAGTCCGTACGCGAGGGTGACGCCCTTCCCGTGGACGTGCCAGCGCTCGCCGTTCCCGTTCTCGAAGTGGAAGTACTTGTCCTGCACCTGGTAGCGGTCCTTCGAGAAGTCGACGTGGTGGCCGTCGACGACGACCTCAATCTGTCCGTGCCAGTGGACCGACCCGTACGCGTGCGGGGCCGAGCCACCCGAACCGGCGGCGTTCGCCGTGCCACCGCCGCCCCCGGCGAGGAAGAAGTACGCCCCGCCGGCGAGGAGACCGACCCCGATGGCGAGGAACAACCCGAGTGCGAGGTTGTAGCGCTTCCGGCGCGTCTCCTCGACGGCCGCGCGGTGCTCGTCGACGCGACGGCGCTCGATTCGGCCGAGTTCGTCGTCGTGTTCGGCTCCGAGGTGGTCGAGGTAGGCGTCCTCGTCGTCGAGGGACGTCCCGCAGTAGTCGCAGTCCGGCATTCGGTGTGCCTAGCCGACCGAGGTACATAAGTCGCGCGTGGCGGCCGCTCCGGTACAGGAGTGCCTCGACGTGGTGCCCGCGAGGTGTGGTGAGAGGGTTTAACCACGAGGTGCCCGACACCTCGGGTATGACTCGCGACGGGGCCGACGAGACGGACGAGACAAACGAGACCGGCGAAACCGACGGGGACGGCGAACCCGACCCGACGGTCGCACTGGAGGCGATGGACCCGCTCGAACCGTACACGACGACCGAGGTCGCCAGTCTCCTCGACGTCCCGCGGAGACTCGCGCGGAGGCTCCTCGACGCCCTCTACGTCGAGGACGAGGTCGAGAAGAAGACGCCGGGCGGCGAGGAGAAACCCATCGTCTGGATCAAACCGGCGCCGCGCTACACCTGCCCGCACTGCGGCCACGAGTTCGCCGTCCGGTTCGTCCACCCCGTGTTGTCGCGAGCGCACTACTGCCCGCGCTGTGGGAAGCGTATGGAGTAGCGTCGGGGCTACGCGGCGTCGGTTCTCGCAGAAGCGGGCCGTGGGTCGGAGCGGTGAAGTCGCTCCGGGATTCGAACTACGCCCGAGAACCCGCGCTCCGCGCGGAACCTCGGTCTAGTCCAAATCCCTTGGCCGTTTTCGTCGCTCCGCGACAGAAAACGGGCCGAGAGGGATTTGAACCCCCGACCGTCTGGTTAAAAGCCAGACGCTCTGCCAGGCTGAGCTATCGGCCCTCATCCGTACTCCGTCCGCCGTCGTTTAAACACTTTTCATCCGCCCCGCCGTCGGACCAGAACCCTTACGCTCGAATCGGACGACACGACCCGTATGACCGCCGACAGTGCCGCGTCGGAGTACGACGCGGAGATGCGCTCGTTCGTCGACGACCTGCTTGCCTTCGAGACGACGCCCGGGAGCGAAGGACCGGCCGTCGAGTGGCTCGACGGTCGCCTCGACGACCTCGGCTTCGACACCTACCGGTGGGCCGCGGACGCCGCTCGCCTCGCCGAGCACCCCTCCTTCCCCGACGACCCTGCCGACATCGACGTGGTCGACCGCCCGAGCGTCGGCGGCGTACTGGAGTTCGGCGACCCAGATGCGGGGAAGACTCTCGTCCTGATGGGACACGTCGACGTCGTCCCGGCCGAAGCCGAGAACTGGTCGTCGCCGCCGTTCGAGCCGACGTGGCACGAGACAGACGAGGGAGCCGAACTCGTCGCCCGCGGCGCCGCGGACATGAAGTCCGGCGTGGCGACCGCCGTGTTCGCGGCGCTCGCGGCGGCCGAACGCGCCGAAGCGTCGGGACTGGACGGACGCATCGTCGTCGAGGGCGTCGCCGGCGAGGAGGAGGGCGGTATCGGGGCGGCCGCGGCGGCGATGGACAACCCCTACCCCTTCGAGCGGGACGCCGCGGTCGTCACCGAACCGACCGAACTCCGACCTGTGGTCGCCACGGAGGGGTCGGTGATGAAGCGCCTCGAACTCACCGGGCGGTCGGCCCACGCGGCGACGGCGTGGCGTGGCGAGGACGTCCTCCCTCGGTTCGAGGCGATCCGCCGCGCCTTCGAGACGCTGGAGCAGGAACGACACGACGACGTCACCCACCCGCTCTACGACGACTACCCGTCCCGGTGGCCCGTCGTCTTCGGGACGGTCCGGGCGGGGAACTGGGCGTCGACGGTGCCCGAGTCACTCGTCGCCGAGGTCAGGATCGGCGTCGCACCCGGTGAGACCGTCGACGAGGTCGAAGCACAGTTCGAGGACCGTCTCGCCGAGGTCGTCGCCGACGACGAGTGGCTCGCGGCCCACCCGCCGACGTTCGAGCGCTTCTCCGTCCAGTTCGAACCCTCGGAGATCGACCCCGACGAACCGGTCGTCGACGCCGTCCAGGACGCGATGGACGCGCTCGGGTGTCCCGGGACCGAACCCGAGGGGGTCACCTACGGCGCGGACGCTCGCCACTACATCGAGGCGGGGATTCCGACGGTAATCTTCGGTGCGGGGAGTATCGACCAGGCGCACTTCCCCGACGAGACGATCCAGTGGGACGACGTCCTGACGGCAGTCGACGTCCTCGCGGACGCGACGCGGCGTTACCTCTCGTCGGCGTAGCGTTCGCGGAGCGCGTCGGCGACGATTGCGCTGGGCGAGGCGTCTTCGAGGACCGCTTCACGTCGGAGTTCGCGGTACACTTCGGTCGGGAGCACGACGTCGAGTTCGCCCGGCGTCACGCCCCGTTCTTCGAGCGCGTCGTTGAGGTCGCGCCCGTCGTTGATCTCGCTGGCGATAGTCCGGACTTCCCTGACCGTGAGGTCGTTGTCGATGACGGCCCACGCGAGTTGGTACCGGGCCTCGCCGCCGACGCGGGCGATGTGCTTGGCGGCGGTCGGCGGGATGTGTCCGAGCGCGACGTGTCGGCGGACGGGCCGGGGCAGGTCGTGGACGCGGGCCCACTTCCGAATGAAAGAGACAGTGACTCCGTCGCCGGCGCGTTCGGCCGCGGCCTTGTACGACCCCTCGGCGCGGACCAGTGCGGCGCAGGCGGCGGCGCCGCGGAGCATGTAGAAGCGGTCCTCGCCGAGGTTGCCGTTCGCGAAGTCGTACACTGTCTGTGCCGCGCGCTCGACGCTCTCGGGGTCGTTGGGATCGAAGCGGACCGCACGCTCGGCGTGCTCACCTGTAACACGTTCGTCGCCACGGATGACCGGTTCGCCGACTGGCGATTTCCGGTCGGTCGGTGGTTCGCCGAGGGGCCCGTCGTCCGCTGGACCGTCCGTCATGCTGTGCGGTACGTGTGGGTCCGCATAAAGGTGCTACTCCTCGTCGCGCTCTTCGGAGAGGTGCTCCCAGATCTCGGTGCACCCCGCGCCGGGTTCGACGTCGTCGAGGTGCGCGTCGTCGCGCTCGGTCTCCTCGGTCTCGACTTCCGCAGTCATGCCTCGACCTCCAGGGTTGCTGGCGTCCGGTCGATAGTCCGTTCAGTCATCGTGTTCACTCAACGGTGTACTCACGTTTAAGGCCACCTCCGCGAGCAACACCCGCCCGCGCTAGCCGAAACTGGCGGGTGTTGCCTCTTTCCCTGCCGCTCTCGACGCGAGAACGTGGATAGGGGCAATACTTTCCGATATGTGGTCGATTTCCGGTGACGGTCCACCGCTCGACTCGTGCCGTGGACCAGTCCTCAAACGGTGACGACGTTACCGGCACCGGGTGCGGACACGACGTAGCCGTCGTCGCGTAACTCCGCGGCGAACGCCTCGCAGCGGTCGCCGTGGTTGACGAGGACCTCGGCGTCGCGATAGTCGTCGAGGAACTCCCGCAGTCCGTCGTGGTCGGCGTGCGCGGAGAAGTCGTACTGCTCGACCTGGGCACTGATCGGCATCACGCGGCCGTCGATCTCCGCGCTCCCGGTCTCCAGGAGGTCCCTCCCGGGAGTTCCTTCGACCTGGTAGCCGGTCATCGCGATCTTGTTCGTCGGGTTCGAGCGAATCTCGGGGATGTAGGTCATCGCGGGGCCACCGGAGAGCATGCCGCTGGTGGTGATGATGGCCGCTTTCTGGTCGGTAATCCTCTTGCGCTGGCCGTCACGCCCGGTCACGAACCGCGCGTGGGACGTCGCACGCTGGAGTGCGTCGGCGTCGCGGATGAACTCCGGGTACTGGCGGAGCATCTCGGTCACCTGCTTGCCCATTCCGTCGACGTAACAGGGGATGTCGTACTCCTCGCAGACGAGCATCATCTCCTGCGTTCGGCCGATGGCGAAGGCTGGGACGACGACCGTTCCACCGTCCCAGAGCGTCGTCTCGACGCTCCGGACGAATCGCTCCTCGACGTCGACTCGCTCCTCGTGTTCGACGTCGGAGTAGGTACTCTCGCAGATAACGATGTCTGCCTCGGGTCGTGCAGTCGTTCCCGCCACCAGACGCTGGTCCTCGGTGTGGAAGTCGCCGGTGTAGAGGAGTCGAGTGTCGCCGTCGTCGACGAGGACGTGCGCGCTCCCGGGAATGTGGCCGGCGTCGAAGAACGTCACTTCGTGGCCCGCCGCCTCGAACGTCTCGCGGTAGCCGTGCGTCTGCGAGACCTCGGTGACGCGCTTCACGTCGTTCTCCGTGAACGGACAGTTGAGCGACCCGCCGTGCAGTTTGAGCGTGTCGCGCGCGAGCGTCAGCGCCAACTCGTACGTCGGCGGTGTCCAGTGAATCGGCGGGCGATTGTCGCCCGAGAGTAACGACGGAATGGTCCCGACGTGGTCGAGGTGGCCGTGCGAGACGACGACCGCGTCGGCCTCCGGCGTGTCGACGGGGAACCGCGGTGGGTTGCCCGTCAGGATTCCGAAGTCGAGCAGGAGAGAGTCGTTCACGAGGACCGCGCTTCGACCCACCTCCCGAGCACCGCCCAGGAACTGGAGATTCATTGTCGTCTCTACCGTCTCGGCGTGTTTCCCTCCACCGGTCGCACGCGGACGCCTCCGTCCAAGTCACCTCCCCACCCGCGCTCTCGTCGCCCCTGGGTCGCCGTGCCACTGCGAGGTATAAGTGAATTGTATATACAATAGACATTGCTTTCCACCGTAGACCACCTCTTAATAACCGACGACGATCCGACGCCCGCACGCGATTCCCCCCGATCGTTCCATCTGACCACCGACACTCACCAACTCTATGTGCGTCGTACTCTCCCTCTCCATCGCCCCCGACGAGTTCCAGTTCGGCCGTATCGCCTCTACTGACGCCGACGTCCGCGTCCAACTCGCCAACGTCGTCCCCGGCTACCAGGCCCCGTTCACCCTGTTCTGGGTGCACGGCGACGAGCGCGAGCGCTTCGAGACCCGAGTCCGCGAGCACGACCAGGTGGATGGACTCCGGACGGTCTGCGAGAGCGACGAGTCCGCCCAGTACTCCCTCCAGTGGGACCACCAGGCCGACGAGTTCGTCGCCGCCACCGCGGAGACGAACGCGGTCGTCCTCGACGGCTCCGTGGACGGCGGCGAGTGGAGGTTCGTCCTCCGGTTCCCCGACCGCGACGACCTCCTCGCCTTCCACGACCGGTGTCGCGACCTCGGGATCGACTTCGACGTCGACCAGATCGAGTCGGAGGCCGGCTGTGCCCACCGGACGACGAGTCTGACCGACGAGCAACGCGAGGCGCTGTTGCTCGCACTCGACGCGGGGTACTTCGACATCCCGAAACAGACGACGCTCACCGACCTCGGCGACGAACTCGGTATCTCTCAGCAAGCGGTCTCACAGCGCTTGAACCGTGCGATACGCAACTGTCTCCACGACTACTTCCACCTCCCCTCGGCGTAGGTCACTCCGCGGTCCACCCGTAGACTCGGAACCGTTCGTACCCACCGAAGGCGAGTTCCAACGACCCCATCCACCAGTTCCACCGCGTCGCGACGCCGCCGTCCGCCGCGGCACGGTCCGGTGCAGGTGCGTCGCGGAGGTTGTCGACGACCGTCTCGACCGTGAGTTCGGTACCCGTGTGTCGCTCGTACTGCCCCGAGTCCGCCAGGTCACCGGCCGCGCGGGCGACGACGCGACGCTCGGCCCGCGACCCGTCGAAGGTCTCGGCGAGCGACTCGCGGAGGTCGCGTCGGTCGAATCCCGGACACATCGGTCCACACTACGGCTGCACCACCCTTGGGTGTAGTGCTGGGTCCCTTCAGCGTGGTGTTCGTCGCGACCTGCGCCTGCGCCACCGGGGTTTTGTGTCGTCCGTCCGAACACGCGTTCACGATGACCCCGGAACTCGCCATCGACGCCGACTGGAGTTACCTGTACATCGACGGGGAGTGGGTGCCGTCCGTGAGCGACGAGTACATCCCGGTCACGGACCCCTCGACGCGCGAGGAGGTCGCGACGGTCCCCGCGGGAAACGAGGCGGACGTCGACGCCGCCTACGAGGCCGCGGCCGACGCACAGACTGAGTGGGCCGACGCCCCGCCCGCCCGACGCCGGGAGGTCGTCCAGCGCGTCGAGTCGCTCCTCGACGAGCACCGCGAAGCGATCGACGACCTGCTCGCCCACGAGGCCGGTGGGACGCACATCATGGGCGAGACGTCGGTCGACCTCGCTGCCGACCAGGCCGCCGAGGCGGCGACGCTCCCCCGACGGATGAAGGGCGAACACGCCGACTCGAACGTCCCCGGGAAGGAACACGTCGTCCAGCGCGAACCGAAGGGCGTGGTCACGGTCATCTCACCGTGGAACTTCCCGCTCAACCTCTCGATGCGCGCCGTCGCGCCCGCCATCGCCGCGGGGAACACGGTCGTCCTCAAGCCCGCGACGAACACGCCCATCACTGGCGGTCTCCTCCTCGCGAAACTGTTCGAGGAGGCTGGCGTCCCGGACGGTGTCCTGAACGTCGTCACCGGCCGCGGGTCGGACATCGGCGACCGGGTCGCCGGCCACCCCGAGAGCGACGTCGTCGCGTTCACCGGGTCGACGCCCGTCGGCCGCCAGGTCGCCGCGACCGCCGCGGAGAACCTCGCGACGCCCGCGATGGAACTCGGCGGCAACAACGCCCACGTCGTCACCGCCGACGCCGACCTCGACCGCGCCGTCGACGCCGCCGTGTTCGGTTCGTTCGTCCACCAGGGTCAGGTGTGTATCTCCATCAACCGCCACCTCGTCCACGAAGACGTCTACGACGAGTACGTCGAACGCCTCGCCGAACGCGCGGCCGACCTGCCCACGGGGAGTGCCCACGACGACGAGACCGTGGTCGGCCCCATCGTCGACGAGTCACAGCGCGACGAGATGCTCGAGTACGTCGAGGAGACCCTCGACGCCGGCGCGACCCTCGAGACCGGCGGCGGGACGGTCGACCTGGACGGAGTGGACGACTCGCTCGTCGTCGAACCCACCGTCCTCTCCGACGTGACGAACGACATGGCCGCGGCGTGCAACGAGCACTTCGGCCCCATCGCCCCGGTCGTCCCCTTCTCGGACGTCGACGAGGCGGTCGAACTCGCCAACGACACCGAGTACGGGCTCTCCGGTTCGGTCCACGCGGGCGACCTCGGCGTCGCGAAGGAGATCGCCGACCGCATGGAGACGGGTCACGTCCACATCGGCGACCAGCCTATCAACGACGAGGCCCACGTCCCGTTCGGCGGCATCGGCGCCTCCGGAATGGGCCACTACAACAGCGAGGCGTTCCTCCGAGAGATCACGGAGACGAAGTGGATCTCCGTCCAGCACGAACCCCGCGAGTACCCCTTCTGAGGGGCGCAGTGTGCGAAGGTTCGAGTACTAAAACGGGCCCAACACGGGGCGTGCAGTGACGACGGCCGCTGACGGGCGGATTCGGTGAGTGCGGCGCACCCGTCTGCGGGAGGGAGCGCGCCGCCTGTCCGCCGGAGTGCCCCGGTGTCGTCAGCACGAGGGAGACGCCGGCGCGTCGACGTCGACGCCACCGGGACACACCGCGTTTCGACGCACTTTTGGCCCTTCTCCGACTTTCCTCGTACATGGCTACGTTTGACGTCGTGGTAGCCGACCCCGAGGAGGGTCGGTCCTACCAGGTCGAAGTCGAAGGACAGGACGCCAATCGCTTCATCGGTCGGGAAATCGGCGACGAGGTCGACGGTGGCGCCGTTGGACTGACCGACGGGTACACGCTCGAAATCACCGGCGGCTCCGACGCGGCCGGTCGTCCCATGCGCGAAGACGTCCCGGGGACCGGTCTCGCGGACCGTCTGCTCACCGGCGGGACGGGCTACACGCCGTCCCGTGACGGCGAGCGCAAGCGTGTCTCCGTCCGCGGCCGCGAGGTCGCCGACGTGACGGCACAGCTCAACGTGAAGATCGTCGAGTACGGCGAGGAGTCCGTCGAGGACCTCCTCGGCGAAGGCGGCGAAGAAGAGAGCGAGTAACTCTACTCGCTCCCGGGAGTCGCCCGTTCCGACCCGGAGCGGGTCCCTTTTCAGCGCGAACCTCTTTGTTCGAGTATGAACGTGAGCGAGCGCTTCCAGTCGTTCCTGTCGGGTGAGCGACCCGACGACGTCGCAGTCTTCCTCTCCGAGGACGTCGTCGGTGACCTCGGCCCGCTGGCCGAGTACGGTGAAGAGACCGACGACGGAATCGTCCTCGTCGTCGACGGCGAGAAGGGCCGGTCGGTGTTCCAGCAGGTCACCGGGGTGGAGGCGATGCAGTTCGCCCAGTCCGCGATGGACACCGACGGCGACATCGACGACGACCTCTCCGGCGGCGAGTGCCCGGCCCGCCCCGAGGTCGAAGACGAGTCCGAACACGGCGTCCGCTACGTCTTCGCCTTCGCCGAGGAACAGAACGAGGAAGTCGGCGGGCTCTACGCCGAAGGACCGGTCGTCCACGCCTACGCCTACTGCGACTGCGGCGAGGCCTACTCCGACCGCTGGGTCGTCGAAGAGTAGAGACCGAAATCGGACCCGTTCGACGCGCTACTCTTCGCTCTCTTCGTCGGTCTCTTCTTCACTCTCGGCGGCTTCCTCGCTCTCTTCCGTTTCCGGGAGGTTACGGAAACCGTCGAGGATGACCTGCTTCGTGACCGCGCCCTGGGTCGTCCAGTGGTGGGCGTAGTCCATCATGTCGTCGTAGATACGGGGCTTACAGCCGGCGGCGCGGGGGTGGCCGCCGCCGTTCACCTGGTCGGCGACTTCGTGGCAGCGCTCGAAGTCCTCGCTCCCGCGGATGCTCGCGCTCCCGGCGGGCTTGACGACGACGGCCGCGTCGGCGCCGCGTTGGCGGAGTTCCTCGGCCACCTCGTTCTGCGAACACCGGCCGTAGGTGACGCCGACGGTGACGCCGTTCACTTCCTTGATGGACGCGCGCTCGACGGCCTTCTCGATGAGGGCCTCCTTCTCCTCGCGGCGCTCCGCGAGGAACTCGCGGGCGGTCTCGGGGAGGTCCGGGCCGTGTTCGCGGACGACGTCGAGGTACTCCTCCGCGTCGACCCACCGCGAGTAGTCCGCCAGGTCGTCCGAGCGTGGGTCCTCCTTGATCCAGAGGTCGTGGTCGCGGGTGACGGCGGCGAGTTCAACGATGTGTCGGGGGAGGTCGTGTTCGGCGTCGAGTGCGCGGAGGGCCACGTCGGCCGTACACTCCTCGTCGGAGTCGCCGACGACGAGGTCGACGCCGGCCTCGCGGACCGCGGCGGCGGCCTCGTCGCTCCACTGGTGGTGGTCGAACCACTGGACGTCGCCGGCGTGGTCGACGAGGAGTTCCAACTCCTCTTCGACGTACCGGTACTCGTCGGGACAGAGGTCGCAGACGAAGACGTGGGCGTCTTCGGGACCGTACTCGGCGGCGCGGCGGAGTCCGTCTTCGAGGTTGTGCGGACTCGCCGTGAGCAGGGCGACCTCCTCGTCGTCGAACACTTCGGCGATGACGGCGGTCGCGCCCAACCCGTCGGCGTCTCCGTCGGCGACGACGATGACGTCGGCCGTCGCGGCGCGCTCGCGAGCCTCCTGGTCGGCCTGTGCTTCGCGGACGTCGTCGGGGACGAAGAAGCCCCGGCCCGGAAGGAGAGATTTCCGTTCGAGTGGGAGGGTCTCGGCGTCGAGAACGTGCTCTTCCATAGCTAGGCTGCCGAGCGGACGCGCAAAGAAGGCGACGGTTGGGTACGGCTACGCGACTCGGCCGGTGCCGTCTCCGGTCCGGGTCTCGTCCTCGTCGAGTTGCCGGACCGTCAACACGGGGACCGGGCAGGTCCGGACGACCCGTTCGGCGACGCTCCCGACGAGGAAGCGGTTCTCGCCGTGTCGACCGCGCGTCCCGGTCGCGACCACGTCGGCGTCGACGTCGCGGGCGTAGCTCGTGATCTCCGAGGACGGGCGCCCCTCCCGGACGACGGCGTGGACATCGCGGGACGCCTTCGTCGAGACGGTGTCGAGGGCCGACTCGGCGCGTTCCTCGAGCGCGTCGTGGAGTTCCTCGCGGAGGTCCTCCGGGGCGTTCTCGATCTCGCTCTCGTCGATCACGTAGAGTGCGTGGACGGTCGCGTCGAAGCGGTCGGCGAGGTCGAGTGCCACGTCGACCGCCCGCTCGACGCTCTCCGACCCGTCGGTGGCGATGACGACCGTGTCGATCATGCCTGTGGGTTCCGGCGCGGCCTACATAAACGTACACGGAGCGTTTTTACCGTCGGCTCGCGCACGTCCGAACATGAGCCTCGAAGTGGAGACGGTACTCGTCCCGGTCGACGGGAGCGAGGCGTCGGCCCACGCCGCCGAGTACGCGGCCGCCATCGCGGACCGCTACGGAGCCGACATCCACGCGCTGTTCGTCATCGGCGAGACGGTCGCTCGCGGTATCGAGACCGGCGAGGTCGACGAGTCGGCCGTCGCCGAGGACCACCAGGCGTTCGTCGCCGACGTCGAGGCGCTGGCCCCCGAGGGGGTCGCCGTCACGACGTCGACCGCCAACGCCTTCTCGACGACGCGAAAGCTCCACCACCCCGGCAGCGTCACCCTCGACGCGGCTGCCGACGTGGACGCGGACTTCATCGTCGTCCCGCGGAGCACCGACCTCGACGGGTCGGGGAACGTCCTGGAGAAGGCCGCCGAGTACGTCCTGCTGTACGCGAGCCAGCCCGTCCTGTCGGTGTGAGCCGGCGACGGGGTGGTGACGGAGCAGCGAGCGACGAGCGACGACGGCCGGGTACTCTACTCGTCGGAGTCGCCGGCGAGACGGATCGCCATCTCTAGCTCGAAGCTCTCCGAACTCATCGTCTCGAAGCCGACCTTCTCGTAGAGGCTGACCGCGGGTTTGTTCCAGCGCTCGACCGTGAGCCACACCGTCTCGGCGCCGCCAGCGGCGCCGTGCCCGAGGAGTCCCTCGATGAGTCGCGTCCCGATACCCGCTCCCTGGTGGGACTGGTGGACGAAGATGGCGAGTTCGTAGCCACCCTCGCCGTCGGGGACGAGCGTGGCGTGGCCGATGGCGTCTCCGTCGTCCCACGCGACGACGTTGTAGCCGTCGCCGGTGAGGAGGATGTCGAGCCAGTCCCGGATGCGGTCCTCGCCGACCGGGGGAAGACCCTGCGCGCGGTCGGCCGGGTCGAAGTCGTCGTACATCTCGACGAGGTCCTCGTAGTCGCCCTCCTCGTAGGCGCGGACCTCGACGTCGCGGCCCTCGGCGTCGGTGAACTCGACCGGCGGTTTGGGGAACGGACCCGCCGGTTCGTCGGGGTACTCTGTGACACCAGTCATCGGACGAGTTTGACGCTGACGTGGGAGTTCAACAGGACGAACTCCGAGACGGGCCCGAGGCGGATCTTCCCCATTGGACTCCGTTCACCGCCGCCGAGCGCGATCTGTTCGAACTCCTCGCGTTCGGCCAACTCCACCAGCGAACTACCGGGGTCTCCCGAGAGGTGGCGGACGGTCGCCTCGAAGTCGGCGGCGTCGAACGCCGCCTCGACCGCCGCCTCGACCTCCTCGGGCGTCCGGTCGCTCTCGGGGTTCTCGAGTACGGCCACGGTGAGGTCGTCGCCCGCTTCCTTCGCCCGCGCAATCGTCTTCTCGAGGGCGTCCAGCGAGTCGTCGGTCCCCCCGATACCGAGCAGTACCTTCATGTGCGCTTCGTTGCGCGCGCCGCGCTTAAAAGGTGCTGTCCCGCCGTCGGCGGACGGCCAGCGTGCCGACGGTCTGGACTACTCTTCGGGCTTCACGGGCGGGGCGAGCGGTCGCGGGAGGCGGCCGACGTGTGCCAGTCCGAGTCCGAGGAGTGCGAGCGCCGCGGCGCCGAGTTGGAGACCCATCGCGCCGGACGACCCGACGATACCGCCGAGCGCGGGCGCGTACATCGCCAGCAGCGAGAGGGCGAGGTAGACCACGCGCCGGGGGTAGCCGAGGACGTGACGGCCGTCGTAGCCGATCGTCGCGGCCGTCAGCGAGACGACTCCGACGAGGACGGCAGCCGTGGCGACCGGCGTCTCGGTCACAGTCCAGGTGACGAGACTGTCGTTGGCCACCAGCGCGAACGGGATGAGGAAGCCCGCCGCACCGATCCTGAGGGCCTGGATGGCCGAGGTCAGGAACCCGCTGTCCGCGATGCGCGACCCGACCGCGACGCCGACCGCGACCGGCGGGGTGATGGCCGACAGCATCGCGAAGTAGAAGACGAACAGGTGTGCGGTGATGTCGGCGACGCCGAGACCGACGAGAGCCGGAGCGACGAGCGCCTGGACGAGGATGTACGCGGCGGGGGTCGGCATCCCGAGACCGAAGAGGATGCTCGAACACATCGCCAGGAGGAGGACGAAGACGAGGACGCCGCCGCCGAGTGCGACCATCCGGAGGCTGACCTTCTGGGTCAGCCCCGTCTGGGTGAGCATCGAGATGATGACGCCCATCGACGCCAGGACGCCGACGAGCGGAGCCATGTCGAGTGCGCCCTGTTTGAACCCTTCGAGGGTCTTGACGGTCGTCCCGACGGGTGTCGACGGCGTCGCGCCGTCGACGAACAGGTCGCGGACGTACATCGTCGCGATCATCGTGACCGTCGTGTACAACCCGGCGGCGAGGGGGGAGAGCCGCATGACGACGAGGGTGTAGACGAGCACCAGCATCGGGATGGCGAAGTGGCCACCCGTGAAGAACCGTTCGAGGGAGGTCCCGACGGCGTCTCTCGCGTCAGTGGGCGACGGCTCGACGACCAGTGCGTGACCGAACCGGACCGTCAACACGACGCCCGCGGCGAGGAGGCCGCCCCAGATCAGGGAGAGACCGAGGACGTCCCTGGCCGCGTAGAACGCGGCACCGAGGAGGACTGCGTACCCGGTCGTCACGAGCGTCTCCAGGCTGAAGGCCGCGCGGAGGAACCCCGCCGATTCGGTCTTCTCGGTCGTCCACCCGTAGCGGAGGACGGCGAACTGGACCGCGACGCCGACGCTGAAGTAGAACAGGAGCGCCGGGATGATGGCGGCCTGGATGATGCGGACGTAGGAGACGCCCAGGATGTCCGCCATCAGGAACGCGGCGACACCCATCACCGGCGGCATGATCTGCCCGCCGGAGGAGGCGACGCTCTCGATGGCCGCCGCGAAGTCGGCACGGACGCCCTGGCGCTTCATCATCGGGATGGTGAAACTCCCGGTCGTCGCCGTGTTGGCCGCGGCGCTCCCGGTGATCGACCCCATCGCCATACTGGAGATGACGGCCATGTGGACGACGCCGCTCCGGAGGTTCTGACTCACCCGTTCGCCGAGGTCGAGGATGACGTCGAGTGCGCCGTAGACCCGGGCGAGCCCCGCGAACATGATGAAGATGGCCACCCAGGTCGCACCGATCTCGAGGATGAAGCCGTACGCCCCGCTGATGCGGACGGCGCCGTACGTCGCGACGTCGCGGAGCGTCATCCCGGTGTGCGAGAGGAAGCCCGGGAGCGCCGTCCCGAACAGCGCGTACGCGACGGACCCGACGACGACCAGCGAGATGGACCACCCGTACGCCCGGCGGGTGGCGTCGGTCACGAGCGCGACGACGACCAACCCGGCGACGACGTCGGGTTGTCTGAACCCGACGACGATGGCCTCAGTGAACAGTCGCTCGAAGTTTACCTGGACGTACGCGCTCGCGCCGGCGGCCGCGACGGCCGACACCAGACACAGCACCGCGTCGAGTCGCCGAGCCATCGCGTACTGGCGGTCGTCGAGTCGGCCGACGAAGAAGCCCGACCCGCCCTCCGAGTCGGGTTCGCCGAGTTTCGCCAGCGTCCGGTCGAGGTAGTACAGCGTCATTCCGGCGCCGAGGAAGATGATTCCCCAGCGCGAGCGGACCATCGGCCGCTCCCAGGCGAAGTAGAGCGTCGAGGCCGTCAGCGCGATACCGATAACCGTGACGAGTGCGACCAGCACCTGTTCGGTCGGCGAACGGGCCTCGAGCGAGTCGAAGGCGGCCCTCGGCGACGTCGTCGGCCGGTTCCGGTCACGTGTCGTATCAGTCATAGTCGTGTAGTAGGTGAATCGGGGGCTCGGTCGCTCGCCGTCGGTTACTCCTTCCCGCGCTCGAGATCGTCGGACCAGACGCCCTTCTCCTTGTAGAAGTCAGCCGCGGCCGGGTGGAACGGGAGACCCTCGTAGGCGTTCGTCGTCCAGAACTCGCCGTCGGCGAGTTTGCCGAGGAGTGCGTTGTCCTCCTGGAGGCCCTCTCGCTGGGCCCACAGCGTCTCGAGGAACGTGTAGAGCGTGTCGTAGGAGAAGTCGTCGCGAACGACGAAGTTGTACGCGAGGGTCGGGGTCGTGAGCGTCTCGGGCGTGTAGCCGTAGCCGTCGAACTGGCTCATGTCGATGTCCGAGAGGATGATGGCGGGGTCCTCTTCGAGTTTCGCGACGGCGTCGTCGGGCCACCCGAGGACGCGCAGGTCGACGGTCCCCTTCATCTGCTGGAGCCACCCCGGTTCGACGGAGAGGTTGACGTACGTCGCGGCGCCGACGTCGAGGCGCCCCGAACTCATCGCGCTGGCCTGGCTCCCGTACTTGATGCTGATACGCTCGTAGTCGCCGACCGCGTAGTCGAGCGAGTGTTCGAGCATCTCGGCCGTCCCCGACCCGCGCGGCGTGGGGGAGACGCGACTGTCCTTCGAGATGTCGGTGACGGAGGTCCACCCGTCGTTCCCGGACGCGAGGAACCACGCCAGGTCGTAGAGGTGGAACACCTGGTAGGGGGTGTAGCTCAGGTCCGCGAAACTCCCCTTGCCTTCCGCGATCTTGTTCGCGGTCCAGTTCTGGATATACGCGATGTCGGACTCCTGGCGTGCGAGTCGACCGATGTTGGCGTTGGTCCCCTCGCTCGGCCGAGCGCCGACGCGGATCTTGTCGGTGTTCTGGTTGACCGCGTTCGCGATGGCCTGGCTCATGGCGTAGGCCGCCGTCGTCTCCGTCGACGTGGTCATCACCATCTCGCCGTCGGCCCCGGGTTTCTCGCCGCTCCCGCCGCTGCTACTGCTGCCACCGCTCCCGCCGGTACACCCGGCGAAGGCGCCGACGCCGGCGACCCCGGCCGTGCTCTTGAGGAACGTCCGTCGGTCGACACCGGAATGATTGCCGTTTACACGCATGGAATCCTCCTTAACAGTGGTTACAGATATACTCTTCTATGACGGTTCTGTTAGTGAATCACGATGAACTGGTGAAATTCGGACGCAGTCAGTCACTCTCCGGCGGTCGGGCGGGCGCCGCCGGGGTCGACTGGGTCTCGACGGCGTGAGCGGAGGGCTTTTCCACCGGAAGGCGGTACTACGTGCCATGACGCAGGACGCCGAGGGTTCCGCCGACCCGACCGACGACGCGCCCGAGGCCGCGGACGGAACCGAGGAGACGCCGGCAGTCGACGACGGCGAGGAGCGAAGCTCCGAGTCCCGTCAGGCACAGCCTGACGATGGTGAGTCGTCGGGAGACGACGAGCCCCATCAGGCCGTGCCTGACGACGTGCAGAAGTACGACCGATTCAAGAAGGTCGACGGCGCGCAGTACGAGCGCGTCAACGACTTCCTGCGCGACCGGACGTACATCACGGCCCGCGAGTGGGCCATCGCCCGCCTCTGTGCCGACTTCCGGACGGAGACGGGCGTCGAGATGACCAAGATCGGCGAGAACCTCCCCTACCTCGTGCCGTTCATGACGGACACCTACTCGCCGCAGGCCGTCAACCAGGCGCGCTCGGCGTTCGAGGACAAGGTCAGCAAGGCCGGCGCGACGTTCCTCTACGGCGCGATGTCCGACTTCTTCACCGCCGACGAACTCGACGACCTCATGTACGAGGTGACGGAGGTCGCGAAGTTCCTCCTCGAAGTCGAGGGGGTCGACCTCGCCGTCGAGGAGGAACTCGACGCCGAGGACCGCATCTCGGAGGTCATGCGCGACGTCCGCGAGGCCAGCGACCAACTCCGCCACGAGGAACACCACTGTCCGAACTGCGGCCACGAGATGGAACCGGCCGAAGCCGACGACTGACGGCGCACTCTCGCGACACTCCGCTCTTCACTCTTCGGGTGCGAACAGTTCGGGGTCCTCGTGGACGAGTTCGACGTACTCGCCGTCCAGCCGTCGCAGTCGCGTGAGCAACTCGCCCGACTCGCGGGCGTGTTCGAGCAGTTCCTCGGCCTCCGAGCGCTGGTAGTAGCCGGGGTAGAGGAGCGCGACCTCTTCTTCGGGGTCCTCCATCACGACGACGAAGTAGAGGACGCCCCCTTCCTCGGCCTTCAGCACTTCGTACTCGCCGAAGGAGACGCCCGACTCCAGGAGCGCCTCGACGTCGGCGTACTCGTTGTCCGGGAGGAGGACGTCGACGTGCGGGGTCGTCTCCCCTTCCTCGTCGGTCACGACGGTCACGTCGCCGGGGTGACACTGTAGCGTCTCCCAACCGGCTTCCTCGTAGGCGTCGGCCGTCGACTCCATGTCGCCGACGACGGCGTCCCACGCGCCCAGCGACGCTGGGACGCCCGCGTTCTCACTCCCGCGGGCGGCCGTCGGTTGCTCGACGGCCGCGCCGTCCGGCGTCTCCTCGGAACCGTCGCCGTCCGTCTCTTCGGGGGTCTCGTCGCTCATGCCCGGGAGGTGGAGTCGGGACGAGGGAAAAGGTTGCTAGTCGTCTCTCGGGGGCGTGTCCGCGACGGTCAGTCTGACCCGGATTTGGTCCGGGTCGACGGTCTCGACGGCGTCTCCGACCGATTCGACGGAGTAGCCCCCGTCCCGGAGTCGGTCGCGGACGGTCCCGAGCGTCTCCGCGTCCGGGAGGACGAATTCGAACCAGTCGAGACCGAGGTGCTCTCCCGACGGCTCGCTCCGGCCGTTCCACGTGTTGAGGCCGACGTGGTGGTGGTAGTCGCCCGCCGCGAGGAAACACGCCGCGTCTCCGAACCGGTCGCGGACGCGCAGCCCGAGCGCGTCGCCGTAGAACGACTCCGCCCGGTCGAGGTCCGTCACTTCGAGGTGGACGTGTCCCACGTCGGTCCCCCCCGGGAGCGTCTCGTCCGCGCTCTCGCCGCCTTCCGCCGTCCTTCGTAAATCGTCGAGATCGAGCGGGCGCGTGTCCATCTCGACGCGGCCGTCGTCGGTGCGGGGCCACGCCTCGCGGGGTCGGTCGCGGTAGACCTCGACGCCGTTGCCCGCGGGGTCGCGGAAGTACAGTGCCTCGCTGACGAGGTGGTCGGACGCACCGGTCGGCGCGACGTCGTGTTCGCGGGCGCGTCGGAGGACAGCACCGAGCGCTGCCCGGTCCGGGACCCGGATGGCGAGGTGGAACAGGCCCGCCTCCGCGGGGCCACGCGCCGGTACGTCGGGGGTCTCGCGGAGGACGAGGAGCGTCTCGTCCGCCGTCTCGTCACCGCGTTCGACGCCGAGGTCGACTGTGTCTCCGCGAGTGGCGCGGGTGGAACGGGAATCTGTCCCCTGTCCGAGTGGCGAGAGACCGACGACGTCGCGGTAGAACGGGAGGACGTCGTCGAGTGCCGCGACGCGGAGGGCGACCCGGCCGATGCGGGCACGGTCGGAGAGCGCGAACGAGTCGTTCGACTCGTCGTTGGTCGGTACCATAGTGTGCGTCCGTCGCGGAGGAGCAAAAACGTCGGTTTCGGGGCCACTTAGGTCTCGCCGACCTCCGTCAGTTCGGCCGTCGGTCGTCGGTGCTCCTTCCCGCCGAGCACCGCGTTGAGGGCGCCCCCGACCAGCAGGAGGAGCGCGGCGACGTACAGCCACGTCAGGAGGAGGACGACTGCACCGAGCGCGCCCGCGACGCCGCCGACGAGCGCGACGTAGACCCGGAAGCCGGCGCCGAGTCCGAGCCACCCGGCGGCGGTGAACACCGTCCCCGGGACGACTTCGCGGACCGTCACCGGGACGTCCGGGAGGACGTAGTAGATGGGGAAGAGCAGGGTCGCGACCGTCGCGAGGAGGAGGACCGGGCCGAGGAGTTCCAGGAGGAGTCGGTCGACGAACAGCGTGAGCGCGCCCTCGATGGCGACGAGCGCGCCGACGGCGACGACGAGACAGGCGAGGGCCGTGAGCCCGTCGCGTACCGTCCCGACGAACGAGGTGTCCATCTCCCCGTACACCGCTGCGAACGCGACGTTGAGTCCGCGGAAGACCTTGAGCGAACTCCACGCGAGCACCACGAACCCGACGAGAGAAGCACCGAACACGCCGCTCCGTCGGCCGAGCGCGTCGCGGAGGAGTGCCTCGGCGGTCGGCGTGAGGTACCGGCCGACGCCCGTGAGCACGAGCGAGGCGACCCCCTCGCCGCGGAGGAGCGTCGTGACGGCGAACAGCAGGACGAGCAACGGGACGAGCGAGAGGAACGCGGAGTAGGCGATCGACCCCGCGATGAACGTGAGGTTCCGCTCGGTGACGACGCCGAGGGTCGCCTTCGCGACGTCGAGGGCTCGGACGAATCGCTCCCGCCACGCGTCGACTCCGACTCCGTCTGCCATCGTCCGTGCCACGGCCGGCGGTCGGATGAGCGTTCGGGCTGACGAGTGTGTCACTGTGTGTCGGACAAGATGTATCAGTGTGGGGGGCCTCTGTTAGTATGTAATGGCGAAAGGTACCGTTGATTTCTTCAACGACACTGGCGGTTACGGTTTCATCGAGACTGAGGACGCGGACGAGGACGTTTTCTTCCACATGGAGGACGTTGGCGGCCCGGACCTTGAGGAAGGACAGGAAGTCGAGTTCGACATCGAAGAGGCCGATAAAGGCCCGCGCGCGACGAACGTCACGCGCCTTTAAATCGGCTCGCTTCCTTCCGAAGCAACAACTGAATCTTCTCCCCGTTTTTCACACACCCGAGAGCGACGGCGCTCGCGGTCGATACGTCTAACGTCGAGCAGCGACGGCGTCGTCCCCGACTACCGTCGGACGTTCTGTCCGGCCGTCGGGAGGAACGACTCCGCGCCGCCGAGACGGTCGTAGACGCGGTTGCCGCGGACCAGCGTCGTCTTCGGGAAGACGCCCTCGAACCCTTCGAACGGCGTCCACGAACACTTCGAGTGGAGTCGCTCGCCGCGGATGGGTTCGGTCTCGTCGGGGTCGACGAGCACCAGGTCGGCGTCGCGGCCCTCCTCGATCCGTCCCTTCTGCGGGAGTCCGAAGATGTCGGCCGGGTTGGCGGCCGTCACGTCCCGGACGCGCTCGAAGGTGAGTGCGGTGTCGTCGTCGCGGGCGGCCGCGAGCAGGAGTGGGAGCGCCGTCTCGACGCCCGGTACGCCGCTCGGGGCGTCCCAGATGCTCGCCTGTTTCTCCTCGCGGGTGTGGGGTGCGTGGTCGGTCGCGACCACGTCGATTGTCCCGTCGACGAGTCGCTCGACGAGGGCGGCCCGACGCTCCTCGCTGCGGAGTGGCGGGTTCATTCGCCCGAACGTCCCGAGCGCGTCGAGGTCGTCGCGCGAGAGGAAGAGGTGGTGGGGCGTCACCTCGCAGGTCGCCCCGCCGTCTTTCGCGGCGTCGACGCCCTCGGGAGTGCTCGTGTGGGCGACGTGGACCTGGGCACCCGTCCCATCGGCGACGGCGACGGCGTCCTCGACGGCGATCTGTTCGGCCTCGGCGGTCCGGTAGGCGCTCCACGCGTCCGCGTCGTCACGCTCGCGTGCGCCCTCGTCGAACAGGTCCGCGTCCTCCGCGTGGACGGTCACGGGGACGTCCGCGTCGGCGGCGCGTTCGAGGGCGGTCTCGAACAACTCCGTGTCGATGCCCATGTCGCCGGTCGAGTCCGCGAGGAACACCTCGCCGAGCGCGAACAGCGGACGCTCGAAGAGCGAGTCGGGGTCCCACTCCTCGGTGACGCCGCCGTTGATGCCGTAGTCGACGAGCGCGTTGCGCGCGAGGTCTTCCTTCGCGTCGAAGGCCTCGCCCGTCGTCGTCGGCGGGTCGGTGTTCGGCTGGTCGACGACGGTGGTGACTCCGCCCGCGGCGGCGCTCCGAGACCCGCTCGACCAGGTCTCTTTGTGAGCGTCGCCGGGTTGGCGGAAGTGGACGTGGACGTCGACCATCCCCGGGAGGAGGAGCATGCCGTCGGCGTCGACGAGCGTCTCGCCGTCGAGGTCTTCCCCGACGGCGTCGATGCGCCCGTCGTCGGCGATGCGGACGTCGCGGGTTCGACCGTCCGCGAGTTCGGCGTTGCGGATGACTCGCATACCGGGAGTCCGGCGGCCCGGGGCCTAAGCCTGACGGACGTGTTCGACGCGGACGTCGTCGTCGCCGACGAGCGTGTCTTCGAGCGTCCGGAGGACGCGTTCGGGCGAGGTGTCGCCGCCGGCGCGGGCGAGGCTCCCGACGCTCCCCGGGTCGAAGGGGTGGTCGAGCGCCTCGTAGACGTGAGTCAGGACGTCGGCGATGGGGTCGTGGCCGTCGACGACGAGTACGCCCGAGACGAGCGCGGCGTCCGAGCGGACGCGCTGGGCGATGCCCACGAGTTTCCCGCGGTACTGGAGCGAGTGTGCGCCCGGACAGAACGAGGCGTCGGGTTCGCCGCGCTGGGCGGGGACGCCCAACTGCCAGAGTGCGCGCTGGACGTCGTCGACGAGTGCGGTGTAACGCGCGTCGAGTCCCTCGCGGATGTCGTCGACGGGTTCGACGCGGGCGAACGCCACGGTCGTCTCCGTGTAGGCGACCGCCCGACCGCCGACGCTCCGATCGACCGGCGGGAATCCACGCTCGCGGGCGCACTCGGCCGCCCGTTCGTGGCCGTCCTGTCGCGTGTCGCGCCGGCCGAAGGCCACCTGCCGACCGGGCCGCCACACCCGGACTGCGGGTTCGCCGGTCTCGCCGACGCGGTCGACGAGGTGGCGGGTCGCCTCGCGGTCCGCCCGCCGCGTGTCGGCCCGGCCACGCAGGAGTCGCATGGGGATGGGTAAGCGCCGGAGTACGTAAACTGTCGGGCCTCGTCGCCCCTCGTCTGAAGCACGCCGCTTCTCAGATATGGGCGCCCATATCTCAACTATCGGTCACGATAACTCAGTTGTGGGCCACGTTGTGGAGATATACGGCGAGTTGTCGAGATATACGCCGAGTTGGTGAGATATGGGCCGTGTTTGTCGAGTTATCGCGACCAGGTCGCACTCGGCGTGACCGACGGGCCGAGCGGTACTGGTGCGCTGCGGCGGATCGGCGTCGCGTCACTAAAAACGCCCTCGGTGGGAGAGGGCGTCCGTGGGGTCGATGTAGGGGGGAGGGGGTGGTCGAGGCAGCGGCGATTCGAAACGGACTGGCACGAGAGGTGGGACTTTGGTGGGGTTCTCGCCGACTCGTTCGGATTCGTGCTGACACGACCGTGGAGTGGTGACACCCACCTTTATCAAGGACACTTCAGATATTAAGAGTAACGGCCCTGATATACAAAGTAAGGGCTCGACGACCGGCAGCGTGACCGCGAACGCCGCCGGGCGGTGCCCACCTCCCGAGGCGCTTATCCCCCCGTTCGTCCTACCGTCGGGCGATGGTCACGCTCCCGGCGTCGGTCGTCCGTCGCTACCCCCGATTCTCGCTCTACAACTCCCCGTACCCCGAACACGACGCCGGTTGCGCGGTCGACTTCTACCCCGAGACGCCCGACGACGACGCGCCGAGTCCGGTCGCCGGCGAGGTCGTCGAGACGCGAACCGTCCGCTGCCCGCCGAAACCCTACGCCGCCGACTACGACCACCTCGTCGTCGTCGACACGGGGACCCACTACGCCCGCGTCCTCCACGTCGACCCCTCGGTCGACGCGGGCGACGAGGTAGCGGTGGGGGACTCCCTCGGGACGATGGTCCGCTCTGGCTTCTTCGCCCCGTGGGTCGACAACCACGTCCACCTCGGCTTCAGGGAGCGGGACGCGAACCCCGTCCGCGCCTCCGGGTCGCTGTCGCTGTCGCTCGACGTCCCGGTCGAACCCGTCACCTGGGACGGGACCGGCGAGGTGGTCGAGACCGGCGAGACGTACGTCGTCCTCGACGCACCCGACCACCCCAGTTCGGGTATCTTCGCCGCGCTCGCGACGGACGACGGTCTCCCCCTCGACGGCGGACTGGTCCACTACTCGGGGGGCGGCGTCCTCGGGGCCGGCGCCGACGCGGGCGACTCCGTCTCGCTCCTCGGAACGCCGGTCGGGGACGTGTGCGACGACCGGCGGACGGTCGCCTGGCGCGACGTCGCGGTCTCCGCGAACGGCACGCGGTGTACGGGCCTCTCGCTGTTCGCCAGCCGCGACTCGCTGGGGACGAAGGTCGTCTGCCCGGACCACGACTTCGCGGTGGGCGACGCCCTCCGGGTGCGCCTCGACCCGACCGAGAATCCGGTCCACCTCGGCTGACTCGGGGATGGCACTTTAGGGCCGGGCGCGAGTAGCCCCACCCGATGGATATCGAGGACTCCGTCCACCTCTCCGAGCGCCTGATGCGCTACCTCGAAGTCGTCGCCGCCTTCATCCTCGTCGGACTGTTCGGCGTCGGCGTCTTCGACTTCCTGCTGGAGATCGTCACGCTCGTCCGGACGGGCGAAATCGCCCAGACGGAGGCCGTCGTCGGTCTCATCGACGAGATTCTCCTGCTCTTCATCATCGTCGAGATCTTCCAGACGGTCGTCGCCTACGCACAGGAGCGCAGCGTCATTCGCATCGTCATCGCGGCGGGCATCATCGCCGTGGCGCGGAAGATAATCAGTTTCCACGCCGGCGAGTACGGCACGCCGCTCGACTCGACTATCGCCGCCGCTGGCTACGCGCTACTGCTGTTCGCACTCGTGTCCGCGCTCTACGTCGTCCAGCGGACGAACGTCGCGACGCCCGAAGAAGAGGACGTCTGACTCTCAGTCGAAGTCGACTGCCGCGAGGTCGGTCACCTCGCCGAACAGCCAATCCGCGTGGTCGAGGGCGTACTCCCGGTGGGCTTCCTCGATGTAGCCGACGGCGTCCTCGACGAGGACCGGTCGGTAGTCGCGTAACCCGGCCGAGGACGCGGTGTGGAGCACGCAGACGTTGGCGAGCGTCCCGCAGAGCAGGAGGTCGTCGATTCCGTGGGCGTCGAGCCACCCCGCCAGTTCGGTCTGGTAGAAGGCGTCGTAGGTGTGTTTCTCGACGACGTGGTCGGCGTCCCGGACGTCGAGACGGTCGTGGAGTTGGGCGTCCCACGTCCCCTCGACGACGTGTTCGCCCCAGCGCTCGAACTCGTCGTAGTAGTGGGCGTCCTCGAACTGCGCTTCGGTGTGGACGTCGCGGGTGTAGACGACGCTCGCGCCGGCGTCGCGGGCGCGCGAGACGAGGTCGGTTACGGGGTCGAGTGCCTCCTCGCTGGCCGGCGCGTACAGACTCCCCTCCGGGTGACAGAAGCCGTTCTGCACGTCGACGACCACGACGGCGGTTCGCTCGGGGTCGAACGTAGGCATGTGCGGGGGTGTGCACGCGGACGGCAAAGCCGTTGTCCCGGTTCCCGCCGATGCCGGGGGCTTTTTTGTCGCTGCCGACCCCAGGGAGAGGCATGAGACGTCACGTCGCCGCTCTGCTGGTCCTCGGTGTCCTCGTCGCCCTCGCGGGGTGTACCGCGCCGACGGACCTCGGGTTGTCGAGTCCGACCGCGCCGCCCGACCCCGCCGAGGACACCCTCGGGTGGGAGCAGGGCTACTGGCACAACGAGTCGCTGCCCGTCACCACGGCGAACGGCCTGAACCAGTCGGAGTTGAACGCCGTCGTCGGCCGCTCGATGGCGCGCGTCGAACACCTCCGACACCTCGAGTTCGAGAAGCGGGTGCCCGTCGAGGTCATCTCCCGCCAGCAGTACCGCACGCAGTACGCGGGCGGCGGGAACGCGTCGAGCGCCATCCGAACCTTCGACAACGCGAAGTTCGAGGCGTTGCTCCTCGTCGGCGAGACCGGCGACTCGCTCGACCAGCAGTCACAGAACCGCGGGTCGAGCGTCCTCGGGTTCTACTCGCCGAGCGCCGACCGCATCGTCATCATCTCCGAGTCGGAGACGCCCGCCATCCAGGAGACCACGCTCGGCCACGAACTCGTCCACGCCGCGCAGTTCCGGACCTTCGAGATGGGGTACGAGCAGTCGACCCGCGACGAGGCCAACGCCGTCTCGGGACTCATCGAGGGCGACGCCTCCTACGTCGACCACCTCTACAGCCAGCGCTGCGGTCAGGAGTGGTCCTGCGTCAGTCCGCCCGCTAAGAGCGGCGGGGGGAGCACCCAGAGCGGCGGCAGTACGTTCCACCTCGGCATCTACATCATGAAGTACTTCCCGTACAGTGACGGGCCGGGCTTCGTCGGCCACTTCAAAGAGCAGGGTGGCTGGGAGCGCGTCAACCAACTCTACGAGGACCCGGCGGACTCGGCCGAGCAGGTGGCCGTCCCGTCGAAGTACAAGTCGGACCCGCCGGTGAACGTCTCGCTCGCCGACCGGAGTAGTGACGCCTGGAACCGCGTCACGCCGCGGGGACGGGCGCCCTTCGGCGAGGTCGGTGTCTCCGGCATCACCGCGATGGTCGCCTGGCCGTCCTACCACCAGGAACAGGACGGCGACGGGACGAACCAGGGCGTCGTCGACCCGCGGACGTTCCTCAACTTCCAGCCGGACGGGCAGGTGAGCCGGACGGACCCGTTCAACTACACGAACCCGTACGCCGGTGGGTGGGAGGGTGACAAACTCTACATCTACGAACAGCAGAACGGCGACGAGACGGCCTACGTCTGGAAGTTCGCCTGGGAGTCCCACGAGGACGCAACGGAGTTCGCCACCGCCTACCGCGGACTCCTCCGGTACTGGGGCGGCCAGCAGGTCTCCGGCGCGCAGGGCGTCTGGCGGATCCCCTCCGGTCAGTTCGCCGACGCCTTCTACGTCCACGTCGAGGGCGACACCGTCGTCGTCGTGAACGCACCGACGACAGACCAACTCGACGACGTGCGGGCGGGCACCCCGACGGCCTGAGTCGCAGGCCCTAGGGCTTTTTCGACGCGGCGTTCGACGTCCCGATATGCACCAACGGAGGGACGAGTATGTCTGAGGACTCCCCGTTCGACCTGATCCCGTCGGACGCCATCGCCGACGGTCGAGCGACGGACGCGTACTTCGAGCGCACCGTCGAAGCGCTCGACCACGCGGGGAAGAACCCCCACGTCGTCGCCGAAGTGACGGCCGACCAGTTCCCCGACGGCGAGTTCGAGGTGCTCGCCGGGGTGAAAGACGCTGCGCACCTCCTCGAAGGGTTGCCGGTCGACGTCGACGCGCTCCCCGAGGGGACGCTGTTCGACGGCGGTCCCGTGCTCACCATCGAGGGGAAGTACCGCGACTTCGCCCGCTACGAGACCTCCCTCCTGGGCTTCCTCTCGCACGCGAGCGGTGTCGCGACCAACGCGTTGCGTGCCCGGCGGGCGGCCCCCGACTCGCAGGTGTTCAGTTTCGGTGCACGACACGTCCACCCGTCCATCGCGGCGATGGTCGAGCGGAGCGCCCTCGTCGGCAACCTCGACGGCATCTCCCACGTCGCGGCGGGCGAGGTCATCGGCCGCGAGGCGTCGGGGACGATGCCCCACGCCCTGATCATCTGCTTCGGCCGCGGCGAACAGGAGGCGGCGTGGCGGGCCTTCGACGAGGCGGTCGACGCCGACGTCCCGCGCATCGCGCTCTGTGACACCTACTCCGACGAGAAAGACGAGGTCCTCCGCGCGGTCGACGAACTCGGCGACGCCCTCGACAGCATCCGTCTCGACACGACCGGGTCACGCCGCGGTGACTTCGAACACATCGTCAGGGAGGTGCGCTGGGAACTCGACGCGCACGACCGCGAAGACGTCGGCATCTTCGTCAGCGGCGGTCTCGGTCCCGACGACCTCTGGGAACTCCGCGACTACGTCGAGGGGTTCGGCGTCGGTGGCTACGTCAGCAACGCGGACCCCGTCGACTTCGCGCTGGACCTCGTCGAACGCGACGGCGAACCCTGCGCGAAGCGCGGGAAACTCTCCGGGCGGAAGGAAGTGTACCGGACGGCGGACGGTGCCCACAGCATCGGTCTGGCGAAGCGCTCGGCCCCGGACGGCGCGGAGGCACTGCTCGACCCACTCATTCGGGACGGAGAAATCGTCAGAGAGTTCGACCTCGACGACGCGGCCAGCCACGCCCTCGCGGACGCCGACCGCGTCGGGTTCGAGTGACTAGTTCGTCAGTTCTTCGGCGGGCCCTTCGGGTTCGGCCTCGCGGAAGACCTGCCCCTCGAAGAGAGTCACCATCACGTCGTCGTCCTCCCAGGCACCGTCGCCGAGACCGGCCTTCCGGCAGGTCCGGTCGAGGTACTCGAAGGGACTCCAGCCCTGCTCGACGGGGACGGTCGGGTACATCCAGCCGTACTTGCCGTGCCCGTCGACGGCGACCCCGTGTCGACCGAGTTCGAGGTCGCTGACGGGGTCGTCGGTGAGGACGAGGTTCGAGACCGCACAGACGGAGACGCGGATGTTCGGGAGTTCGGCGGCTTCGACCTCCGAGCCACACGACGACTCGCTGGCGGCCTGGATGGCCGCCTCGACGATCGCGTGACCGAGCTGTTTGTCCTCGTTACCGAGCTCGCGGACGGTCTCGTGGGCACCGGCACAGCCGCGCAGTTGGCCTCGTCCCCGCGTGGACTCGAGGCGAACGAACGCACTGGTCCGGTTGTAGAACGCGTCGCGCATGCTGCCTGGCTGTTCGCGCTGACCGTTGCGGACGAACGCCTCGACAGAATCGCGCGCCAGTTCGACCGCCCGAGCACCGTCCTCGAAAGAGAGTTGTACTGTCTGGGGCCCGGACATTTCACTCACATATACTGGGTTAACACCCTTCAATCCTTCCCTTCTAATCGAAAATGATGTACAATTACGAAACGCCAAATTTGTCGCAGTAGCGCCTCCGACTCGGTGTAACTGCCACTATCTCGCACGGCCGCTGGGCCACAAGGTACTAAGTCGCTGGTGCCGTTCCGATATAGCGCTTCGGGCCGTCGTCCGCCCGACCGAACCCCTTAACCCGCCGACGGCCCTAGAACGAGTGAGCAGCGGGAGTCCGGCCCCCGTGCAGGCTCACGTCGCGGACGTCGCCCGCGTCGCCGCCTCAACGGCGTCGCAGGTGACGCGAGGGTTTCTCGCGTGCGTCCGCGACGCGCCTGTATGAGGAAAGTCCCCCCACCGGCCGGGCAGGCGACCGGGCACAAGCCCGGGGCGGGAGACCGTCGGCACTGGAACAGAGACGACACGTCTCTCCCCGACCGATGACGTGCGCGAACCTCGGCTGAAGCGTCGAGGGAGCTAACCCACAGAGGGCAGACGGGAGAGGACCGATGGAACGGCCAACCCTCGCCGGTGCAAGTCCACGCCGCAAGGTAGCCCGGCGTCGCCCCTCGGGGCGGGCGTGGACGCTCAGCCGAATGCCGGAACGAACAGAAGGGGGCTTACTCCCCGCAGCTCGACTCTCACTACGTCTGAGCCGTCGGCTCGTCGACCGGTACGTGTTTTAGCAATACAGGTCCGATTTCTTAACAACCTCTACTAGCTGAGTCCCGCTATTAACAGCGGATTTGATAACGCCGAGACGAAAACACACGGACAGGACCGATGGCGGACCACGCACACGACGACGGGGACCACGGTCACGACCACGGCGGTCACGGTCACGACCACGGCGGCCACGCCCACTCGCACGACCACGGCGGGGACGGCAACTTCCGTGGACTCGCCGTCGCGCTCGCCATCAACACGGCCTTCTTCGTCGTCGAACTCGTCGGCGCGCTGTACGCCGACTCGCTGACGCTGCTCGCGGACGCCGCGCACATGATCACCGACTCCGCGAGCCTCGGCCTCGCGCTGTTCGCGGCCTGGATGGCCGCCCGCCCGGCCGACCAGCGCCGCACCTACGGCTACCAGCGCGCGGAGATTCTGGGGGCGCTCGCCAACGGCGTCTTCCTCCTCGGTGTCGTCGCGTACATCCTCTACGACGCGGTTCAGCGCTTCCAGGACCCCCGTCCGATCAAGCCGCTCGTCGTCGTCGGCGTCGGCGTCGTCGGACTCGCGGCCAACCTCCTCGCGGCCTACGCCATCCACGGCGGCCGCGAGAACCTCAACGTGGAGGGCGCGTATCTCCACCTCCTCGCCGACGCCGCGGGCAGCGTCGCCGCTATCCTCCTCGGCGTCGCGCTCTACTTCACCGACTTCTACGTCCTCGACCCGCTGTTCGCCGTCCTCGTCGCCGGACTCGTCCTCTACTCGACGAAGGACCTCCTCGCCGAGAGCGTCAACATCCTCCTGCAGGGCGCACCGCAGGACGTCCCCATTCCGGAGGTCGTCGAGGCGTTGGAGTCCATCGACGGCGTCCACGAGGCCCACGACGTCCACGTCTGGGCGCTCTCCTCCGGGCAGTACGCCTGTACCGCCCACGTGGTCGTCGAGGAGGACGCCGACCGCGACGCCGTCCTCGACCGGTGTCGGCACCTCCTCGGCGAGCGCTTCGACGTCGACCACGCGACCATCCAGGTCGAGACGCCCAGCGGCGAGTGCGAGACGGCCGACTTCGACTGCTACACCCCGGAGTGAACTTCCGCCACCGACAGATTGACAAGTGTTACCACGATTCTGTGTGGTAATGAGTGACGCGGACCTGACCGTCGCCGTCGACGACCACGAACTCGCCGCCGACTGGGTCGAAGAGAACCCGGAGACGCGGGCGGCCATCAGGGAGGCGCTCCCGCTGGCCGGCGACGCCACGCGGTGGGGCGACGAACTCTACTTCCGGACGTCCGTCGACGTCGACCCCGAGAGTAGCCGGTTGGAGGTCGCGACGGGGGCGCTCGCCTACTGGGCGCAGGGGAACGCACTCTGTCTGTTCTGGGGACCGACGCCCGCCAGCGACGGCGACGCGCCGAAAGCCGCCGGTCCGGTGAACGTCGTCGCGCGGGTCAGGGACGTCGACGCCCTCGATAGCGTCGACGGCGGCGCGCAGGTCCGCGTCGAGGAGACCTGATCCCTACCCCTCGAAGCCGTCCTCCCAGCGGAATATCCCGTCCCGCTGGACGACTTCGCCGTCGACTTCGAGGCGCGACCCCTCCTCCTGCATGTCGGTGATCAGGTCGACGTGGACGGCCGACTCGACGGCCTCCGACTCGTGGCCGGGCGGGTAGTTCGACTCGTAGGCGCGCCCGAGCGCGAGGTGGACGGTGCCGCCCATCTTCTCGTCGAAGAGGATGTTGTCGGTGACGCGGTCGATGCCGCGGTTCATGCCGATGCCGAGTTCGCCGAGGCGGCGGGCGCCCTCGTCGGTTTCGAGGGTTTCCCGGATGGACTTCTCGCCTTGTTCGGCCGACCAGTCGACGACCTCGCCGTCTTCGAAGGTGAGGTGGACGTTCCGGACGCGGCGGTCGTTGATGGTCATGGGGACGTCGAAGAACACCTCGCCCTCGGTTGCGTGCGGGGCGGTGAACACCTCGCCGCTTGGGAGGTTGTGCGAGTCGTAGTCGACGGACGCCGCGGAGTTGACGGCGACGCGGTCCTCGATGGACACGGTGAGGTCGGTCTCCTCCTTCACGATGCGGACTTCGCTCCCCTCGTCGAGGAGGTCCTTCAGTTTCGCCTGTTCGTCGGCGAGCGCCTGCCAGTCGCGGAGGACCGCGTCGTAGACGAAGTCCTGGTACTCCTCGTAGGCCATCCCGGCCTGCTGGGCGCCCGAGCGAGTCGGGTGGAGGGTGCTCACCCAGTCGGTGTCCATCCGCGCCTCCCGGACGCCCTCGCGGGCGGTGTTGTAGGTCTGCCGGGTCTCGCTCGGCACGTCGGCCGTCGCGGTCGTGTTGCGGCCGCCGCGGAGGAAGAGGGCCACATCTGCGTGTTCGTAGAGTGCGAGTTCGTGGGCGGGGTCGTCGTCGAAGTCCCCCTCGTGGCCGTGGAGGTAGGCGCGCGAGACTTCGTCGGAGCCGTAGAGCGTGACGGGATTGGCGCCGCGTTCGCCGAGCAGTTCGGCGACGGCGACGGCGAGTTCGTGGGCGTCCTCGCCGACGGAGACGACGACGTCGTCGCCCTCGTCGACGCGGGCGCTCCAGTCGACCAGCACCTCGGCGTGTTCGTGGATTCGGTCGTCCATACCTGCGCTTCGACCGGCGCGACAAAAAGAACGGAGGTCCCGTTACGCTTGCTCCTCGACGAGGTCGGCGACGCTCCCCGCCTCGCGGCCGAGGAGGACGAGGATGTCGTCGAGGGAGACGACACCGACGAGGTCACCCTCGTCGTCGACGACCGGGGCGCGACGGACGCCGGCCTCGCGGAGTTCGTCGACGATGCGGGCGGTCCCCCACTCCTCCTGGACGGTGATGGGGTCGCGCGTCATGATGTCGTCCGCGGTGACCGCGATGGGGTCGGGGCTGTCGCGCATCGCCAGCGCGACGTCGCGGTCGGTGACGATGCCGACGATGTCCCCGTCGTCCACGACAATGACGTCGCCGACGTCCCACTCGGCCATCTCCTCGACGATCTGCGGGACGGAGGTCACTGGGGTGACGGTCGCGACTTCCCGGTGGACACGCTTGGAGAGAGACTGCGTCATACGTGAGAAACCGCGCCCGGCTATCGGGAAAACGTGGTGGCCGCCCCAGAGTCGCTACTCGGCCTCGACGGCGACCTGCGGTCCGTCGGGCGATTCGCGGCCCGGTGTGTCACTCGTCGGGCCGTCGCTCTCCTCGTCTCTCGGCGTGTCTCCGAAACTTCCGTACTGGCGCTGGGTGTAGTGTCCGTCGGACATTTTACTACCTTGGTAGTAATTTCCAACACAGATAAAGGTGTCGCCGAAGCGAACACTCACGACTCGCGAGAAATCGGCGTCGGGAGAACGAGTGGCTCCGGGGCGACAGTGAAAAAGCACCGTGATGGGGTCGCGAAGCGATTCCGTCCAACCCGGCTTCGCCGGGTTCAGTATCGTGGTACCGTCCTCGTGAGCGAACCGTGACGAGACTGCAAAGCCGTTTCGTTAGTCCGCACGGGCGACTTGCGGGTCGCCCGTGCGACGCCAGTGAGCGTCCTGGCGGAATCTCTAAGGGCGATGAGCGCGCCCTCGTAGGGGCGCACGACGAGGGCTTAGGGGTACACGAGCACCGTGCCGAACTCCGTCTCCAGCACGGCGACCTCCTCGCCGGACTCGGCGCGGAACTCCTCCTCGACGTCGACCCACTCGGGGTCGAGGGTGAACTCCTCGCCGTCGGCTTCCACGGTGATCTCGCCGGCCTCCTTCTGGGCGGCGACGTCCGCGGGGTCGGCCTCGTTCAACGCCTGCAGGACGAGTCCCGCCTGCGAGCGGAACTCGGGGCCGATCTTCGACTCGTCGGGGTCGACGTCCACGGGGGTGAGTTCGACGTTCGGGCGACCCGCCTCCAACTCGATGCGGGCGTTGACCGTCTGGCTCAGGTCGAAGGTGTCGATCTCCCGAATCTCGCCGCGCTCGAAGTAGAGTTCGACGCGGTCGAGTTCGGCGTTGAGCGGGCGGGCCGTCTCGGACTTCCACGCGCGGACCTCGCGGGCGGTCTCGGCGACGACGGCGCCGCGGACCTCCGCGGCCTCGTCGTAGTGGTCGGGTTCGGGCCACGCCGCGTTGTGGACGCTGCCCTCGGTGCCGGGGAGGTACTCCCAGATCTCCTCGGTGAGGTGCGGGCTGAACGGCGAGAGCATACGGACGACCGCCGAGAGCGTCGTGTAGAGGGTGTCGAGGGCGCCGGCCTGCGCCTCGGGTGGGCCGTTGTAGAGGCGGCCCTTCACGAGTTCGACGTAGTCGTCGGCGAAGTCCTCCCAGACGAACTCCCGCACTTTGCGGAGGGCCGCGTCGTAGCGGTAGTCGTCCATCTCGGCCTCGACTTCCTCGGCGACGCGGGTGAGCTTCGAGAGGAGCCACTCGTCGGCGTCGCGGTACTCGGGGTCCTCGATGTCCGGGGTATCCTCGTCGAACTGGTTCGCGGAGAACTGGAAGAGGTTCCAGAGCTTCGTGAGGAAGCGGGAGGCGGACTTCACCTCCTTCCACTGGTACTGGACGTCGCTGCCGGGTTGGCCGCCGAGAGCGAGCGCCTGCCGGAAGGCGTCGGCGGAGTACTCCTCGACGGCCTCGCCGGGCGCGACGACGTTCCCGCGGCTCTTGCTCATCTTGTTGCCGTCCGGACCGAACACCATGCCGTTGACGAGGATCTCGTCCCACGGCTTCTCGTCGGTGAGCGAACCGGTGCGCAGGAGCGTGTAGAACGCCCACGTCCGGATGATGTCGTGGCCCTGCGGGCGCAGGGAGACGGGTTCGAACTCGTCGAGTTCGATGTCCTTGGGCCACCCGGCGACGTGTAGCGGCGTGATGGAGGAGTCCATCCAGGTGTCCATCACGTCGGTCTCGCCGGTCCAGTCGTCGGCGTCACACTCGGGGCAGGTACCGACTTCCGGCGGTTCCTCGGTGGGGTCGACGGGCACGTCGTCCTCCTGGGCGATGTGCCAGTGGCCACAGGACTCGCAGTGCCAGGCCGGGATGGGCGTCGCGAAGACGCGCTGGCGGGAGATGACCCAGTCCCAGTCCATCCCCTCGGTCCACTCTTCGAGGCGCTGGTACATGTGCTCGGGAATCCACTCGACCTCGCGGGCCTTCTCGAGGATTCCCTCCTTGTCGACCTCGACGAACCACTGTTCCTTCGAGAGGATCTCGATGGGGGTGTCACACCGCCAGCAGGCGCCGACGGACTGTTCGGTGGGTTCGGTGTCGTTCAGGTACCCTTCCTCGTCGAGGTCCTCGGCGATTTCCGTCTTGGCCTCGTCGATGGTGAGTCCCTCGTACTCGCCGGCGTTCTCGTTGAGGTGACCGTCCTCGGTGAACACCGAGCGGAGGTCGAGGTCGTGTTCGGCCCACCAGTCGACGTCCTGCTTGTCGCCGAAGGTACAGATCATGACGGCGCCGGACCCGAACTCGGGGTCGACCTCCTCGTCGGCGACGATTTCGACCTCCTGTCCGAACAGCGGCACCTCGAAGGTGTCGCCGATGCGGCCCTCGTAGCGCTCGTCGTCGGGGTGGACGGCCATGCCGACACACGCGGCGAGGAGTTCCGGCCGCGTGGTGGCGATCTCGACGTCCTCGTTGCCGACGCCGGGGAAGGTGACGAAGTGGAGCGTCCCTTGCTTGTCGATGGGTTCGACCTCGGCGTCCGCGATGGCGGTCTCACAGCGCGGACACCAGTTGACCGGGTGTTCGTCGCGGTAGACCATCCCCTCGTCCGCCATCTCGACGAACGACTGCTGGGTCTTCCCCCAGTACTCGGGGTCCATGGTACGATACTCCGCCGACCAGTCCTGCGAGAAGCCCAGTTCCACCATCGTCTCCTTCATGGAGTTGATCTGGGCGTTGGTGTGCTCGATGCACATGTCGCGGAACTCGTCGCGCGGGACGTCGGTCCGGTGGATGTCGTTGTTCTCCTCGACCTTCACTTCGGTCGGGAGGCCGTGGCAGTCCCACCCCTGCGGGAAGAGGACGTCGTGGCCCTGCAGGCGGTGGTAGCGGGCGGCGAAGTCGATGTAGCTCCACCCGAGACCGTGGCCGATGTGGAGTTCGCCGGTCGGGTAGGGTGGTGGCGTGTCGACGATGTAGTCGGTCGCGCCCGTGTCCTCGTACTCGTAGACGTCAGAGTCGAGCCACTCCTCCTGCCAGCGTGACTCGAGTTCGTCGGGGTCGTAGTCGTCTGGGACCTGTGTCATGGCTGTGGAGTCGTCGCTGTTCGGTGCGTCGGCGTGGTGCTGTGCGCCAGAAGCGAAGGGGCGTTACCGACGTACTACGGCGACAGCGACGCGCATACCCGAAGCGTCGCTCGGCGAGCGTAAAAAGGTTCCCGTAGCGAGCGGTTCGTGCCTCACTCCTCGGTCTCCCGTCGGCCAACGAGCGTCGCGAGGACGTCGTCGTGGACCGTCCGTCGGTCGCCCCGCCCCGACTTCGGTTCGAACGACGGGTCCGCTCGTTCGGTCGAGCGCGCGGCGACCGCGACCAGCAGGAGGACGACGACGAGGAGCGTCGCGAGGAGTGGCAGTGCGCTCCCACCCGGACCGGCGGAACTCACCTCGGCGAGGAGACCCGGGAGCACGAACAGCAGGAAGTCGTTGACCAGGACGACGGCGACGGCGGTGGGGAGGGCGCGCATGGTCGGACGTGGCGGTCACCGGACGATAGTCCTTCTGTGTCATCGTCCGACTGGCCGCCCGCTCGGCGTCCCGCAAACCGCAACCCCTACTTTCCGGGGTCTTGACTCTCGGAGTATGCAACTGGGCGTCATCGGTCTCGGCCGGATGGGGCGTATCGTCGTCGACAGAGTCCTCGACGCGGGTCACGAGGTGGTGGCCTTCGACCTCGACGAGGAGGCCGTCGCGGACGCGGCGGACGCGGGCGCGGAACCCGCCAACTCGGTCACGGACCTCGCCGAGCGACTGGGCGAGCAGAAGCGCATCTGGCTGATGGTCCCCGCTGGCGGGGCCGTCGACGCCGCGCTCGACGACCTCGAACCGCACCTCGACGAGGACGACGTCGTCGTGGACGGCGGGAACTCCCACTTCGAGGACTCGACGCGACGCGCGGAGGAGACGACGGCCGCGTTCCTCGACTGCGGGACTTCGGGCGGGCCGGCGGGCGCCGAACTCGGCTTCTCGCTGATGGTCGGCGGCCCCGAGTGGGCCTACGAGGAACTCACCCCCGTCTTCGACGCCGTCGCGACCGGTCCCGAGGGCCACGACCGGATGGGCGAGGCCGGGAGCGGCCACTACGTGAAGATGGTCCACAACGGCGTCGAGTACGCGCTCATGCAGGCTTACGGCGAGGGGTTCGAACTCCTCCACGAGGGACGCTACGACCTCGACCTCGAAGCCGTCGCGCGCACGTGGAACAACGGCGCGGTCATCCGCTCGTGGCTCCTCGAACTCTGTGAGGAGGCGTTCCGCGAGGAGGGGTCGGACCTCGGCGACGTCGCGGACCACGTGGCCGGTGGTTCGACGGGCACCTGGACGGTCCGGGAGTCGCTCGAACAGGAGGTCGCGGTCCCGCTCATCTACCAGGCGCTGGCCGAGCGCTTCGACTCGCGGACGGAGGAGAAGTTCTCGCGGCGGCTCGCGAATCGGCTGCGGTACGGCTTCGGGCGGCACGAAGTCGCCCGCAAGGAGCAGAGCGACTGAGGGCGACAGAACGTGAGCGGGGAGTCTGTGAACCGCACGACGGGCAGGTCGGTGCGTACGATGGGTTCAGACTAGGCCGTGACACCGCCTCGACCCGCTACTGGTCCACGACGACCACGTTCTCGTCGCGGTCGTACTCGACGAGGTCGGCCGCGTCGTCGGCGGCGGCCGGGCCGCGGAGTTGCTCGACGAGGTAGAGAGCCATATCGATACCCGAAGTGACGCCGCCGGCGGTCACCACGTCGCCCGCGTCGACGACGCGTGCTTCGACCACGTCGGCGTCCGTCTCGCGGAGGTCGTCGAGGGCGCCGTGGTGGGTCGTCGCCCGCTTCCCGTCGAGGACGCCGCCGTAGGCGAGGAGCATCCCGCCAGTGCAGACGGCCGCGAGGAACACGCCCGACTCGTGGAGGTCGGCGAGACGCTCCGGGAGGACGCCCCGCTGGGCCTCGGCCCACGTACCGCGCTCGGCGCGGTTGTTCCACCCGCCACCGGGGACGACCAGCAGGTCCGGGTCGACGTCGTCGACGGTTCCGTCCGGTTCGACGGTGAGTCCGTAGGCCCCCGAGACGCGGTCGGCCGCCTCGGCGGTGACGACCTGCGGTTCGAGACCGGCGGCACCGAGTACTTCGTACGGTCCCACGGCGTCGAGTTCCTCGAAGCCTTCGTAGACGAGCACTGCGAGCGTGTCGACACTGGCCGGATCGTGCATGTCGATACCGTGGGGTCCAGGCACAATACCCTTAACCCCCCTTTCCGTACGGCAACCCATGGTAGATACACTCGCACTCGGGGGCGGTCTCGTCGTCACGCTGGTGCTCGTGCTCCTCCACGTCACGAAGGGGACGAAGCGCTCGACGCCCGAGAACCTCGCCGACGAACTCCTCGAACGGCGGGCGTCGACCGTCGAGGAGACTGGGTTCCCCGAGCCGATGAGTCGCTCCATCGGTGGCGGTGGTGGTGGCGGCGTCGCGGTCGGTGGCGGCGGAGGCGGTGCGGAGGGCGAAGCGTCCGAGGAGGAGGCCGGCTTCGACCCGTCGTCCATCCCCGAGGACGAGGTCGAGTACTACGACATCGAGTTCCGCAAGGAGGGCGAGACGATCGAGGTCGCCAACAACGAGACACTCCTCGAAGCGGGCGAGGACCAGGGGTGGGACCTCCCCTACGCCTGCCGGCAGGGACAGTGTCTCTCCTGTGGCGGCCACATCGAGGACGGCGACGCCCACGAGTTCGTCCGCCACGGGAACAACGACACCCTCTCCGACGAGGAGATGGACCGCGGCTACTGTCTGACCTGCCAGGCCTACCCGGTGGCCGACTTCTCGCTGGAGACGAGCGAGACTCCCTGAACACCCGTCGCCGTTTGCCGGATTTTTCGTTTCCAACACGTTGAAGCGGTGACCCTCCGTCACCTCGGCCAGTGAGCGAGACGCGCGTCGAGAGTACGATAACCGAGGGCGACCTCCTCCGCCCGATGGTGCGACTGGCGTGGCCGATGGTGGTCATCCAGTTGCTACAGGTCGCCTACAACCTGGCGGACACGTTCTGGCTCGGTCGTTTCTCCGCGAACGCCGTCGCCGCGCTGAGTATCGCCTTCCCGCTCATCTTCTTCCTCATCTCCGTCGGCGGCGGGTTCACTACCGCGGGGAGCATCCTCGTCGCACAGTACACGGGCGCCGAGAGCGAGGAGTCCGCCGGGAAGGTGGCCGCCCAGACGCTCGGGTTCGTGACGGTGCTCGCGACGGTCCTCGGGATCGTCGGCCACTTCGTCACGGTCGATATGCTGGCCCTCCTCCCGGCCGACCAGCAGACACAGCAGTTGGTCATCCCGCTCGCCGCCGACTACATGCGCGTCTTCTTCCTGGGGATGCCCGCGCTCTTCGGTTTCTTCGTCTTCTCGGCGCTGATGCGGGGGTACGGCAACACACGGACGCCGATGCTCATCATGTTCGGGAGCGTCGCCATCAACGTCGTCCTCGACCCGCTGCTCATCTTCGGGTGGTTCGGATTCCCCGCGCTCGGTATCCAGGGTGCGGCCATCGCGACCATCGTCGCCCGCTTCGCCGCGGCGCTCGTCGGCGTCTACGTCCTGCTCTGGACCGACGCCGGTCCGACGATCTCGCTCCCCGACTTCCGGCCGGACTTCCCGCTCATCCAGAAGGTCGTCCGCGTGGGGACGCCCTCGGCCGCCGAGCAGTCGACCAGCGCGCTCGCGATGATCACGCTCACCGCGATGGTCGCGAGTTTCCCGCCGGCCGTCGTCGCCGCGTTCGGGCTCGGGAACCGCCTCATCTCGCTCGTCTTCCTCCCCGCGATGGGGTTGGGACGCGCGACGAACACGATGGTCGGGCAGAACCTCGGCGCGCAGAACCCCGACCGCGCCGAACGGGCGGTGTGGCTGGCTGTGAAGGTCGTAGGCGCCGTCCTCCTCGCCGTCGCCGTCGTCGCCGCGCTCGTCCCCAGACCCATCGTCTCGGTGTTCCTCTCGCCGGACGTCCCGAACGCCGCCCAGACAATCGAGTACGGTGCGACCTACCTACGGATTCGTTCCGTCGAGTTCCTCTTCATCGGCGTCCTACAGGTGTTACTCGGCGCCTTCCGGGGTGCCGGCGACACGAAGACCGCGATGGTCATCTCGATGGTGACGCTGTGGCTCGGCCGCGTCCCGACCGTCTACTTCTTCGCGTTCGTCCTCGGGTGGGGTGCGCTCGGCATCTGGGTCGGGATGGCCTTCGGGAACATCACCGGCGCCATCGTCGCGGGCCTCTGGTTCACCCGTGGAACGTGGCGGAGGACGCTCGTCGAGGACGCCGACGAGTCGGTCGGTTGACGCGGTTCAAAATCGTTATACGCACGGTGTCGCTAGGGAGAGGTGAGGGCGCGTAGCTCAGTGGACAGAGCACTTGGTTCCGGACCAAGATGTCGAGGGTTCAAATCCCTTCGCGCCCGTGAGTTCTGCCGAACGGAGTGTGGCGAACGAGCGACGCGAAGGGATTTCGAACCAGGGAGCGTCAGCGACCGAGGTTCAAATCCCGGTACGAACGTTCGTATTCCTCTCGAACCGTTACGCCCGTGAGTTCTGCCGAACGGAGTGAGGTGGACGAGCGACGCGCCGTCACCCCGCGACGATCGGCCGCGAGATGATCCACAGCGAGAGGACGGTGTACCCGATCATGAGGACGACGAGCGGCGCGTGCCCCCGGCGAGCGGCGGCCACCGTCGAGTATCGCTCCATCGCGACGGCGTGAGCGGCGACCACGGCGACGACGTGCCCTCCGACGACGAGCAACACCTGAGACCACCAGTACGCACCGAGCGAGAGCCACCCGAGGAGTTCGACGCTGGGCGGGTGGCCACCCGTGACGAGCGCCCAGAGGACGGCGACGAATTGACCGAGGTTCTCCACGACGAAGGGGTAGTTGTGGGCGATTTCGTACGCGACGGCGATCGGGAGGAGCGTCGGCGCGAACGCCGTCGGCGCGAACGCCATCGTCGCGCCGCGCCACGTCCCCCGGGAGACGCCGGCGACGACTTCCGTCGCCCACATCACGACGCCGAAGACGAGGAGGAACCCGACGAACCCGCCGAGGTAGAGGAGTATCTCGACGGCCGCGGACGCCCCGACGGCGTCGCGCAGGCCGAACAGTAACGACTGGTACTCCGGTGTACTCGTGAAGCCGTCGAAGCTCACGGTGTACACCGTCGCGACGACGAACGCGCCGACGCTCGGCGACGTGGGCGCGGTACAGTCGCGCCAGGGTGCGCGAACCGTGAGGAGGGTGCCGCCGGCCGGGGTGCGGTCGAAGCGAATCGGAGCGACCCGTCCGAACAACCGATAGAGGACCGCCAGACAGTCGCCTCGCCGGAACCAGTCGGGCCCGTACAGCACCCCGCCGACGAGCGTGACCGTCGCGTACCCGAGCACGAACAACGCGGTCTGTTGTGGCGAGCGCGGGACGGTCGTGAAGTTCTCCAAGACGCCGATCCAGAGGAGGTAGCCGGCCAGGGCTGGCCACACGCCGACCCACTGGGGGAGGTCACCGAGGAGAGCGATCCTGTCGCGTTCGAGCCAGCAGAGCGCGTCGTAGACCGCCCGCCAGGGGGAGAGGACTCGCCAGGGGTTGCCGACGAGCGCGGCGACGACGGCGACACCCTTCAACCAGACGGCCCACACGAAGACGGTCGCGACGTTCTCCGCCGGGACCTGCCGGCCGACGAAGCCGACGACGACCGCGAGTAGGAAGGCGAAAAAGAACCCGCCGCGGCCGGCGATTCGGAGGCCGGCCACGACGTTCGGCGGAATCTCGACGACCGGCCACTCCTCCGAGGCGGACGTCGGTCGTTCGGTTGTCGACGCGAGCAAGAGCGCGGTCACGCCGACCGTGACCGCCGCGCCGCCGAACAGCAGCGACAGCGGGATCGGCGCGTCGAACCGTCCGGAGATCTCGTGGGCGCTGGCGACTCCCGGGAGACCCGCGAGGACGCCGAGTGCCGACAGGAGACCGCTCCGGACTCGAGTCACACCCGCAGAGAACCGACCGACGGTGAAAACTCTAGTGGAACCACCGCTTCGACAGTGACGCTTTTCCCCGCTCCCGCGCATCTACAGCCAATGGAACGCCGGACGACGCTCGCGGTCGCCCTCGTCTTCTTCGTGCTCGCCGCCGGGGTCGTCCTCGGCGTCGTCTCCGTCTCCGGCGGTGGCGGGACGCTCACCGAACAGTGGGTCTCGGACACCGCCCGTGACACACTCGGCAATCACCACGCACCCACGGCCGGCCGGACCGGGAACCGGACGCTCGTCGTCGCGCCCGTGAACGCCCCTCGAACGGTCGGAAACTGTGCGCTCGTCACGTTCACGACGAACACGACCGAGGTGTGGCGGGCCACGATGCCCGAGGAAGCCTGCAACATCCACGCGTTCGGCGACCCGACGGTCGCCGACCTCGACCGGGACGGCGACCGGGAAGTCGCCGTCGCGACCACGGAGGAACTCGTCCACGTGTACGACCTCCAGACGGGCGACGCCGTGTTCAGCCGCGAACTCCCGGGGTGGGGGTACGCGGCCCCCGTCGTCACCGACTTCACGCCGGCACCGGGACGGGAACTCCTCGTCGCGGACCTGTCCGGTGGCGTGGTCGCGTTCGCCGACGACGGCACGCGACTCTGGAGTCGGAACCTCTCCGGGACGGTCGCGCCCATCTTCGTCGAGGACTTCGACGCCAGCGGCGACGCCGAACTCGCGGTCGGCGAGGGCAAGAACGTCACGTTCTTGGAGAGTGACGGGTCGACCGCCTACCAGACGGCGGTCGGCGGGTCCGTCACGTGGACGACGGAGGGGCAGGCGGACGACGACCCCGCGCTCGAAGTCGTCGCCGCCACGACTAACGGACGGGTCGTCGCGGTCGACGGCCGCTCCGGCGACGTCCAGTGGGTCGAGCGGTACAACACCATGGCCGCGGTGTACGCGTTCGGCGACGGTGACCGCGACGGCCAGGCCGAGGTCTACGCCGTCGCACAGGACGGGAAACTCCGGGCGCTCGACGCGAGCGACGGGACCGAGAAGTGGACGACGACGCTCACGACCGAGGACGTCCAGATGATGCCGCCGCCCGCGCTCGGCGACCTCGACGGCGACGGCGTGCCGGAACTCGTCGCGGTCACTCAGGATGGCGTCGTCTCGGTCGTCGACCCGAAGTCCGGGGCCGTCGTCGACTCCTACGAGCGCGACGTCCCCATCTGGATGCGGCCGACACTCGCGGACCTGGACGGCGACGGCTCGAAGGAGATTCTCGTCGTCTACGGTGACGCGCGGGTCGTCGCCCTCTCGTACAGCGAGAAGTGACGCTGGAGCACGGACCGGTCACTCGGCGGCGCGATACGACAGCGAGACCACGCGGCCGTCGCCGAACACGACCAGCACCTCGTCGCGGCCGTCGCCGTCGTAGTCGCTGACGGTCGCGTGGGTCCAGATCTTCACGTCGCGGTTGTACGACGCGAGGACGTCGCCAGAGTTCGCGTCGAGCACCCAGACCGTCCCGTCGTTCGACGTCGCGACCACTTCGGCGTCGCCGTCGGCGTCGAGGTCCCCGACGACCGGCGCGAAGACGAGCGTGTCCGGGACGACTGTCGTCTTCCACTCCGTGTCGCCGGTCCGCGCGTCGAGTGCGAGGACGTGACCGCGGACGCTGACGAAGACCTCGGGGGCCTCGTCGCCGTCGGCGTCGACGACCCCGTGGAGGGCCGGTCGCACTCCCGTGCGTTCGCGCCACAGGACCGACCCGTTCCCGTCGAGCGCCCGCACGGTCTCCCCCTTAGAGGCGAAGAGCGTCGACTCGCCGTCGACCCGTGCCGAGACGAGGAACTGCGCCGAGACGTTCCGCGTCCAGACGGTCGTCCCCTCGGGCGTCAGGAGCGCCAGGCGCTTCGACCCGCCGACCGCGATTTCGGGGGTGCTGTCACCGACGACGTCCTCGACCAGGAGGTCCGAGACGACGACCGTCCCCATGCTGTAGTTCCACGCGGCCGACCCGTTCGGTCCGACCGAGAAGACGTTCCCGTAGAAATCGGCGACGAGCGCCCGGTGTTCCGGGACCGTCACGACGGCCGGCTGGCTGTACCCGAAGGACGCCAACGGGAACGTGAGTTCGACGTCGCCGGTCCGCGCGTCGAACCCGTAGAGACGGTTCTCGGTCGTAGAGGCGAGTACTTCGAGTTCGCCGTCGCCGTCGTAGTCGGCGAAGACCGGGTCGCCGATGCCGTGGGTCGCACAGGCCGAGTCGGCTATCGCGTAGCGCCACCGCACTGTCCCCTGCCCGTCGAGTTGGACGAGCGCGCAGTCAGCCTCGTCGGGTGAGACGGTGCTCACGGGCGCGGCGATGTACGCCTCGCCGTCGATGCGTTCCGCGACGACCGGGTGGTGGTTGACCTGGTCGGGTCTCGACGTCTCGGAGACCCAGTCGGCACTGAGTGACCCGCCGCGGTCGCCGCCGAGGGCGAAGAAGGCGGCGCCGCCGGCCGCACCGACGAGGACGAGAGCGAGGACCAGCGCAGTACGCGGACGCATGGCTACGGTTCGGTCCAGACGGACAAAAGTGCCGAGATTTTCCCCGCCCCGTCGCTCGCACGGTGACCCTCAAACCCGAAGGACCTTCGACCCGAACTGTGCACCATGAGCGTCGAATCTCTCCTCGAAGCAGTGCTGACGAACCCGACCGTGCTCGTGGTCTGGGCCACCCTCGTCGTTGGCTCCCTGGCGGTTCTCGGCTGGGACCTCCGGACGAACAACGCCGCCATCGCCCCGTTGATGAAGTTCGTCTGGGGGCTGACCGTCCTCTACTCCGGGCCGCTGGGGCTCGCGGTGTACTGGTACGCCGGCCGCTCGCAGATTTCCCACGACTCGCTGTGGCGTCGTGGGTTCCGGTCGGTCGCGCACTGTTACTCCGGGTGTGGGGCCGGTGAGGTGTTCGGCGTCGTCCTCGCCGCCGGGATTCTGGAACTGGGGAACCTCGGCGTCGCCGCCGTCACGTTCGCGTGTGCGTACGTCGCGGGCTTCGCGCTGACCGTCGGCCCGCTGATGCAGGAGGGTGTCGGCTTCGGTGAGGCCGTCGCCGACGCGTTCTACAGCGAGACCCCCTCCATCACGGTGATGGAGATCGGCGCCATCAGCACGGACCTCTGGCTGGCGGGCGGCGCCCACATCGGCGACGTGCTGTTCTGGACCGGACTCATCTTCTCGCTGAGTATCGGGCTGTTCGTCGCGTATCCGGTGAACGTCTTCCTCATCCAGCGGGGCGTCAAGAGCGGGATGCAGGACCCGACGGAACTCGACGGCGCCTGACTACCGGCGACGTTCCTCTTCGGCTTCGCGGCCGACGAACCCGGAGCTGAAGGCGAGCCACCCGATGGCGGTCATGAAGAGGATGGGCGGCAGGATGAGGAAGCCCCACAGCGGGTCCGTCCCGAAGAAGACGAGGAGGAGAATGTCGGCGACGCCGAGTCCGACGAACGGGAGGATGGCGAGAGTCGCGTACGTCCGCCGACCGACGTTCTCCAGTACCATACCCGCCCGTTCGTCGGCCACACGCTAAAGTTCGTTCCTCTCGATTCCGGGTCGACGGGCGACGGGTTTATAACGAACGATGTATTTGGTAATTGGTAGCATGAGCCGTAGAAGCCGTTCGGCGGACGCGACCGACAGTGGACTCAGCCGACGCGACTTCGGACGCGGTGCGGGCGCGGCCGCCGTCGGGGCGATGGGCCTGCTGTCGGGCTGTACACAGGGACTCACGGCCGCCATCGGGGCGACCCTCTCCGTCGCCGACACCGTCGCACAGGCCTCCGACCTCGGCAACGTCAACGTCGTCGTGACGGTCCGCAACACCGGCGCGCAGGCGGCGTCGGCCGCCCTCTGGGCGCGCCTCGACGCGCAGGGCCGTCGCTACGAGAAGGAACGAGAGATCACCGTGCCGGGCGGCGAGGAGAAGGCGTTCACCTACACGTTCGACGTCACCGCCGAGCAGTTCGACGTGGCCGCCTGGCTCGAGTAGTCCGGGACCCGCGGGCCGTCAGTCGATTCGCTCGTTCTGGTAGCTCCCGGCGTAGACGTCGTCGTGTTCGGCCTCGGCGAGGACGAACTGTGCGATGCGGGCGCCACGCTCCAGTTCGACGTCGTGGTGGACCTCCAGGAGACCCTCGCCCTTCCCCTCGTAGCCGGCGTCCCAGACCGCCGTGTTCAGCATACAGGAGTTGCGCATGAGCGACGAGCGGGGGTAGACGAACCCGACGTGGTCCTCCGGGACGGCGATGGTCTCGGTGTACTGGACGACGTAGCCACCGGGCGGGAGGTAGAACGTCTCGCGCTCGTCGTCGGTCTCCTCGGCCGCGACGCGCGAGCGTGCACCGATCTCCTTCCCGTCACGGGTGATGCGGCCCGGTTCGCGCTGCTCGAAGACTGCCTCGACCGTGAGGTCGACGCCGTTCGGCTGGATCTGGTCCTCGCGTACGGGCGAGAGTTGCTCGGCGACGTAGGCACCGCTTTCGAACATGGCTCTAGCGCTTCGGGCCGGCCGAATATCGGTTTCGGAGTGTCGTCGGGTCCCGCCGCGCGGTGGGAACGCCCCGCTGAGGGCCTAACTCATAGGTTTTAGTGTGTGTATTAGGGACAGTGACCCATCCTCAAACACGCGGGATTTATAATCGTTGAAGAGTCACATCCGGACGCTATGGGACAGACGCTTACGGAGAAAATCCTCGACGACCACCTCGTCGAGGGCGAACTCGAGACCGGCGAAGAGATCGGGATCGAGATCGACCAGGTGCTGACGCAGGACACGACGGGTACGATGGTCTGGCTCCAGTTCGAGGCGCTGGACATGGACGAGGTCCAGACGGAACTGGCCGCCCAGTACTGTGACCACCAGACGTACCAGTTCGACTTCAAGAACACCGACGACCACCGCTTCCTCCGCTCGGCGGCGGGTACCTACGGGGCATATTTCTCCCGTCCGGGTAACGGTATCTGCCACCAGGTCCACAAGGAGAACTTCGCCGCGCCCGGCAAGACGCTCCTCGGGTCCGACTCGCACACGCCGACCCCCGGTGGTCTCGGCGAACTCGCCATCGGTGCCGGTGGTCTCGACATCGCGGTCGCCATGGGCGGCGGCGAGTACTACGTCGAGGTCCCCGAGATCGTCAACGTTCGCCTCGAAGGCGAACTCCCCGAGTGGGCGACCGCGAAGGACGTCGCCCTCGAGATGCTCCGTCGCCTCTCCGTGAAGGGCGGCGTCGGCAAGATCTTCGAGTACACCGGTCCCGGTGCGGAGTCGCTCACCATCCCCGAGCGCACGACCATCACCAACCTCGGCACGGAACTCGGTGCCACCTCCTCCATCTTCCCGACCGACGAGAAGACGAAGGACTGGCTCTCGCGCATCGGCCGCGAGGACGAGTACGTCGAGCTCCAGCCCGACGAGGACGCCGAGTACGACGACGAGATCGTCCTCGACCTCTCGGACCTCGAACCGCTCATCGCCAAGCCCTCGATGCCGGACAACGTCGTTCCGGTCTCCGAGGCCGAAGGCGAGGAAGTCGAGCAGGTCATCCTCGGCTCCTGTACGAACGGCGCCTACGAGGACATCCTGCCCGGCGCGAAGATGCTCGAGGGTCGCGAGATCGCCAAGCACACCGAGATGATCGTCGCGCCCGGCTCCAAGCAGGCCTCCGAGATGCTCGCCCGAGAGGGCTGGACGGCCGAGATGATGGCCGCCGGCGTCAACTTCTCCGAGGCGACGTGTGGTGCCTGTATCGGCATCGGTCACGTCCCCGCCAGCGACTCCGTCTCGCTGCGTACCTTCAACCGCAACTTCGAGGGTCGTTCTGGTATCGAGGACGACTCCGTCTACCTCTGCAGCCCGGAAGTCGCGACGGCAGCCGCCATCAAGGGCGAAATCGTCGACCCGCGTGACCTCGCCGACGAACTCGGCGACCTCGAGGCCCCCGGCCTGGAGATGGGCGACTCCTACAGCCCCGGCATGGGTCAGAACGACTCCGACATCATCTCCCCCGACGAGGCCATCGACGACGAGCTCATCAAGGGCCCGAACATCGGCGACGTGCCGCTGAAGGACCCACTCGGCTCGGAGATCGAAGGTGAGGCCCTCCTCAAGATGGAGGACAACATCACCACCGACCATATCATCCCGGCCACGTCGGACATCCTCAAGTTCCGCTCCAACGTCCCCAAACTGAGCGAGTTCACGCTCTCGCGCGTCGACGACACGTTCGCCGAGCGCGCGAAGCAGGCCGACGGCGGCGTCCTCGTCGCCGGCGAGAACTACGGACAGGGTTCCTCCCGCGAGCACGCGGCCCTCTGTCCGATGTACCTCGGTATCGAGGCCGTCCTCGCCCAGAGTTTCGCCCGCATCCACAAGGCGAACCTGTTCAACTTCGGTCTCGTCCCGCTCACCATCGACGAGGACACCTACGCGAAGATCGAGCAGGGTGACGACGTCGAGATCGTCGACGACGTCGCCGAGGGCATCAAGTCCGGCAAAGAAGAGTTCACCATCCGCGTGAACGACGAGTGGGAGGCTACTGCGCAGCTCGACGCCTCCGAGCGCGAGCGTGACATCCTCTCCTCGGGTGGCAAGCTCACCTGGACGAAGCAGCGCGCCGAGGGCGGCGACTCCGCGGCCTCCGCGGACGACTGAGCCGACCTTCGCACCCGACCTACTTTCTCCGTTTTTCGCGACGCTTCAGCCACGACTCCGTCCCACGGCGGCGCGCGTAGCCGCAGGACCTATATTCGCGGTTTCACTAGTACGTAGTGTGACGACGACCTCTCCGTCGGGGTTCGAGTACGCCGGTGTCCGCCAGGCGATGCGGGCCGACCTGCTCGACGTCTTCCGTATCGAGAAGCGCTCGTTCCCGCAGCCGTGGCCGTTCTCCGCCTTCGAGCGCTACCTCGGTCGACCCGGCTTCCTCGTCGCCGAAGACGAGTCCGCCGGCCTGGGACTCGACGGCGAGACCGACGGTGACGGTGAAGCGGTCGGCCGGGTCGCCGGGTTCGTGGTCGCGGACACCATCCCGAACCACAACCGCCCGCTCGGCCACATCAAGGACATCGCGGTCCACCCCGAACGCCGCGGACAGGGGATCGGCCGGACACTGCTCGAACGCGCCCTCGCCGTCCTCAGCGCGCAGGGTGCCCGCAGCGTCAAACTCGAGGTCCGCCGGAGCAACGAGGCCGCTATCTCGCTCTACCGCGAGTTCGGCTTCGAGTACCTCCGGACGCTCCCGCGCTACTACGGCGACGGCGAGGACGCCTTCGTCTTCATCACTCGCCTGTCGACGCGGGACCGCGAGTAGTTTCAACCTGGCACTCTTCGCTCCGGGTATGGGATACGCCTGTCCAGTCTGTGCGACGCCGCAGGCGGACGACGAGCACCTCGCGAACCACCTCGCGTTCACCGCGCTGCTCGGCGACGAGGAGCACGAGACGTGGCTCGACGAACACGTCCCCGGGTGGGAGGACGCGGGCCCCGACGAACTCGCCCCCGAGGTCGTCGAGTTCGCCGAGGAGACCGAGTACGAGGAAGTGTTCGAGGACACGACCGACCAGCAGCGCCGCCAGCAACACGCCGGCGGTCACGAGGGCCACGACGGTCACGACCACGGCGAAGAGTCCTTCGAGGACCGGATGGCCCGCGAACTCGGCGGCGATGACGACGATTCCGACGAACGGAGTCACGCCGGCCACGACCACTCACACGACCACGGCCATCAGCACGGCCACGGGACGGAACGCCCTGGCCAGCAGGGGACCGGCGCCATCGACGTGGCCGGGGCCGACTCGCTCGACGACGAGGCCCAGGACATCCTCGAAGAGGCCCACGAACTCACGCGGGAGATGTACGACGACGAGCGTGACGGTGCAGAGGAGGACGACGGGCGCGGAGACGGAGCGTCCGAAGACGAAAGCGAGTAGGCCGGTCCGCTCGCGTACACGCACATGGAGACACACGGATTTCTCGCACCCGCGACCGAGTCGGAGGCGACCGCCGCCTACGAGGACGTCGGTCCGGCGGCCCAGACGGTCACTCGCGAGGTGGCGAAGGCGATGGAGTTCGACCGCGAGGAGTACGACGAGCGCGTCACCGGCGAGGTCGTCGCGACCGCCCGCGACGCGCTGTTCGCCTCGCTGCTCGAAGTCCACTCGGGTACCCGCGAGGCGTTCGAGGCGTGGCTCGACGACCACCCCGACACCGACGTCCGGCACAACGGCAGCGAGGACGTCGACAACGTGGCGTGGCACTACGTCCCCTTCGAGGACACGGTGGTGACGGCGACCTACCAGAACGAACCCGACGCGGCGCGGGCGACGCTCCGTCGCATCGTCCACGGCCGCTTCTACCGCGACGTCGTCCAGTAGTCAGTTCGGCTTCCGGACTTCTTCGCGGCAGGCGTCGTGGGCGGTGTGGGGTGCCTCGCACGCGCCGTCGCAGGGGTGGTCGATGAGCGCCTTCAGCGCCGTGGCGACGTCGTCGGAGAGTGCCGGCCCCACCTCCGAACCGTCGGCGTCGGGGAGGTCTAAGTCCTCGTCGAGGAAGTTCTCCGCGAGACAGCGCTTCCACATCAACTCGCGGGTGACGGCCTCGCCGTCGTCGGTGAGTTCCACGCCGTGGTACTTCTCGTACTCGGCGAGTCCGCGCTCTTCGAGGTCGGCGAGGCGTTCGGTGACGCTCGCCGCCGACACGTCGAGTCGCTCGGCGATCTCACCCGTCTTCGCAGGCCGGCCGTTCCGGCGACTCAACAGGAGGATCGCGCTCAGGTATCGACCCGCGCTCCCGGAGACGTCGGCCACGCTCATACGTTCGTGTCCACGTGCCGGGAGTATAAGCCTATCCCGAACGGAACGGAGGGTGTGAGCGACTCCGACGCTGCGGACGACTGGCGGGTCGTCGACTCCGAAGCCGAGTACGAGACGCCGTGGTACACCGGCGGCTACGACCTCGTCGAACAACCGGACGGGACGACGAAGAAGTACTACTGGGCCGAACTCCCCGACGCCGTCGTGGTGGTCGCCCGCGACAGCGACGACCTGCTGTTCGTCGACCAGTACCGACCGGTGATCCGCGCGCAGTGTCTCGAACTCCCCGCCGGCATCGTCGAGGACGGCGAGTCCTACGAGGCGGCCGCCGCCCGGGAACTCCGCGAGGAGACCGGCTTCGTCCCGGACGAGACGGTCCTCCTCCAGCGCGCCGAGGCCGCGACCGGCGTCCTCCGGCACGAACGTGGCTTCGTCGTGGCGACCGGACTCACGGAAGTCGGCCGCGAACTCGACACGAACGAGTTCCTCAGCGTCGAACGCGTGCCCGTCGAGGAGGCCGTCGCCGTCGCTCGCGAGCAACCGGCGAACGACGCGACGCTCGAAGGCGTCTTACTCGCGAAAGAAGCGGGGCTACTCCGCCCGTGACCAGGCGGCGAGCACCGGGTCGCGCCGTCGCTCGCCGTCTTCCGGTTCCTCGTGTCGGTGCCCGCGGAGGGGCGCGTACACTTTCGCCTTTCCCATGCTGACGTGTATCAAGGAGGCACTCGTACATAGCTCTGGTGTCCGATTCGGACGGAACCGAGTGACCGCGGCGCTTATCCGGACTCGGGTCGATTTTCGCACATGGTCGACGAAATCACCCCCGAGGAACTCCACGACCTCCTCGAGTCCGGCGCGGACGTCCGCGTCGTCGACATCCGGATGCCCCGCGCCTACGAGCGTGGTCACATCCCCGGCAGCGAGAACATCCCCTTCTCGCGACTCCCGAACGAGGTCGAGCGTCTCGACGGCGCCGAACACGTCGTGACTGTCTGTCCGCACGGCAAGTCGAGTATCCAGGCCGCGCAACTCGTCTCCTCCTACGAGGGCATCGACGACGACGCCCGCGTCGAGAGTCTGTCCGGCGGACTCGACGCCTGGGAGTGGGGACTCGCGTCCGGGAGCGACGACGGCGAGACCGAGGCGGAGACGGCCGACGAAGGTCCGCAGTCGCCGTTCTAACGGCTACGCGCTCTCGAAAGTGCGACGTTCGACGACTACGTTAGCCGTCGAGAATCAATGTGAGGGTTCGGTATCAGGTCACTACGCGACGTTGAATCCCTTCTCGCGGAGGAACTCCTCCACGCGTCCCGAGTGGTTGCCTTGGAGCTCGATTTCGCCGTCCTCGACCGTGCCACCGCAGGCGAATTTCGACTTCAGGTCCGACGAGAGACTGTCGAGATCGACGTCCTTCGGGTCGAGCCCTTCGATGACCGTAACCTCCTTCCCGTAGCGGCGCTCGTCGATGCGGATTGTCACCTGCTGAGACTCTTTGGCGACGTCTTCGCAGACGCAGAGTTCTTGGGGCAATCCACACGTCGAGCAGGTTTCTGCCATTTCGATTAGGAACTTGGCGGTCAGGGTTGAAAAGCGTTCTCCCACGCCCCCGATTCCCCGGAGAGCGCCGAGTACGGCCGGGTCGCGTCACCGACCCGAACTGTCACGCCGTCGGCGGTGCCACGGACGAGGACTGCCTCCTCCACCCCTCGCTCCCCGGCGGCGACCCCCGAATCGAGGCGGGCCAGCGCCAGCAGGAGGCGTCGGCGCTGGTCGTCGCCGGTTCCCGGTGGAACTCGTTCCGACGGCGTCCGGAGCGCGACCGGGCGGCCACTGTCGAGGAGGCCGACCGCGATACTCGCCGCCGCGGTCGCGACGTCGTCCGCGTCGCCGCCGGCCGGGTCGGCGACGACCGTCACCTCGTCACCGGGGTCCCCGCCCGTGTAGGTCGTGACGACGAGTTCGCCCGGCCGTCTGGCGCTGGCCTTCCAGTTGACGTCGCGGAGCGGGTCGCCGCGCTCGTACTCGCGGACGCTCTCGAACTCGCTCCGGTCGTCGCTCCGGTCGTGTCGGCCGCCGAAGAGCGACGGAACGTCGACCCGGTCGATGCGGGGAGCGGCGACCAGGGACACCACCCGACCGTGCCGGAACCGTCTGGTCCAGAACCCGAGCGGGTCGCCGACGGACACGTACAGCGGGCCGATCCGGTGGACGCCTCGCTCGGCGACGGTGAACGTGTACGTCCCCTCCGTATCGGCGATCACGACCGTACCGTCGCCGTCGAGACCGGCGGGGAGCGTGTCCGCCGCGCGGACCGGCCACGTCGTGCCCTCGACGCGGACGTCGACCGACTCGGTCTCTCCGACGGTGGTGAAGTCGGGGACGCGACGCGTCACGGTCGGGCGCTCGACGCGACCGGTCGAGAACCGGGTGACGGCGAGGGCGACCGCCAGCGGGAGGACGACGGCGAAGAGGCTCCGTCCACCGTGGAGGTACCCAACGAGGCCCCCGACGGCGACGACAGCCACCGCGACTCGGCCCCGGCGGGTGAGCGAGACGTCCGCCATCTCACGTCTCGGGGTCGACGGTGGACAGCGCCCGCTGGACGAGGCGCCGGCCCGCGTCGCCACCGAGTGGCGTGCCCGACTCGACTCGGACCCGGTGTGCGAGGACGGGTTCGGCCTCGACCTGGACGTCGTCGGGGGTGACGTAGTCGCGACCGTCCAGCGTCGCGCGGCCCTGTGCGGCGCGGACGAGTGCGATGGACCCACGGGGACTGACGCCGAGTTCGGCGTGTTCGCGGGTGAAGTTCGCGAGTTCGGTCACGTACCGACGCACCGGCGCCGAGACGGTGGCCGCGGCGGCCGTCGCGCGCGCCCGACGTAGCGCGTCGATAGTCGTGACAGGTTCGACCGCGTCGACCGGGTGGCCGCCGACCACGCGTTCGAGTACCTGCTGTTCCTCCGCGGGCGAGGGGTACCCGAGGGTGAGGCGTTTCGCGAAGCGGTCGACCTCGGCGGCGGGCAACTCGAAGGCCCCGTCGTTCTCGACGGCGTTCTGCGTCGCGACGACGACGAACGGGTCGGGGAGGCGGTGGGTCTCGCCGTCGACGGTGACCTGGGCCTCTTCCATCGCCTCCAGCAGGGCGGACTGGGTCTTCGGCGACGCCCGGTTGATCTCGTCGCCGAGGACGAAGTTCGCGAAGACCGGCCCGGGGCGGAACTCGAACTCGTGTGACTGTTCGTCGAAGACCGTCGTCCCGGTCACGTCCGCGGGGAGGAGGTCGGGCGTGAACTGGATGCGGCGGAACTCCCCGCCGACCGTCCGGGCGATCGACCGGGCGAGCATCGTCTTCCCCACCCCGGGGACGTCCTCGAGGAGGACGTGTCCCCGGCCGAGGATGGCGGTCACCAGGTGCTCGATCTCGTCGTCCTTGCCGACGATGACTCGCTGGACGTTCTCGACGACGTCGCGGGCGAGTGAACTCGCCGCGTCGACGTCGAGTGGGTCGGTCGCGGCGGGAGTAGTGTCGGAGAGTGCGTCAGTCATGTACGGAGAGGTCGACCCAGTGTAGGCCCCCGACGGGCGTATGTCTATTGGTCCCGTGGGTCACCCGGTCACTGTCCAGCGCTTGCAGTCCGGACAGACGAGGTCGCCGTCCTGTCGCCAGCGGCGTTCGACGGTCGCGCCACACGCCTCGCACTCGCTGCCGTCGGCGTCGAACGCGTGGGTCGTCTCGGCGGGTTCGGTGTCGTCGCTCACAGTTGGTGTGTCGTGGCCCGGCCGCTTAAGGGCAATCCCGGCAGGTTTACGGGGAGCGGTGGTGAACCCGCGAGTATGACCGACGGATTCGTCCTCCTCAGCGAGGTGAGTGGTACCGTCCCCATCGGCGAAGCGATCACGAACATCCTCTCGAACCCCCTCTCGATCGTCCTCCTGCTCTTCGGCGGACTCCTCACGGCGTTCGCCGTCGGTACGATGGCCTACATGGTCGCCGCCGGCCTGCTGGCGGGCGTGAGCGCGGAGTAGTCGGGTCACACCCGGTCGAGGACGTCGCCGAGCAGGTCTATCGCGTCCGCGCGGTCGGGACCGAGCGGCGACCCCGCGACGAACCCGTCCGCGTCGTCGAGGAACGCCGAGAGCCGTGCGGCCACCTCGTCGGGCGTCCCCGCGACCGCGAAGGCGTCGAGCATACCCTCGGTGACGCGGGCGGCGGCCTCGCCGTACTCCCCGGCCTCGACGGCCTCGGCGACGCGCGCGGCATCCAACTCGGCGATGTCGTGGCGCTGTAGCACCGCTTCTTCCGCGCCGGCGGTGATGAACGCGACGGGCGGCCGGGCGGCCTCGCGGGCGGCCGCACGCTCCTCGGCGACGCTGACGCTCGCGAACACGACGAACTCGAACTCGCCCCGCGAGTCGGGGCGTTGCTCGCGACCCGCGGCGACGCGCTCGGCCGCCCACGCCACGTCGTCGGGGTGTGAGGCGTTGTAGAGGACGCCGTCGGCGTGTTTCGCGGCCATCTGGAGCATGTGTGGCCCCTGTGCACCGACGTACACCGGAATCTCGCCGACGTCGTAGTTGAGACCGGCGTTGCGGGCGGTGAACGTCCCCTCGTGGTCGACGCGATCGCCGGCCCACAGTTTCTGCGAGACCTTCATCGTCTCTAGGACGCGCCGGAGGGGGCGGTCGCGCTCGACGCCGAGGTTCAGGAGCGTCGAGCGGTCGCCGGCACCGACGCCACAGACGGCGCGCCCGTCACTCACCTCGTCGAGGGTACCGACCTGCGTCGCGAGTTTCACCGGGTGGACGTCGTACGGGTTGGCGACGCCCGGGCCGAGCGCGACGTCGTCCGTGGCCGCGGCGACGCGGTCGAGCGCCAGCATCGGGTCGCGGTTGAAGTAGTGGCCGCTGGCGAACACGGTGTCGAAGCCGGCGGCCTCGGCGGCGGCGCCGAGGTCGGCCACCTCGTCGACGGGGAGTTCGGGCGTCAACTCGATCCCACGGAGTCCCTCGCCCTCAGCCATCGAACTCCCACCCCCGGAGCGCCTCCCGGACGAAGTCGCCCTGGACCTCGCGGAAGAGGTTCTCGCTGCCCTCGTGGTCGCCGAACGCCCAGTCGCGGACGACGACGACGGGCGTCCCATCGTCTCCCTCACCCGTCACGAGGTTCGCGGTGGCGGCGAGTTCGTCGACGACCGACTCGACGGTGACTTCGAGTTCGTGGCCGTCGCGGTCGGTCTCGCCGCGCCAGTCGCGCGAGGCGGGGACGCCGTCCCACCCCAGCGCGACGCCGACCTGCCCGTGGCGGAAGGGTCGTCCCGATGTGTCGGTGACGACGACCGGCGCGTCGACCGGGAGACTGTCGCGAATGCGCGCGGCGCTCTCGGAGGGCCGGCGCGGGAGCAAGAGGAGGTCCGCACCGCCCGTGTTCGAGCGGTCGATGCCGGCGTTGACGCCGACGTGCCCGAAGCGGGTCTCGGTCAGGAGGAACGGCGCCTCCATCAGCAGTTCGTTCGACTCCTCGAGGACGGCCTGGGCGAAGCGCGGGTCGCGCTCCTCCTCGTCGCCCGCGATCTCGGTGATGCGGGCGGCGATCTCCCGTGCCCGAGGGCCGGGTGGGAAGTCGTCGAGGTCGTACGCCCGCCCCTCGGCCTTCGAGACGACCGTGCTCGCGACGAGCACGACGTCGTCTTCGCGGAGGTCGACGCGCTCTGCGACGAGCGCACCGATGTCGTCCCCCTCCTCGATCTCGGGGAGGTCCGGGACAGCGAAAGCTTCCATACCCGCGATTCGACGCTCGCGCTCAAAGGCGATGCGGTACCGGCCGAGCTATCCGCGCAGGACCTCGACGTCGATCCCGGCCCCGACATCCCCCTCGGCGCCGGTCTCGACGTCGACGCGCATCATCGTCCGCTCCTCGGCGGGGTCGGCACCGGTCGCGCTGCCGGGGTTGAGCAGGCGGACGCCGTCGTGGACGGTGTCGAGCACGTCGTGGGTGTGGCCCGAAACGCCGATGGGTGCCGACGTCTCGGCTTCCTCGCGGACGATGTCCGCCACGCGGTCGCGGTATCCTTCGATGGCACCGCTCCCGTGGGTGACGACGAACTCCTGTCCACCGACGGTGACGCTCGTGGTCGTTGGAAGCCCGATGTCTTTCGGCTCGATGTTGCCGTGGACGGCAGTGAACTCACCGTCGACGAGGTCCTCGACAGTCTCCAGGGCGTCGTGCGAGTCGAAGTCGCCTGCGTGGACGACGTGGTCGGCCGCCGCCACTTCTGCTTCGACCCACTCGGGAATCGCGTCGGCACGCGACGGGATGTGCGTATCGCTGACGATGGCGAGTCGTGGCATACACACCCGTCGTGTCGGTCGAACCAAATAACTGCCCCGCCGTCGACGCCAGGTCAGCTCACGGGACGGGTTGGTCCCGTCACTGTACTTGAACTCACGTCACGTCGCGTTGGTCCTCGAACGTGATGGTGACGTTCTCGGACTGGACCGTCGTGACGATGGTGATCCACCCGCCGTGTTGTTTCACCTCGTAGGCCTCGGAGTAGGTCAACTCGACCCGCCGCGAGGAGGTGTACGAACTGGTGGGCGCCATCGTCCCGACGTCCTCTTTGCCCTCCCAGACGACGTCGCTCTCCGCGGTGCTGTTCCCGACGTAGATGCGGGTGTAGACGGTGACGCTCTCCGCGGTGTGGTTCTGGTTGTTGTAGAGTGTGGCCGTCACGTTCCGACACGTCTGTCCGCACTGGTCGATCTGGACGATGTCGAAGGAGAACGCCGGTTGTTCTGCGGACGAGGTCGTCCGGTTCTCGTCGTCCGCTCCACCACCGTCGTCCCCCGCTCCGGCGGTCGTCGTCTCCGTCGGGAACTGCTCGATGTCGTCGCCGCTGCCCCCGCCACCGGGTGCCGGGCCGAACCCGGTGACGACCGCTCCGACGATGGCCGCGAGGAGGACGACGACGGCGAGCACCCCGCCGACGATGTACTTGCGTTCCATGGTGTGCCTCTGTTCGAGACGAAACTCGGGTGCCGACGGGATGGGTTTGACGGCCGGTCGGGGACGCAACGGAACGCATTAGGGTGGCGACGTCCTACCTCCCGACGGGCGGCAGTGACGAGCGGTTACCCCCACAGAGCCCCTTGTGACGAGAACCGCACCGGCCGAGTCGCCCGTTCCGATACTTTGAACCCGAATACCTCGGTAGCTGACGGTATGCACGTCGACCACCTCGGTATCCACACGTCCGTCGAGGAAGTGTTCCCACCGGAACGCCTCGCGGAAGCGCTCGCGGACCTCGACCCGAACGTCTCGGTCGTCGAGGGGGACTACGACGGCGTCGACGCCGTCGTGACGTTCGACCACGACCCCGACTTCCTCGACCACGTCGACTGGATCCACACGGTCCAGGCCGGTTACGACAAGTTCCCGCTCGACGAACTGCGCGAGCGTGACATCGTCCTCACGAACAGCACGGGCATCCACGGCGCGAGCGTCGGCGAGTTCGCGGTCGGACAGATGCTCTCGCTCGCCCGCCGCCTCCACGAACACCGCGACAAGCAACACGACCACGAGTGGGAGTGGCCCGACTGGGACGACCCGTTCACCCTCTTCAACGAGCAGGTGACGGTCGTCGGCCTCGGGACGCTCGGGCAGGGCGTGGCCCGCCGCGCGGACGGCATCGGTATGCGCGTCGTCGGCGTTCGTCGCACTCCCACGCGTACACCGCACACGCGCGAAGTCTACACGCCGGACCGACTCCGCGAAGCCATCGAGGACGCCCGATTCGTCGTCGTCACGACGCCGCTGACCGAGGCGACGCGTGGCCTCCTCGGTGCCGACGAGTTCGACGCGATGCGTGAGGACGCCTACCTCGTGAACGTCGCGCGCGGCCCGGTCGTCGACCAAGACGCGCTCGTCGACGCACTCGAGTCCGGAGAAATCACGGGTGCGGCCCTCGACGTCTTCGAGGAGGAGCCACTCCCCGAGGACTCGCCGCTCTGGGACATGGACGACGTGCTCGTCTCGCCGCACGCGGCCGCCGCCGACCGCGACTACTACCGGGACGTCGCGGACATCGTCCGGCAGAACGTCCTCCACCTCGACGCGGACGAAGAACTGGTCAACCGCGTCGTCTAGTCGAACTCGTAGACGGCGACTTCGTCGCGTCCACAACAGGGACACCGCTCGGCCGACTCACACAGGGTCGTCCCGCAGTGTCGACACTCGCGGATCACGGTCGTGCCACGGCCCCGCCGTCGGAGTAGTTCGACGAATCCTCGCATAGTGGTCCCTCCGCCGACCGACTCGTACGTCGTCGCTCGCGCTCACGTGACATATAGGTGATGGCTCACGAACCGACCAGTCTCTCGTCAGACAGTCGTCGGCGTCGCGACGGTCGCCCGCACGCCACGTGTCGGCAGCGACGGAGACGGCGGACGTGTCGGATTAGAGCGAGGAATTGGCTCCCCTTCGCCGACCGAGCGCAGGCCGACGAGTGACCACCACGCGGCCGGAGGCCGCGTGACGGGACCGAGGAGTACTTTTCCTCCAGTTTTTACCGAACAGAGTCGCGAAGCGACTCTGTGCAGAGTAAAAAGTGGTTCAGAAGAACTTCTTCAGGTCGTCGCGCTTCTCCGATTCGAGGTGGTGGCGGACGACGTCTTCGAGCGCGCCGATACTGCCCTTCTTGGCCGTGATGGGGGCGATGGTGTCATCGGCCCACTGCTCCCACGGCGGGAAGAGACCGAAGCGGTCGGCTATCTCGTTGAGGCGTTCGTCCCGGTCGTCGACCTTGTCCATCTTGTTCACCGCCAGCACGGGCGGGATGCCGAGGTCCTCGAACAGGTAGTAGAGGTCGATGACGTGGGGGACCTCGTCCTCGCCGGAGTGGCGGTCGATGATGTCGACGGCCGCCTTCCCGTCGAGAACGATGACGCCGACGAGGATGTTGTCGGCGTTTTCTTCGAGGTAGTGGACGATGTCCGTCTTGATGGACTCGCGGTGCTCCTCCTCGACGCCGGACATGAAGCCGAATCCGGGGAGGTCGCTGATGACGAAGTCGTCGCCGGCCCAGTCGTAGTGGTTTGGCTGGCGGGTGACGCCGGGTTTCCCGCCGGTGTCGAACTGGTGGCCGGTCAACTCCCGCATCAACGTCGACTTCCCGACGTTCGACCGCCCGACGAGGACGACCTCGTCGGCGCGGTCGGGGCGTGTCTCGAACATACTGTCGATTGCCGTCGAACGCGGATAACGGTGACGCAAACCGCCGTTTGAGTCTACACGAGGCTTTTCGTGTGAGCTCACCTGGGTACTCGTGTGATGCGATTGAACAGAACGCTCCCCGCACTCGCGCTCGTCCTGATGCTGTTGACCGCCGGCTGTACCGGATTCGTCGGGAACACGTCGACCGGAACAGCCGTCGACGGCGGCGGCGCCGGCCCGACCGTCACCGTCAGTGCCACCGGTCAGATCTCGGCCGAACCCGACCAGGCCATCGTCCGCGTCGCCGTCGTCGAGACGGCCACCGACCCGAACGCGGCCCGCACGCAACTCGCCGAGAACGTCTCGGCGATGCGTGAGGCGCTCCGCGAGATGGGCATCGGCGACGACCAGGTCCAGACGGCCCACTTCGACATCTCCCAGGACTACCGCCAGCAACCCGACCAACCGACGCGCTACCGCGCCATCCACGCCTTCGAGGTGACGCTGAACGACACGAGTCGCGTCGGCGCGGTCATCGACACCGCCGTCGAGAACGGCGCCACGCGCGTCGACGGCGTCCAGTTCACCCTCTCCGACGCGAAGCGCCAGCAACTCCACGACGAGGCGCTCGCCGCCGCGATGGACCGGGCCGACGGCCGTGCGTCCGCCCTCGCTGGCGAGGCGAACCTCTCGATAACTGGCGTCTCGGCCGTCCAGTCCGCCGACGCTTCGGTCCGTCCCTACCGCGCCGAGACGGCGATGCTCGCCGCCGGGAGCGCCGGTGGTGCGACGTCCGTCGAGTCCGGCCCAGTGACCGTGAGCGCCCACGTGACGGTCGTCTACAACGCGACGTCGGCCTGACTCCCCACTCTCCCCCTCCGTACGGTTTTTACGACGGCCGGGTGAACCCCCGGCAGTGCGACTCGTCCAAGTGATGATCCCCGCCGGTAAGCGTGAGGCGGTCCTCGATACCCTCGACGAGGAGGGGATCGACTACGTCCTCACCGACGAGACGAGCGGTCGGAAGTACACGGGCGTCGTCTACTTCCCGCTCCCGACACAGGCCGTCGAGGAGATCCTCGACGCGCTTCGGGAGGCCGGTCTCTCCGAAGACGCCTACACGGTGGTCCTCGACGCCGAGACGGTGGTCTCCCGGCGTTTCGAGGAACTGAAAGAGCGCTACGAGGAGGAGGCCGAAGACCAGCGTATCGCCCGCGAAGAGATAATCGCGCGGGCACGGGACCTCGCGCCGCGCTTCCCGACGTTCCTCGTGATGACCATCATCAGTGCGGTCGTCGCGACGGCGGGCGTCCTCCTCGACTCGCCGGCCGTCGTCGTCGGGTCGATGGTCATCGCCCCGCTCATCGGCCCGGCGATGGCGACGAGCGTGGGGTCCGTCCTCGACGACCGGGAGTTGTTCGTGCGCGGCGTGAAGTTACAGGGCATCGGCTTCGGCGTCGCCGTCGCCAGCGCCGCCGTGTTCGCGTTCCTCGTCAAGTCACTCTTCCTCGTCCCGCCGGGCATCGACGTCCTGGCCATCGACCAGGTACGCGGTCGACTCTCCCCGGACTTCCTCTCGCTCGCCGTCGCGCTCGGCGCCGGCGTCGCGGGCGCGCTCAGTCTCGCCTCCGGCGTCTCCTCGGTGCTCGTCGGCGTCATGATCGCCGCGGCCCTCGTCCCGCCGACCGCCGTCGTGGGCATCGGTCTCGCCTGGGGGATGCCCGCGGCCGTCGTCGGGTCGACGGTCCTCGTCCTCGTCAACTTCCTCTCCATCAACCTCGCGGCGCTCGCGACGTTCTGGTACAAGGGCTATCGCCCCGAGGAGTGGTTCCGCCTCTCGGAGGCGCGGACGGCGACGCTCAAACGTATCGCCGTCCTCGCCGCCGTCCTCGCGGTGCTGTCGGTGTTCCTCGGATACGTGACGTACGTGAGCTACCAGCACGCCGTCTTCGAGAACACCGCGAAACAGGAGGTCGAGCGGGCACTCGCCACGTCCCCCTACGAAGAACTCGAACTCCTCGCCATCGAGGTCGAGTACACCCGTGAGACGCCCTTCGCGAAACCACAGCGCGTGGTCGTCACCGTCGGCCGTCCGGTCGAGAACGGGTATCCGCAGTTGGCGGAGACGCTGTTACACCGGGTCGAGGCCGAGACGACCTACGACGTCACCGTGCAGGTCCGGTTCGTCGAGCTAGAGACCGTCGCCGCTCACTCCCGCTCGTCGAAGGGGAGTTCGGGTTCGTACCCGACGGCGTCGATGGCGGCCTCGAGGACGGTGTCGACGTTCTCGTCCTCCTCGAGGCTCATGTAGTAGTCGGCCTCGACGTCGGTCGAGAGGTCGGACTTGTTGCAGACCGTGACGATGGGCGTCTCGGGGAACTGTTCGCGGACGTCCGCGAGGAGTTCTTCTTGCTGGTCGAGCGGGTAGCCGCAGGTCGCGCTCGCGTCGAGGAAGAACAGGATGGTGTCCGCCGCGTGCGCGAGGGCGCTCGTCGCCTGGTTCTCGATGTCGTTGCGCTCCTCGGCGGGGCGGTCGAGCAGGCCCGGCGTGTCGACGAGTTGGTAGCGGATGTGGTCGCGCTCGACGTGACCCACGCGAATCGCCTTCGTCGTGAAGGGGTACTGCGCGGTCTCGTTGCGGGCGTTCGTGACCGAGTTGACGAACGTCGACTTCCCGACGTTCGGGTAGCCGGCGACGACGATGGTCGGTTCGTCCGGGCGGATGTCGGGGAGGGTCTTCAGGCGGTCACGGGCGTCGTTGAGGTAGTCGAGGTCGTCGGCGACCTCGTCCATCACCGAGCCCATGCGGGCGAACCCCTGTTTGCGGAGCTTTCGCGCCGAGTCGGCGTTGTCGTAGGGGAGTTTGCCCATGTACTCACGACCGAGCTCTTTCGTCTTCCGGGAGGCCCACGAGACCTCCGAGAGGTGCGTCCGAAGTTCGTCGACACCGCCGTCGCAGACCGCGTCCGCGAGTTCGCGGTAGAAGGGATCGACCTCGTCGAAGTCCGGCCACGAATTGACGACGTTGTGGAGGTTGTCCGAGAGGATGTTCGACGACGTCTGGAGCATCGACTCCTGAGCCTCGACGCCCCCTTTCGCCCGACCGGACCGCGCCGCCCGCGAGAAAGCCTTGTCCAGTAGCTCTTCCGACGTCGGGACAGTCGGAAGGTCCTCGAAAGTCATGGCGCGAACTACGGTCTTCGCCCGTAAAAGACGTCCGTTAGCCGTCGGTGACAGGACCGTGCACCGACGTCAGGCTTCGAGTATCGTGCCGCTCTCCCCGACGACGACGGTCCGCTCCCCGTCGGCGGCGACGGCCATCATGGGTTCGTCCTGCGGCAGTGCGCGCGCCTCCCACTCCTCGTCGACTCGGACGACGGCGTCGCCGCCCGAACTGACGGCGACGAGTTCGTCCTGGGCGAGAGTGATGTCGTAGAGCGTGTCGTCGGCGGCCTGTTCGACGACCCAGCGGTCCTCGCCGGGGTGGTAGACGTCTTCGTCGCCGGCGACCCACACCGTCCCCGCGGCGTCGAAGGTCAGGGCGTAGAACGGGACGTCGCCGTTGTCGATCGCGGTCGTCCAGGAAGACCCGTCGACTGACCGGAAGACGACGCCGTCGGTGTCGGCCGCGTACCCCGTTCCGCCGTGGAACCCGATGGTCGACAGTTCGTCGCCCGAACCCGGTTCGATGCGGTCCCACTCGCGGTCCGCGCCGTAGCCGATGGTGGAGTGGATGGCCCCCGAGGTGTCCGTCACGTAGAGCGTCTCGTGACCCGCGGGACCGCGGACGGCGATGTCGGTGTACGTCTCCTCGTTGCCGGGGATGGTCCGGGACTCCAACTCGCCGGTCTCGACGTCGTACTCGCCGATGGCACCGCTCGCCCCGACGACCCAGAGCGTCGCCTCGTCGTCGGTCGTCGCCGCTGCCCGGAGGGTGCTCCCGTTCCCGGTCGGTCCGTTCTTCACGATGGTCCCCCAGCGCTGACCTTCCTCGTCGCGCTTGAGGATGTGCCCGTCGTCGCCGACCGCGTAGGACCCGACCGACCCGAGGACGACGTCGTGGAGCGTGTCGTCGATGGGCGTCTTCGCCCGCCGCCAGGTTCTCCGAGGCATAGTTGACTATTGGTTTCTACGACTCACACCTTGAAAAAGAGTTAGGTGGACGACCCCTCTCGGCGCGCCAACCGTTCAGCGGCGTTCGCGGAGTTCGTCGAGCAGGTCGTCAACGTCCACGTCGTGCATCGCGAGCACGACCAGCATGTGGTAGACGATGTCCGCGCCCTCGTGGGCGAGTTCTTCCTCGTCGGCGTCCTTCGCGGCGAGGACGAACTCCGTCGCCTCCTCGCCGAGTTTCTCCAGCGCGCGGTTCTCGCCCTTCTCGTGGGTGAACAGCGACGTCGTGTAGGAGCCCTCGGGGAGGTTCTCCTTGCGGTCCTCGATGACCGCGGAGAGGTCCCGCAGCAGGTCTTCGCTCGTCTCGTCGGTCGGTTCGTCGGTCGTCTCGCTCTGGTCGCTCATGTGTGGGTCACCTCTCGGATGTCGTCGAGGTCTTCGAACTCTTCGGGGTCGCGGCGGCCGTACTCGTAGACGTGTGGGGCCACGGCGAGCGGAACGTTCGTCCGCGCGACGAGTGCCAGCGAGTCACTGGGTCGCGCGTCGAGAGTCGCCTCGCCACGCGGGGTCGCGATGACGAGGTCCGCGAGGTACGTCCCCTCGTCGACGTCGGAGACGACCACGTTGTCGACGCGGCCGCCGAGTTCCTCCATCACGTCGAGCAGCAGGTCGTGGGTGAGCGGCCGGCCGAGGTCCTCGGCGTCGAGGCCGCGCGCGATGCTCATGGCCTCCTCGAAGGCGATGAAGATGGGGAGGACGTCACAGCGCTCCTCGAACGACAGGACGACGACGGGCATCGCGCCCTCGGACGTCCCGGCGACACGGACGGCGTCGATACTCGCGTCGAGGGTCTCGGTTTCGGTCTCTTCGTGCACGTCCTCGACGTCCTCGGCGTCGTCGCGCTCCGGGTCCGGGTCGTCGCTCACGCTTCGACCTCCAGCGTCTCGAAGAAGGCGAGGTCGTGGATGCGCGGGTCGTTCGTGAGTTCGGGGTGGAAGGAGGTGCCGACGACCGGGCCGTCGCGGACGGCCACCGGGTCGTCGTCCCACGTCGCGAGCACCTCGGCGTCGCCGACGTCCGCGATGAGCGGCGCCCGGATGAACACCGCGGGGAACGGTTCGTCGAGTCCCTCGACGTCCAGCGGCGCCTCGAAGGAGTCTTTCTGGCGGCCGAAGGCGTTGCGGTCGACGGAGACGTCGAGGAGGTCGAGCGTCTCGACGCGCTCGTCGTTGGCGTCCGATGCGGCGACGATGAGTCCCGCACACGTCGCCAGGACCGGCTTTCCGGCGTCGACGTGGGCACGAATCTCCTCGTCGATCCCTTCTCGCTCGACGAGACGCGAGATGGTCGTCGACTCCCCGCCGGGCATGAGGAGGAGGTCGCAGTCCGGGACGACACCCGACTCGCGTACCTCGACGACCTCGACCGCTCGGCCGTGGGCGGTGGCGGCCCGACGGATGGCGTCGCCGTGTTCGGAGACGTCCCCTTGCACGGCGAGGACGCCTGCTTTCAGCGTCATGCTCGCCCGTTGGGGGTGACGCCTCTTCACTCCGTCGGGACGGTGAAAACGGGGGAGAAAGCGCGAATCCCTGATTCGACTCGGGGGTGGTCGACTACGTGGCGGCCTCGGTCTCGGCGTCTTCGCTCTCGTTCTCCTTGCGGCAACTGAGCCGGTAGAGGCTCTGTCGCGCGTCGGCGAAGTAGATGTCCTCGTCGACGACGCCCCGGTTCTGGAGCCGTTCGAGGGCGTACCGGACCGTCCGGGCCGAGAGCATCGACTCCTCGACGATGGCCTTCTGGGTCTTCGGCCCGTCGTACTCGAGCACCTTGTAGACGAGTTTGGCGCTCGGGGGCAGATCCTCCAGGGTTTCTTCGGCTGCGGTCATCATTTCGCTTCGAAACACTGCACGGCTATAAACCTGCGGGAATTGCTCGCACGGTACAACCGATATCGGGGTGTTTCTACAACCGTTGCTAAGAAAAATCCCGTATTTATCTTTTCGACCTAGGTATCTTCCGATAGTTCGATTACGATGTTCAACCGCCGGCGTCGCCGTCGACCGCGTCTGCTCGGGTTCCGACGTCGGGACTCGACGCCGAGACGGGTAATGCGAACGCCTTTTGGACCACGCCGCACGAAAGAGTAGGTATGGCAACCGAGACTGCCGACGGGATGAGCTCCCACCGCCGCGGGGTGACGGTCACGGCCGTCGCCTGTCTGACCGGCGTGGCGGCGGGTCTCCTCTCGTCGACGCTCGTCGACTCCCCGACGGCGACCCTCGGCATCGCGCCGCTGGTGGGCGCGCTGGTCGTCAACCTCGGGCTCATCCGCGTCCTCGGCGTCGACGTGGACGAGTTCTCCGGGAAGGACCAGCTCTACACCGGCTTCATGACCTTCTGCCTCTGGTTCATCACCTGGGGCATCCTCCTCACGAGCTCCGCGTAACGATGGCCCAGGACAGCATCGCGGTCGTGGACCTCGACCGGTGTCAGCCCGACCGTTGTAACTACGAGTGTTCGAACTACTGCCCGCCCAACCGGACGGGCAAGGAGTGCATCGTCACCCGCGAGGCCGCCCACGACGAGGGCGAACCCTTCGAGGGCGAACCCGACCAGATACAGATCTCCGAGGAGATCTGTCTGGGCGAGACCTGCGGTATCTGTGTCGAGAAGTGCCCCTTCGACGCTATCGAGATCATCAATCTCCCGCAGGAACTCGAAGAGGACGCGACCCACCGATACGGCGAGAACTCCTTCGCCCTCTACGGCCTGCCCATCCCCGAAAAGGGGAAGGTGACCGGTCTACTCGGCCCGAACGGCATCGGTAAGTCGACGGCCGTCAAGGTCCTCTCCGGCGAGATCACCCCGAACCTCGGCGACTTCGAGGACCCCCCGAGTTGGGACGAGGTCATCGACCAGTTCCGCGGGACCGAACTCCAGGACTACCTGCAGGGCGTCCGCGACGGCGACATCGAGGTCGCCCGCAAGCCCCAGTACGTCGACCAGATTCCCGAGCAGTTCGGTGGAGAGACACGCCAGCTCCTCGAAAGCGCCGACGAGCGCGGCGTCGTCGACGAGATTGCCGAGCGACTCTCCATCACCCCGGTCCTCGACCAGGACATCGACTCGCTCTCCGGCGGGGAACTCCAGCGCGTCGCGCTCGCCGCGACGCTCGTCCAGGACGCGGACTTCTACTTCGTCGACGAACTGACGCCGTACCTCGACATCGGCCAGCGAGTCGCCGCCGCCCGTCTCGTGCGCGAACTCGCGGAGGAGCAGAACCGCGCGGTCCTCGTCGTCGAACACGACCTCGCCGTCCTCGACCTACTGGCAGACTCCATCCACGTCGCCTACGGTCGACCCTCCGCGTACGGTGTCGTCACCGACCCGAAGTCGACCAAGAAGGGCATCAACGAGTACCTCCGGGGGTACCTCGACAACGAGAACATGCGGATCCGCCCGGAAGCCATCGAGTTCGAACAGCACGCTCCGCGGCCGGTCTCCGAGGCCGACACCCTCGTCGACTACCCGGACATGTCCAAGTCCTACGGCGAGGGCGAGTTCTCCCTCGACGTCGAGGGCGGGTCCATCAACCGCAACGAAGTGCTGGGCGTCGTCGGGCCGAACGGTATCGGGAAGTCGACGTTCGCGAAGCTCCTCGCGGGCGGTCTCGAACCCGACGAGGGCGACGTCGACCTCGGACTCGACATCGCCTACAAGCCCCAGTACGTCGAGGCCGACCAGCCGATGCGGGTCGACGCCTTCCTCTCCAGCATCACCGACGAGTTCGGCACGTCCTACTGGAACACCGAGATCGCCCAGCCGCTCCAACTCGAACGCATCATGGAGCAAAACCTCCCGGACCTCTCCGGTGGGGAGCGCCAGCGCGTCGCCATCGCCGCGACGCTCTCGAAGGACGCCGACCTCTACCTGCTCGACGAACCGTCCGCACACCTCGACGTCGAGCAGCGCGTGCTCGCGACCCGCGCCATCCGGCGCTACGCCGAGAACCACGAGGCGACGGTCATGGTCATCGACCACGACATCTACATGATCGACCTCCTCGCCGACCGCCTGATGGTCTTCGACGGCGAACCCGCCGAGTACGGTCACGCCTCGCCGCCCCAGGAGATGCGCTCGGGCATGAACGAGTTCCTCGCGAACCTCGACGTCACCTTCCGCCGCGACGAGAACCTGGGTCGCCCGCGAATCAACAAGCCGGGCTCCCAGAAGGACGAACAGCAGAAGCGCGAAGGCGAGTACTACTACACCCAGTAGCCGACTCGCCGCTCTTCTCCGGCCGGGTTTCGAGACGACGTCGCCGCGAGTAGCACACTCGCCGTCACCCGGCGGTTCGCCGAGCGTGCCCACACGGAAAAAGGTGGGCGACAAGGCACTTCCTTGCGACGCCGCTATCCGTAGTCGATTGACTCCCCCATGCAGGGTGCCGACTACGAACTCCGCGACCGCATCGAGACCGTCGAGGACGCGAGCGCCGACGAGAACCGACTGGTCACGCTCGCGGTCCCACCGGAGCAGTCGCTCGGTGCGGTCGTCGAGGAGATCGAAGAGGACCACGCCGAGGCCGAGTACCTCGACGACCGAGCGAGCGGGCCGCTCACGGAGGCACTCGGGCGCGTCCGACACACGCTCCTCGACTACGACTCGCTCCCCGAGAACGGACTCGTCGTCTACGCGGGCGTCGTCGGTGGTGACCTCGTGGACTACGAGTTCGACGACCTGCCGGACCCCGTCCCCGAGTACACCTACGACGTGTCGAACACGTTCGACGTCTCTCCGCTGGAGGCGGCCGTCGAGGGCGGCGAGGAGTACGGACTGCTCGTGATCGAGCGCGGCGGTGCGGCGCTCGGCCGGTACCGGCGAGGCTCGCTCACGGTCCACGAGACCTTCGACAGCAACGTGATGGGCAAGACGAAGGCCGGCGGACAGTCGGCCGACCGCTTCGCTCGGCGACGCGAGGAGCAGAAGGCGAACTTCTTCGCCGACGTCGCGGACGCCGCGGCGCGGGAGTTCCTCGACCCGGCGGTCGACGACCTCCTCCTCGGCGGCACGGAGGTCACGGTCGCGTCCTTCCGCGAGGGCGACTACCTCGACTACCGACTCCAGGACCGCGTCGTCGGCACGCACTCCGTCGAGTACGCGAGCGAGAAGGGATTGCGCGAACTCGTCGAGAAGGCGGCCGACGCGGGCGAACTCGACGTCCACCGCGAGGCACGCGACGCCCTCGATCGTTTCTTCGCGGCGCTCCACGACGAGGACGAACCGGTCGCCTACGGCCCCGAGGAGGTGGACCGGGCGCTCGACTACGGGGCGGTCGACACCCTACTCGTCTCCGCGGCGCTCGACGTGGCGGACGTCCGCGAACTCGAAGCCCGAACCGCCGACGAGGGCGGTGACTGCGTGGTCGTCCCCGAAGAAGTCGACCGCGGCCAGCAGTTCCGCGAGGCCTTCGATGGCGTCGGCGCGCTCCTGCGCTTCGAGATCGAGTAGGTCGCGAGTGTGGCGAACCGACGGCGCACTCCCCACCACGGACGCTGCGCCGCCGTCATCCGAGTCCGACGCCCGTGGCCCTGCTCAGGACACGCGGCGAGTTGGCGTCGTTCTAGTACTTGAGCCCTCGGCGCCGATGTTGTGACGACGGAGCGGAGTGCGTACAGTGTCAGAAGACGGTCCGCTGGCAGGTGCCGCACAGCGTCTCCTCTTTGAGGTCGACTTCGCGGACGGTGGGAGAGAAGTTCATCGCACAGCGGTTGTTTTCGCAGTGTTCGAGACCGAGGGTGTGGCCAATCTCGTGGACGACTTCCTTGCGGACGCGGTCGGCGAAGACGTCCTCGGCGGGGCGCGCGGAGAACCCGCCGTCGGAGGAGGTCTGGAGTCGGTACGTCGAGACGACGCACCCACGGCCGTCGAGGTAGGCGAGGCCGAAGACGTAGTTCCGTCGCCGGTAGTAGAGGTCCTCGGGGGTGACGGCGATGGCCTTGTCGCCGCTCCCGACCCGCGTGGCGAGGTCGATGAACGCCTCGGCTCGGTACTGGCCGCGCGACTCGTCGTACGCGTCGGCCGGGACCGATTGTTCGGCCGCCACGGAGACCTCGCACTCGTAGATGCTCCGGAGGCCCGCAGACGCCTCCCGTTTGGTCGCCGCAGAGACGTCTCCCACCGGAACGATGTCGACCCGCATGCAAACGTCTATGGCGCCCCGAGCCATAAATATCCCGCCGTGAATCCGCCGACACTGGTCGACGCCCTCGCTCGATACGACGCCCTCGTCGAGGTTGGAATCGGCCGCCGAACGGACGTCGCCGAAGCTCTCGCCGAGCGCGGCGCCGACGTGACGGCGACCGACGTGTACGACCACGAGATACCCGCCGCTGTCGCGTTCGTCCGCGACGACGTGACAGACCCCGACCCGACGGTCTACGAGGGGAGCGACGCCGTCTACGCACTGAACCTCCCACCCGAACTCCACCGGCCCGCACGCGAGGCCGCCCTCGACGCGGGCGCGGACTTTCTGTTCACTACGCTCGGCGGCGACCCGCCGGCCGTTCCGGTCGAACGCCGGACCGTCGCCACGGGGACGCTGTTCGTCGCCGACTCCGACCCGCAGAAACGGAACTGACTTTTTCTGCGCCCACGTCACCCCGAGCATGCAAGTGGATGCCGTCGTGCTCGACGTGGACGGGGTACTCGTCGACGTCGCCGACTCCTACCGACGGGCCATCGTCGAGTCCGTCGAGTACGTCTACGGGGAGGAGATTCCGAAGGCCGCCGTGCAGTGGTTCAAGGACGCGGGCGGGTTCAACAACGACTGGAAGGTGACCGACGCCGCGGCGCTGTACGTGCTCGCGGCCGGCGAGGGGATGGAACTCTCCCTCGAGGAGTTCACCGACGAAATCGCCAAGCGCGGTGGCGGTCTCGACGCCGCGGAGGCAGTCGTCGACGCCGCACTCCCCGACGACGCGGCCGAGCGCGTGAGCGAGGAGTGGCGTCCCGACCGACTCCGCCAGGTGTTCCAGACCTTCTACCTCGGCTCCGAGCGCTACGCGGAACTCGAGGGCGGCGAACCGGCCTTCGAGTCGACGGGGTTCATCGAGGACGAACCGCTCATCGTCGACGAAGACACCGTCGACGCACTCGACGAGAACTGGGAACTCGCGATCCTCACGGGTCGGCCCGCCGCCGAGGCACAGATCGCCCTCGAACGCGCCGGCCTCGACGACTTGATCCCTCCCGAACGGCGCTTCACGATGGACGACTGGGAAGAGGGCAAGCCGAACCCGCGTGCGCTCGTCGCACTCGCCGAACGCTGTCGGGCCGAGCGCGTCGCGTTCGGCGGCGATACGCTCGACGACATCCACACCGCGAACAACGCGAAGGAAGCCGACGAGCAGCGGACGTACTTCGGAATCGGCGTCCTCACTGGTGGGCTGACCGGCGACGAAGGCATCCAGAAGTACGAGGAGGCCGGCGCCGACGCCATCGTCCGCTCGGTCAACGACCTTCCCGACCTCTTGTTGACCGAGGGCGACTCCGAGCATCCTCTATAGCGGGTCGGTGTCGACAGTCGCCTCCGTCCGGCCACGATAGCTAAGGGGCGGGCGCTTCGACTGCCGCACATGGCGAAGCCACAGACGATTCTCGAGAAACAGGGCCGCGGTCCTGTGACGGTCGAAGTCGACGACGAGTGGGAACACGAGATCGAACTCGAAGAGTCGACCGAGCAACCCGACGAGTACTTCGGCGAGTACTACGCGGAAGGACGCGACCTGGAGGCCAACGACGTCCTGTTCCGCTTCGTCACCCCCGACCACGAGGAGACGCCGGTCTTCCTCGAGCGCCGCCACGCCCGCGACGACGAGTGGGAGCGTCTCGGCGAGGTGACCGACGTCGCCGTCGAGTCCTCCATCGGGTAACGGACACGGCCCCCACGTCGAGCGCCCGTCACCGGCGACGGCAACCCAGGCCGAACACCAAATCCTTATTCTCACGCCGCGGCATGTCCGTGTATGCGAATCGCGTTACTCGGCGGCACTGGCGACATCGGTGAAGGACTGGCGCTCCGCTGGGCGTACGACACCGACCACGAGATCCTCATCGGCTCACGGGACCCGGACAAGGCCCGCGCGAAGGCCGAAGAGTACGAGACGGAACTCGACAGTATGGGTCGCGAGCGGACGGTCAAGGGCTTCACCAACGAAATGGCGGCCGACCGCGCCCGCATCGTCGTCCTCGCGGTTCCCGCCTACTACGTCCGCGACACCATCGAGAGTGTCGCCGACGTCCTCGATGAGGACACCATCCTCGTCACGCCTGCGGTCGGCATGGACCGCGACGAGGAGGGGATGCACTACAAGCCGCCGGGCGTCGGGTCTGTCACCGCACTCGTCCGGAAGACGGCCCCCGACGACGTGCCGGTCGTCGGCGCGTTCCACAACCTCGCGGCCGACCGCCTCGCGAACCTCGACGTGGACCTCGACCTCGACACGCTCGTCGTCGGCGACGACGGCGACGCGAAGGGTCTCGTCGCGGACATCGGTGAGGAGATCGAGGGACTGCGCGTCCTCGACGCCGGCGGTATCGCCAACGCACCCGAAGTCGAGTCGGTCACGCCGCTCGTCATCAACATCGCGATGAACAACGAGAAGATGCACGACGTCGGCGTCCGCTTCCTGTAGCGGTCTCTACAGACGGAGCAGGGCGAGTGCCTCGGGGCTTGTCCCCGAGGTACTTCACGCTCTTCGCTTCTAGCGACAGATGGTGGCCCGCCTAGTCGTCGGCGGGCGCGGGGCTGTCGTAGCTGACGGCGGCGGCGTCGACGCCGAGTTCGTCGAGGGCGGTCTGGGCGGCCTTCTTGCCCGAGAGAAGCATCGCGCCGAACGTCGGTCCCATCCGGGTGAGCCCGTGGTAGGTCGCGGTCGAGAGCCCGGCGGTGAGGAGACCGTCGTGAACTTTGCCGGTCTTCTCGACGACCTTGTCTTCGCTGTCCGAGACCCACATCGAGTCGTGGCCCGGAGAGTCGTGGCCGGGGGCGCCGTACTCGCCCTCGCCGGAGGTGTCCATACCCGTGTTCTCCGTCTCGTCGATGCCCGGTGCGTCGAGGACGCCGCGCTCGTGGAGTTTCGAGACGACGACGGCCTCGTGGCCGGTCGCGTCGATGACGAGGTCCGACTCCACGGCGATGGGGTCGACGCACGTCAGTTCGCGGGGAAGGGAGTGGACCGGCGTCCAGTTGACGACTGCACCCGACACCTTGTGGTCGTCGCGGATGACGACGTCGGTGAATTCCGTCATGTTCTGGATGCGCGCGCCGGCGTCGCAGGCGGCCTCGATGAGCGCGGAGCTACAGTGTGGCGCGGAGGCGACGTACAGGCCCTCGGCCTCGTCGCTCTCCTTGTAGGGGACACCCAACTCGTCGAGGACGTGGTGGGCCGGCCCGCGAACGGTGAGCTTGTTCATCAGGAAGCCGCCGAGCCAGAACCCACCACCCAGGTAGTTGTTCTTCTCGACGACGCTCACGTCGACGCCGCGTTCGGCGAGTTCCTTGGCCGCGGTCAGCCCAGCCGGACCGCCGCCGACGATGATGACGTCGGTCTCCGTCGAGTCCATGAACTCCTCGTGCCACTCGTCGGCGATGGCGCGCGTGACCTGTGCCTCTCCCGCGTCGGTGAATCCGTCGAACTCCATGTTCAACACTAGGTGTTACAACGGGGTAGTTAAAGATACCGAAGCAATCACTGGAGCGGTGAATCCGCCGATACGGGTACAGTGCTGCCGCTACGCGGCGATTCGTCGAGAGAAGGTGGTGGGTTCGGGTCGCTTACGCGCCGGCCTGCTCGAAGGCGTCTTCGAGCTTGTCGGCCTGCGTGACGCCGACGAAGCGCTCGACGATGCCCTCGTCGTTCTCGACGACGATGGTCGGAATCGAGCGGACCTGGTACTCGTTGGCGACGTCCTGGTTCTCGTCGACGTCGATCTTCTCGAACTCGACGCGGTCGCCCCACTCCTCTTCGAGTTCTTCGAGGATGGGGTCCTGGGTCTTACACGGGCCACACCAGTCCGCGTAGAAGTCCTTGAGGGTGACAGTCATGTGTCTGTCACAGTTTTGCCCTGCCGAGCGCATAAGGATTACCCACGCGGCGAGTAGCGTAGTCGACTCCGTCCGACCGCAAGGTTTAGGCGCGACGCGACCCGAACTCCGTGCATGAGCGGAAGCCAGAGCGGCGGGCTGATGTCCAGTGCCGGACTCGTCCGCTACTTCGACTCCGAGGACCCGAACGCCATCCAGATCGACCCGAAGACCATCGTCGCGTTCGGCGTCTTCTTCGGCATCGTCGTCCAGTTGCTGGACTTCCTCGCGCTGTAACTCGGATTCTCTCACTCTCCGTTCTCTTCTCACCGAGTAGCGACAGCGACGGTGACGCCGACTCACAAAAAATCGGAGGGCCGAAGACGGTGTCGTCGCTACTCGTTCGCGACGACCGTGATCTGCTGTTCGCGGTCGATGGCGCGTTCGAGTTCCTCGGCGATGGCCGAACCACGGGACACCTTGATGTCGCCGCCGCGGCTGACCGTCGCGGTGAACAGGTACTCGCCGTCGGCCTGGACCTCGACGGTCTCGCCGGAGCGACCCTTCTCGAGGGGGAGGATGACGTGCCGAGAGGTGATCTCGGGAGTCACGACCTCGCCCTGCGGTTCGGCGCCCGCGCCGCCGGCGCTCGAACCGGCGCCGCTGCTGGACCCTCGACTACCGCTCGGGAGTTCGTCGAGCGTCCGGACGTCGATGTTCATTCCGAGGCGCTCCTCGATGTCTTGGATGCGACCACCGCCCTTCCCGATGACGTGGGAGATTTCGTCCTCGGAGACGTACACGACGGCTTCGTTCTTCCCGCGGAGTTCGACCTCGACCGGGCCGCGCGTGGCGGCCTGGATCTCGCGTTCGATCTCGTTCTTCGCGAGGCGGTCGACACCGGTCTCCTCCGTCTCGGCGCCGCCCTCTTCGAGGGGGACCGTGACGACCTGGCGGTTGAAGGTGTAGATCTCGTAGGCGGGCTTGCCCGTCTCGAAGTCCTTCACCTGGATGACCGGCCGGGCGAGGTCCTCCTCCATGAGACCCTCAGGGACCTTGACCTCCGTCGTCACGTCGTAGACGGTGTTGACGTCACCCTCCTCGATGTAGACGACGGTGTCGACGATCTGCGGGATCATCCCGAGTTCGACGCGACCGACGAGACGCTGGAGCGCGTCGATGGGCCGGGTGGCGTGGACGACGCCGACCATCCCGACGCCGGCGAGGCGCATGTCGGAGAACACCTCGAAGTCGTCGGTCTTGCGGACCTCGTCGTAGATGGTGTAGTCCGGTCGGACCATCAGCAGGGAGTCGGCCGTCTTCTCCATCGACCCGCCCAGTTCCGTGTACTGGGTGATGTCCTTCTCGACGTCGAGGTCGCGCGGTTTCTCCATCGTCTTCACGACGTAGCCGCTGTCGTCGAGGAACTCGGCGACGGCCTGCGCGAAGGTGGACTTCCCGGCGCCGGGCGCCCCGGCAATGAGGACACCGCGGTCGCGCTCTAAGAGTCGCTCCTTGAGGTCCTCGGTGTGGGTGTAGTCCTCCATCGTCGTCTTGACGATGGGACGGACCGCCGTAATCTCGAAGCCGTCCGAGAACGGCGGTTCGGCCATGGCGATACGCATGTCGCGGATCTGCGCGATGGTCATGCCCTCCTCGGAGAGTTCGATGAAGGCGTCGTCGTCGCGACGCGCCGTGTCGTAGATTTCGGAGGCGTACTCCTTGAGCGTCTCCGTGTCGAGTTCCGTCTCGCCGATGGCCTGGTACTGGATGTCCCCGACGTCGCCGCGCTTGGCCATCGGGACGACGCCGTCCTTCAGGTGGACGGACATCGTCTGCTCGTCGAAGTACTGCTCGATGCCGAGTTCTTCGAGTTCGCGGGCCTCGGGTTCGAGGTACTCGACGTCGATGCCCTTGCCCTTCGCGACTTCGGCCTGGACGATGTCCGAGGTGACGAACAGCGCGTCGTGCTCCTGGGCGACGTCGCGGATGACCGCGTCGATGGCGCCGGCGGCGGCGCGTTTGATCTGTTCTTCCGTGGCCCGTTCGCCGACGTACTCGACGTCGATCTCGCCGGCGTCGGCGAGTTCGGCCAGTCGCTGTAGCTCTTCGAGACCTTCCCAGCCGGTCTGTCGGCCTTTGTTGGCCTGGGACTCGATCTCGCCAACGACGGCCTCGGGCACGTACACCGTGGCCCCGGCGTAGTCGCCGCTCTCCACACCTCGGGAGATACGGCCGTCGATGATTACGCTCGTGTCCGGGACTATCTTCATGGGGCAAGGTAGTATCGGACCCCGCTTAAGGGTGTTCACCAATCGGGCGATGGGTAGCGGTTTACGCGCTCACGCGCGCCCGAAAACGGGCACCAGACTTTCGGCGAGCGGTGTGTTAGGTACGGACATGGACACGCCCGAGGAGTGCGAGCGAGCCGTCGACCGGATTCGCGATGGGTTCGACGAGGACCTCCGGGCGGTCGTCGTCCACCAGTTCGCGCCGGAGGCGGCGTGGGAGGTTCGGTACGTCCGGGAGGACGTCTCGGAGGGGTACGGCGACACGGACCTGGCACGCGTTCTGGAGAACGTCACCGAGGACTTCGTCTTCGAGGCGCTCGTCCAGGACTGGCACGAGAACATCCGGCGGCTCGGTGAACTGCACGGGTCGTTGCTGGCGTACGAGGACGCCGTCGTCGCCCGAATCGTCCTCTCTGACGGCTACGGCGTCTGCTTCTCTCTCGAACCCGAACGACGGGGAGACGTCTTCGACGTCGTATCCAACGTTGGCCCGGGGTCGAGTGGCGGGCCTTCTTAGCCCCACGTCCCCTCTCTCCCGGCCATGCAGGACGTCCGAGACCTCGCACGCGACCTCGTCTCGATTCCCTCCCACGAGGACGAGACGGCGGTCGGCGACCGAATCGAGTCGTGGCTCCGCGAACACACCGACGCCGACGTCACTCGCGACGACGCTCCGAACGGCGGGAACGTCCTCGCCCGGAAAGGCTCCGGCGAGTCGCTGGCCCTCGTCGGCCACCACGACGTGGTCGAACCGGACGAGTCGCAGGTCGCGGACGGCGACTACGAAGTGTACGAGGAAGACGGTCGCCTCTACGGCCGCGGGAGCGCCGACATGAAGGGGGCCGTGGCGGCCGCGATGGTCGCCTTCCGCGACGCCGATCCCGAGTCCCTCGACTGCGAACTCGTCTTCGCCTCCTTCGTCGGCGAGGAGATCGGCGGGACGGGTGCACGCTTCGCGATAGACGAGGGGTTCGCCCCCGACTACGCCGTCGTCGGCGAGGGGTCGACGGGCTACTCGGGTGACGGCGTCACCGACGTCGTCGTCGCCCACAAGGGCCGTCGCGGGTCGACCGTCGTCGCCACCGGCGAGGCCGCCCACGCCAGCGAGGTCGAGAACGGCGAGAACGCGGTTTATCGCGCGTGCGACGCCGTGGACGTGATCCGCGACCTCGACTTTCCCCGGACCGAGGTGTTCGGCCACGCGGTCGAGGGGAGCGTCACGGTCACCGAGATCGACGGCGGGACCGCGTGGAATGTCGTCCCCGAGCGCTGTGAGGTGACCGTCGACGAGCGGACGGTTCCCGGCGAGCGCGCCGCTCTCGACCGCGTCGAGGAGGTCGCGGGCGTCGAGTGGACCGTCGACCAGGACCTCCCGCCGATGCAGTGTTCCGACGAGGTGTTCGCCGACGTCGTCCTCGACGTCGCCCGCGAGGTACAGGACGGCATCCCCGAACACGTCGTCAAGCCCCACGCGACCGACGCGGGGTGGCTCGCCGACGCGGGGACGGCCTGTGTGATCTACGGTCCCTCCGAGCAGGGCGAAGCCCACACTGCAGACGAGAGCGTCTCACTCGACGTGCTCGACCGCTGTTACCGGACCTACCGCCGCCTCGCCGGGTCGTGGAGCTGACTCATCCAGACGGCCGCTTCGACAGGCTTCATTAGCGCCGGCGTCCGAGTCCTTCCCATGGCCGACAGCGAAGCCGTCCCCGACCACCTCGATGGGGCACCGGAAGCCTACCACACGCTCCTCGACCAGTACCGACGCGTCTCGAACCTCGGGTCCGCACAGGGAGTTCTCTCGTGGGACCAGCAGGTGACGATGCCCGAAGGCGGTACGCCCGCCCGCTCGAAGCAACTCTCGACGCTCTCGGGGCTCCACCAGGAACTCCTGACGAGCGACGAGATCGCCGACTCCCTCGACGAACTCGAAGACGAGGACCTCTCGCCGACGCAGGCGGCGGTCGTCCGGGAGATCGACCGCGAGTACCGCCGCGCCGAGCGCGTCCCACAGACGCTCGTCGAGGAGATTTCGGAGACGACCTCCGAGGCGCTCCCCGCCTGGGAGCAGGCCCGCGCCGAGGACGACTTCTCGCAGTTCGCCCCCTACCTGGAGAAACTCGTCGAACTGAAGCGAGAGTACGCCGAACACATCGACCCCGACCGCGACGCCTACGAGGTGCTCTTCGAGGAGTACGAACCGTACCTCGGTCTCGACACCGCCGAAGACGTCCTCCAGCGCCTCCGTGACGAACTCGTCCCGCTCCTCGACGACATCCGTGAGAGCGACGCCGACCTCGCCTCACCCTTCGAGGGTGGGGAGTACCCCGAAGACGTCCAGGAGGACCTCTCCCGCGACATCCTCGACGACCTCGGCTACGACTGGGAGCACGGTCGCCTCGACACCTCCAGTCACCCCTTCACCTCCGGCAACCAGTTCGACTCGCGCATCACGACGCGTTTCGACGAGTCCGACCCGCTCGGCGCGCTGATGGCGACGGTCCACGAGTTCGGCCACGCCTTCTACAGCCTCGGACTCCCGCGCGAGGAGTTCGGCACGCCGCTCGGTGAATCCCGCGACCTGACCGTCCACGAGTCGCAGTCGCGGCTCTGGGAGAACCACGTCGGCCGCACCGAGGCCTTCTGGGAACACAACGCCGAGCGCGTCCGCGACGCCTTCGACGGTCTCGACGACGTCTCGGCGCGGGAGTTCTACGAGGCGGCCAACCGCGTCTACGAGGACAACCTCATCCGCGTCGAGGCGGACGAACTCACCTACCACATGCACATCGTGGTCCGCTTCGAGATCGAGCGCGACCTGATCGCGGGCGACCTCGCCGTCGAGGACGTTCCCGAGGTCTGGAACGACAAGTACGAGGAGTACCTCGGCATCCGCCCGGACTCCGACGCCGAGGGCTGCCTGCAGGACATCCACTGGTCGCACGGCAACTTCGGCTACTTCCCGACTTACTCGCTTGGGTCGGTCCTCGCCGCGCAACTCGACGCGACGGTCCGCGAGGAGGTCGACGAGTTCGACGCGAAAGTCCGCGACGGCGACTTCGAGGACCTCCGTACGTGGCTCCGCGAGAACGTTCACCAGCACGGCGCGCGCTACACGACGCCCGAACTCGTCGAGGAAGCCACTGGCGAGGCGTTCACCGCCGACTACTTCGTCGACTACCTGACCGCGAAGTTCGCGGACCTCTACGACCTCGATGGCTACTGAGACGTAGACCGGTGAGGGGACTCGCCCGGCCACGTCGTTTTTCCACTCGTCGGGCGAACCGTCGACTATGTCCGACGACACTCGAACCCGGGGCGTCGAGTTCGAAGGAGTCCTCGACGACGTCGACTTCCCCGTCGAGCGCGCCGACCTGCTCGAACGCCACGGCGACCACGACCTCGGTCTCGAAGAGGGCGAGACGACGCTCGGTGACGTCCTCGAACGCATCGACGAGGACCGCTTCCGCTCGCGTGAGGACCTCCGCGAGGCGGTCCTCACGGCTGTCGGCGTCGACGCGGTCGGCCGCGCGGAGTACACCGACCGCGGCGCCGGCGTCGTCTCCGGCGAGGACGACACCGTCGACTCGTTCTGACCCGACCGGGGTCGTGGACCTGTCACCCCGATACGTTTATTACTGTGGCACGTTCTACCATAGCGTGCATGTCGAGCGCACAGGAGTCCGACGACGCCCTTTTGGACGAGTTCCTCGAACGGCGCGGCCACGACACTGCCCCGGAAACCTGGGACCGATCCTATAACAAGAAGCAGTGTCCGGACTGTGGCGGACTCCACGAGACGGACGCCGTGACGTGTTCGGTCTGTGGTTGGTCGCCGTGAGAGCGGCGCGCGACTGACCGTCCTGCTGCCCGACCCGACCCCGATTTTTCCGTAGCTACTCCCGTAGCGTTCTCCCGACCTGACTTTCTTTCATGCTTATCTGACCGTAACTTATTTTATTACACGGTGCATTGTATGAAATGAGATGGCTCGCAAGGCCCTGCAGAACGCGGTCGCACAACACCCGAAAGCCGCCGGCGCGCTGTTCACGAGTGCAGTCGCGCTCTCCCAGGTCCAGTCCACGCTGGCCGTCTGGGGTTGTGGCTCCCTCGGTCCGTAGACCCCGGAATCGACACACTGACCAACTGACACTCCGAGACTGACCCTCTCACGACACGACGCGGCCCACCTCCCCACGCCGGCCGCGTCGAACCCCCGTCGGGCCGCTCCCCCTGGCCCGACGGGCGCCGAGTCTGACACTCTCGTCCGGCGTCGCCGCCTCCCCACTCCGCTGCGGCGCCGGACGCGCGGGGTCCACGCCCCGCACTGTTCTTCACCTCTCAGTTGAACAGTTGTACAACTGTTCAACTGTCCGTCAGTCGTCCTGTGCCGGCGAGGCTTCCGAGGACTCGCCCGCGTCGTCACCGTCGTGTTCGTCGCCTTCCTCGTCGACGTCGACCTCCGCGGTTCGTTCGGTCGCGCGACGGACGAACTCCTCGGGGAGTTCGTCTATCTCGCCGGCCTGGACGCCCCAGAGGTTCGCGTAGAGACCGTCCTCGGCGAGGAGGTCCTCGTGGGTACCGCGCTCGACGATGTGGCCATCTTCGAGCACGACGATTTGGTCCGCGTCCTTGATGGTCGAGAGACGGTGGGCGATGGTGAACGTCGTGCGGTTCTCGGTGAGGTCGTCCAGCGAGCGCTGGATGAGCATCTCGGTCTCCGTGTCGACGTCCGAGGTCGCCTCGTCCAGGATCAGGATGTCGGGGTCCTTCAGGATGGCCCGCGCGATGGCGACGCGCTGGCGCTGCCCGCCCGAGAGTTTCACGCCACGCTCGCCGACCATCGTGTCGTACCCCTCGGGGAGGTTCTGGATGAATTCGTGGGCTTCCGCGGCTTTCGCGGCTTCGACGACCGCCTCGCGATCGGCGTCGAACGACCCGTAGAGGATGTTCTCCTCGACCGTCCCGTAGAAGAGGAAGGTGTCCTGTGAGACGTAGCCGATGGCCCGCCGGATGCTCGGGATGGTGACGTCGCGGAGGTCCTGCCCGTCTATCTCGATGGTCCCCTCGTCGACGTCGTACATCCGGAGGAGGAGTTTGAGGACGGTCGACTTCCCCGCTCCGGTGGGACCGACGAGCGCGAGGGTGTCGCCGCCGGGCACCTCGAAGGAGATGTCCTCGACGATGGTCTCTCCGTCTCCGTACCCGAACGTCACGTCGTCGTAGACGACCTCACCCGCCTCGACGTCGAGGGGGTCGGCGTCGGGATTCTCCTCGATACGCGAGGGTTCGTCCATCAGGCCGAAGATGCGCTCGGAGGACGCGCGGGCACGCTGGTACATGTTGATGATTTGCCCGAACTGGGCCATCGGCCAGATGAACTGCTGGCTGAGGAGGATGAACGTGACGAACTCGCCGGCCGAGAGCGTCCCAGTGAAGAAGAGGGGCGGTCCGGCGACGACCCACCACCCGCCGATGGCGAACGTGAGGACGAAGCCCACACCCGAGATGACCCGCAGCGCGGGGAAGAACTTGATTCGCGTGTCGATGGCGTCCCAGTTGGCGTCGAAGTAGTCCTCGGAGACGTCCTCGACGCGCTCGGACTCGTAGTCCTCGGTGTTGGCGGCCTTGATGACCTGGATTCCCCCGAGGTTGTTCTCCAGTCGGGAGTTGAGTTGACCCACCGAGGAGCGGACGTCGGCGTACTTCGGTTGGATAGTCTGGACGAAGCGGTAGGTGAACCAGCCGATGAGCGGGACGGCGACGAGCGCGACGAACGCGAGTTGCCAGTTGTAGTAGAAGAGGACGGCGGCGATGGTCACCACCATCACGCTCAGGCGGAACGCCGAGTTCATTCCGTCGTTGAGGAAGCGCTCCAGTCTGTTCACGTCGTTCGAGAGGATGGACATCATCTCGCCGGTCTGCTTGGCGGCGAAGAAGTCCATGTTCAGCCGCTGCATCTCGTCGTAGGTGTCGGTTCGGACGGCGTGCTGGACGTGCTGGGAGAAACTGTTCCACCCCCAGTTGCGGAGCCAGTGGAAGCCCGCACCGAAGAGGAACGACCCGGCGATGAGGCCGGAAACGAAGAGGACGCGGCCGGCGTCGTCGGCGGGGAGCCACCCGCCGGGGAGGAACGGGAAGAAGGCTTTCTCGTCCCGGATGACCGTGTCGATGGCGTAGCCGAGGAGGACGGGCGGCGCGAGGTCGAGGACCCGAGCGAAGATGCTCGCGACGACGCCGACGACGGCCGCGCTCCGGTTCTCCCGACCGTAGTCGGTGAACAACCGGCGCATGGCGCTGTCGACGTCCTCGCGTTGCTCCTCGAACGGGTCGTCGTCGAGGGTGCTCACTCTCTTCGAGTTACACGTCTGTGACTAAGTAGTTCGTGTCCCCAGCGAGGGATTCCCACACTCGTACTCGATACGCACTTCGTCACCCGCCGTCACGTCGTGGCGGGTCGTCCACTCGATAGGGACTTCGAGGACCCACTTCGCGGGCGCGCTGTAGGTCGTCAACGAGTCGTCGTGCTCGACGGGTGCGTGGAAGATCCGGGTGATTCGCCCGTCCGCGCCGACGAACACCATGTCGATGGGATAGTTCATCTCCCGCATCACGAACGACCGCTCGCTCTCGTCGGCGAAGACGAACAACATTCCGCTCCCGTTCGCGAGCGAGTCGGTGCCGCTGAGGCCCCGGTAGCGCTCGTTCGGCGTGTCCGCGACGGCGGCCTCGACACGGCCCTCAACCGCGCCCGACTCGGCGTCGACGATCGTCACGCAGGCGCGCTCCCGGTCGTCGCCGGGACCGGTGCCACCGCCGTCGAAGAGTCCGATTCCGCCCCCACCGGCGACGGCGAGGAGTCCGGCCACGACGAGGAGTGTCGCGACGGCGAGCACCGACACGACTCGGCGGTCCATACCTGCTTCGTGGGGGTACGTCCGGAAGGCGATTCCGGTGGCAGGGACGTTTTGGTGGGGCGGCCAGACGGAGACGGTGAAGCCCTCGAACCGGATAGAGTTAAGGAGCGCGACGTCTCACCCCCGAATATGGGAGTCGTCCGCTCACTCGGCAAACTGCTCACGTACAGTCTGGCCCTCGTCGGCCTCGTGGCCGTCGGTTTCGTCGTCCTCGCCTACGGGTGGGACGGGACGCCGCCGACGATCGGCCTCGAAGGCCCCGACGAGGAGTAACGACGGAAAGTAACAGTTATCCGCGAGCGTCCACGTTTTTCAGACGAGGGTCTGTGGTCTAGTTGGTTATGACACTTCCCTTACAAGGAAGGGGCCGACGGTTCGAATCCGTCCAGACCCACTCGACGATTTCTAGCCATATCTCGATTCGGTCGGAGAGATTCAAGTCAGGCAGACCCGGACGAGGTGAGACGATACTCCTGTGCTCGGCGCGTTTGTGACAACTCCGACAGAGTAGAACGAGATTTACTAGCGTGTTCGCGTCGTCAACCACCTCGAACTCACGTCGGGGAACGATGTGATGAACGTCTAGATACGTCTCTGTTCCATCCTCGCCACAGTACTGGCACACTCTATCGCGGTCGAATACACGCTTCCTCACTTGCGGCCAACGCGACCCGAACGAGAGTGTCGCTCCACCTTGCCAATTCGGTGCATCCTTTCCGCGTCTGTTTTTACTTATCCATTCACCGCGACACGTGTCGTCGCAGAAGTGGTGCTTGTGACGTTTGGTTTCGTATCGCTCTCGTTTCAAATCCGCTCCACACGTCGCACAGTGGACCGTCTCACGCCATTCGTTATATGTTCGTTTGAACCGGTCTTTGCACTCTCGAGAGCAGAAACGACTCTCGGCAGCGTGTGATTTCTTCTTCTCGTACGTCTCTTCGCAAAACTCACAGGTCAACGTGGTACGATTCTTTTGGCTCTCGTCGAAGCACTCTCGACTACAGTACTTCGACCGGTCGGATTTACTAGGCTTTACGTAGTACGTCTCACCACATTCCTCACAATTCTGATCCGGCATTCGTTCTTACGCCCACAGGTGGCTACGACGAGATAACGATTCTTGTCGATGGCACCGCAGCAATTATTATCTGGTGCTACTACCGACTAGTACAATGCCGAAGACCCAGCTACAGCGAGCCAGGGCGGGCGAGGTGACGCCCGCGATAGAGCGCGTCGCCGAGCGCGAGAACCGCGACGTCGAGTTCGTCCGGGAACAGGTCGCACAGGGACAGGCGGTCGTTCCGAACAACCACGCCCACGAGTCGCTCGACCCGATGGTCATCGGCCGGGAGTTCGCGACGAAGGTGAACGCGAACATCGGCAACAGCGACGAGACGAGCGACCTGCGGGGCGAACTCCAGAAACTCCACACGTCCGTCCACTACGGCGCGGACACGGTGATGGACCTCTCGACGGGGTCGAACCTCGACGCGATTCGCGAGGCGAACGTCGCACACTCCCCGGTCCCCATCGGCACAGTGCCCATCTACGAGGCGGTCAAACGGGTGGACGACCCCGCGGACATCACCCACGAACTCCTCCTCGACGTCGTCGAGAAGCAGGCCGAGCAGGGCGTTGACTACATGACTATCCACGCGGGCGTGCGGATGGAACACCTCCCGCTGACCGACGGCCGGAAGACCGGAATCGTCTCGCGCGGCGGTTCCATCCTCGCGCAGTGGATGGAGGAGAACGGGATGGAGAACCCTCTGTACGCGAAGTTCGAGGAACTCTGCGAGATCTTCGCCGAGCACGACGTGACGGTCTCGCTGGGGGACGGACTCCGGCCCGGGTGTCTCGCGGACGCCGGCGACGACGCCCAGTACGCCGAACTAGAGACGCTAGGCGAACTCACCCGGACCGCGTGGGACCGCGGCGTGCAGGTGATGGTCGAGGGACCGGGCCACGTCCCGATGGACGAAGTCGCGGCGAACGTTGAGCGCCAGCAGGCGGTCTGCGACGGCGCACCCTTCTACGTCCTCGGACCGCTCGTCACCGACGTCGCGCCGGGCTACGACCACATCACGAGTGCCATCGGCGCGACCGAGGCCGCCCGCGCGGGTGCGGCGATGCTCTGCTACGTCACGCCCAAGGAGCACCTCGGTCTTCCCGACGAGACGGACGTCCGAGACGGGCTCGCAGCCTACCGCATCGCCGCCCACTCGGCCGACGTCGCCAACGGATTGCCGGGCGCTCGTGACTGGGACGACGCGCTCTCGGAGGCGCGCTACGCCTTCGACTGGCGCCGGCAGTTCGACCTCGCGCTCGACCCCGAGCGCGCCCGCGAGTTCCACGACCAGACGCTCCCCGGCGACAACTACAAAGAGGCGCGTTTCTGTTCGATGTGCGGTGTCGAGTTCTGTTCGATGCGTATCGACCAGGACGCGCGGGACGCCGACGGCGAGATGTCGGCCATCGACGACGAGACGGACCTCGACGCCTCTCCCGCCGCCGAGGTGAATCGACCACCGGTCGGCACTCACGATACGGAGCGAGTCCCCGACGAGATCGAGATCGACGGGGTGACCTTCACGCCCGAATCGCACGCCGACGACTGACACTCGCTCGTCGGCGGGGCATGCTGGTGACTCGCCGTTTCGTGACCCAATCCCCTCACGTCTCCCCCGACGCGAAACCGTGACGGGTTTCTGAGAAGAGTGAAGGGACGTCGGTCCCTGAATCGGACGATGGCGACCGCCTCGTGGATGGAACGGGTCGACGTCGAGTTCGTCGCTTCGGAACTGACGGGTGCGCTCGGCGACTCGGTGACGGTCCTCCCCATCGTCGTCTCGCTGGCGCTGCTCACCGACGTCTCGCTCCCCCACGTCCTGCTCGGATTCGGACTCTTCCAGGTCGTCTGGGGAACGTGGTATGGACTGCCGATCTCGGTCGAACCGATGAAGGCGCTCGCCGCGCTGGCCATTGCGGGCGTTCTCTCCTATCCCGAACTCGTCGTCGTGGGCGTCGGAATCGGGGCTGCCCTGCTGTTCGTGGGCTCGACGGGGACGCTGGCGCGTATCGAGCCGTACCTCTCGACCCCGGTGATTCGCGGCGTCCAGTTGGCCGTCGCGTTCCTCCTCCTCGAAGCCGGTGCAGACCTCGCGGTCGCGAACCCGACGATGGCCGCCGTCGGAGCGGTCGTCGCACTCGGCGTAGCCGTCGCCGGATTCCGCCGTGGAGCCACCCTCGTCGTCCTCGGTATCGGCTTCGCGGTCGCGGCCGCGTCGGCCGGACTCCCCACGGTGCGCGTCCCGGGTGTCCCGCCAGTATCGGCTACTGCGTTCTCCGCGGTCTCGTTGGACGACGTGCTCGGTGCAGGCGCCGCGCAGTTGGCGATGACCGTCGGTAACGCGGCCGTCGCGACCTCTCTACTCTTCGACGACCTGTTCGAGGCCGACGTCTCGGCCGACGACCTCGCGTCGAGTATGGGTGTGACGAATCTACTCGCGCCCGCGCTCGGCGGAATTCCGATGTGCCACGGGAGCGGTGGCCTCGCGGGGAAGTACGCCTTCGGCGCGCGGACCGGCCTCGCCAACGGTTTGCTCGGGGTCGGCTACGTCGCACTCGCGTTCGTCGTCGGCGGCGGATTCTTAGTCGCGTTCCCGATGGCGCTTTTGGGCGTCCTGTTGGCCGTCGTCGCGGCGCAACTCGGTCACTCGGCGTTCGAGACGGAGAACCTCGTCCTCACGGGTATCGTCGGTGTTCTCGGTCTCCTCACGAACGTCGGGGCCGCACTCGTCGTCGGCATCGCGCTCGACTGGGGACGCCGTCGATGGTTCAGCCGAACCGCTGTCTGATCTTGCGGACGAGCAGGGTCGACTGCCGTTCTCGCGGGTCGTAGGTGAGGTAGAGGATCCTTCGACCGGGGTCGAACTCGAGTTCGAGGACCGGTCGGTCGTTCTGGTCGACGCACGTGACGTTGTGGTGGGCCGTGTGGACCTCGATGTCGAGGTCGGTGGCGGCCTCTTCGAGGTAGGACTCGACTCGCTCCTGGACGGTCTTCGTCTCGTCGTCGTACGGGACGCGGACGGTCGTCTCGTCGGTGTAGTCCGAGAGGTAGCGGTAGAGGTAGATACAGCCGAGGAGGACGCCGACGACGAGGAGGAGGTTACTCACCACGAACCCCGGCGTCGGGAGGTGGCTCGCGATGCGCTGAGAGCCGTAGCGAACCGTCCCCGCGTCGGTGACGTGGAACGGCTCGACTAGCAACTGGGCGGGGAGTGTCGCGAGCACACCGGCCGTGAGTCCGAGGAACATCAGTCGGAACTCCCGGTAGCGGCGCTCCGACTGCTGCGCCTCCTCGAGGCTGTTCTCGAGGTCGGCGAACTCGAGACGTAACTCGTCTCCCATATATTTATTCTCCTTTTCTTAGAACTTAATTCTGTCTGCTAACAGAAGAAAAATAGTCGCCGGCGATTCGAAATCCTTTTTTCTACGCTCCCCCTCGGTTCAGGTACGCGCCGCCTTAGCTCAGATTGGGAGAGCACTCGACTGAAGATCGAGCTGTCCCCGGTTCAAATCCGGGAGGCGGCATTTTCCTACGAACCACGTGAGCAGTGAAACTGCTCGCGATCGGATTGTGGCCCAACGATCAGTTCTGCTGCGAGTGACTCCTTCGTTTTCACACCGACAGCCGTTCACTGTCTTCGGGGACGAGGACGTCTGCGACGGCGTCTCGCAGGTCGTCACGGGTCAGCAGACAGTGGTTGATGGCGTCCATGTGCACCGCCGCGACGGGGCAGTCGGCGTAGTCGACGGTCGCGGCGACGTCGGCCGCGTCCATCGTGATGGGGTCGCCGTCGACGAACTGCGCGGCGCCGGCGTTGACGACGACCGCGTCGGGGTCGTGACGGTCGATAGTTTCGGCGACCGGGTCGTACCAGACGGTGTCGCCGGCGAGGTACAGCGTTCGCTCGCCATCGAGGACGAACCCCGAGACCGGTCCCATCTGCTCGGCGAGGTCGCCGTGGCCGTGGCGGGCGGGTGTCCGAGAGACGTCGACGCCGTCGAACGTCACCGAATCCGCGACGGGGCGGACGTCGGTGAAGCCGTCCTCGCGGAAGGCGTCGGCCTCCGCTGGCTGACAGAGCAGCGGGACGTCGTCGTCGAGTCGCTCAGCCGCGGCGTCGTCGAAGTGGTCGCGGTGCCGGTGGGTGACGAGCACTGCGTCATGTGTAAGATCGACGTCGGGGAGCGACACGAGCGGGTTCTCCCGGTCGTTCGGTGAGTTCGGGATGGGCGGGATGTCGCCTGGCTCCCCGAGCATCGGGTCGACCAAGAGGGTCGTTCCGTCAAGTGTCACGAGCAGCGTCGCGTGGCGAACGAGCTGGACGAGTGCCATACATTCTCACGGGTCCGAGTTGCCTTGACATCCTCCCCCGCCTGAAGGCGGGGGAATCCCGAGCGTTGGGATATTATGGTTTACGGTGTTGCCTGTTCTCGCGGTGTGAATACACCGCTTGTCTGGTCGAACTGGTACACCGATGGCTGTGCCAACCAGCCGTTACTCCTATCCCCGGACGAACTGTCCGCTGGATTCAGAGGTACTTTCCGGATATTTTCTGCGCCATTCACGTCTGCGTTCGCGACGAGATCGCACTCGTCACAAACATACAGACCGCGTTCGACACGATTCGAGTCGTCTTCACGCCCGCAACACGAGCAGGTTCGGGATGTCCCACGCTCATCGACCTGTTCGACCGCGATACCGTGCATCTCGGCTTTGTAGGTGAGCAGGTTCGTAAATCGGTCGAACGCCCATCCGTGGAGGTCGAGATTGCCGTGTGGCCCCCAATTCTTGGCTTCACCAGCCTCGTCCTCACGAACGCCTTCGAGATCGCCGATCGCGATCTGCCCGATTCCTTTCTCGACGCATCGGTCGACGATATGCTTGGCGAGCGTGTGGAAGTAGTGCGTTCGTCGATTCGACCACTTCCGATGGAGACGCTCGACCCGTGTCGAGGTTGAATCATCGGAGCGGGCGATACGTTTCCCGAAGTAGTAGCCGTCTTCTTTGAGACAGTCGAGCGGGTAGAGTTCTGCAGTCTCGTCCTCGTAGGCGAGTGTCGCGAACGTACAGATCCCGAGATCGATCCCGGCAGTTTGCTCGCCGGGAGCGTCGGGCACGTCGAGTTCGCGTTTACAGACGAAGTGTAGTTCCCACTCGTGGCCTGTCCAGACTGCCCGAACCTGCTGGACGCTCGTGACGTCACCAAGGTCGACATCGGGACGAGTCTGATACTCACAGAGGATGAAATCCGCCCAGTAGTCTTTGGTGTTGTCGCCTTTCGAGAGGCGGACGTGGTCGTGTTTCGTGTCGAGTTTGAAGCCGGCGTTTTTGAAGGTGATCGTGCTGCGCGGGTGTTCGTCGCCGCGCTTGCGGTAGCCGGGTGGATTCGCGCGGGTATCGCCGTTCTGCCGCTTGCCGTACCAAGAGCGGAACGCTTCAGCGAGTTCTTGCAGAACGCGCTGACTTGACTGCGAGTGCAGGTCATCATAGCGCTCGTGGCTCTTGAGATACGACGTGAGTTCATCATGTTCTGGAATATGGCCGATCTCGTCCCAGATGCGAGCGGAAGTCCAGCGACCAATATTCCAGAGTTTCGAAGCGGCAAAACCGAGGGCGTCAAGATCGTCAGCGACCTGCGAGCGGTTTTGAATACTCGCTTTGTAGGTGCGCGTGACGATCTTTTTCGCCATACGTAACCTATGTCGAGAGAGCAACTTGAAGGTTCAGATTTCCGTGTGTGGAATATCCGGCGTGCCACTGACTGTGGAATGGTTCCCTGCTGTCGGATTCATCCTGGCCCTGAAGGGCCAGGCATTCTCCTTGTATCCGTGTAACGCGGAACTCCTCGGGCGGGGCGAGGATGCCCGCGACGGTACCCATCGAGTGGACGACGGTGACGAGGGGGGCCAGCGGGACGGCCAGCGCCCACTCGACGTCGTCCACTCCGTAGTAGCGAACGCCACGGAGGTACCAGAACAGCGTGAGCAGCCCCAGCGAGAGGGACGTGAGCACGAACAGACCCCCGCCGCCGGCGACGCCGATGCCGAGCAGGGAGAGGGGAACGACGACGAGCGTCACGATGGGGGAGAGCGCCCAGGCGTAGTTCCGGATTCGGGTCAGCAGTTGGTACCCGAGGGGGAGTTCGGTCGCGGCTTCGATGTTCCCGGCGGCCCACCGGCGGCGCTGCTGGGTTATCTCCGTCAACGACGGCGGTGCCTCGTTGCGACAGGTCGCCGTCGCTAGCTCGAAGGTGAAGTCGTCAAGGCGCTTCGCGGCGGCCCAGACGAAGGCGGTGTCCTCGACGAGTGTCTCGCGGTCCCAGGTAACCTCGTCTTCGACGGACTGACGGACGGCGATTCCGCCGCCCCACGCGAACAGGGGAATCGAGAGGCGGGCGAAGGCGCGTTGCTCGATCTGGACGCCCATCCGGTAGATGTCGGCCAGGTACGACAGCGTCGACCCGGTGTGTCGTGGCTGTTCGCGGAGTTGGACGACGTCCGCGTCCGGCAGGCCGTCGAAGGACTCGACGTGGCTGTCCTCGTCGAGGTACAGGACGAACTCGCGGTCACAGGCGAGGTGTCGTCGCACCCACTCGATGGCACGCCCCTTCCGGACGGCCGTACAGTCGAACTCGTCGGGGACGACGTGGACGTCCGCACCGTCCACGTCGACGTCGGCTTCGGCAATCACGTGAACGTCGTCGAGTGTGGCCGGCAGCGAGTCGACTGTCGCCTGGACGACGTTCGCGGCGTCGACGGTGAGGATACGGACCTGGATGTCGTCGCCGTCGTGGACCGGGTCTGGCGACTCGTAGTTCGCCCCGACCACGTAGGTCAGGACGAGCCACGCGAGCGCCGTGCCGGCGAACAGTGCCGTCGTTCCCCACAGCAGTAGTTCGAACGCACGCTGCCAGTCGAGGACACCGGGTGTCAGCGACGGGGTGACCACCGCGAGGGCGGCCACTAGGAGGAGAGCACCGACCCCGGCCAGTGTGACGCGCTCGGTTTTCATCTTGGATCGACCGAGGGACGCCACCCCTTTCAGGGGTGGACTCCCTCAGACCGCCTTTCCCACGATATCGTCCGAATTAACGCGAGTTAACGGTTCTTCGCGGCTCCCGAGTCCGGTTCGCAAGGTTGTGGGTAGTCCGTACGTTTATCGTCGCCGTCGACGAGACGCGAGTCGTATGCCACGCGACTACGACCGCTCCGAGATTCCCTCGGTGTACAACCTCGAGGAGGTCACGCCGTTCCGCGACGAACCCGGTTTCCAGCAAGTGGTGTTCCGCGGAATCGACCAGATGGTCGGCTTCTCGCAGGTCACGCCCGAGAAGGAGGACGGCGAGCCCCACACCCACCCGTACGAACAGATGAACATGCTCGTCGAGGGACGGCTCGACTTCCTCGTCGACGGCGAGCGGGTCGAACTCGAACCGTACGACACGCTGGCGATTCCCCCCGAGGTCCCTCACACCTCGCGGACGGTCGAGGGTGAGACGGCGACGCTGCTGGCCTTCTGGCCCCTCCGTGAGGACCGTCTCGCCGGGACGGCCTACCAGGACGAGTTCCCCGAGCTATAGCGACTCGACGAACGCCCGGAGTTCGCGTTCGAAACGCTCGGGTGCCTCCCAGAACGGGGAGTGCCCGACCCCCTCGTAGAACGACGTCTCGGCGTCGGGTACGAGGTCGGCGTGTTTCTCCGCCGCCGCGGTGCCGACGACCTGGTCCTCCTCGCCGTGGGTGAGGAGGACGGGCACGTCGAGGGCCGCGAGCGTCTCCTCGTGGACGACCGTCCGGGCCTGCAGGGCCTCGCGGACGTGCGGCGGGGTGGCGACGTTGAACCCGAGCATGAACGACTTCTCGCGAGGATCCAACTCGCCCGCGACACAGATATCGAGGAAGTCCGAGAGGGCCGCGACGCTCTCGGTGGCGTCCCTCGACGCGAGCGGGTCGCCGAGCGCGACGAACTCCTCGCCGGCGATACGTGCGGCGTCTTCGGTCCCCTTCTCCGAGATGGCGCCGACGAAGTTGACGCCCGCGACGTCGTCGGTTCCGTGGACGGAGAGGTAGTCCGAGATGACGAGGCCGCCGTAGGACCACCCGACGAACACCGGGTCGTCGAGGCCGAGTTCGTCCACGACGGCCTGGAGGTCGTCGGCCCACGACGCGGCGTCGTCGTAGGCGTCTCGCGGTTTCCCCGACTCGCCGTGCCCACGCACGTCGGGTGCGACGAGTCGGTAGTCGTCGGCGAGCGCACCGTCGAACTGCTTCACCCACGAGAGGCGGGACTGCGAGTAGCCGTGGACGAACAGGATTGGCCGCGCGTCTTCGGGACCGGTCGCGTCGACGCGGATGTCGACGCCGCCACCCCCGGTCACGGTGTGGTTCTCCATGCCACGACCCTCTGGCCCGACCCCGATAAGTGTAGCCGAGACGGGCGGTCTCGCCGGGTTCCGACACGGAGTTCAGTGCCACGACTCACTCGCTCGGCACAGGTACTTTGACAACTGGTGACAATGGTCGACTATGGCTCTCGCTCGACACGGGCGGGGCGTCCGTCGCACTGCCGCCGCGTTCGCCTCGCAGGTCCACCCGGTGTTCATGCTCCCGCCCGTCGCCGTCTCGTGGTTCGGGGCGGCACTCGCGGGCGAGTTCGCGCTCGGGGTCGCCGCCGTCCACTCGCTGGCGGTGTTCTTCGCCGTCTACACCGCCCACGTTCGGGACGGGTACGTCGACTTCCACGTCCGCGGCGAGGACGGCGACCACCCGCTCACGGCCCTGGGGTGTCGCGTGGCGCTCGTCGCCGCCACGACGGGGTTCGCCGCCTGCCTCCTCGCGCTGTTCGTGCTCGCCGGACCGCTCGCCACGCTCCTCACGGCCCCCTGCTGGGTCGTCGGCTACCTCCACGCGCCGCATCTCGACACGAACCCCGTCACGACGACGCTGGGCTACCCGTTCGGAATCGCGCTCTCGCTCGCTGGCGGGTACGTCGCACAGACGGGTGCGCTCGCGGGTCGGACCGTCGCCCTCGCCGCCGTCTTCCTCGTGGCACTCTCCGGGGTGAAAATCGTCGACGACGCACAGGACTACGACTACGACCGAACCATCGACAAGCGGACCGTCGCCGTCGTTCTCGGCCTCGGACGCGCTCGGCGGGTCGGATTCGGATTGGTCGTCGGCGGTCTCGTGCTCGTCGCGGTGCTGGCCGCCGTGCGCGTCTTCCCGACGGGCGCGATTCTCGCCGTCTTCGCGTTCGGTGCCGTCGCCGCCGTCGCGCGACGCGCCGACCCGGAACTCGCGACGATGCTCCTCGTCCGCGGGGCGTACCTCTTCCTCGCGGGACTCGTCGTCGCCGTCTGGTACCGCCCGCTCCAGAGTCCGCCGCCGGTCGACATCACGGTTCTCGGCCCGTACACCTACCTCGCGACCGAACTGGTGTTCGGCGCCATCGCGCTCGCGCTCCTCGTCCGTGCGGACGCGCTCCGGGCGGCCGCGGGCACCGTCGCGACGCTCTACCCTGTCGCCTACCTCTGGGACTGGTACACGCTAGAGGTGGGCGTCTTCGCCATCCCGATGCGGACGGGCGTCGAGGTGCTGGGTATTCCGCTCGAAGAACACCTGTTCATGGTCGTCGTGCCCGCACTCGTCGTGGGTGTCCACGAGACGCGTCGGCGGGCGTAGCGCTACTCCTCACGTCGTTTCCGGAGCTCGGCCAACCGCTCGCTCGCCACCGCCGTGTCGGTCCCGTCCGACGACGACGTCACCGCTCGGTCCGGGTCGAGTCCGGCGTTCGGGTCTCCATCTGTGTCCGTCTTCGTGCTCGCGGTGTCGTCTTTCCGGTCTCTGAGGGCCGTCGACTGGCAGAGTGGACACGCCTCGGTGTCGGCCCCGACGCTGGTCCCGCAGACTGAGCACTCGCGGCCCGGTTCGTGGGTCGGCTGGACCTCGTGTTCGTCCGGCGCGTTCGTCGCCTTCTCCGCGTCGCCGAATCCGACCAACCGCTTGAGTCGCTGGAGGAGTCCCATGGCTCAGCGGTAGTGTTTGAACAGCAGCGAGCGGACGTCGTCCTTCGTCCGGGCGTACTCGACGCTGCCGTCCGGGAGCGACACCTCGTAGCGTGCGTCCTCGGCCTCAGACTCGCGCCAGTGTTCGTCGTAGGTGTCGAGGAGGCTCATCATCGCCTGAAGTCGGTCGTTACCCGACGCAGGGTCCGCCGTCGGCTCGGTCGGTTCGTCCGTCTCGTCGGTCGTCCTGTCGTTCGACTCGGTCGTGACCGCGCCTCCGCCACGAGACGTGCCGGCGTCGGCAGTGGCGTCGATGGCGTCGCTGGTGACGTCGGCGGTGCTGTCACCGACGCCGTCGAGCGCCGTCTGCAGGTCGGTGTCCACTTCACCCTCGCGGCAGTCGACGAGGTACTGGAGGGCGTCGCGGTGCCGGACGTGGCCGTAGGGGACCGCCGCCGCGAGTGCCGCCCGCAACTCTTCGAGGTAGGCGATTTGGTCCTCGGAAACGTCGATTTCGGGCATCGACGGACCAGATGCAGTGTGTGATAATCAACCTCCGGGTCGCGTCCGCCTCGGTGACCGTGAAGTCGGCCTTTTGTCCGACTGTCCGCCCTGGCTCTGTGTATGCGAACGACGCTCGCCGAGTTCGCCGAACTGCTGGAGGGCCCCGGCAGGACCGAACTCGCCATCGTCGCCGTCGTCGCGGTGGTACTCGGTGGGATCACCGCGCTCGCGAACGCGGGGTCGTCGCTCTCCTACCTCCTCTTTCCGCCGCTCGCGGCCGCCGCGTATCGACTGTTCACCCGGCCGGACCACCTCGCCGACGGACTCCCGTGGGACTTCCCGGTCGGACTGACCGTCGGCGCGCTGAGCGGGTGGGCGGCCCAGGTGGCCGTCGGGAGCGTCGACCCGTCAGTCCCGACCGGCCCGCTCCACGCCGACCCGCGGGTCGTCGTCCTCACGGTCCTCTTCGCCGGCGGGACGCTGTACGTCCTCGACATCGAGATTCCGCCCGCGTTCGCCGTCGGCCTCCTCCTGCCGTTCGCGTCCGCGCCGCCCGAGGCGTACGTCCTCAACGTCGCCGTCGCGAGTAGCGTCGTCGCGGGTCTCTACGTCGCGTGGCGGCGGGCGCGAGACGTGTCGAACCCGGCACTCGGCGGGCGGTCCGGCGGTGAGTAGGACGGACTCAGTCACCGGGGTTCGGCGTGGGTGCGACCGCCTGGTCGTCCTCGTTGCCCGCGTGAATCGTCCGCTGTGGGTACGGGATGGTGACGTCGATGTTCCCGAGTGCGTCCTGGATGGCCTGGATGGCCTCCGCCCGGGCGCGCCACCGGAGGCGGGGGTGGACCTCGTCGATCCAGAAGCGCGCCTCCAGTTGGATTCCGCTGTCCCCGAAGTCCTCGGGGAATACCTCGGGCGTCGACCCTTCGGAGTGGAGTTCGACGTCGCCGAGGGCGTCCTGGACGGTCTCCTCGACCGCGTCGAGGTCGGCGCCGTACTCGACGCTGAAGTCGAGAGTGAGACAGAGTTTCTCCTCTTCGGTGTAGTTGACGACCTCGGACTGCCCGATGATGTCGTTGGGGATGACGATGATCTCGGCCTCCGGCGTCCGCAGGCGGGTGTGGACGATGGTGACGTCGGTGACTCGTCCTTCCTTCCCGCTGACCGCGATCCAGTCGCCGACCTCGAAGGGCCGCGAGAACATGAGGACGAAGCCCGCGACGACCGAGCTGAACGTCTCGCGAGCGGCGAAGCCGATGAGGATACTCAACATCCCGGCACCGATGAGGACGTTGCCGACATTGACTTTCCACAACGAGAGGACGGTGAGGACGCCGCCGAGGATGACGACGATCTGGGCGGTCCGGGTCACAATCTCGCGGGTGTGCTCTTCGAGGTACGTCTCCTGCTCGGAGAGCCCATAGATGGAGTCGCCGATGTAAGACGTCGCGGTGTAGGTACTCGCCAGTACGACGCCTGTCAGGAGCAACCGCGCCAGCCCCGGTAGCGAGGAGACCAGGAGTGAGACGAGGTCCCGGACGAACGGCAATCCACTCCAGATACTGAAGAGGAAGAGCGTCGCGAGCGTGATCGTCGCGGCCTGCAGCGAGTAGACGATGCCGACGAGCGAGACACCTGGCGGCGTGTACGACCAGATCGTCTCCGCACGCTCGGCCCACCCCTGCCGTTCGAGGAGGGCCACGACGAGGTCCACGACGGCCTCGATGAGTAGTGGCGTCGCCCAGACCACGCCGACGGTCACGAGGAGGAGGGCGCCGGTCGTCAGGAGTTGTTGACCCATCGACTGCGCCACGGAGAGCATCGAACCGACGTAGGACTGGTCGGTGGAAAAGAATGATGGCTACACGGCGTGGTGATGGCGAGGATCAGATCACTGCCAGACCGACGAAGACGGCCGCGACACAGGCGACGAGCGGGACGATGTACTTGACGCCGCTCGCGAGTCGGTCGTCGGTCAATTTCCCGAGAAGAAGGCCGTTTCCGACCGCCTGCGCGAGTGCGGCGTGGAACAGGAGTCGTCGGTAGGTCGCACTGGACGCGCCGCCGAAGCTCACGACGCGTTCGGTCGACCCGGATGCGGCCTGAGCGCTTGCGGAGACGAGCGCGGGAAGCAACACTACCTCGAAGACGACGACGATACCGAGGAAGACGAGGACGCCGATACTGACGAGGACGACGTACTGGGAGGTCTCGCGGCGGCGTTCGCGGCGGAGGTCGTTGCGGCCGTCGAGGTCGTTGCCGACGACGCGCAACACCGGTGCGAGGTCGTCGGTCGTCCGCAGTGCCTCGTTGAGTAGGCGGACGACGCGAGTCACGTCACCAACGTCGAGTCGATCGGCGAACGCCCGAAGCGCCCCGGCGACGTCGTCGCGCCACGTTAGGTCATTGTGGACGCGCTGGAGTTCGACGGCGAGCGGACCCTCGGCCCGGCGGGAGACCAGGTCGAACGCCTTCCCGAGCGGGACGCCGCTCTCGTCGGCATCGGCGAGCACGTCCAGCGCGCCGGGGAGTCGACGCTGGATGGTCCGGTCGTGGCGACGTGCCACCCACTGGAATGCGGCGAACGGGACGCCCGAGACGAGTATCGGGAGAACGACGAACGCGAGGGTTGTCCGGACGGGTTCGGCGAGCATCGCGGCCCGGGTCGGCGTTGCGACGCCCGCGAGTGCGAGGCCGACGAGGACGAGTAGGGTGAACGGGACGGTGACGGCGAGGACGCGGGCAGGGCGCTCGCGACAACTCTGGACGGGCGTGGCGAGGCGTTCGCGGAGTCGGCGCTGCCGGCGTACTTGCCGATAGTCCTCGAGTCGACCGTCGTCGACCCCGTCCGGGGCGGTCGGTCGGGCGCGGGCGAGTTCGATGCCCTTTCCGAGGCGCTCGCCGGCCCGGAGGTTGGCGGTGACGAACCAGTCGAATCCAACGATCGAAACAGCAACGATCAGCGGAACGCCGAGGTAGACGAGCCACCGGAGTGCCCGGAGGAACGACGGGTTTGCGAAACTCGCGACGAGGAAGACCACCAGGAGGAACACCGGCCCGGCGAACACCGTCGAGACGTAGATCTCCGCGAAGAGGCCGAGGTCAGCGAGCAACTCCTCCTGTTTGCTCTCGGCCTCCTCGAGTTGGGACTCCGCGGCGCTCGCGAGGAAGGAGTCCACGTCGCCGCCAGTCTCGAGGACGCTCCCGAGTTCGTCGAGGAACTCGGCGAGGTCGTCGCTGGCCGTCCGGTCGCGGACTCGTTCGAGGGCCGCGTAGAGGTCGCTGTCGAGGTGTGTCATCTCGTCGACGGCGACGCCGAATTCCGCGGCGACCGGGCCGTAGACGTCCTCGGCGGCCGAGAGTTCGTCGATAGCCGAGAAGAGGCTCTCCCCGCCGTGGGTGAGCGCGTAGAGGAAGATGATAGCGTGTGGGAGCGCGGCGTCGATGGCCTGTCCCCGGCGGTAGGCGACGAGCCTCGGCCGGTAGTACGCACCTGCGAGCGTCCCGCCGCCGCCGAGACCGGCGAGGACGACGGGAATCGCGGCGAGGACGACCGCGCCGAGGAGGCCCCCGAGCGGGAAACCGACGACGCCGACGTGTATCCCGGCGACGAGCAGGAGACCGACGAGGAGGCCACCGACCGTCGCGAGGAGTGCCCAGCGAATCGCCCGCGTGAGGGTGGCGTCGTAGGTCGTCCCGAGGCGGGCCGCGTCGAGCCATTCCTGGTGGGCCGCGAAGCGTTCGGGGTTCTCTCGCAGCCAGGTTCGGATCGGTCCGTACGCCGACCTGACGCGGGCGGTGTCGTAGTCGGCCGTCCACGGCGCCCGGTGGGTCGACCCGGTGTCCTCGGGCCCGTCCCGGCTCTCACTCTCGGACATCCGTCTCGGAGGCGGCGTTCACCGGCGCCACGTCGCGGGCCGGTATCTCGTCGAGGACCTGCTGGCGCTCGCGGGCGAAGCGGAAGAACCAGTCGACGGACTCCTCGTAGCCGGTCGTATCGGTCTCGACGAGGTGGGCGAGGACCTGCTGGCGCTCGCGGAGTTCGCGGGTCAACTGCTCCTCGCTCCACCCGCGGTCGCGGGCGATGTCGGCGAGGACGCGCGAGGGACCGGTCTGTTCGATACTGTCGGTTCCCTGGTCGTGGGCGAACACCTCGTGGAGTTCCGGGCGCTCGCCCCCCGCCTCGCGGACCTCGGTCATCCACCGACAGCGGCGGGCGGTGTCGCCGTCGAGTTCGAGGAGGTGCTGGACCGAGATGACGTCGAGATCCGCGAGCAGTTCGTCGGGCACCGAGAGAGGGTCGTGGCGGAGGCGTCGGAGCGTGTCGCGGGCCGTCTCCGCGTGGAACGTCGAGAAACCGGCGTGGCCGGTCCCCATCGCCTGAAAGAAGGTGCGGACCACGTCCGGGTCGACGCGAATCTCGCCGACGATGACGTGGTCGGGGCGCTGGTGGAGCGCCTCGCTCAGGAGGTCGTCCGTCGAGACCTCCTCGCGGGTCTCGCCCATTCCCGCCTCGCGGGTGACGTTCGCGATCCAGTTCTCGTGGGGGAGGTTCACCTCGCGGGTCTCCTCGATGGACACTACCTTGTCGTCCGGCGGGACGAACAGCGTCACCGCGTTCATCGAGGTAGTCTTCCCCGACGCGGTTGGACCGACGAACAGCACCGACTTGTTGTGCTCGACGGCGAGCCAGATGTAGGCGAGTTGTGGAATCGAGAACGTCCCGTAGGCGGCGAGTTCGGGCGGGGTGAACGGCTCCTCGCGGAACTTTCTGACCGTGAAGTTCGACCCCCGGGTCGCCACGTCGCTCTCCAATGTCACCTGTGCGCGAGAGCCGTCCGGGAGTGTGTCCGTGAGCAGCGGTTTCGCCTCCGAGAGGTGGCGGTCACAGCGCTGGGCGAGGCGGACGACCAGCGAGTCGAGACGCTCCTCGGAGAGCGTGAGCCCGGTCTTCACGTTGCCGTAGTCGGCGTGGTAGACGAACACCGGGACGTTCGCGCCGTCGCAGGAGACGTCCTCGACCGACGGGTCGGACATCAGCGGGTCGACGACGCCGTAGCCGACGAAGTCCCGCTGGAAGTAGTAGGCGAGTTTGTGCTGGGTGTGGGGGTCGAGCGCCGCCCCGTGGCGTGCCAAGAGGTCGTCGAGGTGGTCGACGAACGCCGCCTCGGGGTCGTCGGCGCTCTCGACGTCCACGTCGACGAGTTCCCGGCGGAGCACCTCCGTCAGGTCCTCTCGGACGTGTTCCTCGAAGTCGTCGAGGACCGGTTCGGCGACGTGATAGCGCAGTTCGCCGTCCTCCTCGCGCCGTATCGAGACGAGGGCGAACGGCTCGGTCACCCAGTAGTGTTCGATGTGCTCGCCTGCAGTCACGTCCTCGAAGTCGAAGAACGACTCGCGGACTGCTGACTCGTCGGGCGCGTCGAACGGCTTGTCGGCCTCCCTGAGCGCGTCGACGACGGTGTCGAGGACGGCGTCGGTGTCGATCCCACTCGTGTCACCACCCATACGAAATCGTCCGTACCTGTTTCTCTCGCACACTCTCCAAATAAAGGACGTGGCCGACGAGAGGTGGTCGTCACCGGGGCGTACCGGCCGCTGTCAGTGCGTGGTCGCCGAAGATGGGGGAAAACAGTCGCGCCGATACAGTGTCCAGATTCGGGACTACTCCCCGTCTTCTCCGTTTTCTTCGTCGCCGCTCTGGCCGTCTCCCTCGCTCTTCCGCTCTTCGAGATACTCCTCGGCACGGTCGAGCATCTCGTCTTTCAGGCCGACGAAGACGCCACCCTCCTTCCCACCGACGTACGTGTTCTCGCCCGACTCGATGATCTCGTTGAGGTCGGGGTGTTCGACGTCGATGTGGGTCACCTGCGCCGTCTCGTCGTCCTTCTCGTGGACGTACACCTTGGCGTCCTCCAGTTCGTACTTCGAGGGATGTGGTCCGGCCATACTCGACACGTCGTCCGCCAGCACGTAGTGGCGGCGGCCGAATTCGCTCATATACTCTCGACGACTACTTAAAGAGAAATTCGAACGGCCGCCGTGCCGGCGCTCAGAAGAGCGGGTCGGGCGTCGCCGGCGGCGTCCGCTTGTGCTCGCTCTCCTCGTGCATCTGGACGACGTACTCGACGTCGTCGAGGGAGGTGTCGGTGAGCCGGGCCGTCGCCTCGGCGGGGACGCCGCCGTCGACGTGGAGTGCGAGGATGGCGTCGAGCGTGTCGTAGTCGACGCCGAACTCCTCTTCGTCCGTGCCGTAGTCGACCATCCCGCCGGTCGGCGTCTTCTGGACGAGTTTCTCGTCCGCGCCGAGGTGTGCGGCGAGTTGGCGGACCTGCTGTTTGTAGAGGTTCCCGAGCGGGTTGCAGTCGACGCCGCCGTCGCCGTACTTCGTCACGTAGCCAGTGCCGAGTTCGGCGCGGTTGCCCGTCCCGAGGACGAGTTTGTTCTCGTAGTTGGCGACGAGGTAGTTGAGGGTCATGCGGACACGGGCGCTCGTGTTCCCGACGTAGCGGCCCTCCCAGCGGCCCTCGGACTCGTCGTCGTGCTCGGCGTCGTACGTGTCGAGGATCTCCTCGACGATGGAGTCGACTTCGAGGACGTCGTAGGTGATGCCGAGGTCCTGGGCGACCCGTTCGGCGTCGCTCATGTTCTCCTCCTCGTTGACCTCCTTCGGGAGGAGGAGGCCGTGGACGGCGTCGGCGCCGAGCGCCTCGACCGCGAGGTGTGCGGTCGCCGTGCTGTCGATACCGCCCGAGAGGGCGATGAGGGCGCCGTCGACGCCCGCCGACTCGACCTGCTCGCGAACGAAGTCGGTGAGGTGGTCGACGCGTGCTTCGAGTTCCTCCTCGGAGAATCGGAGGTCGATCGGCTCGATCTCGTCCTGTGTCTGCTCGTAGAGGTTCGCCATCGACTCACAGAGGCGCACCTCACGACGTAAAAGCCGTTCGAAAGCGCCTCAACCCCTCTCGCCGGTGTGCGTCGTCGCGTGTTGCTCTCCCTGCTCGCGTGTTGCTCCCCTGCTCGCGTGTTGCTCCCGCTCGCTATCCGAAGATTCCTCGCTCACTCCGTTCGCTCGGAATCTCGCTGCTCTCGCTCTGGCTCCCCCATTTCGTGCCACGGCCGAACGGAGTGAACACCGTACTTCTCTTCGAGACGGAGCGGTGTCTCGTTCTCCTCGGCCCCGAGGACCGCGATTCCCTTGATTTCGGCCCCCGCCCGTTCCAGCAAGTTGATGGCTGCCGTCATCTGCGAGGCGGTCTCGATCCAGTCGTCGACGACGACTACTCGACACCCCGCCTCGACCATCCGGACGTCGAGTTCGAGGGTCTTCTCCTCGCCCGTGTAGTCGACGAGGTCCTCGGAGATGCGGTACTCCTCGGCGATGGGGAGTTTTCCGCCCTTCCGGACGGCGACGAATCCCGCGTCGAGTTCGCGAGCGAGACACGCGCCGGGGACGAAGCCGAGCGCGTCGATACCGGCGACCTTGTCCACTTCGTCGGGGGAGAACGGCTCGGCGAGGTCGTCGAGAAAGGCGTGGAACGCTTCGGGGTGGGCGAACAGCGCGGGGACGTTGTAGCGGTACTCCGCGCTCTGGATGACATCGCGGTAGTCCTCCCACTCCATACGGGAGTGTCGGTGGTGAGCCTACAATACGGTTCTGCCCGAGCGAACTCGGCGACTCACACGCCGAGGAGGGGGCATGTCCGACTCTCGGTCATCAATCGACGCGCCACTGCTTCTGGAGTTCGCCCAGTCGTGTCGTCTTGTCGTCTCGTCCTGCGAGACTCCTGAGTGTGCTCGCGTCGAGTGCGTACCGGCGCTCCTGGTCGCGCGTGACGAGGTCGCGCTGCCGGAGCGCCGTGAGGAGGCTGTGGGCCGCCTCGTTCGAGATACCGACGTGGTCGGCCACTCCCTGGACGGTCAGCGGCGCGTCGGCAGCGAGGCGTGCGACGACCGCCCACGTCCCGTCCTCGTTGCACAGCGACTCCCGGCGGGCGGCGTTGACGCGGACGACCACCGCGGGGTCGTCGGCCAACTCCAGCAACTCCTCGGCGCTCGCGTCCGGGTAGTCCGGGTCGGTGTCGACCATGTCCTCGGCCGCCCGGAGTTGTTCGCCCTTCTCGCGGAGTTCCGACAGCATCCGGTCGACCGGGTCCTTCGGCTCCTTCTCTTCGATCTCGACTCCGCCCTCGGGGAGCCCGTTCCCCCGCTCGTCGAGCGGTTCGTCGTCGTCGGCCGGGTCGACGTCCGAGAGGGAGAGACTCGGCTCCGCGGCGTCGTCGCTCTCCGGGTCGTCCGGCGTGGGCCACGCTCTCCGCTCGTAGCCGATGGCTTCGGCCGCCTCGTCGGCGTCGACGCCGGGGCCAGTGTCCATCCCCGCGCGGGTCGACTGGAGCGCCGTCTCACGGCCCTCGCGCTCGTCGCGCTCCTCGTGGTCCTCGTGTGCTGCTTCCTGCTCCGGCTCCGGTTCTGGTTCCGGGTCCGGCACTGGTTCGGGCTCTTTTCCGACGACTCGCGCGTACGCACTCCCGGACACGCCGTCTGTCCGTCTGCTCGGACGGGAGGCCGTGGCTGTGGTCGTGGTCACGTTCGGCGGCCGACGCGTGTCGCTGGTCGTCCGGTCATCGTCCATATCGGAGGGCACGTCTGGGCCGGAAGCCGTGCCAGCCGCGGTCGTGGTCTCGTCGGAAGTCTCCGGGGGTTCCACGGCCGCCCCGTCGGTGGCTGCTCGGGCGGTCGCGTCAGTTTCACCCGTCGTCGTCGCCGTCTCGGCACGCACCTCGGCGGTCTCCGCGACGATCTCTGCGGTCGTCGGACCGCCGGCGTCGACCGTCGCGTCCGCTGCGGCGTCGCGCTCGGCCAACTCGCGCACCATCGACTCCAGTTCCGCGACGCGGTCCTCCAGGCGGTCGATCTCCTGGTTCTTCGACTGGAGCGTGGACTGGTAGCTCGAGCTATCGCCGTCGAGGTCCGCGGAGTGTTGCTCGCCGTGTGCGAGGGCGTTGGCCATCTTCCGTGCCGCCGCGGAGACGTCGCGGGCCTGCTCCAGTTGGTTCTTCAGGTCGGCGATGCGGGCCTCCTTCTTCTCCAGCTCGTTTTCCAGTTCGGCGACGCGATTCTCGCGGGCCTCCTGCTCGGCCGTGATCTCCGAGAGGTCCTCCGTGAGAGAGTCCGAGACGGACTTCAGGTCGGGGCGCTCGAAGTCGTCGAGGCCGGGCGTCGCGCCCGCGTCGAAGGTCTGCTTGCGCTTGAACTGGATGCGTTGGACCTCCTCGTCGGTCCAGTCGAGTTGGACGAACGCCTCGCCGGGGTCGAGGTCCGCTACCTCGTCACCGTACTCCGAGCCGACGATGCGACTCACCACTTTCGTGTCGTTCTCCCAGGTGAGGCGGTGCCAGACGAGCCAGTTGGCCTGCGTGATGAAGTCCTTCTTCACGTCGGCCGGGCGCTGGGAGACGCCGACGACGCCGAGACCGTGTTTGCGCCCGCGCTTGCTCACCTTGATGAGCATCTTGCCCGTTTCGTCCATTCCGCCTCCCTCCGGGAGGTACTCGTGGCATTCCTCGATGACGAGTAGGAAGGGCTTCTTCATCCTCTTCTCCTTTGCAAAGAGGTGTCGGGCCGTCTCGCGGACAAGTTCGTTCGATTCATCCTCGTCGAGAAAGCCAGAAACGTCGAGGATGATGGGAACGTTCTCCTCCAGGGCGAGGGTCGCGAGCTTCTCGGCGTGCTCGGCACTCACCTGCACGTCGCACTCCTCGTCCGCGCCTGCGTGGAGGAGTTCGTACTGCTCTTTCAGCCCGAAGTACTCACCCTCTTGGTCGACGATGAGGACCGGGAAGCCGGCGTCGAGGAGTTCCTCGATGACGACGCTCACGGAATTACTCTTACCAGCTCCGCTTTTCCCGGTCAGGAACCCCCGGCCAGTCAGGATGTCGATGGTCGGTAGGTAGACGGGGTCACCGTCCGGTGTCTCGCCGACGTGGATTCGCTCTTGAGTGTCTTCCGCCATGGTGGAGGTCCAGTTGCACTGACGAACGCGCGGACCGAGAATGAAACTTCCCCTCGACGGAGAATCGTCAGACGGACCCTCAGACGACCTCGACGTTGTAGCCGACGCGGAGCGTCCGGTCGCGGACCGGGTCGTGGAGTTCGACGACGAAACGAGTGCCTGGCACGACGCCCTCCGTGGTCGGCACGGTCCCCGAGAGGATGGCCGTCCCGTTCATCGGGCCGCCGTGGCGCTTCTCGACAGTCTCCAGCAGCTCCTCGGGCGCGAGGAGGGCGTCGAGACCCTCCTCTTGGTAGAGTTTGCGCTCACCCGTCCCGGTGGTCGTCCACGCCCGGAGTTCGAGGCGGTCCCAGTGGTCGCGGACGACCGAGTAGCGCCACGCCCGCTCGGAGAGGACGTTCGGCGCGATCTGCTTCGACTTCCGGACGCTGACCGACTCCAGGTCGCGGTCGGTGTGGTCGCTGGCGGCGACCACGTACGTCTCGCGGTCGGTGACGAAGAGACCGAACGCGGCCTCGCCCGACGTGTGCTCGCCCGTGACGACGACCCGGCCGGGGTCGACGAGGAGCGTGTAGGGGGCCAGCGGATAGGTCGGCGGTGCCTCGGTCGACGACGCAGACGCGGTTCCGTGATCGGTGGAGCCAGCGTTAACGACGCGCTCGGGGACGATGTCGACGGCCTCTCCGCCGACCGTGAACGTACAGGTACGCATACGTATTGAGACTCGGGGCGAGCAGAAAAAGCGACGCCTCATGGTCTCATCGCGCGCTCGCCACCGGCCGGCGTCCCGGAGCGCAGGTGTTGTGTCGTATCCGTGTGGACCGATTCGCTCAGGACTGCCGTGCGGGGTGGTCGTCGTGGAGTTCGGTCTGACCGGCGCCGAAGAGGTTCTCGCGGAGGGTGTTGCCCGCGTACTCCTCGCGGAGGAGGCCGCGCTCGCGGAGTTCGGGGACGACGAGGTCGACGAAGTCCTGCAGGGTGTCCGGGCGGACGACCTCCTTCACGTTGAAGCCGTCGACGCCGACCTCGCGGAACCAGTACTCGAACTCATCGGCGACCTGCTCGGGCGTCCCGACAACGACCGGCGAGGTGGTGCCGAGGCCGGCGAACTCGGCCATCTCGCGGACCGTCCACTCGCGGTCGTCGTTCGACGTGAAGGCGTTGACGACACCCTGGATGGCCTCGGTCTCGATGTGTTCGAGTTTCTGGTCGGGGTCGAGTTCTGAGAGGTCCATGTCGACGAATCCGGAGATGAGCGCGAGGACACCCTCCGTGTCGATGTGTTCCTTGTAGGACTCGTGTTTGGCCTCGGCGAGTTCTTCGGTCTCGCCGACGATGGGCACGATACCGGGGAAGAACTTGAGGTGGTCGGGGTCGCGACCGTACCCGGCGGCGCGCTCGCGGAGGTCCTCGACGTAGTCGACGACGGCCTCCTCCGTGGGCTGGCTGACGAAGACCGCCTCGGCGTTCTTTGCGGCGAACTCCCGGCCGCGATCGGAGGAGCCAGCCTGGTAGAGCACGGGCGTCCGCTGGGGCGAGGGCTCGCAGCCGTGAGGTCCGGGGACGTCGAAGTACTCGCCCTCGTGGTCGATGGCGTGGACCTTCTCGGGGTCGGTGAACGTTCCCGATTCGGCGTCGCGGACGACGGCGTCGTCTTCCCAGGAGTCCTCCCAGAGAGCGTAGGAGACGTCCATGAACTCGTCGGCGCGGTCGTAGCGTTCGTCGTGTTCCATCCGTTCGTCGAGGCCGAGGTTCGCCGCCGCCGACTCCAGGTAGGAGGTGACGATGTTGAACGCGACACGTCCGTCGGTCGTGTGGTCCAGCGTCGAGAGTTCGCGGGCGAGTTGGTAGGGGTGGTTGTAGGACGTCGACTTCGTGACGGCGAACCCGAGGTGGTCGGTGACCTCGGCCATCGCCGGCACCACGTAGGCCGGGTCGTTCGACGGCGTCTGGACGGCCTTCTCGATGGCTGTCTCACGACTGTCGCCGTAGACGTCGTAGATTCCCCGAACGTCGGCGAAGAAGATACCGTCGAAGCCGCCCCGTTCGGCCGTCCGCGCGACCTCCGTCCAGTACTCGCGGTCGGTGTACCGGGCCGACTGGTCGCCGGGGTAGCGCCACGACCCGACGGTGACGTGCTCGACGGAGTCCATCGTGAAGAGATTCAGGTGGAGATGGTCGCTACTCATTGTCGGGTCGATGGGGTCGAGACTCCTAAGAGAGTCGACTTCGGCAGAACCGACCGGCCCGACCCGATGAATCGATAGTCACTATATCGAATCGGGGTGCGTGCGCCAGTCTGCGACTCGAAGAGTTGTCGACAGAATTTGAGTTGCGCCGCGCGGAGGTGTGCGGTCAACTGCCCCGAGCACGGCGGCGCGGGGCTTGTCAGTGGACTCACCGCGTCGTACCCGAAGCGCTTTCGGGCGTTCACGGGTCGGCATCCCTGACTTCGGGGCCGGTTGACTGCGGCCCATGCCCAGCGACAGCTGTTGGCCGCCGACCACACCATTAATTCGGGATGCCAGCACTTTCAAACTGCGGAACTGGCAGCAAGTGTCGGCTTCCTCCCCGCCCACAGTGGGGCGGGGAATCCGCCTCGCTACCTAGTTTGAACGTGGGCTGGGAGATTCCCATTGCGTCGGCGATCTCGGTGCCGGTACGGACGCGTGGTTGTTCGAAGAAGCCGATGAAGTAGGCCGTCTGGAGCACCTCGCGCTGGCGCGTGGTGAGCTTCTCGCGCTTGCCGGTCGAGTCTGGCCTGTGCACACCGCAACATCGATACGTCTCAGCGACGACGATACGACGTATGTGGGGGCTTTCCGGGACCGCGTCGTCGACGCCGACTGCCGACGGTTTCCGAACCATCAGCGAACGGAGGGGTACGTTGTGACGCCCCCGTCGTCGCTGTCGCCGGTGTTACTCGCCGTTCTCCTGCTCGCGGCGCTGGTGACGGTCCCGCTGGTCGGTCTCGCCCTCGCCGCCTACCTCCGTCGGCGATCCCGGTCGTACCTCCTCGTCGTCCTCGCGGTCGGGACGCTGCTCGCACGGACGGGTGTCGCAGTCGCCTCGGTGACCGGGTTCTTCGGTGGGGACGTCCACCACCTCCTCGAACACGCGCTGGACGCGGCGATGGCGTCGCTCGTCGTCGCGGCCGTCTACTACGTCCGGGCGAGCGAACGCGAGGCGGAGTACCGAACGGAGGAAGTCGACCGATGAGCGAGACACGCAGCCGAATCAGTCGGTACGTGCGGACCCACCCCGGCGTCCACTTCAACGAACTCGTCCGCGAACTCGACCTCGCGACCGGGCAGGTCCAGTACCACCTGAAGCAGTTACGTGCGGCCGACGAACTCCTCGCCGAGTCACTCTATGGCCAGACACACTACTACCCGCCCGGCTACGACGAGTGGGAACGCGGCGCGCTCGCCCTCCTCCGCCGCGAGACGAGTCGTGACGTCCTCTTCGCCCTACTCGAAGGTGGCCCCGAGCGCCCGCAGCAGGTCGCCGAGGACCTCAATATCGCGCGGAGCACGCTGGAGTGGCACCTCGACCGACTCGTCGAACGCGACCTCGTCGAAAAACGGCGCGACGAGCGAAACCGGGTCACGCTCGCGCTCACGCGACCCGCAGAGACGGCGACACTCCTCGACGTCATCTCCCCCTCGCTCCCGGAACGGATGGTCGATCGCTTCGAGCGCCTCGTCGACTCCCTCCTCTCCTCCTGACGGCTGCTCGCTTCAGAACAGGCCCGCGTGGGCGAGTTGCTCGCCCACGAGGATGAGCCCTGCCACGATGCCGAACACGCCCGCGGCACCCTCGACGTACTTCGTGTAGCGGGTCCCGACGATCGCGCCCCAGACAGCCGAGACGACGCCCATCGTCGCGATGGTCAGGAGGCAGAAGCCGGTCAGGAACGCCAGCGCGCTGGCCTGTGAGGAGGCCGTTGCGACGAGGAGGACGACGAGTCCCCCGCTCCCGGCGACGCCGTGGAGGACGCCGACGGCCAGCGAGTCGCCATCGAAGTGCTGGTGAGTGAGGCCGAGTGAGAGCCACCCGATGTCGAGGTGCGTGTGGTCGTCGCCGTCGTGGCTGTGTGAGTGTATCTCCGCGTCGCGGAGGACCCGCCAGAGCATCCGACCCCCGAAGTAGACGAGGACGACGCCGACGAGCACTTCGACCGAGGTCGTGAGGAACGCGGGCGGCTGGAGGTCGAGGAACCACGCGAGCAGGCCGAGGACGACGATGGGGACGCAGTGACCGACGCCCCACGAGAGACCGACGGCCGACGAGCGCCCGTCGTCCTCGACGAGTGTCGCGACCGCCGCCAGGTGGTCCGTTTCGAGGGCGTGACGGACCCCGAACAGCCCTCCGGCAGCGACCATCGAGAGGATACTCATGGTGCCTCCTTGACGGGGGGCCACTAAAGTACACCCGGATGGTGTCGCCGTGGAGACCGGTGGTTTCGACGGTCGCACCAGAACGGCTTTCGCTCCGAGACCGGCTAGTTCGTCTCGATGGTTGCTCCAGACGAACGTGGCATCCCCCGCCGCGAGTTCGTGAAGTCCGCCGTCGCCATCGGCGGCGCCTCCGCACTCAGCGCGTGTCTGTCACGCGAGTCCGTCGACGTCCCGCGCGGTCCGACGGACCTCTCTTCGCTCCCACAACGCCAGCACGCCTGGAACGACGTCCTCGAAACCGACGAGCACGGTAACCCGATCGTCCCCCGCCACCGCGTTCTCCTCCTCCTGAACTACCGCGGCGACGGGGCGCCGACGGACGCCGACCGCCAGACGATGGCCGAGGCGCTCCAGTCGCTCGAACACGCCTACCCCCGCGACAACGAGGGCCTCCTCTTCACCGTGAGCTATTCGCCAGCCTACTTCGAGCGCTTCGAGGAGTCGCTCCCCGACTCGGTCGACCTCCCGATGCCCGAAGCGCTCGCGTCCTTCGAGGATCCCGAACTCGACACGCCTGACGCCGTCGTCCACCTCGCCAGCGACTACGGCAAAGTCGTCCTCGCCGCCGAGGAGGCACTCAAGGGAGAGAAGGAGACGCTGAATGGCGTCGACGTCGCGGCGTCACTCGACGGTGTCTTCGACTTCGTCGACCGGCGAACGGGATTCATCGGTGACGGCCTGCCTGCGAAACACGACGACGTCGCGGGCGTTCCCGAGGGGGAGGTCCCCGAGGACGCGACGCTCTACATGGGCTTCGAGTCCGGGTTCCTGAAGAACCAGGCAAGCGAGGACCGCGTGAGCATCCCGAAAGGACCCTTCGCCGACGGGACCACCCAGCACGTCTCGAATATCACGCTGAACCTGAACCAGTGGTACCAGCAGGACGACCGCTACCAGCGCGTCAGCAAGATGTTCTGTCCCTACCACGCGAAAAACGATATCGTCGAGGGGACGGGCGAGAACCTCCACACCTCGCAGATGGAACTGTGCAAGCCGGACGAACAGGCCGCCCGCGAGGATGCCGTCGTCGGCCACTCGCAGAAGATGGTCGACGTCCGCGAGGGCGATCAGGCCATCATCCTCCGGCGGGACTTCGACTCGACCGACGGCGACCACGCCGGACTTCACTTCGTGTCGCTCCAGCGCGGTATCGGCGACTTCGTAACGACCCGCGAGGCGATGAACGGGACCGACCTCGCCGAGAACTCGGCGGTCGGCCAGCGCAACAACAACGGTATCCTCCAGTACATGAACGTCGAACGCCGCGGGAACTACCTCGTTCCCCCACGACGACTCCGCGAACTGCCACCAGCCAACCCCGAGACGGAGGGTACGAATGCGTAGACGCGACTTCCTCGCGGCCAGTGGACTCGTCGGGACGGCGGGTCTCGCTGGCTGTGCCGGCTTTCAGTTGGAGTCGTCGTCCTCGGCGCAGGAGCCTGCGCTGGTCGAGAACCGCCCGGATGGCGTCTACTACCCCACGCACGTCGAGGGGATGAAGATGGTCGGTAAACAGACGGTGGGCGACTACACCTGCGCGCTCACGTACAGCTATCCCCACCGCTTCTGGCTTTTCACCGGTTCGCACCGCCAGAAGGTAGCGCTGAAGGGGGAGGACTCGGTCCACCTGATGCCGGTCGTCTGGGACAACGAGGCGAAGATCGTCCCGCCGGACGTGAACCCACAGATTACCGTCGAGCAGGACGGCGAGCGGGTCGCGAACGTCTCGCCGTGGCCGATGCTCTCTCAGCCAATGGGTGTCCACTTCGGCGACAACGTCGCGCTTCCCGGCGACGGGACCTATCAGGTGTCGATCCGTATCGGCGAACCGTCGGTGAAGCGGACTGGCTCACTGAAAGACGGGGAGTACGGCCCGGCGACCTTCGAGTTCGAGTTCGACTTCAGTGAGTCGAAATTGAACGAGATCGAGTATACCGACATCCCCTCGGAGAAGGAGGGCACACCCGGTGCAGTCGTCCCGTCGGAAATGACGACCGTCCAGATGACGCAGGCACCCACGAAGGACGCCCTCCCCGGGACGGTTCGTGCGACCGGGACGAGCGACGACGCGAAACTCGTCGTGACGACTATCGACGGCGCCGAACCCTACGGCGGGTCGACGGACCAGACGTACCTCGCGGTCTCCGCGCGGACGCCGTACAACCGGTTCGTCCTCCCGGCGATGGCGCTCTCCGGGACGCTCACGCGCGACGGCGAGACGGTGTTCGACGGCCAGTTCGACGCCGCGCTCGACGGTGAGTTGAACTACCACTACGGCACTGCCCTCTCCAACGTGCAGTCCGGCGACGAACTGGAGATAACGGTCGACGCACCCTCGCAGACTGCCCGCCACGAGGGCTACGAGACGGCGTTCTACCAGATGGATCCGGTCACGTTGACGCTCTAGACGGGTCCCATCGCTCCGGATCGCGTCTCGCTCGTCGAGTACTGTCGCTACACAGACAGGTGCTACGACGGCGAAAATGAATGGTCAGAAACCGGAGTCGTATCGCAGGTGGCGTGCCTCTAGAAGAGGCGGACGCCGAGCGAGAGTGCCCAGCCACCGGACGCGACCGCGCCGATGATGAGCGCGCCGCCGGCGAGGGAGATGTTCTTGAGGAACTGCGTCATCTCGGTCTGCTGGTCTTCGTCAGGAACTGCCCAGAAGTCGTGCATCGTGACGGCCGAGATGACGAGGAACGCCGCGAGAGCGATGGCCGCGACGACGGGGAAGATACCCACGATGATGCCGAGACCGCCGAGGACGAGCAGGGCGCCCGAGGCGAGTACCGAAAGCTTTGGAGCGGGGAGGCCCTTGTACTCGGCGTAGCCCGCCATCTCCTCGGTCTGCATGAAGTGGTTCAGACCGGTGAAGGCGAGGACGCCGCCGAAGAGAACGCGTCCGACGACCAGAAGGATGGCTTCGAGTCCGGTCGCCATTAGACGCGCACCTCCGTGACTGCGCCGTAGTCGTAGTCAACCAGTGTCGTAGTGATACCGAGTTTCATTACGTTACTTGGTTCGGGAGGGAACCTATATGTACCTTTGGCGACGAAGTCGTTAGTAGATGACGTCGATGTCTTCGACCAATGAATCCGCTGACACGAGTGCCGAGCAGTCGGCCGACCAGTCGGACCTCTGTTCGGTCGTCGAGGCGATCCAGCAGATCGGCTCGGAGTGGCGACTCGTCGTCCTCCACGACCTCGACGAGGGCGAGAAGCGCTTCAACGAGCTGAAGCGCTCGACCGACGCGAGTTCGCGGACGCTCTCGCGCGTCCTCGACGACCTCGAAGACGCCGACCTGGTCGACCGGCGCGTCGAGGACCGACCGGTCGCGACCTACTACAGCCTGACCGAGAAGGGCGAGGCGCTCTGTCCGGTCTTCCGCGATCTCGAGGAGTGGAGCGACGAGTGGCTCTAGCTCAACACGAGCAGTAGTACGTACTCGTCCCGAGTTCCTTCCGGAGCATCTGGTAGGCGGGTTCGGGGTCGTCCGGGTCGAAGACGGCCGCGACGTTCGTTCTGCCCGCACCCGAGAGGAGGTCGAGCCACGCCTCGCGGCCGAGGACGTCCCGGAAACTCGGCGTCTCGGCGAGCAGCGACCCGTAGTCGGCGAGCGATACCCACCGGGCCTCGGTCTGTTCTCGCGATTCGTAGTCGACGCCGGTCGCGTCGGCGTAGGCGGCCATCGGGAGGTTCGCGCCGGCCGCGACGGGGAGGCCGATCCACTTCCAGGGTCGTGTGTTCACGTCGAGGAGGACGAACTCCTCGCGCTCGCCGTCGTAGACGAACTCGGCCTCGCTGATGCCGTAGTAGTCCGTCTCCGCGATGACGTCGAGGGCACGCTCCTCGATCTCAGGGCGCTCGGCCGTCTCGACGACACAGGAGGTCCCGTACCCCTGCGGGTAACGGACGCGGGCGTTGCCGACGACACCGAGTGCGTCGTCGACGCCACTCTCGGGGACGTAGGAGGCCAGTGAGTGGTCCTCGCCGCGCTCGACCGGCACCTTCTCCTGGGCGAGTACTTCGATTCCGGCCTCGTCGGCCATCTCCACAACGTCGCGGAACTCTTCTTCACTCGCGACTTCGAGGACGTTCGTCCCGACTTCCTCCTCGAACTCCCGTTTGAGCGCCGGTTTGACGACCAGCGGGAGGCCGAGGTCTGCGACGGCGTCTTCGACGCTCGTCTCGTCGAGCCAGCGGGTCTCGGGGTAGGGGACACCCAGCTCGTCGGCGATTCTGTATAGCGAGGACTTGTTTAAGACCGCGTCAATCACGTCCCGGTCGGCGAACGGGAGTCGGACGCCCTCGGGTTCGGCGTCGGCGTAGGCGTGGACCCACTCGTCCATGCAGGCGAACGCGACCGGTTCGTGGTCGAGGGCCTCGGCGACGGCTTCGACGTCGTCGCGGAACCCCTCCAGGTCGTCGAGTGGGAAGGTCACCTCACCGGCGAAGTCGACGGCGTCGGAGGGCGGTGCCGCACCGTCACCTACTCGGTCGAGTGCGATGACGGGGACACCGTGTGCCGAGAGGGCACGTGCGACGCCGAGTCCGGTGATGTGGGCGTTACTGACGAGTGCGGGTGGGCGGTCGAACTCGTGGTCGTGGAGTTCGTCGAGAAGCTCCTCGTGGGTGAGGAAATCGGACATACACCGAGTAGTGTGGTGGGTGGCTAAAGGTGCGTGGAACGGGTCGCCGTCGCAGGTATGGTGTGTGTAGACAATGCGTGGGCCAAAGCTATCTGTGTCCACCTCCGCAGTTACGTATGGACTACGAAGCCAGTCTCCAGCGCGCCATCGACGCGTCCCCCGACCTCACCGCCGACCACGACCGTCTCACGGTCCCCGACCCGTCGGCGCAGCGCGACGGTGCGTTCACTCGCTTCACGAACCTCGGCGACGTCGCCGAGGCACTCGCGCGCGACGCCGAGCAGATCCACAGCGTCATCCAGCGCGAACTCGGGACGGCTGGCCAGTTCGAAGGCGACTGGGCCCGCTACAACGGCTCGTTCTCCGCCGCCGACCTGCAGACAGCCCTCGACCGCTACGTCGAGGTGTACGTCACCTGTACCGAGTGTGGCCTCCCCGACACGGAACTCGTCACGGAGAATCGCAACACGATGCTCCGCTGTGCGGCGTGTGGTGCGTTCCGACCGGTCGCCAAACAGCCCGCAAAGTCCTCCTCGTCCACGGTGACAGAGCAGCCAGACGCCATCGAGGAGGGGACGACCTACGAACTCGAAGTCACGGGTACCGGCCGCAAGGGCGACGGGACGGCCGAGCGTGGGAAGTACACCATCTTCATCGAGGGCGCCCGTGAGGGCGAGACGGTTCGTGCGTACGTGAAGAGTGTCAGCGGGACGCTCGCGTTCGCACAGAAGAGGTAACTCGGTAGGCGAATACTAACTCCCCCGTGGATTGCGTCGGCAGAGCGGTTCTCCCCCCAGAGACCAGATCTCCGAAGCAATCCACTTTCTGATACAACGTCGCGTCTGATACATAGATTGCCTGGTACACCAGGGTACTTATTCGAAGTCAGTATCGCGAGAAGTCCGATTCATCTCCAATCGTGGCCCCAGACGAGATGGCTCTCCCCCAAGTGCCAATTCCCGACGGGGCAATCCGATTGGAGGGATTGCATCGATGAGCCGAGTTGGCTTGGAAGCCACCCCACCGTGCAATCCAATCTATGTTTGGTCCTCCCGCGGGATAGTCGTTCTACTTTGTCTATCACCCTCCTTTTGAGGGGGGAGAAATATAACTGCCGCAGAAATCGTGCGTCGGATTCACTCCGAGTTGGAGTTCTTGTGGGCATTCGGGACGCGAAGCGTGTTATCCGTCAGCGTCTGGATGGCACGCCGGAGCCGTTCGGTCACCGCTTGGTCGGAGACGCCGAGTTCGGCGGCGAGGTCCTGAGTCGAAATCTGTCGGGGGATGTCGTAGTACCCGCGTTCGATGGCCAAGATGAGCGTCTCGTGTTGTGGTTCGGTCAGGCCGTACCACGGGCCGACCTCTGGTCGGGTCGGGTTGTACAGTCCCTCAATTTCGAGAGTGACGTTCCGGTCGTCGCACTCGTCGGCGAAGTTCGTGAGCGACTCGTGGTCCGGAAAGCGAATCTGGAGTGTCCAGTCCGTCCCCCGCCCAGTGGCACTCAGGAGGTAGCCACCGTTGTCAGAGATCGACGTGAGCAGCCGGTCCGCGTCGGGGTCCCACTTGAGTGCGAAGAGTGTCCGGTCGTCCATCCGGTCGAATACAGTTAGCTCCTCGACGCCTTCCCGAGACTCGACCTGCTCGACGAACTCCGACGTCTCCTGCTCGTAGAGCCAGAAGAGTGGGACGACCTGGTCGCCGAGGGGGACCATATCCTCGAGTTCGATCGCGGACCGGCCGGGAACTGCGAGTGCCCGCCCGAGTTCGAAGGACTCGGCGGCGGCCTCGAGTTCCACGATGACACTCATATGCTTATACGGAATGCAGGCGAAAACCCACGGCTTTAGCCGTGGGATGAATTTGTAAGCTCAATACCATAATCTACCAACGATGGCAGGCCGACTTCCCTACTATTAAGTACCTATAGTCCTACATATAAGTTATGGAAGTGCGGCGCACTGTTCCCGTTGCGCTTGATGTGGACAGTGACGATGCCGAACTCCTCGAAGACACGGTCGACACGTTCCTCTGGTGCGCTCAGTACGTCGTAGACCACGCGTTCGACGGCGAATACGTCACCACCAGCAAGACCACGCTGGACGACGAAACCTACGACGACGTGCGAGAAGCCACGGACGGCTTCAACGGCGGTCTCGTACAGGCCGCTCGGAACAAGGCCGCTGAAGCCTGCAAAAGCGTCGTCGCCCGCTGGAAAAACGGGAAGAAAGCCTCGAAACCACACTTTACCAGTCCACACGTCGTCTACGACAAGCGCACCGCAACCTTCCACGACGAGTACGTCAGCCTCGCGACGACTGATGGCCGGATTGAAGCCGACTACATTCTGCCCGCCGAGGACAGTGACACACCGCACTCCGAGTACCTGTTTTCGGAGGAGTACGAGACGACGGGTGCGGAACTACACACTCAGGACGGTGATTGGATGCTTCACATCCACTGCAAGAAGGACGTGGAGTCTGACACGTCGGAACAGGCGACCACCGAGAACGGAACGGTTCTTGGGGTTGACCTCGGCGTGAACAACCTCGCCGTCACTAGCACAGGTACGTTCTGGACGGGTGAGGAGTTCGACCACTGGCGCAGAGAATACGAGAACCGTCGTGGCGCCCTGCAACAGTGCGGAACGCGGTGGGCACACGAGAATGTCCAAGCAGTCGGGCGCAAAGAGACTGGTCGGTTCAAGATGATGCTCCACCGGATCAGCAACGACTTGATCGCGGAAGCCCGCGAAAACGGCTGTTCGGTGATCGCGTTTGAGGATCTAACGGGTATCCGCGAGCGGACGGGTGCGTCGTGGGGCCACAAATGGGCGTTCGACCGCTTGTACGAGTACGTCGAGTACAAGGCCGAAGCATACGGAATTGTGGTCGATCAAGTCGATCCGGAGAACACGTCGCGGCGGTGCTCGCACTGCGGGTTCACGCACCCAGACAATCGTGAGGGCGAAGCGTTTGAGTGTCTGAAGTGCGAGTACGAGAATCACGCGGACTACAACGCCGCGAAGAACGTTGGCTTGCGGTATCTCCGTCGCAACCAAACTGGCGGCGACGGAGGCGCACCCTTGGGCGTGCGCTTGAACAGCGGGACGCTGAACGTGAACGGAGGCTATTCTCCTGCCACGACTTGTGGCCAGAACGGGAGTCCACGCTGAATCCCACGACTTTAGTCGTGGGTCGCTCAATAGGGTTCTCCACGGTATTCAGGTCCAAGCATGGTGTACCATGCTGGGGTAGTGTTCAGGTAAGCTGATTCCATGCGAAGCTGAACGATCTGATCCAGTCGTCGGCAGTTTCTGCTTCAGCGTTGCTGAAGCAGTTTGAGAAGCAGAGAGTTCGTCTTTTTATCTCTCGAAAGACACGTTCGACAGCATTCCGATTTCCATGTTTCTCGTATCTGAAACCGAAGCCGTGGCGCTGACACGCATCTTGCAACGAGTGCGACCCATCGACGAGAAACACGGCGTCTTCGACGTCGTGTTTCTCGGAGAGCTCCATGAGAAACGAATGAGCGAGAACCTTCGTTCTCGTCGGTTCAAGCTTAGTATGCAGTAATTCGTTTGTCTTGGGATCAACGGCGGCGTACAGCCAATATTGCTCGTTGTTGAGTCGGATCACGGTCTCGTCAACCGCAACGTGATCCGGACACCGACCAGATTCGGGCTGTAGATCGGCCTTATGAACCCAATTGTGAACGGTGGATCGAGCGCGTTCGATACCGAATATCTCAAGAATAGAGACAGTATTCGAAAGAGAGTCCAGCAAGATGCAGCTGAATACTGAGCTTCATCAGCAATCGCGGTGTCGCTTCTCGTTCAACAAACTCTAAGTTGATCTCGTCTAAACATCCGTTGAGGCGGTCGTTTTCGGGCATAGAGCACTCAGAAAACGAACCGCCTCACTCTTCATCCTTATCTGAACACCGCCAGCCTACCGGGTCGTCCAAATCCGATTACACACATGACACACGAATTCGACGATGTCGTGACTGAAGAGGAGTTCCAGCGAGCGCTCAGCAAACTCGTCAGTGCGGCCGCTGCAAACGGGGTTGACGTCGAAGGCGGCTGGACGTGCGAGGCGAACCCGACCGGTGAAGAGTGGGACGTCGTTATCTCTGTCCTCGGCTCGTCGGACTCCACCAAAGGAACTCAGTGACTTGTTTCTCGACGGGACGTCGACTCAGCTGACCAACGCCAGCCGCGGTGCGACGAGGTCGCGTTCCTGGTCGTAGACGGCCGCGTCGGCGTTGACGAGTGCGGGAACGTGGTCGTGATACAACGAGAGGTAGACGTCGAGAACCGTCTCCGGATCGATGGCCGGGAGGGGACAGCCGTGTTCGCGGACGGCGACTTCGTCGGCGAGGTCGGCGAGCGTCAGTGCGCCGTAGCTCCGGAGGACGGCCAGGGCGTGTCGGCGCCGAAGCTCTGTCGCCGGCGTGTCGAACGGGTCGCTCGCTCGCGTGGTACTGCAGTCGGGGTCGGGAAGTTCGTGTCCAGTCATCGCTTGACTCCAACAACGGCACGTGTACACCGCCGCGAAGTCGTGGCGACGGGCGAGAGTGCCCGTATCGTCCACGATCGGGGGGAGTCGGACGGGTACGCGGTCGTCGCTTCGAGTGAAAATTCGTCGAAAGAAGCACATAACTGTTCCCATCCGACAGTCGGCGGGGTTCGACGGGCAGTTTCTCGCGGCGACGGCGCGCCGCGGCGAAAGGAAGGCTTTATCCGCTCGCTGACCCTCAGCATTCGATAGTAACCATGTCGGACAAGCCGGCCTCCATGTACCGGGACATCGACAAGCCGTCGTACACCCGTAAAGAGTACATCACGGGTATCCCGGGCTCGAAAATCGCACAGCACAAGATGGGCGACCTGCAGAAGGACCCCGAGGAGTACCCGGTCCAGATCTCCCTGGTCCCGGAGGAGACGAGCCAGATCCGTCACGGCTCCCTCGAGGCCGCGCGCCTGTCCGCCAACCGCCACCTGATCAAGGAACTCGGCGAGGGCAACTACAAGATGATCCTCCGCAAGTTCCCCCACCAGGTCATCCGGGAGAACAAACAGGCGACCGGTGCGGGTGCGGACCGTGTCTCCGACGGGATGCGCCAGGCGTTCGGTGTCCCGGTCGGCACCGCCGCGCGCGTCCACGCTGGCGACCAGCTGTTCACCGCGTGGTGTGAAGTCGAGGAGGCACCCGTCGTCAAGGAGGCCTTCCGTCGCGCCTACAACAAGATCACGCCGCCGTGCAAGATCAACGTCGAGCGCGGCGAGACGCTGATCGTCCAGTGAACTGCGACTGTCCCGCGATTCGCTGTTAACGCGAACCCGCTGGACAGACGCTTCCCGTTTCTACGACGTGCTTTGCATCTACAGTAGTGGAATCGTTTCCATCAGCAGATGTAGGGAGCACAGTCTCCACGGGCGTTTCTTCGGCCAGTCCCTGACCTAGTTTGTGTAGTCCGCGCGAGAGTACATTGTACGCTGCGTTCGCATCTCGGTCACACTCGAATCCACACGCTGGACAGGAGTGTTCACGGACCCAGAGTGGCTTCTCGGAGTTTACCCCGCATTTCGCGCACTCTTTGGTTGTTCCTGCCGGTTTCACTCTCTTGACGTGGCATCCGTATAGCTTCGATTTATACTCAAGGAGCTGGATGAAGCGCCCCCACGCCGCATCTTGCTTATTCCTCGAATTATGCGACGACTGAAGCAACTTTCTGACCTCCAAGTTTTCTACGAATACCGCGTCGTACTCCCGAACCAACCACGTCGTGAGCTTGTGCTGGAAATCGAGTACTTTCCGTCGGATGTCTCGGCGCAATCGGGCGACTCGTTTACGCTGTTTCTCCCAATTGTTGCTGCCCTGCTCACGGCGCGAAAGCGTTCGACCGGCTTTTTGTAAGCGTTCGTGCTCGCTATCCAGGTCGAGACTCGTCACCGCGAAACCGTCACTCGTATAGATATAGTTGAGGATGCCGAGATCGACACCGACGCTATTACCGCTATCGAGCGTCTCTACGTCTGGTTTCTCGGGAAGAGTAGCGTCGTCAACTTCGATACCGAAGGTCACGAACCACTCGCCGGTCCGCTCCCTTTTCAGCACGACTTCCTTAACTGAGGAATTCTCGGGGAGGTCTCGATGATAGCGAATTGGGATCCAACCTATTTTGGCGAATCGAACGTGAGCATAGCCATTAGGGCCCCTCTTCTTGTCGAGGTTGAAGCCACTTTGGTGATATGTCACTGATCGGAAGTTGGAAGGACTCTTCCATTTGAGTCGACCAACACTGTATCCCTCACTCTTGAGATCTGCGAGGAGTGAGAGGTTTTGGTGGAAGCGGGAAACAGTCCGCTGACCTGCTTTGGCGTTGAGTTCAGCGAAAGTAGGCCAATCCCGTTTCCAGTCGGTAAGCGAGCGGTGTTGTTGGTACCTTGTTGGTTTGTCTTCTGAGGGAGCGCGCTCGTAATCCCATCTCACATGGTTGTAGAGCTGTCTATGGATATCGATGTGGTGTTCGGCAGCTGTAGCCGTCTCCGTGTCAGGATATGCACGGTAGCGGTGGGAGTACCACATCGGTAGTTCAGTACTTCCCCGGCTTCGTATTTATATCTGAGTTGAGGCACTGTTCGCTGAACTCCGACGTTTTTTCTCGCCGCATCACCGAAGGAGCGTATGCTCCGACTCGCGGTGACTACGAGTTCCGAGACGTTCGAGCGGATGGGCGACCCGCTCGACCGTCGCGGCATCGAGGTCGTCCACGTTCCCTCTGTCGGCCGTTCGTTCGACCTCGCGGCGCCAGCCGACGAATTCGCCGACTTCGACGCTGGCTTCGTCTACCCGACCCGGTTGATGGAGGGTGGCGTCATCGACGCCCTGCTCGACGTCCCGTGGCTCAACGGCCGCGAGGACATCCTCACCTCTCGTGACAAAGGCGAGGTGATTGCCCGCCTCGGTGCCGCCGACATTCCGGTCCCCGAGACGACGATGGTCTCGCACTCAGTCGACGAGGACGACCTCGCGGCCGTCTTCGATCGCTTCGACTCGCCAGTCGTCGTCAAGCCGAACTCGACGACGCGGGGCGTGGGCGTCGCGAAGGCCCACGACCTCGACTCGTTTCTGGGAATCGTCGACTACCTCGATTTGGTCCACGACTACCGCGCGACCGGCGACAAGTCCTTCCTCGTCCAAGAGTACGTCCCTGACGCGACCGACTACCGGGTGATGGTCCTCGACGGCGAGTACGTCGGCGCGGTCGAGCGGCGCCTCCCCGAGAGCGAACTCGAGTCCGGGCGCTGGAAGCACAACGTCCACCGCGGGGCCGAGGCGATGGGCGTCGACCTCGACGCCGACCTCCGACGGCTCGCCGAGCGTGTGGCCGACGAACTCGACGTGCGCTTCCTCGGTGTCGACTTGCTCGTGAGCGACGACCGCGTCGTCGTCAACGAGACGAATGCCCGGCCGACTATCGACGCCGAGACGAAGTACGAACCCGGCTTCTACGACCGACTGGCCGACGCCATCGAGTCGCTCGTCTGAATCTCCGTCTCAGCGAATCGCGTACAGGTGGCCGTCCTCGTCTTCGTTCTTGTTGCCGCTCGTCGGGACGTAGACGGTTCCGTCGGCGACAGCGATGCGGCCGCGAATCGGCTGTCCGAGGTCGAGCGTCCACCGTTTCGATTCGAGACGCATCGGTCCCGCGTCGAGGCCGGCTCTGCGCTTCACCGCGTGAAGGATTCCGTTCTCGTCGCCGACGTAGACGGTATCACGTGAGACGGCCGGTGCGCCCGTAACCCGCCCGGTAAGTGGGACGTGCCACCACTCGCTCCCGTCGTGTGTATCGAGGGCCGTCAGGCCGCCATCGCTCGCGACGAAGGTACTCCCGCCTGCCGAGGTGACTGCACCGACACCGGGGCCGAATTCGGTGTCCCACTCCTCGCGGCCGACACGCTTGGGATTCAGGGCGAAGAGATCGTCGCCGAACCCCGAAATGTAGAGGTGACGCGCAGAGAGGACGGGAGGGGATTGCGCCCATGTCGTGAGTTTGGTCCGCCACAGTGGCTCGCCCTCCTCGACGTCGAAGCCGTACACTTCGCCGCCGTGGGTCGCGACGTAGACGGAGAGTTGCTGGCCCGAGACGGCCGGTGCTTGCGATGCGGGCGTGAACGTATCGGCCGTCCAGACGACGGTTTCTGAACGCGTCGAGACGGCGTGAAGGCGGGCGTTGTCGGTTCCGACACAGACCAGCACTTCGTCGTCGAAGGGAGTCGCTACGGTTGGCGGGGTCCGGACGTCGCCGTCCGTCTCGGCCTCCCAGCGTTCCGCACCTGTCTTCGGGTCCAGGGCGACGACACGCGGTTCTTCGTCGGTGACGTACACCTCGCCGTCGTGGACCGCTGGCGCCTGCCAGAAACTACTGTGTTCGCGCCCAGAGTAGCGCCAGTGTTCTTCGCCCGTCGCTGCGTCGTGGGCACGGAGGTGGTCGCCCATCGGGAGGTACACGGTCCCGTCGGCGACGACAGCTTCAGTGACTGAGGCCCAGATTGGGGTTTGCCACTCGATGGACGGGTTGCTTGGTCCCTCGGTGTTCGGGTTGAACCCAGTATTGGATGGGTTGTGTCGAACGCTCGGCCAGTCCGAGCGGTCGCCAGCCAGTTGTGCGTTCGATGGCCGGTAGCCAACACCGGCGTCGCGGGCGGCGTCGAGACAACCGGCGCTCCCGACAGCGCTGGCGCCGGCGAGTGTCGCGAGAAACGAGCGACGAGTGGGAGTGGAGGGCATGTATGCCCTCAGTCGTCAACGAATCGAGAAAAGTGTACTGCTGACAGTGCGTGCTTTTTCTGCGTCTGTTTGCACGAGGAGTCCCGCAGGCCGACGGCTGAGGAAATTCGAGTGGAAAATTCGCTCGCAGGAAAGTGTCCTGCTGACAGCGCGGTCCAGTGCACCCACCGCTCGCCGGAGGCGAGCGGCCTTTTTCCGCGTCTTTTTGGAGGAGTGGTTCCCGCAGCGAACGCGAGGCGTTCGCGAGGAAACCCGACGAGAAAAATTCGCTACTGCAGGTCGATCTCGTTCTTGCTGCCTTCGGCGCGGTCGAACGTGACCTCGAGGACGCCGTTGTTGTACGTCGCGGTGGCCGAGCGTTCGTCGACGAGACCCGGAAGTTCGATGCGTTCGTCGTACTCGCGGGCGTCGGTCGCCGCCGAGATGGTGAGGACCTCGCCGTCGCACTGCAGCGAGATGTCCTCCTTCTCGACACCCGGGAGGTCCGCGACGACGCGAATCTCGTCGTCGAACTCGTGGATGGTGACGTGGGTGTCCGAGCCGAACCCGGCGTCCTCGAAGCCACCGCCCTCGCCCTGCATCATGTCGTTCATCATCCGCTCAATCTCGTCGAAGAAGTCGTCGAACGGATCGTCCCTATCGTCCCGTCTCATGGGAGGAGATACGCCGTGACTGTGGAAAAGCCTTCGGGGGCACGGAGAGTTCCGCCGCTATCGGTGTTTCAGTCAGCGTGTGCAGCGTCTTCAGGGGCAGCAACTGCCGACCGCAGCACGTCGCCCTGCAAGAGAAGTCCAAGAATGGCGACGAGATCGGCCGGGCTGGATTGGGCCGAGCCGGGGAGCGTCCTACGTTGCCGATTTCGGCGGGATGGGGGCTATTTAACTCGGATTCTGGAGGTAGTACCCGTAGAGGACGAGCCCGCCACCGATACACGAGAGGAGGCCACGGCAGAGCCGGAACCACCACGCCTCGGTGATGGGTTCGTTCGTCTCGCTTGCGACCATCTGGACGACGTAGTACGACCCGTTCGACTCGACGAGCAAGGGCTCGTCGTAAAGCGGTTCGCGTCGCCAGTCGATGGTCGTGCTCGCACGTCCCTCCGCGAGGACGTGTTCTGCGAGGTCAGGTAGCCCCTGCTCGTCGTGGCGTGCGAGGCTGTCGAGGACAGTCTGCCCCGTGACGTTCTCGAGACCGAGGACGTACGATTCGTTCTCGATACGGGCTGTCGGCCGGTAGAACTCGCTGTCGAGGCGCACGAATCGGTAGTTTGCGGGATTCGTGTCTGGATAGTCGCCTGCTGGCACGCGGGTGGAGTTGGACATGGCGCCTCGCTCGAAGAGGCAGTGTCGAGACTCCTGGTGGCAGTCGAGGACACGCGCGTCGAAGCTGAGCGTCGTCTCCGCGTCGTGGGCATCGTCGATCTCCTGGGCGGCGTACGTGTACGTCTCGGTCTGGTCGACGGGAAGTGCGAATGCCGGATTGACGAGGAGGAGGGTACCTAGGCCGATTGCGAGGAGGACTTTGGTCGGGCGGCTGGCCATATCGCACGACTCGCCGCGAGTGAGAAAAGCGTTGGCCGTGGCCGTCTAGATGCCGAGCGCGTCGTTGGTCGTCTGAACGCTCTCTTCGGCGTCGGCGGACCCGGTGACCGCGCGGATGGCGTCGACGTTTTCGGAGACGACGTCGGACTCCTGGTGGATTGCCTGGAAGCAGTAGAAGTCGTTGCCCTCCATGGTGATCGACTCGCTCCAGAGGGCGTTCTCCCAGATGTCCCCCCGGGGGCGGCCGAGGTCCTTCGCGTACTCCTTGAGTTGGCCCGTGCCGTCGATGTCGAACTCCGGCGGGATACAGAAGATCCGCGACTCGCCTTCGAGGAGGTCGAGTACCTCGTCGGCGTCGGGTGCGGTCTCGAGCGTGACGTTGACGCTGTGCATGTGCATGAGCGTCGCCGGCACCTTCAGCCCGAGCGTGTCGATATCGATCTCGGGGAAGATGGTCTTCACGTCCGGGCCGTGGTGGGAGGGGAGCGTGATGGGGTTGGGCAGGATGTCGTTGATGGGGCCGCGGCCGGTCTGGCTCGGGTCGCCGCCACGGCGGACGAGCGTGACGCGGGCTTTCTCGACGCCATATTCTTCGTCGAGCGGGGCGAGTAGCCGCGAGAGACCGGTCGTGTTACAGGAGACGACGCGGACGTGGTCGGCGCCGCGAGCCTTGTCGTAGTTGCTGCGGGCGTTGAAGCTCACGTCGGCGACGTCGGCCGACTCGCCTCCCTGGTAGAGGGCGGGCGTCTCGTACTCGTCGTACATGGCCTTGTTCTCCGCGCCGATGCCCGAGGGCGTCGCGTCCACGACGACGTCGCTCTGGGCGACGAGTTCGTCGACGAGACCGGCCGTCTCGATGTCGGCGTCGGCGAATTTCCCCGCGCGGTCCTCGATGGCGGCATAGAGGTCGTAACCCTTCTCGACGGCGCGAACCGCCTCGAAGTTGGGCGAGGTCTTCGCGACGCCGACGACCTCCATGTCGGGTTGCTCGCGGACGGCGTCCGCGACGCGCTTGCCGATAGTACCGTAGCCGTTGATGGCGACCCGAATCATGGTCGAACCTCACGACCCCGTGTGGATAACGGTTTCGGGGTCTGTGTGGTGGGATTAACGCCGAAACGAGTGAATTCCTTCACAGTGGCTCCAATTACACAGAAGTAGCGTGGAAGTTCACGACTTCAGTCGTGGATCTCTGACTCGTTCAGGCCCCACCGAACGTCTTCCTCGACAGCGGCAGCCCCACGTTCCGCGCGCTTGATGCGATCGACACCGACGAGGTCGACTGCCTCGCCACGTGGAATCTCCTCGTTTAGGTACCGGGCGAGAACGAGCTCTTGCCACAGGTCTTCGACACCGCGCTCGAGTGCTTGTTGGAGCACCTCCGATTCGGGGATATCGTGTGCCGCCGCAATCTCCTGTACACGCTCCGTGAGGTCGACGGCCATACTGTTTCGTTCGCTACTGAGATACTTAACTCTCCCCGGCATCCTCGTGGGTGGTCTCGGGTGTCGCTCCTCAGACCTCCTCTCCGGCTGAATACCGACACGTCGCAAGGACTTTCGAGTGGCCGCCGTATCTCCGAGTATGAGCACACTCGAAGAGGCCGCCGAAACGGCCGTCGTCCAGTGTCTGGGGTTGGAAGCCGACGAGTCCTGTGTCGTCGTAACCGACGACAAACGCGAGACCATCGGTGAGGCACTCTACGAGGCCGCCTGCGAGGTCTCTGCGGACACGACCATCCTCCGCTACCCGCCGGGGAGCCAGCACGGCGCCGAACCGCCCGCGGCCGTCGCCGCCGCGATGCGGAACGCCGACGTCTTCCTCGCGCCGACCACCAAAAGTCTGAGTCACACTCGCGCGCGGAGCAAGGCCTGCGAGGCCGGCGCTCGCGGGGCGACGCTGCCCGGGATCACCGAGGACGTGTTCACGACCGGTCTCGACGCCGACTACAAGGCCATCCGCCGACACTGCGCGGACGTCCTCGCGCAGGTCCAGGACGCCGACGAGATTCGCGTCACCACCGAGGCGGGGACGGACATCACGTTCGAACCCGGGGCACGGGAGTGGCACCAGGATACGGGTATCGTCCACGAGGCCGGCGACTTCTCGAATCTGCCCGCGGGCGAGGTGTTCGTGAGTCCCGAGACTGCAAACGGGACGTACGTCGTCGACGGGACGATGATGCCCCACGGCAAACTCGAGGCGGGTCAGGAACTCCGCTTCGAGGTCGAAGACGGCTACGTGACCGACATCTCCGACGACGACGTCCGCGAGCAGGTCGAGGAGGCGACCCAGGAAGTCGGGGACGCGGCCCGCAACCTCGCGGAACTCGGGATCGGGACGAACGTCGCGGTGACCGACCTCGTCGGTTCCGTGTTGCTCGACGAGAAGGCCGCAGGCACGGTCCACATCGCGCTCGGTGACGACGCGAGCATCGGCGGCGATACGGAAGCGCCTATCCACCTCGACGGCATCGTCACCGGGCCGACCGTCTACGCCGACGGCGAGGAAGTGGACCTGCCCGCAGCCGGCGAGTGACTGCTCCCACGACTAACGTCGTGGGCTTCCCTCACTGAGGGTTAGGCCCACGTCTGCTGGATTTGGGGAGTTCGCAGGTTCCATCTCACCGCTGGGTCCTTCGAGTACGACCTGCGTTTCGGGCTGAGCCACAACAGCCCCCGCCGTCGATAGCGGGCTCTGAATGTCCTTACCGACGGCTCGTTGACCGATGTTCGACGCACCGTTCTTGTCCGCATTATCGTCCAGTCCACAGTCCTCACACTCGACACGCCCTTGCACGTCACGACTCGTGTTCTGCGACCCACATCGCCAACACGTCACAGACGTGTCGTACTCCTCGATCGGGATGCACTCTCGCCCGTCAAGGTGAGACTTGTACGTGAGGATATTCGCCATCTTCGCGTACGGCATCTTGTGGGTCTTGTCGTTCACGTACCGCCCCTCGTCGTTGTCGAAGCGCAATCCCGTCATGTCGCCGAACACGATGACCGCGTTGCGTTCCCGAGCGCGGGCGACGAGTTCGTTCGCCACTTGGTGCAACTCGTGTTCAACCGTCCGCGATTCCTTGTCGCCGAGGCGCTCGATCACCTGCGCGCCCGAGCGAACCTTTGCCTTCCCGATGGACTTGCGGAGTTGCTTGTAGTGTTCGCGAACATGCCGGACTTCCGCGCCGTGGAACGAGGTGTCGCGGTCGGAGAGGAACGTACTGACGGCGATCCACTTTGCACCCATGTCGACGGCGAGAACGTCGTCGTACTCGTCTGCGACGGCCACAGACCGCTCGCAAACGAGGTGGACGTACCACTCGCCATCCCGCAAAACGAGTTCCGAGTCACAGATGTATTCGTCGGAGAGGAGGTGCGTGTCCTTCTCGAGGACGTGGACGGGCACCCAGATGCTGTCTCCTTGTTCTTTCTCGGGGTTGTAGACGGGGAGTTTGAACCACCACGAGGAGAGAACCGTGTCCTCGTCGTGTTCGATAGTGATGCAGTCGTTGCGGAGAACAATGGGCTGTTCGGTGTCGGATCGCGGGTTCTTGTTCGACTGGACTTTTCTCGCCTGTTGCTTAGTCGCGGAGTAGAGATTTGCGTCGTCACCGTGAACCCCGTCTTGGAACGCGCTGTACTCGCGTTCGATGAGTCGGGCTTTCCGCTCGGTGAGCGAGTGGAGTTTGAGCCGCACGGTAGTGGTGACATCACGACGCATCTACCCTCTGTCTCGTATTTCCCCAAGATACTATTAGAATGTTAGTCTCAGAATAACCCTGTTCTGTGCGTTGCTTGGATATGGTGAGAATCTCGTCGGATTCATCCCATAACTAAAGTCCTGGGCTTTCTCCTTCTGAATCTGTAATCGGCCTTAATCCGGGTTAACTCACCGTGAGCGTCTTCAGTTTATATGGGTCTCCAGGACGGAGGAGGAAGTAGCATGAACCGAACGACTGTCCTCGCCGTCGCCGCGGTGCTCCTCGTGGCTGCCGCACCGCTCGGTGCCGCGGTGCAGCCGGCGATGGCGGATGATACGTCGTCGGTCTCGGGGTCGGCCACGGCGTCGGCGTCGGGATCGGCGGCAGCGATGACGAATCACTCGACGAACGAGTCGACGAACAACTCTTCGGCGATGGCTCCTGGTGAGCGTCTCGCTGGCGTCTTCGGTGTCCAGCAGGCCGAACTCCAAGGGAGCGTCGAACAGCGTGCCTTTGGCGTCCGCATCGCCGCGGCGGCGAGTGCTAACGCCAAGGCGGCCGTCGTCGCCAACCAGTCGGCCGAACTCGATCAGCGGCTCGCCGCACTCGAGGAGCGCAAACAGCGCGTCCAGGCAGCCTACGAGAACGGTTCCATCTCGAAGGGCGCCTACCAGGCCCGGATGGCCGCCCTCGCCGCCCAGACGCAGACGCTGACCGAGCTCGCGAACACGACCGAGCAGACGGCTCGCGGGCTCCCCGAGGACGTCCTCCGTGAGCACGGCGTGAACGTGAGCGCCATCGCCCAGCTCCAACAGCAGGCGAAGAACCTCACCGGTCCCGAGGTCGCCGCCATCGCGCACACCATCGCCGGCCCGACTATCGGTGCGCCCGGGAACGTGACCCGCGGTCCGCCCGCGGGCGTCCCGGCGGGAAACGTGACCGTCGGTAACGGGACTGGAGCGAACGCGACCGTGAGCGAACAGCGTGCGCGACAGGCGATTAATCAGGCCGAGGCACAGATCGCACAGGCCGACCACCAGGTGTCGCGTGCGACCTCGGTCGTGACGGCCGAGACTGGTGAGGCCGCGACGGCACTCGACCAGGCCCGAAGTAACCTGAGCGCGGCGAAGACGACGCTCGCCGACGCCCGTACGGCCCTCGAAAACGGGAACATCGAGACGGCACTCACGCTCGCCCAGCAGGCTCAGGCGAACGCGACCGTGGCCGAGGAACACGCCCGGAGCGCCATCGAACTGAGCGGGTCCGTGTCGGTGACGGTCGGTACTGAGACGACCACGACTTCGTCGACGACGGCGCCGACGACGACCGACACCTCGCTCGTCTGAACGGGCGCGTTCGTCGGCCTCCACGCTGTCTGTTCCTTCTCCCGAAATTGTGTCAACGCCCGTCTCGGGGGGTTTTTACGGCTCAAGCGTCTCTTTTCGTGTATGACTGAGCAGACGGAACGTGTCGCCGTCGCGTGTCCGTCGTGTTCGCCCTCGCTGGAGACGGTCCACGAGGTCCTCACGACGGGTGGCGGCAACGCGACCGTGAAGTGTACTGAGTGCGGGCACGTCCACAAGGAGTCGATGGACGAGGAGAAAGAGGTCGAACGCGAGGTCGTCGTCTCCCAGGACGGCGAGTCCTTCAAGACGCGCGTCTCCGCGCCGCCAGACGAGGAGGTCGCCGTCGGCGAGGAGTTCCTCGTCGAGACCGACGAGGCCATCATGCAGGTCCGCATCACGGGCATCGAGGTCGGCCCCGAACAGCGCCGCGAGGAGACGACGATCGAGGAGGTCGACACCTTCTGGACGCGCGTTGTCGACAACGTCTCGGTCGACGTGACCGTCCACCCGAACGGCGGCAAACGCGACGAGTCCCGGAGTGTCACCATCCAGGTCCCCGGCGACTACCGACTCGAAGTCGGCGAGGTCGAGGAGTTCGCCGACGAGGAGTTCGAAATCGACGCCGTCGTCGTCCGCGACGACGCCGAGCGCTACAACCGCAAGCGCTACGAACACGAGGGCGACTGGGTCGAGGCGAAAGACGCCAAACGCGTCTACGCCTTCGACCAGAAGAGCGAACCCTGGTCGGCCTGGTAATTTTTAGTGTCAATACGATTTCTTTATTCATCGGCGGCCTGATTTTTCGTGCGATTCCGCTGTCTCGTGTGAGTTATCTCACCCGGGAGTCTTCGTCTTTTCTTCTGGGTTCTGAGATTGGTCTGACCGAGATTCGACGGGCTTCACTCGCAACTCACCGAATCCGTACTTCGAGTGACTGCCGATTCGGAGGATGCCGTTCTTCGCGGTCTCAACCGGGCGGTCGCCTTCGTACTTTACGACCTGCCCGTGGTCTACGGTCTGGAGCTTGTACACTTCACGTTGTTCCAGTACCCTTTCCTCACGTTCGCGGAGATCGTGCCGATTCTCCTTCCACCACCACGGGACATCCTGATCGGTGGCCTTGGGGTACTCCGACTCCAGTACGAACGGCGTCATGAGTTCGAGGATGAACGCTTCACCGTGTTCGAGACGCGAGTAGTCAAGCGCCCCTAGGTCGACGATTTGCGTGTTTTTCAGCTGCGTGATGCCGTAGCCGTAGTTGCGCTTCCCACCGAACTGGAGGTCGTCCAGAGCGCACTCGCCAAGCGGGAGGACATCGTCCCGGTCGGCGTGGAGGTACGCGTTGATGTACCACTTCGTCGTCTGCTGCTGCTTCCGCGCGCCCTCGGGCTTCCCCATGATGGTCTCGTGGGACAGTGCTGGGTGACCGCTCTGGACACGGATGTCGTGGGTGTTCAGCGCGTCTCGCGGCCGGGAGTCGAGAAGCCACGAATGCGACGCCTGCCGCATCAAGAACAGGTCGTCGTAGGACTCGACGTCCGGGAGGCCGCTCCCGAGGTATGGCCGGATACCGTTCTGTGAATGCTCCTCGGGGAACGTCCCGAAGTGGCCGGGGACGAACATCCCGTGACTCGCGTTCAGATGGCGGTGGACATCGTGCGGGAGTTGCTGACCGAGCGCGTGCATGATGGCGTTCCCCGAGACGTAGTACGGGTGGCCGATGTAGTCCATCTCCAGCTCCCAATGGACTTGCTGGATGGACGTCATCGGTCGAACACCCTCCTAAAGTTCTCGAGGTATCTCATTTTGTTAAGTCGATTTCTTCAGTGAGTCGCTAGTCCAGTTCTCGAAGTCCTCGATGTACTGGAGCGCAGTGGACCACGCGCCGATTCGGCGAAGATTCGCGTCGAGCACCATGTCGTACTTGTCGTGAGCGGTATCGAGCGGGTGCGCAGTCAGTCGGTTCCACGTAGAGGCCCAAGACCGCCACGGCCGACTCCCGAGACGGGACGACGGCCGCGCGCCCGCGCTCTCGTCGATGCGGAGCGCGAAGTCTTCGCCTGTGTAGACCGTCCGGTGGGGGACGATCTCACCGGTGGAATCTACGACTAAGAGGAGATCGGCGAACTCGTGGTCGGCGCGGTAGTTATCGAATAGAGCTGCCACGAGTAGCGTGTGGTACTTCAGGCTCGTGTACGGGTAGTAGACGCTCTCGTTGAACGCCGAGACGACGTCGCTCTCCAGCCACGCCCGATGCATGGCCTCTAGGTCGTTCTCTGTCAGGAGGTCACGCAAGGCGCTCTCCACGCCGTCCCGCGTGAACTCCTCCGGGTCGTACCGGCTCTCACCCTCGATAAGCGACAGCCGGTAGAGCGTCTCGTGGTTCTCCATCGTCTGCTCAGGCTTCCCGTTGGGACGCGAGAGCGCCGACGCATCGCCGTCCACGCCGTGAGGAACCGTCTGGTTCACGGGAACCCCGGCGAACGTCTCCGGCGCGTAGTCGTGCGGCTGGCCGTTCATCTTGTGGGCGTCGTGGCGGTACGCGGCGACCATCACGTCTTGGCCGCCGTGGTCAATTTGGGAGTCGCCGGAGGCAGCGTTCTCGGCCATCTACGGTCCCTCCTCGATGCGCTCTTCCATCGCCTCCACAAACACCGGGCGGTACTCCTCGGCCCACTGGTCGTCCTTTTCGTCCATCTTCTTCGTGTTGTCCTTCCCACGGTCGAAGACGCGCTTCAACTCGCGCTCGTCGTAGAGCGGATTGATGAGGTGGCAATCAACAATCCCTGCGCCGAAGTTCCGTGCACCACCGAGTTGGTGCATGAAGTCCGTCTTGTGTTCATCAAGGAAGTCGACTCCCTCGGCCAGCAAACCGACGAATTCGGGTTTCATCTCTCGGAAGGAAAGGTGCCAACAGCCGTCAAGATGGGCGACAGCGTCTACCTCGACGTTCCGTAGTGGCTCCCGGTTGTCGTCGGCGTTTCGAGAGACGATGTTCCGGTTCAGCCGGCGGTAGTGGCCTTCAGCCTGTCCCCGTGTGTAGTCTACGCTGGAACGGACGGGGTTGAACTTGATCGGGCGACGCATCACCTTCCCGGGGACGCCACCGAAGCCACCGAAGAGCTCGAAGACCACACAGCCGTCGTCTTCTTTCGGGTCGTCGGTGCACGCGCCCTTCTCGTGATAGCCGTCGTCAAGGTCGCGCTCATAGACGTCGTCTTTCATGAAGTTCGCGTTAGCCTCGCCGGGGTGACAGGCAGTCCCGTCATACTCATGGACGACCTCTTCCATTCCATGACGGAGCCAGCCCGAGAGTGGGAAGGCAGGGATGATGCCGCCGATTTGATTCTGAGGGTCGTCATCTTGGTAGTTGCCGTTGCTGGCGTGGTGTCTGTCGGTCATGATACTGTCACCGACTACCAACAGGTCGGTCTGAATCCGCACGAATACATCGGGGTCGATATTTTCGATCATTTGTGTTGCTCTTGGGGGTGGATACCCGCGCACCAGTTGATGGACCCGTGATTGTATTTGAATGTAAGTGCCTTCACCCATCAACAGGCCGCAGAAAGATCCTGAGAATCGACTACAATCGTTGTACTACTCTACAGGTAGTTCCTTCGTTGCAGTCTGGCCACGTCGACGTGAGACGAGCCAGAACGCAACGGCGGCCCCGAGGAAGGCGATATTGCGCAGGAACGAGTCGAACTCTTCGGTGCGTTCCTCGCCGGTCTCGTGCCAGAAGTCGTGCATCTCGGGGGTGACGCCCAGCAGGAAGGTCGCAATCGCGATAACGCCGAGTATCGGGGCGATACCGAGCGCGAGCAAGATTCCACCGACGAGCAACAGGAGACTCGCCGCTGGGACGAGCACACTCGCGTAGGGGACACCGGCGCCGTCGGCAAACTCGACGATGTCGTCGATATCTGTGAGATTCTCGTAGCCGTCGCGGGCGAATTTCGCACCGAACGCCGCCCGTGCAAGCACGTACACGAGTCGCCGGATCATGTGTCCCCCTATGGCACACGGCGAAGAAACCGTTGTGGCCAAGCGCTCGGCGTCGGCTGAGGTGGCGACGCGAACGCCATCCGCGACCTTCGAAACAACGGCCGCACTCGACCGCCACGTGCAGACGGCGATGAGCGCTCTGCTGTCTCGATTACTGTGTCCCACCGCGACAGCGCTGGTTGCTGTACGTCCGACCGAAAAAAGATGGACAGCCTTGGGCGGCGACTCCACTGCGTCGTCTTAACTGCCAGCGGCCGCTTCGGCGATGTGGCTGTAGTGGGCGCCGACGCCCGTGACGAGTGCGAGCACCGCCATCACGGCGACGAGGGCTGCGGCCGCCAAGACGAGATACCGACGGGCGCTACTGGACTCGTCGACGTAGGCTGCAGGGAGCAGGAGGATGCCCGCGAGGCCGGCGCTCGCCCAGATTCCGGCTGCCGCCAGTGGTGCTTGGGTGAGGTCGAACGCGAGGATGGCTCGGGCACCTTGGAGGAGGAGTACGCCCGCGACGGCGGTGAGCCACGCGAACGGTCGCGGGTCGAGATCACGGTAGACGACGAACGCCGCCGAGAGGAGTGTGGCCGCCCACAGCGTCTGGGCGACACCGAACAACTCGGTGTACTGCTGGGCCGGGAAGCCCGCCCAGTTAGCCCAGAAGAGTTCTCCCGAGACGAGCAACGCGAAGAAGCCGAGCATCCCGAGTAGCCACGCGAAACTCTCGCGATTGTCGAGAGTGCCTCGCGCCTCACGGTACAGGTACGTCGCGGCGACCGCGCCACCGGCCGCGAGGACGATTAGCGCGACGACGAGTGGATTGTATGCACTCACGCCGGATATCTGCAGTATCCCGAACATGTCGAAGAGACGGAGTGGCGTGCGAAAAAAGATGCTGGCCACTCGTGTCGTCCGGCGATGGTATCGCCTCGTGGGCGTCGAGTCACCCCCCTCGATGGACGAGACGACTTGTATCATCCAGCCGCGACGGTGATCCCTTTCCACTTAAAGAGTTGGACATCCAGCAAAAATATCTATCTGGTAGTAGGTGAAATAAAATGATACAGGGGCAATGAGTCTCCGCTACACGTCCAGCACCGACCAGGGGGAACAGGAGGAGATGGACACAATCGACGTCGAGTTCGCCGTCGAGGACGACACGTACCCGTTCGTTGGGGCATCGGCGAATGCATCGTGTGTCGTCGACCTGCAGGAGATGGTCCCACGTGGGGACGGGAGCTACTCGGAGTTCTTCCGTGTCGAGGGGGCGGACTCGGAGCGCGTCCTGACGCTCGCCGAGGAGACGCCGCGAGTCGACCCGACGCTCATCGAGTCCAGCGATGGCTGTGCGCTCTTCGAGTTCGTCGTCGAGGAGGAGTGTGTCGCGGCGACGCTGGCCGACGAGGGGGCGTTCCCGCGCGTCGTTCGCGGTGAGGAGGGCGAGGGGACGCTCGTCGCCGAGGTACCGCAAGCGAAGGCCGACGACATCGTCGAGTCGTTCCTCGACAATCATCCCGACGTCGAACTCGTCGACCAGCGGGACTCGACCAGGATGGAGGCGGACTTCACGGTCACCGAGTTCATCGAGACGGCCCACGAGATACTGGACAGCGAGAAGCGCGAACTCGTCGTCGCCGCCCTCAGCGAAGGCTACTACGACTGGCCGCGGACACGCTCGATCGAGGAGTTGGCCGAACAGCTCAACCAGGACGCCTCGATCCTTCGCGAGTTACTCCACGAGGCCGAACAGGAACTCCTCGCCGCCCTCTTCGACGACGGAGACCTCGACCACGACGAGCATGTCCACCCACTAATCGACGCCGACGTCCCCGGTGGGTGAGCAACAGTTCGATTGGGTCGGCTCGGTAAGTGCTGGACGCTATCTACGACTTTTACGGGCTTTTCTCCCGAGGAGTTCGGCGGTAGCGAGGATACCGAGGCTCACGACGAGGACTGGTCCGAAAAATAGCGTGTACAGTCCGAGTGGGTCTGTCTCACCGTGGACGTGGAGGAAACTGTCGACGACGAGCGTCGTTGCCCCAAATAGGACGACGAGTGGGATTCGGAGGCGCCAGCGCGCGTAGCAGTACCAGGGAATCGCCGTCTGGGCGCCGAGGACGAGAACTGCGAGTACAACGAAGCCGACGAGGAGTGGCCGACTGGGCGCGAACAACGCCAACGGATTAGCCAAGTCGCGGGCGAGAGACCAGAGTGTGAGATGTCCAAGAGCGGAGACGACGCCGCCGCCGAGTGCGAGGCGCCATGGTTCGGGGAGCCGGTCTTCTCTCTCGAGGGCAATCGGGACCGTTGTGGCGACTATCCCGAGTGCGGCCGCGACTGCGAACGTGAGCGCATCGCTGCCGAGTACTGGGTCGGGCGTCCCGGGCATATCTTGTCGTCACCACGACAGGACATAATGGTTCGGCTGGGTGTGGTCCACTGTGTCCTGTCGAGAGATTTGCCCCACAACCCTCTTTCTGCCGGCTCTCGAACGATTCATCATGAGTCAGAACGCCGACGAGGAACAGGAGTACGAAGAACGGCGTGAGGAACTCGTCGAGCACATCTCGGCGGTTCGCGACCTCGATGAAGACGTACTGGATGCGATTCGGTCGGTGCCGCGCCACGAGTTCCTCCCCGAGGATGAACACGACCGGGCGTACGTGGACATGCCCATCCCCATTGGGAGCGGGCAGACGGTCAGCGCCCCGCACATTGTGGCCATCATGGCCGATCTGCCGGACCTCGAGGCAGGCGAGGACGTCCTCGAAGTCGGGACCGGCTGTGGGTATCACGCGGCCGTCACCGCCGAATTGGTCGGCGCCGAGCACGTTTACACCGTCGAGTACGAGTCCGACCTCGTCGAGTCGGCACGCGAGAATCTCGCCGACGCGGGCTACGGCGACGTCTCGGTCCGCCACGGCGACGGCCGCGAGGGATGGCCCGAATACGCACCCTTCGACGCCGCCTACCTCACGTGTGCGGTCCCCGAATTCCCCGACCCGCTGATCGAGCAGGTTCGCGAGGGGGGTCGGCTACTCGGCCCGGTCGGCGTCGCTGGACAGGAGTTGATTCTCGCGGAGAAACGCGACGACGAACTCGACGAAGAACACCACGGCGAGGTCCAGTTCGTCCGTATTCAGGGCTGAGAGTTTCGAAACGGAACTGAGAGGCGCTCGCCTCTCCCCCCAGACAAGCGAGCGCAACTCCGACGGTGCAACGGCTCTCAGTGCGCTCGAACAGCGCAGTTAGGTGTATTCTACGTTCCAGTATGAATTGACCGGCTGATTTTCAAGGCCGTTGAAGTCAGCGACCGGACTCCGAGTCTGGAGTTGTTGGCCGAGGTGGCAAATACGCTTTTGCCGGGGCCGGCCGACGAGGTGAGTGAATGCCGGATCGCGACTATCGCACGCTCCTGTTGTTGCGCGCCGCCCGCGAGACGGGCGTCATCGACGCGCTCGTGACGAGTGCGAACACCGTCGACGAGGTGGTCGCCGAGACGGACGTCACCGAGCGCGCCGCTCGGATCACCGTCGACGCCCTAGTTGAGGCTGGATTCCTCGAAGATCTCGAAGAGGGACTGGAGCCGACGAACAAGATGCTCGGCTTCATCACAAAGACGGACGTGCGTTCGATCGGGTCGATGCCACACGAACTCGACCGCCTCGAACGCTGGCTCGCGCTCCCCGAGACGATGCAGTCGGGAGTCGTCCCCGAGAAGCCACCCAACTGGACGCGCAACCGACTCGGCTCGATGGCTGCGATGGACGACGCGACCGTCCGGGCCTTCGTCACCGCCGCGGTCCACGAACACGCCGACGCCGACCGCGTCCTCGACGTGCGTGGTGGGCCTGGCTCGTACGCCCGCGAGTTCGCCCGCCGTGGCTACGAAGTGACGCTCGTCGACGAACCCGCCGTCATTGACGTGGACGAGCCCCTCCTCCAGCACGAGGACATCGACCTCGTCCCCATCGACTCGGCGACCGACCTCGCGGTGGCCGACGACGGTGAACGCGAGGAGTTGGCAGCCGACTACGATATCGTCTTCTGTGCGCGCGTTGCGCGTGGCCTCTCCCCCGCGGAGAATCGTACGCTCCTGGAGAGTGCTCGTGAGGTACTCGCACCGGGCGGGACGGTCGTCTTCATCGACACACTCCGCGAACAGGCCGAGGACGCCGCACTCGTCGGTGCCGAGATGCTCGCCCAGACCGACGCGGGCGACGCCTACGACGAGGCGGCGTTCGGCGAGTGGTTCGGCGACGCTGGCTTCGAGCGCATCCGGACCGCCGAAGTCCCCGGCACCGACCACCAGCTCGTCGCCGGCGACAAACCAGAGTAGTCGGGCCACCCGTCCGCTCGACTCCGGATTCTGAGTCAGTTAGGTACGGCTTTTTTCAGGGTGCGGTCTCAATATGTTGACACAGATGACCGACCAGCGCGACGGGAATTCCCCCCAGTCCGTCCCTGGGTCCGTGTCCGTCGAATTCCGAGTCGAAAACGAGAGCTATCCCTTCGTCGGCGCGTCCGCGGAGGAATCGTGTACGTTCGAACTTGAGGAGATGATTCCTCGCGGTGACGGCGTCTACTCGGAGTTCTTCCGAGTCAAAGACGCCGACACTGACCGGATTCTTGAACTCGCCGAGGAGGCTCCACAGGTCGAACCGACGCTCCTCCGCGAGGAGGGCGACGAGAGTCTCTTCGAGTTCGAGGTGGCCGGTGGCTGTATCGCCGTCTCCATCGCCGAGGAAGGCGGCCGGCCGCGGGTCGTCCGCGGCGACGACGGTGACGGGTCCGTCATCGCGGACTTCCCGAGCGAGAGTGCACGCGACGTCGTGCGGAAGCTCGTCGACGACAACGACGGCGTCGAAGTTGACTCGCACAGTGGGTCCTTTGACGCGCCCGAGGACATCTCGGAGTCGACCATCGTTGAGGCGGCCCACGATACGCTCACGACGCGCCAGCGTGGGGCGTTGATGACTGCCCTCAGCGAGGGCTTCTACGAGTGGCCCCAGCAGGCGACGCTCGCCGACGTGGCCGACACGCTCGGTATCGACGCGGATGCACTCGACCAGCGACTCCACAACTGCGAGCAAGAGTTGCTCTCGACGCTGTTCGGCGACGGCGCACTCGACGACCTCGAGAACCGGACGCAACCGCTCGCTGATGCCGACGTCGCGACCGGCGAGTAGCCCACCACGCTGTCAGGTAGGTCTGGACGAGTAGTTTTCGCCGATTTTGGACACTCTGAAAGACTCAGATACCCGTCTGCCTGCAAAACGGCAAGAAGGTCTTTATGACTGACGGGTAAAATCAATGACAGAACCATGGATACGAGGGGTGACACGGCGAGCACCAGCCTTCGGCAGGTCCTCGTTATCGGTGTGGTGGGTATCGTACTACTGAGTGGGATGTCGGTTCCGTTTGCTGGGGTCGCCGCCGCGGCAAACACCAGTACCACGACGACTCCGGATGATCCGGATATATTCCGGTTTGCGTACTTCAACGAGAGTGACGGGCACATTAGCTTCGTCTACGCGAATGGGACAGAACGTGGGATCAGCAACACTGGCCAGGCAGTCATCCTGGGGGATGCAACTGACCTCGATAGTGATCCAGCAATCGAGATTCCATACGTCACGAGTCAGAACGAACTGTACGTCATCGACCGGAACGGTGACCGACAGCATCTCGCGTCAGGTGTCCGCAAGCAGGTGACGAAGATCGCGACCGGTGACTGGGACGATGACGGCCGACCAGCCGTGTTCTTCACAAAGACAGACGGCCAGATCTATCGCACGGAGGTCGGTGGGCACGTTACGGCCTTCGCTGGAGGTTTGAACGCGGACGCACCACTCGGAGTGACTGACCTCACGAACGACGGCGTCGAGGAGCTGGTCTACGCGTCCGGTAGTACGCTCGTGTACTACAACGCGTCAGGTGGCACGACCTCGTTCTTCAATAACGGTATCGGGGCGAGTAGTGGCCTCGGTGTTGGGCAGCCTGCAGACTTCGACCGTGATGGGTCTCCGCGTGTTCCGATCGTCGACACGAGTGGGAATATCGACCTCGTGAGCGTCGATGGCTCGACGACACAGCTTGGTGCAGCTGATAAGGCACCCATCGCGCCCGCGAACGTGACTGGTGATGGGACGCTCGAGGTCGTCCATCTCCGAAATGACGACGTCAAGTACACGACGCTCTCTGGTCAGACCAGTGATCTCGCTGCATCGAATGGTCTGCAGAGTGCCGGTATCGTGACGGTCTCGGAGGACGAGCCACTCGTGGTCTCGAACTTCTCGCTGGTCAATCAATCCGAGAACCTGACGGTCAGCTTTGACACGAACGATCCACTCTCCAAGGTGACTGTCGAACTTGAGGGCCCCGAGAACACGACCTTCCACCGGTCGGACTTCACTGAGAGTGGCAGTGGTGATGACTACACCTACACGACGACGTACAACGCCTCGACGGAAGGCGAGTATCACGCGACACTCACGACTGCCACCGGTCTAGACGGTGACGTCTTCGATCGACCGCTCCATGATCGTTCGATGCTGACGCTCGGTGGTGTCGTCATCGTGAACGCGACGCTCGTCGACCTTACCGACCACAATGGTGTGGTCAATGAGTCTGATTGGGTCCGGGTGCGTGCGAACGTGACCGGCGACGCCCAAACAGTCACTGCCGACCTCTCCGCGTTCGGCCAGGGCTCGTCTGTGTCCCTTGAGCAGGTCTCCGACAATCTGTGGGCGACCAACGCTTCGGTCGACGTGACTGGTGTGTCCGGGGCCAATCGGAGTGTCACAGTGACCGCAAAGGATGGTGAAGGGCATACTGATACGGCGACGACGAACGACCTGCTCATTGATACAGTTGCCCCCAGTGTGACGAACGCCAATCGAACAGTGACTGTCGACCAGTCGGCGACCTATAGTCCTGATTCCGTTTCCGACGGGTCGTGGATAACTGCCTATCAGTGGGCCTTCGGGACTGGGGCGACTGCATCCGGTGAGTCAGTCTCGTACAGCTACTCGCAGACCGGGACGTATACCGCGACGCTCGCAGTGGCCGACGCGGGTGGCAACGTTGAGACGACGACGTTCCAGGTGACTGTCGAGGCACAGTCTACGAACGGTGGCTCGACGGACAGTACGGATTCGACCGATAGTACGGACTCAACGGACAGCACCGACTCAACCGATAGTACGGACAGTACAGAGACGACCACAGACGATACTGGTTCGACGACGACTGACAGCACTAATTCGACGACTACGGACGGAACCAATACGACAACGACGACGGACGATACCACCTCAACGACGACGACATCTTCAACGGACGACACCGACTCGACGACCACCACGACAACGACGACTACGGCAACGACCACAACGAGTGATTCAGGGCAGGTCCACACCGGCGATACGATCTGGCCAGACGGTATCGCAGAGGGACTCCTCTGGGCCTTCCTGCTAATCGTCTTGGTTGGTCTCGTGGCCCGGTATACGCAAAAGCAGCTCTAGCGTCTCCCTTCCTTTGCGGGCTGTTCTCGGTTGGCGATTTGGGGATATGGACGACAACAACTTCATGTCTCGATAGCTGCAACCCTCAGTATGGAGTATTCGGTGGCCCGGAACGGAATGGTCGACAGCCTCGAACACGACAGCAAAGGCGTCGTGCAAAGCGAGGCGGTCGCCGACGCGATGCGGACGGTCCCCCGACACGAGTTTGTCGAGGGCGACCACCGGGCCTACACCGATCAGTCCTTCGAGCACCGTGGCACGCGCGTCCTTTCGCCGTCGCTCGCGGGCGTGTTGGTCGAAGCCCTCGACGTCCGACCCGGTGACTCGGTGTTGGTCGTCGGCGCGGGCGTTGGGTACACAGTAGGGGTGATCGCAGAACTCGCGGGCGCACGACACGTGCACGCGGTGGATATTGCTCGGCGTCTCGTCTACGAGGCACGGGACAATCTCGCGAGTGCGGGCTACGACGAGGTGCTCGTCGATTGCGGTGATGGGGCGCGGGGCCTTCGTGAGTACGCACCCTTCGACCGGATTCTGGTCGAGGCCGGCGCGGTTCGCCCGCCCGGGATGCTCATTCGCCAGCTCGCCGAGGACGGGCGACTCGTGATGCCTCTCGGGTCGGGTGCCCAGGCGCTCGCCGCCGTCGAGGACGGCGAGGTGGTCGAGGAATTCGGGCGCGTCGCGTTCGACCCGCTGTTGGTCGACGGCGAGCAGAGTGGCGTGCCCGTCCGGAATCGGACCGTTCGGGAAGATCGGGAGCGGGCGAGTCGCGCCGCGGAGAGTCGTCGGGGTTGGGAGCAGGAGTGGATCGACTGGGAGTCGCAGTTGTAGATCGAGCGAGTCTCGGGGCCACCAGACAGGGACTCAGCTGTCGACCGACAGAATCAGACGTATGATATACGAGTGTATAGTAATAGTATATCATGTCTGACGCAGACACGTCGAGTAGCGACGAAGGACCGGAGATGGTACAGGTAAATCTTCGACTCACGAAGACGTTTCTCGAAGACATCGACGCAACCTGGGAAGAGCAGGGGTTCAACTCCCGGAGTGAATTTCTCCGATTCGTCGCGCGTGACGCAGTGAAGAACCCGGACTTCTCCCGGGAGGGGTGGAAGCAGATTGCTGCGAGTGAACACGACCTTCGGACGGGTGAGGCCGAGTTAGTGTCGCGGGAGGAGGTTCTCGAGTTGATGGACGCCGACGAGTGAGTGGACGTGGAAATTCGCGCCGTGCGCTGCTGACCAGTTCGATCGACTTGATCGGCACGTTCAGGACCGTATCGTTTCGAAACTCGACGATGTCGTCAAATCGGAGTAGCGCGACCCGGCCGATTTTCTTGAACCGCTAACGGGTGGCCCCTTCTCGAAGCTCCGCGTTGGAACCTACCGGCTCGCGTGTGTTCTCGACCGCGACAACTGCGTTCTCGAAGTCCACCGGATCGAACACCGGAGCGGAGCGTACACGGCCGACGACTGAATCACTGACTCTTCCGTCAAGGTCGTGCGCACTCGTCGACGACGACCAGCAGGTGTGTATTCTCGCGGTCGTCGGTGTACTGTGTGCCCGTGGCTTCACCGCGACGTCGAGTGTGCTGTTCTTGGTTGAGTGCGAGCCGCGCGTCCAAGCGGACGGTCGCGGTGGCGTTTCGACTGATTTCCGCGACAACGACCAGATCGCCGGCGAAGCAGGCTTAAGCATCTCCGTGCTAATTCTGGGGTATGTTCGAAGGGAAGGGTGACCCGCGCGTTATCGCGGTCATGCTCGTTGTGCTCTCCGCGCTCTGGAGCAGTCTCCTTGTCTGGGGAGCGTCGTTTCTCGGCTATGTGGCCTACACACCGATGAACGTGGCAACTGTGACGCTCATCGTGATGGCTGTCACCTACGTCCTCGTCCTGCGGTGAGAGCATCGTAGTCTAGGCCTGCTCGTGTGAGTGATGCGATGGGGCTTGGACAGGGAGGATTTTTGTAGTGGCAGTGGCAATACGAGCGCATGGTCCCCACACGTGCGGCCTCCCTCTTTCTCTGTGTCCTGTTGGTCTCCGCTGGCGCTGCCGCATTCGTTACTCCACAGGCCCAACCAACTACCACGATACACCAGGCTTCACAGCCAGCGATTGAAACGCCCGAGGTGCTCGCCATCGGTGTCGAACGGAGTAACTTCACGGGGACGGGTCTCTCTGTCACCGGTGCGCTTGCAAGCCAGCAGTATTCCGTTACCCAGGAGCTCACCCAACGAACGATTCGGGAACGCCTTCAGAAGGCAGATAACGAGTCTGACCGTCACGCTGTGCTGGTTAATGCGACAGCCGCACTAGAGACGGAGGCAACCCAGGTAATACAGGAATCGAAGGAGACGCGACAAGCGTATCTCCGCGGTACGCTCTCGACACGAGAATACAGTACGCGTATTGCGAAGATTCACTCGCGTGCTGAGGAAACGATCGCAGTCGCTCAATTCATCGCAGAGCAAGCAGAGCCTGGCTCACAAATCAAAAGCCGTGCTGTCGAAGTTCGCGCTCACTTATCAATGTATACTGGCCCCGTGCGGGACAAAATCGCTGCTGCGATGAAAACTGGGGAGGGCCCGGAGCGAGTCTACGTTAGCGCTGGGCAAAACGGAACTGCACTCGCAGTGATTGATGGAGAGACCTATATTAGAGAGGCGACGAATCCTGACGGATACAGTTCCGCACCTGGCTCGATCCCGGAAGCCAGTACCCTCCTTGAGAATATCCGAAACCAGTACCCTTGGGTGATGAACCAAAGCCCCGGCATTAGCTTCGTGCCAATACCGATCGATACAGATACGCCACGCTATGCCTACGTGCTCACTCTGAACTACCCACAGGGGAACATTCACGCCCACATCGATACGGATACTGACGCAGTATATCAGGAAGTCCAGCGAATCCACCTCACGTCGCTCAACACCTCTGCAGATCGCATCGTCCAAGATCGAGAGCTCACGGTCTCGATTAGTCGGTCCTTTGCTGGCGGTCCGCTCTACGTCAACGTGACCGATCGCGATGAATCACCGGTCGCGGCGGAGATCCTGATTAACAACGAATCGGTCGGTTCGACGGGCCCCGATGGAACCATGTGGGTGATTGCACCAACTGGCAACTTCTCTGTAACCGCAGTTGCGCATAGCTCGGATGCACGGGTCGAGACGAATATGACGCTCACCAACACGAAGAATCCTGCAGCGCTTTCTAGCTAGAAATCCGTTGGTGTCGCTTGCAGTCTCTGGATTGTCTTCCTTGAATTGATGGATGCTGTGAAGTACCATGGATCAGGTGGCCCGTGGTACTCTGCCTTGAACTATATAGAGATATTGTGTCCAACATGCATCTCCTAGTCAGGTATTAACGAATGGCGAATAAATACCGTATATGGTCTCGTCTGCTCGTCAAGATACACCGTCACACTCGACGACGACTCAGTGTTTCTCGGATGCACGAGAGACGCTAGACCGTGAGCGCGAGATTCTCGATGACGAGATCGCCGCCTTTGATGCGTTTCGACGGCGAGTTCGATCGCTCGAATCAATATCGAGTGATGCATCGAGAACAGACGGCCAAGTTGATGTAAATCAGTCTACGATTGTCCCGACCATTGGATATGACGCCAAGCGGTCAGTATCACCGATCCAAGAGGTGTATCTCGATACGGTGATGGCGGTCGCTCACTACGACGAGGAGTATGGTGAGGGATGGTTCGAAAGCGTCGCGACGGAGTTCAACCCAGAATTGGCTAGTGCTCTTCGAGACACATCTGGAGTTCCAGAATACCTGAAACAGCAATTTCTCACTGCGGCTCGCCGGGCACGTGACAGTCGAAAGCGTGTACGCGATCGTCTTGATCGTGAGGAGTCCATCCTTGACGAGGCTGCAACCGAGATCGCAGCAATCCGTACGGAACTCATCGCAATCGAATCCCGTCCCTTTCCAGACTGTTCGCCTGCTGAGGTGGAACGGCTACGCGATGACTTGGACGCACTGCGAGCGCGTTGTCACGAGGTAGCTAAACGACGGCAGAATGGCGACTGGCACCAGCGCTCTCCGAGTTCGTCGACTGTGCCATCATTCAACGAGTATCTTTATACTGAAACTACTAGCTCACATCCAGTGTTACGCGAGATCGCTCAAGTGAGTGACGAGATTGAAACGGTCTCCAACCAGATTGCCCGGTGGGAAGAAATCTGAATACGTAGCTAACCTGGTGAAAGCCAATTTCTGACCGACCGGCCGTCATCAAGTTGTGAATAGCAGTCGTTGGTCGTACAGCACATTTATTCACGATGGGAGCTGTAACTAGCCACGGAACACCTTCAGTACATGTTCTACACTGAATAAAGAAATCGTATTACCAACAACTGATAGGAGGTGCGAGACGAGTGGTTGTTCTCTAGCGGAGTTCAGTCCACGCTTCTCCACAATCGGGACAGATTCGAGTTGTCCCGACTTCAGATGGGTTATCTTTCGTTTGGAGTGATTTCTCACACTCAGAGCATTTGAGGCGCCCGTATGTGTCCTTGTACAGCTGATCCTTTCTCAGCCCCTTTCGAACTGATTCCATGGTGTATACTACGGTTCCCTATGTATAACAGTCGTTGGTCGTACAGCACATTTATTCACGATGGGAGCTGTAACTAGCCACGGAACACTTTCAGTACATGTTCCACACTGAATAAAGAAATCGTATTACCAACAACTGATAAAATACGGCGCCGGTTTGCGGAGTCCCCTGAGGAAGCCCTGGATCCCTGTATGCTCTGTGGTATTGACTAGAACCAACGGTGGGTATCGCAGAGACAGGCCTATCGTCGTTTGTTTCGTCTGCTGCCGGATTCCTCCTTGCGCTAAAGCACAAGCTCTTATCGAATCTCTGCAAGTAGTTGGAAGTCCGCCTTGCGATCTGGGTTGGAACACTGGTATTCGAAAGGAACTTACGTACTACTTCCGAACTGCGAGGTGACTGAATGCACATTCAACATTTGGGTTGGAGCGGATCCCCGAGTGGTGAAGTGTATGAGACAATACGATTCCTCCTATGACTAAGAAAAAGTCAATTGGTGCCATCCTTCTGGTGGCACTCCTCGTAATCCCCGTCGTTCCGGCCGTCGCTGACGGGACGGAACAGGTTATCGGATCGCCGAGCATCACCCTCTCGTCGGGGGACAATTATGTCCAGGCTGGTGAAGAAGCTCGGGTCCGGGTTACAGTCGTGAACAGTGGCAATATCTGGAAATCTGGGCCGAGCCAATTCACCGAGCAGGTGACTGAGGCACGCAATGTCCAACTAACCGTGTTGGATGAGCAACTCAACGCACCAGTCAACGTCAAATCCGGAACGATTACTCTTGGCTCGATTGCGAGTGGGAGTGTACAGACGGCTGCACTCACTGTCGAAGTCGGTGAGCAACTCAAGCCGGGCCGGTACAAGGTCCCTGTCCGTGTCGAATACGACTATACGTCGATGGTGAACTACCAGTCCTCCCAGGGAGGATACTCGAATATCGAATTCGTCGACTCTTCACGCACGACAACTCGATATGTCGAGATCGTCGTTGAGGCACGCCCGCAGTTCTCCATTATCTCGTCTCAGACAAGCAACTTGCTCGTCGGTGATACGGGCCAGTACGAATTCACGATCAAGAACACTGGTGAACAGGTTGCACACCGTGCCTCGGTCGAATTCTCAAGTTCGGACCGCTCGATTTACTTCGGCAGCCAAACAAAGGCCCAGCAGCAGGCGCGGGTCTTCATTCCCGAACTCAAGCCGGGTGAAACCTACAACGGGTCCATCAAGGTCGGATCTACAGATGGTTCGACGGCTGGCTCCTATCCGATCGAGATGCAGGTGAACTACACGACGCCGAAAGGAATTGCCGCGGAGTCGAATCTTCTCACCACGGGCGTGACTGTTGAGCCAGAACGGACATTCACGCTCTCAAATATCTCATCGAATCTCCGCGTTGGTGAAGAAGGGACTGTCACAGCGACGCTCACGAATCAGGGTCCAGGCACTGTCTCGAATGCTGTTGCCAAGCTGTCGACGAGTGCGGATGCGGTTCATCCCCAGCGCACAGAATTCGCCCTGGAACAGCTGTCGGCTGGCGAATCAACGCAGATTTCCTTCCCCGTAGAGGTCAGCGATTCGGGTGAGGCAGGCCCCCACCAATTCCGATTTACCGTTGAGTATCAGAACAAGGCCGGTGAGACACAGCAGAGTGATTCGATCCCTGCGACGGTAGCCGTCGCCGCGGAGCGCAAGCAGTTCACTGTGAAGCCAGTCGACGTCTCACTCACTGCGGGCTCCGCAGGAGCCGTCACCGTTGCGGTCACGAACAACGGCAATGAGCCGTTGTCGAACGTGAACGCAAAGATATTCGTCGACAATCCGCTCTCGACGAGCGACGATACGGCGTTCGCTCCCACGATCGCTCCGGGCGAAACCGTCAACATGCGCTTCGAGCTGAGTGTGGCTGGCAGCGCACTCGCGAAACCATACCCGGTCACGATGGACTTCCAGTACGAAACCCCGGATGGTGACCAGCAGCTCTCCGAGACGTATACTGTCGCCGCGAACGTGTCCGAGCCTGCGGGTGGCGGCCCATCACCGATCCTCATCGGCGGGGTCGTCATCCTGCTGGTCGTCCTCGCGGGCGGGATCTACTGGTACCTCCAGAACTAATTGATGGACTATCAAGACGTCATCGACCGGATCGATATACTCGTCGTCGAGGAGCCCAAGACAGTCATCATCGCCTGTCTACTACTGACAGCGGTGTTCGCTGCGGGCCTCGGCAATATCGGGACGGAATCCGGGACGTCCCAGTTCACCGAAGGAAGCCCCGCGATGCAGGCCTACGAGGACGTCCAGCGCGAGTTCGAAGATCCATTCGCCGCTGGGACCGGCTCAACGCAGCTCATCCAGCGGAACCAGAACGTCCTCTCCAAGTCCTCGCTGCTCCGCATGTTAGTCGTCCAGAAGCGTATTTCGGAGCGCCCGGGCCTTCGTGTTTCTGCAACGTCGAGTGTGGCCGACACAATCGCGACAACGCTCAACCCACAGGCCGACACAACTGCCGAGAAGATTGATGCGCTCCAGGCGGCGACACCCCAAGAGATTGATGCCGCTGTCGAAGAGGCGGCCCGACAGAAGGGAATCGCCCAATCGCTGAGTGAGGACTTTAACCGGGAGTCCGCGACCGCCTCTGGGAGTATCGGTGTTGTTACGCACCGCATCCCTGGCGAAGGTGGCTCTGCGATTGGTGCCAGCGGAACGAGTCCACTCACTGCGATTCAGCAGAACGTCCAGCACGTCGTCAATAGTGTCAACAGTGATATTACGGTCTTCGGATCGGGGATGATCTCCGCGGAGTTCGCAAACGTGATCGTTGACTCCCTGATTATCGTCGTGCCCGCTGCAGCCCTCCTGATTCTGTTCTTCCTGATCTTCTCCTATCGGGATCCCTTTGACCTGTTCCTTGGCGTCGTTTCCCTGGTGATGACCGTCATCTGGACGTTCGGCTTTATGGGCTTACTGGGAATTCCGTTTTCCCAGATGCTCGTCGCCGTGCCACCACTTCTCCTAGCCGTCGGTATCGACTTCGGTATCCACGCGGTCAACCGCTATCGTGAGGAACGGGCTGACGGTGCTGGAACTGATGAAGCCATGTTGGTGACGACGGACCAACTCCTTCCGGCCTTCTTCATTGTTACCGGGACGACCGTCCTCGGATTCGCCGCGAATCTGACGAGCTCACTCCCTCCAATCCGAAGTTTCGGCCTGGTCGCCGCAATCGGAATTACGTTTACCATGGTTATCTTCGGGGTCTTCCTCCCAGCCGGGAAGGTCCTGCTTGACAGATGGCGTGAGCGCCACAACGTCCCGGCATTCGGGCGGCGTCCCCTCGGCTCTGAGGAGTCCATGCTCGGGCGTGCTCTCAGACTTGGAGTGTTTATCGCGAAGCGAGCGCCGCGAGCATTCTTGATACTCGCGATTCTCTCGGCCGCCGTCGCGGGCGCGTACGGGACTGGTGTTGATACATCATTCAGTCAGGAAGACTTCCTCCCACCAGCTGACGTCCCGGACTATCTCGAGAGCCTTCCCGAGCCGTTCAAGCCGAGTGACTACTCCGCGACGGCGACGATCGACTATCTTGACGAACACTTCGCGACAACTGGGGGTGGTCAGGTCATCGTCTACGTGGAGGGGCAGATGACGCGCGACTATGCGCTTGAACAGATTCAGCGTGCAAATCGCGACCCGCCGAGCACCTTCGCGGCCGAGGATCGGGTTGCCCGCTCGTCAAGCATTATCGATGTCATCGATAGTTATGCCAAGGCGAATGCTGAGTTCGCAGCGCTCGTTGCGCGAAACGACGTCGATGATGACGGCATCCCCGACGACAATCTCAAAACGATCTATAACCGCCTGTTCGACTCCCCATACAGTGATCGGGCCGACAATTACCTGACTCCATCCTATCGAAGCACGCGCGTGGTCTACACGATCGAGTCCGGTGCGTCCCAAGCCGAGGTCACGACTGACGCACAGGCTATTGCCAATGACTATCGCTACGATGCGACCGCGACTGGCCAGTCGATTATCTTCCAGCAGATCACTGACTCCATCCTTGAGTCTGCCCTGCAAAGCCTTGCACTCGCGCTGATCGCCGCCGCGGTCTTCCTCCTCGCGATCTTCCGGCTATTCGAGGGGTACGCAACAGTCGGACTCGTCAATCTCGTTCCGATCGTGCTATCCCTCGCCTTTATCGCGGGTACGATGCGTTTCTTGGCGATTCCGCTGAATGCGATGACGGCCACAATTCTCTCGATCACGATCGGGATGGGTGTTGACTATTCCTCGCACTTCGTTCACCGCTTCGTCGACGAGTATACGGGGGACAACCTCTACGAAGCGATGGGCTCGACGGTCGCCGGAACAGGTGGGGCACTCACGGGCAGTATGCTGACGACTGTCTCCGGTATCGGCGTGCTCGCGCTCGCAATTACGCCCATCCTTGGGCAGTTCGGCGTCATCACTGCACTCTCGATCTTCTACTCCTACATCACGTCAGTGATCGTGACGCCATCGGCGTTCGTCGTCTGGGACAGTCTCGTCAACCCGATGGAGTGAGGACTATCGTTTTGGTGGTTTTTCCGCTTGTTCGCCGTGATTCGGTCGTCGAGTATTGGTTCGTGGAGAGTAATTATCGAAAGGTGTGTGAATGAATGACGCAGGCCTTCTCGCGGCCGATATCGAAGGCATTCACCACAAGACATATACCACACACAGGTCTTTGTTCGGATACCCCTACCCGCCCCTCGGCTAGCTGAGGGCGCCGTAGTACCCGACCCCGTCTGGGTCGAGGACCCGGCAAATCAGCGAGCATCGAACTAACCATGACAGACACAAACAATAAGATCCGCGGCCTATTCCTCGCCGCGCTGATGGTCATCTCCGTCTTCGGAGGGTCCATCGCGTTCGCCGGGGGAGCAGCTGCGGCAAATCAGGCCGCCGACGTTCCTGGTGGCGGCACCCAAGGGACCCTCTCTGGTGTCAGTCTCTACGAGACTGATCCCATTAATGAGGGAGAATCGTATAGCTCGTACAAAGTAACGTATACCGCTCAGGATGTGAACACTGCTGACGGTAACACTGACGAGTTCTATCTTGATCTGCCCGACAGCCTCGAGAACATTGCTATCTCGGGCGGGACGATCGCAAACGCGTCTCAGACCTATGAGGTCTCTGGGATGTCCGTTGTTGACTCGTCCACTAACAAGGTCATGATCAAGACGGGGACCGACAGTGGTCTTCAGGACGACACTGTTTCGGTTCAGTTCGTCGTTTCCTTCCGTGCACCATCGGTCACGGGCGATCAGACGTACACTGGTCAGACTCTCGCTAAAGTTGTCGGTAGCGACGAGTCCACGGGCGGGTACGTTACCCTCAGCCCGGACCTTACGGTCTCCGACCTATCGTCCTCGTCCTCTACGCGTGACTACAACACGGTCTACAACAATCCTGTGACCGTGTTCATGGGTGAGGAAGACGTGAACATCGTCCCCGACGTCGGGAAAACCGGCAGTGTCACGTTCGAGAAGACCGGTGACGATGCTCGGACTATCGTTGTTGAGAATCCGAGTAAGACTGACTTCACGTCGGCCAACAACTTCGTGACTGGTGGCTACCAGGTCTCGACTGACACCAACGATGGTGTCGACTATAGTGTTGTCGAGCCGACGTTCAGCGACGTCAGCCTGTACCTTAGCTCCGCTGAGGACACTGAAGTCACGAACGGTCAGGTGACGACTGAACAGTCGTCGCTCACGGTCAACCCGGACTACAACTTCGGGAGTGCTGACCGCCTCGAAATCACGATCAAGGACTCGAGCGGTGTCGAAATCACTGGCGACCTCGTCGACACGAGCTCCCAGTACATCGAGAAGGCTAGCGGTGACTACTACTACACTGGAACGGCAGACACGACGTTCCAGCTGACTAACCTTGGCACGCTCGACCAAGAGCAGTACAATGTCACGCTTACTGGTGACGAACTCGACAGTGCATCCCATACCGTGAGCTTCACGATTGGCGATGCTGACCCCAGCATCTCGCTCGACAAGACGTCCGTCGTCCAGGGCGAGAAGGTTGTCGGAACGGTCACCGGTTCGCCTGGCGAGAACGTCTTCGTCCGCGTCGACAGTAGCAACCTGCTCGACCGCCTCGACGCCAGCAACATCACGCAGGTCTTCGACGACACTGGTGATGTTGTTGACCGCACGTACGACTCCGCAAACAACACCGTTGTCGCCGAGATCGAACTCGGCGAAGATGCGACCGGTCAGGTCCGCATCGACACGCAGTACGTTGAAGAGGACTCGACGATCACCGTCGAGGTCTCCGACACGCGCTACGGTGAAGCTGATGAAGAAGTCGATCTCGAAGTCACCGAGATGGAAATGACGGTCGGCGACGCGCCGAGCGTTGTCCCGGTGAGCACCGACTTCACGATTAACGGCACTGCCCAGGAAGCAGAACAGGTTGGTGCCTACGTCAAGGTCGGTGAGACCTGGCACAAGATCCCCGGTGAGACGAACCCGGACGATGACCTCAGCTCCGGTACGTACGAGGTCGAACTGACTGCGAGCGATGAGCTCGCAATCCCCGGTTCCTACCGGATCGGTCTCTACGCCACGACTGATGCCTCCGCAACGTACGACAGTACGTACAGCGAGGACCAGTGGCAGAACTTCGAAACGACGACTTCGACCTCGATCCGGACGGTCGAAGGGAACCTCTCCGCACAGCTCTCGCGGTCGACGATCGCTGACGTGAGCGGCAACGAGGTTACGCTGTTCGGTGCTGCAGTCGGCCAGGAAGACGTCTACGTGTACCGCGTTGGTCCGCGTGGAGCGACCTCTGGCAACATTCAGGCAGAGTCGATCTCTGTTGACGACGACGAGCAGACCTACGAGAAGGACCTCTCGAACTTCCGTCAGCAGGGTCAGTGGAACCTCATCGTCGTTGGCTCCGGCCGCGACGGTGACCTGTCCGCAGATCCGCAGTCCCTCATCAACAACATCAGCAACTCCGCAACGCAGAAGCAGGCTGTCGAGGTCATCCTCGACGAGCACACGGGCGCTGGTGTTGACGACGCAATCGCACGTGCGAACCTGACGGTCGAGAGTCCGTCGCTGGAAATCACGAGCCCGACGGGTACGGTCCCGCAGGGTGAGGTGACGGTCTCCGGGACGACGAACCTGGGTCCGGACACGACGGTCTTCGTGGAGATCACGAACCCTGACACTGGTGACATCGTCGCCAGCGGTCAGGCAGACGTCACCATGAGCGGCACGTGGAACACGACGGTCTCGCTCGCTGATGCGGAGGTCGGAACGACCTACCGCGTCAACGCTGAGGCCGAGGACTCGTCCGCGTCGACGATGATCGAGGTTGTCGAGGAGACGGACACGACGACCACGACCACGCCGTCTGACACGACGACCACCACGACGACCACGACGGGCACGACGACCACGACCACGACGACGGCCGCGCCGACCACCACGACGACGAACGGTGGCACGCCCGGCTTCGGCGTCATGGTCTCCCTCGTCGCACTCGTCGGTGCTGCGCTTCTCGTGCTCCGCCGCGAGAACTAAGGCACACTAATCACGCCTGACCGGCGTAACCGGTCATCACGACCGCAGTCGCGGTTTTTTCTTTTGACGTAACCCATACCGACACTTTCTGTGTCGAGAGCGTTGCTCTCGTGACTATGCGCGCTGTGCACCGCCATCGCGTCGCGATCACGTGACTACGAGTCGACGAACTCACTGAGTCCGGAGATCACTCTGAAGCCGATCTGTAGGGCTCGCGAAGATCCTCTGGGCGATCAAGTAACGCAATTGGACCACTACCCAACCTATTCTGGCGAGCGAGAGAAATCAGCGAAAAACAACAAGGAATCCGAGCACATAGCCGGCCGTAACGACGAACACTGATAATTGGATCGCGACGGCCAACGAGAGGCCAGTGTAGGCTGTTAGAAGCCACGGCAAAACGAACAGTCCGACCAAGAGGAGTGGGAAATAGGCGGCATACAGAACCAGCTGAATCGCTTCCCAGACGTCCTCCCAGCTGTCACAACTGCATTCTCGGACGTACTCGAGAGGAGGGCGCATATCAGTTGTTAGTTGTTGTGATACTATTTCTTTATCTAGTGTGGATCTGGGACTGTCGGTAGTTCCCATCGTTCCTGATTGCTGACTCGGTTTCTGGAAGGAACTGAACGGGATCAGAGCGACCGATTCAATGAGTCGAACAAAGACGGCGCTCTCACGCCAGTGAGAGCGCCGTCAACCCAGACAAGAGGCGAAGCTGTCGCTCATGTACAGGGCTGCCGCTGGACGCGGGCAGCTTCAGCCCGCGTCCAGCTCGCTGTAGGTCGGCGGGATTCCGACACCGTTGGTTGGTGCTTCCCACTTCCGGCTCAAGGTGTCGTCAAGAGCGTGATCAACCCACTCCCGGAACACCTCGAAGCGGAACCAGACGGGTAGTGCTCGCCCGCCGCGTCGCGGCGTGGCGAGCACGCCCCATCGGACAATCACCCAGAGGTTCCGCAGCAGGAAGCTCACAAGGATGAACAACAACCGAACGGCTGGATCGGTTGTACTTGTCCGCGCACGCGCTTCACGCATCGTCCGGAAGGCTGTCTCGATGGCTGAGCGTTTCTGGTAGAGAGCTTCAACTTCCTTCGGCGTGCGATCGGTCAGATCGCACGCCACGTAGGCCCGCACGAGCAACCCGTGTTTGCCTCGGTTGCCTTGTTGGTAGGAGACACACACTGCGAGCGGGAAGCGCAGTTCCCGCTCGCTTCCCTCGTACATCACGTACTCCGTCCAGTAGGAGACCGTCGTGTCCAGTTTCTCGGCCACCTGCTTCCCACGGCGGACGATCGGAAGAGCGACTGGTGCCACGGCATCCAGTCGCTCGATTGATGCACCGTTGTAGAAGCCGCGGTCGGCGAGAAGTCCAGCCACGGTGAACGGGAGGGCCGCGACGTGGTCGAGCAGTCGCTCGACCGCGTCGCTTTTCGACTCATCACCACGAACGGGCGTGACGGCAACGACGAGTGGTTTCGCCCGGCAGAGGACGAATCCAGCGAGGTAGCGATGGCACTTGCTGGTGCCATCGCGGGGTTTCGTGTGACAGAGTTCGCTAGCGTCAGCGTGTGGGCAACCGTGGTAGTGGATATCGACGAAGTCGAGGCAGATGATCCTCGGACCGGGGCCGAGGATCATCGCCGCCTGTTGAGCGAAGATGTCGTTGACGGCGGCTTCGAGGTCGTCTGCTGGAACGGTGTGCAGTTGTTTGAGGGTGTAATCGTCGGAGTAGCTTCCACGAGTGGTATCTGTGACGGCTTTGATGGACTTCTGATCGACAGCAGCTTGCAGCAGCGTTTGACGGATGATCCCGGAGTCGAAGCCGCAGCCTTCGACTCCGGGGATTGGAATCGCTGCGAGTAGATTAAGCGCTAAGGTTTCAAGGTCAGAGGCCGTAAGAACAGTGTCTGGGTGGTAGAGAAATTCCACAACACCCATCCAGACGATTTCTGCGAACGTAACCTCGTCAGTTGTAACTATCCGCTGACTCGATGGGAACTACCGACTGTAGGCGTTCCATAGCTGGTTGCGGCCCGGTTTGTGAATACCAGTCGTTGGTCGTACAGCACATTTATTCACGATGGGAGCTGTACCTAGCCACGGAACACCTTCAGTACATGTTCCACACTGAATAAAGAAATCGTATTACCAACAACTGATAGGGGCGAGAGCTGGACCCTAGCACTAAGTTTTCTTGGCCACCCATTCAATCTATGTCATCTGATGTGGTGCTATGTCCGGCGTGTGGATGGGCTGGTGATGAACAAGATCTTGAAAAGAGTAAGGAGGACACTCGGTGTCCTGCGTGCGGTGCAACGGTGCAGTAGTTCAACAAATCATTTATAAAATGCAAGGAGAATACCCGCGCCTTTAGGCGCGGGATGAATCCGACAACCCTCCACAATCCACCGCCGATAGCGAACCCGGATATTCTGCTGTGCTGAATAGCGAACTCGGTGTGAGAGTCAAGTGGCCCCGATTTTGAGTCCTCGGGAGTCACCCGCTCACGAGCCCACTCATATCTGCTCGCCAGCCCCATCACCGCAGCTCGAACCGTATAGAGATGTCAGAAAATCCAGAAACTCAAGTAACGTTTTGAAACCGGAAATCCACAAAAAGGTAGTTGGTAGAGAATATTCATCAAGTATGGCCGTCGTTTCAGCTCTCCAAGACGCCGTCGATACCCTCAAGCGCAACCCGATACTGTTTGTCGCAGCGACTTTGTACGGACTTGTGCAAGTACCGGCCTGGTTGCTACAAATATCCGGCAGTCCCGCACTTCAACTCGTTTCGTCGGCGTACAACCTGCTCTTAGTGTTCGTCTTTCCATTCTTCATGGGTGGTCTCCTATCGATGGCACTCGATGGGCTAACCGGTTCGACATCCCTTTCTCGATTCTGGAGCGGCGGAAAGCAGTACTATCTTCGACTCCTTGCAGTGTCGCTACTCTTCTTCGTCGTGTACTTCATCGTCGGCTTCGGAGTTGCCTTTCTCGTCTTCGCACTGGTTCTCGGTGGTGTCATCGGTGGGGGCGCCGGATTTGGTGGGGTCTCTCTCGCTGTCCTCGCTGTTATCGGAATCGTTGGACTACTGTTTGCGCTCGTCATCCTCGTCGTCGGATTTCTCTTTCAGTTCTACGCCCAAGCTATTGTGGTCGACGACGAAGGGGTTATTGACTCTCTAAAACGAAGCTATTCCGTTGTCCGTCAAAATCTCGTTACCGTCATCGGATTCGACGTTCTCGCATTCGTTCTTGGTGCGCTCATCTCCTCGATTCCGATCGGCTACCTCTTCTTCACTGGTGCTGCATTCAATCAGATGAGCACTGCCCCGTTAGGTGTGCGACTTGGATTTGTCCTGTTGTCCATCCTCATCACGATCATCATTGGTGCTATTGGAGTGACTTTCACAATCGCATTCTACGTCCGCATTACTGCGAGTCGAGAAGGTTCCGGGACAGCCCAACTCTAGTCAAGTTAAAGTTGGAACTCGGCTGTCGACTAGCGGTCAGCGATGTCAACGATTTCGCGGATACATCGAGGGTGGTGTATATCTACGCTGTCGCTTAAGTGAGGAGCTGAGGTGAACGATGATGCCGGCACTGAGCATCTCGATCAGGAGATCGAGAACGGTATCCTCGAGATAAGTTGTAAGCGTCCAGTGGTACCAGAACGTTTTGACGAGGAATTCATAAATCTCGAATCCGGCACCGATCGCGAGGACCATGGTGATAACCCACCAGTTGGAGATGTAGTCCGGAAATGTCTCTCGGAGTCCGAGAATCAGAATGCCGACGACGCCCGCACTACTCACTGCATGGGCAGGGATATCCAGCCATGGAATCGTCGCGTACAGTGAGTGTGCTAACCAAATGTAGTGGAGACTCACCATAACCAGACCCACGCTCAGTACGCCGAACCACCATTGCACGACAGACCGAGTTTGGAGGTCTGTCACGAATTGCTGCAGTATCCGTTTTGCTAACGTTGGCAGTGCAGGCATTCCGCTCCAGAAACGTCTGAGAGTATGCCTTGCTGCGAGGAGGACAGCAACAGCGAATAGCCCGACGAGAACCCTCAGTGAGGCATGTGGCGGTAGCGACATGATACGTGCATCAACAGAATCCAATATACATCCGTCTTTAGTTAGGAGACGAACCGCGTGACAGCGGCGGCTTATCGAGGCTACTTTTCGGAAGGAATGAGGAGGTGTCGAGTGTGCACAACGAAACCCCCTCACCTCGGATTATGCGTCGGCTCACTACACTGTTTCCTTCCGAGTTCCTCGAAGAGCACGCCGAGGAACTCGGCGTGGTCGAACGCGACAGGAAGACACAGGTGCCCGCCCTCGTGTGGTCGTTCGTGTTCGGCTTCGCCGCAGGCGAGAGCCGAACACTCGCTGGGTTCCGGCGCAGCTACAACGCTACTGCCGATGAGACACTCTCACCCGGCGGATTCCATCAGCGGTTGACGCCGACGTTTGCGGAGTATCTCTGCGACCTCGTCGAGCACGGTATCGACGAGGTCGCTGTTCCTGATGCTGTTGACGTCGATGTTGACCGGTTCCGTGACGTGATGATCGCCGACGGCACGGTGTTGCGGTTGCATCGGTTTCTTTCAGAGGACTTCGAACCACGGCGAGGGGAGCAGGGTGGAGCGCGGCTCCACCTGCTCCACAACGTCACCGAGCAGACGATCGGCCGGTTCAGCGTCACTGACGAGAAAGCACACGACAGCACCGAGTTTTCCACGGGACCGTGGCTCGAAGACCGGTTGGTGTTGTTCGATCAAGCGTACTTCAAGTACCGCCGCTTTGCACTGATTGACGAAAACGACGGGTACTTCGTGAGTCGGCTGAAACCGGACGCAAATCCGGAGATAACGGCGGAATTACGGGAATGGCGTGGCGACGCCATTCCCTTGGAGGGCGAACAGATCCAGGATGTCGTGGACGACCTCCACCGGAAGTACATCGATGTCGAAGTGGAAGCGACGTTTCAGCGACGCGAGTACGCCGGCACGCAGTCATGGGATAGCAAGCGGTTCCGCGTCGTCGGCGTCCGCGACGAGGACGCCGACGACTACCATCTGTATATCACGAACCTGCCGAGAGAGGAGTTCCTGCCAGCGGATCTCGCAACGATCTATCGCTGTCGGTGGGAGGTAGAACTGCTGTTTCGTGAGTTGAAGACGCAGTACAACCTGGATGAGTTCGACACGAGCAAGGCGTATATCGTGGAAATTCTGCTGTATGCGGCGTTGTTATCGCTGTTAGTGAGCCGTGATCTGTTGGATCTGGTCACCGAACAGGCTGACGAGGAGATCGTGTTTCCGCCGGAACGCTGGGCGGCGACCTTCCGGTCGCACGCCCAGCTCATCCTCCACGAACTCGGTGAGTACCTCGGCTACTCGCCACCGCCGTTGCTGGAGCGGCTGATCGAAGACGCGCAGAAGATCCACAAGCAGCGACCAATTCTCCAAGAAACGCTTGCTACCGCTACGCAACCGAGGTGTGAGGCCTAACTAAAGACCAATGATCCAATATATCCCTTGTGTAAACAAAAAAGTCGACTTGACTGACCTCGGTTAGCTTCTGGGGGGAGGGCGCTAAGCGCACTTCCTCAGTGAGCGCCGAAGGCGCGAGCAGAGAGGAGAGACAGAGCCCGGACACGGTACTTGCCCGTTCATCGGTATTCATACTCGCGCGGTCGAAAGCGGGAGTCCGATGCTCACCACATCTCCGGCAGTGTCCAAGTACGAGAGAAAGTGCGTACGGTCGGTTGTGGCCGGGTGTCCAGTTGGTAGGTGTGGGACACTCCGAACCGCGAAGAGAAATCGCCTGCGGAGTCTGGGATCGTACGCCCACGTGGGGGGCAAGTCCCGACACAGAAACAGAAAGCCCAGCTCTATTGAAGTCGTAGGCGCCGACTCGAAGCCGCTGAAGCGGCGCTAGTCATCTCTGAAATCGTGTCGAAATGTACGCTTACTCCCATCTACATTTGAGGGTGGAAGATCAAACTGGAGATCGTACGCTTTAGTCGTGGTCGCACCGAGCTCAACGGGTGTCGATCTGACACGCTGATATTCACTGCCAATCTGGCAAATCACATAGAGATTGGTCGATATTTTCGAGGGATTTGGGTTCTCAACGGTCACGGTGTAGATGAAGGTCTCGTCGTGGACCGCTGAGATTCGGCTGGAGACAACCTTCGGTTGTGACTGTGACTGTTGTATACATCCGCTGGCGGCGAGCGACAATGGTATCGTGGCGAGGACTGCCCGACGGGTAGATCTCATGTCGTCTCCTTGGAGAATAGTCAGTAAGTGCTTTCTTCCTCACAACGACGTGTCCTGGGACGAGTTGCCCCATGGACACAAGCCACACCGGTGCTCATGCGGATAGTGGCACGGAATCTTGCTTGGAGTGGTTTAACAGTTGTTGGTAATACGATTTCTTTATTCAGTGTGGAACATGTACTGCAGGTGTTCCGTGGCTAGTTACAGCTCCCATCGTGAATAAATGTGCTGTACGACCAATGACTGTTAAGCAAGCTCCGTGTTTGGATGCTCGAGTGAGAGCATGAAGTGCTTTCTGTTTGGTCTCGACGTCGAACTCTGAATGTGGCACTCAAAGTATTCGAGCCACTATACTCTGATAAAAAGATTTTTAATCGATGGAGTTGTATGTATTATTGGCCGGTGAGCCCCACCGGTTAACCGAACGCTGGCATCCCTACCCACCATTCCGGGGCGCAAGCACATGCGGCGCCCCGCCCCTTTGAATATCAGCACTAGTTGTTAGCAATGATATTTCTTCATTCAGTGTGGAACATGTACTGAAGGTGTTCCGTGGCTAGGTACAGCTCCCATCGTGAATAAATGTGCTGTACGACCAACGACTGGTACAGAATAGTCCCTACTCCGCTAGTTGCTCGTTGCGGCTGGGAGCGTTTCCTCACAGTCACTGTGCACACTGTCCCACAAAATTGATGCGCAAATCTATGAATAGAGCTAGTATGTCTGCTCGAAGTCCTGAAATGCTACAGAAGCACATTACGGACTACCTGAAAATGTGCCTTGAGGACGGGTCAACCTACGTCAAGAGCCGACATATTGCCGATGAACTCGACGTATCAGTGAAGCGGGTCGGCGCAGCGATGGCTTCGCTAGAGGCGAACACAGACCAATTTGCGATCACTCGATGGGGAGGCAGTTCAGATGGAATCACGTGGTGTGTCGAGGCGACTACGCCACCTCTCGGGACGACCTCTCCATCAGACTAGGCGGCAAGGGCGGATTTCTCGTATGACGAGGAAACCAACACTCCCTTTCAAAGAATCACTGACGCCGCTTTACTCACGCATTCCGTTCACTTCTTGAGGGAAAGTGCTTCGGACCTTCACTGTATTGCTACTCCAGTCTTCGACCGAAGTATCCGAGGCACGAACCAACTACGAACACGCCTCCGATGAGGAAGGGCAGTAGCCCACCGGGAACTATCCCCGAGTTCGAAGTTTCAATTGTGGTATCATCGAACTGTACGGTCTGAGCGGTTTCACCCGTTGAGGTCCCGATTTCGTATGTCGCAGTGATGGTTGCATTACCGGACGGATGTCCGTTGAGTGGGACAGTTGCGGTTTCAGATGTCCCTGGCTTCACAGACTCGATTGTAGCTGCTGGGAGGTCCGTGCCACCAGTCTCTCCTGTCACGAAGACGTCCGTGAGCGGTGCATTCCCATTGTTCGTCACATGATACTGGAGGAGAGCGGATCCGTTTTGCTCAACAACAGTTGCGTAGACCGTCGTCTTATCGACGAGCGGTGAGGGTGTAATCGTAGTTGTGGCGACAACCGACTTTGACTGTCCATACTGAACGATCGCCTTGAGCGACTGCTTGCCCGATACCTGCGGTTGAATCGTCAAGTCGAATGTTGTCTCATTGTGAGCCCCGAGCGCTGGCTGGATCGTTGTCTGGTTGTTGATTCCTGGGCGTGGGCTCAGCAACTGGACCGAGAGATTCGTTATTGGATGACTTGCGCCGTTTGAGACGGTGACTGCAACCGAGGTTTCGGCGCCGACAACTGCCGGCTCAGTCTGAATCTGCACCTGTGGCTTCGTTTTCGCTGGCTGTGCTGGCTTCGAGACGGTCACATACACTGGATGTTCAATATGGACGGACTTAACCAGATCTCCGGAAGCGTCGTACTGCTTCCCGCGGACATTGATCGTCAGCTGTTTTGCTCCTGCTGTTTCGAAGGTTGCCTGGAGTGGGACAGTAACGGCATCACCAGCACCGAGCGTACCGAGCTCATCAGATATACTGTGCACTGTCCCATCTGCGTCGACGAGCGTCACTTCCGTTATCTCGAAACTCCCGCTACCCGTGCGCGAATGGCTGATAGTCGGCGTGACCGTGATTGCTTGCCCAGTCACTGGGTTATTATCTGAAACACTGACTGGCGAGACCGTCACGTGCGCCGGCGAACTGAGCGCTGCAGCACCGACTGTACTACTTGCCAAGAGAAGGCACAGTAGTGTAGCGATTCCCACTGTTCGGACACTCCACCCGTTGGTTTCTGACTTCACAATCTTCTATTTTTACCTCTTAACGATAAAATTAATGGCCGTCGATGATGCTATAGTTGGGTACAGTAGAGTGTCGACTGGGGGCGAGCTGTGACAGTCGAGATGGCATTGCGTCCGCGGTGATGGAATTGATGTCGCCCGCTGCTCGCCAAGAAGACTATCCCCCTATTCGGCAGCGGGTGATAACGGATTCATCTGCAAGAACAGGTAGCACTTGCTTTCGCTGTCACAGATGACTGCCGCACCGACTCAAGTTGCGAGTTTCGCTGATCGCCTCGACCGAATCAGCGTCGCTGTTCGAGACGACTGTCACACGGCTACAAGAGTTGAGCAACAGCTATTGGAACGTGGAATGCACGGGCGTGGATGACAGTTGCAGGGTGGTGTGTGTCGCACGGCACCCTGAACAGTGTGATGGTTTGACAACCTCTCACTCGCCCGTGCACTCTCTTCTCAGTCACAGTCTCACATAAATGTATGGGTGAGAACAAAAATAGTCAGCTGATGAGGTCGAGACGCTGGGCCAGCTCTCGAACGAGCGGAAGGACTGGCCCCTCGCCGACTGCGAAATACTCGATACGTGCGAAGAGGACGAAAAGGGTCCCTGCAGCTGCACAGAGGGCGATGATGCAGGCGCCAGTTCGGGGGAACTCTTGATTGAGTACTCGTTCGGCGCCGATCCATGCGACGAGGAGTGCAGCGAGTGCGAGATTGAGGACTGCGTGCAGCTGGACTGCCTCCCCGAGTCCGTTGATATTGAGGGCGACCCACACGATGAGGAGTTGGCCACCGATGAAGACGCCCACTGCATAGGTCCAGAGAAGCAGGCGTTCGTGGAGGGCGCGGCGTACTGCTGGGAGGCGGGCAACGCCGTAGAGGGCGAGCGGGAACAGTGGGAGGAGATAGCGAGGAGTGATCTGTGCGTAGAGTGGGAGAACAGGCAGGTAGATGAGGGCGAAGGCGACTGCAATCGCGGCGGCGAGTACATCGGTTGCGCGTTTCGGTGAGAGCTGTCTACTCCACTCCAGTTTCCTTCGATAGTGGGAGACTGCAGCGACCGGGAGGACGAAGAGCGTGCCGGCGAGCGGGAGTGACTCCAGCACAGTGAGGGTGATCGCCTCGGAGTTATTGCGAATGGACGTGTGGCCGAGCCAGCCACTCCGGATGAAGACGTGGTACAGCCGTTCAGGGTTAGTGATGGCTGTGAGCCCCTCGACGAGTTGATTCTGTACGAGGTCCGCTCGGCTGAGAGCCGTCATGAGGAGAGCAAGAATTGTTGTGGGTATACTTTGGAGGTCTGCCTCACTGGCTTGACTTCCCGAATTTCCTTGCGTACTCTGGGTGTGTTGCCCCCCCTCTGTGGAACCCTCTGCTTCGCCGACGAGCTGCTCGAAGGTTGGCGTGCCGTCGTAGCCGGGGAGCATCCGCGGTGGCTCCAATGGGTTCCCTGCGATGAGGTAATTCGTGAGGAACATCGGTATGAGTGCGACAATGAAGACGCTACCCACAGACGCGAGTCGACGCCGTGACCACTTCCCGAACGGTGCAGTTGTGAGGTCGACAGCGAGGAGTGCGGCGAACAGGATGGCCCCCTCTGCTGCATGTGTCCAGGCGAGTGCGACCGGTGCAGCGTAGGCGACGGCGTGCGACCGAGTTGCGGGCGTGCCACTTCGTGTGCGACTTCGGTAGAAGGCATAGAGTGTGATGACGACGAGGAGTGCTGAAAGGGCGTGTCGTTTCGGAATTGCTGCCCAGAACGCGACCGGTGAAACAATAGCTGTCGCGATGCCCGCTCCGATGCCGACCCGTCGGTCATGTATCTCGGTGAGGAGTCGATAGAGGATGACGCCCGTGAGTGCGGCCGCCGCCATCGTTGCAGCTTGGAGGGCAAGCATTGGATACCAGCGTGGATCGAGATTGCTTGCGACCCATGTATTCCCGAGGAAGGCTCCGAGTGCGACGGATGAGCCTAGGAGACGGAACTCAGTCGGTCTGCCAAGTTCGTCACCAATGAATACGAAAAGAGTGAGTACTCCAAGGCACCATAATGCAGTGAGTGCAATCCGGATGTCCGTGATTGCAGCAAGCCCCTGAATGGCCCACAGGAAAGGAAGTGCGGTGATAAGTTGGCCATAATTTCGCCCATAGAGGTCATTTCCGACGAGGTGCATGCCAGGTGTGTTTCCAGTGGATGGTCCGTATTGCAGTATTCGGACGTCAAGGTGGCCATTACTGAGGGCGATATAGGTGTTGGCGATAGTGTAGTTGTCGTTGATGAAAAAGCCAACTCGCCACGTGAGTGTGAGGAAGAGAAGGCCAACGAGGAAGACTACGAGGCCGATACGATCGCCGAAGATTGTTTGGGTGATTGAGGTACCCAAATTGGAGAGTCGTTCGCGAAGAGCGGTCATCGGGATACCTCAATAGTCACGTTCTTTGTCGCGAGAACACGTGACTCCATTCCAGAGCGAACGAGAATAGTGACTTTTCCACGGTACTCTGATTGATTAATTGTCGAAGGCTTAAACGTGTCACTTGGACCGGTGAGAGAGAACTGACCAGTTGCATTGTTCCGGATGAAGGTCGTCTTTGCGACGACATAGCTCTTCGCCGGTATTCGGAGTTTGTAGACAAGTCGTGGTGAGCCAGTGACTGATTTAAGGGTGAGTGTGGTGTCTGGCGTCTCAAGGTAGTAGGCCGCTGAGCCGTAATTTCCTTGGTGAAAAGTGTAGCTGTCGTTCGGGATAGTGACGTCTGTTACAGTAATGTTTCCATCGTCGAATGAGGCTGTATCCGATTGATTAGTGGTAAGGTTAATGCTACTTATGACTGGGCCGCTTGCGAGGGTTACGAGGACGATAACTGAAACAGTAACGATGACTGCACCACGACTCACCAGTTGCACGTAATAGGATTTGTTCCTTTTTGAGAAATAAGTTGTCTCTGAGGGGCTGTAACTGATAGGTAGGTATTAGAACTCAGTGGGTGAAAGAGTGAAATATTTGACTAGACATGGTGCCGTCTGGTGTTGCTTCAAGCGTCAGTTGAGACCGGGTAGAGACTGCGCAGTTTGATACGGACGTCGTCGATTGTGAACTACCAGTCGATGGATGAGTCTACCCCGTTCCGACTCTGTTCCCATGCAGTGACCTTCGAACGGAGTGTCGCTGCGTTGGGACCCGCTGATCAAGACACTGAGGCATGGGGATGCTGAGTTTGATTTCTGCCATATTGAGCCAACTCCCGTGCGGTGGCGCGAAGTGAAGATCTAGCTTTACAAGCAGGCGACGAGCCTCTTGTGGCGAGAGAAACTCGTAGAAGCGTACTCGGTGTGGGTGCTGAAGTTGTCGAGCACACCCGGATACGTTCCGCACCCGTATGCACATCGACGAGTTGGTGCATCTGCTCGACAAACTCGATCTTGATTCGTTTCTTGGTCACCTCAACGTGTCGCCAGCCAATCAGTGGTTCACTCATCATGAAGAGGTTGTGCGTTCCGCCTCTTCGATACGTGTGGTCGGTCCGAGTGACCGCTCCTAGCGAAACCGGGAGTGGTTCGTGGACATGGCTGAGGAGTTGCTTGTTGGTTTCGTCGAAGCAGATGCTGGCCGAGCAGGATCGTACGGTTTGTGGTAGAGCGCGAGAATATCTTCCATCCGGCAGACGAACTTGGCGTTTTGGCCAGAGGAATCACCCACTGAGTGGAGTGGTGAGGCTATAGTTCGTTTTTAAGGTCTGTCGTACGGTCTCGTGTGAGACCGACTTGACGTCGATCTCATCAGGAGTGACAAGGGAGTCTGCGAGGAGGTGAAGTGTCCAGCGAGCACGCCCTTTAGGTGGCTCGCTGTACGCCAACGCAATCAAATGAGCTTCAGCGTTGCCATCGAGTTTGCCCGAGGAGATATGATTAGGTTTCTTGTGTTCGATGGCTCTGAGTCGCTGTCGGCTAAAGTGTTCACGTGTGCGCTGGGCGGTGGCACGGCTACAGTCCAGGGTGTCAGCAATTTTCGGATCGCTCCAGCCATCGTCGGATTTCAATAAGATACATGCTCGGCTGATTTTTGGGAACTGTGGTTGCCAGCTGAAACCAACGTTTCGAGTTCTGCACGCTCTTCATCGGTCAGTTCGACGAAATACAGTTTTCTCCTCATGAGAAGTCGTTCAGCATCTTAACGCTATCAGATCACGCCTGAAGCAACACTAGTTTCTCAACGCGTTATCGATCTCGCTGAGAGGCATCAAAACGTTTCATCGAGAAGCAGCTCACTGGTAGCGACAAATTAGTACAACTCCGAGTCAGCGATTACTTATAAGGTTACTGCGAACACGTCCTCTCTTCCTGACTACAACACCTTCTATATATTTCAGATGGATCCAAGGAAATAATTAATCCTCAACCAGTACGAGAGACAAGTGTGCAAGATTAAAGAACGGACAGGTGGAGGAACAGTGGAAGGTCACCTTGAATCAACCGGTTACATCTCTCGAAGAGCTGTATGTCATCTCTGATAATGTCAATAAAGTATAGCAACTCTGATCGCCTCTACGAACCTAGTGTTCTACCGTAGACTGGGGAAGAATGTTGCTACTCAGTTGTGAGTGCTCAAAGAATATAGTAGCTGGTTATTTTAGCTGATCTGGACCTTCGACGAGATCAGGATCGACTGCGACGGTGTGTGGACGACCTGAATCGTGTACTCGCCGTCGGAGACAGCAGACGTGCCGGTCCCATCTGCAGAGATGTACCAGGTACTACCGACAGTTAGTTCGGAGCTCGCACCGACGGAGGAAGTACTACTTGAGGAACCAGCGACGATCATGTTCGAGCTAGCACCACCGGATGCAGGATTGAGTGTGACTTGTGTTTCGCCGCCCTGCTTAATCAGGACTTTAACTTCGCTGGCGACAATGGCATCACCGCCCTTGTGTTCGATATAGGCGAAGTCTGAACCAGCAGTCCCGGTAGCGAAGTCAGCGCTTGCGTCGCTCACGGTTAGCTGTGCTGTCGGGCCGGTGCTACCGAGATTGCTACCGAGGTCGAGGACAAACGCCCCGATTACTGCGGCGAGGATGACCGTAATGGCGACCATCAAGATGACACCGATAACTGGCGATACACCGCGTGAGTCGTCCGAAAGGTCGAGTTCCGGTATGTCTATTTTCATGGTTGTTGGACCACGGCTGTCGACTTGGGACGAACGCTTATGGTTCCGTCAACCATAGCTTCGTGTGAGGGACGTACCCCTGGCGAGGTGGCGACCCTCGGCCGTCCGTCCTTTTGCGACGCCGGGTTGGTTCGACATTCACCGTCGGTTTACTTAAAGCGTGTGGCGCACTCGACAATCGATACTGGGACGAAGGGCTATCCATCACCGACGCGTATCCGGATTGTGGAGCAGATTCGGCCAAGGGATAACCACGATCACGACCACGGAGCGGCGACGCTCGTCCCGCCTCAGGTATTCGTCGAGACCTACAGTGCCTACGCCGACCCGTGGGCTGTCGTCGAGCAGTACCACGAGCTTCTCGACCTGCACGCGAGCACCGACCTCGGGCGCGACGCGATCGTGAACCGCCTCAAAGCGCCGGTCGGGCGCATCCGGAGTTGGAGGACGGCAGCCGACCCGACTGTGTGAGCGGCCTCCAGCGTGCCGAAGAGCGCGAGTGGGTCCCACTCACCAGCGAAAGTGACATCTTCCGGGCGTTCAATCGCGCGGTGGCGCGGACGATCTCTCGTGGCTCGCTCAATAATCAGTTTGGCGTCCAGTTCACGCCCAACTCACCGAACGATCTAGAGACGCTCTTCGAGAATCTCGACCTCGGGTGGCATCATTATCGCGACGGCGAGGGTGGTCACGGCGCCACCGAGTACCGACCCGGCGAGGACGGTCAATTGTTCGGGCGCGTCCTGGCAGCGTTCGGCGTGCCCGTCGGCGACGGGCCCGTAACCGGCCTCCCCGACTACCTCGACGTCGTGTCGCGGCGCCACCAGCTCACGTTCGCCCCCGAGATGGTCGCGGTCCGCGGGACCGAGTGGGCCAACGTCTGAGTCGTCAGTCATCGCGACCGGCCAGAAAGTTACCACCGCGCACTCGGCGACTTCTTCGAGGCAATCGGCTGTGACGATGTAGAGGTGCGCGATCAGTCGGTGTTGATCCCGACCGCGTTCGTCGAACGGTTGCTCGAAGCCCGCCCGCTTTAGTCGGTGGGCTGTCTATATTGAGGAATGAGTCAGTCTCTCTCGGAGACCGAGCTCCTCGACGATCTCCGGGAATTTGGGGCGGAGTTGGGTCGCGCACCGACTCGACCGGGATGAACGAGTCCGGACCGCACTCCTCGACGCCGTACTACAACCGCTTCGGGAGTTGGAACGAGGCCCTGGAGTTGGCCGGCTTCGAGCCGAACCACCAAGAAGTGAGCGACGGGGAACTCCTCGCCGAACTCCAGCGCCTCGAAGAGGAACTCGGGCACGAACCCCGGATTAAGGACATGGACGAGCGCGGCAAGTTCGCCGCAACCACGTACGCGCGGCGCTTCGGGAGTTGGTTAGAGGCCCGCGAGGCGGCCGGGCAGGCCGGGACCGCCGAGTTGCTTGACGGCCGCGCAGAGCGCGAGGACTTAGTCGAGGCGCTCCAGGAGCTTGCGATGGATCTCGGTCGGTCGCCGTCACAGAAAGACATGACCGAGCACGGCGAGTATTCGGTGCGGCCCTTCTACCGCGTGTTCGGGTCGTGGGTCGACGCACTCGACGCCGCGGGGATGGATCCAGACGTCACGCAGCAGAAGCGGAACTAGTCGGTTCGAAGCCATGGCTTGGTGGAAGAGAGATTGGATGAAACTCGCCGTCGGTGTCGAACTGTTCAACCCCGAACACGAGAGATCCCACGACGTCAGTCGTGCGGAGGCGGTCAATGAAACGGAAACACCGAAGTCGACACTGTACCACCCACTAGCCATGACTATCGCGGTTGTTATCGCTGCCGGCCAAGGAACCCGAATGCGCCCACTCACCGAGACACGCCCAAAACCTCTTCTTCCAGTTGCGGGCCAAACGCTCCTTGAACATGTCCTCGACGCCTGCGCCGACGAGGTTGAGCGCTATGTTCTCGTCGTCGGCTATGAGGCCGAGCAAGTCCGCGAACGTATTGGCACCGAATACGCTAACCACCCGGTGGACTACGTAACTCAAGACGAACAACTCGGGACGGCCCACGCCGTCGAACAAGCACGCGAGTACGTCGACGAGCGCTTCTTGGTCCTTAATGGCGACGTCATCATCTCTCCTGCCCTCGTCAGGGAACTCGCCCATACCGAAGGGAGTGCGATGGCGGTCAAACCCGTTGATGAGCCACAGAACTATGGCGTCGTCGCGCTCGACGACTCGACCGTTACGAAGGTCGTCGAGAAACCCGAGAATCCCCCCACGAATCTCGCCAATCTCGGTCTCTATGCCTTCGAGCCTGAAGCCTTCGAGTATATCGAGGAAACCGAGCTGAGCGAGCGGGGTGAGTACGAAATTACTGAATCACTCCAGCGCTACATCGACGCCGGCAATGATGTCACAGCTGTCGAGTACGATGGACCATGGCTCGACGTCGGCCGGCCGTGGGAACTTCTCGAGGCGAACGAGCACTTGCTCGCAGACCTGGACCACGACATCCGTGGGACGGTCGAAGAGTGCGTAACCCTCAACGGCCCAGTTGTAGTTGAAGAGGGTGCCCGTGTACGCGACGGCGCATACATTGAGGGACCAGTCGTCATTCAGGCCGGTGCCGACGTCGGCCCGAATGCGTACGTCCGTGGCGCGACCGTCATCGGCCCTGACGTCCGCGTGGGGAACGCCGTCGAGGTGAAGAACTCGACCCTGATGGAGAATACTTCGTGTGGGCACCTCACCTACGTCGGCGATTCGGTACTCGGCGCCGACGTTAACTTCGGTGCAGGGACGACTGTGGCAAACCTGCGCCATGACGACCAAAATGTTCGAGTTCGTGTGAAAGGTGAGTGTGTGGATACAGGTCGCCGTAAATTCGGCGTTGTGGTCGGCGACCGGACGAAAACGGGCATCGACACGAGTCTGAATGCGGGGGTGAAACTCGGCGTCGGTACACGAACGAAACCGAACGAGACAGTCACTCGGGATCGGAATACTGAGTATTCAGATGACTAGGACGCCGCCGAGGACTGCGAGGACACCGAGTCCAACACAGACACTCCAGAAGGGGAGTTCGTCGACGACGCGCATCAAGGCCCCAATCGTCGCGTAGCCGACGACGGCAGCGGCACCGAGCGCGATGGCTGCGGCGAGGTACGTGACGTCGAGCCCCGTGTCGGCGTAGGCCAGGAGTCCACCACCAACGGAGGCCGGAATCGCGAGGAGGAACGAAAGGCGAAACGCCTGTGGCCCCTCATGGCCACGAAGCAGGAGCGTTCCTGTCGTCATGCCTGAACGCGAGATACCTGGAAGGATGGCGACACCCTGCGCGATCCCGACGAGCACTGCGTCGAGGCCGTCCGGTGTTGTGCGTCCGCCGACGAGGTCTCGTGAGAGGTACTGAAACACCCCTGTGAGAACGAGAAGAACACCGACCAGGGCGATGAACACGCCGCCAGTAAGTGCCGAGAACGCGTCGACGAGCGTGATGTAGGCTGTAACGCCGACGACGCCAGAGACGAGTGTCCCGATAGCGAGAAAGGTTACTGTCGCCTGCTCGCCGTCGAAAGCGTGGTTGGGTCGCCATTCTGGAAGGAGTGTGAGAACGTCCCAGATATCTCCTCGGTAGTACACTGTCGCAGAGAGTGCGGTCCCAAGGTGGAGAAAGAGTGCGAACGCGACGACTTCCTCCGGTGAGCGACCGAGTGCGGAGAGTACGATCGTAATGTTCCCCTCACTGGAGATCGGGAGCCACTCAAAGATTCCTTGGAGAACCCCAACAGCAAGAGCGACGAGGAGCGACCGGTCCATACTGCAAGTGGGTGGATGGAGGGGTATGGTCGTTCTGTTTCCGTATCGGTGATCGAGAGTAACGAAACAGTCACCTATCGTGACGAAGAATGTTCGTTCATCATGGAGGCTGTTGTTCTTGCGGCTGGGGAGGGGGAACGGCTCGCGCCGCTTACTGAGTCACGGCCGAAGCCGATGCTTCCTGCTGCTAATCGCCCGATCCTCTCGTATGTCTTCGATGCACTTGTTGAGACAAACGTCGAGACAATCCACGTCGTGATCGGCTATGAACGAGACCATATTCGCGAATACTTCGGGAGTGCGTATCGTGGAATCCCGATCAACTACGTCACCCAAGAGAAACAACTCGGGAGTGGTCATGCCCTCCTGCAGGCTCGCAATGGTCTTGACGGTCCGTTCCTCGTGTTGAACGGCGACCAGATCGTCGCCCCCGAGATGGTCGACGACGTCGCCACCTCCTACGATCCCGATGACTCCTTTGGGACGATCGGCATCATTGAGCACGACGATATCTCTCACTATGGTTCAGTTTCCCTCGACGGAGACATTATCACGGAATTTACTGAGAACCCGTCTGGTGAAGGGCACCGGCTGCTGAATGCGGGTATCTACGCGTTCGATAAGCGCATCTTCGACGCCATCGAGCAGACGCCCCGGACCGAAGGCGAACTTTCCTTACCCGAAACGCTTCGTCGTGTCGTCGAGGACGACTCGTACGGTGGCCTTCAGGGCGTGCGGACCAACGGGTTGTGGGTTGACGCAACGTATGCTTGGGACCTCCTCACCGTCGCCGAACGACTCCTGAGCGCAGAGTGGATCGACGGCGCCTCGGACGAGGACCGGGTATGGGTAGCGGACTCCGCTCGCGTTCACGAGAGTGCAGTCCTCCGTGCACCTGTCGCAATCGGACCGGACGTGGTCGTCGGCCCGAACGCGGTCGTCGGGCCCTATACATCGCTTGGGCGGAATGCGACGGTCGCCGCGAACGCGACTGTCTATCGCTCGGTCCTCGACGTCGATACCCGTGTGGGGCCGAACGCCTTACTCCTCGACGTCGTCGCTGGGCGTGCCGTCGACATCGGCGCAGGGACGATTGCTCCGAGCGGGCACGCGGATATTCCTGTCGCAGGGACGGTCGTCGAGGATCAGCAGGTCGGCGCCGTCCTTGCTGACCGTGTTGACGTCGGTGGTGGAGCGAGTTTCGAGCCAGGAGCTATCGTCGGGACAGACGCGTCGATCGGCGTCGGCACACACGTGTCCGGCCGTGTCGCGAAGGGCTCGGAGGTGGTGCGCTAAATGTGCGGTATCATCGGTAGCGTTGGCCGTGGTCGTGAGACGCTTGGTGTACTCGTTCGCGGGCTCTCTAACCTTGAGTATCGTGGCTACGACTCAGCGGGAGTGGCTGTCTCCGATGCATCACTCTCGGTTTGTAAGCGATCTGGCGAGCTCGACGCCCTCAAGGAAGCCCTGCAAGGGAAGACCCTCGAGGGGAACGCAGGCATCGGACATACGCGCTGGTCGACGCACGGCCCACCGACTGACGCGAATGCCCATCCCCATACGGATTGTACGGGTGAGGTGGCCGTTGTCCATAACGGCATCATCGAGAACTACGAAGTGCTTCGTGAGGAACTCGAAGGCGCGGGTCACACCTTCGAAAGTGAGACTGATACAGAGGTTGTGCCACACCTCATCGAAGATCTCCGCGCGGAGGGGATGGACTTCGAGACCGCCTTCCGGAAAGCGGTGAGTCGACTTGAGGGGAGCTACGCGATTGCCGCCGTCATTGAGGAATCGGAGACAATCTTCGCGGCGCGCAACGACTCGCCGCTCGTTCTCGGTGTTGGCGAGGGGGCGACGTATCTCGGGAGTGACGTCCCAGCCTTCCTCGATTTTACTGATCGGGTTGTCTATCTCGACGACGGAGAAGTAGCTCGGCTGTCACCTGACGGGTGGGCAGTGACGAACCTGGTTGGTGAGCGAATCGAGAAGGACGTCGAGACGGTCGATTGGGAGCCCGAAGACACGGGGAAGGGTGGCTACGACCACTACATGCTCAAGGAGATTCACGAGCAGCCGCAGGCACTCCGGCAGTGTCTCCAAGAGCGCGTCGACGAACTCTCCGGGGCGATCGACCTCGGCGACGATCTCCAACAGACGGTCCGTGGTGCCGAGTTCATTCAGTTGGTGGCCTGTGGAACCTCCTACCACGCTGCGCTCTACGCGGCCCAACTGTTCCGCTCACAGGGTGTCCCTGCACAGGCCTTCGTTGCGAGTGAGTACGTTACTGCGCCGCCACCCTATAGTGAGGATACGCTCGTCATCGGGATTACCCAGAGTGGGGAGACTGCGGATACGCTGAGTGCGCTACGGGAGGCGCAACGCCGCGGCGTCGAGACGCTCGCCGTGACGAACGTCGTCGGGTCGACAGCTTCGCGGGAATGTGCGGACGCCCTCTACATCCGCTCGGGGCCGGAGATTGGGGTTGCTGCGACGAAGACGTTCTCCGCACAGGTCGTCGCCGCCAATCTGGTCGCGGCGGTCCTCGAGGACCGAGGCACGCATCACGACTTCGCGAGTGCGCTTCGTGACCTCCCGAGTCAGGTGCAGGAAGTTCTCGACGAGACGAACGCTGAGACAGTGGCCGAGCGGTTCGTCGACTCCGAGGCGTTCTTCTTCATCGGCCGTGGCTACGACTATCCGGTCGCGCTTGAGGGGGCGCTCAAGATGAAGGAGATTACCTACGAGCACGCCGAGGGTTTCGCTGCTGGTGAGTTGAAGCACGGCCCGCTGGCGCTGGTGACGTCGGAGACGCCGGTCTTTGCGGTCGTGACTGGAGAGACCGGCTCGAAGAAGACAGTCGGGAACGTGAAGGAAGTAGAGGCACGGAGTGCGCCCGTGGTGGCAGTGACTGATGGCCGGACAGATGTGGGCCGGTACGCCGATGAGGTGTTGGAGGTTCCAGAGACGGATTCACGGCTAGCTCCTGTGCTGGCGAACGTCCAGTTACAGTTGGTCAGCTACTACGTCGCTGAACGTCTGGGGAGGAACATCGATAAGCCACGAAATCTCGCGAAGAGTGTGACAGTCGAGTAGAAGTCGTTATTCTTCCGCTTCTCACTGTACCATCTCTATTGCTACTTTGTATGTTGAGAATTTGTAACAATCCACTCCACAGATTCCGCATCTTTATAAATCCTGGTTTGAATTTACAACATAATGGACAGTGGATGGCGATATCGGTTACTCGCCTTTACCGGCGTCGTGGCGTTCACCGGTACCTCGGTAATCTTGGTCAATAATGGCCTCGTGCAGTTGGTGGCGTCGTCTGCACCGGTCCTATCGAGGTTATCTGCCGACCCACCTGGAACTGCTGAGTTCACGCTGGAGGTGTTGACGACCGTTGCGGTGTTCGTCGCAGCTTTCTTTCCGTTATATCGACCACGCCCTCGCCGCCTGCTCGATACGGCGTCGCTGGCTGGCCGTCGTGTTGTCTTCGGCGTGCTAATGCTGGCGACGATTGGGTATTTTGACTACACCTATCGGCTACCACGTCTGACACTCATTCTGCTGACGCCCCTTCTGCTGAGCGCATTACCTACATGGTTCGTCTGGATCCGACAGCGTCCGAATGGAGATTCGGGACGGACTCTTATCGTCGGTAACGATTCAAAAGAGATCAAGGAAATCGCCCGAGAGATCGATGTGCCGCTCGTTGGGTATCTTTGTTCGACCAGTCCGTTTCAGACGGCCGCAGACGTACCCCAACTGGCCGTCGCGGATGGTGGCACTATTGCGAACCTTGAACGCCTTGGCGGTCTTTCCCGAATTGAGGACGTTTTAGTCAACTACGATATTGATACCGTGGTACTAGCTTTCACTGAAGCTGACCGCGCTGAGTTCTTCGGTGCATTGGACGCTTGCTATGAATACGGTGTTGACGCGAAGGCTCATCCGCAGCATGCGGACAGTGTACTGACGAGTGGGAGTACTGGATCGCTCGTAGATGTTGTGATTGAACCGTGGGACATGGAGGACTACGTGATCAAGCGAATCTTCGACATCACGTTCGCTGTTATTGGGTTAGTCATCTTGTCACCCATAATTCTCGTAATCGCCGCCGCAATTAAATTAGACGATGGTGGATTTGTCTTCTATAGCCAGGAACGAACGGCTGTCTTCGGAGAGACATTCAATGTGTACAAGTTTCGGACGATGGTTGAGAACGCCGAAAAACAGACTGGAGCCACGATTAGCGATGAAGATGCTGGCGACATCGACCCACGTGTTACGTCTGTTGGCCGAATACTACGAAAAACCCATTTGGACGAAATTCCCCAACTGTGGTCAGTACTGAAAGGCGACATGAGTGTCGTCGGTCCACGTCCCGAACGGCCAGAACTTGACGTGGATATTCAGTCCGGTGTCGATAACTGGCAGAAACGATGGTTCGTCAAGCCGGGACTAACGGGACTTGCACAGGTGAACAACGTAACTGGAGCCGAACCTGGGGAGAAAATCCGATACGACCTCGCGTACGTACGCAAGCAGTCGTTCCGATTTGACGTGAAGCTAGTTGTGAGACAGATCTGGAAGATGTTGGAGGATGTTGTTGCGATGGTACGGTGAAGGACTATACAATATAGAGATCAACGGCTGTATTGAATCATTAGACGGCGTCGGGACGAGTCACTAAATCAAAGGGGTTGAAGCGAGAGGCTTCCGGTGTCCATGACGAAAATCTCCCGCTTCATCGAGGGTTGTGTCTCGATCGCTCAAAGAGTACGGGTGAGAGAGGCGAATCCACCGCCACCTTCCGGGGCAGCGGATTCGCTGACTATGCCTATATATCCTCCATTGTCCCCGGATTTACCTCGATACGTCCTACCGCATGACCATCGACTTGCTGAAGGAGATGCCGCCATCCGTTCTAGTTTAGTGGAGAAATACCACGCTATCTGCTGATTGGAGACCGTCGCAACTACCTGTCTGAGAAACCCGGTGGGAGTTATGCCCTACTCACCACCGGATTCGGTGATTGTTGAGCGGATTCAAAGAGCGTTTCCCTCTGACGAGTTGCGCGAGCGCGCTCGCGCAACGAGTCTCGTTGAACGTGAGCGGAAGTTCGACATCGTTGCACTGTTCTACACGCTCTCGTTCGGTTTCGCTGCTGGATCAGACCGCTCTCTCCAGGCGTTTCTCGAACGCTACGTCGAAATGGCTGACTGCGACGAACTCTCTTATGCGGCGTTCCACGACTGGTTCGAACCAGGATTTGTCGCCTTGCTTCGAGAGATTCTCGATGACGCCATCGAGAATCTCGACACCGGACGAGCCGACTTGAACGGGCGTCTCGAACGCTTTCGAGACGTCCTCATTGCCGACGCAACCATCGTTTCGCTGTACCAAGACGCCGCTGATATCTACACAGCAACCGGCGACGATCAAGCCGAGCTGAAACTCCACCTCACCGAATCTCTCTCAACTGGCCTTCCGACACGATTCCGCACAACCGACGGAACAACTCACGAACGGAGTCAGCTACCCACCGGCGAGTGGGTAGCTGACGCCCTCATCCTCCTTGATTTAGGCTTCTACGATTTCTGGTTGTTCGACCGAATCGACCAGAACGGCGGCTGGTTCGTCTCGCGTGTCAAGGACAACGCGAACTTCGAGATCGTCGAAGAACTGCGAACGTGGCGGGGCAACAGTATCCCGCTGGAAGGAGAGTCGCTGCAGGCCGTCCTTGACGACCTGCAGCGACAGGAAATCGACATCCGCATCACGCTCTCATTCGAGCGCAAACGAGGGTCGGGCGCCAGCGCGACCCGGACGTTCCGGTTGGTCGGCCTACGTAACGAGGAGAGCGAAGAGTACCATCTCTACTTGACGAATCTCGGTAAAGACGACTATAGCGCGCCCGATATCGCGCAGCTCTATCGGGCGCGCTGGGAGGTCGAACTGCTGTTCAAGGAGTTGAAGTCGCGGTTCGGCTTGGACGAAATCAACACGACCGACGCCTACATCATCGAGGCGCTGATCATCATGGCGGCGATTTCGTTGATGATGAGTCGTGTAATCGTAGATGAGTTGCGGACGCTCGAAGCAAGACAGCAAGAGGCCGAAGCCGCCGCAGACGCCGACTCGTCGGCGTCGCGGCTCCCTCGCCGTCGCTGTTCGCTAGCCGTCGAACGCCACGCTCATCTGATCCAACTGTATCTCATGATCGAGTTAGGCTACGAACTGCCGGATTTGGACGACCTGTTGCTGTGGGCGTCACAAAATCCAAATCCACACAGAGATCGGTTACGTGAACGGGTTGAACGAGGTGAGTTCGGCTTTGACCGCCACTAAACTAGAACGAATGGAGATGCCGCAAATAACAGGGGAGATCGGTCGGTTCAAGCCCAATCTCCCCGCACCGTCCACGTTGTGTAAGGCGTCCGACCCAATCGAGATGAGCGTTTGCCGAGTGTTGCTGCGCCACTCGGCGCAGTTGCACGACCCCTCCGACCATGATGCGATCGTCGAGACCTACTACGAACGGTCTGCTGCAAGCTGTCACTACTGCCATCGAACAAATTACCGCGTGCAGAAGCTGAAAGTCACGAGACTCGTCGACACAGACCCCCAGCCGTCTTTGACGTTCACTAATCAACGAGCCGTGAAGGAAGCGACGCTGACCTTGCTGAGCAGATTGCCCGCCGGAACGGGGACGATCTGCGGTCTCCCGCCGCAGACAAGGGCTGTGGCAAGCAAGCGTTACGCGAACCCCTTCATGACCTCGGGATTCACCCGCTCATCAAGCACCGCATCTTCGCACCATACGACCACGCGCACAACGCGCGTATCGATGAAGAACGCTACAATTAGCGCACAGTGACCGAGACTGTGAACTCGGCTGTGAAGCGCTCGCTCGTCTTCGCCGTGCGAGCGCGTTCGTGGTTCCGAGAAATCGCTCTGATGTGTGTCGTCTACAACATCAACGCTCCGTCAAACAGTGAATCCATACGCTTTACAGCGATTCAACACAGCCAGATCAACCGAAAAATACGCGTTCTAGCCAATCAATCAGACAATGATGAGAAAACCAGAGGGCAAGACGATACTGGTGACTGGTGGTGCGGGGTTCATCGGCAGTCATCTTGTTAGGGAACTGGCCGAAGCGAACGATGTTCGCGTTCTCGATGATTTCTCTGATGGCCGGCGAGAGTGGCTTGATGACCGAGCTACCCTCGTCAAGGGAGATATTCGGAATGCAGATGCCGTCGAAGTGGCGACCGAGGATGTCGACCTAATCTTCCATGAAGCGGCGAACGTCAGCGTCGAGAAGTCGATACAGTCGCCGATCGAATCTCACGAGACGAACGTCGACGCCACACTCATGCTGCTTGAACGGGCGAGAGACGTCGACGCGAGGATTGTCATGGCGTCGAGCGCTGCGGTGTACGGCTCACCCGAATCCGTACCGATCCGGGAATCTGATTTGAAGACGCCGACGTCGCCGTACGGGCTGGAGAAGCTGACGGTCGACCACTACGTGCGGCTTTACAGCGACCTTTACGATACGGACGCGCTTGCGCTTCGATATTTCAACGTGTACGGGCCGCGGCAGGGCGGCGGCCAGTACAGTGGCGTCATTGACGTCTTCTTCGAGCAGGCAAGGGCTGACGATCCCATCACGGTGCACGGCGACGGCAAGCAGACGCGGGACTTCGTTCACGTCCGCGACGTCGTCGAAGCGAACTGCCTGGCGGCCCTAGACGGGACACCTGGCGAGGCGTACAATGTCGGAACCGGGGAGAGTATCTCGATCCGTGAACTCGCTGAACTCGTTCGCGAACTGGTCGGATCGGAATCAGAGATTGTACACACTGATCCACGGAACGGCGACATCGAGCGCAGCCGACCATCGGTAGAGAAAGCGCGACGCGATTTCGGCTTCGAGGCGTCGGTAGGCCTCAAAGACGGTCTCAGAGAGCTCGTAATAGAGGGTTTCTAACTAAAAGAATCTTCTGCTCTGTTGAATAGATGGTGATCCACGGTTACAGTGGCTCACACAGTGATTCTATGTTAATGATGGCGAATATCAGGACAATTTCACGGAACTGTCGATACCAGCCCAGCGCCCGCACGGCATCGCCGAGTGAGCGCTTGGTTGTCGAGTACGACGTTTCCGCCATCCACCGCTGAGAGTAGTTGAGTGCATTGTTCAGAGCTGCTCTCGGTGATGATCCACGATAGTGAACAAGATACTCAACGTCATATGCGGCAATCTCGTACTCAGTATGCCAGTCTTGAAAGCCGTTGTTGGCGGCGACCGACCGCGGCCGTCCGCGTTTCGGCATACGACCTACGGTCCGGTCTTTGTATCGTGTCTCCACCCTGCTGTGATGTGAACGTCAAGAACCCCAAGCGATTCCACATCAGTTCATGTCGTCGCTTTCAGCGTCTGTACAGTGCTCCGACCGTTGGCGGAAGTACGATGACGCACGGCGACAGTCGAAAAACGTGCTGTCGAGAGCGGCGTGACCAGACTGCGGGGTGCTGTTGTGCGGAAACGCGCAGCAGCGCCCGCTACACTCACATTTCAGCCGGTCGAACGATTTGTAGATCGTCGTGTAATCGGGTAGATCGTTCCAATCCAAGCAGAGGGCGTCACGAATCTTGGCCAGGTACTTCACCGATTCGGCGTTTCTCGGTAGCTATCGTTTTCTTCGAGCCGAAGACAGTGCAGTACGATGTGTTTCCAGCGGGCGAACCCGCTGTGGCGGGCTCGTCCGCGTGCTTTCCAACGCTTGTTTGGCTAGGCGACGACACTGCTCAACGAAGTCGAGGATATCGGCTTCCATAGGTCAGAAGCTATTTCCTCGGCCTCGGCTTTATAATCCTGATATCAGTCGATTGGATCGCTATTCAACACGGCAGCTTGTTCGAGTTCTTCGTCCGTCAGGTGCTTCACCAGTTGACCTCGCCGACTACTCTTCATTAAGATAGAAACGCCCTATCAGGGCTCAACTCTTCCGCAGACCACTCGACGGCGAAGAACATGATGAGCGTCCAGACGAGCATTGTGATGCCGATCTTTCGGTCACGCTGGACGACATCGCGCGCGAGCGCGATATCGTCGATTAGCTCGGTGGGCAACTGGGAAGTCAACCGCCGTCGTATGATCTCTGGGGAGAGTTAGTTTAGCACATTCTCTCCACCCGGCCTACAACGATAGCTTCGTCACCAGAGCGTTGTCTGTCTGTTTCTCCACTTAACCGAACACGGATGAGGTCACGTCATAAACCTTGATGATTGCCTATTGTGAGTCTATTTGTACTCGGCCTACTGTGCCTTTCCTTCTTGTCGGAATAGCGTTGTATACATCCCCTCCCGCAGTTTGTTTGGTAGTAACTTCGGTATAGATCGTACTATGAAGTTCATACCTGCTCGTGGTGATGATACAAATCCAACCGTGGCGAAATGTCGTTGCAGGCGCCACTCTTCGCGGACATGGTCCAAGCCTCCACGGCGACTATACAAATCGTCACCAGCTCGAACCTTCGCCAATACGCGCGGGATGTTCACAAATTTACAATCATTAACTAACATTCGAGCCCATAGTTCGTAGTCTTCCATCTGGCCAACGGGACGGTAGCTACCAGCCTTAAGAATCGCCTCTCGGTTCGCTAAGACGGTTGTATGGTTAACCGGACTGCGGAGCTTTGCCATCTCGCGAATTTCCTCTGGCTCGCATGGCACTTCACGAACGGCATAAGGTTCGTTAGGATCAGTGTCGAATTCCTCGATATAGCCGCCGACGAGGTCAGCGTCCGTCGCCTTCAGTTTTTCTAGCGACCATTCCAGTCGCTCGGGAACGGCTATATCATCGGCGTCATGAATCGCGACAAGTTCGTGGTTCGCGTTATCGATGCCGGTCCGCCGTGCCGCGCCATGCCCACGGTTCTCAGCGTGCCTCACCCGACAGACTGGTACCTCGACTGTTGATTCAATGTGCTCCAATGTCTCGTTGAGGGCGGACGTGAGCGGACCATCCTCAACAATTAAGAGTTCATCCGGAGGATGCGTTTGGGAGACTATGCTGTTGAGCGACGTCTCAAATTCACCTGCTTCGTCTCCGCTATAGACGCAGACCACGACAGATATATTTTCCATATTAAAAGTCGTTATCTGTCCTCTCTGGTAAAGATTTCCTTGCCGAATTAAGCGGCTACCTTGCTCTTGAGCCAGAACTTAAGGAATCGAGGTCCCACGGATCTTGAATTCCATCGAACAAGTGATGGGTGAAGGCAGCAACCGGTATGGAACCAGTGGATGTGCTGGACGAAGGGGGTTAGAGATCCCATTCCCTCTTCGGTCAGTCAAGTACGCCAATCCGGATTACTACTGATTCTTCTGCGACGAACTATTCCATCGATCCATCAAAAACAACAATAATCTGTAACCTCTTTCTAAACGCTTAATACTAACCATCTGGCATCTTACCGGTTGATGTGAACGTTACTGTCAACGTAGTGTTTCGCAGACGATGTCCAAGATCTGTTCGGCAGCGGTCCCATCACCGAACGGATTTTTCCAGTCTGCGTCGGTCTCGACCGCAGCCTTGACCGCGGCGACAATTTTTGCTGTATCCACACCGACAAGTTCGTTGGCCCCTACCGTGACGGTCTCCGGACGTTCCGTGCTGGCTCTGACGGTGACACACGGTGTTTCAAGGATACAACTTTCTTCCTGTACGCCACCGGAGTCGGTCACCATCGTGGCAGCATGTTGCTGAAGGTGGAGAAAGTCGAGGTAGTCGAGCGGTTCTGCAAGTCGAATGTTCTCCGGAATCGAGAGGTCGAATTCAGACAAGCGCTCCTCAGCACGCGGGTGGATGGGATAAATCACCGGGAATCCGACGCTGTCGGCGGCTCTCGAGACTCCCTTGACAATAGACCGAAACCGGTCTTTTGCATCAACGTTCTCGGATCGGTGAGCGGTCAGGACAAGATATTCCCCCGGGGAGAGGTCGAATCTGCCGAGAACGGTACTCTCGGCCGCTGCGAGGTCGCTGTGTTGATTCACCGCATCGACTACGGTGTTGCCGGTGACGGTCACGCAGTCAGTTATTCCCTCAGTGGCGAGGTTCGCTGCCGCTGACTCCGTTGGAGCGAACAGATGGTCACTCGCGTGGTCTGTTAAAATTCTGTTCATTTCCTCTGGCATTGTCCTGTCATAGCTCCGGAGGCCAGCCTCAATATGGCCGAGTTTCGCGTCCATCTTGCTCGTTACTATGGCACCGGCGAGCACGGAGTTCGTGTCACCCTGAACCAGCACCCAAGCTGGGTCAATCTCGTTGAGAGCCACCTCCACTTCACGAATCATTGTACCTGTCTGTTCGCCGTGGCTGCCAGAGCCAACCCCGAGGTCGTAATCCGGAGACTCGAGGTTCAACTGGTCGAAGAACACTGAGTTCAGATTACTCGAGTAGTGTTGGCCGGTGTGTACTAGGGTGTATGGATGACCCCGTGACTTTAATTCGCGGACGACCGGAGCGAGCTTGACTATTTCGGGCCGGGTGCCGAGGACCAGCGCAATCGTCTGTCGATCGGTCATACTCAGTTACCAATTAGTACTTAAACTACGTTGATAAACCCCCCGTTCTCATCGGCCCCGGCATCATCGCTTGTGGTCGCTCATGCAGACCAAGTTCCGTTGTGACGGGTGCAGTGGTTCGATAAACGCTCGATAGACGGTACGACTCGGACACAGACACCAGTTCGGATGGTGCTAGCACTCTCTCATCTGACTCTCTGTCGGAAGTCGACCCGTTTTTTATATGGCAGTTATTTCATCAAGACAGAATCTGGCTCGATTACGGAGCCACCAACGAGCCAGCATGGGGTCGAACTACGGTGGCCGAGATGAGAGAATACGATGTCCGGGGATCAAGATTCGATTACGTCTGAACTGGAGTCAATTTCATCCGGTAGCTACTGGTTCTTGCTTGGCTGGGTGTTTGAGTATATGGCTGGATTCTTGACGCAGGTTTTGTTGACTAATTCTCTCTCAACCTCCTCGTATGGGATCTACGCCTTCATCAGGAAGGTTATTGCGTTGTCGGTCGGACTATTTTCGGGTGGTTCCAATACCGCTCTTAACAGGTTCCTGTCGAAATATATCAATGAACCGTCCAAACAGGACAATGTACTGGGTCTATCACTCGTGTTCTCAATTGGTGGAAGTGTTCTCATCGGCGTCGCTCTGTACATATTGGCACCGGTGCTGTCAGCTCTGACGTTCACCGGCGAACTGACGCCCGGGATTGTCCGAGTAGTCGCTACCACAATCCCTCTTCTCTCCGCGGTTAAGACTTTGGGTGGTGCGTTCCGAGCGCTGGAACGGATTCGGTTGAAGATCCTCATTGAAAAGGTCATTCGTCCTGGAGTATTACTTGTCGTCGTCGGCAGTATCGCCCTATTTGACCCGTCACTCGGGCGTGTCGTGGAAGGCATTGTCGTCGCAAGCCTTGCGACATTCGGGCTGAGTGCGGTTCTATTTGTAGTATACACTGAACGCGTTCCCTCGTTAACTGACTCGTGGTCAATCGTGAGCGGCTACTTTGAATTCTCTCTCTTGATGTCGCTTTCACATTCATCAGCGCTATTGTTTAGGAGGATCGACATTTTCATGCTCAGCTATCTGTCTGTCTCGGCGGCAGTGGGGATATATAATGTATCACTCCTCCTCTCCGGGACGTTACTCCTCCCTCTAGCCGGATTCAGCCAGTTATTCCCACCAATCGCCTCGAGATTATACGAAACGTCAGATATGGATCAGCTCGAAAAACTCTACAGTACCGTGACGAGGTGGTCAATTATGCTGACCTCCGCAGGATTTGTAGGACTTGTCCTCTACCGCACAGAGTTACTCACCATCTTTGGATCTGACTACACCACAGGGGCGAAAATTCTAGTCGTTTTGGCTGTCGGCCAGTTGATAAATTCGGCCGCTGGCCCGGCGGACCACCTCCTCGCGATGACGGATCACCGGTATATCCTGTTGGCCAATCAGGTGAGTATGGGTATATCCAATATAACCCTCAACTATTTACTATTAATTGAATATGGTCCAATCGGTGCCGCAGTGGCAACCGCGCTGGTCTTCGCCTCATTGAACATCGCTCGTGTCGTCGAAATCTATGTACTGGAGGGGATATTCCCGTACGACAGTTCATTCCTGAAGTTCCTCCCTGCCCTCAGTTTAGGAACTCTCATCATGTTCTTGGTCCGGTCCTTCCTAGCGACACCGTTGTCGTATGCAGGAATCCCGCTTGGGTTGTCCGTGTATCTGATCTTATTATATGTATTCGGATTGGAACAAGTTGACGAGGACCTAATAGACCATCTTGCCTTCAAGTGATGGGTATTTAGTAAATACTGACAATATACTCACAAGGAACTATAGGTTAGCCTTCTCAGAGCCAGTCATGTGGGACTCTTGAATCCCTGCTATGATTAAATTCTAATAACTCACGACGTTCTTGTGGCGTCGATTGTTGGGGAGACTGATAACGTTACTCTCGTCGATCATGTCGCGCTTTTCGGTAGACATCTGTTGTCATCTCGGCGACTCTTTCCCACGAGTATGTGTTATCGGCAAGCTCTGCAACGGCGTCTCCCATCTCGGCCCGCCGGTCGTCATCCGTGAGAACGTCGGATAAGGCACTGCTGAGTGCGTCGGCATTGTCCGGTGGTACTAGCCGACCGTGCACACCGTCGGTGAGCACGTCTGCGAAGCCACCTACCTCCGTGGCGATCACGGGCTTTCCAAACGGGAGAGCCGTCATCAGCGCGCCGCTCTGGTCGATATGTCTATATGGGAAGACGACGATATCGCTCCGTTGGAAGTACGCGCCGACTCGTTCGTGCTCAATAAATCCGAATTCCCAGGTGATTGAGTCAGTAACGTCTTGTTTGCGGGCTCTTTGCTTAAGTTCGTCAGCAGAGCCATGTGGACGCCCAGCAATGACGACACGCAACTTCTGTCTGACGTCCGGCGGGAGACGAGCGACAGCGTCGATTAACACGTCGACACCCTTGTAGGGTTTCACGTTCCCAAAGAACAACACGGTAGTCTCTTCGGAAGTGTTTGTCGGCAGGTGGTCCGTCATGGGGTACCGGATCACACCATGTGGGATGACAGAGATATCCGTTTGGGGGACGCTGGCCTCGACGAGTTTAGCTTTGGTCTCCTCCGTGTGGACGATGACTTCATTAACAACCCGGGGACCCTTTCCGGCCATAAACCCCTGGACACGGGACGTGGCGGCCCCCTGAAACGGGGTACTGTCGTGGACCGTGAGGACCGTCGGAGCGATATGTCCTAATAGACGCACCAATGGGATGTCGACAACAGGGAGTGGGAGCCACTGGAAATGTATGATATCAGGATTCCACCGATTGAGACGTTTCACCAGCTGTATCATTCCGGTAACGTGTTCCGTGCCTTTCGCGAGCACCCGAATTTTTTCGGGGAGAGCGTCGCCCACATGTCCCTCAGTAAGCGGGTAGAACGCTTGGAAACGTTCGTAGCTTTCGGGCGTCCAGTTCGTCTCGCCCGAGGCAAACAGCCTGACTTTCCAGCCGGTATTCGCGAGCCCTTCACAGAGGTGGTGGTCGTACGGTGGTGTAAAATTCGACGGGTCGATTATTGCAACTCTGTCTCTCGTCATCGGTCTATTGCTCTTTGCTCCGTGTTCTACCGGTGTCGTTAAACTTGGGCTGGTTCACTGTCACGAGGAATATTCCGGCCAACAGGAACGCGCTCCACCTCGCCGGACGGAGGTAACCCGTCTGGAATAAAATCATGGCTCCCGTGAGTACGCTGCCGGCCAGAGCAATTCCGAGGTTCGCGACTCGGGTTTGCGAAGAGTGTTCCAGAGGGGTGACGACGAGCTTCCAAAACAGGTATGTGAGGAACAGGATAAACAGCCCGACGCCGACAGCACCAGTATCGGCCAGTAATTGGAGATATGAGTTGCTGCTAGAGGCGCCTTGTACTGCGGATGTGTTCGCAAGAGAATTCAATCCTTGTCCGAAGAGTATATGTACCGGGTCTAAAGAGGCCCAGTACTGCAGGGTCTGATAGTTGTTGGTAAGACGATGGGTGGCGGATGCGAACGAGAGAACTGCCTCGTTCCCAGTCTGGAGCCAGACGACGATCTCCCAAGACAAATCAACGAGTTCCAAAGCTACGACTCGCAGACTTGGGACACTGGCCAGGACGAGTACTCCGATGGTGGTGGCACTTAGCACGTGATGGAGTTGGAACGGACCACGGTAGATTGATACTGGTACAACATACATGAATAAAGCCCCAACGAGGGTTATGTAGGCAGTCGCAGAGGCCGACTGTACAACACCAGCAACCAGTATTGAGGTCGCTCCCACCAATGACCACCGCGAATGAAATAGTGTCTTCCGGTTCCCCTGGGCCACGAGTACCAGACAGAGAACCGTTGGCGGAAGCAAGTGGGCGCCGTACCAAGACGGCTCTACGAACACGCTAGCGACCCTGAACACTTCAGGAAACAACGAGTCATAGCCGGCACGCTGTACAGTACCCGGTGCAGGGATATTGAACCTGAGATATGCGAACGGTAGCGAAAAGGCTCGTGCGATGCCTTGGTAGAACCCGAACAGCACCATGGAGATAGAGGAGAGGATCCAGAGACGAACGAGCGTCATTACGTTGTTCTCCGAGAGTCTAACATTTACTACGGCTACGTAGGTGCCGACTAATAACATTAATTGTATGAAAACTGTCATAAAGTCGAGTATGTGTTTGCCGGTCAAGAAGATCCAGACGCCAACTCCGATGATTTCGGCCACCCATCCAAGCAGTAGTAGGCTAGGGATGTCGAGTCGGAGTTGGTGACGGAACAGCACGCATACGGTAACGTAGACGGTGAGGAACCCGATTGCCAGCAGGTCTGGCCGGCCTACTGGGAACGACTCGATTCTGAACAACGTCCATCCATAGAACGGGACAGCCAGGACAACTGCACTGAGGAGTAGCGTTTCTACGTTGTACTCTTGGCTGCATGTCGTTCCCTCTTCGACCGTACTCATTTACAGTTTGTTTGTCGCCAGTGTCCGAGTATATCTCTGGCGGTTTCTTAGAACCTAAAATACGTGCTCTGTTGAACAACGTGCTTCACAAGAACGTCAACGTTATCTTAGGAGGGGCGTTAGCCAATATGTATATGCCCTGCGGCGAGAAGACAGTTCATCTCTACCACAACGTCGTCGCTCCCTATCGCCTTCCAATCTTTAACCGACTCGCGGAGTCATATGACCTTACCGTCCACTTCGCGAAAGAAAAAGAGGTAGGTCGAAAGTGGGATACTAACATCACCGAGGATTTCAAGTATAATTTCCTCCCTTCACTTAATGTCGGACCTTTCTGTCTGTTATTTACAGTCCCCCTACAAATGATTCGAGATCGGCCAGACGTACATCTCCATGGTGAATCGCATCAAACGCTTATGGCGATACTTTCATCTATCATCGTCACGAGACTTGTTGGCGGAGACATTGTTCTCTGGAGTGAATGGGTTGACACGAAGGCAAGCAAATCAAACTATCACCACACGGGCCTCTCATTGCTTGTCTCCCGAGTTACTGACTTTATGTACTGCCTTCTTCGACCGCTTATATATCGTGAAGCCAATATGTTGGTTGCGTACTCGGAGAAAAGCTATCAGTTCCTCCGAGAGCGCGGCGTCCCAGAAGAGAAAATCGTGACGGGCCACCAAGTCATGCCGAAGTCATGCTTGAGCACGCAGCAAGTTGAAGACACCAATGATAACAAGGATACAACGACGTATCTCTTCATCGGATATCTTGAACGACGCAAGGGCTTAGATACACTCCTTAACGCTTGGACACATCTGGATTGCCCGAATGCGGAGTTGATAATTGCTGGCAGTGGTCCAGAACGCGACCGGCTTGAAGAGAATGACAATGAGACTGTCAACTGGGTTGGATATGTTGACGAAGGTAAAAAAGCTAAATTGTTACGTGAGGCGGACGTATTTGTGCTACCGACACGTCACGATCCATGGGGGCTGGTCGTCAACGAAGCATTGGCGTACGGTACTCCGGTGGTGACGACGGAAGCGGCAGGAGCGAGCGAACTGCTTCGGAATAGCAATGCCGGCTGCGTTATTGAACCCGATGACGCTACTGCTCTCGCGTCCGCGATGGTTACTCTCAAGCGTGACGGAACCGTCACCGAGCGACTCCGGAATCGTGTGACTGATGTTTCAGTCGGCGTCCGCCCATTCAAACAGGCGATAGCAAAAACCTCATCATAAAGATAAATATCTGACAATTAATACCGGAGATAATTTAGCATCTCCCTCGAAGCAAATGTACCTCCTTTCTGATTGAGTCCGACCGGTCAAAATCTTGCCAAACAGAATCTGTGGCTCTATGATTGAGTATGGACAGCTGATATCCGATTGATCTGAGCAAATCGTATATGTCATCCACATCTCCATTTGATCTGTGAATTTGATGTGGATGGATTTCGATATATATTTCTGGTCTCGATTTTGAGAGGAGGTCTGTTGCCCCCCTAAGAACATCAACTTCGGCGCCTTCTACATCTATTTTGAGGACGGTCGGATCTTGGTTCCGACTAATGTAATCGTCGAGCGAGAGATTTTTAGAACCATCGCCCACATAAGAGTTAGTGAGAAATGCACTGTCCTTGTGGTTTTCCTCCAGAACTGAAAACGGGACGGGATGCCCCTCAAAGGCATGGATTTGATTTTCGGGGACACCTAACATCATAGATAAGACAGTATGATATCCGAATCTTGCGCCGATATCATAGAAAACTGTCTCTTCATCAATAATCATCTCTAACTCTTTCGTCAATGCCGGTTCATGACCCCCTGGCTTGTTTGACTTCTCTAAGAAAGGATGATCACGGGGGACTTTGAGCCTCAAATCACCAGCTGGTGTGTCGAATACTGTTGAGACTGTTTCTAAATTTTTCACCCTATACAACTGATAAATCTTATCAATAGGTGTGCCTTTAAGCCAGGAAGTAACAGGTTCGGGAATTGCCTGTACGAATCTCGCCATCATAAAAGTGTCCATCAACCGCATTTGATTAAAACCTTGGATTATACTATTGCCCGCTCTTGCTTCGTAACAAGTGCCAGGTTTCCGAGACGGTCAACTGATTCGGTAAGTGTTGCGCACGTAGCGTTACGAAACCACGTGTTTTCGAAATCGTGATCGTCTGTGCCGCCGTAGAGCATCGTTTTTTAATGAGAAACTGCCCCACTACAGAGAATCTTCTGGAGAGTATAATTACTACCCTATACAAGGTTGGACTCTGTAGTCTCGGTACACTGCGGTTGATTTCACGGGTATCGGACGCTTCGGCGGAGGTTATAGACGGTCGCTTTCAGCAGCATTTCACGGAACGCGCGCACGTACGGCTGTGCTGAGCGTGTGCTTGATGCTTGAGAAGATGGTTTCGTTCATCGAGCGACGGTTGTACCGATCACGGTCCATGCGGGCGTTGTGTGTGATTGAGCGGGTTCATGATCCTGTGCTTGATTAGCGGTCTGATGCCGTTGTCGCGGAGTTCATCGCGGAAGCTTTCGCGCGTAGCCTCGGTCGGCAGCGAGGATTCGAAGATCGCCTGCGTTCCAGCGGGCGACCTGCGGACCGATCTTCGAGTCGTATTTCTTCGAGGTAGTCGAGTGGATGTCGGTGATGTACAGCGTTTCGACATCCACGAGCACAGCGATTTTTCAGCGTCCAAACGCGGTAGTGCGTGCAGTTGGGGTAGTGGCGGCTGGGCTGGTCGCAGTCGAAGCCGGTTGAGTCGATGGCGGCGTGCCAGTGCGTTACTTGTCTGACGCGCCGAGAAACGCACACCACGAACTGGTAGGAATCCGTGCAAACCACGTGCGGAGGACGGAAGCCGCGTGAGGCGGCTCTCGTTGAGGACGCCGAGCATCTCGCTGAGCAAATCCACCGCAACGCGGTAGTATTTGCGCGGCTCGATCCGGAGTGCATGGAGTGTGAGCATCACCCACTCGGTAACCCGCCACCCCCTTCAGGGTCGGTGGGTTCGTCCGGGTTGGCGACAACTGATTTAGCCTTAGCCACTGTAACACGAGTGAAGAGACGGATTTCGGATACCAAACCAATCTGTCTCTTCGCTTTCTACCGATATAACGCAGTCGTAGCCCTCGCGTCTAGCGAAACTACAGAACCAAATACTTAGGTTCCAGCACGGTAGGCTCAACCATTATGACCGAACAGTTCGCTCTCGTTACGGACACGTTTCTCGGAAATCCGTCGCAGTATAGCGGTGTCGAAGCGAGTGATATGATCGGGGGAGCCGAAGTGAACCTGTATCGAATAGGTCAGATTCTGCTTGATGAAGGACACGAGGTAACTGTCTACCAGCAGGACACCGGGAACCCGAACGACGAGTACGACGGAATCGAGATTGAGTATCTGTCGACCGTTGGGTCTGGAACGGCGGAACTCCTCTCATTCAACCTTCAGTGGCAGCGGGTCGTCTCCCAAGACGAAATCGTCTACGTCCACTCGCCGGAGTACGCGATACCGAACTTGAGGCCGGTAGACGCATTAAATCAACAGGGAATTACGTGGGACGTACCATCCTCTAGAAACCTCACAACTAGGGTGAAGCGGTATTTTTTGGGCCGTCTCCTCTCGAAGAAGTCGCTCGTTCGGTGCACTGACAACGCGTTTCTGACCTACGTCCAGTCCGAGCATCCGACCGCACGGAACAATGTCTTTCCTATACCAAATGGGGTTGATACGACAGTATTCTCACCGGACGTTGATCCGATCAACAGCCCGACCAACTCAACAATGGAGGAGACAGTAGTACTCTTCCCGCGGACGCTCCGACTTGCGAGGGGGGCACACTTGATTGTCGACACACTAGCCAAACTACGGTCAAAGGGGCATGACGTGTCACTCTGGTTCCTAGGTGCCGAAAATATTACTGACGCGTCACTAGTTCGCAGCCAGATCGAACGTAACAATCTGGCCAACGCGGTGGAGTTTCTTGGACACGTTCCCCACGAGGAGATGCCTCGCTATTACGCCGCTGCCGACATCGTCTCGATTCCGACGTATCACTCTGAGGGGACCTCGTTATCGTGTCTTGAGGCAATGGCGTGCGGTCGGCCGGTCGTAGTCACTGACGTTGGCGGGCTCAAGGAGATTATCTACCAAGATGAGGTTGACGGAGGGTTCAAGGTCAAACCCACGGCGGAGGCTCTTGCCCCCGCGGTCGAGAAGCTAGTCGAAGATCCAGTTTTGCGAGGGCGACTGGGGGAGAATGCGAGGCGACGAGTAGTCGACTACTTTACACTGGAGCGGTGGGAACAGCAGATGCGGGAGTTCTTCCGCACGGTGTCGGAGAGACGTGGCCAGAATTAATCGTGTTCCATCGGGTACTCGGGAGCGGGTCGACACACGTTCGATGGAGTCATCGAATGCTGATATCCTATCCCGAATCTCGACGCCATGTCCTGGGCTTTGAGGTGGTGAGTTCCGCTAGCTCGGAAAAGTCACAATACATTTCTTGTGGCTCAATCTATGTACGCCAAGATGAAACAGAGAGATATTATCTTCCTCCTGTTCGACACAGCCAGAGCCGATAGTTTCGGCTGTTTGGGTGCATCTCGCGACACGACCCCCGTCCTTGATTCCCTCGCTTCCGATGGACTCGTGTACGAACGAGCGTATAGTAACTCGATCTGGAGTCTCCCAGCGTACGCGTCCGTATTCACTGGTGAGCTACCCTCGGAGCACGGTGCCGTTGACTGGGAACAGCGCTTGAACGGTAACCCCTTGGTTGAGTATCTCGGAGAAAACGGCTACCGGACAGGGTGCGTCTCTCCACACCTGTTGTCGGGTGATTTTGGTCTCTCCGACGCGTTCGATGTCCATCACGTTGTCAACAACTTTGATGAACGGTTACCGTATCCTGACGAGTCGGTCACGCAGACGGTCAAGAGTCGTACTCAGAGCGGGAAGTACGATTCGCTGTTGGAGAAGGCTACTGATTTTACTTCGTTGGCTATGAGACAGCGGAGCTACCGGGCATTTATGAATGGCGTCGCGTACTTCCGGACAAAGATTCGCAACCGCCGTGGCGAGTGGACTGACGACGGGGCTGACGAGGTACTGACTCGCTCCAGAGAGTTCCTCGACAGCGGCGTCGGACCACGGTTCCTATTCGCAAATTTCATCGAACCGCACGCACCCTACCGGCCACCGGCCGAGTACGTCCACACCTACCTTGACGAGGATGTCGGTGTTGATAGGTTGGAGAAGGCATTGTCAAAGAGCTTCGTGGGAGCCACCGCTGGCAATGTGACTATCGGGGAGCGTGACCGGGAAATTCTTAGGGCGTTGTACGACGCAGAGGTTCGGTACCTTGACGACCGGATCGGTGAGTTTCTGCAAAACGTGGAAGCACAGTCAGAGGGTCCTGATCCGGTAATCGTCGTCGCGTCCGACCATGGCGACCTCTTCGGCGAGCGCGGTATCTGGGGACACCAATCAGAAATCGACCGCGATCTTGCGCATGTCCCGCTGATCGTCTCACATCCTGACCTCCCTGCAGGACGTGTTGAATCCCCGGTATCACTGCGGCAGCTGTATACATTTTTCACCAGCCTAGCCCAAGGGGACATCTGTCGCATCAATCCGCGCGACACCGTCATCACCGAGTACTTCGGCTGGGATACACAGTTGTCAATCGAGCCGTGGGACGAGTACGAGAACGTGAGTGTCGACAAGTATAGACAGTATCAGGTCGCCCTGTTCCACGAGGACCGGTTCGTCCGCTTCGACTCGGCTGGCACCGCCGAAGCGTTTGATCTTGAGACACACGAACGACTGGAGGGCGGGGTTACAAAGGGTGACCGAGAATTTCTTGCGGAGACCGTTGGAGACCCGCATACGATCCACCGCGAATTCCGGGAGAGAGAGAGCGGTTTTGAGGTCACGGACGAGTTACAGAACCACCTTGAGAATCTCGGGTATATGTGACAGTGTAGCGGTCCCATTGTGAAGGCGACCTTGATGTCGCCATACCGGGGGCCTTCATAGTGGTTAGCAGAGATACTCATAGATTTCTGGCAAGAAGAAACATAGAAGAGCAGAAGCAAGGTAGCTAGAAAGCATATACCGACCTTCCAGGTATCGCACCACCATGGACCGGGGCTCAACGGTGTATACCCACCCCGCACATATGGTCACACGGGCAGTCACCATCGAAGACATCGATGATCTGTACTTGACGTGGAACAGCCATATCACCGGTTTCGCCCTCTACCACCACGTCCTCTGAGATGGAGCTTCGCGACGTCGACCCCGACGAGCTTCGAGACCTCTTCGAACGGGCCCGCGAACAGGGCTACACGAAAGACGGGATCGTCGACTAGACTAACCGCTACGCTGATCTCAAAGCACTCGTCGACGACGCGGAGGAGTAACAACACCGAATCCGACGATGAGGAAATCGTGATTGATGACGACCACGTCGAAGTCCCCTGTATGATCTGGGCGAACCGCTACCGGGATATGGACGCCGAACTCGAAGACGGAACTGAGGTCATTCTCGTATGGACTACCGTCGACGGTCGTGTGGTAGCGGGGACGAACGACAGCCTCTTATTAGCCGCGACGAGGACGGAACGTGGGCTTATGCGGGACAGGTGCCAGCGGAAGTTCACAGTCTACTAAATTACTTGACTTCGTACGCTAGACGAATATGCCGTCGATCTGGTGCATTAGCTCGTCGATGCTGCGGTTGGGGCTGTTGAGTGCCCAGGTGAGAAAATTTTGAATGCTTTCGCGGAAGGATCGCTTGACGTCGTTGCGCAGCGAGCTTGCGTGTGTGAGGTGTTACCAAGAGAGCTGTATGCAGCACCGAACTTGAAGAGACTGTAGGCCAGCATTAGCAGGTGCCGGTGCCAACTGGCACCTGCGGCATGCCGTAACTCGCAGTCTCCAAAATCAAGGTCATGCTTGGTGTTTCTGAAGAACGTCTCCACGCGCCATCTCATCGCGTACAACTCGATGAGATGGTTCGCTGGTGCGTCGATCTTGTTCGAAACGATGTACTTCACGCTCGGTTCCTCATCCGATACCTTCTCGGTGATTAGCAGTTTTACTTCACCAAGACGGCCGACTTCACTCTTCTGTGTCCAGATATGGTAGATCTCGTCGTTGATCGTGCGCGGGACTGTGTTGATGCGCTGGCGGAGCGCATCGACACGGATCCGTCCGCCACCGTAGGTGACGTACGCGTTGCTCTTGACCGCAGACGCCCACTCTTTCCCGTAGCCTTCGAGATGAGTGACGAACTCCTCCGAACAGTAGAGCATGTCGAAGAGATAGGTGTCCGCGGGGACACCTATCTCGATAAGTTCGTCAACGAGATCGATGCCGAGTTCGACACGCCGCTTGTCGTTTTTCTCGTAGAGACGGAAGCCAAGAAGGTGGCCTTCCCGTCAGCATAGAGTGCGTAGATGAGGTTCTGTCCCCAGATATAGCTGTGAAGACCGTAATCGTAGAATTTCTCTGCATGAGGATTTTTCGCAGGTTTTGTGCGTGAAGGTGTCGTTGATGACGACACCTTCACTGGACCACCGCGTCTCATCGGTCTGCTGGAGTAGCTCAAGTCGTTCTTTGTTGAGCTGGTCTTCGTCCCGGTTGTACTCGGTGAGAAACTTGTTCAGGGCACGTTCGCTCTTGGCCGGGGAACGATGTTCGAGATGCCCTGAACGGTCTTGTTGTAGTGTTTCTGCCTTGCTGAGAAACACTCGAACTGGTCGATTGGCTCAGTACATGATAGAAACGACGTGATTGGCAGCATCAACGGTTCACGTACGTTCTACGCGCTCCAACAGCAGATAGTGCGAAGTCGAGTAACTAAAGACGAATGGAAATCAATATATACCACACTTGTCTATATTCAGATAGTATAGGTTGAATTCGGAAGGGTTTAGTCTCCGCTGTCAGCCACTATAAGCAATGCATCCGGGAGTGATTACCCTATGAATCTAATCGACGACGAAGGCAATCTCTTCGGCGTCGTCAACGTCGTCGACGCACTTGTCGTCCTTTTCGCCCTCGCTGTCGTCGCGGCCGGTGCCGCATTTGTCCTCCAGCCCGATTCCACCCAACCTGACGAACCGAATCTCGGTACCACAAACGTCACAGTTGACCTCGGGACGCAACCAGACTACATCGCGACCGCAATCGATGAGGGCGACACGTACTCTCCCTCCACGAATACGCAGCTCACGATTACCGACGTCTACGTCTCGCCGCGAGATGACGCAACGGCCGTCGTCCTCCGTGCAACACTCCAAGGACCGGTCACGGAGGATACTCTCTCCTACAGCGGCGCTCCACCCAGACTTGGCAGAGTGCTGGCCATCCAGACGGACACTTACCAAGTCCAGGGGACCATTCGTGACGTCGGCGGCTCGAACCAACTCCAGACCGGCAACACTCCGATTGTCCTGCGTACAATGATGTCTGCAGAGGAAGCTGCTGATCTGAACGCCGGAGAACGGATCCGCTCGGGAGGCCGGACTGTCGCGACCGTACAGGACGTCTCGATTTACGGGACACAGAATCCCGAGAAGCGACTTGTCTACCTCGGGCTGTCGCTTCGAACGCTGAACTACGAGGGACTCCCGCACTTCGGGAACACGATCGTTCGCGAAGGGACGTCTCTCTCGATCTACACAGACACTGACGCAGTCGAAGGAACGGTCCGCCGCGTTGGCGCGGCACAGCTGCGGGGCACCCCCACCACGCAGACCGTCACACTGCGGATGGAGGGCGTGATGCCCGAGTACGCCGACAATGTTGAGGTGGGAATGGTCGCCAAATCCATCCGTGGCGAGACAGTTGCGCGGATCCTCGGCGTTGAGCGCGAACCGGCCACGGTCGTCCTCACGAGCGACGACGGCCACATCTATCAGCGCAAACACCCGGTCAAGCAGGACGTCATGCTGACGGCCGAGCTGTCGGTCCGCCAGACGACGACCGGTCTCACGTTCAAGGGTCGACCGCTCCGGCAGGGTTCAACAGTCATTCTTGCCTTCGGCGACGTGACTATCCGTGCGACGGTCGTTTCGCTGTGACGATGAATGAGACGACGACCGACGAGCGAGAGACGCAGGATGCTCTCCTTAATCGCGTGCTCAACAGCTCCCGAGTAGTCGCCCTTCTCCGAAGTCCGTTCCGCGACGATTCCCGTCTCACGGCGTGGATCGACCACTTGGAGACGGTCGTCCAGAATTCATTCCTCTACCGCTGGCTAACGAAGGAGCCCGATCCTGAGGTCGTAGTTATCGATCTCCGGGAGACATACACTATCGGTCCGTTCATCGAACTCCTCGACCGGCTCGTCGAGACTACCTATCCGTACTGGCAGACGTCGACGCTCCGCCGCGGCGTCGATCGACTCGCGACCCTTAGCGAGCGTGCGCTCGAAACTCGACCTGGACAGCTTCTTCTGGCAGCTTTCGAACCACCAGAACCTCCTGAAAGCAACAGCGACGAGAGTGACCGCTGATCATGTATTCGATCTCACTGAAATTGTCTGTCCAGTGTTGACCGCTGTCTCAGAGACATTGACAGTAGTACCATTAAACGAGTACGTTCCAGAATAGGGGACTCGAACCTCATAGCCGCCAGATGCATTCGCCCTCACCTGTCGTTCGTATGTGAACTGGCGTCCTCTAATGTCGACAGTTTCCGTAATCGTGAATGTGGCGTTCTGATTGCTGGATCCAATCACTCTCGCGCCTGGGACCAGCGTAAAGACCTTCTTTGAGCCGTCATCGCTCGCCCAGACTGCCTGGTAGTGACCCGTTTCATTCCCCCAATTCTGGAGTCGTTTATACACGGTCTCTTGGGACGAATTTTCGAACCCGTCATACTGGTTGATGACGACGAAGCCAGTCCGATCATGTAATCTTTGGTACCATATCGATGAATTCGTCGACGTGAGGAAGTCTTCATAATTTTGCTGGGCATATCCGTAACTCAGCGACTCCCCATTCACAATCGCGTTGTACATCCGATTCTGGCCCCACTCACTGAAGACGTAATTTTGGGGATATTGCCATCCTTCGGCCTCGGAGTAGTCTTCCATGTACGCCGCCGCGTTATAGCTCTCATCGCTTACCGTCAAGAGATTCGTCCGGAGCGGTGTCATCACGGCGCCGAGACCGCCGATGAGGAGGAAGATAAGGCTGACAGCAATGATGGTCTGTCGGTCGGGGAGAGCAAAGGCTGGTTCATCCCTCGTCGCTGTCCGCCACGGATGAGTTGTCTCAACTTCGGAAAGTACTGCTGGACGCTTTGCGGCGCCGGTCACTGCGAGAAGGTGGACGACGGCAAGTCCACCAAATACGGCGGTAAAGAGTGCGAGTTGTCCTGCAAAGCGGACTTGGAGGAGTGCGAGGACAAAGAGCACGCTACTGTAACTGCCAATGAGTAACCAGGCCGGCCGATTTTCCGTCCAGCCAAGATATAGGCTCCACACGAAATACGGCAGCGCGAAGAAAAGACTCAGCCCGAAGAAGAAGAAGGGGCCGGCAATTGTCCCATACCGAGGACTGAATAGTGAGGCCGTTTCGGCGATATTCTCACTCGTACCGCCGACGAACAGCCTGACCACTTCCTGCGTGAATTGGGCAGCAAAGTCAGGCAGAGCGACGTACGCAACTGCGAAGATGAGGCTACCAGTAGCGACGAGACCCCCAAGTGTGAGTGCTCCAGAGAGTTCTCGGCGTCGTGCCCCCTCTCCAACCACAATGACCGCACCTAGTCCGGCGACGAGAAGCAATGGCGTCACAACGATATAGAGACGCTGCCAGCCGAGACCGAAGTGTACAACGAATGCGAGAAGAGCACCGAGCCCAATGCCGATGACGAGAGGGAGGTCAGTAAGTGGAGAGTTGCCGGCGTTGACAGCTGCAGCTGTGCGGATAACGCCGTAGACGGCCAGCGGGAGTAACAGGATTGGGCCAGCGTTCCACGCGAGGACTTGGGCGGCGACACCGACACCAAGCACGGCAGTCCACGCCAGGGTTGTTGGGTTTCGAAGTGAGGTGACCTCAAAGGTAGCTGTCGATGTTCGCTTGAGGAGAGTGACTGCTGCGACCGCTGTGAGGGCAAGCCAGAGGTAGTCGAAGGCGTGGTGATCAGCGAAGCCAATTGCTGTCCGATAGGCATGAACCGGTGTCACAGCCAGCAATACGACGGCTGCGAGACCCACACGCCGGTCTTCGGTCAGCTTTACCGTGAGCACGTAGACGAGACCGGCCGTCACAAGCGCTGTGAGGACTGGATACCACGCGAGGACGAGATTCGCCGCACTCGTCGTCCCGCCCAGCAACTTCGTCGCGGCCAGCAACGTCGCGAGCATGAGTGGTTCGCCGACCTGCACTGTCTCAGGGAGCGAGAAGACACCCGTTCCCTGCTCGATAAAGTGGAAGAGCAAGTGTCGGTAGTAGTAGGGATCGTTGCCGAGGAGGACGACGTGTTCGGCGCGGAACACCGACTGATACGCAAAGAGCCGGAAGGTAGCGACAAGGACGAGGGCACCGACAAGTGCCAGACTTACGCGACGCGGTGGAAGATCGAGAGAGACATCGATCGAGGGCGTCCGTGAACCCGAACTCGGCACCTCCTCGCCTTCGAGAGCCGCTCGCACGGCGTCACGATTAGCGAGGCGATACTCTCCGTCGACTTTCTCGGCGATGCCGCGTGAAACGAGTTCGCCGAACGACCCAGAGTCGAGTGGAACGTCGTCGAAGGTCCACGTCTCTTGGTTGGCGTCGACGTCGAGAACGGTCCGGATATCGTCTTCGAGGTCGGGACGGTCCGCAAGGAGGGCGTCCGTCGCGTCCCGTACGTCAGTCATTGCGTAGTGCGTGGTTTTCTCGGTGTATAAACTTCCCTTTCGGAAGAGAAGAGTCGAGTGTACCCAAGCAAGCACGAACAGGAGGGTTTTCTTGCATGCGGTAGTGGTTCAGTCTGTGCGACAAATTTCGGTTCCACTCCTTCCTCGATTCATTCGTTGGCTGGCCGTTCTTGCTGTCGTCGTGGTCATCTGCTACTTTTCTCTTCTCGATACTGTATCAGCTCCAACCGCCAGTCCGTGGTGGGACAAGAAACTCCATATAGTCGCCTATGCGGCTCTCGCGCTAGTGACCGCTTATGCGACGATGAAATGGCGTGGAACCTCACTCCGTCGCAACGTCGTTCTTCTCGTCGTCGTCCTCGGTTATGGAGTCGTGATCGAACTCCTACAGGCCCCACTACCGGATCGATACTACAGCCCGACCGATATGCTGGCGAACACAGTGGGTACTCTCGTCGTCATTGTCTGGTTCGGGATTGAGCGCTATATTCAGTACCGGCGGGTATCATCCACTAGCCAGCGATAGCTGGGCTGAAGAAGGGTCTAACGTCGACTTACGTTTCCGGGGTTCAGCAGTCCAGGCAGGCGTAGCTTTGAACACTTGGCTGGATAATGTGCCTGTATGAGCGAAGGTTCTCGACAAACCAAACTCAAAGAGGCGGGACTCACTGCGTGGCGGTTGTCGATACTTAGTGTCGCTACAGTACTGGTTCTCGTTCTCTACTTGGGGATGGCTTATCTTGTCTATATGGGCCGCATGGAGGATGGCCCGATAATCCTGTTTACCGGTGTTCTTCTGGGTTATCTACTGCGTAGTGTCCGCGACTGGATATAGAACGCTGTATCGAAGAAGTCACTGACTACAACTTCTTGAAGACTTAGCCTTCAGCAGGATCTATACCTCTATTCTCTACACTGTTGTAATGAGAGGAAGTATGTGACTCTCTGTCGTCTTAGCCCCCCTAGGGTCCAGTCATCGTCGACGCCGACGAGACGGATATCTCGACGTCATCAACCGCTTCCCGACCAGTTTCACGCCAGCCACACCCACTCAGGACTTCCTCGATTCGCCAGTAGGCACCACGCTCACTGGTGCACGTCGTGAGTCGAACGCGACGCCGTGGGCCATACTCAGGTGTGTACTCGAGGACGATTCGGTCCGTCGCGTCGACCATCAGGCACCACCCCGCGTTGCCTTAAGCAGAGCCGCCGTCGAGAGGACCGTGAGTGGTTGGTCGCTCCACCCAGTTCGCTCGGCCACGTAGTCGATCCAGTGTTGGGTATTCTTGCCGAGCTCCGCGAGGTCGTAGCGCTCAACGAGGCGAGTACCGTCCGCTGAGACGACCGTCACGATTCGGTCGTCGGCCTGGAGCCAGTGGTCGCGATTCTGTGTATCTGTGCCGATGCGCTTGTACCGAGCGCCCTTCCAGTTTGGACGGTCAGGTCGGTTCTCGGGATTGGATGCGTTCGGTTGCATGGGTCTGGGAATCAGGCCGGGGTAGTGTGCCAGCACTACCCCGCGTCCCTACATCTACCTACATCGTCTATCCACTTATAGATTAGGAGATAGAGCAAGATTGCGATATAGAACAAGCTATTAGTGGCCGTCTGTGTTAGAAGATACTACAATGTCCGGAACAGGACACTCGGTGATGGCAAAACAGCGCGCACTCATCACCGAGACTGAGCGGGAGCAGCTTGCTGGAGAGCATGGTGATCAACGGAAGTATGAGGCGACGTCGCGTATCCGGCGACGAATTAACGAAGAAATGTCGACAGATGTAGAGGTTCTTGAAGAGTATAACCCGGACTTGCTCGAAGAGTTGCGTGAAGTCGTGTGTGAGGGAGAGTAGTCACTCGTACGTTGAAGCGAGTCGCTGAAAGCCTCCAAGAAGTCGCTGTACGAAGCGATCCCGCTCAGAAATGACGCCCCTGCTGGCACAGGGGCATCGGAGCGGGCCAGATTCCCAGACCCATGCAATTAGGAACGCGAATCCGACCCAATCAAGCATTGTCTCGCGCGGCTAAAGAGAGTATCGTCCAGCAACGATACGACTGTCGCGAGCAACTAGATAGTCCCAGCGGTGCGTGTGTGTACGAGCGAGAACAGAGGGAGGATGGACTCCCTTCCCCCACCCAAGAACTAGATAGTCGGGAGACGCACCGAAATGGCCGATTCGGTCTTACGAGACTGTCTAACACACACTACATCCCTACCCTAGTAACTAGTTTAGTGCTAGATGACGACCTCCCGGCGCAGTCGTTATCTAGCACTTACCTAGTTAACGCTCACTCCGGGGTGGTTTCCCTTGCCTAAGCGAGAGACTGTTGGGTGGACAGTTGAGTCTGGAGTGTTAGAAGAGTTCCGTGAATACGTCCAAGACGTTCACGGGAAGCAGCGCGGAAAACTCGGCGACGAGCTGCAGAACGCGATGATTGAGTACATGGACAACGACCGGACGGCCCGACTCGAAACCGACGTCGAGGCGATGGACGAGAAGCTCGACGAGATATTGGCCCGCCTCTCTCAGACTGAATCGGGAACACACGCACACTCGCAGTCCACCACCTCAACCGACGGCGGCGAACACGGGACAGGTGCCCTCTCCGACGCCGAGGTGCGCTCGATGTCCCAAGGAGCGAAAGCAGAACGAATCATCGACTACATCCACGACGCCCATCTCGGCACGGCCCTCTCCGAAGCAAAACTCCGCGACTACTGCGACGAGATTGCGGGCGTGGGAGATCGTTCCTTTGACAGCTACCGCACCGTGTTCAAGAATAAAGCCCTTCTGTACGAAGATCCGCGCCAGGACACGGATTACTGGTACCTTGACCGCGAGCAATTCTTCGCCGTCCTTCGCGAGACCTACGCAAAACCCCTCGCCGAGCTAAAACCCGAAGATCCCGATGACCCACAACCGGAGGGACGAGGTCACGATCTCGACGTCGTCCAAGAGTACGGTGGCGCCGTCGCGCCCACCTATCGCGCCTACCGACTCGTGACCTATCTCCGAGATAACTTCGTAGAACCGTTCGACGAGCCACACGCACGAGCCGCGGCTACCCAGTTCGAGAACTACGTCTTCGACCAGCAGCCGAACACACTCGATCCACAAACCTACCTCGACGTCGTTCGCCGTGAAGGCTATCTCGCCGTCGAGGATGGAGCACTCACACTCACCGCGAACGTTCGCTACAAGAGTGACGACAACGTCGAGATAGACGTCTAGCCTCGACCAATTGGGAATAGCGGACTTTCTGGGCAGGAACGCATTGGTGAAAGTGCGACGTTGTGGTGACGTCGTCGTCAATCATGTCGTCAAGGAGTGCAACGACCGATTGACGGTACTCGCTGATCACTTCTCACGGAAGTGTGGAGGTCGACAAATCCGTCATCGCCTGCATCGATATCTCGACGCCGAGACGAGTTACCTTCCAACAAGTCGAGAAACGAGCGATCGCCCCTCCATATCCGCTATGTCCGCTTCGAGTTCCGTGACGCGCTCGCGGAGGCGATCTTGTGTTCGTTCCATAGCGATGAGGTGTTCGTAGAGATATTCCTTCTCAGCTCGAAGTCGCGCCACTTCGTCGCCAAGGGACTCCACTCGCTCGATGGCCGTCTTCTGGCTCGCTAACTTTGCGTCGAGTGTCAGCATACGCTCCGCTAGCGACTCGACGTCGCTCCGCGATTCAGACTTCAGCGAACTCGCGGCTGCTTCCGTCGGCGACCGATCTTCCCGAGGAGTCTCGACCTCTTCCTGCTCGCGTGGTTCGTAGACCTCACTCGTCTCCCTGACTGCACGCTCGGCTGTCACTGCACCATACGTTCGCCCGTCAGCATAGTGGGGCTCGTCCCACTTCTCGCGATACAGACCGGAGTGACGAAACAGTCGGTCGACCGCAGCGACATCTCCACCAGTCCAGAAGGCGAGCAGGAAGCAGAGCGCCATATCCGCCTCCGAGTGGCTATCGTACCCACTGGTGTCGCCGCGCCACAGTCGTTCGAACTTTGGGGCGTTCTTCGCGTTTCGTGCGCGGGTGAGCAATTCCTCGTCCGAGAGGTCGTGGCCGGTTGCGCCGTCCGTATCCGCCGGGTGGCTGCCAGAGCCAGACGGAGAGCCATCGGCGACGTACTCGGCGTGGACTTGGCGTAACGCCTGATTCCGCTCGTTAACGACCGCTGGTGTTCCGTCGACGTGCGCACCAGTCACCGTGAAGAAGCGAGCAGACTCGTAGAGCTCCACGTGTCCAGATCGATTCCTGCCCGCGGGAAGGTTGCCACAGACGTAGACGTGATACCCGGTCCCCGAGGGACTCACCTCGGTGTAGGAGTCGAGCGACTGGACGATCTCCTTGGCCCAGCCGTCGGGCCGGCCCGTCTCGGCGTCGCGGCAGTCATCGAGGTCGACACCGACGAACGAATCGGCCTCGGTGAACACGAAGCCGACGCCGCTGGCGTCCAGCGTCGTCACACCCGCGTGCGCGGTCTCGAAGTCACTCCACGTCGAGGCATCGGTGACGGAGGCGAATTCACCCGTCCGGGCATCGACCGGCACTTTCGTTGCCTTGCCGTCGCGCTCCTGCTCCTGCCAACAGAGCCACTGGTCGATATCGCGCAGGGCGGCCGGAATCGATTGTGGGTCCATCACGCTGCCCCGCCGTCGCGCTCATCGACTGGCTGTCCTCGCTCGCTCGATTGGCCCCCGTCTGCCCAGGCCGAGAGCGTCGTCCCCCCATTCTCTTCCGGCTCGTCTGCGTCTCCATCCGGGACACCCTGTGGAGCATCGTCGACGTCGCCGCCGATAACCCGTGCCTCGTACTCGCTGGCACGCACCCGAATCGGGAACCAGCCCTCTTCGTCGATACCCAGAAGGGCCTCTGAGAAGCCATCCGCTTCTTTCCCGGCTTTGGCGGTGCGCGCCCAGTTCACTTCGCGCTCGCTGAGGCCGAACCACTGCTGGAGTTTTGCGGCTTCCTCGGCGACGCGGTGGATGATGACGAGCGAACAGAGGTCGGCGATCGTCTTTGCTTCGGGTGTGAGCGCGAACTCGCCGCCCGTCTGCGTGATGAAGTGCAACGAGAGGTCGTAGTGACGACTGTGTCGCACAGCCGTCTCCAGAAACTCGAGGGAGGTGGCGTCGTTCATCAGGTAATGGGCTTCGTCGATGACGAAGACGACGCGTTTCTCGGTCGTTTTGGCACGTTCGTAGACGGCGTTGAACAGCACCTGCATCATCAGACTGCGCTCTGAGCCACCCTGTGTGCCCTCGTCCTGGTGGAGGTCGAGATAGACGACGTTCGCGTCGAGGTCGAACTCCGTCTGCTTGGTGAGGTTGACGAGGTCGCCGTCCGGCCCGAACGAGGGGCGCAGATCCTTCAGGAGGGACTGCGCCTCGTCGCGAACACTCACTTGCTCGCCGGCCGTCTCGTAGCCGAACGCCTGTGGGTCATCGAGGAGGGCTTCGAGCATCGCGATCACCGTTTGGACCGTGGGGGACTCGCGGTGATGGGTCGAGGGATCCTTGGTGATGCCCTGGTGTTCGTAGGCAGCCTGGACGGCACGCCGTAAGGTCTGGGTACGCTCGCCCAGCGGATTGCTCGCGACGTGGCTGAAGAACGTCTCGAAGAAGGTGAGCACGCGAATGATCTGGTCGCCCCACGGGTTGAAGTCCGAGACGGTCTCGAACACCTCGGGTGGAGTCTCCCGAAGTTCGAGTGGGTTCAGACCTCGCGTCCCGCCGACGACGATGCGCTCGCCGCCGAGGGCGTCGTTCACGCCCGCGAACCCTTCGAGTGGGTCGAGCATCACCAGGATGGTGTCCGGGTCGTACATCGCCCGGCGCACGAGTTGGAGTTTCGTCGAGAAGGACTTCCCCGCACCGAGCTTCCCGATGACCATCGTACAATATCCTGTCTCGCGGTTGAAGCGATCGAGGACGAGCGGGCTCTCGGTGAGCGCATAGGTACCGTACTCGATACCCGGCTCGGCGAACGCACCGGCGACGAACGGGAACATCGCCCCGACGGCGCCGCTCAGCATGGGCGTGGTCGCATCCATTGACTCGTTGAACGCGTCGATACCCACGGGGCTCCCCGAGGTGAACGCATCGAGTTGGGCGTGTCGTGGGTGGATGGGCGTCAGGTTCGCGGGGGCACGCCGCGTCGCCGATTCGACACTCGCCGTCTCCAGGTCCGACTTCTCGTCCGCGCGCGTCGTCAGGTACATCGAGACGTCGAACGGTCGGACCGGCGTGTTGCGGAGTGTATCGTACAATCCCTGATAGTCTTCGAGGTCTTTGGCGATCCCTCGCGCCCCGGCACGCCGCCGCTCGGTGAGGTATTCGTAGTCGGCTTCGAGTTCCTCGATCTGGTTTTCGAGGGCATTCAGCGTTCCCTCAGTCTCGCGTGGTTGGAGGTGGACGCTGATGTCGGTCGCCCGCGTCGCGGCCGACGAGTACACGCCTTCGAGGAAGCCATCGACTGGCGCATCCGGAAACTCACCGGCCCAGAGCGTCTGGGCCCACCGGTCGTCGGTCCGGACACCATCGGGCGTGTGTTCGATACTCCCCGGCGTGACGACGGTCTGGTGTGTGCCGTCGATATCCGGGAGTGCGTGGATGGACCCGGACTTAGACGCGGAGTCGGGCTCGGGTTCGGGTTCGGCTGAGTCGGGCACTGCCGCGGTTGAGTCGACAGCCACCGAATCGGCGTCCGAGTGTTCACGGCCGAGCAGCGACCGAAGTCGGCGAATCATGCGCTCCTCCCGTCGACGAGCGGGCGCGTCCGGAAGGTCGCATCCAGGTCGCCGTAGTCGAGTGTCTTGCCGGCCCAGTACTCCGCAATGATGCCGGCCGCCTCGGGTGCGGCGATGCGAGTCGCATTACAGCCGTCGATATCGCGAAGCCCGACTTCGACCTGTCGCAGTCGTTGATCGAGTGTTTCGCAGAGCGTGACGCGCTCCTCGCGCGGGTCCGGCGCGAAAAGCAGGTCGACGAAGAGGCCGAGCACGGGCAGGCGGGCCAGCAGTTGGACGCTATGGTTGCGCTCGAAGCGGACGTCATCGAGGGAGACCGGGACGATGACGTAGTGATCGCGAATCGTCATCTGGCGCGCATCGAGTTCGGTCGCGTACCAGGTTCGGTACTCCTCGATGAGGCGCGTGAGTCGTGGATTTGCCTTCACATCCGGGTCGTCGAGGCGGCGTTCATAATGCGAGAGATAGTCGTCGACGGGGAAGGTCTGGGTCGTCGCGTAGAGTTGGATAGGGAACGCCACGACCGTATCGAGGAAGGTGCGGAAATCCGTCGCCTTCCGGTGCCACTCCTCGTCTGTCGCGAGCGCCATCGATGGTGGGTCGACACGAACGAGGCCGATCATCGTCCCGTCCGTACGCTCGATGGCCCCATGGCGTGGATGTAGTCGCTTGATACGGGTGTACTGTTTTGCGGCGTCGTGGTCATGGGAGCGGTCGGCGCGGTAGAAGCCAACCATGGTGAGCAGCCAGTCGAGACTCGACGTGTACGACGGCGTCATGTAGACGAAGAGGAGGCCACACCCCGCGGCCGTTGCCACGACTGGGAGGGCGAGGTCCTGCATCGAGTAGCCGGCGACGACGAGGTCGGCGGGCACGATGAGTTGAATCGCCAGGATGACGATTACCGCGGGGAGGAGTGCGACCGCCGCATCGGCAAGCGTGTAGTTGCCGATGAGCGTCGCCTCGGTACCGAGGGATTTCGGGATGCGTTTCGACGGGTCTGGATCGTGTGTCTGCATGAGTGATTAGTGGATGTATCGCGGCGTGTCAGCGTCGTCTGTGTCGTCGCTATCGTCCGTCGACGGCAACGGAGACGGGGACGTGGACCGCCGATCGCTGCGGAGCTGTTCGAAATCGGTCTGTCGTGCGGGAGCGTCCGTCGTGGACGCAGTTGTCGTCGCGTCGCCGGCGTCGCCACGGAGGCGGTCGCGAAGCGTCGCGCCACCGGCGTTGAGACGGCCGCCGATGGCGTGGGCACGTGAGCCACCAGCCGCCCCGAGGAGTTGCTGGCCATCACGACGAACGGCCGGTTCGCCCCGGACACCGCGGGCGAAGTTCTGCCCACCGTGGACGGCGTCGCCGCCGCGGTCCCGAATGGCTGTCACCCGCGCTTGGCCCCGTGCGGTGGAGACGCGGTGGGCCATCCGCTCGCCCGTGTAGAGGAGCGCTCCGGCCTGCCAGATCAACACAAAGGGGGAAACGACTGCGATGATCGGAATCATGAGCGCAGTCAGCCAGAGGAGAATGCCCTCTTCGGTGAACCCAACACTCGACCCGAGGATTTCGCCGAGGCGAAAGAGTACGGCCACCGGCAGCGGCATGAACAGGAAGGGCACGTAGAAGCCGGCGAGCTTCTTCACGAAGCCCGAGACGAACGCCATCGGTCCGATACCCGGCACCCACAGTGCGATGAGGAGCGGCATCAGCAGGACGAACAGGTAGAGGGAGAGTTGGCGCACCAAGTAGATGAGTGCGATTAACACGAAGAGTGCGAGGTCGACGCTCAACGATATCACGACGCCCAGAATGCCGAGCGCCGTGAACGAGAGCGTCTCGAACAACGAGATGTTCGAGAGATCGGGTACGATGACGCCCGTGAATGCGTTCATGAAGCGCAGCGAGAACGCTGCGAGCCACCACCACGCGAGAATGCCCACGAGTCCGGTGAACGCTCGGCGCTTCAGCCGTGCCTGGTGGTAGCCGCTAAACAGGTGGCTCGTCGACTCGAAGAAGATGACGAGTCCCACAGAAAGCGCCCACAACAGCAGGGCCAGTGGGACGATATCCTGCCAGTAGTAGTCGTAGAGCTGTGGCCACATGTTGTTGGAGGGACGTGTGAAGACGTCACTCGGCGCCGGTGTACCGACGACATCTTTCAGAACATCGTTCGCGTTTGTCTCAATCACTTCTGTGATTGGACTGAAGAGTTTCTCTAAGAGCGCGAGTAACGCCGAGACGATAACGTCCGCGAGAGCGCTCATATCAGTGCCTCCAATGAAGATGATTCATTGACTGCCCCTCTCTTTCGTTATCTCGGCGGCGCTACAGGTGAAATCGCCAAACGAACCGATGACGCTTGCCTCACCATTCGGACGAACCAGAATGTCTGCTGAAATCGCCGATCCTGTACCCGTACCTGCAAAGACAGTTAGGTGGACTTCACCGGTACAATCTGTGGCTACCGAACCATTTTCGGGGTAGATCAGCGGAGGAGATGTTCCGATGTAGCTCCTTCGTTCGTTCGCCGCGATGATAGAATCCTCACGATTGTTTGGCTCTGAGAGGAGATGAACTCCGGGATCCTCACTCAGATCGTCGTTCGCTGCGAAATTGGGTGCACCGTCGTACGTAATTTGGTGGATCCACGAAGGACCAGTGCCAGTGTTCTTCACCTCAACAGCCAGCTGTCCTGCATGATCAGAAGATTTGGGTCTTGCCGAAACCGTGGTAATTGAGAGGTTGGGAACTATCTCGGTGACAAGTTTCTCGATAGCTTCGCTGCCTTTCACTGCGATGAGAGTGTTCTCCCCCGGAACGTAGTGCTCTGGTGCTCCGGGATTGAGATCCAACACCTGCAACCGAACCGTCGTCGCGCCCACGGGAACGGTCGCACTCGTGAACAGCGTCCCATCAGGGGAGACGAGATTCACGCGGTCGATGTCGTGGTCTGCCCGGAGGTCGACGACCATGTCGGTCCCCTCAAAGGAGACGTCCTCGAAGACCGATGGAGATTCGACCGGTGCGGATTCACTACAACCGGCAAGCATGGCGAGCCCACCCGCACCGAGAGCCAAGAGATCGCGTCGCGAGAGTTCGTTCATAGATTCCTCCACGGCGGCCACAGCGGCCAGCCCGTCAGGCGGTCGATGAGGAACGCAGCGATGAGCAACAACCCAACAGGGACGCCGATCCCGTAGAGCGCGCCCAGCAGGTCGATGTAGCGGCCACGGACGTAGACCGTATCACTATCGGCGACGTAGCCGGGCAGATTGCGCCACCAGTAGCCTGGTTCGTAGCGTGCGGTGATCGCGTCCGTCGAGCGGGAAAGCGTCTGCGTCACTTGCCCCGTTTCGTTCGTCTGGACACGCTTGTCGTTAAGGACCACGTACCCCTCGCGGTCGTGGGTCGCGATGGACGCATTCGTCTCGGCGTCACGGAGCGTCACCTGGACGGTGACGGTCTCCTCGTCCTGATCGAGGATCGCGAGCGAGAGGTTACTCCGCCGCAGCGACATCGCAGCGAGCGAGTCGGGAGTCGCATTGATCGAACTCCCGCGGACCAATCCACGGACGGTGACGTCCGTCCACGCCGTCGACGCCCGTCGTTCGCGAACGGCGATACCGAAACTCGCCGTGTATTCGTCCGTGAGGACGTCGAGAGTCACGTTTGGCGGCAGTGTGGGTGGCATCGTCGGATCGCCATAGACATCGAGGATACGGAAGTCGCCATGCGCCGTCGGCCCCGTCTCGATCGGATACGCCGAGACCTGTAAGGGATGGAGTGGCGAATGCTGCACTGTCTCGCCGTCGCTCGTACTCACGACGAGGGTATCCCACGCAGGATCCCGTGCCGAGTAGAACGCCCAGACGCCGCGAACGTCGCCCTCGGGTGTCTCGTAGCCTGCCCACGGAAGGTTCTTGTAGACGACGAGGCCGCGGTCGCCGTTCGGGTACGTCGTCTGGTAGCCCGAGACGTCGAGGTCGTAGCCCGTGACCGTAATCGAGTCGCGAACGATGAGCTGGTCCGTGACCGGGTCGATATCGGTCGTCCAGCGAGTCGTACAGGACACTGACTGCCCACTGTACACACAGTGTCTGTGCGAGTCACGCGTTACTCTCTCAGCCTCAAGCGTGATCGTGGCCTCCAGCGTGAGTTCGTGCTGTTGACCGCTCTGTCCCTCTAGCCCGCTGTATGCTACAATCGGAGTATGAGTGCCATCTGTCGAATTGATCGTCTGCCCATCGAGACGCAGGGAGACCGACTGAATCTCGTGGGCAAGGTTCCGCCAGGTAGTGTCGGCGTCGGTCGAGGGAAGGGCGACGCGATAATCGACCGTGCCGAGAACGGTTCCATTCGGCGGGACGTAGAGGGGTGCTTCACCTGGTGAGAGGCGCGCTCGTGTCGAGGGCTGGACTGCGAACACGTCGAGATAGGCGTCCTTGAGAAACACGCTATCGTGGAGTGTGGCTGTCGAGGGGTGGATCGACGTATCTGCGCTCGTCGCAGGAAAGTCTTCGAGGTCGCCAACGTTCCAGCGCTCGACGGCGATCGGCGGTGCGTTAAAGGGGACGTCCGTCGCCGCGGCGAAGTCTGCTGCACTCCCGTTCGACTCGTTCGGGAGGTCGCCGTCTTCGTCGCCCGACCAGAGCGTATAGTACGTCTCCTCGCTGAGGCCATGATCTGGGCCGGCACTTCGCTGTGCAACCGCCCCGGTCGTACCGAGTGTTCCGGCGACGACCAACGCCATGACGAGGAGGAGCGTGTGGAGCGAGCGGCTCAGAAGCCGCAACTCGTCCCTCCGACGACCACGTTGTTCAGCAGGAACGTCAGGATGACCGTCGCAAGCGGCGCGACGATAATCCCCCAGATGATCGCCTGGTTGCGCATCTCCTTCATCTCCTGTTTCTTATCGGCACGCCGGACCGCGGGCGTCGCGACCGTCGCCCCGAGCGCGACGACGCCGCCGATGAGCGGGCCGCCGAACTGGATAATGCTGAAGATATTTTTGACTGTCTGGGCGAGCTCCGTGTTACAAAACGTCGACCCAACCGACTGGGCGAGCACCGGTTCGCTCGCGACGACGAGCAGGAACGTCACCATGGCCAGCGTCGTGCCCGCGCCCCAACGGAACCGGGCGGCGTTCGAGAGCGTCTCAGCGATTACTGCGGGATACTTTGCACGCATGATGGGGGCATAGCTCACCTACCCAATGGTCGCTGGCCCGCAGTCGGGTCGTAGGTAGGGGAGCCATAGCAGTCCACCAGTCGATGCCTGAATATAAATATTTCTGCTAGGAGCAGGTCGAAAAGAGGGTGCTAGTACCCGCGAGGTGGCGACGGTGGCCGGAACGTGGCCACCCCCGGATTATTCCGCGGCGTCCTGAAACCGCTCGCGGAGCAGGGTTTCTCGCGCTTCGAACGTCTCGGCTTTCGCCCGGACGTCTGCACTCGCGCGCTCGACCTGGGCGAGTGCCTGTGGACCCGCGGCCTCGCTGCCCTCCTCATCCGCCGCCGCGCGCGCCTGCTCGGCGTATGTCCGTTCGACGCGATCGAGGGTCGCTTCGGGATTGAACAGGATATCGTTAGCCGTCCGGGTGTAGGCGTCGAGTGCCGCCCCTTCCTTCCCGCTGAAGAAGTGGGTGAGCGCGTAGGTTGCCCCCGAGTGGAGCGTCCACATATCGACGTGGAAGGGATCAGCCGCTTCAGCACGCGCATCACCGGCCGCCCGCTCGGCCAAGTAGTCGGGGAACTCCAGCAGGGTGTAGAACTCCGCGAGGTCGAACGGGACGTCGGTCAGATCGAGGGCGATGTCCTGGGCGTCGACGATGAAGTCGTAGAGGTCGTTGGTAACGAGTTCGAGTTGGGCGAGGAGTTGCTCCCACCACGCCTCGAAATCGGCGACGTCGCCGACGTGCTTGACCGTCACGCGATCCGTAAGCGCCCGCATCGAGTTCGAACAGGCGGTGTCCTGTGCGAACCCCTCCACGTAGACCGCGTGGCCGCCGAAGAAGTCGTAGCCCGACGTCACGCCCAGCGCGATCGGTTCGTCGCGGCCAGGCAACTCCACGGAGAGCCCATCGAACATGACGTCCATGTGGACCTCGCCGCCGCCGCGGTACTGCCGAATCTCGCCGAACACCGCTTCACCCAGTGCGGTGTCGTCGAGCGTCGTGTCCGTGAGGAGGTCGCCGAGTGGCCCGTAGACGTCGACCGGGTTGATCACCGTATAGCTATCCGTGGGAATCGCGAACAGCGGGTCTTGCTCGGCGGCGTTGCCTTCCGCGAGTCGGCAGGGCTCGACCAGGGCGTTGAAGCGCTCGGTCTCCACCCACACGTCGTCGAAGGGGTCGTGGTACGCCACCGTCGTCGGCGCCGCGCGCGGCAGTGTACGCACGGCCTCCGCGAACGTCACGACGTCTGCCTCCGACTCCACCGTGTCCGCAGTTTTCGTTGCTCGGTACCACGCGGGCAGCTCGGCGTCGACGCGACCGTCGACTCCCGCGAACAGAACACTCGTTTCTGGATCCTTCATGACTACTCACACAGGCCCACTTCAAGTGCGCCTGCGCCCTTCGCAGGCGCCCAAAAATGCGGTTGTGAGCTGGGTATACCACAATTCACGGCGGTTTGAGGAGAAAGCCCACGACTGCGGTCGAGGGGGACAAATTCGACGGCGAGAATCGTTCCCCCGAGAGCCGTCGTGGAAAGCCAACCACGGCAGTGTCACTACCTTCAAACTCGTGGAAAGATGTTTGTATTATGCCACCGAAATACAAACTATGTCAACGGAGACGGACAAGCAGGGACGGCTCTATATACCCAAGGAGGTGCGGGAGAAGTACGGAGAACGGTATCACATCGTCACCTACGAAGATCGGATCGAGCTCATTCCGGTTGCAGACGATCCACTCGCAGCTGTTCGCGCGGCAACAGGCGAGCTCCAGGATGCGTCTATTTCAGAGATACGAGAGGACATTGAGAAAGAGGCGAAGTCGGACGCTCGCGGGGAGAGCGAGAGATGACGGTGTACGTCGAAACAGACTTTCTTCTTGCACTCGCAAAGGATGCTGACTGGTTGCAAGGCTCAGCGGAAGCTGCACTCGACGAATACGAGGTTGAAACGTCGGCGTTCTCGTATCTCGAACTCGTCCTGGCCCGGGAACGCTACGAATTCGATTATGTTCAACTCGTTGCCAACCTGCTTGAACTCGTCCCTGTACGTGATGAGGAAGAGAAACAGGTCGTTCTGAAGGCCGTGAACTACTACGACGAAGGGATGACGCCTTTCGACGCGTTCCATGCAGCAACTGCAGAAACACGGAGATTGGACGTTCTCTCTTCGGAGAGAGATTATGAAGATATCGAGGTTTCGAGAGTTCCGTTGGAACCAACCGATGAACAAGAAGAGTGACTCGTCACGGTGGATGGGCGAGAGTCAACTCTGAAGTCAGGAACCGTGACGTCCTGGGATTTCGTGAAGTACCTCGAGGTCAAGCCCCGGGGCAGTCGCCTCGACCGCCTGTACAGGTTGTTCCTCCGTTGGAAACAAGCTGACCGTGCCACAGTTTGGACAGCGGACGGCAGTCCGCTACCGCTCTCCTCGAAGTTCCTGGTAGCGCGCTCTGATAGTGAGTACAGTCACGCCTGCAATCTCCTCGAGTCGCTCCTGCGTAAGGATGAACCCCGTCTCTTGGGCAGCCAGGTAGAGACACGCTGCTGCCACACCTGAGGGCGAGCGCCCGTTCGCGATTCCCTCGTGTTCCGCGTGTTCGGCGAGTTCGAAGGCGCGACGCTCCACTTGCTTCGGCACGTCGGCCTCATCGGCGAATTTGGGAAGGAGGTCGACCGGGCGGACGAGCCCCGTCGCGAGGTCGAGGTCGCGCGAGAGGATGCGGTAGCCGAGCCACACCTTCTCAGTAGGACAGCGCGCGACGTCTGCGATTTCTTGGACCGAGCGGTTCTGCCCGCGGCGCCGACACGCGGCGTACACACAACCCGCAGTGAACGTCTCGATGGAGCGCCCCCGAATCAGGTTTGCGTCCTGGGCCTCGCGGAACAGTTGACTCGCTTCCTCTCGCACCGAGAAGGGCAAGTCGAGCGCGGCGACGAGCCGCGCGATCTCCCCACAGGCATGGCCGAGGTTCTGCTTCGCGGTCGATCCCCAGCGGGCACGGGAATGCTCCCGACGGAGCCGGCCGAGTTGCTGGCGCTTTGCTCGCGAGAGGAGTTGCCCCTGCCCATCCCGGTAGTGCCCGATCTCGGTCGTCAGCCCGCGGTCGTGTCGACTGGGGGTGATGGGCCGCCCCGTATGTTCGGTACTCCGCTCGGCGTCGTCGAAATTTCGGGGGGTCGCCGCGTGGTCGACGCGGTATTCGTCGATGATGAGGCCGCACTCCTCACACGCCGTCTCGCCGCTATCCGTCTCCAGGTCGCCCTCGCACTCGGGACAGGTCCCAGAGAGTGTTCGTCCACAGTCCTCGTCGAAGCCGTTCTCGTAGATGTGTCTACTCGACATTGCGAATCAGCGACGCCCGATTCAGAAGGCCCCGCACCCTTCAGGGGGCGAAAAATACGGGGGTGGTCGCTCCGCACGATGGGAAGGCCGGTACTGGTGGCCCGTCAATCATTTGCGGAACGGCAAGAGATGTAGCTCTGTTTCAAGTCCCGTATTTCGGGCTCGTGACCGCCTCAGTGGCCAACTAGCTGGTCCACACACCAACGATAAAGTAGCGATAGTGTTAGTGTGGTGGCGGAGACACATCGGCGGTATGGATATCTCCGACTGGCCACGCCCCTCCGACGAAGAACTCCCAGATATGTACGAGGACATCGACGAGATGGTCCACACCGCAGAAAACGAACTCCGAGAACACTTCGAGATCACCGAGAGCCCGGAGGAGCGAATCCAGTTCGGGGAAGCCACGAGCGAGGACTTTCTGAACGCAATCGATGCCAATCACAAAGCCATGATCGCACTGTTCCAGAAAGTAGCTGGACTGCCCGACCGAGAATTCGAACGACAGTACGGGGTTCGCGGCATTGGATCGCGCTTCCGAGACCGAAAAAGCTCGCTGAAAGACGTCGATGACGCTCAAGCATTCGCCGATGCACTCGCCGAGCTAATGCCCGAATCGCTCTCCCTCGAAACGGTCCTGTACACGTTCTATAAGTCCTGGGAAGGCGATCAACGGCGGTTCTACCGCATGCGCTACGAGTCTGAGTTCCTAGAGTTCCTCAACGAGGAAGGGTACGCTGCGTGGAAAGGCAACAGTCTCCCAGGTGAGCCAGATATCGTCATCCCAGAGACAGAGCCCTACGAGGTCATCGGTGAGATTCGGGTGATTCAGCAGAAGGACAAGCAGAAGCGATTCAAGGAGTTCCGCACGGAGGCGCATGAAGCACACGAGAACTTCGACGACATCAACTTCGTTGTTGTCGCCAACCTCGGGCGGCAGTACCTCGAAAGCCATGGGCGCGAGACTGTGCGGAGCGAAATCACGAAGGACGGCACGTCCGAGATCGATGCGGTGTTCTTCCACGACGAACGCGATGACTTCATCGAGCAGTTGGAGGATTGGGGTGTCTCGACGGAAGCGCAGCAGTCGCTCAGTGACCTCGAGTGATAAATACATTTAAGAGTGATTGCCGGGTAAGTAGGAGCAATGAAAGGGCACGTGCCCACCCCGGACGATCTCGCAGATCACATCGTCGAGAAACTCTTTCGTGAGAACCCGCCAGCGGCTGGAGAGACGATTCTCTATCCCGGGTGCGGCAAAGGCCCGTTCATCGCTGCAGTCGAGCGTTACTGCAATACCAATGGCCACCCAATCCCGGAGGGTGTCGCCATCGAACTCGACCCTGAGCACCTCACGGCTGCCCGCGAACGCCACGCAGATCTGCCAGTTGAGTTCCAAGAACGCGACTTCCTCGGTGACGTTGCCGACCTCGGTGAATTCGAGTACATCGTCGGGAACCCCCCGTATGTTCCCATCGAAGGGCTCGATGAAGACGAGAAACAGCGGTACAAGCAGCAGTTCAATACCGCTATCGGGCGATTCGACCTCTACATCCTCTTCTTCGAACAGTCCCTGAACCTGCTCGCGGAGGACGGTCGGCTGTCGTTCATCACGCCGGAAAAATTCGAGTACGTCGACACCGGTAGCGAACTTCGAAAGCGCCTCGCATCGCGCCACATCGAGGAGATCGAGCACGTCGCCGAGGACGCCTTCGGCGAGCTATTGACGTACCCTGCCATCACAACTATCGAGAACACCTCTCCTGGAGAGACGCACATCCGTCTTCGTGATGGGACCGAGCGGACTGTTGACCTCCCCGATGACGGCGACAGCTGGGCGCCAATCATCCGCGGGGGCGTCCCCGAGATGAACACCGGAGCGACGCTCGATGACGTTACAACGCGCGTGTCCTGTGGCGTTGCGACCGGCGCAGATTCCCTCTTCGTCCAAGATCGCGAGGCGGTCCCGCCACAGCTGATCGAGAACGGGTGGACCTACCCCACCACCAGCGGGCGGCAACTCCAGCAGAACGATGGTCCGGACAGCGGGCAACTGCTGATTTGCCCGTACGACGAACACGGGAATCTCCCACCGGAGGACGAACTCGGCGAGTACGGTGACTGGGCGGAGATCCATCGTGACCGTCTGGAGGATCGTTCGTGCGTCGAGAAGGGTAAGGTGTGGTACTCGATGCACGAGAACCCCCCGCTCGACGACATTCTCCAGCCGAAGATTCTCACGAAGGACGTCACGGCAGAACCGCAGTTCTGGGCGGACCGAGAGGGGGAGGTTGTGCCGCGTCACTCGGTGTACTACATCATCCCCAAGGACCACGTCGAACTCGACGAACTTCGTGCGTACCTGAATAGCGAGCAGGCGCAGGTGTGGATCGAGGCGCACGCGCAGAAGGCACACAACGACTACTACCGCATGCAGTCGAAGGTTCTGAAGCAACTCCCGGTGCCGAAAGACCTCGGGCAGTCGCATCAGGCAACGCTCCCCGGACTGGACTGATCGCTACCTCATCTCGTTTCCTCGCGGAACAAGGAGTGCTAGCGCACGACTGCAGGAACTACAGAAGCCTCGGAGTGGGTGGCCTGAGGCTGTGTACACTTCGCTACTCTTCGAAGAGACAGCGCTCGCTCGCCTGCTCGCCGTCGAGGGTTTGCTGATCGTCCTCGGTGTCCGCAAAGAGCGAGGATTGGTCGCCGTCGCTCGAACCACTCACTTCCGGCCGGTCGTCGACGCCGAACGTCGTGGCTTCGGGCTCGTCGAGTCGCGTCTCTCGGTCACGGTGGTCGACATCGGCGCCGAAATCGGCGAGGGAAGTCTCGACCGCCTCCTCGCTCACCTCGAGGTCGCCGGTCGCGGTGAACGCGGTCTGGCGCTGGATCTCGATCGCTGGACGCGTGTGGCCGTCGCTCATTCCTCTGCCTCATTCACGGGCTGGATGGCCCGCAGGTCGTCGCTGAGGTCGCGCAGGTACGCTCGGAGGTCGTCCATGTCCGTGCAGGCGTCGTCGAGCGTTGCGGCCTTCACCTTCGCCGTCAGCTCGTCTTGGTCACGCGTCTCGGTTCCGCGTTTCAGCTTCACCGTGAGTGAGACGCCGACGTCGCTTCGTTCGAGATACGTCCGTTCTTCGATTGGGTCTGAATCGCTTGTCGCCATAGGTTGGTTCACGAGCGGCGAGTGTGTCGCCCCTCACCCCAGAGGGGCAGAAAAATGGTGTCGTGGGGCGCCTAGTCCGCGAGGTCGTCGGCTTTCCGGCGTGCCTGCTCGACGCGCGTCTCGATGTACTCGTCGAGCCCGTCGAGTGAGTCATCGTTCCGAATCCGGTCTTTGACCTCCGCGAAGATCTCTCGACAGAGTCGCTCCCACGTGTCCTTTGCTTCGCGATATCGCTGTTCTTCCTGTTCGTCACCCGCCCTGTAGCCGATCAAGCCAGCGTCTTGGAAGATGTCGAAGATGCGTCTGGCCGCCTCCTCGTAGATCTCGGCAACCTGTTTCCAGTCAGCCGTCCCGTCGAGGGATGCTTGGCGATATGCCTCGTCGTCGACGATCTTCTTCGCGAAATTCTCCGCGTATCGCTGGTTGAACTCGTCGAAGTAGAACCAGCGATTGACGAGGTAGTCGTCGCCGTTGACGATTACGAGGTGGTCACTCCCGACTGGTCCGCCAGTGTCGAACACGATCGTGATCGTAGCGTCGCCGTAGTCGAACGAATCGAGTGTTTCGCGCATCTGTTACTGGATTGAGGCCGGGTTGCCGCCAGCGAATGATTTCGGGAGACCGTGCTGCGTCCCGCACTCACGCTTAGGCCCTCCACTGGAGTGACACCAGGAGAGGTCTGAACTCGAGACGCAATCGAACGGATGGGATTGTTGTTGACTCATAGGGTCGACGACACAATTACGCGCCGTCGCCGTTCGACGGCGCGAGAAAATATCCGGATGCCGAGGCAAAGATGGTTCTCGTCTGTGAGGGCCTAGGCGCTTCGGAAGTCATTGTTGCTACGGTGCAACGCCCGAGGTGGAGTGCACACAGGACGCCGTCTTCGACATCAAACGATCGACCGATGACTTCACACTCTCTCGAGATGGACCGATATCGCGAGACCCGACACAGCTAGGCGAGCCTGTTGTCGTGCTTGGTTCCACTGGAGAGAGTCTTGGGACGGTCAGCGCCGAAACCGGCCGTCCGTATCTGGAAGTCGTCCAGCCAGGATCTCGAGCGCCACTCGCCGTAGGTGCTTGCACTCGACGAGTCGCTTCGCGTGGTCTGGACACGTGCACGTTCCGTGCTCGACATCGACTTCGTAGGCGTGGCCGCTCTGACTTTCGACGGCGTAGCGAGGGCCGCGCTCGCCGTACTCGATCTCCATCTGCTCGGTGAGTGCTCGTCGCGTTCGGCCGTCCTCGACCGAGTAGCCGCCGTCGACGAGGAGTGACGTGGGTTCGTCCTCGCAGGGCTCGGTGAACTCGTCCTGTCGGTTGCGCTCCTGCCCGCAGGTGCGACAGCGCCAATACCGGGTGAGGTATTCGCGACCCGTGCCGATCTCGACGTCGTAGTCGGTCGGTGCGTGGCCGGGGAGGGACTCTTCGACGGCGACGAGTGAGTGACCGTTCGGACATAGACTTGCAGAGTGCTCGGCCGTTGGTGGATGGTTGGACATGTTGGACATAATGGGTAGGTGTGGCGCGAGTGCGCGCCGGCACCGCATGACGGCGCAAAAAAGTGCCCCGTGCTGCGTCGGCGCGCGATGAATCGGCCGAGAGGCCGAGAACGCGCGAGGGGCGTTCGCGGCTCGCCGTCGCGGTGCGTTGCGGTCTGGTCGACGGCGAGCGCGGACGACGGTTGGGGAGGGAGAGGCTACGAAAAAGAACGGAGAGTGGCTGCCTACCGCTCCCACCATCGCCCGCGGTCGAGAACACGGAACTCGCTCCAGCCGGTGATGGCGATGCTCGCACGCTCCTTGTAGAAGGAGAGGGCACCGGCGCCGATGCGGACACGCTCGCCCTCCCGGACACGCGTCTTGTTCGACTTCTCCCACACGGTGATTCTGACAGTGCCCGTCTCGTCCTCCAGCAACCCCACTTGAGCGATCGAAGGATGGCTCGGCGGCCAAAGTTTCACAACCCGTCCCTGAACCGTCACCTCATCACCCTCAACCTGCGCCAGCGCCCCGATGGGCACCACCTGCCCGGCGCCGAACTGCGCTTCCTCCGCCGTCTCGATGACTGCATCCGTCACGTCCTTGCCACGTTGCACTCGCCTCGCGATCTGCTTCGACAACGCCCCGCGCGTCCACCCGCGCACCCGGCCGTGTAACCGGTCCGCCTGTTGGTTCACCTGCGCTAATTCCGCTTGGGCCATCCCCGCTCGGGGATCGACCTGTTCGACCTGCCACAACTCGCTCGGCGTCCGCGCAGCCACATAGTCTCTGCATCGCGCCTCCCGGTCGGAGTCCTGTCGCCGGTCGAACCGCTCGTGCGTCCGCTCGATCTCCCACTCCCGCGCTTTGGCCCGCTCTTCTGCTTCGAGCGTCAGCCCCGCGTACCGCCCGTCCGGGTGGTTCAGGTCCACCTTGGCCGCGATCTCCATCTGCACCGTGGGTCGCAGATTCCGCTCCCGCTCGGCCGCCTCGTCGACGACCTCGAACGCCCCGAACCGCTCCAACTCCGTCTGCTCCGATCCTCGTTTATCGCTCGTTACACGCGAAACTTCATTACCGATTGCGTTCTTACTACTCATTGGGTACAACACCCGAAGGCGTCTGGCACGACGCTGACAACCGCGACTACTACTCGCGGTTTTTCTACACACGACCAACCTGACTCTCCGAGAGTCCTATCTCATCTTCACGCGCCGCTCGCGCCTTCGCCTCGCGCCCTTGGGCGCGAGCGGCGCGGAAAAAGAGAGACCTCTATAGACACCACTGCGAGTGGCGCGCGCGGCCCGGCCGACGCGTGCGGCCAGCTTCACGCCGGTTCTCGCGTCCGAACGCCAGTGAGGACCGAAACCGCACGTGATGCTGGCGCGTCGACAGACCGAGCACGCGATCGGCCGATTGAGGCCGCGCGCGACGCGACCGCTCCGCATCTGCCGACAACGTTCGGTTCGAAGGCTACGGCACCGAGCCTCGGAGTTTCCACACGAGTGGGATCGAAGGGGCTTGATGGCTCGGGGACGACCGGCACTGAGCCTGTGTGCGTGGGACCTGTCTCACCGTGAGCGACACGTCACTGTCCCCCGGCATCGCTGCTCGCGGGCAAACTCGTGGCGGCGTGGGCGGTGAGCGACACGTCACTGTTCTCCGACGCTCCCGTGTCGGGTTGAACGGGAATCCACTGACAAGCCCACCGCTTCAGCGGTGGGTCGCTGACGAACGCCACGCAGCGACGCGACATGGACCCGAACGAGACGTCCGCGAGCGGGCGTGAGCCGTCGCGGAGCGTTCAGGACACGTCTGTCCTCCCTTCTCCTTCTCTTCGACGACACCATGCTGCCTGAACATTGAACCTCGGAATCAGTGTTCGGTGAACGACGTCAGTGCGAACCGCTGCCCCAAAGACGAATCACGGCCCTGCAAACGACTGCACCCCCCATGGCTCGACGACGAGTGTCGGCGCAGCCACTCGCTCGGCGTCGATGACACACCACCGCCCCTCTCGATACACCGCTTCCTGGAACGACCACCAGGGGCTCGTCCACGCGGGGTGGAAGGCGAGACGCTGCCGTTCGCCCGTGGTGTCGCGATAGAAATTGTTGGCAATACGATCTCTTCATTCAGTGTGGAACATGTACTGAAGGTGTTCCGTGGCTAGTTACAGCTCCAATCGTGAATAAATGTGCTGTACGACCAACGACTGATAGGTGATGATGAGGTGAGTCGCAGCAGTTCCGTCGGCTGTCGTCTTCATCGCCAGCCTCCAGTTGCGGCCACAGGAAGCTCGCTCCGACGGGTTCGCTCGAGAACCGCCCCACAACATTCACAGCTCAAGAACGCCCACTCTGACTCGAAGAGGATCTCCCACTCGGCGACGGGATGGGAACACTTCGAGTCGAGCGGGTCCGACGGTGTTCGCCCTGTTCGTCCCCACAGTGAAAGCGATCGAACAAGCTGTCGGGCTGCGCGAACGTGTCGTCGAAGCGTCTTGAGGCCACAGTCACAGTCGAGCTCACGGTCGAGCTTGAAGGTCATCTGTTGGTTGCACCTGCGCCCGTCGCAGGTGCAGATAAATCCAGCTGCGCTCAATCGCTTGATTCAGTGTGGAGCAGGCTATCACGATCGATTCGTCCAGAACAGCCGATTTCGGGCTTGCTGAGGCGTAGTGGGTCGATCTTGGCGTCGACGAATCGCACCTAGGAAGAGCGGCCATCGTCGACGCCCGTGACGGCCGGTGGCTACACCGCGCTGGGCGCCGCCGCCGCACACTCCAGGGGCTGTGGACGCCCGAGGGGCACAGTTTGGACGGATGACTGAGTCGACGGCATGCTCGATGGAAACTCCATGAGTGGGGTTTCACACTCGGCCAAAACCGCTAGCCAGCGACCGGGTGTGAGGGATTTCTGGCCGCTGATGGCGCGCCGTTTCGCGTTAATCGGTCGTGCGGAATCTGAAGCGAGGGGTTGCGACGCCGTCCCTGGCGCGCATTGGGCGGCCGACAGAAGTGGGGGAATGAGAGACGGGAAGCAGACTGGTCACAGGTTCCTTCCGGGGAATTCAACCGAGTGTGGGGAGCTGACTGGTGACGAAGAAGGTGAGTCACAGCGACGACACCGAGTCGGCCGCTCGAGAAGCGCAAGGCGGAAACCCACGACGAAAGCTGTGGGCTTCTGCGCTGCACCGCTGTGAAACCGAATCGTCCCATCTACACGGTTTCGAGGTAGCGTACCACGGGTCATCTGACCCGTGGGTGCCGACAACCACCGATCAACACTCGGAGGGCCGTCTCCCGACAGACGGTGGCAACTGAGCGGCGAGTTTAAGCTATCACTCTCCCTATAGCTTCCTCGAGATTCCCCATGGCCACTGATAACGAGCCGGATAATCTTCCAGTACCGGCCGAGAGTGCGCGGACGTACATCCGCATTCGCCCGACAGACGCCACACTCGCGGCGGCGACGCTGACAGCCCAGCACCGACGGCTTCACCACCTGCTCCAACCGCCACGTGGGTGGCGTGCGACGCCGCCGACGCTCGAGTTGCTTCTCGTCTCGTCAGAAGCGAACACCGTCGATTACTACGCCGGTATTACTGACCCGGAGAAACACGATGGACTGGAGCGCGTTCTCCGCAGTCTCTTTCCAGACGCCTACGAGTTCGACCGGGTGACGTGTGCCGACAGTTGGCTCGCTGCACCGGCGCACGCAGCAGGCAGCGTTGCCACTATCGAATACCATGGCCGTGGCGATCACCCGAAAGATTGGCAGACGCAGCTCACACCCTACGAGACGTTCGTCGCCGACGAGCACGGTCGGGTTCCCCTTGCCAGTGTCGTCGAAGCGCTCGCGACCAGCGAGACACCGGCGGTCTATCAAGTGCTCCTTCGAGCGAAGCCCGACTGGACACGGGCCGCGCGGAATCGCGTCATCGCACTCGAAGCCTATCAGGACACGGTCATCGACCAGGTGACTAACGCCATCATGGGGCCACCCGAATCCGACGTTCGACTCCCGCCTGCGGATGAAACTCGGATTGAGGAGATTCAGGCACGGGAGGCACACACGACCTTCGAGACTGCTGTTCGCGTCGCCGCATTCGGCGAGGGCGCAGTCCAGCTGACCGAGACTCTCCAGTCAGCCTTCGTGGAGGTTGGTCGATCCACCTACACGATTCGCCCCCGGCAGAACACAGGTCGGCGAGCGAAGGCTGTCTTCTCGCAGATCGAGAAGCGGGCGTTTCCGACGCGCACACTCCGCAATCGCCTGCCGATTGCACGGCGGACGCGATCGACGATCGTTGCTGACTGTACCGAAATCGCGAACTTCACCATGCTCGACGGCAACGCACTCACCGACGCGGGCGTTCGCTCGGTCGGGTCGACGCCGAGCGAACAGTCACCGGTCACGCGGCCCCCGGCCAAGCAACTCGAGACGTATCAGACGGCGGGAATGACGCTCGGCTATCCACTCGATGAGGACGGCACCCCGGACTCGACGCCAATCGCACTCCCGCCATCACTCCAGCCGATGCACCTCGCCTGGTTCGGGAAAAGTGGGTCCGGGAAGACGGTCGCCATCATCAATGCGATTCTCGACGCCGTCGCCTCCACGGAGGGAGTGAACATCATCGTCGACTGGAAAGGTGATGGACTCGGCGAGGAGTACTGTGCGGCCCACTATGCTCGGTACGGGACACTCGACAACGTCTCCTACTTCGACTGTGCACGCGTCCTCCCTGCGTTTTCTTTCTTCGATATCCGCGACGAACTTGCGGCCGGTATCTCGCGGACGACTGCCGTCGAGGACCGGGTCGATCACTACATCGAGATTCTCACACAGCTCATGGGCCGCGAGCGCTTCGATCAGGCGGTTCGTTCACCGGACATCATCCGCTATCTCACAAAGGCTGCATTCGATCCGATTCATGGCGATGACGCGTACTCCCATCGCCATCTCCATGGCATGGTTCGGCGGATGCACGAACGCCAGTCTGCCCCTGGGGTGTCCGACCCGGACCTTGAACGGATGCTCGGCGGCGTCGTCGCGAACCAGACACGTTCGTTCGACGAGATTATGCAGGGGGTTGCCAATCGGATGGAGAAGATCCCGGTCGACCGACGGCTCGCTCGTATCTTCAATCACGTCCCCGCAGATGACGACGACCCACACTTCGACCTGCTGGACTATCTCGACGAAACTCACGTCATCATCTTCGATATGGGCTCGCTTCGGAGCGACGCACAGCGCGTTCTCACGCTGGTCGTCTTCTCGAACCTTTGGACCGCGCTTCGCCGTCGCCACCGCCAGTACCGTGAGATGGAAGCGAAATCGGACATGGACCTCCCCCTCGTGAATCTCTTTATCGACGAGGCAGCGAGCGTCGTCACCTCCGATTTGCTCACCGACCTCTTGAGTCAGGGGCGGAGTTTCAGGTGCTCGGTCACCCTCGCGACGCAGTTCCCCGGCCAACTCAAAGACCAGGACCAGCGCGTCTACGAAGAGATCTTGAACAACGTCTCGACGTTCGTTACCGGAAACGTCGCCGTCGACCCCCTCCTGGCCGAGCGACTCGCAACCGACGATATGGATGCGACGGCGGTCGGGAATCGACTGCGGGCACTCCGGCGTGGACAGTGGCTCGTCAATCTGCCTGCGAACTTCAACGAACCCGAGCCCCGCCCGTTCCTCGTCGGCTCAGTTTCGCTTCCCCCGGGCCACCCCGATGGCCCACAGCCGTTCACACCACGCCAGCAGCGTGCGTTCGAGCGTGCCTTCACCGCTGCTGACGCCCGAACACTCGATACTGCGGGCCTCACACTTACGTCGCCGAACGCCGCGATGCACGGCGACGATACAACTGCCGAGATGGACGAAGAGAGGGAGATGGCTCGCGAGCAGGTCGACCGCGTCGATAGTGCGCTTCCGCACACGAAGCGACTGCCAGCCACAGTCGAATACGACGCCGAACTACATGCGCTTCGGTGTCTCCGGTGTGATAGCCGCTATAACCCGACAATCGAGGGACTGGTCCGGACTATCGAATGCTGTTCGAGTCTTGACGATGTCGATACCGACGACATCCCCATCTGCGAGTTAAACCTGAAGCTCTCCCCCGCCGAGCGAGAGACCCGTGAATGGTCGGACCACCAGCTCATGTTTCTCCAGGCCGTGTACAACGCCCAACAGCTCCGCTACGACCCGCTTGAGTACGACCTGCTCTCGGACTCGATGCTTCGTCTGCAGGAGTACGTCGGCGTCGACAGTGCCGACCTCGAACCGCTGCTCGACGCCGACCACCTCCGTCACGATACGGACCACCCACACCGCCTCTATACGGTTACGCCGACCGGACGTGATGTGATTGGAGAGAGTTACCGCGAAGGCGTCGACTACGGCCACGGCCAAGGAGATCTCGAGGAGTCGAGTCAACACGTCTTCGCCGTCGAGGTGGGCCGACAGTATCTCGAACAGAGGTACGTCGCCGACCCCACGAGTCCAGTTGTCGAGGTCATCCCCTACTACGACCTCGACGGGAATCGCCGACTCGATATCGCGGGCGTCGATGCTGCGGGAGCCATTCGTGTTGCGGTCGAAGCTGAGCGAATCAACCATGACGTCCGGCGTGCCGTCCCTGAGGACTTCGACAAGATGGCTGACTGCAGTGTCGACGAAGCCATCTGGATCGTCATGTCACGTGCGGCCGGCCACGACGTCCTCGCGGCACTCAATGACCCACCCGACGGCCCGGTGCGCGTCGAGAAAACGTATGCTGAAACGACCCCGCCCCAGCAATTCCGTATCGATACACCGGGGTTGACGGCGATCTATCCCGTCGAATGGCTTCGCGATAACGAAGTAGATCTGTAGCCTGTGAGCGACCGCAACGATCTGTCTCCAGACGGGAGCGCGGCCCGCCTTCTCGTACCCGCCTATACAGAATCGGGCAGCTACCCACGACTTCAGTCGTGGGCGAATGTCAGCGCCTGTGAAGTACCACGGATTCGGTAGCCCATAGAGCGCTGCCTCGAACCGTGTCGACACGACGAGCGTGGCACCATCAAGCAACTCGTCCCGCGCTCTGCCTCAAACCGTGTCGACACACGACGGGCCAGCCCCTGCGCGAATCGCCTCCGGTTCACCTAGGGGATGGGTTCGACCCCCTAATTCTTCACAATCGGCGTCTACTCCCGCAAGTCCCATCGTGTGAGGTGTCTGTGGTTGAGTGTGAGACCACTGCCTTGGCGTCGAGACGGACGGCGCCGAATTCCCCTTCGACACCGAGACGTGCTGTACGGGTAGGTATCAGCCGTTTCAAGGATACATGAATCGAGTGCTCCCGTCGAAGCGTACCACGGAATCGTGCGGCCAACCACAAAACCGCATGACTGCAACCGGATGTGACGTTTCCGAGTGAAGCATGACTGCCGACCACCATCCCGACGAATGGAGAGTGTCTACACACGTAAGTGCCTATAACGGCGTCAAAACGCACTCATTCGTTTGATTCCGTCTCCTCGACGGCGTACCTCCTGTCCCGTTCGACCGGCTCACACTGAACCGAATACACTTCACAGAAGGGTTCTTGCGGGAGTAGACGCCGATTGTGAACATTCGGTGGCTCGGGTCGGCCTCCAAGGCGTTGATTCGGAGACTGTTCGGTGCTGACACCCACAACTGAAGTCGTGGGTAGCTGCCCGATCCGGCGGTTGCCACAGGCCGGACAGGACCGTCTTCTTCGGACAGTTGCCCGATCTATTCGACGAATATATGCCGTCGAGACCGTTCATCAACGCGTCTCGATTCAGCAATCCCCGTTTCCGGACGAATGGATCCCGTCTGCAACCACTCACTCGACACATCGTGAAGACCGCGACGGCGAGTAGTTGGTCCTTCCTCGAGGAGCGAGCGGGAGCGAGCGAGTAGGTAGGGGTCGTTTTCCGATGTCGGTCGCTTGCTGAGTGAATCCGTCTCCAGCGACGTAGTGTCCAGTTGAGAGCGACAGAAAGTACTTATACACATCTGCCGCACGGAACGAGTATGCACTCGTGGCCGCTGGTCGGGAAGCCACGTACTCGACTGCCGCGGTCCGCACGACCATGCTCCATTCAGGAGCCGTAGCGGGCTGCACGCTCGAGTACGTGCCTTACCCATGGATGACGCTGAACTCCTCCGACGTGAATTGCGTGCCGCACGCGAGGAACTCGTCCGCAAACGCACCGACCCAGCCGACGACCCGGTTGCGTCGGCAAGCCAGCTGCCGCTTATGCCCGAGCGTGACGACGAGTTCCTCCGCTTGGCCCTCATGAGTATCGACGATCTCGAAACGCATATCGACCGACTTGAACGCGACCTCGACGATCTCGAGCACGGGATCGAACGACCTGACGACTAGCTCGCACACGAACGAGTTCGCCAAAACTCCCGTGCTACTCCTGTTGGCTGATCGTAGTTGGGAGGACAGATTATGGATTCACAATAGGTTTCGTGACTGCTCCGACGACTACAGTCGTGGACTTTCTCCTTGCGGATCTGTAACGAGCCATACAACGCCTTTATTAGTCGTTGTTCGTACAATATATCCATTTCCGATAAGAAATGTAACTAGTCACGGAATACCTACAGCCCCCTGTTCCACACTGAATACAGCAATTCGAGGAAAACCCACGAGCTGAGTTGTGAGAGCGGCTGCACGGGGATTGCGCCGACCAAGCACGGATGCATTGGATATTCAGGGCCGCCCTTTTTCGTGCTAGGTCTTCTCGCCTAGACCGTACGGGGGGAGAAGACACCACACCTTCTCAGCGAACACACCACTCGTTTCGCTCCCCCGTACACTTCTAGTTCGAGGGAAAAATCCCCAACTGTAGTCGTGGGAGCACTCACAAGAGTTCAGTTCGCTTGCGCAACTCGTGACGCGATGACGCCGTCGCGACTGAAGTGCGCGATGGACACGCAGAAGCAGAAATAGTTTTATGCTGATATCGTCCGTAAAAATAGGGTGTACGGAGATTGAAGATCGCGTCATAGCGGGCTTCGGCATACTGACCCCGTACTTTCTCAACTCAGAGTACTTTGAGGTCTCTCACAACGAGGGTTGCACCGAGCACGCGCTCGAATCATCATTGGAAACAATCCTAGCTACCAACTTCGCTTCCTCCTGTCCTGATGGCGTTGGCCCATTCAACGGAAACGAACAACTGCCCGGTGAGAAAGCCGACTTTGTCAGTCATATTGATTTTGACTGAAACGCCGTTCCAAACTTGCGGCCAGACTGCTCTCGTGGAAGCAACCGATAGTACTCCAGTGTGAGTTCGTTGAGGGAGCGATCCGGAATCATGTTCAACGTTGGGAGGACGGCGTTCTCCGCGATAGCGTTCGTTGCGACGACCTCTTCCTCTGCAGGCACGTCCTCGAGTGGTCCACGAACGATGACGCTTCGAGGTGGTTCCTCAGTTGAGACCGTGAAGGTCGCGACTCCCGTACTCTCGACAAACGCCATCTTTTGACTCTCTGAGCCATAGACGAATTGGAAATACAAATGATCGCCGTCATAGCCGAATGACATAGGGACAGCGTAGGTTTCCGTGCCATCAGTCAGAGACAAAACTCCCGTCCCCTCCTCTCTGAGAAATTGCTCCATCTCTTCTTTCGTCATCTCCGTTGTGACCATCGGTTTCCCAATGTTGTTGACGCCAATTAGGTAGCTTGATTGGAGACGACGAGGCTGCCTCCCGTTATCTGCCCGTACCAGCAGTGCATTGTCGGTATACTTTTCCGAATGATCGACCAACAGACGTCTGAGATGAGTCGAACAAAACTTATCGCAGGTATTGCCCTGGTCACAATCGTTGCTCTGGTACTTCGCCGTCGACGAGGTCGCAGCGAAGCACAGACAGATCTCGGACAGTCAGCTGACGAGGAGGCTGACATCGAAATCCAAGAGGGAACCACCAGCTAACGTCTCCCACGACCGGGACGGTTCGTAGGACCCTTCACTCTGGTGGTGAACGAATCCGTGTCGTTGCATTTGGCCGAGCGTATCGACACAGACCCTCTCACAATCAAAGGTCGTAGAAAGCAATTTCCTCAGAACCGCAGCCTGAACACTCCTCGGCGTCCGCTGAGAGAGTCTTCCCACAATTTCGGCACTCCCACAGGATCGACGGCTCTCCTTCGACAGCGCGGCGGAGTGTATCCAAGAGTCCCATTCTGACCTACTTGATGTACGCCTGGTTGTTAACACCATCCCCTGATGCCTCCTCCGTTGAGGCGGCCGATTTCTGATATAAATCACATCTCGCCCTACTTCACCCTTCATCAACATCTGGGCATTGCCTCTGGGAAAAACTTATGTGAATAAGTTGTCCTTATCCTAAGGAACGGGGACAAAACTCACAAGTCCACCCACTGAGTCAAGCCGACATTCCGGCCCACCCCACCTAGGGCCGGTCCCCGTTCATCTTCAAATGCCTCGTTGAATCACAAGACAGCGTCGGGGTAGGGAAGACTATTCGTAGTTTCACAGCGTCAGAGACGGGTTCTTGACCTCAGAAGATGCAGTAGCTGTCACTCACGGCGGTTGCTGATGAGTCAAAACTATGGCACCTTGCTCCGTTGTTCGAGTGACGACGGCGATGCCTCTCCCGGATACGTCCGGAGAAGGGGAGCAGGCGGCGAGCCTAACTCGCCGCCTGCGTCAGGTTATGGATGATGCACTTCCGAGTCAGCTCCCGGAACTGGCCGTGCCAGCTCCGGGAGCGCAGCTTCTCGCCGTCGTCTTCCTTCAACTGCGAGAAGCCCGTCTCACTCATCCAGCGTTGGTTGTAGTCCTCGTTCATCCGGGCGTTGTGAGCCTTCTGCAACGGTGTTTGCTCCCTGTGCTTGATCAACGGTCGCGTTGATTCGGAGCGACACTCCTCACGGAGGTCGCTCCACGAGTAGTTCGCGTCAGCAGACAGCACCCGCAGGTCTTCCGCGTTCCGGCGGAAGACCTGCATCCCGATGTGGCCGTCCCACGCCTTCTGCGTCGTGTAGTGAACGTCCTTGATCGCTAGCGAGTTCACGTCAATCAAGATCGTCGTCTTCATCGACTGGAACGAGTAATTCGCGCGGTCGCGGTAGTGGTAGCTGGTTTGATCGCGCTGGAAGCCGCTCGCGTCAATCGCGGCTTCGCCACTCCAGCCCGCCTGCTCCGCGCTTCGGCGGAGCAGGCGGCGGAGTTCACGCATTCGATACTCGTTTTCCCACCGGCAGAACGAGCTGTAGTGTGGTGCTTCGTCAAGTCCAAACACGGCAAGAACACCGGGCATCTCGTTGAGGTAGTCCTCGGATTCACGGAGGCTCTTTTCCAGTTCGACACGGTACAGAATCAACGCGATCTGCACCCACTCGGCGTACCCGCCCGCGCCGTCCGGCGCGGCGGGTACGTCCGGATCGTCAACGTGCTGTTTGGCAAGGTTTCGACACATCCAAGCAAGCCGTCTGAGCGATACCATATCGCCAGACGGCGTCCAATTCCTGGTTAGCTTGACGGAATCTTCCGGGGAGAGCGTCTGAAACTTCCATCAATCGGTGGCAAAACAAGGCAAGGCATCTTCAAAAGTATCCTGAGTTGAGCGACCCACGGTCTCACCGTTCGCATGGGTCTGTAGCAGTTTTGACCTCCACCCACGGCGGAAGCTGTGGGATTCCTCGGCGGGCAATCCCGATACGGCATCAGGATACTCCCGAGGCAATTTTCCCACGCGGGGCGTGGTACTCGGGTTTGCGGGATCAGATTCGGCCCGCCTTACAGGAGTTTGGTGTGCTTGGCCGTTGTGGGGGTATCTGCTCGCGGCGACCTGTGTCGTCTGCAGCGACGACGCGTGGTTCTCCCGTCGTGTTCTCTCGGGAGCCGCAGGCCGGGCTATCGGTCTCACCGCCGTTCACTCTCTTGTCGCGGAGGTAAGTGCGGGTAGGGTCACTTTTTGTTGACAGAGCCACCCATCTAACTCCAAGTTTCCCGACTTGCGTACCTCATTATTCCACCGCTGACAACTAAAGCGTGAGGCTTGCAGGTGAGCGCAGGACGGCGGAGCGTCGCACTCTGCTGGCGCTCATACCCACCTCTGAAGAGGTGGCTTCCCCTCACTACGTGTCACTTCACTGCTGAGAATATTGTCGCCCGCTTTCACTACGAGGAGAAGAATGCTGCACGACTCTGAATTGAAAGCACGGGTGCGAAATGATCGCGGCGGTCCTTGTTGATGCGACAACGACCAATCCCGTGCAAACAAATATTGTGGGGCAGTCACTACCAATTTTTTGGATTTCTGTCTCCACCGAAATTGTCGATTAGGTACTATCACTCGCGGCAGACACTGTCAATTTCTGCAAAGAACCTATTTCGAAGAAGACCAAGCGATTAGCAAGCCCACGTTCTGTGGCTCCGTGGACGTCTACGATGGCTGACCCATCACATTCAACAACGACTACTGTACACTCTCCACCACTGACGGCTACGTCACTACTGAAGACGTCTTCTGAAGACACGAGTGGGTTTCGGCTTCACCCCTCTCCACTTGAGCGGGAAAATTGCCTTCGTTGATGCCCTGAGTGGGGAGCAGTCACATACTTATACGTGTGTGCGAGGGTGTCATAGAACGATTAGCACACCAAAGAGCAGGGTGAACGCTGAGGTGGATGAGTTCAGCTACCCTGCAAGATGATCCTTCGGTAGACTCGTTCTTCAATGTCGTGGAAACCGAGACGCTAGCGTTGTTTGAACACCTTTCCTTCGAGTTTCTCGAAGAGTTCGACGTGTTCGCCCCGGCGGAGACGGGGCGAACACGAGATCACGAACCACCAGAACTGATGCGTGGCTTCCTCCATTGCTACTACCACGACATCTACGGCATTCGTCCTGTTGAACGAGAGCTTCGGAACACGGTCGTTTGGCTGAGCTGTGGCTTCGATCGACCGCCGTCGAGAGACGCGGTCGATCGCTTTCTCACTGACCTCGAACACGTCGTTGACGAGGTCTTTGACCACCTCGTCGAGCAGGCCGCCCGGCGCGGCCTGCTCGACTTGACCTACTGCATCGATTCAACTGACGTGAGGGCGATGCCCGCCGATCAAGACGCATCGAAGTGCTACGATCCAACCGACGACGAGTACTACTACGGCTACGGCTGTACAATCGTCTCGACCGGGCAAAAGATCCCGATTGCGGCGGAGTTCACAGAGAGTAAGCAAGCGCCAGAGGAGACGGCGATGCGCGTCACACGTGACGCGCTCGCCGTCGCCACACCGATCTGGATGGTCGGTGACAGCGCCTACGACACGCTCGACTGGCACGACCACCTGCTGGCCGCAGGGGTCGTGCCAGTCGCTCCGTACAACGCGCGAAACACCGACGACCCGAAAGACATCGAGTACAGGGTCGAAGACCGTATCGAACAACACAGCGAGGACGTTCAGCTGAAGCAATCCACGTTGGATGAGACGTACAACCGCCGTACTGGAGTCGAACGAACCAACGAGTCAGTGAAGGACTGCGGCCTCGGGCGAACGCACGCCCGAGGCCGCGTCCACGCACGAGCGCAGGTGTTTCTTGCCCTGTGCCTTCGCCTTGTCGTCGCTATTACCAACTACGAACGCGGAGACAATCCGGGAAGTACGATTATCACGGTGTGAGAAGAGTTCTATGACACCCTCTGTGTGCGTGTATTATTGACCATGGATTCGTCTCTTAACCCCCATCTGATCGAACAGACTGAATGGTGGGTCGCGATCGATAGAACAACCGGCATCGCGAGTCAGGGACGGACACGCACAGCTGCACTCAACAATCTTGAGGAAGCTGTCGCGGTCGTGTTTAGTTAAGGATGAAGAGCATCCGTCTTTAGCTAAGCCAGAAACCGCGTGACGGCAGCGGCTTATCGAGGCTACTTTTTGAGAGGAATGAGGAGGCAACCGCTGTGCACACAGAAGCCTCCTCATCGAGAATTATGCGTCGGCTCACTACACTGTTTCCCTCTGAGTTCCTCGAAGAGCACGCCGAGGAACTCGGCGTGGTCGAACGCAACAGGAAAACACAGATGCCCGCCCTCGTGTGGTCGTTCGTGTTCGGCTTCGCCGCAGGCGAGAGCCGAACACTCGCTGGCTTCCGTCGCAGCTACAACGCTACCGCCGATGAACCGCTCTCTCCCGGTGGATTCTATCAGCGGTTGACGCCGACGTTTGCGGAGTATCTGCGCGACCTCGTCGAGCGCGGCCTCGACGAGGTCGCTGTTCCCAACGCTGTTGACGCTGATATTGACCGATTCAGAGACGTGATGATCGCCGATGGAACGGTGTTGCGGTTGCACGAGTTCCTCTCTGATGAGTTCCAAGCCCGTCACGAGGAGCAGGCTGGAGCGAAGCTCCACCTGCTCCACAACGCCACCGATGAGACGATCGAACGACTCGACGTAACGGACGAGAAAACGCACGACAGCACGCTGTTCAAGACGGGTTCGTGGCTGCAAGGACGACTGGTTCTACTCGATCTAGCGTACTTCAAGTACCGCCGGTTCGCGTTAATCGACGAGAACGACGGCTACTTCGTGAGTCGGCTGAAGCAGAGCGCGAATCCGGTGATAACAGAGGAATTACGGGAATGGCGCGGTCGCGCCATTCCCTTGGAGGGCAAGCAAATCCACGATGTAGTCGATGATCTCTCGCGGAAGTACATCGACGTCGAGGTCGAAGCGGAGTTCAAGCGAGGCCAGTACAACGGAACGCAGTCACTGGATACGAAGCGATTCCGCGTCGTCGGCGTCCGCGATTCGGACGCCGACGACTACCATCTGTACATCACGAACTTGTCGCGGGATGAGTTCTTCCCGGCGGATTTAGCAACGCTGTATCGGTGTCGGTGGGAGGTAGAAACGCTGTTTCGTGAACTGAAGACGCAGTACGAGTTGGACGAGTTCGACACAAGCGACCCGGATATCGTGAAGATTCTGCTGTATGCGGCGTTGCTGTCACTGCTAGTGAGTCGTGAGCTGTTGGATCTGGTGACCGAGCAGGCTGATGAGGAGATCGTGTTTCCGCCGGAACGCTGGGCGGCGACCTTCCGGTCGCACGCCCAGCTCATCCTCCACGAACTCGGAGAGTACCTCGGCTACTCGCCACCGCCGCTGTTGGAGCGACTGATCGAGGATGCACAGAAGATCCATCAGCAACGACCGGTCTTACAGGAGACGCTCGCTACCGCTACACAACCGAGGTGTGAGTCTTAGCTAAAGACGAATGAGGATGAAGAGTGAGGCGGAGCGATTTACAGCTGGTTCATGGCAGAAATCACCCGCCTCAGTGGGTGTAGCGAGTGGATCGAGTTAGATTTTGTGGAGCGAGAGCGGACACCGAGCGAGCTGATGAAGCTCGGTATTCGACTCCATCTTGCTGGACTATCGCTTTCGAATACCGTCTTGAAACTTGAGAGATTCGGTGTCGAGCGTTCACGGAAAGCAATTCACGATTGGGTTCAGAAGGCCGATCTACAGCCCGCCAGTGACGCTAGTCCGGATCAGGTTGCGCTTGACGAGACCGTGATCCGGATCAACGGTCAGCAGTTCTGGCTGTACGCCGCTGTCGATCCCAAGACAAACAAATTCCTGCATTTGAGGTTGTTTACGACGACTACGACGTCGCTCACACAGAAGTTTCTTCGAGAGCTTCGTGAGAAACACGACGTCGAAGACGCCGTGTTTCTCGTCGATCACGCACAGCATCTAGTGAGTGCTCTGCAACGAGTGGGTCTACGATTTCAGACCGTTCAGCATGGAAATCGGAATGCTGTTGAACGTGTATTTAGAGAAGTAAAACGAAGAACATCCTCGTTTAGTAATAGCTTCAGCCACGTCGATCCAGAGACCGCCGAAACGTGGTTACGATCCTTCGCCGTCTGGTGGAACTCGCTTAACTAAACACGATGGCTGTCGCTCTTCACAGAGAGGAAACTGGGAGGGAAGTTTCCGATAAGGATCTTATCGAGTTAAATCTGGATCCGGAGGCAATCTCTGGTACTCCCCATGCTCCGACTGCTCCTTGGTTTGAAACTGAATGAGCTGATGAAGCATGCAATGCCAGCTATCTGGGGGAGGAGATCGTACGTGCCCTCGTACAGTTAGGCTATACGCCGACTATCCGGACGGAAACCCATCTTCAACTTCGGTATATTCATCCGGAGACATACTCGATTCGGCAAGTTACCGTCCCCCTCTATGACGAGATCCACCCGGAAACGCTCCAGTTCATCGCTGATCAATGTGGTGCCAGCGATGTTCAGTCCTGGTGTGCCTCATTGACGTCCTCCCATGACTCAAGTCGTGAAAGCAGTCGCAGCATTTCAGATACTACTACTACACCTGATATTGACCGAAATCAAGAGCCAGATGGATAGATATCCAGTGCCGACGTTGTGAACTAGACAGTCCTACCGTCTCTGATGTATACCGGATATTTATTATTCCTTAGGTCCATCTTTTAGCTAACTGTATAGTATGACGCCAATGGATGAAGAAACTCTAACCTCATTTGAGAATGCACTCACTGATCTCAAATCGGAGGGATGTGCATTGCTCATTACGGGGTCAGTCTCGCCGGCTGTGCATAGCCAAGTTTGCCGAAAAATGCTGGGCGACGAGTCTCATGAGACCCGTCGACGATTAGTCGTCTCGGCTGGCGGGACCTCTGGGAGCCCGATTGCCAAACTATCTCAGACTCCAAATACGGCTACTGAACGGGTGGTAGCCATCTCGGATACTTTCCGGGGAGCAGCCAGCCAGATGGCCAGTACACAAACACTGAATCGGGATTTTGTCAATACACTCAGCTCCGATCAGCTATCTACAATCGCGATGGAGATATTTGAGGAGATCAAGGATTTTGACCGTCTTGCAAACGATCTCAGCCCAGCTGAGCTCCGTGTTTGCTTCGATTCTCTCTCTCCGATTTTGGATAGTTACGGGCCTGAAAAAGCATTTCAGTTTCTCCATCTCCTGATTCAACGTATCATTCAAGTTGATGGGATGGCTCACTTCCATCTTTCAAAAGACCGTACGAGTGAGATTGCACAAATCGTCACCCCCTTGTTTGATGTTGTTGTCGAACTACAAGTCGATAATGGCGTCTCTAAGCAACGATGGCATTTCCCGAGCCGAGATCTCTCCGTAGGGTGGTTTGAGCTATGACCCATCACCTCAGTCCAAGACAAGACGTCTAAAGGACAATGAGTCGAGACGACACTACCCAAGGGCAGCACGTGGTTAACCAAGATAGACCAACAGGTGTGTCGTTCCAACAACTTGATGACGGGTCCGGTATCGAAATCATTGATCCGATTGAGCGCCATCGATATACGCTCCAGATCCAGTCTGCTGCTACCCCTAGAGCAGAGTCTACGGATGAATTGGAATTCCCGGTGGACGAAGCTGTCTCATTCACGGCCGAGAGCCTTACCTTACCAACTGTCGTTCCGACTTATGTTCGAGACGCTGATCACCAACTTCTCGCCAAGGCTGAGCATAATGCTAATGTAGACCTCCCGAACGGTCGATATTCAATTGAGATTTCCGCTCCGATTAAGATTTATCTCCGAGTCACAAGTCCAGTCAAGGTGAGTGCAGACCTCGAACGAACCTCTATCAAATTTAAGTCCCCAACACAGGTCGTCCTTGGAGCGCGCTCACGGCACGATCACCCCGCAGGAACCATCTCCACGACTGATGACCCCGAAGATATGATGTCTGCAGTTTCCATGCTTGGATCAGCACTTAAATCTACGAACCCGGAACGTTCGTATCCGACGCTCCGAGGACACCCTCCACTAATTGAGCGTGGTGATTCCCTCAGTATCCCGAATACTCTCTCTACACCAGAAACAGGTGTTCGGATTGAATTACCACCGGAGTACAGATATATTTATCCTGCAGCTCCATTAGCGTACTATCTCGGTGCAGTTCTCGTTCCTAGTGATGAACCACGTCTCATTACAGGCACTGGATTAGTTCATCCGTTAGATTCTGGGGAACGCGCCTACGAGGACGAGATTGAACGTCTGCTCAAACAGGTATTCTTCCTCGATTGTATCACACGAACTGAAGGGTTATATAAAACCGATCTTCATGAGCGTGCAGCGGTTGAGGACAGCCTTGGCTGGGACCCTGCAACGATCTATGAACAGTCGCTGGCGGAACAGCTTGATGCGTATCTCTCGGTCCCCTTTGAGGCTATTGAACCACACATTCCGACTTGGAAGCTCGAGTCTCGAATTGATCCGACTCCAAGTAGTATTGAGGCACTTCCGTTCCTTGTAAATGATCTTGCAGTAGTTCGAACTCCAGATATACAGTCGACGTCCCACTCTGAATCCTTACAAGCTGTCGCAAATGACTTCCTACGTGATGAAACATTCACCCGTAGCATGGATAAATCGCCAAACTCGGGCGACAAATCCCTGCAGGCACCAGAGATAGAAAAGCTAGAAGCGCAGTTTAATGAAGGCATGGTAGATCGTGCGAGTGATGCATCTATCAAAGCCTACCGAAATCGCCTTGATCGGTCACCTACAGACGGCAATATTGACATATCTGTTATAATTAATGATCCGCAGATGGCTGAAGAAGTCGATGTCGTCAATGAAGTATATGGATCACGTTCGAATCTTCCGTTCGATGTTACCGTTCATAAGGAGCTGACTTCGAACCAGCTTGCTGTCCTTCTGGGGGCAGATCTCGACTTTCTGCACTATATCGGCCACGTTGATGAGGAGGGTGTTCAGTGTACAGACACAAAGCTGGATCTCCAAACCGTTGAGTCAATTGGTGTTGATGCCTTCTTTTTGAATGCCTGTCAGTCGTATAATCAAGGTATGGCACTCATTGATGAGGGGGCTATTGGCGGGGTAGTGACGTTCAACGAGATTCCAAACAGGAGTGCGGTCCGACTAGGTGGGACGATGGCTCGCTTGCTCAATCGTGGCTTTCCACTTCGATCGGGACTTGAGATTGCGCGAGACGAAACGCATCTTGGTAACCAATACGTTGTTATCGGTGATGGAACCTTCTCTATTGCACAGGCTGAGAGTGGTACGAACGTTCTATGTGTGGTTGAGGAGCAAGTTGACTGCTTTGAGGTTACACTCAAAACATATCCAACAGACCAGAAAGGTATCGGAAGTGAAGTTGTCCCCTTCCTTGGGAATAACGACCAGTATTACCTAAATTCGAGTGAACAGATGGTGTTCTCGTTATCGCGGGATGATCTTATAGATTTTCTCAGATTAGAGGATGTCCCGGTATTGATCGATGAAGAGCTTCGGTGGAGTTCAGAAATCGTAGCAAACGAATTGTAGCCGAACTTCGGACTGAGTTCCTCTCTACGGTCCTGCGTTTGTGCCCATCATAGCTGCGGCAGTATTTCCGGCCTGCGTTAGCAGCAGGAGGATCATGAACAGTGCGCCAGTCATCCGTGGGTGTTCTTCCAGGTACGCCGAAACGCTACGGGTGGTATCGGACATGATACAGAAATATGTATCTGCGCTGAAATAATAAAAATTATTGAAAGAAGTGGATAGAAATATATAAAAATTAATAAAATTGGCTGGAGCGGTGAAACAACTAACCGGGGTTATAATCCATAACAGTTGTTGCTGACATCCTCCCACGACTGAAGTCGTGGGGTTCCTCCGTCACAGACGGGGCCCACGACCAGGGAGGTTCGTAGGTCCTCTCCATTCACAGTCCGGGAGAGACCTGCGTTCAGGGCCGTGCCAGACCGGCCCCCGGTGGAGAGAGTGGCCTCGGTTCCTTGCGTACTAGTGCTTCCCTCCACCTCGGTATCCCTTCCCATGTTGGGACAGGATCCCTATCGAATGTATGCGGCACATTCGTTCTAGTTTAGTGGCGGTCAAAGCCGAACTCACCTCGTTCAACCCGTTCACGTAACCGATCTCTGTGTGGATTTGGATTTTGTGACGCCCACAGCAACAGGTCGTCCAAATCCGGCAGTTCGTAGCCTAACTCGATCATGAGATACAGTTGGATCAGATGAGCGTGGCGTTCGACGGCTAGCGAACAGCGACGGCGAGGGAGCCGCGACGCCGACGAGTCGGCGTCTGCGGCGGCTTCGGCCTCTTGCTGTCTTGCTTCGAGCGTCCGCAACTCATCTACGATTACACGACTCATCATCAACGAAATCGCCGCCATGATGATCAGCGCCTCGATGATGTAGGCGTCGGTCGTGTTGATTTCGTCCAAGCCGAACCGCGACTTCAACTCCTTGAACAGCAGTTCGACCTCCCAGCGCGCCCGATAGAGCTGCGCGATATCGGGCGCGCTATAGTCGTCTTTACCGAGATTCGTCAAGTAGAGATGGTACTCTTCGCTCTCCTCGTTACGTAGGCCGACCAACCGGAACGTCCGGGTCGCGCTGGCGCCCGACCCTCGTTTGCGCTCGAATGAGAGCGTGATGCGGATGTCGATTTCCTGTCGCTGCAGGTCGTCAAGGACGGCCTGCAGCGACTCTCCTTCCAGCGGGATACTGTTGCCCCGCCACGTTCGCAGTTCTTCGACGATCTCGAAGTTCGCGTTGTCCTTGACACGCGAGACGAACCAGCCGCCGTTCTGGTCGATTCGGTCGAACAACCAGAAATCGTAGAAGCCTAAATCAAGGAGGATGAGGGCGTCAGCTACCCACTCGCCGGTGGGTAGCTGACTCCGTTCGTGAGTTGTTCCGTCGGTTGTGCGGAATCGTGTCGGAAGGCCAGTTGAGAGAGATTCGGTGAGGTGGAGTTTCAGCTCGGCTTGATCGTCGCCGGTTGCTGTGTAGATATCAGCGGCGTCTTGGTACAGCGAAACGATGGTTGCGTCGGCAATGAGGACGTCTCGAAAGCGTTCGAGACGCCCGTTCAAGTCGGCTCGTCCGGTGTCGAGATTCTCGATGGCGTCATCGAGAATCTCTCGAAGCAAGGCGACAAATCCTGGTTCGAACCAGTCGTGGAACGCCGCATAAGAGAGTTCGTCGCAGTCAGCCATTTCGACGTAGCGTTCGAGAAACGCCTGGAGAGAGCGGTCTGATCCAGCAGCGAAACCGAACGAGAGCGTGTAGAACAGTGCAACGATGTCGAACTTCCGCTCACGTTCAACGAGACTCGTTGCGCGAGCGCGCTCGCGCAACTCGTCAGAGGGAAACGCTCTTTGAATCCGCTCAACAATCACCGAATCCGGTGGTGAGTAGGGCATAACTCCCACCGGGTTTCTCAGACAGGTAGTTGCGACGGTCTCCAATCAGCAGATAGCGTGGTATTTCTCCACTAAACTAGAACGGATGGTATGCGGCAGTATACCAAGACTCTATCGGATTCATCCCACGACTGAAGTCGTGGGCTTTCTCCTTGAACTAGTGTAATACGGTTTCTTTATTCAGTGTGGAACATGTACTGAAGGTGTTCCGTGGCTAGGTACAGCTCTCATCGTGAATAAATGTGCTGTACGACCAATGACTGATAAGGAGAAATCCCACGACTTTAGACGTGAGAGCTGTTAGCTATACAATCGGCCAAAAATAATCAGTGAGACAGCAAATACAGTAATACTAAATCCTGGTGTTGACGCTGATGAACCCGTCATTGTCGTTTGCGTTGTAGCTGTACTCTTCGTTGTCGAACTCTGCTGGGTGACTGAATTTGTCGTCGTTTGAGTTCCAGTCGTGGTCGCTACACTCGTGGTTGTGGTTTCTATATCGGTCTGGTGAGCAGATTCCGTTGTAACTGTCGCAAAGTAAAGTGCCGTGTATTTGGTCAGATTAGCCTGCACTTGTAGTGTTGAATTTGTTTGATTAATTTGAACCCCAGTCTGAGTCCAGTTTCCATCCACTTTTCGATATGCGACAAGCTTCGTAGAAGAGATCTCTCTCTCAGACGTATTCAGTTCGACTGTCGCTGAGAGGGTGGCTAGTCCATCTGACCACATACCCTGCGAGGTAAACTGATAACCAGCGAGTGGCTCAGAAGAGTTCGGAAGTGATGTATTCTCATCCATCTTCTTAACATGAATATCAAAGTCAAAATTTGGCTCCGTCGGCTTTACTTTGACAGTTGTGAGTTTTGGGTTTGACCCGTTTTCAAAGGTTGTCGGGACCGTGAAGTTTGCTACTTGCTGTTCACGGTATCTGAAGTTGTCCACTGACAAAGTAGCAACGCCTGTCTCTGTAACTGAGCTTGTATAAGTTGTGGGGCCAAGAGGTGTGTCACTTACTGCTGATGAAATCTCACCGAGCTGTGCTTGCCGGTACGCATCTGGATGCCATTGCTTAACTAAATGCACCATCGGGATAACAATTCGTGGAGCAGGTTGACTAATATAATTCTCATTAAGCGTAATTGTCTGACCTTGCTTCACCGCTGTCGTCCCTGCATATGCTGAGAGACTAAAGGTTCGTGGACGAGTGATCCATTGAGGGTTTTCCGCAAGGACAGTTTCTGGACTTATGACCTGATAGCCTGAGAACTTATCCGCTGCAATGTTATCACCACCTGATTTCTGAATAATCTTATTTATGAACGTATCTTGACCAGCAGCATATCCACTCTTTCCGAGAATATGGACGACAGATGGGCGCGGTTCCCCTTGAACGGCTCTTTCAATTGTCTCTACCTGATTGCGGAATGTCTCTGTTCGGCTCTGGGCCGTCTGACATTGACCAATTAGCTTCCCCGTTAGGAGCGTTTTTTCTGCAATAAATTCAATTGAGGTTGCTTTCCGGAATTTGTATACTTTGAGTCCAGCATTGCGAAGCTTTCCTACTGTCTGGTCGGAGACTGTATTTGGTGCCAGGACTAGATCTGGTTGAAGTCCAACTACCGCCTCTAGATTAATGTTATAGGCGCCAACAGTTGTCTTCGAATCTGAACCTTCAAGATACGATGCATATTCTGTAACACCAACTACTTGATCTTTACCACCGATCTCCCAAACTGTCTGGGCGGCGCTTGGCCCCAACGTTACTATTCTACTTGGTTGCTGGGTTACTGTGACTGTCGTACCCGTTGCATCTGATGCACTGAATGGATATTCACAGGATACTGTCCCATTAGTAGTGTCAGCAGCTGCCGTCACTGGTCCAACAGCAGAGATGGTGACGATGATTAGGCAGAATATTGCTATTCGGTTCACAATTTGCCTGTTTCCTATGAGCAAATAAGCTTTACTTATCTAAAATCCACTTTCTATATCACTCACCTCCATCTTGAGTTCAAACTAGGTAGCGAGGCGGATTCCCCGCCCCACCGTGGGCGGGGCAGTTGACGAAGTACCATGGTTAGCTGAATGCAGGCGCTAAGCCCCTGCCTCAAGGAGCCGCCGAAGGTAGCGAGTAGGCAGGAGTAGTTCACGCATGAGGACAACCTGATGGTGATGACAGAAGCCACTATAGGCTTGAGCGAATAGTCATGTAATAATGGCAGATTTACCCTTCTTCTTGCGGGAGAGTAGTGGGACTCAAGAAGAGATTATGAAGGCGACCTATTGTGCTCTTTGTGAGTATGGATACTCAGAGCTGACTATCCAACGTATTGGAGAGCACTTCGACAAAAGCAAATCTTTACTCTACCACCACTACGAAAATAAAGACAGTCTTTTGTTGGAATTCCTCCAGTTCATACTTGATGAATTCCAACATTCAATCCCAGACAACAAGGAACAGCGAGCAGACGAACGACTGAACATCATTCTCGATCGACTGCATGCAGACACTCTCTCTGAAGAACAACAGAATTTCGTCCGTGCGATGGTTGAGCTTCGAGCCCAAGCTGCGCATGATGACCGATATCGATCCCATTTCACACATAGTGATCAACAATTCCATGCACTATTAGTAGATATTATCCAGGATGGTATCAAAGAAAATATATTCCAGCGTGTTGAGCCGGAACGTGTTGCTGCCTTTCTATTAACCTGCACCAATAGTGCGATGTTACAGCACGCTACCTCAGATAATGATTATATAACACACAGTCGAGAGGAGATTGACATATACATCAATACACGATTGATGAAGAATTCCAGTCCCCAGTAGACACAGTGGTCGCAGTCTCCACAGGCTTTCCTTCAGAGTGAACTACCCCTAGTTCGTTGAGGCCACGAGAGAGCACGTTCAGCAACGCATTCCAATCCCGATCCAGTTTGAATCCCGCGGCTTTTAAGCTGTGATCGCTCAAGAGGGCTTAACGGGAACTAATGGCTGGGTACGAAAAGGGATCCCCAAAGTGGACGGCAGCTGACTGCATTGAAGCACTGCAGCAGTACGCGGATGACGTAGATAGTGAATTACTTGCTTCGGATGCATACTCAACGTGGGCGAGTGAAAATGGGACTCCATCGACAAAGGTGATTTGCAAGCACTTCGAGAGTTGGCCAGATGCAGTTGAAGCCGCTGGATTTGAAGCTGCTGGAGTCCGTCGCCCTGGAACTCCACGAATTGACCCCTCTGAGTGGGATACTGATGACATTATCAATGTTCTCCAAGATGCGGCTTTAGAGATGGGCGAACCACTCACGACAACGAAATACGAGCAATATCGTCGTCAGAAGGACGACGTCATTCCTTCAAGTATCTACATTCATCAGAGTGTCGATGGTTGGAATACGCTCCTTCGCCAGGCGAATATTGAGACTTCATCACGTGATAAGACTCTTGATTCGACGTATTCCCAGTTTCTCTCCGCACTCATTGAAATATATGAGGAATCCGGCTCGTGGCCAACTTCTGCTGAATATCCAGATCTGTACCCCCAATGGGCCCCCTCACGTACGACTGCCTATGGAATGGACCAATTTACTGGATGGCCTGATGCAATCAAAGATGCGAAAATCAAATACAAGGCTACATCAACAACGCCTGACTGACAGCTTGTCTGCGTATCTCTTCCTACCAAGGACTTAAGTGATTTTGACATAAATCGTATCCTATGGATAGCTCTCGGAGGCAGTTCCTCAAAGTGAGTGCTTTGGGCTCAGCTGTTGGTTTAGCTGGCTGCACAGGGTCTGGAATCTCGTATCCTGAAGATAGCACTGATCTCACTGGAAACAGTGAGGTTGCGACAGCCACGAATCAGCAGTATAACGAAGAGGTGGTGCCAGAAGAGAGCAAAAGCAAGGACAAAACGTCGTATAAGTAGCTGGCCAAATCAACTGAGGCGGTTGTTTCTGAGATCGAGTGGTTTGCGAAGTCGTACGATACGGAAATCATCCGATTTAAGTCTCAGGTTGGGCGCGCTCGTGATACAGTTGCTAGTCTTCGTCGGCAACCCAAATTATCTCAAACACATCTTGATCGCCTTATCAGTACAATCCATAACATAACACGATTCACCCAACAAACACTGGGTCCTCATTTTGCCTCTACGAATGGAATCATCCAGCGGCTTGACTCCCACGTTTCTACAATTGTCACCTTCTCAAACCGTGGTGACCTAGATCGAGTTGACCAAGAGCTGGGTAGTCTAATGGTCTATCTTGATAAACTTAGTCTCGATGCAACTATTGAGGAGAAGTTTTCAGAATCACCGAATCATGATCGGCTGTTCGATTTACTGGTTTCCGACGCATATGATCCCTCCCGGCCACTCTCATTTATTGTCGGATATCCAGAGAATAGCTATGTGACAACAGCAAAAATACCCCCCTCGGAACGCCCGAAAACTGCATGGAGACATCGGGCAGCACCTCTCCCGCTTGAGTCAGAGTATCAAAAATCCAATTTCTTTAAGGAGTTGAATACTATCTTCGAAGGTGTTTCCGTCGTAGCTAATCGGGATCGGGAGGCATACATCTCAATCCATCCAGGATATTCGAAGTCTGGCTACAACGTGCCCGCTCGTCTAGCCCATATTCAACAGTTCAAAACGAAGGCAGCCGCCGAGAAGGCACTAAGCACACTCAAGGAAGAAACCGTAACACAAGAGGGTGAACAGAAATTCGGCACACGAAAGTGGCAACAGATATATTATTTCCAGAAGTTGAATTCGCTCGACGATGATACGGGATACCTTGGGTATCAAGAAGACATTGGGATGGTTTTCAATGATAACGGGGGGGTTATCCGAGAGAAAGATAGTGTCTCCCCGATTGTGAATGGCGATGAGGCAAGACCGGATATTGAGGGGGACGTAATCTATGGATACCTCCTCCAAGCCGGGCGGTCGTTGATTACAATCTCACCCTCGATGACTGCATGGAACGAACGACACAGTGAATCTGAAGATGTACTTCAATATACGTGGCTCAGTTAAGCTGACATCCTCCGACGGCTGACGTCGGAGGTTTTTCTCCTCGAACTCGGATCTGAAATCTGTTGATGTGAATTCTCCTCGGGGCCAAGCCAGGATTGTGCTCCCAAACCTCTCGACTACGGGTCAAGTGACCTGTGGGACTCTCGGCATTTCTTTAGAAGGAAACAATAAATACTCATCAATACAGAGAGCCCATATGTACGATCTAACTGGATTTCAGAGAGATTTGCTCTACCTGACATCCTCCCACGACTGAAGTCGTGGGGTTTCTCCGTCACAGACGGGGCCCACGACCAGGGAGGTTCGTAGGTCCTCTCCATTCACAGTCCGGGAGAGACCTGCGTTCAGGGCCGTGCCAGAACGGCCCCCGGTGGAGAGAGCGGCCTCGGTTCCGTGCGTACTAGTGCTTCCTTCCACCTCGGTATCCCTTCCCATGTTGGGACAGGATCCCTACAGAATGTATGCGGCAGTATACCAAGACTCTATCGGATTCATCCCACGACTGAAGTCGTGGGCTTTCTCCTTGAACTAGTGTAAAATCGACGAACGAACAAATTCCTACACACTGAGTCGTCGAGGACGGCGTGAGATCGAGGTTCGACGAAAGTGGGAAAATAAATACATTGACCAGTCATCTATCAACAACTGACGTTGTGGGAGAAGTCACAGATGCACTTGATGTAAAGGACGACAGGTCGTTCAATATGGCTGTTCTCAGTTGAAGGCAGCTAGTCCGGCTCAGGAGAATCCACTAACGATATATCCACCGAGTCCGCCAGTAATCCCAGATAGGACAGCTGCAGTAAACCACGGCGTTATAACCGATACAATAGAGAAGATTTGTGAAGGATCTGAGAGTACTAGTGGTATAAGTATTGAGAACAAGCCAAGTATGAGTGTTCCAAAGAAGCCACCTAATATTGGAACAAATATCTTTGCTAGAGATGTTTCCAGATTTGATCCTAATATGATTCCGACAAGGAAAGCCAATACTATCCCTATTAAAAACGAGACCGCTATATTCTGAAAGATGACCAGCCCAACTAATATTGGGCCCATTGTTTCGACTGTCGGTCCACTTGCGGCAGTAATGTAGGTATACTGCGCCCATTTGGCACTGAGATGTCCAAACAGGCCAATCGTAACTCCGAGTATAATGTAGACAAGTAGGTATATCTTGAATACGTGTTCCTTACTGCTCATAATCTCTATCTGAAAGTTTAGAGGATATAAAACTTGTACATAGTGCTGTCAACGGTCCTGGGGACGGTGGCGCGGGGGATTGTCATTAAATACGACAGACTGTAGTAGCGTGTTGGGGCGTCTTTCATTCCTCTCGAGTATTCCCAGACTGAAAGCTATTCGAACCAACAGTTGAAAAGCTGGTCAAAGTGAACTCCCTCGAAATCAAGCCCTAAGATTATCGAAGGCGAGACGGATGTCTGGCCCTTGAGTGGTCTGCCTCACTACTTGAAGCTATATCGGCGCTGTCGAGCGGTTTCTGTGAATGGAGCGCTCCATTGCTTCGACGATGGTCAGTATTCAGAAGTTGCGGTGATCACTCTAGGCGGAGGAGAATGTCAATCACGGAAGGGCTCCCGATGATCTGTAGTACGCTATTCAGCTGGGACTTTGAGGCTAGCGTCACGACTCATGATCGTTGGATAGCACAGGGGCGAATCCTGCAAGATGCTTCCCATGTCATTTTGCGGATTCTGATGGGTTTACCATCTCTTGCCCCTGTGCAACTATTACTATATTGTCATACGTTATAAATCTTCACACGGCGTTGAAATGAGTTATCGGCCCCAACCGGACAATCTCCCGAATCGGGATTTTCGACTTGGAGTCCCGGCTGTACCTTAGGGTCCGGTCACAGTCGACACCGACGAGACGGATATCTCGATGTCGTCCACAACTTCCCGACCGGTCTCCCGCCACCCACAGCCACTCAGCACTTCCTCAATGCGCCAGTACGCGCCACGACCCGAGGTGCACGACGTGACGCGGACACGCCGTCGTGGCCCCGTCTCGGGTGTATACGCGAACACGATCTGGTCGGTGCCCGTCATTCTTGACCCACCATCTCGCCGACATCACCGGCGACATCGTCCCACACCGTTGCGAGGACTTCTCGGTCAAGTTCGGTCGGCGTCGACCCATCCCGTGTGGTCCACTCGCCAGTGAGGACCGCATCCCACGCTTCGACGCCGTGGTCGTAGATCACTCGCGGGGAGATGGTCCCAGTATGGGTATCACGGACCGCGTCTTCGACGACGGGAAGCGCGACGTCGCGTTCGAGATTCACGAACCGAACTCGAAGCTTTCCCGCTCGTTCGTAGCGGTCACTCTCGAGGGGCTCGCCGGATGGGAGTGAAGGAACGTGGGTGATCGTCGTCGCGAAAAATGGCGTCGACGTCTCTGGGTAGTCAGTATTCCCGTATTTGACCCACGACTGTGGGACGGGTTGGGTGCTGGGTGATTCGTCTGTCGAGGCGGAATCGTTATCCGCTGTTTGCGTGTTATAGTACCGATTAGAAATAGTTGCTCACTTTTGGGATAGAGAGTTGGTCAAGAGCGGTATCGATCGCGGTTGTAAGCTCGTCAAGTGAGTCAAAGAAGCAGTTGCTCAGAGATGCTTGGATCTGTCTCCAGCACTCCTCGACAGGGTTTAGCTCCGGTGAGTACGATGGTAACGTCACGAAATCAAGGCCGTCACGGTCCGCGAGGTCCGTGACGGCCGACTGGAAATACGACGCTCCATCGAGGACGATGAGCAAGTCTTTCTCAAATTCTTCGTATAACGCTAAAATGAAATGTTTCGCGTGTTCGGCCGTGACGTACTCGGTAAATCGGGAGAAGAAGCGATCACCGTTTTCGGTGATCGCACCGAGCAAACACGTCCACTCGCGTTGTCCAGAGAGTTCAACGGAGGGCCGCGTGCCGCGCGGAAACCACGCGGCACGCGGCTCAACTTGCACGGATTTCTTGGTTTGATCGATACAGACTACGGTGGCGTCCATTTCCCGCCGCTTTTTTTGAGCTCTTCGTGGAACTCCTCTTGCTCGTCTTCGTCGGCTTCGGCGGCTGTCCGGCGTGGTTTTTGATAGCTCAATCCCGCTTCTTTCAACAGCCGCCGGCAGCTGGGGATTGAGTACTCAACGTCGAAGGTGTCCGCGAGAAATTCTTGGGCGAGCGCCGGCGTCCACGCCGGCGCGTCGATCCCAACCTCCTCGGGAGGATCGTGGACTGCGTCTTCGAACTTTTGTTGCTGTGGTTCTGAGAGTTTCCGCTTTCTCCCAGTTCGTTTATCATCAGTAACGGCGTGCTCAAGCGACTCGTCGGTGTCGAGTCGCTTGAGCCAGCTGTAGATCGTTCGACGACCGGTATCATGCCATTCAGCTAGCTCGGTCTGCGTGACACCGTTTTTGTACGCAATCGCCGCTAACAGCCGTTTTGTCGGCTTCTTCCCGTCCACGTTGTCAAGAGCCTCTTGGAGTTCTTCGACAGAGATCTCGTCAAGGTGGTCCATTACGTACTATCACAGTATCCGTGCGGAAAGTTCTAACGACTACTATAGTAGCCATTGGGTTCGAGCTCCACGAGAACCCACGGTCGGTGCTGTAACACCGGCCGATTTCCTCCTCGGCGCAGTGAGTTCTCACTCAGTAGTATGTCCTATCGGCCCATGAAGTTTCTGTCGTCAATTTCTGTCGTCAATATTTTATAGGTGCGGATGGTCGATACTGTTGTTAATGGCCGTGAGAAACCAGTCGGGTATGGCTCTTAATCCGTCCCAGTTGAACGACCTGGATGAAGCAATACTGGACTTATTGGCAGAGGGGCGCGCAACTCCAACTCTACTCCGTGAGGAACTTGCAGAGCGGGAAATCAGAGAGGTTTCTCGTCAGTATATCTCTTCGCGTCTCAGCCGACTGCAGGAACACGGCCATGTGCGAAACCTCCGCGAGACCGGAGTCTATGAGCTAGTCGACGATCCGCGCGATAGTGCGTAAATGAGCTAAGACCATCCGGCGAGCGTCAGGAATGGCGCCCGTGCTGACGACACGGACGCCGGGTGGGCTGAACGAAATCCAATGGATAACATCGAGATTCAGCCCGTGCGAAGAGAGGAACAGGACTGCAAAGAGGATTCCGCTCACACCTGTCGCATGCGTGTGTGTCCAACCACTCCGATAGAGAGATCTCTCCAGAAAATCCTCTCAATCAGAAACAGGACTAAAAACGCCTCTATCGTAGGTTCTATTCAGACACACCTGTGTGTAGACTGTTCTTGTGTTGTAGCCCCTCCTTTGAAAACTCCTAAACTGGGAGAATTAGCACATCGCACCGATGCAGAATCTCACTTTTCGGGAGATTTGTGGGATGCGGGGTGGTGTTGAATGGCTGAAGTTTCGTGGAACGTCGACGATTGGGTAGTTGAAGCCTTCCGAGAATTCGTCAAAGAAGTCCACGGAACAACCTACGGGAATCTCGGTAAGGAGCTTCAGCGGGCCATGATTGAGTACATGGACGCCGACCGTGCTGCTCGCACGGAGGACATCGTCCGCGAGAATCAGGAGAAACTCGAGGAGGTCCTCGCCCTTCTCCAGGATGACTCCACACACGCACACACCACGTCCACATCTTCGGCGTCGAGGAAGTCCCTTCACAGCCTGACTCAGCCCGAGAAGACCGATATCCTCGTCGACTATCTCGACCGCGAGTTCGACGCTGCGCTCTCGATGCAGGAACTCGAGACCGCCATCGAAGAGGCAATCTCGGTCGGTGGCCGCACGCAAGCGGACTACAAAGAACGCCTCCAGAAGCGTGGGGAACTCTTCGCGGATCCACGGGGCGACGTCGACGTGTGGTACCGCTCCCAGGAGGAATTCTTCGGGCGCGTTCGCACACACGCCGCGAACACGAGTGCCACCTACCAGGAGATTCTCGACGCCTACGACCAGTCGGTCCGGAGCGCCTACAAGGAGTGGTTGAAGGACGAACTCGCCGCCGAGATACCCGACCGCCTTCGTGTCGACTCCGAGACTACTGAGGAACCGTTCCCAGTCTCGACGTCACAACTGGAGGACGCAATCACCTCGGCCGCCGACACAGGGCGGTGGGTCGACGACATCGGCGAGCGAATCCGCGAATACGGAATTCTCGAAAAAGTCGATCAGGGATGGACCCCTCCTGACTGGCAGCCTCGCGACGCCGAGAATGCACACTCGACCTCCGACCAAGATGGTCCAGACATTGCGAGGATCGCCACGGATGTCGCCCAGACAATTCTCGACGACCGCGACGCATGGCCAGCCGAGACAGCCTACGTGCGAGCGATTCTCCGCCGTGAGACAGACTACGAAGGGATAGACGTCGACGATGTCGTCGCAAGCATTCGCGACCAAGACCTGCTCGAAGAGCAGGCCACAAACGAGTGGGTCCCGGCGTCGACCGAGAATAGCGAAAGTGCCTCGACAACGTTCCCGACGAGCGGGTAGTCTCCACGCTGCTTTCGAGTAATACGTCAGAACTGGGAACTTTCCTACACACGTTTCAGACAAACCGAGTCCGTCACGGGTCGAGTGTGGCCAGCAAGCATCTCGCGGAGCAAATCCTGTGGCGTTTCTCTCCGATAGTTCATGTGACGCGAGTCACTATCTGCAGTGTGCCTCTCCAGAATTTCTCCAGATCCCTTAGAAACCCAGAGCACCCACTTCTACGAGAATTCTCGCTCATTACTGCCCTGTTGACTGGAGTGTACGTGTGGCAACAACTCGTCGCTGAAGTTTTGGCTATCGTCGGATCACCAAGTGCATTCGGCGGCATCATCGTCTACGGACTAATCCACGGTGGAGTACTCCTGTCCGGAATCGGTCTGCTCGTCGGCGCGTATGCCTCGCTTCGAGAGTTCGAGATCGGACTGAAACCCCTATCCACATCGGACCTGCCGATCATCGGAGTAGCTGTACTGACCCCTCTAGTCCTCGTTGGACTCACCAAACTCGTGGGCATCGTCACAAATGTGCCCTACACCTCCCTCACAAAGACGTCCGTCGCCGCTAATCCACCACTAGGACCGATATTGGCCATACTGGGCCTGGGACTCCTCGTCGGCGTCCCGACTCTAGTCTTGATCTGCCAGATACTCATTCAGGGAAGCTTTTGCCAAGCCGTCGGTGCAGATGGGGCCATCGTTCTGACGACACTCACGACCGGCTTCGTAATGACCAGCAATACTGGTGGGCTCGCGACAATCCCCGAGTTAGGGAAGCTCCTCGGTCTGATCGTATTTGTCCTACTACTTGGCGTCGCACTGCTTGGAGCCGAGAAAGCCGAACGCCGCTGGCTACGATACCTCGCCGCCACACCGATCGTCATCTTCGCTGTGATTGTCGTTCTCTCAGGTGTGAGCCAGATTGAGTCCATCGCTGGCGGCCTATTTGCGGCCACGCAACTCACGGTCCTCGGCATCGCCGCCTACACATACGATCGGTCGAACTCGCTTCTGGCACCCACACTCGCGTACGTGAGTTTGTTGCTTGCCAATAGGACGGTCGTCGTCCTAGAAGCTGGAATGTAGGACTGATAGCTCAGACTAGAATACCTGGCTCTATTTACATGCGGAGTCGCCCGGCCTCTCGGTCTTCGCCGTCCGGAATGCGTCGACCCAACAAACCACCGTAACGACCACGACGGAGAGCTCAATGCAACCGACCACGACGTCGACGACAGCCCACACTCCCGCGACGACGAGCACCGAGTCACCCGGCTTCGGTATCGGGGCTATCGCGCTGGCGCTCCTCGCAGTCGTGTTCCTCTCGCGGCGCGAGTAGGCCACTGACTCGCCTCGCTTTTCGACAGCGACGATTTCTCTACAGAGCAGTCGGATGTCTCAGGTTCGAAGGAGGGAATGAGGCGAATTCCACACTCCACGCCACCGTGGGTGGAACAGCTAAGAATATCCAGACCCCAGACGATTGCTGGTGTGGCCAGTATTCTCCCACCGGATATATACCCTGTTCGCCGGTAGCGTGCCAGTGATGACTCCTTTGGAGGTGAGCCTCCGGCTCATCGCTGGCTTGGCGCTGATCTTGACGAATGGCTTTTTCGTCGCGATCGAATTCGGGCTGACGCGGGCCCGCCAGTTCAGCGAGTCGGAGTTCGTCGGCGACAACCCCGCCCTGGAGCGAGCGTGGGAAATGACCGACGACCTCGAAATCTACCTGACGACGTGCCAGGTCGGGATTACCGCGTCAAGTATCGCTGTCGGGATCGTCGCCGAGCCGGCACTCGCCGCACTGTTCGAACCCTACTTCGCGGGCACGGCACTCGCCTCGATCGGTGCGGGCGCCATCCTCGCGTTCGGGCTCATCAATCTCCTCCACCTCACACATGGCGAACAGACGCCGACCTATCTCGGTGTCGAGCGCTCGCGGACAGTCTGCCGGTACGGTGCAACACCCCTTTACTGGTTCAATTGGCTCATCTCCCCACTGATCACGCTCGGGGACTCCGTCGCGAAGGGGACGCTGAAACTCTTCGGCGTCGAGATGACCGGGGCCTGGCTCGAAACCGAAGAAGACGTCCTCGAGTCGCGAGCCGATCTCCGGAATCGCCTTGACTCCCTTCTCTCGCGGGGCGAACTCCCCGAGGAGCGCCACGAAGAGGTGATGAACGCCCTCGACGCCGACGAACTCGCGATTAGCGAAATCATGGTCCCAGCCGAGGATATCGTCTCGATCTCAGTTTCGGCGTCCGTCGAGGAAAACCTTGACCGCATCCGGAATAGTCCCCACACGCGTTTCCCGCTCGTCGGCGAGAGCCTCACGGACTTCCACGGCATCGTGTACGCACCGTCGATTATCGACCACTACGAGGGGCTCAAGGAGGGTACCGTGTCGTTCGAAGAGATTGCGGCGCCACCGATGACGCTCGCCGCCGATACGAACGTCAGCGACGCCTTCGACCAGTTCCAGGCCGAAGACCAAGAAATCGCCCTCGTGATCCGCGACAGCAAGGTTGTCGGGCTTCTCACCGCAACAGACGCCCTCGAAACCGTGATGGGGAACCTCGAGGACCCACTCGACAAGTCGACCCAATAGCGCCTATTCAATCTCCAACTGCCCACCGCTCCCGGACTCGCCTTCTGCACGTTCGTCCCACTCGAGTTCGAACTCGATGCTCAGCTCTTTTGGACCATCCGTTGGGCCTTCCCGCTCGGCCTTCACCTCGAAGGTCGGCTTCGACGGCGGGTCCATCGTCACAGAGTCATCGCCTGCTTTGAGGGTAATCGAGGCCCCCTCGTCGAGATTGTCCGCGACAGTCCGAAGAAAGGACGCGATTTGGGCTCGACTCTGGTCGCTCTCGGATTTGAACAGCACTTCTTCAGGCATACTTGCAACTACACCTCCTGGGCGGATAAGCGTGCGCGCTTGATTCGCCCAGGTATTCCAACTTCGGCCTATGAGAATCTGTAGGTGAACTACCGCTACAACTCCCGTGGCCAGTATTATGTCTCGTCCCGGTCAACAGCTAATAACGACACTCACACCGATGTTCGACGAAATACTCATTCCGACGGACGGTAGTGAGGGGGTTCAGCCAGCAGTGGAGATGGCCCTCAACCTTGCCGAAAAGCACGATGCAACGCTGCATGTGCTCTTCATCGTCGATCAGCCAGTCTCCGTGTCCGGGGCTGGTGAAGGATTCAGTGGGCTGGATAGCCTTCTGGAAGCGCTGGAGGAGGAAGGACACGAGGTGACGGGCGAAATCGCCAAGCAAGCAGAAGAACGGGATATCGAGACGACTGCCGCAGTTCGTCGCGGGAATCCACACGACGATATCCTCAACTATGCAGAAGAACAGGGTCTCGATCTCATCGTCATCGGGACACACGGGCGAACTGGCGTCAAACGGGCGCTACTGGGCAGCGTGACCGAGGACATCGTTCGTCACTCGGAAATTCCGGTCTTGACTGTCCATCGCGCTCCTGAAGAGTAGTTTTCCTTTTCCACTGCCTACCTATCGCTTGACTCCCGCCACACGATGGCGGTCTGCGCTATGCCGCTGTATCGACGGCGACGATCGTGTGTAGTTCCCCCGTGAGAAAATCGAGCGGGGAGGCGACCTCAGTGGAGTGCGTCGCCCTCAGCGGATTCCTCCGGTTCGGGGACGAAGAATTTCAGCGCAGTTGCAACTGCTCTGTTGAATAGCGGTGCTTCCGTAGCAACTCTCGATCTAAGTGGCCTTGTGAGACGGTCTCCGTAGTCCCTCCAAAACCGGGGTAGCTCTTTCCCCGCTCAGAGGGCGCTATTCAACACGGCAGTTGCAACGATGACGCAGAGCAGGCTGAGCAGGATGAAGACGGCGAATCCGCGCGCGTACCCGACTTTCCCGTAGAGATCCACGAAGAGCCCCATCAAGGGGAGGATGACGAGTGTGCCGCCGCCGCCGATACCGCTAATCCAGCCGGATGCACCGCCGACTGCTTCGGGAACGAACTTGGGGACCAACTCGAAGACGGCGGCGTTGGCGAACCCCATGCCGGTACCCAGCACCATCATCCCGAGAATCGCTGGCCAGAAGCCAGCGGCAAACGTCATGATCGCTCCACCGAGGGTCATCACGGCGAAGCTCACGATGGCGACCTCTTCGCCACCGAATCGGTCGCTGACACTGCCGGCGGGAACGCGGATAAGCGAGCCGTACACGATGAAGACACCTGCTAAGAGGCCCGCCGTGGTGAGAGGCAGCTCGTGGAACTGTTCCCAGTAGGTCGGGAACCACGCCGACAGGGACGTGAATCCGCCGCCGAAAGACACCGTATAGAGGAACACGAGAATCCACGTACGACGATTCTCCGCCGAGGTTCGCAGCGAGTCCCACATCCCCCCGGACGGGAAGATGTCCTGGCCGAGTTCGTCGGCGGTTTGTTGTGCTTCGTCCGGTCTTTTCCCTTGCTTGCGGAGCTGGAAGTAGTACGGATCGACGGCGTACACGGCGTAGATGGCGGCAACGACGAGGAGGAAGACCAGCCACACTGAGTACGCCATCGTCATGCCCCAAATGCCGATCAGGACAGGCAGGACGTAGACGACCATTCCTGGACCGATGTTCCCAACACCAGCGAACGCGCCGAGTGCGAAGCCCTGCTTGTCTCTTGGGTACCAATACGAGGTCTGCGTAATCCCCGTGGAGAAGGTCGCCCCACCAGCACCCGCGAGCAGTCCGAAGAGGACTAACAGCGGGTACAGTTCCATCGTGAAGTTCTCCGGGTAGGTCAAGAACAGGGTAATGACCAACCCTGCAGTCCCGATAAGCGTCGACGCCATGAGGATGAGGGTCGGTTTCTTGCCGCCGACTTCGTCCACCCACGCGCCAAACGGGATTCTGAGGACGGCTTTACTGAGGTGTGGTGACGCCAAGAGGAGGCCGTGAAGCACACCAGCGAGGGCGAGGTGCTCCTCCAAGATGGGGCCAGCCGCACCGTAGAAGACGATCGTGGTGAGGCCAGCGAAGAAGACCAGTGTGGACATCACGAGGCCACGTTTCGGCGTCCCACTGACACCGTGCTCTTCTGCCAGCTGACTCTGCTCGTTCATTATCCGAGAGTGATTCGTGCCTGCCCTATGTGGACGACGATTCTTCTCCTGTCTCCATCGATCCACGACAGACCCTATCGGCCACTGAGGACTTCGAAGAGCCAGGGTACATGAAGAGCAACACTCACACACCTACGACCCGTCCGTCGAGCCATGCAGACGTCGAGACGGGTCGACCTCATCGCGATCGGGCTGATGGCGCTCCCTGTAGTCGCTGGGCTGGTCCTCTGGCCGGAACTTCCCGCACGGCTCGCGATTCACTGGAGCGGCGGTACCCCGGACACGTACGTCTCGAAACCGGTCGGCCTGCTCGGCATCTTTGCCTTCGGCGTCGCGACCGTTCTGTTCGTCCGCTACGCACCCGCGTCCATGACGAACACGCCTGGTGGCAAGGATGTCTCCGTCCTGTTCTTGGGCGTCGTGTTCGCCTGGGTCCAGACGACGATTCTCGTCTGGAACCTCGGCCATCGCTTCGACGTCGGGCTCTCTGTGGTCCCGATCCTCCTGTTGGCCGGATTGCTCGTCGTGTACTCGCTACTCAGAAACCGCTGACCACTACTGCCAGTCGACTGGCGAGGACTCCACCCAACTACTCGACGAGTATCGACAGTCCGGCACGGATTTTTGCAGCCACGACGCTACCCGCTCGAACTCGACTCCTCGCCTTGGTACCGCTCGACGAGCTCTAGAACACTGTTGGCCAGCCGATCTTCCTGGGCGAAATACGCCCGATCGATCGCGACTTCCAGACCCTCTCCATCAGCGACGACGAAGTTCATCTCCACGGCGTCGCCGAACATATCGAGGCGATACTCGAAGTCGCCGTGCATCTCCTGGAAGATCGTGTTGAGGTACTCCTTTTCGAGTGTCTCGAGTCGGAGCTCCTCGAGTACCTGGTCGAGATTCTCTTCGCTGTAGGCGTCCTCGACGTCCTTGCGGATGTAGTGAATCGTGTACGTCTCGGACGTATATCCGATGACCGAGCGTAAGTGGTCTCCAACCTCGTCCTGCAACAGCGCCACGATTTGCTCGCCGAACTCGGTTGTGTCCATGACTGTATGCCACTAGTTATCGACCAACCGCGATAAATCCCGGTCCGATATCCGATGTGGTTCCTTAATCTGGCAGGGGATTCTATGGTACACTCCTCCGACATGCGCCGCCGCGAACGGATCGCCATCGCCCCACAGATGCGGTCTAGTTCTTGACACCCACTCACGCCAGCAAATATGGGAAAGAACTAACACTTGGCGGCGTCGACTGACGGACGATCATGGCTACGTGTCGCGATTGTGGGGAGAAAAGCGACGTCAACGAGTATCACGTCGACGACGCGGTCATCGCGTACTGTCCTGACTGTGTGCCGTCCAATGCCGATCCCGTCACGACCTACTCTCACGACCTCGAGTATCCGGAGGTCTAGCGCCGAGGACCGCCAGCCACACCCGATGGTCCGATCCGACACCGGCGAGCCAAACATCTTTGGCCACGTTTTGAACCCCTTCCGTGAGAGAGTATTCATTGGTTCCGATGGCGAGCAAAACCCCCCACTCTGACGGTATCGTCGAACCGTGCGACAACTGTGGTCGTGAGACGGCACACGAGGTGTCGATCGAACTCCTCACGGAGAGCGACGACTCCGAGAACGCCGCCTATTCGCGTGAGCCTTACCGCGTCACCGAGTGCCGGGCCTGTGGCGAGGAGTCTCACCAGCGGATGAACGACGCCTGACCTGACCCGACTTCCCCCCAACTGTACCTCTCGACGACCCACTGACCACCGCCAGCGCATTCGCGACAACTAGCTTTCCTCGTTCGTTTTCTCGGTCGTCTCGAAGGACTCCGGCGGCGAGAGAAATCCCCACGCCGCGCCGGCCGAGTGGACCGCGACGACGAGCGGATAGACGAGGAACACGGGCAGCGTTCGCAGCGATAATCCTTCGTAATACCGCCAGCCACGCCACACCCAGATCAGCGAGAACAGGAACATGCCCCACGCGAGCACCTGGAAGAGCGCTCGGCCGGGCATCGCCAACGGGATCATTCCGGTGAACAAGACGAGCGATGTCGTCAGCGGGCTGAATACCCACGAAACGTTCCGCAGCGTCATCAACCCACGAAACCAGAAGGGCAGATACTCCTCATCACGGAGCGTGCCCGTGAGCCACCGTCGACGCTGTTCGAACATCGCCCGAATCGACGGCGGCGCCTGATTCCGAAATTTCGTGTCCACGATCTCGAAGTCCGCGCCCGTCTTGACCGCCTTCCACGCGAAGACCGTATCCTCGACGAGCGTCTCGAAGTCCCAGGTCACCCGATCTTCGACCGACTTCCGGACGGCAATCCCGCCACCCCACGCGTAAAGCGGGATGTCCATCGTCGCGAACCTCACTTGCTCGGTCTGGTAGCCCATCCGGAGGACCTCCGACCAATAGGTCAAATACGACCCGGTAAACATGGGCCATTCGCGGAACTGGACGATATCGGCGTCGGGCAACCCATCGAATGCCGTGACGAGTGTATCCTCGTCGAGAAAGAGGATGAACTCCGCCGCACACGGGAGCTCGCGACGCGCCCACTCGAGTGCCCGGCCCTTGTCCGAGGCTGTACACTCGAAGCTATCAGGAACGACGTGAACAGTCGCGCCCTCGATGTCCAAGGGCTCTTCTGCGATGACGTGACGATCGGTGAGTCCGTCGGGGAGCGTCCGGACAGTCTCCTGGACGACCTCTTCGGCGCCGACCGTGAGAATGCGGACCTGGACGTCCTCGGGGCCGTACTCTAGGTGCGGCGACTCGTACTCCCAGCCGAGGTAAGCCTCGTAGGCCCACGCCGCCGTCGCGATCGCATACATCCCGATGAGGACCCACAACCCAAAATACACGAAGGCGAGGAGGTGCAGCCGGAACGGGATCGACACGAGATACCCGAGGGTCGCCAGCAACCCGGTTGTGAAGACGAGAATAAACGCCGACGCGAGCAAGCGATCGACCGCGAACGCATTCTCACTGTGCCACTCGACCGGGCCGGGAAACCGGTCGCGGGCCGGCGTCGGGATGCGCTCACGAAGCGACGTCGTCGAGAAGTCCCACCACCACTCCGGCGTCAGCCGCTCGCGTCGTGACTCCCCACTGCGTGGCGACTCCTCGTCCTCGTCGACGCGATGGTCACAGTCGGCCGCCGTGTGTTCGGGCATGGGAGAGGTCGCTTCGACATGGGACGATCACACCCATCGACCCCGCTACTGTGCAGGATAGCGATGTCGGAGGACGGTCGTCCCGGACTCGTCCGTGACAGTGATGGTGTCGCCGTCGTTGTCCCAAACGGGATGGGTGACGTCCCAATACAGGTCGTTTTCGTCCCACTGCCCATCGCCCGTGTGCAGCCGGAATTTCTCACCGGCCTGCAGCGTGAAGCCGTCGGGGAGGTGGAACTCCCAGCCCTCCGTGTCCACGACGGTGTGACCGGTCAAGTCGAGGGCTGTCTGGCCGTCGTTTTTGAACTCGACGTACTCTTTTGCGAGATTCGCCTTGTCCCCGCCCTCGGGATTCGCGTTGAGGTCCGTGACGACCAGCGGGACGTCCGTCTCGGCGTTGTTGAACCCACCCGGCTGGACCGTATCCGAGCCCCGGAACCACGTGTAAGACCCCGTCTTCCCGACGAGGAACCCGTCGGCGGAGTCGAGGGTGAAGTTCGCCGTCTTCGTCTTGTACTCGAGGAAGAGCGTCCCGTCTTTCCGGAAGTACTTCTGCGGGGAGGCCCCGTTTCCGCCGGCGAGATAACTCCGCGAGCCGAAGTTCACCGAGAAGTTCCCGGGATCGACGTCGCTCGGCGTCACCCACTCGCTCGCGTCGGCATTTTTCGGCGGCGACCGAATCGCGACCAGTATCCGGTCTTTCGCGTAGGGGTCGAACTCGTTGGGGTTGGTCCCCGGCATGATCTTGATGTTCGCCCGTTTGACCTGGCGTTTCCCGTCCGCGGGCCGGATCGAGACCGGCTTCTGGTCGGCAAGCTCGAACCCACGCGTGTTCGACGGCTCCCCGGAGAGAAAGCGCCAGGCGTCGACGCCGCGAAGCGTCTTCGGCGTCACCTTGATCGTCGAGCTACTGTCGCCGACACCCCAGAACGCACCGCCATCAGTGTGGCCAGCGCTCCACTCCCACTTCACCTTCGCGTTGCCGCCCTCCCACTTCTCGAAGTCGTCGTCGAACCCCATCGTGTCGTCACGAACCGCCCACTCGCCCTTCGAGCGCGAGAGCCCGGAGAGCTTGAAGAAGGCCGTCCCGCCCGACTCGGCCTGCGAACTGCCGTGTAAGAAGACCAGCGAGGACCCGACCGGCCCCTCGTAGATGAACATCTGCGACGCCGCGGGTTCCTTGACGATATCCACCGGTGGGTTCGCCGTCCCCGACGACGACTGGTAGTTGTAGAAGGCCTCGACCGTCTCGTCGTTGTACGAGAGCGGGTCGACCTCCCAGCGGAGTTTCCCCTGCCGGACGATGTACGACTGCTCACTCGACGTGGACCCGGACAACGCCATGTATGCGCTCGTTCCTCCGAGTGCGAGCGCTCCACCACCGAGTGCGAATTCCCGGCGTGAAAGGGGCAGTGAGGACTCGTCTGCCGACGGCTCCTCGTTCATGTATGCAATAAATTACATAGGTCGAACAGAAAAGGCACATGGCCCCTTCGACCAGTCTCTCCCCTTCGCGATTCGGACGCTTCGGCGGCCAACGAACTATGGGGACTGCGAGAAGCCGGGGAAACCTTCACCGTTCTTCGAGATCGGCCATGGGACAACGTTGAATAGATTATTTTGCCTGTGGGAAATATTATGTTCCTCCACAGCGTGGTGTTGGATATGGCGGACTCTCGTAATGGGGACGACGAACCGGCGTATGTCTCGCAGTGGAAGGACGCAACGACGGGATTTGACCGAGTGCGGTCGGTTGCGTCGTCGCTCGAGGAGCCGCGGACAGCGGGCTGGATCGCCGATGAAGCACATGTCTCCGAGCCGACGACGCGGAATCATCTCGAACGTCTCGTCGACCTCGGTGTGCTCGTTACCGACGAATCAGCACGGGGCAAGACGTACTATCCGGATCCGGTCTACACACGTCTGACTGCAATACAGGAACTCGTCGCAGAGAACTCTGAAGCCGAACTCACTGAACAGGCAACAGCCATCCAAGCAGATATCGAGTCCTGGAAAGCGGAGTACGATATCGAGTCACCACGGTCGCTTCGGGCGTCCGTCACGGAAGACGTCTCGGTTGAGGAGGCCCAAGAGCGGCTGCGTATCGCGGAAGATTGGGAGTCCGCAAAGTACCAACTCTCGCTACTTCGGGACGCGATCGACCACTACGAGACGTATACTGCACGTCCACCGGCCTCTGCATGACCGACGCGGGCGAAGATGATGACGGTAGTGAGCAGCCTCCCGTCAATAGCGAGTTCGACCGCCAACCACAGCGGCCGGATGGCGGTTGGGAGTCGACGCAGGAAGACGTCGAGAAACGGCACCGGATTCTGCGATCGCTACGCGAGCAACTCGAACACCATCCAGCCATCATCTCCGCGTGGGGGAGCCCGGACGGGCAGTATGCCGAACTTGAGTCGGACGTCGACCCAGCACAGTTCGGGCACGATGGTGAATCGGCGTCATTACGGGTGACGTGGCAGCCGAATCCGCACCTTCCACCGGAGACGAGTCTCGACGACCGCCGTCGGACATCACTCACGTCGAACTTCAAAATCCACTATAGCGAGTCGTCGGGATTCGACTGCGGCGTCCATCTCGAACCGAATCCACACGTCGACGGCCACCTTCACTATCAGGAGCGGGCGTCACCAACCGACGAGTACGACTACGACGAAGTATCGCTTGCAGCGACGGCGCCGGTCGGTGTTCTCTGGGAGGCCCTCGAAATTATCGCAGATCGGCTTCAGTAGGTGTCGCCCCCTATCGAACGCCAATCCTTCTGAGATACCTCTCAGAATGAGGGCAACCTTCACCATTCTTCGACTCCTCTATAGAGTATCATGCCGTCAATGACCACTTACGACGGGACCGAAGTCGACGTCGAACACGTCAAACCCCTCTCCAATGGGGGCGCTCGCTTCGACGTCGAGCACCCGGACGGCCGCCGGTGGCAACTCGACGTCTCGCGGACCGGTGAGTCCGAAATCGTGACGAGTTGGCGCGACGGCCAACTCGTCGACCTAGACATCCCGGATTGGCTCGACGACCTCCTCGCACAGCTCGCGCGCCGGTCGTGAACTGACTCCAGTCGAGATATTTCTCTAGGGGCCGCGGTGGCCCTCCCGGTCGACGGCCGGTCAGTCATCCCAAGAGTTAATGCTGAACTCACGGGAGTACCGTGCATGGCTACGTTCGGCGCGCTATCGGTCGTACCGCCACTCGTCGCAATCATTGCGGCGGTCGTCACGAGACGGGCGATCCCGGGGCTGTTCATCGGCGCCTGGGTTGGGGGCATCATCTACACCGGTGGACACGGACTGGGGATCACCTTCCACTGGATCATCGAGTCGGTCGCGACGACGTTCCACGTCTCGTTGCTCTTGTTCATCTTCCTGCTCGGTGCGGGGATCGGCTTCATGTGGAAACTCGGCGGCTCGCTTGCGGTCCGGGATTATGCCGCCGCGCGCCTGCAAAATCGCCGCCAGGCCGGCATCGTGGCATGGCTGCTCGGACTGGCCGTCTTCTTCAACGACTACGCGAACACGGCCATCGTCGGCACGGCGATGCAAGACGTCACGGACAGCCTCGGCATCAGCCGCGAGAAACTCTCCTATATCGTCGACTCGACGTCGGCACCGGTCGCGACGTTCATGTTCTCCGATTGGATCGCGTTCCAACTCTCGATGATTCGTGAGGGCTACAAGGCCGCCGGCATCACCGAGACGGCCCCCTCCGCGTTCGTCGTCTTCTTGCAGTCGATTCCGTTCAACTTCTACTGCCTGCTGGCCATCGTCATGGTCGGCATCATCGTCATCAGCGGCCGTGACTTCGGCGAGATGAAGGCCGCCGAAGAGCGGACCCTCTCGACGGGCGAGGTCATGTGGCCCGACGCACAGCCGATGCAGAGCGTCGAGGGCGACCTTGGCGAGCCGCGGACGAGTAAACCCATGCTTCGCGTGTTCATCGCGCCGATCGTGATGCTCGTCGCCCTCACGCTGGTCGGCGTCTACTGGACCGGCCGGAGTGGCGGCGACCTCGTCGGCATTCTGGGCAGCGCCAACTGGGCCCTCTCGCTCGTCTGGGGTGGCGCCGGCATGGTCGCGACCGCGGCCTACTACGGGCTTCGCCACGAGATCCTCACCTTCGACGAGACGGTGACCACCTTCGTCGACGGCATGAAGATCATGATGACCGCGGGCACCATCCTCGTGCTCGCGTGGACCATCGGGACCGTCACGACCGAACTCGGCACCGGCGACTACGTGACCCAACTGGCCGGTGACTTCGTCTCGCCGGCCCTCCTGTTGGTCGTCATCGCGGTGACCGCAGCCTTCATCTCCTTCACGACGGGCACCTCCTGGGGGACGATGGCCGTCCTCACGCCGATTGCCGTCCCGCTGGGCGTCAACGTCGTCGGGATGAGCGTCCTCGGGCCGGTCATCGGGGCCGTCTTCTCGGGCGCCATCTTCGGTGACCACTGTTCGCCCATCAGCGACACGACCGTCCTCTCCTCGACGTTCACCGGCGCCGACCACATCGACCACGTCCGCACGCAAATCTACTACGCGGTGACCGTCTTCCTGGTCGCCGCGGTCCTGTATCTCGCCTGGGGGTTCCTCGCGATCACGCCCTACATCCTGCTCCCCCTGGGCGTCCTCGCGCTCGTCGCGCTCGTCTACGGTCTCTCCTCGCTGGACTTCAGTATCGGCGTCGCCCAACGCGGTGAGTGAGTCGGCGGTCGTCGCATACTGACCCGGCTTTTTGAGGTCGGGTTCGAGCTCAGGTTCAAAGCTCGAGATTCGGGGTTCCAAATTCGACGATCTCGATCGGCTCCGTGTTCTCACGACATTACTTCGACCCGCACTGACCGGCCGTGGATGTCCACAGCCAGGGGGTCGTAGAACGATGACGATGAAGCACACTCGCACTGATCGGCTGTGGATGTCCACACGCCGACGACCGATCGTCACGCAGTGATGGGTGGCGAGGCGGCCGTCGCGGCGTCGACGCTGTTGGACACGCCATCGACCCAAGCTGTGCACTGGCACCCGACCCAGGACGATGTACAGCGACCGATCGGCCGGCTGTACAGTGGAACACGCAATGTACAGCCGACCTGTGTCGATGCACAGGCGGGTTGTCCACCGGATACGTCGAGTGTGAAACAGTCGAGAGTGGGTGTATATCCGGGAAATCCGGCTGTACATTGGCCGAATCTACCTGTGCATTGGTCACACCGAATGTGCACAAGCTGCACTCGACTGTGTCTGCGGGAAATGAGGCTGTGCATCGGCACAACCCGGCTGTGCATCGGGTCGATTTGGCTGCCCATCGGGTCGATCTGGATAGTGGACACACCGTTTGTGAGTGGTCGGTGACGACTCGTTCTGGAGGACCACTTGACGTGCGGTTTGGGCGAGTCTCGGTTTGGTCCAGGGACAGGAGCGCGTCTCGTCGTCGAGTACTGACACAGTCGAGGAGAGACGGTGACCGGCGGGTACATCGGGGGTCGCCTCGGCAGTGGGGTTCAAACTCAGTCGATCACATCGGCTTAGAGAGAGTGTCTGCTTGGAGAGAGTGTGGAACAAACCCCAGCAGACAATGAGATAGAGGAAGAGCACCTGCTTAATTTTGTCGTCAACAGTCTCGGAGACGAACTTCCAATTGACCTCGCTGAGAACGTGAAGGTCACCTCCGAGGAGTTGTACGAGGTCCTCGCCGGCGCCAGCGCCGGCGGGACCTCGATCAATCACGTCTGCGAGACGACCGATGACTCGCCGCACGCCAATACCGTCCGTGGACACCTGACCGATCAGTTCGATCTTGACACTGTTGAGGCGGTTGGGAACACGCTGCTTCAACGGGACGTCCTCGAGACGCTGCCAGATCGACCGGTGGAGGTCGTTGCCGACCTCCACCTCGACCCCTACTACGGTGATGAGGACGAAACGGAGTCGCTGTACTTCTCGCAGGCGAAACGAGGCACCACGACGTTTCACACCTATGCGACACTCTACGCACGCGTGCGGAACAAACGGTACACGCTGGCGGTCCGCCAGCTGGAAGCTGGCGAGACCACCAGCGATGCCCTCGAAGAGTTCCTCACACTGCTCGACGGCCTTGACTTGCGCGTCAAGGCCGTCTATCTCGATCGCGGCTTCTACAACAGCAGTTGCCTTGAGCTGTTGCAGGCTCGCAACTACGCGTACGTGATGCCGATCGTCAAGTGGGGCGAACGGATTCAAGATGAACTCAGCAAGGGATGGAGTCGCGTGATTGAACACGGACTCGCTGGGCGAGTCCGGTTCCCCGTGTTCATCGACTGCGTCTACCAGCAGGGCCGGTACGACGAACACGGGGTGGCGCGTCACGGCTACGCCGTTGACGCGCCGTTTATCGAGACACCACGCGATGCCCGAATCCACTACAGCAAGCGCTTCGGCATCGAAGCGAGCTACCGATTAGCCAAGCAGAGCCTTGCACTCACGAGTTCGCGGGACGCTGGACTTCGACTCCTGTTGTTTATTGTGAGTCTGCTGCTCCAGAACGTCTGGCGGTATCTTCACTGGATGTACGTGGCGGCGCCCCGCCGTGGGGGGCGCCGCCTCTGGCCGTGGTCGTTCAGAGAGTTCTGTGAGATGGTGGTTCGCGCTGCTTGGACAGCCCTCGGAGTCCGCAGGGCTGTCCCAGCGAACCAACCACTGGACGGACGGTTCTTCCGATAAGCCGCCCCATTTGGGGTATCTAGTGAGTGGAAACACTGTCGCGTCGGCGGCGGATCGCCGCCGACAGCGACTATCCAATGCCGAAATTCACCGACACCAGCTGTTCGAGACGGTCCGACCACAGTTCACAGAGATTCAGCGCTTAGAAGACAAGATCGTCCGGTTGTCGATGTGATCGACTGAAACTAGGTAGCGATATCCCCACGAGTTCGTCGCTCTATTGAGTCCGATTCGGGCGTGAGGCGTGAGTGTGGCCCCGAGAGTGTGGGTGTGTCCATAACCAAGATGAGGAGGGGCGCCTGCAGATGCCGCATCACGTGCCCCCGAGTGTGTCCATGACGGCCCGGCGTGTTTCCTCGACGTCGAGTCGAGTCGTGGCCAAGTCGAGTCGAGTAGACGGGTCGGTCGGGCGGTCGCGTCGCTCACGCTGGCGTTGGTGTCGACGTCGACCGGAAGCGTCACACGGACCACGCACCCGAGTTCGACCTCTCGGACGTGCGGACCGCCGCGGCGAACCGATGCACAGCCGGATTCAGAGGTCGAGTGGCAACGAGAGCATGGCTCGGGCGTTCTAGGGGAGCGAGTGGGCATGTACAGCCAGCCCAGCCGACCGCAAGGAGAGCATGTACAGCGAGTTTGGCGGTTGTGCAGCGGTGGCTGTGCATTCGGCGATACTGGCGTAACCAGCCGAGAAAACCAGCTCAAACCCCAGAATCGCTCGTCGGCGTCGCGAGCGATGTTCGGCGAATCGGGACGTCTCAGAAACGCATTGTCCGGACACCCAACAGAGCGGAGTTCTCTGCGGGTTTCTCGCTGTGCATCGATGGGGCCAACCAATGCCGATCTCGATGTCGCAGTCGACCTCGAGTCACGACTCGGGTGGGTCTCGACGTCGCGAAAACGCCCCCGACCAGTCCGGACGCGACCGATGTCTGGTTCGAGGGGCGTTTCAGCAGAAGGTGATTCCCTGGCTACTGACTCAATGGATGGCCCCGGATGGTGAAACGAGCATGATTGTGGGCCCAACTTGCGGAGCAATTGCTTCGCTGTACATCGTGGTTCAACGACGGAGATCGCTGGATATTGTCTCTTCGCCACGCTGTGTCCGTTTTGGTCGCTGTGCATCCGCAGTCTCTGTCGAGCGGGGATTCTCGGCGCCGAGATTGCTTCCGGGACGCCCTGCAGGGACGCGGCGCCGCGACCGTATCCCTGGTACGAGCAGAATGTAGGGGTTCTTGCAGTCCCCAGATCGACGCCGATCTTGGTGGAAACCGAGACACCCACACACCAGGTAACGAGTGAAGTACCGAGATTATCCGTATTCTCAGGGGCTCTGTCGCGGATGTCACTTTCACCACAGAGTCAGTCTTCACTCGGTGTGGGGTGTGTCTGGACGACGAGATCGGTACACCCCCACCCCGGTGCTTCCGCATAATCTCACTGTAGAGGGGGTGACTGCTTTCCTTTGGCTCACGACTAAGACGTCTACTGACACACTTGATACCGAGTGAAACTGCTTGGGCAGACACACCCCACACCGAGTGAAGAACCTCCAGATACCGTGGCTACTTCACTCGGTGTAGAGTGTGCCTCAATTTCTCTACGTAAATCGGAGGAAGGCAAGGAAAATACTAGATCGAGAGCCACACTTCGTCGGAGCTCCATACGCCCCCACCCGGGGGCTTCCGCATAATCGTCTGAGAAAGCCCGGTAGCAAAGCGGATGCACTTCCTCTCCATGAGACGTAGTGGCCCCGGTATTTCCGGAAAATACTCGAAGAGAATCTCTCATATATCCTGAACGCTCCAAAAACCATCTGCTCATCTATTCACTTCTCTCCCCCAGATTATCGGGAAAATGCGGATGGGGTGGTTTTATTACTCTCGCAGTCTATTGTTTTGGTGACTCAATGCAATCTTTCGGTGATTCTGGAATCTTCGCGAATGAGGATGCGCTTCGAGAGGATTGGACACCGACGGAACTGCCGGAGCGTGATGACGAGCTGGAAGCGATACATAACGCTCTCGCTCCTGCCTCTCGTGGAACAACTGCACACAACCTCTTCCTCTATGGCAAAACTGGGCAAGGAAAAACAGTTGCAGTGAAACACAAAACCACTCAGTTGGAAGAATGGGCAACAGACACTGGCGAGATAGATCTCGAAGTAATCTGGCTCTCCTGTAACAACATCACGAGCTCGTATGGGTGTGCGACAAAACTGGTCGAGAAGCTATCTGGGAAGAATCCGAATGGCCACGACCAGCAGACAGTCTTCGATAAACTCTACGCAGAGCTTGACTCGATCGGCGGATCCATTATCATTGTACTTGACGAGATTGATAATCTCGGACAAAGTGATGATCTTCTCTACGCACTTCCACGTGCACGATCAACTGAGAAACTGACTGACGCCCGCGTAAGCGTTATCGGTATCTCGAATGACTTCAATTACGTCTCGAACCTTTCCCCGAAAGTCAAGGGAACTCTCTGTGAGAAAGAGGTTGAATTCACTCCCTACAACGCCACCCAACTCCGCTCAATACTTGGGCGACGCGTTGAGATTGCGTTTCAGGATGGGGTCGTTACTGAGGCGGCGATCGCTCTTGCAGCAGCCTATGCTGCTCAAGAGAAGGGGTCTGCACGACAGGCGATCCGCCTGCTCTACGAAGCCGGTGAGACAGCACTCACTGAGGGAGATGATGAGGTTACGGAAACGCATGTTGAATCTGCTCATTCAACACTAGAGAGGGAACGCATTGTCGAGGGAATTCGAAATGTTACGCCGCAAGACCAAGTTGTCCTTGCGGCAGTTACCCTCTTGGAGGCGAAAGGGGAAACGCCGAGTCGAACGAAGCACATCTACGAGCAATATACCGGGTTATGCTCACAGATCGATTTGAACCCTCTCCAACAACGAAGTGTTCGAAATCATCTCCAGGATTTAGCGATGCAGGGATTCGTCGAGTCAGAGCGTCGGCAGAGCGGATTGCAGGGTGGTGACTACTACGTTTTCCGCCTGAATACAACGCTTGAAATGACAATCGATGTCTTGTCCGAAGACAGTCGATTCCAAGAGGTTGGGATTGCTGACCAACTTTCGCGGGCGAGCAAGAATCAGTCTCGATAGCAAATCAGCTATCTAGATTCAATGCGATTATGCGGAAAGACCGGGGTGGGGGTGTGCTACAATTTGCATTCATTGACCTCACCATCACACCTTATCGTGAGATTATGCGGAAAGACCGGGGGGAGGGGGCGACCCTGACACCACTCTCATTGAGGTTGTCTTCACTCGGTATCGGGTGTGTCTGTCGTCGTCTTCACTCGTTGTCGGGTGTGTCTCAGTAGTACTTGACCCTCCCCTCTGTGAATTATGCGGAAAGACCGGGGTGGGGGTGTGGCGAAGGCCTGTCGAAAAAGGCCGTTTCTCCTGGCGTATCAGCGCAATCTCTTTGCTACTCTCTGCAACACGTTCACACGATGCCCGATTGGTCCCGACGCCGCGCCCTCCACGCGCTGGCGACTGGTGCGACGGCCGCACTCGCTGGGTGTAGCAGCGAGAGTGGCTTCTCCCAGGAATCGACTCCCAGCCGGAACCGACGCACGCCCGTCACCGACTACACGTCGCGGACGGTCCGCGACCAGGACGGCGACGCGATCTTCTGGACCGGCGAGCGTCCGACCAATTCTCGGCGGGCGCGACGAGACCAGGAGTACCTCACGTCGGCCGACGAGGTCTCGAAGGTACACTTCGCCCCGGACAGCGAGGCGGCCGCCGACCTCCGGCAGTTCGTCGAGGTGACCGACTTCGAGACGCAGTCCGTCTCGCTTCGGACGACCGGGATACCCGAGTGCTACACGCTCCGGCTGTTGAGCGTCGCCCGCGGACTGGACGGCTACACCACGTCCTACTGCTACGAGCCGCGGCCGGCCGACGTCGCCTGCGCGGCCGAGGTTCAGGACACGGTCGGAATCGCCATCCGCCTGCCCTTCGCCGGCGACGAGTTCAACAGCCGCGGCTCGTCGTGGAGTCGGACCTGCCGCGAGCGGCCGTATCCGGTCACACCCTCGAACGAGAACGAGAACGAGAACGAGACGACGGAGGTGGGCGACGATGCGTGATGCGTCTCGTTCGGCTGGGGAGGTCGACCCAGACTCCGCTCCCGATCCTGACCCTGTCCACGAACCCGATGCTCCGACGACCCGCCGTGGCCTTCTCGCGGGCGGTGCTGCACTCACGACGGCGGCTCTGGCGGGCTGTTCGTCGCTCCCGATCGTCGGCGACGAGGAGCCACGACTCGGGTTCGATCCGAAGACGCTACCCACCTCACTCGTCACGTCACTCCCCGCCCGCCCGTCGGTGTATCCCGGTCCCGTCCCGGACCAACTGGCCGCCCACCACCGACAACGCGCTCGAACTCTCCTCGAGGAGGTGCCCGCCGATCTCTCGTTCCCGAATGGGATGATCACGAAGCGACTCAGACGCAACCGGAAGGATGCCGCCCAACTCCTCCGGGAGGGTCCCGACGAGGGAGAGACGACACCACTCGAACGCCTCGACCACTGGAGTTACGTCCGGATGGATATCGCGGAGGTGTGGGGTGCCTACCACGCGGCGACCGGTGACGTCGACGCGACGACGCTTGCGTCCCGTCGCGAGGAGATTCGTCACGACCTCGTGGACTTCGAGCGAGCGTGGGACTACCCCGGGACGGACGTCGTGTCGGCACTCGCGGTGAATCGCCGCTTCGAGGACCTCCGGACCTCGTGTCGACGCTCGCTCACCCCACACCGTCGTGCTCCGGACGCCCCGACGGCCGCGGTCTTCCGGATGGGAAGTCTCGTCCGCGACCTCGAACGAGCACGGTCCGAACTCGACGACCTCACGGGCCTCCACGACGCCTACCGGAACTCGGTTTCGTCGACGCTCTCGAGCTACCGCGCGAACCTCCCGATTCTGGCACAGCGACTCGACGAACTCGTCGCGGTGAGTCGCCAGCAGGTCGCCCCCTACCTCGCCGACGACGCACGGCCCTCGGACTTCGAGCGCGACGTCGAAGGATTGCCGGCAGAAGAGCTGTTCGTCGAGGCACGGCGTACTGCAGGGTGGCGTATCGATGACGCCGAGCGGGCTCGCAATCGCGGGAACGACGCGCGAGCTGCCATCCTCTCCGCCCAGGCGCTGGTCGGCATCGTCGCGTTGTCGACGGTCGTCGACGCGATCCGTGCGGGAAAGTACGGTATGCCCGACTCGGTCGCGGTGATCGAACGGCACCGCGACGCCGCGGTCGAGGCGCTCGACCGAGTGAGTTCACTCGATCCCTCGTTGCTCGCGACGGTACTGACGTCTCCCGCGTGGGACGTGATCGACGAGCAGTCCTACACCTTCCAGCAGGTTACCGAACGCGAGCGCGAACACGTCGGCGAACTCGACCAGTCGGATGTCGTCAGCGTCGACGCAGCCTTCGGGCTCGCGCTCCACCTCGCCCGTGCGGTGCCCGAGGTGCTTCGACGGGTTCGTTCGGAAGTCTTGACGGTCGAGAACTGAACGCCAGTCCGACTGTCCCAGTGCGGGTCACTTCTCGAAACGACGACCGTACTTTTGTACTCTGATATCCGATTCTCAACTCGTCCGAGGGGGACGAAGGAAGATGGCTACAATTTTGCTGATCGCGGACGAGGGACCGCTGTCCGACCGGTACAGGGGATGGCTCGCCGACGCACACACGGTGAGAGTCGCCTCGACCGGTGAGCGCGCGCTCGCGACACTCGACGACGAAGTCGACGCCGCGCTCCTCGAGCGACGACTGCCGGACGGCACCGGCCGGGCGGTCCTCGAACGACTCCGACGTGAGGGATACAGGTGTCGTGTCGCGCTCCTCGCGGACGTCGAGCCGGAATTCGACGTCGTGCGGGCGGGGTTCGACGAGTGTCTGGAGCGTCCGGTAACGCGGGCGGTGCTGTCCGCGACCATCGACCGATTGTGCAGGCGCCGTCGCTACGACGAGCGAGTTCGGGAGTACCACACGCTCGTCCGGGAGCGGACGGCACTCGAAAAACGCCTGTCGGACGAGACCCTGGCCGCGTCCGCGGAGTACGAAGAGCTCCAACACGAGATCGAGACGGTCGAGACGGCTCTCGACGACCTCCTCGCTACCTTCGACAGACAGGATACCGTCGCACTGTTCGCGAATCTCTCGACGCCGATGTACCGACCCGACGACGAGACCCGGCGAACGCACGGCGTCGCAAAGTAGGCCTCTGGTGCAAACAGCGCCCTCACCGTCGTAGACTCCCTTTCCAGTGCGGGGGATACCGATAAGTTCCCAGCAGTCGTCACCTCCATTCATGCAGGCAAATCGCGAGCTTCGCGAGCGCCCGGACACCGAGGTCGCGGTCCTGGACGCGCTCGTCGACCGCGAAGAGGGGATGACGGTCTTCGAGCTCCGCTCGCACGTCGATGCCGACATCGACGAGCTGGAGACCGCCCTCGCCTCGCTCAAGGAGGACGACCTCGTCTCGGCCGACACCTCCCAGGACCCGACGGTCATCACGGCGACCGAGCGGGCACGACCCGAAGAGGGCGAGCCGACCACGAAAGAGCAGTCGTTCGTCGACTGGATTCGCGACCGAGTCGGCCTCTAGGGACGGACTTATCCTCGCCGCGCGCCGACGCTGGAGTATGACTGTCGTCAGGGAGTTTCACGAAGACTACGGAGCGACGTTCGGCGACATCGGTGGACGGACGCTCCCACTCGAGTACGGCCGGTCGGCGCGAACCCACCGCGCGGTTCGAAACGTCGTCGGTGCCACCGAACACGCCTACGGCATCCTTGTCGTCGAGGGCGACGACCGCCTCGACTTCGTCGACAACGCGATCACCAACGAGGTCCCCGCCGAGGACGGCGAGGGCTGTTACGCCCTCCTCCTCGACCCACAAGGGGGAATCCGGACGGACCTCTACGTGCTGAACGCGGGCGAGAAACTGCTCGTCTTCACGCCGCCATCGAAGGTCGAGGACCTCCACGAGGAATGGGAAGAGAACGTCTTCATCCAGGACGTCGAACTCTCGGACGCGAGCGACGCGTTCGGCGTCTTCGGCGTCTACGGCCCGAAGGCGACCGAGAAGATCGCCTCTGTCTTCAACGGTGGGAGCAGCCCCGAGGCACACCTCTCCTTCGTTCGCGGGCGGATGGGCGACCACGGTGTGACCGTCCTCCGCGACGACGGCCTCACCGGCGAGGAGGGATTCATCGTCGTCTGTGCCGCCGACGTCGCCGAAGACGTGTTCGGCACCCTCATCACGAACGGACTGAACGCCGTCCCCTTCGGTCGAGACGTCTGGGAGGCTCTCACGCTGGAGGCGGGGACGCCGCTCTTCGAGTCCGAACTCGAAGGTGTGGTTCCGAACGTTCTCGGCCTGCGGAACGCTCTCGACTTCGAGAAGGGGTGTTACGTCGGCCAGGAGGTCGTCTCGCGCGTCGAGAACCAGGGTCGACCCTCGCGACAACTCGTGGGGCTCGTGGCCGACGCGGTCCCCGAATCCGGTGCAGCCGTCTTCGACGGCGACGCCTCCGTGGGCGAGGTTACCCGCGCCGGCGAAAGCGAGATGCGTGAAGAACCGATCGCGCTCGCGCTGGTCGACTACGGATTGGACGACGAAGCCGACCTCACAGTCCGTGTCGATGGCGAGGAGGTCGACGCACATGTCGAGCCACTCCCGTTCGTCGAGGGGAGCGATGAGTCCGACCGGCTACCGCGCTACGACTGAGGCAACTCGGCTCCGATATCCCCGTCGGGAATCTGTTCGTCCGTCGCGTCGAGGAGTTCCTCGACAATGTTGAGTGAGGAGTCGGCGACGCCGAAGACAAGTCCGCGCTGGTCGGTGAGTCTGGCGTGGACGACGATTCCGCCCTCGAACAGCCGAATCGTCGCCCGGATACAGCCAAATTCGTGGTACAGCGACTCCTGGAACTCCTCGGAGAGGTTCTCCAGGTAGGCGTCCCTCGCGATATCGTGGACGCGTTCGGCCGTGTAGACGTCCTCGTACCCCTCCTGCAGGTACAGTACCTCGTAGTCCCCCTCTTCGTAGTAGCCGATTCCGAGCAACGCGTCCCCCGCACGCTCGCGACAGGCAGTAGCGAGAGTTTCCTTCCAAGACATATGGTAGCCAATTCGACACTGACGTGAAGTACCTTGGGGACAAGCCCCGAGGCTTCACCGTTTTGGGTCGCACCGCGCCCACAGGCGAATTTAATTCCCCTCGACCTTCCGCTTGCGCGGTCGGCTGGAATTAACACCCGAACACTCGCTGTGTCCGTGAGGGTCGGGGCCTCCACCAGCCCCCGACAACTCCCGTCTCACCGCCGTAGCGGGTTTTGAGAGGAGCCGCATTTCCATACTCCCGAACGACCAGCGAAGGCATTGAGGTCTTCAACGCCATACTTTGAGGGTTGTGTTCTGGCCGTTGCATCTTGCTACGTAACGTGGTTTGATGAATTCTTCGACGGGCTTCACCCTCGGGGTCAAGTGGTTCGAGAGACGAAGTCTCTCGTCATCACGGAAATCTTCGATTTCCGGACGATCCCGAGGCACTCGCCCTGCTCCGTCTGTAGAACAGCGTTTGGTTTCTTCGAAGACAGATATCCGACCCGACAGCTCTCAGCGCTTGACGAGGTTGGTCAGCCCTTCGCGGGTGAACAGCGACGTCGGGCGGTCCATGTGGACGCCGATCTTCCCCGAGGTGAGCCACAGGCCGACGTGCTGGACGGGTGACGGGAGGGCGTACGCCTTGCGGATGTGGCGGCCGAGGCGAATCTCCGTCTCCAGTTCCTCACACCAAGCTTCCTCGTAGGCCGCGAGCGTCTGCGGACTCTGTGGATTTATCTCGCGGGCGGCACAGTCTGCGGCCGTCATCCCGTAGAGGATGCCGCCCCCGGTGAATGGTTTCGTCTGTCCGGCGGCGTCGCCGATCAGGAAGCCACGCTCGCTCGTGACGGTGTCGGGCGGACCGACGGGGATGAGCCCGGAACAGCGGTGTTCGATGTTCTCGGCGACGCCGTAGTCGGCGACGAACTCGTCGAAGCGCTCGGCGACGTCACCCTCGGCGTCGGGTGTCGCTGCGAGACCGTACTCGACGCCTGCATCGCCTCGGGGGATGCGCCAGGCGAAGAAATCGTCGACGGTCAGGTGGACGTCGACGAAGTCCTGGCCGTCGGGTTCGGGGTCGAAGGCGAGGACGCCGTGGAGGAACTCGTCGGGTTCGGGTAGGTCGAGCGCGCGGCGGACGCGCGAGCGCGGGCCGTCACAGCCAGCGACCATCCGCGCCTCGACGTCGAACTCGCCGTCCGGGCCACGGATCGTGAGAACGACGTGTCCGGGTTTCTCGACGACGTTCGTGACCGTGTGGCCGTCGCGGACGTCTGCACCCGCGTCCGCGGCCGCCTCCGCGAGGACCTTGTCGAGTTGGACGCGGTCGACGGCGTTCGAGACGGGTTCGTCTTTGTAGAAGGGGTAGGCCTTCGAGTCCGGCCCGCCTGCGTGGAAGCGTGCGCCGTAGATGGCGTTCTGGAAGAGGTCCTCGCGGGCGTCCGCGGGGACGTAGTCCCAGATGTCGAGGCTCACGTGGCCCGAACACGCCAGTGGCTCCCCGATCTCGCCTTGCTCGAAGACGATGACGTCGTTGTGACGGTCGGCGGCCTGCCGGGCGAAGCGTGACCCGGGTGGGCCGGCCCCGACGACGGCGAAGTCGTACATCTCGACGGTAGTTGGCGGCGGGGAGTAAAAGGACTCCCGGGTTGCTCGGCGCGGGATACCAGTTGTTGGTAATACGATTTCTTTATTCAGTGTGGAACATGTACTGAAGGTGTTCCGTGGCTAGTTACAGCTTCAATCGTGAATAAATGTGCTGTACGACTAACGACTGATACTGATCGGTCGGTTCGGCGAGGACATCACTTCGAGAGGTCTTCGGGCCTAAACAGTAAGGGAGTACTTTGAACCAGATCCATAACGATTGTTCACGTGCACCAACGGAACTGGTGCGCGCACTCCCCCCAGACGAGCCCGAATCAGGCACCGCTCGGCAGACTGGTGTCGCGGACGGTGTGCGGCGGCTCCGGTCCACGCGACCGCCGTTCGCGACATCGATCCGTTCTTCGTCCCGTTTGACCTGCCTAGACGAGGCTGCGGCCGTCGAGTTCGTCGGCGTCGTAGTCGACTTCCATCAGTTCGAGGATGGTCGGCGCGATGTCGAGCAGGTCGACGTCCGTGACCGAGACGTCCTCGTCGTCGACGAACAGCGAGGCGTTGTCGAACTTGTGCATCCCGTCGCGCGGACCGGGGGCGAATACGTCGTCGGCCCCACGGAATCCGGCCTTCAGGTCGAAGCCATCGTTCGGGATGGCGACGAGATCGGGCGCGATGTCTGTGTGTTCGCCCTCGAAGGCGTCTTCCTTCTCGACGACGCGGTCGAGGACCGGTTCGCCGTCGGGGCCTTCGAGCGCTTCGAGGTCCGCCTTCAGCTCGTCGCGGACGTTCTCGTACTCGTCACGTCGGACGCTCCCGCGGGGTTCGCGCCCTTCGAGGTTGATGTAGAAGCGACCCGGGATGAAGGAGTACGCCGTCGTCGACGCCGCGATGTCGTCGAGGCTCTCGTGGTCGTCGTCCTGGAACTCGAGCCACCCCTCTTGGCGGAGCCACTCGTTGAAGTGGACCTCGTAGTCGAGGCTGGTGAAGCCGTGATCGGACGCGACGATCAGCGTCACGTCGTCGGGAAGCTGGTCGCGGAGCCTCCCGACGTACTCGTCGACCTTGCGGTAGAACTCGAGGAACTCCTCTTTGTACTCGCCGCCGCGGGCGTAGTCCTTGATGAGGAAGTGATTGACCCGGTCGGTCGACATGAAGACACCGAAGAAGAGGTCCCAGTCGTCCTGCTCGATGTAGTGTGAAAACGCCTCGTAGCGGGCGTCGAGGACCTCGTGGGCGTTCTCGACGAAGTCGGACTTGTCGTCTTTGTGTCCGAGTTTCGCGTTCACGTCGATATGGTAGTCGTGTTCCTGGAGGTAGTCGCCCACGTCCTTCGGGTGGGAGGCCTTCTCGATACCGGGCGAGAGGAAACCCGAAACCATCCGTTGGATGTCACGCTGGGGCGGGAACGTGACGGGGACGTTGAAGACACTCGCCTTCCGGCCGTCGTCGGTGACGCGGTCCCAGAGCCGGTCGGCCTGCACGTCGCTGCCCATCGGGACGTACGTATCGTAGGTACCGACTTCACGGTCCTGGAAGCCGTAAACACCGGTCTCACCGGGGTTCCGACCCGTAGTGAGTGCGGGCCAGCACGCGCTCGATTCCGGAGGAACGATACTGTCGATTGCGCCTGCAGAGCCGGACTCGGCGATGTCCGTCAGATTCTCGAAGACCTCGGGATTGTCCTCGACGAGGTCGTACGGAATACCGTCGAGTCCGAGGAAGGCGACACGTGGCGCGTCGCCGGAGAGCCGATCGAAGAGTCCCATAGACGCGTTAATCTACGCGCTCGTAAGAAGCTTCGTCTCCTGCCCCGATTTGCCTCCGTCTACGACTCTCGGGCGCCGTCGTCCTCGTCGGGCTCGCCGTCGGACTCGTTCCCGGACTCGAAGTTCGTGGGGACGACCGTGACGTGTCGGATCCCCATTGACTGTTTGGCGGCCATGCTTACCTCTATCTAGGGCGTCTCCCACCAAAAGATTACCCATACGCATAAAGCATACCGACCTCGCCGGTGTATGTTCGGAGGTAATGGGCGGGCCGATGGCGTCGCCAGCACTGCCGCTCGGGCGGTCGACGGCGTGAAAACGGAAGAGAGTGGAGTACGAGGTCGCTACTGGAACTCTTCTTCGTAGAGGTCCATCGCGTGCTCGATGGCGTCCTTCGCGGCCGCCTTGTCGTCCCAGCCGAGAACCTCGACCTGCTTGCCCTCTTCGAGGTTCTTGTACGTCTCGAAGAACTCCTCGATCTCGTCTTTCTTCTGCTGAGTGAGGTCGTCGAGGTCTTCGACGTGGTCGTAGCGCGGGTCCTCAGTCGGGACGGCGATGACCTTGTCGTCCTTCTCGCCGTCGTCGTCCATCTCCATCAGGGCAACCGGACGCGCCTCGACGACGCAGCCGGGGAACGTCTGGTCCTTGACGAGGACGAGGACGTCGAAGGGGTCCTCGTCGTCGTAGTAGGACTGCGGGATGAAGCCGTAGTCGCTCGGGTAGTGGACGTTCGAGTGGAGGACGCGGTCGAGCATCACACCCGGGATGTCCTTGTCGTACTCGTACTTGTTGCGCTCGCCCTTGAGGCACTCTACGACGGCGTAGATTTCCTCGGGCGGGTTCGGACCAGTTTCGAGGTCTTCCCAGAGGTTGACCATAGTCGCTTGCGAGTGCGTACGACGGTGAAAAAGGCCTTTCGGGTTCCGGTTCGCTGGTAAAACGGCGGGGAATTTGAGAAGGGTTTATATAGCCGACCGACATTTACTAGAGTATGTCAGAGGCACAACCTGCGGCGCGTACCAGCGCTCGGGATCTGACTGCGTTCCAGAAGAACATCCTCGTCGTTCTCGCAGAGGAAGCCCGATACGGGCTCGCCATCAAGCGAGAACTCGAAGAGTACTACGGGAAAGAGGTCAATCACGGACGTCTCTACCCGAACCTCGACGACCTCGTCAACAAAGGTCTCGTCGAGAAGAGCGAACTCGACAAGCGAACGAACGAGTACGCTCTGACCGACGACGGCTTCGAGGCCGTCCTCGACGATCTGCAGTGGACACTCGAGAAGTTCGTCACCGACGACGAGCGCGCCGAACTCGTCCGCGAAATCGCCGAAGCGTAACTACTCCCGCTCCGGGAACGTTTTTCCAGCGACGTCGAACACGTAGCGGAGCGACTGTTCTAACGCCGCCTCCTGGTCGTCGCTCAGCCACGCGTTCCTGACGACGTACTCGGTCCGGAACTCTTCAATCTCGTCAGCCGTTGCCGTGGCCATCGACCGCGCGTAGTGATTGCTCATGAAGTCCGCGAACACTCTCGCGTTGGCCGCGTGGACGTCGCCGTGTCGTTCGCGGACCGTCTCGACGAGGTCGTGGTTGCGCTCTTCGGCCGTCTCGAAGTCGCCCTGCTCACCACCACGCGACAGCGGCACTTCGGCCGCACGGTCGGTGTCCTCGATGCGTTCGGTTCGGACCGTCCCTTGGTCGTCGAGCCACTCCTGCGGGTAGCAGACGAGCGTCTCGCGTTCGTCCTCCCGAACGCGGGCGGCGAAGTCGTGCTCGTCGAGGAGTTCGTCACGGTGTTCGCGGTAGGCTGCGGCCTCGTCGTCGACGACCGCCTGTCGGGCGAGTCGGGTGAGCCGTTCGGCCTCGTCGACGACCGAGTCGGGAAGTTCGTCTGTCGGGGGCTGTTCGGCGTCGGACTGTGGCTGGTCGTTTTCGGGCATCTCGGGTAGTCAGGCCTCGTCGAGTGCTTCGTTCGCGAGTTCGTCTGCGCGTTCGTTCACTTCGCGGGGAACATGGGTCAGTGACCACTCGTCGAACTCGTCTAAGAGTTCGCGGACCCGAATCCGTTTTTCCTTCAATTCGGGATCGTTCGTGTTCCACGCGCCTTTGACTTGCTTGACGATGAGCTGGGAGTCACCTTTCACGACGATCTCGTCGAAGCCGTACTTCGTGGCGGTCTCCAACCCGCGGATGAGGGCTTCGTACTCGGCCTGGTTGTTCGTCGCGCGGCCGATGGTCTCGCCCCCTTCGGCGACGATGCCGTCGCCGGAGACGAGCACGTATCCCACGGCGGCGGGACCCGGATTCCCCCGACTCGCGCCGTCGAAGTGGAGGTGGACTCGCCCACCGCCGTCTTCGAGGACCGACGTGATGTCGACGGGCTTGGCCCCCTGGACGACGACCTTGTCGTCGTAGGCGACCGCGTTCGCGTCGCCGAGTTCCGCACGCCAGCGTTCGTGTTCGGTGTGTCCTTCCTCGACGTCCGCGCCGGCGGCGTCCAGTCGCTCGCGGGCCTCCTCGACGTCGCACTCGATAACCGGCATTGACCGAACGTCACCGCTGTACGGATTTAGGGGTTATCGTTTTCGGTTCGATACGCGTGCCCAGTCTTCGGGTCTGTGGCGTCGAAATACGCACTCTCGGAATATTGCCCCACGTTGTCTGACGAAAATTTGGCCGGTACATTGAAGTGAAGTAAAAACACAAAATTCAAGAAGGATGACTGGACCAACCCGCGAGCGGGAGCGAGAGGAAGCGCCCGTGGAACAGGAGAGCGAGCAGGGGCGTGAGGGGGTCCGAGCGTGTCCGGAGTGCGAGTCGTCGAACCTCGTGAAGAGCGAGGACCGTGCGGAACTCGTCTGTGAGGACTGCGGTCTCGTCGTCGAAGAGGACCAGATCGACCCTGGTCCGGAGTGGCGTGCGTTCAATCACTCAGAACGCCAGGAGAAGTCCCGCGTCGGCGCACCTACCACGCAGACGATGCACGACAAGGGGCTGACGACGACCATCGACTGGAAGGACCAGGACGCCTACGGTCGCTCGATCTCCTCGAAGAAACGCTCGAAGATGCATCGGCTTCGCAAGTGGCAAGAGCGCATCCGGACGAAGGACGCCGGCGAGCGCAACCTGCAGTTCGCCCTCTCGGAGACCGATCGGATGGCCTCTGCACTGGGTGTGCCGCGGTCGGTCCGCGAGGTCGCCTCGGTTATCTATCGCCGGGCGCTCAAAGAAGACCTCATTCGTGGACGCTCCATCGAGGGCGTCGCGACGTCGTGTCTCTACGCCGCCTGCCGGAAGGAAGGGATTCCTCGATCGTTGGAGGAGATCTCGGAGGTGTCGCGGGTCGAACGCAAGGAGATCGGTCGAACCTATCGGTATATCTCCCAGGAACTCGGCCTGGAGATGAAGCCAGTCGACCCGAAGAAGTACGTCCCGCGCTTTTGCTCCGAGCTCGACCTCGATGAGGAGGTCCAGACGAAGGCCAACGAGATCATCGAGACGACAGCCGAGAAAGGACTGCTCTCCGGGAAGTCCCCGACTGGCTTCGCCGCCGCAGCTATCTACGCAGCGTCGCTGCTCTGCAACGAGAAGAAAACCCAACGCGAGGTCGCCGAGGTCGCACAAGTAACGGAAGTCACGATTCGCAATCGCTACCAAGAGCAGATCGAAGCCATGGGCATCCACGGCTGAGCGCTGGGCGTCGGCTGCACCGGCTATCGAAGGGATTTTTGCGCCCGGGTTTAAACCACGTTCCATGAATACTCCGTGGGACGACTGGGACCACGTCCTCAAGGTCGACCCAGACAAGGACCTCGTCGGCGACGAGACCTTCGACGACGTCTGCCAGACTGGGACGGACGCCATCGAGATCGGCGGAACCCTCGACATCACGACCGACAAGATGCAACGCGTCATCGACGCCTGTAGCGAACACGACGTTCCGCTCTACCAGGAACCATCGAATCCCGCGGTCGTCGTCGAAGACGATGCACTCGACGGCTACCTCATCCCGGTCGTGTTCAACGCCGGCGACGTTTTCTGGATCACCGGCGCGCACAAGGAGTGGGAGCGCATCGCGGACATCGCGTGGGAGCGCACCGCCACCGAGGCGTACATCGTCCTCAACGAGGACGCCAGCGTCGCGGAACTCACCGACGCCGACACCGAACAGACCGCCGAGGACGTCGCCTCCTACGCGAAGGTCGCCGAACGGCTCTTTGGCCAGGACATCGTCTACATCGAGTACTCCGGGATGTACGGCGACGTCGACAAGGTCGAGGCGGCTCACGACGCACTCGACGAGACGACGCTCTTCTACGGCGGCGGCATCCGCGACTACGACGCTGCCTACGAGATGGGCCAGCACGCCGACGTTGTCGTCGTCGGTGACCTCCTCCACGACGAGGGCTGTGACGCGGTCCGACAGACGGTCAAAGGCGTGAAGGACGCCCACGCCGAGTGATTCCCCCCCCTGCACATCGTCGGCGGCCTCTTCCGTGAGAGGTGGTGAAGGAAGCCGAAGAGCGTAATTCTCGCTTTCACGAACTGGATCATGGGTCTTCGGCGACAGTTATCCACCTGCACGAGAGAAATATTCACGATTCTGTCTCTAAGTGCACCAATATATCGGAGCAACAGCCGACAGCGTGGGCGAACACGACCATCGAAGTCTCGTTCCCGGCAGTTCGGTCGAACACGGGCCACGACGATGCGGTCGTCGAGAATGCGGTCAGGGTCGCCCGGAAGTACACCGAAAGCAAGGAGATAATCGCTCAGGAGATGGGTTCCACATTCGTGTAATTGGGCCCTCACTTCGGGAACGACTCCGACAAGCAGCGAACTCCAGGGCAGAATCGTCGACAACGCCGCCGCACTGAGAGCGCACCTCGACGGCGTATTCACCGCTCTGGAGACGGAACACGACGCCGTCGGCGTCGGCGGCTACTCCCAGGTCGTCCTCCAGATTCGGCCGCTACTGGCCATCGACCGCCCGGACCTCGAACGTTTCGTCGAATCGAATCGGTCGGTGCTCGCGGAGAAAAAGTAGGGTGGGTCGCTACTCGCGGTAGATAATTCCCGTGTCGGCGTTCCAGCCGACGACCACGTCGTCACCGCGCGAGTGTGGTGGGTTACGCGAGACGTTCTGTGCTTCGACGCTCAGTCGGCGGCCGTTCCACCGAACGTCGTAGCGCGTGCTCGGACCGCGGAACACGGTATCCTCGACTGTGGCCGAGAGGACGTTATCGAGGTCGAGCGAGCCGGTCCCGATGTGGAGCTTCTCGGGGCGGACGACGAGCGTCGCGTCGCCGTCGGCGTCGGGCGCGTCGGCAGGGGGAGCGAACTCCTCGCCACTGTCGGTGACGAACGTCCCGTTCCGGAGTTCCCCTCCGAAACTGTTCACGTCGCCGATGAAGTCCGCGACGAACTCGCTGGCCGGTTCGTCATACACCTCGCTAGGTGAGCCGACCTGTTCGAGGTGGCCCTCGTTCATCACGGCCATGCGGTCGGACATCGTCATTGCCGCTTGTTGGTCGTGAGTCACGTAGAAGAACGTCATCCCGACTTCCTCGTGGATATTGCGGAGCTCGAGTTGCATCTGCTGTCGGAGCTTCCGGTCGAGGGAAGCGAGCGGCTCGTCAAGGAGGATGACGTCCGTACGGTTCGTGAGCGCGCGAGCGAGAGCGACGCGCTGCTGTTGCCCGCCGGAGAGCTCCGTGACGCGGCGGTCTTGGTAACCCGGCATGTCGACGAGTTCGAGCGACTCGGAGACGCGGGCGTCGATCTCCTCCTCGGAGACACCCGAGCGCTTCAGCCCGTAGGCGACGTTGTCGTAGACGTCCATGTGGCTGAACAGCGCGAGGTTCTGAAACACCATGTTCGTCGGCCGGTCCTCTGGTGGCCGATCGGTGACGTTCTGGCCGTCGATAGAGACGGTCCCATCAGTGGGTGTCTCGAAACCGGCGATCATCCGGAGCGTCGTCGTCTTCCCGCAGCCGGACGGCCCGAGGAGCGAGAAGAACTCGCCGTCCTCGATGGTGACGTCGATGCCGTCGACCGCGCGCACTTCTTCGTTGTACACCTTCGTGAGTTCTGAGAGATTGATTTCGCCCATGTTGTATCACCCGTAGAGGTTCTCGGTGAGGTCGCCGCTACCGACGTAGTAGACGACTAGCAGGAGACCAATCATACCGAACATTACGACTGTCGAGATGGCGTTGATTTTCGGCGTCAGTTCGTGGTTGAGCATCTGCCAGATGCGGATCGTGAACACGGTACGCCCACCGCTGACGAAGTAGGCCCGGATGAACTCGGAGAACGACCGGATAAACGCCAGCAGACCGCCGGCGGCGATGGCTGCCGACAGTTGGGGGAGCGTCACAGTGCGCAACACGGTCAGCCGGCCGGCGCCGAGGTCGCGGCCTGCTTCCTCCATCGTCTCGTCGAGGCTGTAGAGCCGCGAGGAAATCGTCAACAGCGCGAACGGCATCGTGTATAGCGAGTGTGCGATGATGACGGTCCCGAGCGAGAGGAGGCCCCCAGAAATGGTCTGAAACATCGAGAGGAGCGCGATGCCCAACACGACGCCGGGGATGATCATCGGGACGATGGTGGCGACGCGGAACCAGCTCTTGAGCCGGAACTCCCGACGCACCAGCGCGAACGCCCCAAGTAGCCCGAGTATCGTCGCGAGGATCGCGGACGCTGTCGCGACGAAGAGCGTGTAGACGATGCTCATCAGGAGGTCGGTGTCCGAGAACGCCGCCGCGTACCACTTCAGCGTGAGATCGCCCATCGGGAACGTCGCGTACGCGTTCGACCCGAAGGAGAGCAGAACCATCACGAGTAGTGGGAACCAGAGGAAGACGAGGACACTCCCTCCGAGGATGCGGAGCGCCCACGTCCGTTGGCTCTCGCTCAGATAGCTCACGAGCCACCACCTCCCTCAGTCTGCCCGCTGAACAGCTCTTCGAGGTGGACGATGCGGAAGATGAGCGTCGTCGCGACGACGACGACCACGAGCATGATGATGCCGCCGGCCGCCGCCTTCGAGACGTTCAGTGTGAGCTGCATGAACTGGTCGAGGAGCGGGGCGAGCATCGGGACGGTCCCGCCGCCGAGGATGAGCGGCGTCACGTACGCGCCGAAACTCGGAATGAAGACGAACAACGAGCCCGTGATGACCCCGGGGAGACTCTGGGGAAGCGTTACGTCCCAGAAGGCCCGAATCGGACTCGCACCGAGGTCGCGCGCCGCCTCGAGTTCGTCCCGGTTCAAGCCGCCGAGCGTCGCGTACAGCGTGAGAACGAAGTACGGGAGGAACGCGTGGACGAGGCCCACAATGACGGCGAACTTCCCGAAGAGGAGCCACCCGATCGGCTCCTCGATGAGACCCGTCCGTAGGAGGATGATGTTGATGGCTCCGTTCCGGCCGAGGACCGTCATCCACGAGAACGCACGAATGAGGTAGACGGTGAAGAAGGGCCCCAGAACGAGCAGGAGCCATAGTTCGGGGTTTTTCGCCTTGTACGCGATCGCGTAGGCGAGTGGGTAGCCGAGGAGGATGGCGAGGATGGTCACCGCCACCGAAATCTCGATGGTGTTGAAGAAATACGTCCGGAAGATATCGCTCGTCAGCAGTGTCTGGTAGTTCTGGAACGTCGGCTTCCACACCACCTCGTAGTTCTGCACTTGCAGGAAACTGTACGCCGTCATCATTCCCATCGGGAGCGCGAGGAAGAACGCGAGCCACGCGACCGGCGCCGAGAGGAACTCGGATGCGGTCTCGCGTTCTCCGACGAACGGGATGAAGCGGGTGAAGCCGCCGCTGGCTGTGTCGCTGTTTCGAGTGCTCATAGATGCGTTGAATGTGGGGTTGGGGGGATTATCCGAGACGGGTCTTGAACTCACTCATGAGCTGCTTCCACTTCTGGGGGTTCTTGAACGGCTTGTCCTGGATGACCTTCTGGACATCCTCCGGAGGGATGTAGAAGAGGTCCTGTTCCTGTTGGGTCAGGTGCTCCTTCGCGTCCCGGACCGTCGAAGGAGCGAGATCGCTCACTGCTAGTTGGGCACCGATCTTCGGGCGTAGGAAGAAGTCCATGAACTTCTGGACGGCGTCCTGATTCTGGCTGGACTTCGTCATGAGCATCGCCTCGGTCCAACCGATAGACCCCTCCTTCGGTGGGACGAATTCGAACTGCTCGTTGCCCTTCTTGATGAGGTTGATAACGTCGTTTCGTCCGGGGCCGACGCCGACGTTGTAACTGTCGCCCTTGAACGCACGGCCGAACTGCGCCTCACTCGTGAACATCGCTCGCGTGAAGTCGGCGAGTTCGAGGAACTTCTGCCGCGTCTCCTCCCACGCCTGGCCGCTGACGTTCATCTGGTCGCCACGGAGCATGTCGGTGTACCCCAGCGCGCGGACGGCGTGTGTGACCGAGTGGACCGGGTCGGTGTTGACTCCGATACCGACGCTCTTCCAGGCATCCTTGTGGTTCCAGAGGTCCGCCGAGGACTGAAGTTTACTCTTGTCGACGTTCTTCGTGTCGACGGCGAGCCCGTAGAGGCCGAACCGCGGGGGAATCCCGTACCACCGTCCCTGGGAGTCGGTGAGGTGGTCCTGAATGGTCCCCTGCCGGAAGTAATCGAAGGTGTTCGTCAGGTTGGGGACTTTGTTGATCATCTCCTCTTGGTTCTTCGCGAGGGGCTGAATGAGTCCGGCGTCGCGGAAGCGCTGTGCGTACCCGGAGTTCGGACAGACGACGTCGTACCGATCCGGCGCCGAGTTCGCCTTCGTGAACATGTTGTTCGTAGACGTCGCCTTCTCGACTTCGACTGTGACGTCGTGTTCCTCCTCGAACTGCTTGACGAGTGGTCCGTACCCCTCCCACAGGAACGCACGGATCGAGTTCGACCCGCCACCGCTGCCGAGACAACCGGCGAGACCGGTGAGACCGACCGTTGTCGCGCCGGTCGTTTTCAGGAACGTCCGCCGCTTCGGACTGCCCAGGCGTGAACCTTCACGAGACATGCGTTAGCAGCAGTGTGTTCGTGCTACATAAACCCACGGTACTATAACTCACTGGTGGTAGATAACTCCGTCCACGCCGCCTCGTGCAGTGTATTACCAATGCACAAATTTCGGCAACACAAATGTTCAAGTACGAAGACGGGACCACTGCGCCCATGTCCGATGATTCACTCGACGCGAGCCTGCGCGCGGTCGAACGGCAGTGTACCGGCGCCGGCGAGCACGACGGGACCGGCCGCCTCATCCCCACCGACCACCTCGTTGACCTCGACGCCCGGTTGTCGGACGCCGAGCGTCGACTCGACGCGGCGGTCCAGTCGGTCCGGGGGTACGTCGGCGCGCTCGACCACGTCAACGAGGAGGTCGAACGCCGTGCCGACGCCGCCCTCGCTGTCGCGGAGCGACTGGACGAGGCGAGTGAGGGACCGTGCGTCGAGACGTGTGCAGAGCGGCGGCCCAAACACGCCGCCCCATCCACCGACGACGCGGCCGATACGACCTACACGACACACCCGCCCAAGACGTCCGGTTCGACCGACAACGGATTCCTCGCATGACTCCTCGGGCGCTGACGTGTCCGAGGCGCTCCGGATATATCTCGCGGTCGTCGTCGCCGTCCCGCCGGGTCCGCGCGGGGTGGGAGACACCGACGGGAACGCCGACGAGCGCTCGGCTGGGTGGGGGCGACGCGACGCGGCCCAGGGAGGAAGCCCCATTTAGCCCGAGTGCCTAGGGGGAGCCATGTTCACCGAGGAAATCGCCGAACCCGAGGCGGTCTCGCCCGCAGAGGTACGCGCCGAGTACGAAGCGACGCTAGAGGCCATCATCGACGCCTACGGTGTCGACGCGGCCGCCGACGAGACCGACTTCGACGCCGATCGACTCGCCGCTATCCGCGATGGCGACGCCGAGGCCATCACCACCGAGGAGGCCGCAGAAGTGCTGGCGCTTGCCGAGGACTGGCCGCCCGCGGAGGACCTCCTCTTGGAGATGCAGGACCACGTCATGCTGCAGATGAGTTCGGCCGTCGTCGACGTCGACTCCCTCGCCACCGACGTCGAGTTCGAGGACGACCTCAGCGCCAAGGAGATCCAACAGCGCATCGAAGGCCGTCACCCGATGACCCTCGACGAGTACGCACGCATCCACCACTACCTCGCGTCGGAGAACCCCTGGTAGCGCGATGCGCGTCGCCATCCTGGGCTGTGGCTACGTCGGTCTCGAACTCGGCCGGCAACTCGACGCCGCGGGTCACGACCCGATAGGCGTCCGTCGCTCGGACGACGGCCTCGCCGCCATCGAGGACGCGGGGTTCGAGGGCGTTCGCGCGGACGTGACCGACGCCGGCACACTCGACGCCATTCCGGACGTCGACGCCGTCGTCTTCGCCGCGAGTTCGGGCGGCAGAGACGCCGCCGCGGCCCGCGAGGTGTACGTCGACGGTCTCCAGACCGCCATCGACCACTTCGCCGCCCGGAAGCGCGCGCCCGAAGCGTTCGTCTACACGTCCAGTACGGGCGTCTACGGCGACCACGACGGCGGTTGGGTCGACGAGGAGACCCCACTGGAGCCGACGACCGAGAAGACCGAGGTGCTCGCCGAAGCCGAGCGCGTCGCCCACGAGTCGCCGTTCGACTCGACGGTCGTCCGTTTCGCGGGACTCTACGGCCCCGAACGCTACCGCCTCGAACGCTACGTCGAGGGGCCGGTCACGGAAGGGTACCTGAACATGATCCACCGCGACGACGCGGCCGGTGTCGTCCGGTTCGCGCTCACGGACGAGGCGGCCGGCGAGCGAGGCACGCTCCTCGCCGTCGACGACGAACCGGTCTCGAAGTGGGCGTTCGCGGACTGGCTCGCCGAGCAGTGCGGCGTCGACGCGCCGCCCAAACGCACCCGCGAGGAGCGCCTTGACGAAGACGACCTCTCGGAGGCGGTGCGGCGACGGCTGACGACGAGCAAGCGCTGCTCGAACGACTTGCTCCGCGAGTTGGGTTACGACTATGCGTACCCGACCTTCCGCGAGGGGTACCGCGACGCCGTTGAGGCGTACCGCGAGGGTCGCTGATGGCCACTCGCGAGGGAACCGTTCGCTACCAGCAGCGCTTCGGCGACGCCTTCGCCCGCACTTACTTCCGGCGGTGTGGGGAATTCTCGCTGTCGAGTGTCGGGATAGGGACGTACCTCGGTCCGGCGACAGACGCGCAGGACGAACGCTACCGCGAGGCGCTCGTGACGGCGTTCGAGACCGGCTGTAACGTTGTCGACACGGCCATCAACTACCGCCACCAGCGCAGCGAGCGTGCGGTCGGTGCGGCCCTCCACGACGCCGACGTGTCTCGCGACGAGGTGTTCGTCGCCACGAAAGGGGGCTTCCTCCCGTTCGACGGCGAGCGACCCGACGACCCGGGGTCGTTCGTCCAGCGCGAGTACGTCGCGAGCGGTCTCGTCGACGCCGACGACCTCGCTCACGGAAGTCACTGCATCGCGCCGGCCTTCCTCGACGACCAACTCGACCGCTCGCTGGCGAATCTGGGCGTCGAGCGTGTCGACTGCTACTACGTCCACAACCCCGAGACGCAACTGGACGTCCGCCCACGCGAGGCAGTCTACGACCAGTTGGAGGCCGCCTTCGAGGTGCTGGAACGCCGCGCCGCCGCGGGCGACCTCCGCTACTACGGCGTCGCGTCGTGGGACGCCTTCCGCGTCGACCCGGAACACGAACACTTCCTCTCGCTTCCCGAAGTCGTCTCCCGCGCACGAACCGCGGCCCGGACGGTCGGGAACGAGTCGACGCACCTGCGCTGTCTCCAACTCCCGTTCAACGTCTCGATGGCCGACGCGTTCACCCGCGAAGTCCACGAGGGACCGACGGAACGACAGAGCGCGCTCTGGTTCGCCCACGAAGCCGGGTTGGACGTCTTCACGAGCGCGAGTCTCGGGCAGGGCGACCTCGCCGACGGACTGCCCGACGACGTCGCGGCCGAACTCGGCGGCGACACGTCGGCCCAGCGAGCCATCAACTTCGCACGGAGTGCCCCCGGTGTCACGACCGCGCTTGTCGGCGCGAGCTCGGCCGAACACGTCCGCGAGAACGTCGCTGCGGGCACGTTCGAACCGCTCGGCGCGAACGCGTTCGACGCGGTGTTCGAGTGAAAACCATTTATAAAGGGGTTTCAGATATATAAATCCGAGACGCCCGCACACGGCCTCCCACACCGGGAGGAAATGCCGGTCTTTAAGCCCCGCACGTTGGTACAACGGGATATGCAGAACCGAACCTTCACGGCGGACGCCACGCCGGGCGACCACGTCACGGTGGCCGGCTGGGTCCACGAGATTCGCGACCTCGGCGGTATCGCGTTCCTCATCCTCCGAGACAAGTCCGGCAAGATCCAGGTCAAATTCGAGAAGGACGAGATGGACGAAGACCTCGTCGAGACCGGACTCAACGTCCACCGCGAGAGCGTCGTCTCCGTCACGGGCGACGTCGAGGAAGAAGAGCGCGCGCCGACGGGCGTCGAGGTCACGCCCGAGGACATCGAAGTGCTCGCCGAGGCCGACCCGCAACTCCCGCTCGACCCCTCCGGGAAGGTCGAAGCCGACCTCTCGACCCGCCTCGACAACCGCACGCTCGACGTGCGCCGCCCCGAGTCGAAGGCCATCTTCGAGATCCGCGCGGAAGTCCTCCGTGCAGTCCGCGACTACTTCCGCGACATCGGCAGCACCGAGATCAACACACCGAAGATCGTCGCCACGGGAACTGAGGGCGGCACGGAGCTTTTCCCGTTGACCTACTTCGGCGAGGAGGCGTTCATGAACCAGAGCCCGCAGCTCTTCAAGCAGCTGATGGTCGGCTCCGGTCTCGAACGCGTCTTCGAAATCGGCCCGATCTTCCGCGCCGAGGAGCACAACACGCCGCGCCACCTCAACGAGGCGACCATGATCGACTTCGAGTCCTCGTTCATCGACCACGAGGAGGCGATGGACGTCTGTGAGGGGACGCTCAAGGCGGCCTACTCCGCGGTCGCGGAGAACTGCCAGGACGAACTCGAGACGCTCGGTCTCGCCGACGAGTTCGAGGCGCCCGAGGACGACTTCCCGCGTCTCACCTACGAGGAGGCCATCGAGCGCATCAACGCGACGGGCGAACTCGACGAGCAACTCGTCTGGGGCGACGACCTCCCCACCGAGGCCGAGCGTGCGCTCGGCGACGACGTCGGCGGCCACTACTTCATCACCGACTGGCCCTCCGAGATCAAGCCCTTCTACATCCAGGACTACGACGACGACCCCGACCTCTCGAAGGGCTTCGACCTGATGCACCCGCGGATGGAACTCGTCTCCGGCGGTCAGCGTGAGCACCGCTACGACAACCTCGTCGAAGGGTTCCACCAGCAGGGTCTCGACCCCGACCAGTTCGACTACTACACGAAGATGTTCAAGTACGGCATGCCGCCCCACGCGGGGTGGGCCTACGGCGTCGAGCGTCTCGTCATGACGATGCTCGACCTGGAGAACATCCGGGAAGCGGTCCTCTTCCCGCGAGACCGTCAGCGTCTCAGCCCGTAGGGCTGTAGACGCGACCGCTCGCGGTCGCAATATTGCTGGGACGATTTTCACGCCTTTCTCGTGTCGACACCCACCGAGCGTCGGCGTCGGCCGCACAATATTTCCGTTATTACGGGATAGAAACAATATGTCTCCGCTCGCACTCGCCGTCCTCGCCGCCGTGTTCGCTCTCGGGTGGGTCGCGTCTATCGTGTGGGTCCACCACGACGCGGATGAACGTGGGAGCGACAAGCCGGGGAGTTGGGCAGCGCTCGTGGCCGTGACCGGGTACGCCGGACTCGTGTACTACCTCCTCTCCCGAGGCGACGTCGACTGACGTCGAGGCGATTCACTCCTCGTCTTCGGTCAATGAGGTTCGCTTCACGCCGACGCCGGGTTTTTGCTTGATGTCGACCGCGACCTCGTCGGGGACGCCCCGACGGACGTGGGCGTACTTGATGAGCGAGACGAAGACGACGCCCCCGACCGCGTTGCCGACGGTCGTGACCGCGAGGAAGCGTGCCCACTGAACGAGCGTGATGTTCGCGCCGGCGAAGATAGCCGCCAGGACCTCGATATTGCCCGCGACGCAGTGCGGGAGGTGCGCGAAGCCGATGACAAACGTCGTCATGACGATGACGGCGACCCGGCTGATGGTGTCGCTGACGGATGTGAGAATCCACGAGAGGAGGCCCATCAGCCAGCCAGCGAGGAGCGCGCCGGCGAAGACGCCGAGCGGCGAGAGCGTGACGAACGGCCGAGCGACGTGGACGACCATGTCGGTCGTGACGAGGCCCATCACCGGCCCGAGGTAGGCGATGAAGGCCGCGACGAACACGCCACCGACGATGTTGCCGGCGTAGACGGTCCCCCACAGTTGGGCGAGTTTCCGGAGCGGTTCGCGGCCGTCGAGAACGGGCAACACCGCCAGCGTCGTGTGTTCGGTGAACAGTTCCGAGCGCCCGAGGATGACGTAAACGAACCCGAGCGTGTACATCAGCGACATCATGACCTTCGACACCGACCCGGGGATGGCGGCCCCGGTGGCAGTCCCCATCGCGACGAGCAACATCGGCCCGAACCCGATGTCGAACCCGCAGGAGAGCGCCGAGAGGAACTGCCCGCTGGCCGGCCGGTCGAGGGTCATCGCGCCTTCCGCGATCTGGCGTTCGAGGATTTCGGTGTAGTCGCGAAGGGTGTCTTCGGACACGGTTGTCTCATTTAGTACATAACTCCCATCCTGAAAATAATGATGGCAGGCACCCCGACGTCCGCTGACGGTAACTCGGCCACGGCGGAACGGAAGGCGTAAAGTCCCGTGAGCAACTCTACCAAAGCAATGACGGAGGTAGTCGAGGTGTTCGTACCGGGTCACGTCACCGGCCTGTTCAGCGTCCACCGGGCCGACGACCCGGCGCGAACGGGGTCGCGCGGCGCTGGACTCACTCTCTCGGACGGTGTCACGGTCCGCCTCGAACCCGCGGACGACCGGTCGGTCGAACTCGACGGGCGCGCCACGTCGGTCGACCCCGTCGACCACGTCCTCGACACGCTCGGGGTCGACGCCCACGTCGCCGCGGACAGCGACCTCCCCGTCGGGTCGGGATTCGGCGTCTCCGGCGCGATGGCTCTCGGGACCGCCTACGCCGCCAACACCGCGTTCGGGTGCGGGCGCTCGGACAACGCGCTCGTGCGCGTCGCCCACGAGGCCGAAGTGTCGTCGGGGACGGGTCTCGGCGACGTGGTCGCACAGGCCCGCGGCGGCGCACCCATCCGCCTCGAACCCGGTGCACCGCCCCACGGCCGCCTCGACGGCATCCCCGAAACCGACCGCGTCGAGTACCTCACCTTCGGCGGCCTCTCGACGGAGGAAGTCATCACCGGGTCGACGGACGTCCTCTCGGCCGCCGGCGAGAAGGCCCTCGACCGCCTCGTCGAGCGACCAACGCTCCCTCGGTTCGTCGACGCCTCCCGACAGTTCGCCCGCGAGGCCGACCTCCTCACGCCGGACGTCGAGCGGGTCCTCGACGACGTCGAGGGTGCGTCGATGGCGATGCTCGGCGAGACGGTGTTCGCGCTCGGGACGAGTCTCTCCGAGGCGGGCTACGACGTCGAGACCTGCGAGATTCACCCCGCGGGCGCGACGTTCCGGTAGCAGAACGGACCACTTTTCTCGTCGACCCACACACACACGTCCATGAGCGAGGACGAGGTCGAGATTCCCGAAGACCACCCCCGGTACCAGTCGTTGCTGACCCGCCACCGCATCGAGGAGGGCGTCGAGAAGGGCATCACCAGCAAGCAGGGACTCATCGCGGAGGGCCGTGGCGAAGCCTTCGACTACCTGCTCGGCGAGGAGACGACCCCGAGCGCCGACGAGGCCGAACGCGTCGCCGCCGCACACCTCCTGCTCGCCGACCACCCAGTGTTGAGCGTCAACGGCAACGTCGCCGCACTCGTCCCCGGCGAACTCGTCGAACTCGCCGAAGTCGTCGACGCCGACCTCGAAGTGAACCTGTTCAACCGCACCGAAGAGCGCCTACAGAAGATCGCCGAACACCTCCGCGAGCACGGTGCCGAGGACGTGAAGGGGCTGAAAGCCGACGCCCGCATCCCTGGACTCTCCCACGAGCGCGCGAAGGTCGACGCCGACGGCATCTACGACGCCGACGTCGTGCTCGTCCCCCTCGAAGACGGCGACCGCGCCGAGGCACTCGCCGAGATGGGCAAGACCGAGATCGTGATCGACCTCAACCCCCTCTCGCGCTCCCCACAGACCGCGGCCGTCCCGATTATCGACAACATCATCCGGGCGATTCCGAACATCACGGAACACGCCCGCGACCTACAGGACGAACCGCGCGCCGAACTCGAACGCATCGTCGCCGAGTTCGACGCCGAAGAGACTCTCGAAGCCGCCGAACGACAGATTCGCGAGGGCGTCGCCGAACGGGAGCGGGAACAGGAACGGAAGCGCGAGTCCTAACGCTCGGCGACCAGCAGCGTCAGGAACCCGGCCAACCGCGTTCGTTTCTCGACGGTCACTCCCTCGGCGACGCGGAGCGTTCGCTCTGCCGTCGCGACCCGCTCGTCGAGGAGTGAGCGGACGCCAGCGTCGTGTTCGCGCTCGTCTCGTCCGCCCTGGGGGTCGGGTGCGCCGGTGCGGACGAACCGCTCGAACAGTGGATTGGCGACCCGTCCGAACGGGTGGTCGCTTGACGTCGCTTCGAGGACGACGAGTCGGTCACCCTCGGTGAGACAGTCGAGCCACGACGAGACGACCGTCTCGGGGTCTTCGAACATCCCGACGACGAACGTCGCGAGGACGCCGTCGACCGGGCCGTCGACGGGAAGCCGCGTCGCGTCACCACGGACGACGTCGACGCCGCGTGTCCGTGCGCGCCGGAGGAGTGCCTCGGTCAGGTCGACGCCGACGACGCGGCCACTCGCACCGACCTGTTCGCGGAGGGTCGGTGCGTTCGCGCCGGTGCCACAGCCGACGTCGAGGACGGTGTCGCCGGGCGTCAGCGCGAGAGTTTCGGCGGCGACACGTCGGGCGGCACCGACGCCGGGCGTGTAGCGTGCGACGAGGTCGAAGACGGGCGCGATGCGCGTGTAGAAGGACTGGACCTCGTCGGACATCGCGTGTTCTCAGACGACGTCGCGGGCGATTTCGGCGGCGTCGACCGCGGACGCCGCGAGGATGTAGACGTTCGGTTCGACGCCGAACCCGCCGGTCTGGTAGAGGACGGTCGCGTCGGGTTCGCGGGCGAGCGCCTCGGCGACGGCCTCTCGGATACCGCCGTCCTCGCCGCGTTCGTACGCCGCGTCGAACTCGACGGTGACGTAGCCGAGGTCTTCGAGTTGCTGGACGAGTCCCTCGTCGTACGCCACGTTGAGCGCGGCGGCGGCGTCGGCACCCTCGTCGCGGGCGGCGAGCAGGACGCTCGCGACGTGTTCGGAGACGCCGAATTCGGGTTCGGCCGGCACCTCGGTGCGACCCATGACGTCGAAGATGCGGCCGGGGACGCCGACCACGTCCTCGACGTCCGTCGCGTCGGGCGTGCACTCGACAAGGTTCGAACCGACGTTCGGGATGAGGGTCGCGAACCCGCTCGCGTGTTCGAGGACGCGCAGTCCGCGTTTCACCGACGACCGGGCGTGCTCGCGGGCGCGGAGTTCGCTCTCGGGGTCGTGGATTCGGAAATCGGCCTCGTAGTCGGCGAGTGCGGGCATCGCCTCCTCGTGGAGTGTAGCGAGGCGGTCGCCCGGCGCTTCGAGTCGACGGATGAGCACTTCGGCTTCGACGAGTGCCTGCACGCTGCTCATGCTCCCCGAGTCGAACCCCTCGGCGACGCGCTCGACGAGGTCCTGGACGCGTTCGTCGGTGGCGAGGTCCGCGTTGCGGTCGACCGCACCCTGGGCGTACTTCGAGACGGCGCTCTGGCTGATGCCCAGCGCCTCGGCGACCTCCTGTTGGGTCAACCCCCGCTCGCGGAGGTCCTCGGCCAGCATCGAGCGAAACGTCGGGAGGAACTCCTCGACGACGACCTCTTCGACGAACTTCATTGGTCCCCTCCGAACTCCTGGTCACCCTGGATACGCGAGGCCTGTGGCCCGCGCTGGCCCTGGTACTTCGACCCGCGTTCTTCGCCGTACGGGCGGGACGCCGGCGTCGCGAGTTCCGTGAAGACGAGTTGCGAGATACGCATCCCGGGTGTGAGCGCCACGGGAGCGGACCCGAGGTTCGAGAGTTCGAGGGTCACCTGCCCCTCGTACCCGGGGTCGATGAAGCCGGCCGTGTTCGATAGGAAAATCCCACCGAATCCACCGAGGAAGTTCTCGATCTTCCGCCCGTTCGGTTGCACTTCGAGGTCGTACGTCGTCTCGACGCGGTCCGTCTTTTCGACGGACTCTACCCTGTCGAACCGTACGTGCTCAGTGAGGATATCGTCGAGTCGGGAGACGTCTACGCCATGCTCGGCGTAGCAATCACGGAACGCACGGAGGGTCTCCCGTTTCACTGTCTCGTACTCCTCGTTCTCGACGTTCGAGACGCTCGACTTTGAGGACCGGCCGATATCTTCTGCTACCTCAGCCATAGTGAGTCCAGCATCCTCACGGAGTGACTTTAGGAGCTTGGACGGGTTCGGCACATATTGGCCACGTTTGTATGAACTACTGTCGTAGAAGTCGACACTCCACTCATCACTATTCGCTTCGTTATCCCGCTCTCGATAGTATGTCGACGTCGCGTAACCGAGACGTGACCCGAGATACGTCGCGCGATTCGCGAGCTCCTCGTTCGCTGTGTACAGCGTAGCGCGTTCTTCACGACGGTGGCCATCACCATCCAAGAGGCCACCGAGGAAGCTTTCGAGTACAGTATCCGACCAGTTCCACGCGCGTTCGGGAACGTTCTTCGTACTGCCTTCTCCAGCGAGTGCACGAAACACCTTCGACCAAAGTGTGGAGCAGACAGTGAGCTGGCTGACTCCATGTGGCGTTTCACTCCACGACAGCGATGTGTCGTACTGATTGAACCAGTCGGCGACCCGGTCGAGATACTGTTCGTTCGTGTTCGTGAAGATGAGTTGATTTCGCCGAGCGTACCCTTCTGCTACGTAGAAACCGAGAACCCATCCAAGTTCTGACGTCACATCGAGATATCGCGGAATTCTCGTATCGCTCTGCTTGAACGCTATCTCGGCGTCGTTCGGGATAGCCGTCGACGTGACAGCAGAGAGTGGTGCACTGTCCCGAGACTCGTAGTGTCGCTGGGAACCATCAGCTACGTCGTTCCAGTCAACAGAACCGAGGCCGTCGGCCGCGTACACGACGACTTCCTCATCATCCTCGGCGAACAGGTCAACGAGGTCGATTTCCGTCTCTTCACCACGCGGGCCCGGGAGCGTTCCAGGTACCATCACGTGTTCGCCGATAGCGTCCTCGCTCGCAACGCGGGTGACTTCTCCCCATTCGTCGAGAGTGAAGATGTTGTGGTCCTTCGTGACGTGGACTTCGCGTCCGGAGTCAAGGGTCACCCGGTAGATGCGCTTCACGGGATTCGTAATGAAGTCGGTCACGTCATGTGTCCGTACACGGAGTGACTTCGGATCGAACGAGACCGCACGCGCGTCCATCTCCTCCGCGACGACCTCACCGATTTCGTAGAAGCCGAATCCATCTTCGGCCGTCCAGAGGAACAGTTCTTCGTCAGCCGGGAGCGATGCGTGCACCACGACGGCGAGACGGCCCAGAGACGACCGTCCTTCGACCTGTGCGACAAGGTCCGGCGGCACCTCGACGCGTTCTTTAGTCGTCCCGAGGACGAAGTCGCCGGGGTGGAGGATGAACTCGTCGCCCTCGTCGACGTGAGTTTCGGAGACGTACTCCTCGACTTCGCGTTCGTCGTTCGGGTGGATACAGGAGATGTTGGTGCGCTGGAACTCGAGGAATTCCCGGCCGAGACGGACGTCGATACTGGCGGGTTGGACCTGCAGGTCGAGGTCGTCGAGGGGGTCGACGACCAGGTCGCCCTCCTCGAGTCGGGCGAGAAGGTCGGTATCCGAGAGGATCATATCCCAGTAAAGTAGTGCACGGGGCCTAACGGTTACGGGATACAGGAGAAAGCCCACAACTTCACTCGTGTGGAGGGCGTCAAGCACTTCGTCGCCTAGAGGCCCGCGAGCACGAACAGGACGACGGTGACCGACCCGGCGGCCACGGTGGCACGCGTGATCGAGAGGTCGTGGACGCGCTTGAGGCCGAAGGTCCAGACGTACCCCTGCCACACCGCGGTCCCGACCGACGCGAGGAAGCGGATGGTCCCGCCGAACGCGACGAGGAGCGAACTCGCCGTCGAGATCGTCCCGGTCAGCGGTACGTTCGTCGGAATCTTGGCGAACGCCAGCACGACGAGCAGCAAGGAGAGCAGCGCTTCGAGCGCGAGCGGTCCGATACCCCACCCGGCGACGGCCATCGTGTCGCCGAAGGAGGGCGTGTCGGCGAACAGGCGACTGAGGAGGTGGAGTGCCGCCGCCACGCCGAACCAGACGACGTAGACGCCCGCGAACGTCAGGGGCGCCCACGCGCTGACCGTCCGCCACCCGGTGACGAACGCCGCGGTCGTCGACGGGACGGTACAGCCGGGTCCGTTCACCTGCTTGATGCTGTCTGCGTTGGACCCTGTGGCGGTACAGATCGCGTCCGACGGGTGTGCCGGACTCTCGACGGCGACGTTGACGTGGACTCCTCCCGCGGCAATGACGCCGATCGTCAACAACGAGGAACTCACGACGAGTGCGGTGAGGAAGACGACTGTACACGCCTCGAAGATGGAGGGGCTGAACTCTCGATAGTATCTCCCAGGCCGAACCAGGGGCGTCAGCGGCGGCATGTTGGTTATTACACTCTGAACTAACTTGAAAATAATGGGCAGTCGAGTAGCCATCGATAAGGGGGCCGGACTCGACAGTACGACCATGAAGCAAGCCATCGTCGCCCGCTCGGACCTCGGGATGGGCGAGGGGAAGTTGGCCGCACAGGTGGCCCACGCCTCGCTGTCGGCCTACGAGAACGCCGACGACGACGCCCAGCGTGCCTGGAAACAGGGCGGACAGAAGAAGATCGTCCTGAAGGCCACGGGTGAGTCCGAACTCCAGGAACTCGCCGAGGAGGCGCGCCGGGCAGGCGTCCCCTACGCGCTCATCCGCGACGCCGGCCACACGCAACTCGAACCGGGAACCGTGACCACGCTCGCCGTCGGACCGGCGCCCGAAAACGAGGTCGACCGCGTCACGGGCGACCTCTCCCTCTACTAATGCGCGAGGCACACCCCGTCGAGCAGGCGGTCGGCATCGAGTACTACGTCAGCGAGACCGACGGCGTCGGCGGCCGACTCCGTGACGAACCCGAGGACTTCGAAGTCCGTGAGGTCGAGCGCTTCGAGACCCAGCCACTCGACGCCGACACCGGCGACTACCCCCACCTCGTCTTCCGCGCGACCCTCCGGAACTGGGACACGAACAGTTTCGCCCGGGAACTCTCGAACCGCCTCGGCATCAGCCGCGAGCGCGTCTCGTGGGCCGGGACGAAAGACCGCCGTGCCGTGACGACCCAGTTGTTCAGCGTCGACGGCATCGGCCCCGAGGACCTCCCGGACGTCCGGGACGCCGACCTCGAACCCGTCGGCCGGGCCGGACGTGACATCTTCTTCGGCGACCTCGCGGGCAACGAGTTCCACATCGTCGTCGCCGACCCGGACCACCCCGAGAACGCCGACGAGATCGTGGCCGAGCTCCAGGCGTTCGGCGGCGGCGACGTCGCCATCCCCAACTTCTTCGGCCAGCAGCGCTTCGGCAGTCGGCGCCCGGTCACCCACAAGGTTGGCTTCGCCATCGTCCGCGGGGACTGGGAAGGCGCGGTGATGGCCTACATCGGGAACCCCTCCGAACACGAACCCGAGGAGACCCAGGCCGCCCGCCACTACGTCGAGGATACCCGCGACTGGGCGGGTGCCATCGACGAGTTCCCCCAGCACCTCCGCTACGAGCGGGCAGTGCTCAACGTCCTCGCCGAGAACGGTGGCGACACCGACGAGGACTTCCGCGAGGCACTGAACGCCTTCTCCTCGAACCTCCGGCGGTTCTTCGTCGACGCCGCACAGTCCTACATCTTCAACCGCATCCTCTCCGAGCGCCTCGCGCGGGGGCTGCCCTTCCACGAACCGGTCGCCGGCGACGTGGTCTGTTTCGCCGACACGGACGCGCCGGGTGACTTCCCCGTCCCCGACACCGACCGCCTCCAGCGCGTCGGCGAGGACCGCGTCGACGTCGTGACCCGTCACTGCCGACGCGACCGAGCGTTCGTCACCGCGCCGCTCGTCGGCACGGAGACAGAACTCGCCGACGGCGAACCGGGGGAAATCGAGCGCCAGGTCCTGAACGACGTCGGCGTCGAGTCGTCGGACTTCGACCTCCCCGGCGACTACCACTCGGAGGGGACGCGCCGCGCCGTCCTCGTCCGCCCCCATCCCGAGTGGGAGCAGGTCGAGAAGGGTCTCGCCGTCGAGTTCGGGCTCCCGAAGGGGAGTTACGCGACCGTGGTCCTCCGCGAGTTCATGAAGGTCTCCCCGCTGGAGATGTCGTGAGGCGGTCGCGGCGGGAATTGCCCACGGAGTAGACATTTCCCGATACACGTCCAAGGTCGAGTATGGCACGAGAGGACGTTCCCGTCGACGCAGCACAGCCAGACGCCCCATTCCACACGACCGGCGTCGACCACATCACGATGATCGGCTCGAACGTAGAGGACACCGTCGAGTTCTACCGCGACCTCCTGGGGATGCCGCTGGTCCTCCGGCAGCCGAACCTCGACGACCCGAGTCAGACGCACCTCTTCTTCGACGCGGGCGACGGTCGCATCCTCACCTTCTTCGTCAACGAGGACCGCCAGTCGAACCCTCAACCCCACCGCCACCGCGTCGGCTCGGTCCACCACATCTCGCTCTCCATCGACCCCCACGAGTTCGAGACGGTGATGGAGTCTCTCGACGACGCCGGCCACGGCTACAACGTCTTCGACCGCGGGGTCTTCCACTCGCTGTACACCCGTGACCACAACGGTCTCGTCATCGAACTCGCGACCGACAAGTACGAGATTCCCGACGACCGCCGCGCCGAGGTGCTCGCGAAGACCCAGGAGATCCGGGAGGCCGACGGCGCCGACTACGCCGAGGCCGAACACTTAGAGGAGGCACTCGCGGACCTCGGACTCGACGCCGAACCGGTCGAACTCCCCGAGGCACCGACCGGCGCGGGCGTCTGAGGTTCGCGACACACTCTCACGAATCACGGCCGTTTTACGGGTACCCTGCCTACGCTCGGGGAAATGGAGTGTCGGCAGTGTGGCACACCCCTCGACAAGCCGGGCGACTACTGTCTGGTATGTCACACTGCCAACTGCGACGCCGTCGTCGTCGAGATCGGCGAGCGGCGAGCGACGCTCACCTTCCTCGACGAGGACCGCGCCGACGAGGACGACCCACGCGACCCCGTCCTCGGCGAGACGGTCGTCACGACGACGCCGGAGACGGACGAAGAGCGCGAGCAGACGCAGGTGCGGAACTTCGCGGGACGCATCGCCGACGAGATTCGCCGCAAGCGCCCCGATACCGTGTTCGTCACGGGCGAGCGCGACGTAATCCGCGCGCTTCGCGTCGACCTCCACCACGAACTCTACCGGGTGAGCGGCGACGACCCCGTCGAGACGGTGCTGGACCGCTGGGGCGGGCGGGACCTCGAAATCGTCGAGAAGGCCGCTGCGGAGAAGATCGGCGGGTCGCACTCGACGCTCGTGGGTGACCGCGAAGGGTGGCGAGCCATCGAGACGGTCGCGAGCCACCCACACGTGAAGAAGATCGTCCCCGGTCCCATCGACGCCAGCGGGTCGAGCGCGCGGGGCGGCGTCCGCGCGAAGGTGACCCGCGCCGACGCGAACGGCAACGTTCGCCTCCTCATCCGAGAGGGGTCGAGCATCCAGGAGAACCGCGTCGTCACGACGGCGATGGACCGCGAGACCGGCGAGCGCGTCCGCGAGGACCTGAACGACGCGCTCGAAGCGGACGGCCTGAAGGAGTAGCGACGCGGACAGCCACCTCGATACAGACTCAAAGCGCTTATGTGCGCGCTGGGGGTATACACTGGTACTATGGCCGAGGAAGGAGCCCGAACTACTGGGAGCTCGGGTCGGTTCGGCGCGCGGTACGGCCGCGTTGCCCGCCGACGCGTCTCTGAGATCGAGTCGGACAAGAACGCTGATCACACCTGCCCCGAGTGCGGCGCCGAGAAGGTCGGCCGCGCCGGCACCGGCATCTGGACCTGCGAGAAGTGCGGCTACAAGTTCACCGGCGGCGCCTACCGTCCCGAGACGCCCGGTGGCCGCGCGATGAAGCGCTCCATCCGCGCCGCGATCGGCGAGGGTGGCGAAGCGGAAGCCGAAGAAGAAGTCGAGGAGTAATCCATGGCGTACAAGTGCTCGCGCTGTAAGCGGGACGTCGAACTCGACGAGTACGGCGGCGTCCGCTGTCCCTACTGCGGGCACCGCGTCCTGCTGAAAGAGCGCGCACGCGACGTCAAAGAAGTCGACGTCAAGTGACGACCCACCGGACGACCCTTCTCTTCGATTACGACGACGTCGCCCGCGCTCGCCTCGTCGAACGGAGCGTCGCGCGGGAGGCCGGCGAAATCGATAGCGAGCGGACCAGCGCCAGCGTCGGCCGCGACGGCCGGACCGTCGAGGTCGTCGTCGAGGCGAGCGACCTCACCGCCCTCCGGGCCGGGAGCAACAGTTGGTGTGGGCTCGTCTCCGTCGCCGAGCGGACGGCTGCACTCGGAGATACCGGAAACACTTCGTAGCGTTCGCCGAGCGTCGGCGAACGTTCGGCCGACCGCCGCTTCTTGAAGGGTGGCGTCCCAACCGTCGAGTGTGAGCGCCGACCGTCAGGGCGAATCCGCCACCGTCACGACGCCAGTGGACGCACCGAGTCGCTACGACGCGATTTTGTTCCTGATTCCGCTGTTGCTCTGTGGCGGGCTCGCGCTGGCACTCACCGGCGCCGTCCCGTTCCGCGTCGCCGCGGGCGGGAGTTCCGCGCTCGCACTCGCACCCATCGCCGACGGACTCGTCCGCAATCCGCCGGTCCAAGACTGACCGTCGCGGCCCGTGTCTCCGGTGTGCTCGGGGCTGCGGAAAGCGGGGGTTTTTCACGCCGGGACTGTAGGTAACAGGTATGCAGGGTAATCTGCCACCGGAAGCGCAGGAGAAGATCGAGGAGCTTCAGGACCTACAGGAGACCGCACAGCAGGTCGCTACTCAGAAACAGCAGGCTGAGACCCAGCTGAACGAGGCCCAGACGGCACTCGACGAACTCGAGGACATCGACGAGGACACCACGATGTACCGCGAGGTCGGCGAACTGCTCGTCCAGACCGACTACGACGAGGCCCAGGAGGACCTCGAGGAGAAGGTCGACAACCTCGAAGTTCGCGTCCAGAGTCTCGATAAGCAGGAAGAGCGCGTTCAGGAGCAGTTCGAGAGCCTCCAGGAGGAACTCCAGGAGATGCTCGGCGGCGGCCCCGGCGGCGGGGGCGGCCCGATGGGCGGCATGGGCGGCGGTCCCGGCGCGGGCGGCGCGTAAGGTCCAATGCCGAGCGACGAGGAAGTCGTCGAGACCGCGGCGGAGGCGGCCGAGGGGTACGTCCTCTCGAAACTCCGCTCGTCCGACGTCGAGGACCTCGACATCACCGTCTCCTTCGAGGAGGGCGTCCTCGAAGTCGACGTCTACGTGAAGGCACCCGACGCCGACGCAGACATCGAACAGATTGCCGACGACGCCGCACTCGTCGCCGGCAACGCGGTCGACGACCTCTTCGCCGAGTCCGAGGAGTCCGAGTCGGCCTGAGCCGTCCCGGCCGGTTCTTTTGCACTCTCTCTCACGCGACAGTCGTGGCGTCACCGACCGAGACAGTTGAACGATTGTACAACTGCTCAACTGTCCGCCCGTCCACCGGCGGCGCTCAGGCCAGGAAGAAGATGAGGAAACTGAGCACCGCCGTCGCGAGGATAATGGTTCCGGCGAGCGCGCCGCCCATGGCCATCACCGCGTTGGCGTGGCTCGCGAGCGTCTCGGTGCGGTCGTTGCCGAACACCGTCACCGTCGCGCGCTCGGAGGCCATCCCCGCCTCGACCGGTTCGAGGTCGTAGAGCGCCTCTTCGGTGGTCTCGGCGACGAGGGCGACGAAGGCGTCACCGTCGATGGCGCCGCCGATCTGGTTCTCCGACTCGACGGTGTTGACGATGTGCGTGTCGGAGGTCATCACCTCGACGTTCGAGAGGCTGAACTCGTCGAGGAGGCGTTCGATCGTCCGCTCGCGGAGCCCCGGTTCCATGTTGTTGCCGTCGGCGAGGACGTAGGCGGTCCGTTGGCCATCGACGTCGGTGACTCCGACGCGGATGCCGAGCGGGCCGATGCCCTCCTGTGGCGACCAGGGGGTCCGGTCCCACGCCGTCCCGAGTTCGAGTGTGTCCTGGTCGTGGCTGTCGAGGTGGCGAGCAACGTCGCCGGCGCCGTCGATCATGTCGAAGGCGCGCTCGCTCCCGGGGACGACGTGGCCGAGGTCCTCGCCTTCGAGACCGTTGTTGCAGTTGTGGGCGTCGACGAGGAGGACGTCGTCCGCGCCGGCGACGCGAGCCTCGCCCATCGCGGAGAGACCGACGCCGTACTCCACGTCGTCGGCGAACCCCGGCGAGAACGTGTTGACGACGAGGGCGTCGTCGCCGAACGCCTGACCGAGGAGGCTCGCCTCACCGTGGTTCACCCGGACGCTCGGCGTCGCCTCGGTCACATAGTCGATCTTCGCGACTGCACGCTCCGCGGCGTCGACGAGTTTGTCGACCTCGCGTTCGGTGACGAGGTTGAAGTCGTGGCCGGCGGTCGCGTGCGGCGGGAACGCCAGCCCTTCGGAGGCCTCGGCGACACGCTGTGGGAGGTTCCCCCCGCCGATCTCGCCCATCGGGCCGGGGTGGATCATCGGGAGGACGAAGCGGGCTTTCTCCTCGGCGTCGCTGTCGACGTCGTCGTGGCCGTCGAGGCGGCGGAAGGAGAGGACCGTCACGGGGACGACGGCCTCCTCGCCGATCTGCTCGAAGAAGTCCTCGAGTTCGCGGGTTCCCTCGGCGATATGGCCGATGAAACCCCGGAGGAAGTCGAGTCCGGAGACGCCGAGACTCTGACGCCACGGGCGATCCATCACGCGGAGGAAGCCGAAGGCGACGGCGCCGTACAGCACGGACATCCCGATGAGGAGCGCGAAGTCCTCAGGGGTGAAGACGTACCGAATCTCGACGGGTGCCTCGGTGGGCCGCATGAACAGCCAGTTGAGGATGGGACCGCCGTACTGGACGAAGTAGAGCGTCCCGCTGTAGACGAACAGGAGGACGGCGGCGGTGAGCGTCTGGATGCCCGCGGGGACGGCCGCGAGGAGGAGGGAGTTGCGCGAGACTGCGAGGACGACGAGGAGGCGGATCGCGAAGACGAGTGCGAGCGCCGCGATGAGCACGTCGAAGACGAAGTTCTGTCCGAGCGACGTGAACAGCGTGATGAGCCCGCCGGCCGTGAGGCCGACCACGACGACGACCTCACAGATCAGTGCGAGCAGCGACGACCGGTTGTAGGTGAGTTGGCCGCCGAGTCGGCGGTCGACGGGAGTAGTCGCGAGGCTCGCGACCACTGTCGGGATGCCGACGAAGAAGACCCCCTGCCAGGCGTCCTCGAAGATGTAGCCGGCGTCGAAGGCGATGATACCGGTCAGCGCCGCGATGAGTAGCGAGAACGCGACGCTCGTGTACCAGTTCGGCGCACGGAAGATGAACTTCGAGAGCGCCGCGAGGTCACCCTGCGTCTGGGTCATCTGGCTACTGCTCGCAGATGTCGCGGAAGTTCTCGAAGACTGCCTCGCCCTCTTCGGTGTGTGCGACCTCGGGGTGCCACTGGACGCCGTAGAGGTCGCGGTCGGTGTCGCTCATCGCTTCGACGTCGCAGACGTCGCTCTCCGCGGTACGCTCGAACCCCTCGGGCACCTCGACGACCTCGTCGGCGTGGCTGGCCCACACCCGTGTCTCCGGGGCGAGCGAGCCAACGAGCGGGTCGTCGGCGTCGACGATGTCGACGGACACGTCGGCGTAGCCGCCGTACTCGCCGGACTCGACGCGGCCGCCGAGTTCCGTCGCGATGAGTTGGTGGCCCAGGCAGATGCCCAGGATCGGGACGTCGAGGTCGAGATAGTCGGCACAGCGCCCGGTTCGGTCCATGTCCGGCCCGCCGGAGAGGACGAGACCGTCGGCGTCGAGGTCCTCGGGCGGCGTCTCGTTGTCGACGATGTCCGTCTCCACGCCCAGGTCCCGGAGCGCACGCTGCTCCAGGTGGGTGAACTGGCCGTGGTTGTCGATGACGACGATGCGGGTCATTACGTCCCGTTAGTGGCGAAACCGGTAAAAAGAATCCGGAACACCGAGTCCGCGGGAACCGTCCCCACACCCAGACTACTCGCCGTCCGTGTCCTCTGTCGTCGGTCCGGTGTCGAAGCGCTCGGCCGCCGTCTCGAAGCCGAACTCCGACTGCTCGGCGCTCCGCCGGCCCTCGGCGGCGGCGATGGCCTCCGGGTCGGGGTTGGCGTCGTCGCCGACGCTCGCCCAGGAGTCGTGGACTTTCGCGTGACACCACCGGCAGAGCGAGACGGTGATCTCGTGACCCGTCTCCGCCTCGCCGCGGTAGGAGAGGTGGTGTTCTTCGAGCAACGGACGCTCGTCCTCGTGGGCGACCCGACGCTCTTCGAGGCCACAGCGTGCACACTCCTCGCCGTCGGTGGTCGAGCGGTAGTGGGGACAGTCGGCCCACTCCCACTCGCCGTCCCCGTCGGCGGCCGCGGCGGGACAGGCGAACTCCTCGGCCCGGCGTTCGGCGGCGAACTCGGGGTCGTGTTCGGGGAAGTCGAAGGCGTAGCGACACTTCCCGTCGCCGGTGACGTGGTCGCAGTGGCCCGCGTGCTCGTAGGGGTCCTCGACGCCCACGGACGTTCCCGAGGGGGTCTTCTTCATCGCGCGGAAGGAGGGCGTCGAGGAGTATAGGCCCACGGGTCCGACCCGGTCAGGCGACCCGTGGGACCGTGCCACGACACGCTTATCGCCACGACCCCGCAACTCCGGACGTGGAACTGCGCCACGACGACGGGGAGACCGTCCGGACGCTCGCGAGCGACGTCGAGACCGCGGACACGTACCTCGCCCGTGCGAAGGGGTTGATGTTCCGACGGTCGATTCCGGACGACTACGCGCTCGCGTTCCGCTTCTCGGGCGTCCGCCGCCGCGACGTCCACATGCTGTTCGTCCCCTTCGACATCGACGCCGTGTGGGTCGCCGAGGGCGAGGTCCAGCGCGTGAAGCGCCTCTCGGCGTGGACCGGTCACGGGGGCGCGCCGGCCGACCTGCTCGTCGAACTCCCGGCAGGCGCGGCCAACCCGGTGCGGCCAGGTGATCGGCTCTGGCTGGCGGAGTGACCGGTCTCGCGGCGGAACGTTGATGGCCCGTCAGCGGTAACTCCGTGGAAATGGGTCTCACTCTCGTCGACGCTCTCAGACGACCGGAACACACGGGGGAGAACCGCTGTTGGCCGTGTACCGTGGTCAACGTCGCGATCCTCGGCGCAGTCACCGTCCTGTTCGCCGTCCTCTCTCCGATACTGGCCGTCGCCACCGCGGCCGTCGGACTGTTTCTCGTCGGAGTTCGGGGTTACTTCGTCCCGGGCACGCCGCGGTACGCGCCGGCGCTCGTAGCCCGCATCCCCGGCGGCAACGCGCTGTTCCACGGCACCGCGGACCAGCAGTCCGGTTCCCTGCGTACCGGGCAGCGTACGGATGGCTCGGCCGAGAGCGACGACGGTGACGGCGGCGACGACAGCGACGACGGCGACGAACTCGACGTCCCGGAAGGTGACGCCCTGCTCGACCGCCTCGTCGACGCGGGCGTGCTCACCGCCGACGACGAGACGGTCGCCCCGACTGACGCGTTCGAGGCGCGGCGGCGAGAAGAGATGGCTCCGCTGCGGGACGCAGACACCGAGGAGTTGGCCGACCTCGCGCTGGAGTTCTCGCCGGCGACGGAGTCCCACGCGGTCCGACAGGACGGCCAGGAGTGGGTCGCGCTCTCGTCGGGCGCCACCAACGCGCTCGAAGAGACGTGGCTCACTCGCCCGATCACCATCGCGGAGATCGCCGGCGCTCGTGCGGCCGCGGACTTCGTCGACGACGACGAGACCGCGCTCGCGGCGGCCCAGACGTGTCGGATGTTCCTTGAGACCTGCCCCGACTGCGGGACCGACCTCGAACGCGGGACCGACGCGTCCTGTTGTGGGGGTGCTCGTAGCCCCGACGGACCGCCCTCGGAGACGCTCTTCTGCCCGTCGTGCGAGGCCCAGGTGTACACCTTCGACTGAGGCCGCCGAGGCAATATCTGTCGGACCCCACCAACTTATGGTGGATGGAGATACAATAGCGAGGTATGTCGGAACACACCGACGCCGAGGATAGAGGAAGTCGCCGCGAGGCGGCTGGGCGTGAAATTCTTGTCCGATAAGCCCTTCTCCACTCTCGACGATCTGGACGCAGACGACGTACAACTTCTCGACACGACGCTCCGCGACGGGGAGCAAGCGCCGGGTATCTCACTGACCGCCGACCAGAAGGCCACAGTCGCGCGTAAACTCGACGACGCCGACGTGGACTTCGTCGAGGCGGGGAGCGCCTGCACGTCCGCGGGCGAGCGTGAGACCATCCGTCGTGTGACGAGTCTCGACCTCGACGCCACGGTGACGAGTTTCTGCCGCGGCGTGAGACGAGACGTCGACCTCGCACTCGACTGCGACGTCGACGGCATCAACCTGGTCGTCCCCGCTAGCGACCGCCACATCGAGGGGAAGGTCGGCTCCTCGCGCGAGGAGGTCGTCGAGACCACCCGCGACCTCGTCGCCTACGCCAAGTCCGAGGGCCTCTGGGTCGAGGTCATCGGCGAGGACGGCTCCCGCGCCGACTTCGACTACCTCGAAGAACTCGCGGAGGCCTCCTTCGAGGCCGGCGCGGACCGCTTTTGCTTCGCGGACACGGTCGGCCACGCCTCACCCGGGGAGGTCCACGAGGGCGTCTCGCGGGTCGGGCAGTTCGGCCCCGTGAGTGTTCACACCCACGACGACCTCGGACTCGCCGTGACGAACGCGCTCGCGGGCATCGACGCCGGCGCGGACCTCGTCCACGCCACCGTCAACGGCATCGGCGAGCGCGCGGGCAACGTCGCCCTCGAAGAGGTGGCCGTGGCGCTCTGGCACTGCTACGACGTCGACTCCGCTGACACCGAGGCGCTCTACGACCTCGCGACCACCGTCGCGGACGTGACGAACGTCCCGCTCCCGCCGAACAAGGCCGTCTCGGGGGAGAACGCGTTCGCCCACGAGTCGGGAATCCACACCGACGGCACCCTCAAGGACGAACGGATGTACGAGCCGTACTCGCCCGAGGCGGTGGGTCGGGAGCGCCGACTCGTGCTCGGCAAGCACGCCGGTCGCGCGGGCGTGAAGGCCGCGCTCGCCGAACACGATGTCGAGGTCAGCGACGACGAACTCGCCGACGTCGTCCAGCGCGTGAAGGACCTCGGCGAGCGCGGCAAGCGCGTCACCGACGCCGACCTGCTCGCCATCGCCGAGGACGTCCAGGGTCGCGAGGGGGCCGAACGTCGCGTCGAGGTTCTCGACCTCACGGCCGCCAGCGGCGGCGGCACCCCCACCGCGTCGGTCCGCATCCGCGTCGACGACGAGGAGCGCACCGCCGCGGGTACCGGGAGCGGTCCGGTCGACGCCGCGATGGCCGCGGTCCGCGACGCCCTCGGTGACGTGAACTTCCACCTCGGGTCCTACCACGTCGACGCCATCACCGGCGGGACGGACGCCGTCGTGAACGTCGAGGTGGAGGTCACCCGCGGCGACCGCACGGTCACGGTGTCCGCGAGCGACTCGGACATCACCTCCGCCAGCGTGACCGCCGTCGTCGACGCACTCGACCGGCTCCTGCCCGCTCGCGACGACGAGGGTGAGGAGGAAGTGGCGGCACCCGCAGGGGCCTAGGAGATTCCGAGCGAAGCGAGGAATCTCCGAACGACGAGCGGGAGGCGTCGGAGTCGCCGACACGCGAGTGAGAAGAGTCGACCGGTCGGCCGCCGCCGGCCGTCTCTTTTTCGGTACTCCGGCCCGTATCCCCCGTCGTGAGCGACGGTTCGCCGGCGTACGTCGTCGAGGTGAAGGACTCCGCGCGGCGGCACAACCAGACGGCCGCCGAGTGGGTCGCCCACAACGGCCGTCGTCGGACGTTCCCCTCGAAGCAGGCCGCCCGTTCGTGGGCGCGGCAGGCGAGTCGCGACGGCGAACAGGTGTGGGTGCAGGACGCCGTCCCCTCGGACCTCTCGGACGTGGACGGCTACCTCGTCGCTGGCGACCGGCCGCCGGGTGAGCGCGACGACGAAGACGAACAGTGGTGGCTCCCGGACTTCTTCGAACCGGAGTAGCGACTACGGAGCGTGACGTCGGTAGAACGGTGAGCGCCGAGGAGGAGATTTGAACTCCTGAGTCCTCTCGGACAGTTGATTTCGAATCAACCGCCTTGGCCGGGCTAGGCTACCTCGGCTCGGTCATACCTACCCGATTGGTTCGTTTATCGGTTTCGATTCCTCGTGGCTGTGCGGCGCTCCGACACGCCGTCGCGCCTCGACGCCGGTCGCTCGACGTGTCCCGGCTCACGGGTCGCGACCGCTCCCCGTTCGTGTTCCCCGTTTCCCGATGCTCGCTCTAATCGCGTAGTGCAACGCCTCTTCGCGGGGTCACTCCTTCCAGTCGTTCCTCGCTCGTATTTCTGTCACCTCTCGCTCCCGTCGGTCGCTCGACGTGACACCACCGGCAGGTCTTTGGAGACGCATCACCGGTCGTAGCGTATGAACGTCAGCGAGGCGAGCGAGGACGCCGCCGCGGTCGTCGACGCCGTCGCCGAGGCCGTCGTCGCCGAGCGCGAGTTCCTGGAGACCGTAACCGTCGGCCTGCTCGCGCGTGGACACGTCCTCCTCGAAGACGTCCCCGGGACGGGGAAGACGCTCACCGCCCGCGGGTTCGCCACCGCGCTCGGACTCGAGTTCAGCCGCGTCCAGTTCACTCCCGACCTCCTCCCGACCGACGTCGTCGGCACACACGTCTACCGCGAGAACACCGGCGAGTTCGAGTTCCGCCCCGGCCCCATCTTCGGGAACGTCGTCCTCGCCGACGAGATCAACCGCGCGCCGCCGAAGACCCAGTCCGCCCTCCTCGAAGCGATGGAAGAAGAGCAGGTCACCGTCGACGGCGAGACCTACGACCTCCCGGACCCGTTCTTCGTCGTCGCGACCCAGAACCCCGTCGAACAGGAGGGGACCTTCCAACTCCCCGAGGCGCAACTCGACCGCTTCGCGGTCAAGTCGTCCATCGGCTACCCCGACGAGTCCGGCGAGCGCGAACTCCTCCGGCGTCGTGCTGGCCGCGTCGAGCGAAGTCCGGCGGTCCACCGGGCCGTCGACGAGGAACAGGTCCGCGCGCTCCGCGAGGTTCCCGAGTCGGTCCGTATCGACGACGACGTCCTCGACTACGTCGTCGCAATCTCGCGGGCGACCCGCACGGACAACCGCGTCGAGGTCGGCGTCTCCCCGCGCGGGACCCAACGGCTCTTCGAACTCTCGCGTGCGCGGGCGACACTCCACGGCCGCGAGTACGTCGCTCCCGAGGACGTCAAACGGATGGTCGAGCCGGCGCTGGCACACCGACTCGTCCTCACGCCCGACGCCGCCGTCGCCGACGTCGACAAGCAGTCGGTCGTCCGCGACGTCGTCGACAGCATCGACGTCCCGACGCTCGATTGAGTCAGGAGGGGGAGAGCGACCGGGCCAGCACGACCGCGCCGACGAGCAACAGGACGAGTGCGACGACCGGCCTGCCGCCTACGCCAGCCCAGTACCCGCCGTAGCCGACGGTGACGGCGAGCACCGCGACGAGCGAACTCGCGGCGGCGTGTGTGAGTTCGGCCTGTCGCGTGCGTGCGTCGCGTCCCACCTGTTCCCCGAGACCGACGGCGTACTCCCCGCAGTCCCACGCGACGAACGTCGCGGCGGCCCCGGCGAGCGGCCAGAGCGGATCGACACCGAAGAGACCGCCTGCGAGGTGAGCGAGGAGCACGAGTACCGCACCGCCCGTGACCAGCCGACGGCGACCGAGGAACACCCCGACTGCGAGCGCGAGTGTTCCGACGCTGGCGACCGGGACGAGGAGCGGGACGACGACCGTCGCAATCGTCGCCAGCGTCGCCGCGGCGACCGCGAGGAGTGCGCTCGTCCGCGCCGGCCGGTCGTCGAACTCGCTCTCGGGTCGGTCGGGTGGCCAACGCTCCGACTCGCTCATCGGTTGCGCCACCCCCGTTCGGCCGCCCGGACGGCGAGCACCAGTGGGTCGGTCGGGTTCCAGTCGACGACCGGGACGCCCGACCCGCGCAGTTCGCGGACGCGTTGCCGGCGCTCGACGCGGGCGAGTGTGGCGCCCGGATCGTCTCCCCCGGTCACGTCCGGGCTGACGACGGTCACCGGGTAGCCGTGCGCTTCGAACCGCCGGCAGGTCGTGACCACGTAGTCGTCGACCAGCGGCGTACAGCAGACGAGTTGCGCGCCGCTCGGCAGGCGCTTTCGGAGGCGTCGCCGGTGGACGGTCGGGAGGAACTGTTCCTCGGGAGGCGTCGGCGCGAAGGCCGCCCCGGTCGCGAGCGTCTCGCGTACACGGTGTCGGTGGTCGCGGCCGAGCGACGGTGCGAGGTAGGTCCACCGCGGCCCGAATCCGGCGACGCCAACACGGTCGCCCGCGTCGAGGAGCGCCGACACGACGCCGCCGGCCGCGTGGACGGCGTGGTCGACCGCCGAGACCCCGCGGGAGTCGTCGACGTACACCTGCACTCGGGTGTCGACCAGGACGACCACGGGCGCGGACTGCTCCTCGCGGAACTCGACGGTAGCGAGGTCGCCCGAGCGCGCCATCCGGTTCCAGTCGATGCGGGCCAGCGGGTCACCCGGCCGGTACTCGCGGGTGGCGTGGAACTCCGTGCCGCTCCCCACACCGGCGGCGATGCGTCCGACCCGCTCGCTCGCCTGTCCACGGAGCGGGAAGCGGTCGAGGGACGCCAGCATTGGGAGGCAGCGGACGGTCGTCTCCGCGTCGGGACCGACGGCGACTTCGGTTTCGGTCGTCCCCGCGACGTCCCGGACGAGGACTGTGGCGTCGTCGAAGGTGTGTTCGCCGCGAACTGCCTCGACCGTGTAGGAGAACGTCGCGTGACGGCCGGAACGTAGCGCGGTGGCGTGGCGAGGGGAGCCGTCGACGACGTTCAGTGGTTCGGGGACACCGTCGACGACCCGGACGTCCGGGAGGAACTCACCCTCGTTGTGGACCGTGACGGTGACCGTGACGTCCTCGCCGGAATCCGGGTCGGTCTCGGACACCTCGCGTTCGACCGTGAGTGTGGGTTCGGGTGGCCGGCCGCCCGCGAACGCGGCGTACCCCGCGACGGCGACGGCGACGACACCGACGAGGAGCGGGGCGGGCGAGCGGACGAGGACGCCGACGGCGGCGGCGAGGAAGACGACGGCGGTGACGCCACGCCAGCGGTCGGTCTCGTGGCGCTTCACTCGGACTCACCCGGTTCGGGGCCCGCCGTCGGTTCGTCGGTCCGTCGGTTGAGAACGGCGACGACGCGACGCGCCCGCCGGACGAACATTGGCTCGTCGCTGACGAGAGTGCGAGCGCGCTCGCACCAGGTACGCGTCCGCGGGTTCGTCGCGAAGAACGCCGCGGCGTCCGGGTCGTCGGTCCACTCGCCGCTCGCGAGACGGTCGGCGGCCCGCGATTCGGAGTTACCCTCCGCCGTGAGCGCGTCGATCGCCGCCTCGTGGAGTCGGTCGTGGACGCGTTCGCGCCACCGGCCGGCACGCGGGTTCCGACAGACGGCGTCGAGGTCCGACGTGAAGTCGCTCCCCGGACGGTCGAATGACCGCCGCGTCTCGACTTCGGGGACGTCCGTATAGGTGAACGACGTCCGTCGCCGCGACTGGACGCCGAGGTACGCGAGCAGCAGACAGACGAGTCCCACGAGGACGATGGAGAGCGTCGGGAGGTCGAGTCCGAGCGTCGCGGCCACCTCCGGTGCGACTGCGAGGAGGATACCGACCGTGACGACCGCGACACCGACGGCGACTGCACGACGGACCACTACCTCACACCTCCGTTCGCGTCGGATTCGTCGTCGGCCGGCCCGTCGGCCGCCTCGGAGCCTGCATCGCCGTACGCCGCCTCGATGGCCCGGAGAGCGTCGAGGGCGCGTTCCTCTCGTTCGGGACTCGGGTCGGCGTCGCCGTATCGCACCTCGCGGAAGAGATCGGTGAGTTCGGCGACGTGGGCCTCGTCCATCCCGGCCTCGCGGGCGGCGTCGGCGAACTCCGCGGGTGTGGTGCTCCGTGGATTCCGGACGTCGAGGTGGTCGGTCATCTCGCGCCAGGCCCGGAACACCTCGTTCTCGACGCCCGCGCTGGCCTCGATACGGTCCGCGGCGTCACCCGCTGCCGACCCGACGGCGCCGAGGTCGGCTTCGGACTCCGGTTCGACGTCGGGTTCGGGTTCCTCACCCTCGGCCGTGTCGTCGGCCGACGCACGGACGAGGACGACGCCGAGTCCGACGATGGCGACGGCCGCGAGGAACAAGAGGACTGTCGGGACGGTCGCCGCCGTCGCCGTCCCCTCGCCGAGACCGCCCCCACCACCGGGGAGTCCGGTCTGGTTCGGGAGGTCGAAAGCACTGCCCGGCCGTGAGAGGTCGAGCGAGGACCCGCAGTTCGTGAGGAGGGCGTGGACGAGCAGGCCGACCAGGACGACGGGCAGGAGGACTGCCGTCGCGACGAAGCCACCCACTCGTCGGGCGAGGAGTACCCACGTGACGACGAGGACGAGGACGGCGCCCAGTCCGAACCAGGTCGACGTCAGGATGGGGAGGCAGATGTCGATCGGGTCGAACCCACCCGCGCCGCCCACCCCACGGTCGGACCGGTTGCCGGTGTCGACGCCGAATTCGCCGCCACTCCCGACGCCACCGTCGCCCGTGCCGAGTCCCGGTCCACCGCCGGTGCTGACGGGGTTGGTCACCGTCGCGGCGGCGAGCGAGAGGGCGAGGACGCAGACGAGGGCGACGATCAGGGGGCGGTACCGTGACACGACCAGAGGTTGTGAGAAGAGGTGGATATGTCTTCTGTCGCGGTTCGGATTCGGACACTTGCCAGCGGGCCCACGCCGGTTGCCTGCGGGTCCGCCGGCCCGTGCCTACTCGTCGGCCTCCTCGTCGGCTTCTTCGCCGGCGTCGCGGTCGGCGCCGCGTCCGCTGCCGACGCCGACGACGAGGACGGCCCGGTCGGTGGACTTCACGACGGCCTCCGAGACGCTGCCGAGTCCCTGGACCTTCTCGCGCGGTGTCTTCCCGTGGCTCCCGACGACCAAGAGGTCGGCGTCGACCTCGTCGGCGTACGCGGGGACGACCTTCGTCGGGTCGCCGTCGCGGACGGCGGTCGTCGCGTCGAGTCCTCGCTCGGCCGCCCGCGCCTTCACCGTCCCGACGGCGTCTTCTCCCTCTTCGCGGAGTTCGTCCTTTCGCGAGGACGGTCCCTCGTCGAACGCCGAGGCGTACACCCGCCGGTCGACGACGTAGAGCGCGTAGATCTCCGCACCGTGGTTCTCGGCGATGGTGAGCGCGTGGTCGAGTACCGTTTCCGAACCCTCGTCGCCGTCGATCGCCACGAGCACCCTGTCGTACATGGGTCCCTCTTCGGCGTACCGTGGCATAAGTTCACTCCCGACTCGTACACTCCGCGGGTGCGCCCCGGTCGTTCGTTTAAGTAGTTCTCGCGACAAGGCGTAGATATGGACGAAGCGCCGACCGGTCGTTCTCGGTCGGGAGTTCCTCGACATCGGACAGCGTCGGTGTCGTCGGTCGCTGTCCGGCCACGGGTGACCGACTTGCCCCCACAGTTTTCCACGTCGCGGCTGAACCGTCGTGTATGCCGACGCCGATTCCTGGAATCCACCACGTCACGGCCATCGGGAGCGACCCGTCGCGAAACTACGAGTTCTACACGGAGACGCTCGGTCTCCGCCTCGTCAAACAGAGCGTCAACCAGGACGACGTCTCGGTGTACCACCTGTTCTACGCCGACCACGAGGGCAGTCCCGGGACGAGTATGACGTTCTTCCCCTACACGGACGCCCGCCGCGGGCAGGCCGGACAGGGGCAGGCCACCGACGTCGCGTTCCTGATTCCCGCGGGGTCGGTCGACTTCTGGACCGACCGACTCGACGACGCGGGCGTGGAACGTGGGGAGACCCACGAGCGATTCGGCGACACCGTGATTCCCTTCGAAGACCCCGACGGACTCGGGCTGGAGTTGGTCGCTCGCGAAGACGTCCCGGACCCGAACCTCCCCGAGAGTCCGGTCCCCGACGAGCACACGATCCGTGGCTTCTTCGGCGTGACCCTCACGCTCGAGAGCGCCGAACCGACGGCGAACCTGCTGGAGACGATGGGGTTCAGCGAGACGGCGTCGGCGAACGACCGGACGCGCTACGAGTCGAGCGGCGAGTTGGGGTACGTCGTCGACCTCCTCGAAGACCCGCACGCGCCGCGCGGACAGCCCGGAGCCGGGACCGTCCACCACGTCGCTTTCCAGGTGACCGCGGACGAACAGGCGGAGTGGCGCGACGTCCTCCAGGCGGAGGGACTCCGGCCGACGGAGATCATCGACCGCAAGTGGTTCGAGTCGGTCTACGCCCGCGAACACGGCGGCGTCCTCTTCGAGTTCGCGACGAAGGAACCGGGGTACACCGTCGACGAGGACCTGGACGAACTCGGCGAACGGTTGGTGCTCCCCGAGTGGCTCGAAGACCGTCGCGAGGAGATCGAAGGCGGACTGCCCGACCTCGACGTGTAGACGGAAAGTAGAGTTCAGCGGGTGAGAGAATCGACGGTCGGCGGGGGATTCGTGCTACCAGCTCTGGACCGCGGGCGTCTCGCAGGCGTCACAGACGACCGCGTCGTTGCCTTTGTACTCGTCGCGGGCGAGTCGCCCGTCGTCGCAGAAGTGACAAGAGGTACCGACGAGCGTCTCGAAGACGGACCGGGAGGTGTCGACCGAAGTGGAGGACTGTGACATCGGTTCTACCTTTCAGGAGGGGAAGTATATGCTTTGTCGCCGATTCGGTTGTCGAATCGGTCGCGACACACACCCCTCGTCCAGAGTGTAACGCCGGAGTGGGGGTGGGTGGTCTCGGAGCGACGGGGGCGCTCGGGATAGGTTACGCGTAGGATATCTAGTGGTTTTATACTGGAGTGGCGGTAACTGTTCACTAGCTTACGTCTTCGACTAGCTCGACGAACGGGACGTCCGTCGAGCGATGGCGAGCGACGCGGGTCTCGCCCATCTCGGAGAGGGTCGGTCGACTCGGTCGACTCGGGTGGGCCGGTCGATTTGGTGGGATCGACTCGATGCCTGTCCAGTCCTCGTCTCCTCCTCCCCCGTCGTCGTACTGTCCCACCTCGCGCACTTTCACTCTGGACGAGGGGTGTGTCTGTCGCCACTGGTGTCCACGCCCGCCGCCGCACGCCACTCGTCGAACCCCGCTCGCGAGTTTTCACTCTGGACGAGGGGTGTGTGTCGACTGCGGGCCGTCCCCCGCCCCGACGATACTGGAACCGCCGTGCCGCCGCCGTCACCCGTCCTTTCACTCTGGACGAGGGGTGCGTGGGCTCGATCGACGCAACCCCAGCGAGTCCTACCGACGGGTGGGCGTCGATACACTCTGGTTCGGGGGTGTGGGTCCGGACCAGTGCAGTTCACTCTGGTCCCGGCCGCGTGTGGTGACCGACGAGACGGCGGTAGCCGGGTCGTCGAGGCCGAGTCGAGGCGGGATACACTCTGGACGAGGATGGGCAGATATTTGTCGCCGGCCGCTCCTACCCTTGAGCGTAGATGCCCGACGAGTCTTCGTCGCTCTCCGACCTCGACGACCCGGTCGAGGACCCGTCTTCCGACCCGCTGTTCAGTCTGGACGAGGAGGGGACGACACACGATATCTTCGAACGCAAGGAACTCCTGAAGGTCGGCCACGTCCCCGAGAGCGGGCGCATCGTCGGACGCGACGCCGAGATCGAGGCGGTCGCGACCGAACTCCGCCCCGTCGTCCAGGCCGAACCACCCAACAACGTGATGATCTACGGGAAGACCGGGACGGGCAAGTCCCTCGTCGCGAAACACGTCACCGAGCGCGCGCGCCGTGCCGCCGAGGCGCAGGACGTCGACGTCGGGACCGTGTACGTCGACTGCGCCCAGCACAACACGCAGACGCGGGTCGCCCGCACCACTACGCGGACGCTCAACGACGAGGCGGAGACCGGTCTCTCCGTCCCCCGCGCGGGCATCGGGAGCGGTGAGTACTACGACTACCTCTGGGAGATCCTCGACACCTGCTACGAAGCGGTCGTCATCATCCTCGACGAGGTCGACCGGCTCGACGACGACGACGTCCTGATGCAACTCTCGCGCGCACGCGAGTCCGGGAAGGTGAACTGCCACCTCGGCGTCGTCGGTATCTCGAACAAGATCGAGTACCGCGACCGCCTCAACGAGCGCGTCAAGTCGAGTCTCCGCGAGGAGGAGTTCGTCTTCCAGCCCTACGACGCCAACCAACTGCGGGACATCATGAACCACCGACGCGACGCCTTCCGCGAGGGCGCGCTCACCGAGGACGTCGTCCCGCTCACCGCCGCCTTCGCCGCCCAGGAACACGGCGACGCACGCAAGGCCATCGAGATTCTCCGCCACGCGGGCGAACTCGCCGAACGGCGCGACGACGAGCAGGTGTCCGAGAGCCACGTCCGCGACGCCCAGGAGTGGGCCGAGGTCGACCGCTTCGAGGAACTCCTCCGTGGGTCGACGACGCAGGTGAAGTTCATCCTCTACTCGCTGGCCCGCCTCACCGAGGAGAACCCCGAAGAGGAGTTCTCGACCAGCCGAATCTACGACCACTACACGCAGGTCTGCGAGCAGATCGACGCGAACGTCCTCGGCGAACACCGCGTCTACGAACTCCTCAAGGAGCAGGCGTTCCTCGGCGTCGTCGAGTCGACGCGTACCGGCGGCGGCCGCGGCCAGGGGAGTTACCTCGAACACCGTCTCGTCCAGGACACGAGCGTCGTCTTGAAGTCGGTACTCCGAGACAGCCGACTCAAAGGGATGGCGTAGTCGCGACGGAGAACCGTACTACTCCTCGCTCTCGCTGTACTCGCCGGGCGTGTAGGCCAACTCGTTCTCGTCCGTGGCGCCGGTCGCCTTCGCGACGAGCCACAACAGCGCGACGAAGGGCCACAGCGGCAAGAACAGGAGGGCGATGCTGATGGCGAGTATCCACCCGACGGCGCTGATCTCCGGGACGTTGTGCATCGGCGTCGGCTTCGTGACGCTGTCGACCATGCTGCCAGATACCACTGCCCAGTGGAAATAGGTTCCTGCTAGTCGGGGGTGGGGTCTACGTCGAGGGCCGTCTCGCCGTCACCGACTCCCCCTCCAACGACTGTGCGAGTGAGCCGCACGTACCGAAGGTTTTTATAGAACTACAATCCAATCCTCTTCCGACATGGCGCAACAACGTATGGGCGGACGTCCGATGCTCATTCTCGGAGAGGACTCCGAGCGGACGTCCGGAGAGGACGCACAGCAGTCGAACATCAACGCCGCGAAGGCCATCGCGGAGTCGGTCCGCACGACGCTCGGCCCGAAGGGGATGGACAAGATGCTCGTCTCCTCCGGTGGCGACGTCACCATCACGAACGACGGCGCGACCATCCTCGAGGAGATGGACATCGAGCACCCCGCGGCCCAGATGCTCGTCGAGGTCGCACAGGCCCAGGAGGCCGACGTCGGTGACGGGACGACCACCGCGTCCGTCCTCGCGGGCAAACTCCTCGCCGAGGCCGAGGGACTCCTCGAACAGGACATCCACCCGACCACCATCGCCGAGGGGTACAACGACGCCGAGCAGATCGCACTCGACGCTATCGCCGACGCGGTCCTCGAGGGCGAAATCGACGACGAGACGCTCGTCTCTGTCGCCGAGTCCAGCATGACCGGTAAGGGGACCGGCGGCGTCACCGCCGGGCGCCTCGCGAAGGAGATCGTCGACGCCGTCCGGCAGGTCGAACAGGACGGCGCCGTCACCGCGGCCGACGTCTCCGTCCTCGCCAAACCCGGTCAGAGTTCCACCGCGACGGAACTCGTCCGTGGGTTCGTCGGCGACGTCGAACCGGTCCGTGAGGACATGCCCACCGACGTCGAAGACCCGACCGTCGCCGTCGTCGACGTCGACCTCGCACAGCGCGAGTCCGCCTTCGACGCCGAGTACAACATCACGAGTGCCGACCAGTTCAACCAGGCCGTCGAGGCCGAGGAGTCGACGCTCGCCGAGCAGGCCCAGGCGCTCGCCGACGCCGGTGTCGACGTCGTCTTCTGCGCGGGCGACGTCGCCGACGGTGTCGCCTCCCGCCTCGCCGCCGAGGGTATCCTGGCCTTCGAGAACGTCGGTGACGACGACCTCTCCTCCATCCTCCGCTCGACCGGTGCGACCCGCATCGGCGACGTGACGAACATCGAGGACGACGAACTCGGCAACGCCGAGCGCGTCCACCTCGACACCATCGAGGGCGAGGAACTCGTCTTCGTCGAGGGCGGCGCCGCCACCCAGATCGTCACGCTGTTCGTCCGCGGTGGCACCGACCACGTCCTCGAGGAGCTCGAACGCGCCATTCAGGACGGCATCGACGTCGTCGTCGCCGCCGTCAACGACCAGGAGGTCGTACCGGGCGCCGGCGCGACGGAGATCATCGTCTCCAGCGCACTCCGCGACGCCGCCTCGGGTATCTCCGGGCGCAAGCAGCTCGCCGTCGAGGCGTTCGCCGACGCCGTCGACTCCCTCCCGCGAACGCTCGCGGAGAACACGGGCATGGACCCCATCGACGCACTGGTCGACCTGCGCGCCGCCAACGACGGCGGCCGCGCGGGCATCATCGCCGAGGGCGAGAACGGCCGGATCGCCGACCCGGTCGAACACGGCATCCTCGACCCCGCCGAGGTGAAGCGCGAGGCCGTCGAGTCCGCGACCGAGGCCGCGACGATGATCGTCCGCATCGACGACGTCATCTCCGCCGAGTAACCGCGCCGACACCGACTCTCGTCTCTTCTTTCGCACGTACGGCTGGACCCGCCGTACCCGCGACGCTCCCGTGACTCTCGTGACTGTCCGGTCACTCCTCGCCCGTGGTACAGTGTGCCACAGCATTGAAGGTGTGTGGGTACGTACCACGAAATGCATCGTGCGCTGAACGGGGACCGCACGCCAACCGACGTCGAATCGGTGTCCCGTCGTCCGGTAGCCGACACCGCCGACGGTGAGAGACGGACTGCCAGATCGTCACCCCGACCGCGATCGGGCGAAGCACGCTGCCAATTCGCGTCGCCGCCGAGGAAGGCGCTTTCTCACTCGGCGGCTTTCGACCGTGACCCTGGGAGGGTTCCGTCGAACTCGTAGTCGGCCGCCCAGTTGATCGAGGGGTGGTCGATCTCGGCGTCGAAGCGGAGCCGCATCTTACGACTGGTCGCGTCGGCTATCGGTATCCAGTAGAGCGTGTCCTCTTCCGGATACCGAACGACAAAGGCGTCTATCTCCCCCTCGTAGCCCGTCTCGTGATACGCTCCATCACGTGTCGTCTGTGAGTGCGTGTTGAATTGAAGCACACCCTCGTCGGCTACCCACCCGGTCTTGCACTGGATACGGTAGAAGCGATCACCGTCGTCGACGACGAGGTCGTACTTGCTGTTGTCTCCGAACGGTATCGAGACTTGATGCCCGTTCGCGACGAGTTCGTGGAGCACTCGGACCTCCGTCTCGTCTCCTCTATCCTTCGAGTTTTTCGACACGTGGGAGACTACGCAGTGAGTAACCTATAGTAGTCGTTAGAACTTTCCGCACGGATACTATGATAGTACGTAATGGACCACCTTGACGAGATCTCTGTCGAAGAACTCCAAGAGGCCCTTGACAACGTGGATGGGAAGAAGCCGACAAAACGGCTGTTAGCGGCGATTGCGTACAAAAACGGTGTCACGCAGACCGAGCTAGCTGAATGGCATGATACCGGTCGTCGAACGATCTACAGTTGGCTCAAGCGACTCGACACCGACGAGTCGCTTGAGCACGCCGTTACTGATGATAAACGAACTGGGAGAAAGCGGAAACTCTCAGAATCACAGCAACAAAAGTTTGAAGACGCTGTCCACGATCCTCCCGAGGAGGTTGGGATTGACGCGCCGGCGTGGACGCCGGCGCTCGCCCAGGAATTTCTTGCGGACACCTTCGATGTTGAGTACTCAATCCCCAGCTGTCGGCGGCTGTTGAAAGAAACGGGATTGAGCTATCAAAAACCACGCCGGACAGCCGCCGAAGCCGACGAAGATGAACGAGAGGAGTTCCACGAAGAGCTCAAAAAAAGCGGCGGGAGATGGACGCCACCGTAGTCTGTATCGATCAAACCAAGAAATCCGTGCAAGTTGAGCCGCGTGCCGCGTGGTTTCCGTGCGGCACGCGGCCTTCCGTTGAACTCTCTGGACAACGCGAGTGGACGTGTTTATTGGGCGCGATCACCGAAGACGGTGATCGCTTCTTCTCCCGATTTACTGAGTACGTCACGGCCGAGCACGCGAAACATTTCATTTTAGCATTATACGAAGAGTTTGAGGAAGACCTGCTTATCGTCCTCGATGGAGCGTCGTATTTCCAGTCGGCCGTCAAGGACCTAACGGGCCGTGACGGCCTTGATTTCGTGACGTTGCCGTCGTACTCGCCGGAGCTAAACCCTGTTGAGGAGTGCTGGAGACAGCTCCAAGCATCTCTGAGCAACTGCTTCTTTGACTCACTTGACGAGCTTACAACTGCGATCGATACCGCCCTTGACCAACTCTCTATCCCAAAAGTGAGTAATTATTTCTAATTGGTACTATAGAAACGTTCGTCTGGGAGTCGAAACTCGAGGACGGGAGACGTTACACTATTCGAAACGAAGAGCGCCCGAGGCGGGATTTGAACCCGCGTCACGACCGTGACAGGGTCGTATGATGGGCCACTACACCACCCGGGCTGACAAGATACAGCAACACTCCGAACGTGGAATCGGAGGACGCCCGAGGCGGGATTTGAACCCGCGTCACGACCGTGACAGGGTCGTATGATGGGCCACTACACCACCCGGGCTTGCTGCACTCATTCGTAATCGACTACTACTCATAAGGCTTTCTTCTCGACGCTCCCGTGCCAAATTACGCCACACACGCTACAACGACACACTGAGAGGCCGAGTTGGCAAGAGTTAAATGAACTCCGTGTGAATTGTCCTGTAGTATCTCGTGAGAGCCACTTCTACCCCCACCCCGGAGGAGCCATGGTAGACGACGTAACTGATCACGAACTCGTCCCAGAGCACACCCTCCTCGACGAATCGGAAGTCGAGGACGTTCTGGACGAATACGACATCGGTCGTACCGACCTACCGAAGATCAAGCGGCGGGACCCTGCCCTCCCAGACGACGCGGAGCCCGGCGACGTAGTGAAGATCGTCCGGGACTCTCGAACAACTGATAAAGCAATTGTGTACCGGCTAGTCATCGAATAACTAAGATGGAACGGGACAATCGACGCGCGCTCTCGAAAGCGTACTTCTCGAAGGAACGGCTCGCAGAACACCACTTCCGCTCGTACAACGCGTTCCTCGAACGCGGGATGCAGGAAGTCGTCTCCGAGAAGGGTCAGATCGAGACCGACATCGGCGACAAGGAGGACGAGGAACCCGTCTGGGTCGAACTCGGCGACGTCCGCGTGCTGACGCCGCGGGTCCGCGAAGCCGACGGCTCCGAGGAACTCCTCTACCCGCAGGAAGCCCGCCTCCGCAACATCACCTACGCCGCACCGGTGTTCATGGAGATGAGCATCGTTCGCGGCGGCGAGGAAGAAGAGGAGAAGGTCCTCGACACCACCGAGACCAAGGTGGGCCGGATGCCCATCATGGTCGGCTCGGACAAGTGTAACATCGCGGACTTCTCCGACGAGGAGCTCATCGACATCGGTGAGGACCCCGCCGACCCCGGTGGCTACTTCATCGTCAACGGCTCCGAGCGCGTCCTCATGACGAGCGAGGACCTCGCACCGAACAAGATTCTCGCCGAGTACGACGAGAAGTACGGCGACGAGATTCAGGTCGCCAAGACCTTCTCCCAGCGGCGTGGCTACCGCGCCCTCGTGCTCGTCGAGCGCAACCGCTCGGGCATCCTCGAGGTGTCGTTCCCGAGCGTCTCGGGAAGCATCAACTTCGTAACGCTCGTGCGCGCCCTCGGTCTCGAGTCGGACGAGGAGATCGTCCACCGGGTCTCCGAGGACCCCGAGATCGTGAAGTTCATGCTCGAGAACCTGGAGGAGGCCGAGGTCCAGACCGAGCAGGAAGCCATCGAGAAGCTCGGGAAGCGCGTCGCCTCCGGCCAGGGAAAGAACTACCAGCTGAAGCGTGCCAACTACGTCATCGACCGCTATCTCCTCCCGCACCTCCACGAGGAGGGCGTCCCGGACGAGGAGACGCGTATCAACAAGGCGTACTACCTCTGTCGGATGGCCGAGGCGTGTTTCGAACTCGCGCTCCAGCGCCGCGAATCCGACGACAAGGACCACTACTCCAACAAGCGCCTGAAGGTGTCCGGCGACCTGATGCGGGACCTCTTCCGGACGGCGCTGAACAAGCTCGCACGCGACGTGAAGTACCAGCTCGAACGCGCGAACATGCGCAACCGCGAGCTGACCGTCAACACCGTCGTCCGCTCCGACGTGTTGACCGAGCGACTCGAACACCCCATCGCGACGGGGAACTGGGTCGGCGGCCGCTCCGGCGTGAGCCAGCTCGTCGACCGGACGGACCACATGGGCGTGCTCTCCCACCTGCGCCGCCTTCGCAGCCCCCTCTCGCGCAGCCAGCCCCACTTCGAGGCGCGTGACCTCCACGCGACCCAGTGGGGTCGCATCTGCCCCTCCGAGACGCCGGAGGGTCCGAACTGTGGGCTCGTGAAGAACTTCGCGCAGGCGATGGAGCTCTCACAGCACGTCGACGACGAACAGGACCTGAAACAGGAACTCTCCTCGATGGGGGTCGAGGGTGTTCCCGGTATCAGCACCGAAGGAATCTCTGCAGACGATTAATCAATGAGTCAGTCACGCGAAGCCAAAGTATACGTCAACGGCAGCCTCGTCGGCACCCATCCGAACCCGGACGAGCTCGCCGAACAGATTCGGGAGGCACGACGCCGCGGTGACATCTCCGAGATGGTGAACGTCTCCGTCAAGGACCGCACCGGCGAAGTCATCGTCAACGCCGACGCGGGGCGCGCCCGCCGGCCGCTCCTCGTCGTCGAGGACGGCGAGACGCTCGTCACCGAAGAAGAGATCGAGGCCGTCCGCGACGGCGACATGGAGTTCGAGGACCTCGTCGACGACGGGAAGGTCGAGTTCATCGACGCCGAAGAAGAGGAGGACATCCTCGTCGCCGTCGACCGTGAGGACATCACCGAGAACCACACGCACCTCGAGATCGACCCGCAACTCATCTTCGGTATCGGTGCCGGGATGATTCCGTACCCCGAGCACAACGCCTCGCCGCGTATCACCATGGGGGCAGGGATGATGAAGCAGTCGCTGGGTCTCCCGGCGGCGAACTACCGCATCCGTCCCGACACGCGCCAGCACCTCCTGCACTACCCGCAGTCCGCGATGGTGCGGACGCAGACGACCGAGCAGATCGGCTACGACAACCGCCCGGCCGGGCAGAACTTCGTCGTCGCCGTCATGTCCTACGAGGGGTTCAACATCGAGGACGCACTCGTCATGAACAAGGCGTCCGTCGAGCGCGGTCTCTCCCGCTCGCACTTCTTCCGTACCTACGAGGGCGAAGAACGGCGCTACCCCGGTGGCCAGGAGGACCGCTTCGAGATTCCGGGCGACGACGTCCGCGGCGGTCGCGGCGAAGACGCCTACAAGCACCTCGACGAGGACGGCCTCGTCAACCCCGAGACGCGGGTCGACGAGAACTCCGTCCTGCTCGGGAAAACCTCGCCGCCGCGGTTCCTCGAAGAGCCCGACGAGATGGGTGGTCTCTCCCCGCAGCAGCGGCGTGAGACGTCCGTCACGATGCGCTCCGGAGAGGACGGCGTCGTCGACACGGTCACCCTCATGGAGGGTGAAGACGGCTCGAAACTCGCCAAAGTCTCCGTGCGCGACGAGCGTATCCCGGAACTCGGCGACAAGTTCGCGTCCCGCCACGGTCAGAAGGGTGTCGTGGGCCACCTCGCGCCCCACGAGGACATGCCCTTCACGCAGGAGGGCGTCGTCCCGGACCTCGTCCTGAACCCGCACGCGCTGCCTTCGCGCATGACCGTCGGCCACGTCCTCGAGATGCTCGGGGGCAAGGCCGGCGCCATGGAGGGCCGCTCCGTCGACGGGACGCCGTTCACCGGCGAGGGCGAAGACGAGATCGCCGAGATGCTCGAAGAGGGCGGTTTCCAGTCCAACGGGAAGGAGACCCTCTACTCCGGCGTCTCGGGTGAGAAGATCGAGGCGGAGATCTTCGTCGGGGCCATCTTCTACCACAAGCTCTACCACATGGTCTCGAACAAGATGCACGCCCGCTCGAAGGGTCCCGTGCAGGTGCTCACGCGCCAGCCCACCGAGGGTCGCGCCCGCGAGGGTGGCCTTCGACTGGGTGAGATGGAGCGTGACACCGTCATCGGCCACGGCGCCGCGATGGTCCTCAAAGAACGGCTCCTGGAGTCGTCCGACCAGGAGCACGTCCCCATCTGTGGCCAGTGTGGGATGACCGCCGTCGAGAACTACGAACAGCGTCGTGTCTACTGTCCCAACTGCGGGGAGGAGACCGACGTCCACGAGATCGAGATGAGCTACGCGTTCAAGCTCCTGCTCGACGAGATGAAGGCGCTCGGTATCGCGCCGCGACTCGAACTGGAGGACGCAGTCTAAACCATGTCAGCAGGTCAGAGTCCCAAGGAGATCGGCGAAATCAGTTTCGGGCTGATGGACCCCGAGGAGTATCGCGAGATGAGTGCCACGAAGGTCATCACGGCCGACACCTACGACGACGACGGCTTCCCCATCGACATGGGGCTGATGGACCCGCGGCTGGGCGTCATCGACCCCGGCCTGGAGTGCAAGACGTGTGGGGCCCGCTCGGGGTCGTGTAACGGCCACTTCGGCCACATCGAACTCGCCGCGCCGGTCATCCACGTCGGCTTCTCGAAGCTCATCCGACGCCTCCTGCGCGGGACGTGTCGCGAGTGTCACAAGCTTCTCCTCACCGAGGAGGAAAAAGAGGAGTACCGCGAGGACATCGAGGAGACGAGGTCGCTCCGCCAGGACATCTCCGACGTCACGAAGGCCGCCATCCGGGAGGCCCGCAAGAAGTCGAACTGTCCGCACTGTGGTGAGGTCCAGTACGACGTCAAACACGAGAAGCCCACCACCTACTACGAGGTCCAGCAAGTGCTGGCCTCGGACTACTCCGAGCGCATCGCCGCCGCGATGCAGCCCGGCGAGGGCGAAGCGGAGTCGGGTATCTCCCCGCAGGAACTCGCCGAGGAGACCGACATCGCACTCGACCGCATCAACGACATCCTCTCCGGGGAGTTCCGCCCGCGCAAGGAGGACCGCAAGGCCATCGAGAAGGCCGTCGACGCGGACCTCACCACCGAGGACATGAACAAACTGATGCCCTCGGACATCCGCGACTGGTTCGAGGACATCCCGGACGAGGACATCGAGGTGCTCGGCGTCGACTCCGAGCGCTCGCGTCCGGAGTGGATGATCCTGACCGTCCTGCCGGTCCCACCGGTGACGGCGCGTCCCTCCATCACGCTGGACAACGGCCAGCGTTCCGAGGACGACCTTACCCACAAACTGGTCGACATCATCCGCATCAACCAGCGGTTCATGGAGAACCGCGAGGCCGGTGCGCCCCAGCTCATCATCGAGGACCTCTGGGAACTGCTCCAGTACCACGTCACGACGTTCATGGACAACGAGATCTCGGGGACGCCGCCGGCACGCCACCGTTCCGGCCGCCCGCTGAAGACGCTCTCCCAGCGCCTCAAGGGCAAGGAGGGTCGCTTCCGTGGCTCGCTCTCCGGGAAGCGCGTGAACTTCTCTGCGCGTACCGTCATCTCCCCGGACCCGACGCTCTCGCTCAACGAGGTCGGCGTCCCGGACCGCGTCGCGACGGAGATGACCCAGACGATGGTCGTCAACGAGCAGAACATCGAGCGGGCCAAGCAGTACGTCCGCAACGGGCCCGAGACCCACCCCGGCGCCAACTACGTGAAGCGTCCCGACGGGCGGCGCGTCCGCGTCACCGAGAAGGTGTGCGAGGAACTCGCCGAGCGCGTCGAACCCGGGTGGGAGGTCCAGCGTCACCTCATCGACGGCGACGTCATCATCTTCAACCGGCAGCCGTCGCTCCACCGGATGTCCATCATGGCCCACGAAGTGGTCGTGATGCCGTACAAGACGTTCCGTCTCAACACCGTCGTCTGTCCGCCGTACAACGCCGACTTCGACGGCGACGAGATGAACATGCACGCCCTCCAGAACGAGGAGGCGCGTGCGGAGGCCCGCGTCCTGATGCGCGTCCAGGAGCAGATGCTCTCCCCGCGCTTCGGTGAGAACATCATCGGGGCCATCCAGGACCACATCACCGGGACGTACCTCCTCACGAACACGAACCCGCACTTCAACGAGGCGCAGTCGCTCGACCTGCTCCGCCAGACCCGCATCGACGAGTTGCCCGAACCCGCGGGCGAGGAGAACGGCGAGCCGTACTGGACGGGTCGCCAGCTCTTCAGCGAGTTGCTGCCCGATGGTCTCGACCTCGAGTTCCACTCCTCGGCCGGTGACACCGTCCTCATCGAGGACGGCGTCCACAAGGAGGGGACCATCGACGAGGACGCGGTCGGTGGCTTCGGTGGCGAGATCGTCGACACCATCGCGAAGGACTACTCGAAGACTCGCGCGCGCATCTTCGTCAACGAGGTCGCCTCGCTGGCGATGCGCTCGATCATGCACTTCGGGTTCTCCATCGGGATCGACGACGAGACCGTCCCGCCGGCGGCCCGCCAGCAGATCGACGACAGCATCGAGGAGGCCTACGACCAGGTCCAGCGCCTCATCGAGGCCTACGAGAACGGCGAACTCGAGAGCCTGCCGGGCCGGACCGTCGACGAGACGCTGGAGATGAAGATCATGCAGCGTCTCGGGAAGGCGCGTGACTCCGCCGGCGACATCGCGGAGGACCACTTCGCCGACGACAACCCGGCCGTCGTGATGGCCGAGTCCGGTGCGCGTGGGTCGATGCTCAACCTGACCCAGATGGCCGGCTGTGTCGGCCAGCAGGCAGTTCGGGGCGAGCGCATCAACCGCGGCTACGAGGACCGCACCCTCTCGCACTTCGAGGAGAACGACCTCAGTTCCGAGGCACACGGCTTCGTCGAGAACTCCTACACGTCGGGTCTCACCCCGAAGGAGTTCTTCTTCCACGCGATGGGTGGCCGCGAGGGTCTCGTCGACACGGCAGTCCGGACGTCGAAGTCCGGCTACCTGCAGCGTCGGCTCATCAACGCCCTCTCCGAACTCGAGACGCAGTACGACGGGACGGTCCGAGACACCTCGGACACCATCGTCCAGTTCGAGTTCGGCGAGGACGGCACCTCGCCGGTCGAAGTCTCCTCCAGCGAGGAGGGCGGCATCGACGTGGGCCAGATCGCCAACCGCATCCTCGAAGAGGAGTTCGAGGACGAGGCCGAGAAGGAGGCCTTCCTCGGCCGCAAGGAACCGCCGACGAACCTCTCCGAGCACGGCGAGAAGTGGACCCGAGAGAGCGCCGGCTCGTGGGAGCCCGAGACCGAAGTCGAAGCCGAGAGTGACGACTGAACGATGACCGAAATCACCGAAGACATGGAGGCCGTCGTCGAGGACACGGACCTCCCTCGACGCCTGAAGGACCGCGTGTACGACGAAATCGAGAGCCGCGAGGGTGTCTCGACCCAGCAGGTCGACGAGATCGCCCAGGCGGTCGAGTCCCGCTACGTCGACACCCGCATCCCGCCGCTCGACCCCGTCGGCACCGTGAGCGCCCAGTCCATCGGGGAACCGGGGACGCAGATGACCATGAACACCTTCCACTACGCGGGCGTCGCCGAGATCGACGTCACGCAGGGCCTCCCGCGTCTCATCGAGCTCGTGGACGCCCGGAAGAACCCGGACACCCCGATGATGACGGTCCACCTCGAAGAGGAGTACGCCGAGGACCGCGAGCGCGCCCACGAGGTCGTCTGGGACATCGAGGCGACGAAGATCCTCGCGCTCGGTGACATCTCGACGAACGTCGCCGACATGGTCGTCCAGATCGACCTCAACGAGGACACGCTCCAGGAGCGCTGGCCGCTCATGGACGACACGACGGCTATCGCCGGCGAAATCGCCGACACCATCCAGGACAACCTCGGCGTTCAGGTCACCCAGGACGGGACCCTCGTGCAGTTCGGTCCCGAGCAGCCGTCCTACCGCGAACTGCTCCAACTCGTCGAGCAGCTCCGCGAGGTCGTCTTCAAGGGTATCGAGGACATCGACCGCGTCGTCATCCGCAAGGAGCAGACCGACGAGGGCGAGGAGTTCGTCCTCTACACCGAAGGCTCCGCGCTGAAGAAGGTCCTCAAGATCGAGGGCGTCGACACGACGCGGACGACGTGTAACAACATCCACGAGATCAACAAGTGTCTCGGCATCGAGGCGGCCCGCGAGGCCGTCATCGAGGAGACGATGAACACCCTCGAAGAGCAGGGTCTCGGTGACGTGAACATCCGTCACCTGATGTTGGTCGCCGACATCATGACCAACGACGGCACCATCCAGTCCATCGGCCGACACGGTATCTCCGGCAACAAGGACTCGGTGCTCGCCCGCGCCGCCTTCGAGGTCACCGTCAACCACCTGCTCGACGCCGCCATCTACGGCGAGGCCGACGACCTCGACGGCGTCATCGAGAACGTCATCGTCGGCAAGCCCATTCGCCTCGGGACCGGCGACGTCGACCTCCGCATGGGGTCGACCGCCGGCACCTCGACGAGCACCTCCGACTGAGCATGACCGTCACGCTCTCCGACGAGGCGCGTCAGTACATCGGGGCCTTCGAGGAGGAGACCGAGGCGACCGCCGTCGACTGTCTGGTCGACGACGAGTTCGACCGCCTCGTCTTCGTCGTGAAGGCCGGCGAGATGCCGAAGGCCATCGGCGAGGGTGGCGAGACCGTCCAGCACCTCGAAGAGGAGTTCGGGCGTGACGTCGAACTCGTCGAGGACGCCCCCACCGCAGAGGGGTTCGTCGCGAACGCGCTCTCGCCCGCGGCCGTCTACAACGTGACCATCAGCGAGATGGGCGAAGAAGACGAGACCGTCGCCTACGCCGAGGTCGCCCACGAGGACCGTGGCGTCGCCATCGGCAAGGAGGGGCGGAACATCAAGGCGGCCAAGGAGTTGGCGAAGCGCCACTTCGACATCGACGACATCCAACTGACCTGAGGCGTCCGAGACGCCTCGGTCGTTCTCTCGTCTCGCGTTCCGTTCTCTCTCGCGCGTTTCCGGTACGTTCACGTCACGAGCGTCTCCCGCACGGCGTGGACGCACCTACTTACGGGATTTCCCCGGTTACCGTAGCGTGTATGTCGTTCACGTTCCCGGGATGGCTCGTCGACCTCTTCCTCACCTACCAGGGCCACCTCTCGCGGTTCGGTGGGTTCCTCGTCGCCGCGACGGTGGTCTACACGGTCGGTCGACTCCTGGTCGTCCCATCGCTCGTCCGTGCGTCCCGCCTCCGCAACCCGGAGAACCCCGCGCTCGTGGCGGCCGTCGAGTCGTACGCGGAGGTGTTCCTCCTCGTCGTCGCCTTCGCGGCCGGACTGGTCGGTGCGGGGTTCGGTTCGCTGCTCACCAAGTCGGCCGTCGTCGCCGCCGCCATCACGGTGGTCGTCGGGGTCGCCGGTCAGGAGGTGTTCGGGAACCTCGTCGCCGGCGCGTTCCTCGTCGCGGACCCGGACTTCGACGTCGGGGACTACATCGAGTGGAACGACCGGGCCGGGTCCGTCGAAGCCGTCGACTTCCGCGTCACTCGCGTCCGGACGACGGCCGACGAAGTCGTCACGGTCCCGAACGCGGAGTTGGCGACCAACGCCATCCAGAACCCCTACGCCCGGGGCCGATACCGCGTCACCGAGGAACTCTCGGTCGCGCTCGCGGACCTCGACCGCGCGACCGAACTCCTCCGCGAGGCCGCCGCGGCGGACGACCGGGTCCTCGACGAACCGTCGCCGACGGTCATCGCGACCGGATTCGGCGAGTCGACGGTGTCGCTCACCGTCCTCCTCTGGGTCGCCGATCCGGACCACGACGCCGTCTGGGCGGTGAAAGACGCGTTCCTCCGCCGCGTCGCCGAGCGGAGTCACGAGGCCGGCGTCACCGTCAATCCCGCGTCGAAGCGTCTGCTCGCGGGGTCCGTCGACGTCGACGCTGGCGGGGCCACGGACGGTCGGGCGGCGTCCGCCGAACACTCCGATTGAAGCGTGTGAGTGGGGCGCATCCGCCCGGAGCAAAAGGCCGGGCTTAAGTACCTCGCTAGAGAATTGTGGCACATGGCAAACGGCAAGTACGCCGCGCGCAAGCTCAAGAAGGACCGCCAGCAGCGACGGTGGTCCGATTCGGAGTACGCGCGACGGGAGCGGGGCCTGCGTGAGCAGTCCGACCCCCTCGAGGGCGCCCCGCAGGGTCGAGGCATCGTTCTGGAGAAGGTCGGGATCGAAGCGAAGCAGCCCAACTCCGCAATCCGGAAGTGTGTCCGCGTTCAGCTCATCAAGAACGGGAAGCAGGTCACCGCGTTCTGTCCCGGTGACGGCGCTATCTCCTTCATCGACGAGCACGACGAGGTCACCATCGCCGGTATCGGTGGCGCGAAGGGTCGCGCCATGGGCGACCTCTCCGGTGTCAACTACAAAGTCGAGAAGGTCAACGGCGTCTCGATGATCGAACTGGTCCGCGGTAACGCCGAGAAACCTGTCCGCTAATCAATGAGCAGCGAAGCACCCGAACCCGAGACGCCCGCCGGTAGCGAGGAAGGCAGCGCCGCCGACCTCTTCGGCAAGTGGGACGTCTCCGAGGTCTCCTACTCCGACCCCAGCACGCGTCGTTACATCAACGTCACGCCCATCGCGCACACGATGGGCCGCCACGCGAACAAGCAGTTCAAGAAGTCCGAACTCAGCGTGGTCGAGCGACTCGCGAACCGTCTGATGCAGTCCGGTGAGAACACCGGTAAGAAGCAGCAGTCGCTCAAGATCGTCCGCGAGGCGTTCGACGAGATCGACGAGCGCGTCGAGGAGAGTCCGGTCCAGATTCTCGTCGAGGCCGTCGAGAACGCCGCACCCCGCGAGGAGACCGTCCGCCTCAAGTACGGTGGCATCTCCGTCCCGAAGGCCGTCGACGTCGCGCCCCAGCGCCGCGTCGACCAGGCCCTGAAGTTCATCGCGGAAGGCGTCCAGAGCGCCTCCTTCAAGTCGAAGACGTCGGCGTCCGAAGCGCTCGCCGACGAGCTCGTCCGCGCCGCCGAGTACGACGTCCAGACGTACTCCGTCGGCCAGAAAGAGGAGATGGAGCGCGTCGCCGCCGCGGCCCGCTAACTCCGCGTCACTTCACTTCTCTCCCGTTTTTCACGCCGCGTAGCCGTGGCGCCGTCGACTCGACGGGGACCGACCAGTCCCCGGGTCGAACTGGGAGCGACGGAGTCGCGGTCAGTCGGCGGCCGGTCCCGTCGTCGTGTCGTGGGAGTCGACGTACCCGCGGACGAGGTCGACGAGCGCCCGGCGGTAGTCGCTCTCGTCGGGGTCGCGGGCGAGTGACTTGAACGACCGTTTGAAGAAGTCGAAGTCGACGTTCGGTGCGTCCTCGGCGGCCGCGTGGGCGAGGTCGTAGATGCGGTGGTCCGCGTCGACGGCGTCGTGGCGTTCGAGGAGCGCGAGCGCGAACGCAGCGTTCACGGCGGTCATCGAGGGGTCGGCGCCGGCCGTCATCCGGAGGCCCTCGGGTCCGGCGGGGGCCTGTGGCTGGTCGGCGACGGCGCGGGCGAGTTCCGACTCCAGGAAGGCGACCAGTTTCTCCGAGGGGGCGACCGAGAGCGTGATGTCGTCGGCGTAGATGTCCTTCGCGTGGTTGGCGAGTTGATAGCAGTGCGTGAGGACGCGGCGCTCAACGCGGCGACCGGTGAGCGCGAGGTAGAGGACTTCTTCCATCCCCATCGTGTGCGAGGGGTGGGATTGTTCGTGGCGGCGCATGTGGGCGTACTCGTGGAGGGCGAGTTCGCGCGCCATGGCGGAGGTGGCGGTCTGCCGGGAGATGTTGAGGACGTGGTGGTCGTCGTGGTGACCGGCCCACGTTCGTTCGTCGGGGTCGTCCCGGACCTTCACGTGGACCGGGAGGTCGAGGTCGTGTTCCACCTCGAAGAGGTCCCGGGCGCCGAGGAAGGGGTTCGGAGGGACGGTTCCCTGCACGTGGACGTCCATGTGTACGTCCCTCACGGGATTGTCGAAGAAGACGTTTTCGGGCACGGAGGTCTTCGCCGTCTGTCGGTCGTCTCCCAGCGGGCCCGTGTCTCCACGCGAGCGCTACGGGGTGCGAGTGCACGCCACACCCGTCGACGCCCGATTCGAAACACTACCCTTTTCACGCTCCTGTCGGTAGTCACCTGTATAATGGGCCGACGCAAGAAGATTGTCGAACAGTGTGAACGGCTGATGGACAACCCGGACCAGATCCGGAACATCGCCATCGCCGCCCACGTCGACCACGGTAAGACGACCCTGACTGACAACCTCCTCGCCGGTGCGGGGATGATCTCCGAGGACACCGCGGGCGAGCAGCTCGCGATGGACACGGAGGAGGACGAACAGGAACGCGGCATCACCATTGACGCCGCGAACGTCTCCATGACCCACGAGTACCAGGACACCGACTACCTCATCAACCTCATCGACACGCCGGGCCACGTCGACTTCGGTGGCGACGTGACGCGTGCGATGCGCGCCGTCGACGGTGCGATGGTCGTCGTCGACGCCGTCGAGGGCGCCATGCCGCAGACGGAGACGGTCCTCCGTCAGGCGCTCCGCGAGGGTGTCAAGCCGACGCTCTTCATCAACAAGGTCGACCGCCTCATCTCGGAGCTCCAGGAGGGGCCCGAGGAGATGCAGCAGCGACTCCTCGACGTCATCCAGGACGTCAACGAGCTCATCCGCGGCATGACCGAGGAGATGGAGGACATCGAGGACTGGACGGTCTCCGTCGAAGAGGGGACCGTCGCCTTCGGGTCTGCCCTCTACAAGTGGGGCGTCTCGATGCCCTCGATGCAGGCGACCGGCATCGACTTCGGTGACATCATCGACCTCGAGCGCGCCGACAAGCGTCAGGAACTCCACGAGCGCTCGCCGCTCTCGGACGTCGTGCTCGACATGGTCTGTGAGCACTTCCCGAACCCCGTCGCCGCCCAGCCCCACCGTGTCCCGCGTATCTGGCGTGGCGACGCCGACTCCGACCTCGCACACGACATGCGTGACGTCAACCCCGACGGCGAGGTCGTCTTCATGGTCACCGACATCGGTATCGACCCGCACGCCGGCGAAATCGCCACCGGGCGTCTCTTCTCCGGCACCCTCGAGAAGGGTCAGAACCTCCACGTCTCCGGGACCGCCGGGACGAACCGCATCCAGTCCGTCGGTCTGTTCATGGGTGGCGAGCGCGAGGAAGTCGAGCGCGTCCCCGCCGGGAACATCGCCGCCGTCACGGGCCTGAAGGACGCCATCGCCGGCTCCACGGTCTCGTCCGTCGAGATGACGCCGTTCGAGTCCATCGAACACATCTCCGAGCCGGTCATCACGAAGTCCATCGAGGCGAAGAACATGGACGACCTGCCCAAGCTCATCGAGACGCTCCAGCAGGTCGCCAAGGAGGACCCGACGATCCAGATCGAGATCAACGAGGACACCGGCGAGCACCTCGTCTCCGGGCAGGGTGAACTCCACCTCGAAGTCATCACCCAGCGTATCGAGCGCAACCAGGGGATCCCGGTCACGACCGGTGAGCCGATCGTCGTCTACCGCGAGTCGCCGCAGTCCTCCTCCCAGGAGGTCGAGGGCGTCTCCCCGAACCGCCACAACAAGTTCTACATCACCGTCGAGCAGCTCGACGACGACATCGTCGACAAGATCAAACTCGGCGACGTCTCGATGGACATGCCCGAGCAGGAGCGCCGTGAGGCCCTCCAGGACGCGGGCATGGACAAGGACACGTCCCAGAACGTGGAGAACATGGTCGGGACGAACATCTTCGTGGACGACACGAAGGGTATCCAGCACCTCAACGAGACGATGGAACTCGTCGTCGAGGGCCTGCAGGAAGCCCTCGAGGAGGGCCCGCTCGCCGGCGAACCGGTCGAGGGTGCACTCCTCCGTCTCCACGACGCGCGCCTCCACGAGGACGCCATCCACCGTGGTCCCGCCCAGGTCATCCCCGCGGTCCGCGAGGCCGTCCACCGCGCGCTCATCGACGCCGACATCAAGCTCCTCGAACCGATCCAGGACGTCCGTATCGACGTCCCCTCGGAGCACATGGGTGCGGCGTCCGGCGAGATCCAGGGCCGCCGTGGCCGCGTCGACGACATGTACCAGGAAGGCGACCTGATGGTCGTCGAGGGCATCGCGCCCGTCGAGGAGATGATCGGCTTCTCCAGCGACATCCGCTCCGCGACCGAGGGCCGCGCCTCCTGGAACACGGAGAACGCCGGCTACCGCGTCCTGGCGGACAACATCCAGCGTGAGAAGATCATGGAGATCCGAGAGCGCAAGGGCATGAAGCAGGAACTGCCCGAGTCCATCGACCAGTTCTAAGGTCGACTCCGTCCGGGCTCCCGAACACCGACCGTCGGCCCACCTTCCGTTCTCGGCGGTGTGCCGTTTCTCCGCTTCTTTCTCGTGTCGACGAGCGACGTGTCCGCGACGCGACCCGGTCCCCGGCAAGAACGGCAGAAGTCAAAGCCTTATAACGCGCTCGCCACTGACACAGAGGTATGCACCCGGACGTCCTGTCCGACGGTCGCATCGGCACCGAGTACCGACGCCGCCCGGCGACCGTGACACGCACACCGAGTGGACGTTCGACGCCGACGTGTACCCGGACCCGGACGCGGACCCCGACGGTCGACGGGAGCGGGGGTGAGTCCCGTGTCTGAGGCCGACGAGGAACGCCTCCAGACGCACACCATCCGCCTGGAACTCGTCGACGAACCCGGCGAACTCCTGGCGGCACTCCAACCCATCTCCGAGAACGGCGGGAACCTCCTCTCGATCTTCCACGAGCGCGGGTCGCTGACGCCCCGCGGCCACATCCCGGTCGAGGTCGACCTGGAGTGCACGCCGCGGCAGTTCGAGCGCATCATCGACGCCCTCCGCGAGGGCGGCGTGAACGTCATCCAGGCCGGCGCCGAGCGCTACGGCGAGGAGGTCACCGTCCTCCTCATCGGCGACCTCATCGAGACGGACCTCTCGGACACGCTCTCGCGCATCGAGGAGTGCGCGCGCGCCTCGGTCGTCGACTTCTCGTTGACCGACGAGGAGGGGATGGAGGGCCGTTCGAGCGCCCGCGTCCGCATCGCCGCCCAGGAGGGGTCGATCAGCGAGGCGCTGGAGACCGTCCGCGAGGTCGGAGCGGAGAAAGAGCTGAAAGTCGTCGAACCACTGGTGGGTGAAGCATGAAACTCTGTATCATGGGCGCTGGCGCGGTCGGACGGTCGGTGGCCGAACTCGCCGGCGACTACGGACACACGGTGACGGCGTTCGCCGACTCGTCGAGCGCCGTCGTCGACGCGGGAGGTATCGACGTCGAACAGGCACTCGCACACAAAGACGAGGTCGGTCGCGTCGGCGAGGGCGACCCCGCGGACGCGCTGGGCGCCGACTACGACGTCCTCGTGGAGGCGACGCCGACGACGCTCGGCGACGCCGAACCCGGCTTCTCGCACGTCGAGGCAGCCCTGCAGAACGACCGCCACGTCGTCCTCGCGAACAAGGGTCCGGTCGCCGAGCGCTACGACGACCTGCGCGCACTCGAACGCGAGAGCGAGGGGACGGTCCGATTCGAGGCGACCGTCGCCGGCGCGATCCCGGCCATCGCGACCATCGAGGGCCTCGACCCCGACCACGTCACGGCCGTTCGCGGCGTCCTCAACGGGACGGCCAACTTCATCCTCACCCGGATGGCGACGGAGGGTCTGAGCTACGAGCACGTGCTCGCAGAGGCACAGGACCTCGGCGTCGCGGAGGCCGACCCGACCTTCGACGTCGAGGGGACCGACGCCGCGCTGAAGTGCGTCATCCTCGCGAACGTCCTCTACGACGGCGGCTACTCGCTCGACGACGCCGAGGTCGACGGCATCTCGGACGTGCCCGCGAGCGCGCTCGAACTCGCCCGCGAGGACGGTCGCACGGTCCGCCTCATCGGCGAGGTCTCCGGTGGGGAGGTCCGCGTCGGGCCGCGACTCGTCCCCGAGCACGACACGCTCGCGGTGACCGGAACCCAGAACATCGTCCAGTTGGAGACCGAACACGCCGGTCGGCTGAACGTCTCCGGACGGGGGGCGGGTGGACCCGAGACGGCCAGCGCCGTCCTCGCCGACGTGGGTCGACTCCCTGATAAGTGACGGCCTGACACGCCACCCGCTCTCAATAATCGCAAGAGGGCGCGGCGGTGGCGCTAAGACAGTATCGAAATGGTTTTAACTCGAACTACCGAATAACTCCCACAGAGCGCGCCTTAGCGCGAATCCCTGACCATGAGCGACATACCGCACCAGAACTTGGCCGTCATCGGCCACGTCGACCACGGGAAGAGTACGATGGTCGGACGCCTCCTCTACGAGACGGGGAGCGTTCCCGAGCACGTCATCGAGCAGCACAAAGAAGAGGCCGAGGAGAAGGGCAAGGGCGGCTTCGAGTTCGCCTACGTCATGGACAACCTCGCCGAAGAGCGCGAGCGCGGTGTCACCATCGACATCGCCCACCAGGAGTTCGACACCGACGAGTACAACTTCACTATCGTCGACTGTCCTGGCCACCGCGACTTCGTCAAGAACATGATTACGGGTGCGTCCCAGGCGGACAACGCCGTCCTCGTCGTCGCCGCCGACGACGGTGTCGCGCCCCAGACCCGCGAGCACGTCTTCCTCGCCCGTACGCTGGGCATCGACGAGCTCATCGTCGCCGTCAACAAGATGGACGTCGTCGACTACTCGGAGGACACCTACAAGCAGGTCGTCTCCGACGTCAAGGACCTCCTCAAGCAGGTCCAGTTCAACACGGAGGACGCCTCCTTCATCCCGACGTCCGCCTTCGAGGGCGACAACGTCTCCGAGCCGTCCGAGAACACGCCGTGGTACGACGGCGAGACGCTCCTCGAGGCCCTCAACAGCCTCCCGGTTCCGGAGCCGCCGACGGACGCGCCGCTGCGTCTCCCGATCCAGGACGTCTACACCATCTCCGGCATCGGTACCGTCCCCGTCGGACGTATCGAGACCGGGACGCTGAACACTGGCGACAACGTCAGTTTCCAGCCCTCGGACGTCGGTGGTGAGGTCAAGACCATCGAGATGCACCACGAGGAAGTCCCGAGCGCCGAGCCCGGTGACAACGTCGGGTTCAACGTCCGCGGCATCGGTAAGGACGACATCCGCCGTGGTGACGTCTGTGGTCCCGCAGACGAGCCGCCGACGGTCGCCGAGACCTTCCAGGCTCAGCTCGTCGTGATGCAGCACCCCTCGGTCATCACCGCTGGCTACACGCCGGTCTTCCACGCCCACACGGCGCAGGTCGCGTGTACCATCGAGTCGATCGACAAGAAGATGGACCCGTCCTCGGGTGAAGTCGCCGAGGAGAACCCGGACTTCATCCAGTCCGGCGACGCTGCGGTCGTCACCGTTCGCCCGCAGAAGCCCCTCAGCATCGAGGCGGCCTCCAACATTCCGGAGCTCGGTTCCTTCGCTGTCCGCGACATGGGTCAGACCATCGCGGCCGGCAAGGTCCTCAGCGTCAACGAATAATCCATGCAACAGGCACGAGTTCGGCTCGCCGGCGTCAGCCCGGACGACCTCGACGACATCTGCGACGATGTCCGAGAGATCGCCGACAAGACCGGCGTCAGCCTGAGCGGGCCGGTCCCGCTGCCGACCAAGAAGCTCGAGATCCCTTCGCGCAAGTCCCCCGACGGTGAGGGGACGGCGACCTGGGAGCACTGGGAGATGCGCGTCCACAAGCGTCTCATCGACATCGACGCGGACGAACGCGCCCTCCGTCAGCTGATGCGGATCCAGGTCCCGGGCGAAGTCAGTATCGAGATCGTCCTCGAGGACTGAGCCGGACTCCCCGGCTCGATCTCGGGATGCGACGGCACCCGATATCGGACGGAAACGGAACCCACTAATACATCCGTCCGTTATTGGGGAATGCGTACGAGGGCTCGTAGATCAGTGGCAGATCGCTTCCTTCGCAAGGAAGAGGCCCGGGGTTCAAATCCCCGCGAGTCCACTCCCTCTCTTCGTTCGGTCGTTCCCTCGCGTAGTCACACTCGCTCACGCTCGCGTGACCCCCGCAAGTCCATCGCCCGCCGTCCGTAGCGACTGCAGGCCGATTTTCGGACTCCATCGAACGCGACGACTGTCGGCGACGTCGGGTCCCCGACCCCTAGAGCTATCACGACGTATCACCATCTCCCGAGACGACGATGGACGACGACGAATTCGACGAGCTCGTCTCCTCGCTGACTCCCTACGAAGAGGCGGGTGGCGTCAAGACGTACCGCAACACCGTCAGTATCGCCTGTCCGGCGTGCGACGACCCGTTCGACGACCTCGTCGTGTGCCGCGACGAGTACAACAGTCTCGAACTCTCGAAGATCCTCGACCTCTGTGTGACGACCCACGACGACGACGTCCTGCTGTTCACCCACCAGCAGTAATCCTCGTGGGGTCGTACTGTTCTCCTCCCCGGCGCGGCGTCGACGCCGGACCGTCGCACGACCCCTCGGCACCTCCACACTTTTGGCACCGTGGTACGACGTGTCATATATGGTCCGATACAGGAGTGCGACCCCCGACGACGCACCGGCCGTCCGCGACGTAGCCCGTCGCTCCTGGCACGCCACCTACGACTCGCTGGCCGGTCCCGAGACGGTCTCGGAGACCGTCGACGAGTGGTACGACCCAGCCGACCTGCCCGAGCAGATTCGGGAGGCGACCTGCTTCCGCGTCGCCGAGGACGCCACGGCCGGGGGAACGGACGCGGGCGCGGACGTTGACGGAGGGCGAGTCGTCGGGTTCGTTCACGGCGAGTACGACGGCGACGGTCCGGCCCGACTCCCGCGGTTGTACCTCCTCCCGGACCAGTGGAGAGCGGGCGTCGGTACGTCGCTGCTCACCACCGCCGAGACGGCGCTCCGCGGGGCGGGCGCGAGCGACCTGGAACTGTCGGTACTCGTGGACAACGACGTCGGTCGGACGTTCTACGAGTCACGCGGTTTCGAGCCGGTCGAACGCCAACACTCGAACCTCGGCGTCGACTCGCTCGTGATGCGAAAAGAGTTGTACGAGGACTGAGGCGTCGTCAGATCGAGTCCGGCGACGTGGTGTGGGGAGTGTGGCTCAGTACTCGATCCCGTCGACCGTCTCGTCGACTTCGAGCCCGCGGTTCTTCACCTGGTCGGCGTCGAGGCCGACCTCCTCGAGGAAGTCCTTGTACTCGCGTTCGCAGTTCTCGGCCTTCTTCTGCTGGTCGCTGGCGTGGTCGCAGAGTTCGACGAGGTTCTCCGGGACGTCGTTCTGGTAGACGATCCAGTGGTTCACCAGGTCGCTCATCCGGCGAATGGGACTGGTGAAGTGGCCGTAGATCTCGAAGTTGAGCGCGTGGTGGCCGCCGAAGGGGTCGTTCATGTACTTCGCGCGCGGCATCACCTTCATCACGGCCCACTGGATCTTGCCGAGTTGGCGTTCGGGCGCCTGTTCGAGCGTCGCGTTGACGGCCTTCCGCGGGTCGTCCCAGGAGGCGCCGGGGATGGAGACGCCGTCGAGTTCTTGGATCTCGCGGAGCGCCTCGTCCCACTCGTCGGGCGAGGGCTGGGGGTGGACGCGGTAGACGGCCTCGACACCACGGGACCACATGAGTTCGTGCGTGACAGCCTTGTTGGCCTTCAGCATGCACTCCTCGATGATGGTGTGCGCGCGGTCACGGCTGGGGTTGAGGACGAGCGACCCCTCTTCCTTGCGGTTCTCGTGCATCCGGTCGGCCAGTGAGTGGACGAGGACGAGTTCGTCGTGGAGGGGTGCCTCGGGGTCGTCGAGACGCTCCTCGGCCTGCTTGTAGGTGAGGCGTTCGTCGGACTGGATGACGGATTTGTAGATGTCGATGTCCTCGTAGGAGAGCGTCTCCTTGTCGAGGTGCATCTCGACGGTGTGGGCGAGGCGGTCCTCGTTGGGGACCAGCGAACAGACCGTCTCCGCGAGCATCGGCGGGAGCATGTGGATAGTGTAGCCCGGGAGGTAGACCGTGTTCCCGCGGGAGACGGCCTCGTCCCACATCGCTGTCTCGGGCGTGACGTAGTGGGTGACGTCGGCGATGTGGACCCAGACGACGTACTCGTCGTCGCGCTCCTCGACGCTGATGGCGTCGTCGAAGTCCTGGGCGTCGACCGGGTCGATGGTCCACGTCGCCATCTCGCGGAGGTCTTCGCGCTCGTCGACCTCGTCCTCGATCTCCTGTTGGACGTCGGTCGTTCGTTCCTCTGCCTCCGCCATCACGTCGCTGGGGAAGACGTCCCGAATCTCGAACTTCTCGAAGAGGTCCTCGCGTTTGTTCTCGATCTGCCGACCGAGGTCCTCGCCGACGCGGACGGGACCTTCCTGGTCCTCGCCGTGTTCGGCGGCGGGTTCCTCGGCGGGAGAAGTAGCGTCGTCTGCCATACACGTGGCTAGGTGTGTGGGGGAGTTAGGACTGTCGCAAGGTTGGAGACTCGGAACGAGCGAGGGGAGTGAGCGAGTGAGAGTCTCCGAACGACGAGCGGGAGGAGCGGAGCGACGACACGCGAGTAGGGTAGTCCGGAACGAGCGAGGGGAGTGAGCGCGTGAGAGTCTCCGAACGACGAGCGGGAGGAGCGAAGCGACGACACGCTCACTTCGTACGTCCGTCTCTACCGCGCCGCACCGCGCCGTCACTCGCGGGTCGTCCCTCCCCGCTCGCGTTTCGGAGATTCCTCGCTCACTTCGTTCGCCCATCTCTACCGCGCCGCACCGCGCCGTCGCTCGCGGGTCGTCCCTCCCCGCTCGCGTTTCGGAGATCCCTCGCTCACTTCGTACGTCCGTCTCTACCGCGCCGCACCGCGCCGTCACTCGCGGGTCGTCCCTCCCCGCTCGCGTTTCGGAGATCCCTCGCTCACTTCGTACGTCCGTCTCTACCGCGCCGCACCGCGCCGTCACTCGCGGGTCGTCCCTCCCCGCTCGCGTTTCGGAGATCCCTCGCTCACTTCGTACGTCCGTCTCTACCGCGCCGCACCGCGCCGTCACTCGCGGGTCGTCCCTCCCCGCTCGCGTTTCGGAGATCCCTCGCTCACTTCGTTCGCTCGGAATCTCCCTCTGTCCGCGCGGCGTCGACGTAGCGGTGGAGGAACTCCTCGTTCGAGAGACTCCCCGCGCCGACGTCGACGAGGAGCGACTCGAGTCCGGCGCGGTCGGCCTTCGAGAGTCCCCGGTAGCACGACTTACAGAGGTACTCGAACTCCTTCCCGTCGCGGTCCCAGCGGTCGCCGTACTTGTCGTACTCCCGGGCCTGCTCGCGGTCGAGGTCCTCGCCGCAGGCGATGCACGTCACCGAGGCGTCACTCCCGGGGGTCCACATCTCGTCTCGCCCTTCGACGGCGGGTCACTTAGCCGTTCGGCCGGAACCGAACGGACGTTTTAAGCGGCGAGCGGCCGGAGGGTCGACTATGGAGATCTCTTCGCGCCACCACCTCCGAAGCGACGCGGTGGACGAACTCAACGAGAACCTCGAAGAGACGGTCGGGGTCACCATCGACGCCGACACCTTCGAACTCGCGGAACTCGCGGACACCGACTACGACATCGTCCTCGTCGACGGGGAGCCACTCGTCTGGTACGTCGACGACGAACCGTTTCTCACGGTGCGTGGCGCCAACGCGTACCCGCCCGAGAAGAACGTCGTCACGGTCGACGCGGGCGCCATCGAGTTCGTCAGCGGCGGTGCCGACGTCATGCGGCCGGGTATCGTCGAGGCCGACGACAGCATCGACGAGGGCGACCTGGTCGTGATCCAGGAAGAGACCCACGGTAAGTCGCTGGCTATCGGCCGCGCGCTCGTCGATGGTGAGGAGATGGGCGGCGACTCCGGTCGGGTCGTCGAGTCGCTCCACTACGTCGGCGACGAACTCTACGAGTTCGAACCCTGACTGCCGACCGCGACGACCTGTCGCGGTGTTAAGGGGAGCGGCGGTGTACTCTCGTTGCTCGCATGACGCAACGTCGAGCGTCCCCCTCGGAACACGTCGAAACGTGCCCGAGTTGTGGCTCCGAGACGCCACACGAGGTCGGAATCGAACTTCGAACCGAGAGTGAGCGATCGGAGAACCGGGCGTTCTCGCGTGAACCCTACCGCGTCGCCGAGCGCACGCGGTGCGGTGAGACGCGCGTCCGGCGGATGAACGACGCGTAGCGAGCGGGGACTCTCCGTCCCCTCGGGACGAGGATGGCGTCGAACCGCGTGGTCACTCGTCGAGTTCTTCTGCGTACTTCTCCAGTGCCGCTTCTTCGCCCTCGACGGCCAGTCGGTAGGTCTCTCGGAGGTCCTTCACGGGCGAGCGCGTCGCGTCGACGCGCAGGTCGTTGTAGTAGTGGTCGCGTTCGCGCTCTTCGGTGGAGGCGACGACGACGGCCGCGCTCTGTACTTCGAGGTCTTCGCGTTTGTCGCCCCCCTCGGCGTGGCCCGCCCCGAGCGCGTCGACGAGTCGTTTCACGAGCGGGTCGGGGTTCTCGGCGTCGCGTGCTGTCTCCCACCCGTCTTCGTAGGTCTCGGCCGTCGCCTCGACGACGGACTCGCCGGTGAGCAGGTTCCCCGCGACGGTGTAGTTCTCGCCCTCGGTGTGGCCGTACCAGCCGCGACACTCCTCGCCCGAGTAGGTGAACGCCCCCTCGGCACCGACGCCGTGGAGTTGGCGCTGTTCGGCCTCTTCGTCGGCGTTGAGGAGTGCTTCCAGGGCGTCCTCGACGGCGAGCCCGTCTTCGAGGTACTCGATACCCTTCCGGCCGAGTTCGACGTTGACGAGACTCTGTGTCGCGACGGCGCCGTGTTCGCTCGCGAACGGACAGAGCGTCCCGACGGCGGGGAGGCGGGTCGTGACGGCGACGCCGAAGCGGGTCTGTTCGTCGCCCTCGTCGTCCGTGTACGGTTCGCGGACGCAGATGCTGAAGGTCACAGTCGAGAGAAAGGCGAGTCGACGCTAAAAGTCCGCGGAGCCGTATTACCGGTTCAACTTCTCCCGGGAGATGGCGACACCCGTCGGGACGATGATGATCTGGTCGTCGCCCTTCTGGATGATGTCGCCGTCGACCTCGCGGGCGACCTGCCGGAGTTCGTCGGTGACGTGTTCGACGGTCCTGTCCTGTGTCCGGAGCCGAGTGATGTCCGCGATGACGATGTCGCCGTCGTAGACGGCGTCCTTGATGGCGATGACGTCTTCTTGGCCGTCGATCTCGGCGATGTGGACCTGCATGTTCGCCTCGGCCGACGTCGTGTCGAAGTCCTCGACGTCGAGTTCGACGTAGTCCTCGGTCGAGCCACCGCGGCCGCCGAGGATCTTATCCATGAATCCCATAGGTACACGTCACACGGTCCGTCTCATTAGTTGTTACGTCAGACGGAGCAAAACGAGATTCGGAACGAGCGAGCGAAGGGAGCGAGTGAGAATCTCGGAATTGCGAGCGGGAGGAGCGAATGCGACGACACGCGAGCAGCGAGATTCGGAGCGAACGAAATGAGCGAGAATCTCGAAATAGCGAGTGGGAGGAGCGAATGCGACGACACGCGAGCAGCGAGAACCTTGGAGAACGCGAACGGGGAGGCACAACCCACAACGGGAATCTCGGGCAGGCGAGCGACGACGCCGTCGCTCGACGGCCGAAAACCGAGAGAAATCGGGGGTCGCGTGGAGGAGCCGTTACTCCGAGACGCCGTCGGGGGTCTCGGCGTCGTCCTCGACCTGGCGCTTGAGGGACTCGCGGCGAGACTTCGCGTCGCGGCCGGTGACTTCCTTGAGGAAGTCGTTCTTCGCACTCACGGCGTCCTCGGCGGCGTCGACGTGACCGTCGGCGATGACCTCGGCGGCGTCGCGCTCGACGAACTCGACGGCGAGTTTGTCCTTCTTCGAACCGTACTCGGCCGTCCCGGCGATGATGCGCTCGAAGACCGGGTTGTCCGGGTCGTCGACGACGTAGAGTTCGTGGCCGTCGTACTCTTCGGTCCCGGTCACTTCACCGAAGTACTCCTCGATCTTCGCCTTCATGTCGGGAACGCGGTCTTCGAGGTGCTCGCCCCGTCGCATCTTGTACTGCTTCATGCTTCTCAGAAGAGGATGCGCGAGTAAAACACCTTCGCGTCACTCCGAAGTCGGGTCGTGCAGGTAGCCACGGTGGCACTCGGGACAGATGTCTCCCTGGCGGAGAGAGGGCGACGGTCCGGCGTCGAAGCCACACGCCGGACAGGTGAGGCCCTCCTCGGCCGTGCTCTCTGCCTCGTCGGTGGTGCCGGTGTCGTCGATGAACTCGGCGTCGAAGCCGTCTTCGACCGTTGGTTCGTCCGCCTCGGAAGGAGACGGTTGCCCGGCACTGACCTCGGCGTCCGACGTCGAGCCCCCGGGTTCGGCGGCGAACCCCTCGTCGTCACCTTCGGGAGTCGGCCACGAAGGCGCGGTGTCCTCGGTGTCGTCCGCGTCTTCACCGTCGTCGGCGTCTGCTTCGTCCGGGGTGTCCTCGGTGTCGCTCGTCGACTCGAGTCCGCCCTCGGCTCCGGTCTGGAGCACTTCGGTGTCGCGTTCCTCCTGTCGAGTGTCGTCGGCCGCGGGCCACTGCCCCGGCTGGCGGTCGGGGGCGTCCGGTTCCTCGCCCTCCTCGTCGAGGATGATGGCGTCGTCTTCCGTCGCGTCGGTGGCGGCTTCGAACCCATCGTCGTCGCCGACGCGCGGGTGGTCGGCGGCGTCGCCGGCCGTCACGTCGTCGAATCGACTCTCGTGCTGTGTCGACTGCTCGGTCGTCGGTTCGGGTTCCGACTCGTCGCCCTCCCCGCCCGTCTCGTCGCCGACGTGGGAGACGGCCGAGACGAGGTCGCGTTCGCCCGCGGACCCGTCCGCGCCGTCGTCGGCGTCCGCCGTGCCCGTGTCTTCGGTGTCCGCGTCGAGTCCGACCGTCTCGGCGTCGACGGCAGTCCGGACCTCGGTGTTCTCACTGACGACCGACTCGGCACCACAGCGTTCGCAGTGTTTCACTTCGCGGACCGTCTCGACGACCTCGTTTCCTTGCTCCTCGCGGCTTCGTTCGACCTCGACGTCACCGTAGTCGTGGCCGAGCAGGGAGCACTTGAGACCCATTGCACGCTTTTTCGCCAGTCGGCGGCAAAAGGCTACCGCTCACGGAGTCGTCGACGGCGTCGACCCCGGACTGCTGCAGGCCGTGCCGCGGACACGTCGTTTATACTCTAGGGCGCAGTACACACGACCGATGGTGAGTGCCATCCGGGCCCAGTGTCGTGGGTGCGGACGAACGTGGGCCTACGACCAACTCGACAAGACGTCTTCGTACGGACAGACGAACATCCACTGCCCGCAGTGTTTCGAGCGGATGGGACTCGTCGGCTGAATCTCGCTCGTGGTGCGGCCGGCCCTTTACTTTCTCCCGAAGCGTAGGTGAAACTGTATGTCCTACAAGAACGTCTTCACACTCGTTCTGTTCGCCGTCGGCGTCGCACTCCTCGACCGACTCACGAGCGACGACCGGACGCGCATGCTCTGAGGTGAGCGTCGCGTCGACTCGCCGTGACTTCGCTCGCGAGACCGCCACGCTACGGGTCGGAATCGAAGCGTGGAGAAGAAAGTACCGTCTCGTCTGATTTTCGCCCAGTCCGAACCGTCAGGACGTCTTTTCGAGCGCCGTGTCGACCCACGACGGCCGGTCGACCGTCGCGTCGCCGACCTTCGAGATCTGCATCGACTCGTGGACGGTCAACCGCTTCCCGTCGAGCGTCACCGTGTAGGTGAGTTCGTAGGAGCGGACGACGCCGTTCGAGGCGATTCTGGCGGTGAAGGAGACGTTGGAGACGTTCCCGTACTTCTCGGTCGGGGCGAGTTGGTTGGGGTACTGGACGGTCGTCGACTCGACGACGTGGAGCGTCTGTCCGTTCGGCCCGGTCGTCGTGCCCGCGAGTTTCGTCTCCATCGAGGAGAAGATCACGTAGAGACGCTCGTAGTAGTCCTCGTGGGGGAGTTCCGGCGGTTGCGAGAGACGCGCGTAGTTCGTCTCGCCGTCGGCACCGGGTTCGGTCGCGCGGAGGATGACGCTCTCGTTGGACCAGTAGGCGACCTCACCGGCGGGCGTGCCGAGGAACGGCGTCCCCGGTCCCTTCGCCGTGATGTGCGACGTGAAGTGCGTGTCACTGCTGCCGTAGGTCGTCGACTCCGTCCGGGACGCGTAGAGCGTTCCGTTCGCGTACGTCTCGGTCACGTTACTCTGGAGCGTGTAGGAACTCCGCTGGAGCACTTCCGCGTGTGTCGAGAGGAGTTCCGCGGGGTCGGTGACGCCCTTCTCGGTGACGCCCGGGAGCTGACTCGGCGGCGGCGCTTGCGTCGTCTCGGTCGTCTGCACTGGCGCACTCGGGCCGCCGATGCCGGCACATCCCGAGAGTACGAGTATGGCTGCGAGCGCGATAGCCTGGAGGGTACGCATGGTCGTCTCGTGTCTGCTCGCGGGTCCGGCAAAGGTCTGACGACCGCGAAGGCGGACGTGAGTGTGGGCGTGGCACGCCGTCGCAGTCGGTGACCCCGGTCTCGCTGGTGCGCGATGCCATCGTTTATCCGACTGGCTCCCTACTCACGACTATGGCTATCACCACCGAGGATACGGTTTCACTGGAGTACGTCGGTCGACTGCCCGAGGGAGAGGTCTTCGACACCTCCCGCGAGGACGTCGCCGAGGAGGAAGGGCTCGCGGAGGCCCAGCCCGAACGCGAGTACGAACCGCTCGAAGTGACGGTCGGCGCTGGCGAGGTCATCGAGGGCCTCGACGAGGCGCTCGTCGGGATGGAGGTCGGCAGCGAGGACTCTATCGAGATTCCGCCCGAGAAGGCCTACGGCGAGTACGACGAGAGCCAGACCCAGGAGTTCGAACGCGAGCAGTTCGAGGAGATGCTCCAGGGCGCGACGCCCGAGGAAGGCATGCGTATCCAGTCCCCGCAGGCCGGCGTCGGTCGCGTGACCGAGGTCACCGAGGACTCCGTCACCGTCGACTTCAACCACGAACTCGCCGGCGAGACGCTCGTCTTCGACGTCGAGATCGTCGCCATCGAGTAACGCTCCCCGTCGCCACTCAGAACCCACCGTACCGTAGGGACACCATGATGGCGACGAGGACGAGCTGGAAGAACCCCTGAACGCCGCCGAGTTTGGCGTTCTGCTGACCGATCGCGGCGATGACCGCGGGGTCGGGTCGTTCCGACACCATCTCTTTGTACATCCGGATCTCGCCGGGGAGCAGGAAGCCGAAGCCCTGGACCGACAGGAGCGTGACGACGGCGAGTGCGGCGACGACGGCGGGTGTCGTCATCTGCAGTCGTCCGACCGTCAGCCCGACCCACGCTAACGAGCCAACCGTCGCCACCGCGAACGGGAGTTGCCACCGCCAGTCCGTCCAGGTGTTCAGCCGCCACCCGAGGAGTACGAGCACCGGAACCAGGTTGACCGCGGTGAACAGCGCGAGCCACGGTTCCGCGTGTGGGAACAGCCCCATCCGCATCGCGAGGGTGAGTCCCGCCGCGATGGTGGTCACCGCCAGTGCCGGCAGGAGGAAAGCTGTCTTCGGCGTGAGTCGCTCGAACACGTCCGCACTCGTCTCTTCGTCCGCGCCGCCCAGAACCGGCCCGAGCACGCCGCCGATGAAGATGTCGATGCCGGTCCACAGGAGGCCGGTCATGACGTGGACGTACGTGTGTGTCCTGAGCGACCCGACGGTCACCGCGTAGCCGAGCGCCGCGAGCGGGACCACCACGACCGCGACCGCGAACGCCGGATTCGCCCGCCGTGCCATCCCCCGTATCGTTCCCCGAATCGTCGTAGACGTCATCGACGCCGTATTTTTACTTTCCTCACATAAATCGCCCGACTGCGGACGTCGGTCGAGCCGTCGAGCCCCGCCCGCGAACCACAAGGATTGACGGTTGCCCCACTCGTACGGCGTGGTAGTGTCCTCCGCAGCGAACGCCCCTCGTAGCGACGACGCCCGTATCCGCGTGTTCGGGTCACTGTGCGGACTCGTCTTCCTCGTCAACTTCGGGCGCGTCACGTTCGCACCGCTCATCGGTGCCGACGTGTTCACGACCGCCTTCGACGCGTCGGCGGCGACAGCCGGGTTCATCGCGACGGCGGCGTGGCTCGGCAGCGCGGCCCCACGGCTCCCCGCCGGCTACCTCCTGACCCGCTTCCCGCGCGAACGGGTCGTCCTCGGGACCGGTCTCTTCCTCGCCCTCGCCGCCTTCCTCATGGCGCAGGCCAACTCCGTGAACACGGTGCTCGTCGGCGCGTTCCTGGTCGGAATCGCCAGTGGCGTCTACTTCATCGCGGCCAACCCGCTGGTGAGCGAACTGTTCCCCGACCGGGTCGGCCGCGTCCTCGGCATCCACGGGACCGCCTCGCAACTCGCGGCGGTCGTCGCGCCGCTCCTGGTGGTGGCAGTCCTCGCCCAGGCCTCGTGGCGACTCGTCTTCTACGGACTCGGGACGGCCGCGATCGTCTCGGCGCTCGCCTTCTTCCACACGTCGAAACGTGCCGAGATGCCACAGGCCGGCGCCGCCGACCGCCACCTCCTCCGCGCGGCGCGCAACCAGTGGCCCATCGTCCTCACCGGCGTCGTCATTATGGGGCTCACCGGCTTCGTCTGGCAGGGCGTGTTCAACTTCTACGTGAAGTACCTCACCGCGACGAAGGGCGTCGACGGCGCGACCGCGCAGACCCTCCTCACCGTCGTCTTCGCCGCCGGCGTCCCCGCCTTCTGGTACGCCGGGAAACTCGCCGACCGCCTCCCGACGCTCCGACTCCTCCTCACCATCCTCGGGGCGTTCGCGGTCTGTCTGTTCTCCCTCACCCTGTCCAGTGGCTTCCTCCCCATCGTCGCGGTCTCCGTGGCGACGGGATTCGTCATCCACAGTCTCTTCCCGACGATGGACACCTTCCTCCTCGGGTCGCTCCCGGACGAAGACCGAGGGTCGGCCTACGCCGTCTACAGCGGGTCGATGATGGTCATGCAGGCTAACGGCAGCGCGGCCGTGGGGTGGTTCGTCGACGCGGGGTTCGCCTACAACACCATCTTCCAGACGCTCGCGGGCGGTCTCGCCGTCCTCGTGACGCTCCTCTACGTCGCCTACCGACTCGGCTGGCTCCCCCACGCGGCGCGGTAGGGTAGTCGCGGGAGAGACGGGGACCGCGGTGCCGGGAACGAAAACGTGTTCCTCGTCGGCCCATCAGCGAACGTATGGACTACACGCAGGAGCGCATCGCGACGCTCCACGACTACGGCGAGGCGACGCCCGACGCGCCCGTCGAACGGGCCACCGTGGTCGTCCCGATGACCGAGCGGGAGTACGCCGGACTCGCGGCGGAGGGCGTCCTCTCGGAACTCGCGGCGGTCGGTCCCGGCGAGGTACTCGTCCCGCTCCGCGCGCCCGCCGAGAAGGTCCCCGCGTTCGTCGAGTGGCTGCAGTCGTTCGACCTGCCGCTCTCGGTCCTCTGGTGTAACGGGCCGAACGTCGACGCGCTCCTCGCCGAACACGACCTCGCCGGCACCACGGGGAAGGGCCGCGACGCGTGGCTCGCGCTCGGCCTCGCGACCGCCGGCGAGCGGGGTCACGACCGCGAATACGTCGTCCTCCACGACGCCGACACGAAGACCTACTCCCGCCGCGACGTCCCGAAACTCCTCTTCCCACTCTGTGAGGGGTACGACTTCGTGAAGGGCTACTACGCGCGGGTGGAGAACCGCCGCCTCTACGGGCGGCTCTTCCGGCTCTTCTACGAACCGCTCGTCGAGACGCTCCGCCGCGAGCACCACGCCGACGTGCTGGAGTACCTCGGTGCGTTCCGCTACGCCCTCGCCGGCGAATCCGCGATGACGACGGACGTCGCCCGCTCGTTGCGCGTCCCCCGGAAGTGGGGCGTCGAGGTCGGCATCCTCGGCCAGACGTTCGACCTCGCGGGCTTCGACGCCACCGCGCAGGTCGACCTCGGGCGCTACGAACACGACCACCGGGCCGTCTCCGGTCCCACCGGTCTCTCGGACATGAGCGAGGGCGTCGGGCGAGAGTTGTTGCGGGGTGTGGAGGCGGCGGGTGTCGACCCCGACTACGACACCCTCGCCGCCAGGTACGTCGAGACGGGCGAGCGGTTCGTCCGGCAGTACGCCGACGACGCGGCGTTCAACGGCTTCGACCACGACGTCGCCGCCGAGCGCGAGCAGGTCCACACCTACGCCGACGCCGTCGCCCCGCCGGGCGAGGACACCAGGCTCCCCGCGTGGCGCGACGCTCCCATCGACCCCGTAGACGTGCGGGCATCCGCCGCGTCCGACCTGGAGTCGCTCGGCGTCGACCCGTCGGTCGTGTCGCCGGCCGGCGGCGAGGGGCCAACCTGATGTGTTTGGCCCCCCTTCGGCGGGTATGGACCGAACGAAGGACGAACTCGCGGGCGTCGTCGACCTCTTCGGCGGACTGACCCGCGACGAACTCGCGAGGGCGCTCACGGAACTCGCCTTCCGCCGCGGCGCGGACGTCGACGAGTCGGCCGTCGACCGACTCATCGAGGAGGCCCGTGAGGACTACTACCTCGTCGGCGTCGAGACCGACGAGTACGCGGCCGCCGACGACCGCGAACTCCTCGTCCCCGGCCCCGTCGCGTTCCCGACGGTACCCGACGACGGCGAGGACCTCCCCCACATCCTCGACGTCGAGCGTCGTCGCGTCCCGCGCGAGGACCGCGCCGCGGCGTTCCGCGCCCGACTCGCCGCCGAAATCGGCACCGACCCCGACGAGTCGCGCGTCGAGTACCTCCTCGACGTGACCTACGACGCCGAGACGTGGGCACCGGTCGAGGCCGACGACCTGCGCGAGCGCCTGCAGTCACACCTCGATAGTTAAGTCCGTCCGTCGCTACCCTCCCCACATGGACCTCGACCGCGTCGCCGCCCACGACCCGGTCCCCGTCGTCGACGAAGAGCGGGACGCCGCGGTGCTCGTTCCCATCGTCGAACGCGGTGGCGACCCCCACCTCCTGTTCATCAAGCGCGCCTCCCACCTCGGCGAGCACCCCGGCCAGATGGGGTTCCCGGGCGGCGGCCGCGAACCCAGCGACGCCGACCTCGAAGCGACGGCCCTCCGCGAGGCCGAAGAGGAGATCTCGCTCCACCCACACGAGGTGGACCTCGTCGGTCGACTCGACGACATCAGCACGACCTCGGGCTACGCGGTCACACCCTACGTCGGCCACATCCCGGACCGACAGTACACCCCCGACGAGTACGAGGTCGACGAAATCGCCGTCCTCCCGGTCGACGGCCTCGCCGACCACGACAACTACGAGGTCGAGCGCCGCGAACACCCCCGCTACGGCGAGTCGCTCGTCCACTTCTTCCACGTCGACGGCTACACCGTGTGGGGCGCGACCGGTCGCATCCTCGTGCAGTTCCTCCAACTCGCGCTCGACTGGGAACCCCCGGAGCGCGTCGACTGGGTCATCGACTAGCGACTCGCCGTCGACCCACTCGAAGACGGTGACGGGATTTTTGTACCGTCGACTGGACGGACAGCGTATGGAAGTACAGGCCGAACGACTGGCCGAGTTCGTCCGCGAGCGCGTCGGCGACGCCGTCCGCGCCGTCGGCTACCACACGAGCGGCGAGATCGACGTCGTCTACGTCCGCGACGACGTGGCGAAACAGTACCCGCCCGAGCGCGTCGAGCGGTTCGCGAGCGTCTCGCGCGGGATCAACGACGACCTGAGCCGACTCGACGAGATGGGTCGGCCGAAGTCGAGTCTCCACTCGCTCGAGGAGGGGTTCATCCTCCAGTTCCACGAGGGGGCGGGCGACGTCGTCTTCCTCGCGATGGACCGCGAGGTCGGCCGGAACCTCACGCGGTTCATCGACGAGTGTCGCGAGCAGATGCGCTGACCGGCGTCGTTCCGAACGGAACGCTTTTGCCGGCCGCTCCTGTATCGACACCGTACATGGTCGCACAGACGATGGATCGCGTTCCGCCGCTGCACTGAGACCCACTCCTCCGTGTTCTCCCGTGGTGATACCGCATGTTGACTAGCGACGCCGCCGAACGGGGCCTCCGCGCGGCCGACCTCGACGCCGTCGCGCTCAAACCGGCCGAGTGCGACGTCTCGAAGGCGCTCGAACTCCCCGTCGAGACGGTCGTCGTCGACTACGAGGGTCACGAGCACTTCCCCGACAACGACCTGCTGGCGCTGCTCGGCGCCGAGAAGACCCTCCGCGTGACGACGCCCGTCCGCGCCGACGGCTTCGACCCCCTGGGTGACGACTCGGTCGTCCGCGCGCTCCCCGACGACGCCAAGCGCGTCCTCGTCGCGGGCCACGGCGCCTACCTCTCGCCCGAGGAGGGCGAACGGGCCGTCGCCCCCCGGTTCGGCGAGGCGGTCGAGACAGCCGACGACGCCTGGGTCGGGACCGAAGGCATCGAGCGCATCGCCCTCGCGACGGGGGCCACACAGTTCGAACTCCTCTCCGGGACCACCGCCCGCGACGTCCGCGCGATGCGTGCGGCCGGGTTCGAGGGCGAGGTGGCCGTCTACGCGCCGACCGTCCTCACGGACGACGAGGACACCGTCCTCGACTCCGTCGGGGCGTACGCCGCCCGCCGTCGGCCCGTTCGCGAGGCGCTCCCCGACGACGCGCCGACCGACGGCACCGCGACCGGGCGCGCTCGCGAAGTTCTCTCGCGGGCCGTCCGCGACTACGCGCTCGTCGGCGACGTCGGGTCCGTCCAGGAGCACGTCGCCACGCTCCGCGAGGCCGGCGTCGACACGGTCGTCGGCTACCCCGCCCGCGGCGTCGAGGCGTTCCTCGACTAGTCGTCGGTGACGAGGTAGGTCCGCCCGACGGTCCGCTCGAAGTGGGCGTCACCCGCCCGGTCCTCGACACACGCCAACGCCCGCTCCAGCGGCATCTCCGAGACCTCCATCTTCGTCCCCGGCCGGTCGAGTTCGTTCCCGTTCCCTCGCTCGAAGCCGATGTTCGTGTTCATACTCGTACACTGACGCGAGTCGTACTTGTAGCTCGGCCATGCGCGCGGTGAAAGTGAAAGTGAAGCGAACGTGCCGTCTCCAGTCGGTTTTCCGGCCGTCCAGTTTCGACCGCCGGTCGGTACGATTCGGGGTGACCCACCGACAACTAAGGGCGAGTCTCCCGTCTCGTCCAGCGATGACTGACTCGTCGGTCGAGCGGGTGGCCGTCGTCGGTGGTGGCGCCGTCGGACTCACGGCCGCGTTCGACCTCGCGGACGCGGGCGTCGACGTCACGCTCTACGAACGAGACGAACTCGGGAGCGGCAGTACGAACCGGGCGGCGGGAATCGTCTACGACGCCTTCGCCGAGGACGTGGACGTCGGCATCGCCGAGCGAGCGGTCGAACGCTTCCGCGACTTCTCGGGCGAGGGCGACTTCCGGTTCGACGAGGTGTCGTACGTCTGGTTCGCGACGGACGCGGCCGACGCCGACGCGATTCGCGAGCAGGTGTCGCGGATGCGCCACCACGACCGCGACGTCGAGACGCTCGACGCGGCCGAACTCCGGGCGGCGTACCCCGCACTCCGGACCGACGACGTCGAGGTCGCCGCGGTCGCGCGGACCGCCGGCACGGCCGACCCTGCGGCGTACGTCGACCTGCTGGCGTCGAAGGCTCGCACGGCCGGCGTCGACCTTCGAACGGGGACGTCCGCAGACCTCGCCCTCGACTCCGACTCCGGTTCCACCGACGGTCCGCGTGTGAACGGCGAGTCCTACGACGCGGTGGTGGTCGCCGCGGGCGCACACACGAAACGGCTCCTCGCCGGGGCGGGGGTCTCCCTCCCGCTGTCCGTCTACCGGGCGCAGGTGTTGCGGACCCGTGGTCCCGCCACGCCGGTCGTCTACGACGCTACCGACGAGTTCTACTTTCGCCCGCACCCGCGGGGCATCCTCGCCGGCGACGGGGTTGAGCGAGACGTCTCGCCCGTCGACTGGGACGAGACGGCCGACGACGACTTCGTCGACGCGACTCGCGAGCGACTCGCAGACCGCCTCGTCAACTTCACGCCCGACGTCGAGGAGGCGTGGGCGGGCCTGTGCACGTCGACGCCCGACCACGACCCGCTGCTCGGGCCAGTCGGGTCGGTCGCACCGGGGTGGTACGTCGCCGCCGGGTGGGAGGGACACGGCTTCATGCGCGCGCCCGCGATCGGCGAGCACGTGGCCGACCTCGTCCTCGGCGACGCCGAACCGATCTCACCCTTCGACCCACGGCGCTTCGACACCCGGACCGACCGCCCACAGTCGTGAACGTTGCAGGGGTCTGCCCAGTGGATTATTGTAGGAGAGCGCCCGAGACGGCGTATGGACGTTGCACGCGACATGTGCCGAATCACGGTCGACAACGCGGGAGAGCGTGTTCGCTACTTCGCGGCAGCGCCGGCCGAGACGGGCAAGTTCGAGCCGTTACACGTCCGCGACGACCTCGAGTGGAACGCGGCGCGCCAACGGGAGGTGCTCTCGGAGTACGACGAACTGCTCGCGAAGGAGTCCTACGAGGAGATGATGGACGCGGAGAACGTCAACCAGATCATCAAGGTCGCCGACGCGAAGATTCTCTTCACCGGGTTCGTCGAGGACCTCATCGTCGTCGCGTCGTTCGAGCGCGGTATCTTCCCGGTCCTCGACGACATCGTCGAGGAGTTCGCCGACTACGTGCGAGAACACGACGTCGACTTCGTCGCCCTCGAAGCGTAGGTCGAGTTCAGACCTCGATACGTTCGAGACACGACGTCCCGCCGCAGAGCGGACACTGCAGGTCCGAGACGGAGAGGTCCTCGGCGACGTCGTAGGTGTAGTGGTTCTCGAACATGTCGAGTTCGCAGTTCTCCGAAGTGCACTTGAGCTCCTCCGTCTTGGGCATACGCGAGGATACAGGTGGCCTCGGGAAACCGTTTTCGGAGGGGGAAGCGTCCACCTGTGTACACCGTCGGGGAGTGGAGTTTTAGGGAAGCCGTGAGTGCTTCGGGTGATGGCTGCGCCCGACGCGTCCGCACACGACGTCCACGGCATCGACTTCAGCGGGGCGAGTGACGCCGGTCGGAAGGTCTGGATCGCGAGCGGCACGGTCGAGGACGGTGAACTCCACGTCCAGCGCTGTCGCTCGGCGGCGGACCTCTTCGGGACGACCGACCGCGAGGCGACACACGAGGCGCTCGTCGACTTCCTCCGCGACGGCGGACCCACGACAGTCGGACTCGACGCGCCCTTCTCGCTCCCCGGCGAGCTCGTCGACGCCGACTCGTGGGAGGCGTTCGTCCGCGGCTTCGACGACCGCTTCGACGACCCCGAGGAGTTCCGCGAGACGTGTCTGGAGCGCACCGACGGCGAGAACCGCCGACGGGACGCCGACGAGCGAGTCGGCGGACTCTGTCCCTACGACATCCGCGTCCACAAACAGACGTTCTACGCCGTCCGCGACGTCCTCGAACCGCTCTTGGACGACGTCTCCGTCCTCCCGATGCACGACACCGGTGCGAAGCGAACGCTCCTCGAAGTGTACCCGACGGCGGTCCTCGAACAGTTCGCGCTGTTCGCCGAGGGGTACAAGGAGTCCTCGGACCGCGGGGCGCGACGCCGTGGGCGCAACTTCGACGGACTCGAACGCTGTACCGGCGTCGAGTACGCGGACCGCGAGTCGCTGCGCGAGACGGTCGTCGAGAACAGCGGCGGCGACGCTCTCGACGCGATTCTCGCGGCGTACGCGGCCTACGACAACGCCGTCACCGACGATCCACTGGACGTCGAGTACGACGCGGTCGAGGGGTACGTCTACATCTAGAGCCGGCAGTACACGTCCTCGACGGCGGGGTCTTCCGGCTCGTACTCGGGACGCGGCCCGTCGAACGACTCCGTGGTGACGACGAGATCCTCGATCTCCGCGACGTCGAAGAGTTTCCACCCGACGGGTTCCCTGGACGCGCTGTAGCCACCGGTCTGGTAGCCACGGAGCAACTCCTCGCCGTCCGCCGTCTCGCCGTAGACGTGTGGTTCGACGACGCGACAGCCACCCGGTCCTTCGTCCGTTTCTTCGTGACCGTACTCGAAGGCGAGCACGTGCTGGGTCTCGATGGCCTCGCAGACGTCCTCGTTCACGTCTCGGGATTCACGGAGCGACGGCTAACGGCTTGTGGCCCTCGTGGGATCGTGTCACCGAGCGTCGACTGTCAGCGCCAGTCGCGTGTCGAACTGGTCTCGACGATGCGCTCCTCCAGGTCGTCGGTGTCGAGGTGTTCGAGTCGGTCTGCCGCCTTCGACTCGAGTCGTTCGAACTCTCCTCGCAGACTCTGGTAGCGCTCGTCTTCGGTGAGATCGTCGGCTGGGTACTGTTCTTGGAGGGCGCCGAGTTTCGCGCCGAGCGAGAACAGCGCCCGGACCTCCCGGATGTACAGAGTCCGGCGGAGGAGTTCGGTGACGGATTCGACGAGTTCGTTCTGCGAGACTGGCTTCCGGACGTACATGTCGAACTCCATGTCCGCTATGTCGAAGTCGGGTTCGACGGCGGTCATCATGGCGACGCGGGCCTCGCCATCCTGGCTCCGGATCCGCTGTAACGCCGTGGAACCGGACACGGTCGGCATCCGGCGGTCCAGCAACACGACGTCCACGTGGGGGCCGTACTCCTCGACCGCCTCGTCGCCGTCGTGTGCGAGAACGACGTCCCAGTGGGGTTCGAGCCACAACTGTACCGTCTCGGTGAGTTCCTCGTCGTCGACGACCATCACGACGCCGTCCGGTCGCTCCACCCCCCGGCCGACACGCTCACCGCCGTCGCAGCGAGGAACACTCCCTCCGAATTCGGACCTCGGTGCGACGGGTACGGCTGCGTCCATACGTAGACAATCGTCTCGGAACTCATAACGTTGGGTGTTAACACGGTTCTCCCGGTGAGTAGTCGATTCGTCCACTCTGTGGTCGTGACCCCCTACGACTTTCCGGCGCGTATGCTAGGTGTACCCATGGGAAGAGAGATGGATCGATGGCGCGGACTCGGTCTCCTGGCGGGTCTCGGAGCGGGAGCGTTCGTCCTCCCACTGTACGATATCTGGTCGGACGTCGCCGTCCCGCCGTACAAGTCGGTTTCCTCGACGCTCGCCGAGAACGCCCTCCCCGTGGCTCTCGCCGTCGTCTTCCTCGCTGGTGTCGTCCTGCTCTCGCGGCGTGACTGGGACGCCGACGAGACGTTCCGCGCGGCGAAGTGGACTAGCTCGGTCACGCTCGTCGGCGCGGTCCTGATGGCGTGGGTGCTCGGCATCCAACTCGTCGTCCAGGGCGACGTGAAGCCCTTCGTCGTCGCCGGGAACGCCGTCGTCATCGCGGCGGTGTCGGGACTCGCCATCGGAATCAGCGACGTCGAGCGCCGCCGTCGCTACGCGACGCTGCAGACCCAACGGAATCACTTCTCCGCACTGTACGAGAACACGACCGACGCTATCGTCACCTTCGGCCCGACCACCGAGGGCGTCGACGTCACGAACACGAACCGGACGTTCGACGCGCTCACGGACGACCCGCCTCGGCAGGTCCTCGACCGACTCGAACCAACCTCCGACGCCGAGATCGACGTCGACGTCGAGACGGACGAACTGAACGCGACCGACGGTGAGTTCTCGCCGGTCGAGTACGTCCGTGCGGGCGCACGACTGGACGTTGAGGCGCAGACCACTGTCGACGGAGCCCAGCGCTTCTTCAAACTCCGCGTCGTGCCGACAGACAACCGCCACACGTACGTCGTCCTCACGGACATCGGCGAGCAAAAAGAGCGCGAGCGGCTGATCGAAGAGCGCGGCGAACGTCTCGAACGCGAGAAGAGCCAACGTGAGCGAGAACTCGAAGAGCGAACGGACCAACTCGAGTTCCTCCACAGTCTCCTCAGACACGACGTCCAGAACGGCGTGATGGTGATTCGCTCCCGGGCGAACTTCGTCGCCGACCGGACCGACGGCCAACTCGAAGAGTTCGCGGAGACCATCGTCTCGCGGAGTACGGACATCGGTGATCAGATCGACCGGATGCGGGTCGCTCTCGAGACGCTGACGAGCGAGGAGTGGGAGACACAGCCAATCTCGATCTCGTTGCTCACGGAGCGCGTCGAATCCGTCGCCGGGGCGAACCCCGAGGCCGACCTGGCTGTCGAGGGCCGCCTCCCCGACGTGTCGGTCCGTGCCGACGAGATGTTCGGCGACGTCCTCGACAACCTCCTCCGGAACGCAGTCGAGCACAACGCCTCGGAGACGCCGACGGTCCGCGTCCGCGCGGCGGTCGAGGACGACTACGTCCGAATCGAGGTCGCGGACGACGGTCCTGGTATTCCGGAAGACCAGCGCGACGCCGTCTTCCGGCGCGGGGTCACGAGCGCGAGCGCGAGCGGCGACAGTGGATCCGGGTTCGGTCTCTTCTTCGCCGACTCGATGGTCGACGCCTACGGCGGGTCGATACGGGTCGAAGACAGCGACCTCGGCGGCGCGTGCTTCGTCCTCGAACTGAACCGGCCGGCGTCCGACGACGCCACCGAGTCACCGTAGCCACTCTCCCGACTCCACTCACCACCGATGTCCCCGATAGACTCCGAATCCGATCCGGTCGTGCTCGCAGTCGACGACGACGAGGAGATCCTCGAAACCTACCGTCTCTGGCTGTTCGACGTCGCCGACGTCCGAACGGCCGTCGACGGCGAGACCGCACTCGACACGCTCCGGGACGACGTCGACGTGATTCTGCTCGACCGGATGATGCCCGGCCTGTCCGGACGCGAGGTCCTCGAACGGGTCCGCGAGACCGACGGGGAGTATCTCGTCGTCGTCGCCACCGCAGTCGACCCGGGGTACGACGTCGTCGACTCGGACTGCGACGCCTACCTCCCGAAACCGATGTCGCGCGAGCGCCTCGTCGAAACTGTCGACCGGGTGCGACGGCGCGACGAGTACCCGTCGCAGGTCCAGGAGTACCTCCGACTCCGCTCTCTCAAGCGGACACTCGAAGCGGTCAAGGACCACGGCACGCTCGGCCAGCGGGACGAGTACCGACGGCTCTGTGAACGTATCGACGCACTCGAAGCCGAGTGTCGCGACGACCTCGACGACGTCGACGCGCTCGGGTGAGAGGTGTCGTCTCCGGGAGTTGAACTGGTGGTACCCGGCTTCGACTGCTGCACATCGCATCGATAGCCGAGTTTTTACTCCTTCACGCCCAACACGTGTGCATGACCGACCCCGCGGACCTCGACGTGACGCTCGTGGACGGCTACGTCGACGAGCCGGCGCACTTCGGCGTGCCGCCGTACATCTCGACGTACCCACGGTACACGGCCGGCGCGCTCGTCGACGCGGGGGTGCCCGCCTCGCAGATCACCTACCACACCATCGACGAACTCCGCGAGGAGCGCCGTCGGTGGGCGGACGTCGCGGACGCCGACCTGCTGATCTACATCGGCGGCATGACCGTCCCCGGCAAGTACGTCGGCGGGACGCCCGCCGAACCCGACGAGGTACGAGAACTCGCCTGGACCGCCGAGGGGACCTCGCTGATGGGCGGTCCCATCCGTTTCGGCGTCGGCGAGCAGAACGAGGGCGCCTCCGACATGGAGCGCAAGGACCTCGACTTCGACTTCCTCGCGATGGCCGACGTCGAGGCCGCCGCCTACGACCTCGTGAACGACGGCCTCGAAGGCTTCGAGGACCGCTACCGCGACAACGCCGAGGTCGACCGCTGGGCCGAGGCGGGCGCCTTCGTCGTCGAACAGCACCCCAACCACCCCGACTACCTCATCTGCGAGATGGAGACCTCCCGCGGATGTGCCTACCGCTGTTCGTTCTGTACCGAACCGATGTACGGCGACCCGGACTTCCGCGCGCCGCCCTCGGTCGTCTCGGAGGTCGACGCCCTCTCCGACCACGGCGTGAAGCACTTCCGCCTCGGCCGGCAGGCCGACATCCTCGCCTACGGCGGCGACGGCGAGGCGCCCAACCCCGACGCCCTCCGCCAACTCTACGGCGGGATTCGGGAGGTCGCCCCCGACCTCGAAACCCTCCACCTCGACAACATGAACCCGGTCACCATCGTGAACTGGCCGGAGGAGTCGAAGGAGGCCATCCGCGTCATCGCCGAGCACAACACGCCCGGCGACACCGCCGCGTTCGGCCTGGAGAGCGCCGACCCCGTCGTCCAGGAGCAGAACAACCTCCTCGTCACCGCCGACGAGTGTCTGGAAGCGGTCCGCATCGTCAACGAGGTCGGCGGGTGGCGACCCGGCGACGACCCCGACGACGCGCCCACCTTCGGCGACGGGGCGGCGAATCGACTGCCGAAACTCCTGCCCGGCATCAACCTCGTCCACGGCCTGCAGGGCGAGCGCCCGGAGACCTACGAGCACAACAAGGAGTTCCTCCAGCGCGTCTACGACGAGGGACTGATGCTCCGGCGCATCAACATCCGGCAGGTGATGGCCTTCGAGGGGACGGAGATGGCCGAGACGGGCGCCGACATCGCCAAGGAGCACAAGAAGCAGTTCAAACACTACAAGCGGGAGATCCGCGAGGAAGTGGACAACCCGATGCTGAAGCGCGTCGTCCCCACCGGCACGGTGCTGGAGGACGTCTTCCTCGAGAAACACGAGGACGGCAAGACGTTCGGGCGCCAACTCGGCAGCTACTCGCTGCTCGTCGGCATCCCCGGCGAGCGCGAACTCGGGCGGGCCATCGACGTCGTCGTCACCGACCACGGCTACCGGTCCATCACGGGCGTCCCCTACCCCCTCGACCTCAACGAGGCCTCGATGGACGAGTTGAGCGCGATTCCCGGCGTCGGGAAGCAGACCGCCGGCGACATCGTGGTGAACCGGCCACACGAGACCGTCGACGGGGTCGCGGAGAACGTCGACCTGGGGAAGTACGCGCGAACGGAGTGAGCGCGCGCTCGTCGCGTGAGCGGCGAGGCGACACGTCGCAGTGTGAAGGTGTCGAGAAACGGGTTCGCGTCGGGGGTCAGGCTTCTTCGTCGATGATCTCCCCGACCGCGAAGTTCGACTTGACCTCGGTGATCTCGATCTTCACGCGTTCGCCGATCTCGGCGTCCGGGACGATGATGACGTAGCCGCGCTCGACGCGCGCGATGCCGTCGCCTTGCTTCCCGATGTCCTCGATCTCGACGTAGCGGATCTCGCCTTCCTCGACCGGCGGTTGTGGTTCCGACGTCGAGGTGGACGTGCTCTTCGTCGACTGCTCCGACTCGTCGGTTTCCTCCCGGGCGATGAGTGCGACGCGGTACGTCTCGCCGGGTTCGATGGAGCCGGACTCGATCTCGCGTCGCGGAATCTCGACGACGTACTCGTCGTCTTCGACCGTGACTTCGCCGTTGAACAGACAGAGGAGCTTATCAGAGATTTCCAAGGTGGTAGACCTCCGAGTCGACCCACGTAATTATTCGTAATATAGCTTCGGACCCCCGCGTTCCCCTCGGTCGGGTCTCCTCGCACCGCTCGGTCGAACGCTCGTCACTCCGCGTACGGCGTCCCGTCGGGGTGCTTCGGACCCTCCGAGTCGTAGACGACGGTCTCGTCGGCGTCGTGCGCGACCGGTTCGTAGTTGTCGCGGACGCCGATGGCCTCCTCCAACTCGCGGACCGCTCGCTCCTTCAGCACCGCGGCGAGTTCCTCTGCGTCTTCGCGGGAGATGTCGCGGCCGAGTCCCTCACACTCGTGGGCGCGGACGACGCCCGCCTCGTCGACGGCTTCACCCATCGGCTGTGTCGTCCCGTCGAGCGCGACGCTGAACGGGTAGGTGTGACAGATGAGCGGGCGCTCGTCGTGGACGGTGCACTCGCCGCGGCCGCTTTCGTCCTCCGCGTAGAAGGTACAGTCGCCGCAGGCGTCGGTCTGGAGCGCCCACTCGAACGTCTCGCCCGACCCGTCCTCGTCGAGACCGAAGGGCATCGGGCGTGCGACGTCGCGCCAAGGCTCTCCCGTCTCCTCCTGTAGCGTCCGCACCTCGTCGGGGAAGACGGTCGCCGTGTGGGGGTCTTTCGTCGCACCGTCTTCGCCGGTCTCGTCGCCACCCGGCTTCTCGTCGGCCGTACAGCAGGCCCCACACCGCGTGCACTCGAAGCCGATGGACTCGATGGCGTCCGCCAACTCGCCGACGTCGAGGGCGCGCGCGCGTTCGAGTTCGACTTCCAGACTCTCCATACCGTCGATTCGGTCGGCGACGGGAAAAGCGCGCTGACCGCGGCCGCGCGTCGCTACGTCGGGTCCGCCCGTTCCCCGTCCCAGGCGACCCGGCCCTCGACGGCGAGTTTGTCGAGGTGTGCCTCGATCGTGAGCGCGGCTAGTCGCCGGAAGTCACCGAGGTCCTTCTCGTAGACGGCGTCGAGAATCTCGTCGACCGTCCGCGCCCCCTCGCCGACGGCCCGCTCGATGCTGCGCTCGCGCTCGCGTCGGTGCGCGAGCAGGTCGGCGATTCGCCCGCGCGGGTCTTCGATGGGCGGTCCGTGGCCCGGGTAGAGTGTGTCGGGGTCGCGGGCGTAGAGTCGTCGCAAGGAGGTGACGTAGGCACGCATGTCCGCGCCCTCGCCGCCGACGAACGTGCTCCCGACGTCCGCACCGAAGACGAGGTCGCCGGACAGGTAGTCGTCGTCGACGCGGAGGGCGACGTGGTCGCGGGCGTGGCCCGGCGTCTCGACGACCGTCGCGGGGCCGACGGTGTCGCCCGCCCGGAAGGTTCGGTCGGGTTCGACGCCGGTCGTCGTCTCGAAGGCGTCGACGTGTCGGGCGTGCGACCACACCGTCGCGTCCGTCCGTTCCGCGGCCGTGGCGACGCCACCGGCGTGGTCCGCGTGCGTGTGCGTCAGCACAATGTCCGAGACTTCCACAGTGTTCACACTGTCTACAATGTCCTGCGCGGAGCCAGCCGGGTCGACGAGCAGCGAGTCGACGCGGTACCCGTTCGTCGCGCCGGACGGGACGCGGAGGTCGACGTCGAAAGCGTGGCGGCGAATCACGACCGAAGAGAGGGGGTCCGGGGTGGAAAACCTAGTCGTCGAGGAAGTAGACCTGCTTGCGCGCGTCGCGGAAACTGTAGCGAGAGCCGACGAGGTCGGCGTCGCCGAGCCGGTTGAGCGCGTAGCGGACGGTGCGGTCCGGGAGCAGCGACTCCTCGGCCAGTTCGCCCTGCGAGAGCGGCTCGTCGCCCTCCAGAACCTTCGCGACGAGTTTGGCGCTGGGCGGGAGTTCGCGCAGGCGCTCGCGGAACTCCTCGTCGGTCTCGATGGGTGATTGGTGGTCGACTGACGTCGTACTCATGAGTAAGGGTGTCACGCCATCGTAGGTAAAGGTTGGCTATATGTCCGACTATACTCCTTATATGGACTTAATCATCTTGGGTTGGGGTAGTTTCTTCTCCCGGTCGTGTGTCTCGTCGCTATGGCCGGAATTCCCGAGAGTCGATACGACCTGTTCGAGAGCGAGTCCTTCTGTCACTTCGCGACCCTCCTTCCCAACGGATTTCCCCACGTGACGCCGGTGTGGGTCGACCACGACGGCGGCGACGTCCTGATCAACACCGCCCGCGGCCGTCGGAAGGAGCGGAACGTTCGTCAGGACCCGCGAGCGGGCTTCTCCGTTCTCGACCCGGACGACCCGTATCGCTTCTGTTCGGGGTGGGGTGAGGTCGTCGAGGTAACGTCCGAGAGCGCCGTCGAGCACATCGACGAACTCGCGCGCCGGTACATGGACGTCGAGGAGTACCCGTACAAGGACCAGGACGAAGGCGAACGGCTCATCGTCCGCCTCCGCCCCGAACACGTCGTCACGGAGTAGTCCGCGGTCCCGACTCGCCGTTCGGTGTGGCTTCGTCGTGAAGTGAGCGAAGCGGGCGAAAACACGGCGGTCTCGCGAGCGGAGCGAGTGAGACCTCGTGGTGGAGTGAGCGAAGCGGGCGAAAACACGGCGGTCTCGCGAGCGGATCGAGTGAGACCCCGTGGTGGAGCGAGCGAAGCGAGCGAAACCACGGCGGTTTTATCCCTCGCCGGCAGTAGTCTCGAAACGAACGTGAAGGGACAGGAGTGGTACCAGGCCACCGAAGTCGCGGAGGAGTACGACGAGAAGCGCTTCTCCCGCGGTGGCCGACTCATCGACCGCCGCGAGAAGCGGGCCGTCCTCGAGGCGCTCGGCCCCGTCGAGGACAAACGTGTCCTCGAGATCGCCTGTGGGACCGGCCGATTCACCGTGATGCTCGCCGAGCGCGGCGCCGAGATCACGGGACTCGACATCTCCGGGCCGATGCTCCAAGAAGGCCGCGAGAAGGCACAGCAGGCGGGCGTCGCCGACCACCTCGAGTTCATGCGTGGTGACGCGGCCCGACTCCCGTTCCCGGACGACTACTTCGACACCGTGTTCGCGATGCGCTTTTTCCACCTCGCCGATACGCCGGCGAAGTTCCTCAGCGAGATGGCGCGCGTCTCGAAGAACCAGGTCTTCTTCGACACCTTCAATCGCTTCAGCACGCGCTCGATCTACAACTGGTTGCTCCCGATGGGGTCGCGACTCTACGGTCGCGACGAGGTCGAGGACCTCGTCTCCGGCGCCGGCCTCTCGCTCGTCGACGCCGAACACGACTTCGTCCTCCCCTACGGACTCTACCGGCAGATTCCGGACTGGATCGCCGACGACCTGCGTGAGTTCGACACGACGGTCGGGTCGACCGGACTCGGCGACAAACTCGCCTCCGTCTCCTACTGGGACGCCCGGGTGTAGCCCGCGGTCGAGCGGGCCACTTGCGCCCCTCGGCGGACGGCGTCGTCCGAGGTATTTGGCTCTGTAGTTTCGGTACACGGCGGTTGATTTCACGGATATCTCACGCTCCGGCGAAGGTTGTAGACGGTGGCTTTCAGCAGCATTTCACGGAACTCCAGCCACCAGCTTCGCGCACGCACGGCTGCGCCGAGCGTGCGCTTGATTGAGGAGAAGACGGTTTCTGACATGGAGCGCTGGTGGTACCGATCACCGTCTATGCGGGCGTTATGGGCGTGATCGAGCGGGTTCATGATCCTGTGCTTGATCAGCGGTCTGATGCCGTTGTTGCGGAGTTCGTCGCGGAAGGCTTTGGCGTCGTAGCCTCGGTCGGCAGCGAGGCTCCGCAGGTCGCCGGCGTTGCGCCGGGCGACCTGCGGGCCGATCTTCGCATCGTGTTTCTTCGAGGTCGTCGAGTGGATGTCGGTGATGTACAGCGTTTCGACATCCACGAGTGCAGTGACCTTCAGTGCCCGAATGCGGTAGTGCGTGCGATTGGCGTAGTGGCGGCTGGGCTGGTCGCGGTCGAAGCCAGTCGAATCGATGGCGGCGTGGCCAGTGCGTTTCTCGGCTGACGCGCCGAGAAACGCACGCCACGTCTTGGTCGGAATCCGAGCGAACCACGTGCGGAGGACGGTGTAATGAGGAAGCCGCGTGAGCCCAATCTCGTCAAGAACGCCGGGCATCTCGCTGAGCAAATCCACCGCAACGCGGTAGGATTTGCCCAGCTCGATCCGGAGTGCATGAAGCGTGAGCATCGCCCATTCGGCGAACCCGCCACCCCCTTCGGGGTCGGCGGGTTCGTCTGGGTTAGCGACAACTGATTTAGCCTTAGCGACCGTAACACGGGTGAGGAGACGGAATTCCGATACCAAAGCATTCTGTCTCTTCGTTTTCTACGGCAATAACGCAGTCGCGGCGGTTCCGTCTAGCGAAACTACAGAGCCAGGTATTTTTACACACAGGTGCGTTGTACCGTGATATGGACATCTCGGTGGTGGTGCCGACGCTGAACGCACGGGACCGCCTCGCGACGGTACTCGACGCGCTGGACGCGAACGCGCCGTCCGTCGAAGTCGTCGTCGTCAACGGGCCGTCCTCCGACGGCACCTCCGGGATGGTTCGCGAACACGACGCCGTCGACGTCCTCCTCGAACTCTCCGAACGGAACCTCAACGCCGCGCGGAACGCCGGGTTCAGCGCCGCCTCGGGCGACGTCGTCGCACTCGTCGGACAGGACAGCGAGGTCCAACCGGGCTGGGCCGACGCCGTCCGAGAGGCCGTCCGCGAGGGGGCCGACGTCGTCACCGGCCCGATCCACCGCGAGGTGTCGGGCGGCGTCACCACCGAGGCCGTCGAGCGGGCCGACCTCGCCGGCCGGTCGGTCACCTTCTTCGACGGCGGGAACGTCGCGTTCACCCGCGAGACCGTCGAGGCGCTCGACGGGTTCGACGAGTACCTCCAGACTGGTGCCGCCCGCGACGCCGCACACCGACTCGCGGCGATGGACCGAGAGGTCGTCTGGCACACCGACGTCGTCGTCCTCCGCGAGGAACGCGACGACGTGGCCGACCGTATCGCCGACAGCGCCGACGTCCCCGCGTGGGGGCTGAAGTACCGCGCGCTCTCCTATCGCCTCGTGAAGAACTACGGTCTCCGCCCGCGCATCCTCTGGCGCGGAATCAAACACGCCGTCGGCGACGCGTTCGGCGTGGCCTGCGACGTCGCCCGCGGCGACGAGGACCCCTCGAAGTGGTTCGCCAACGGGTCGGCCGTCGTCACGAACGTCGCGACCGGCGTCCGCGAGGGCCTGCGCGCCCGGCGGGCGGACGACCCGCCCCGTCGGAACCCGAACGGAATCTCCTCGCGGATGGACCGGACGGTGTCGCGCTACGAACGGAGTCCCGCGTAGACGGGTCGCCCCCGAGTGCCGTGCTACCTCACCCCGCCACTCCGCGAAATCTATATATAGAACCGCTAGCGTCTGGAATCTCGTATGTCGTACAGTGCTGGTACGGGCAGTCCCATCTACATCCTGGGGGACGCCCAGAGGACCCGTGGTCGTGACGCACAGTCGTCGAACATCGCCGCCGGCAAGGCCGTCGCGGAGGCGGTCCGTACGACGCTCGGCCCCCGCGGGATGGACAAGATGCTCGTCGACTCGACGGGGACCGTCGTCGTCACGAACGACGGCGTGACCATCCTCGAAGAGATGGACATCGAACACCCCGCGGCCCAGATGCTCGTCGAGGTCGCCGAGACACAGGAGAACGAGGTCGGCGACGGGACGACGACCGCCGCGGTCCTCGCGGGGACGCTCCTCGCGAAGGCCGAGAAACTCCTCGAACGTGACGTCCACCCGACGACTGTCGTCGAGGGGTACGCCGCGGCCCGCGACGTCGCCCTCGAAGCTATCGACGACCTCGTCCTCGACGAGGAGTTAGACGACGACCTGCTCCGCCGCGTCGCCGCGACGAGCATGACCGGCAAGGGGACCGGCGACGTGAGCGCCGACGTCCTCGCCGACCTCGTGGTCCAGGCCATCCGCCACGTCCACGACGGCGAGACCGTCCACCGCGACGACGTCCGCGTCCACACGCAGGTCGGCGCCGCGGCCGGCGCGACCGAACTCGTCGAGGGGATCGTCGTCGACGAGGACCCCGTCCGCGACGACGTCCCCCGTGACGTCCGGGACGCGACCGTCGCCGTCCTCGGCGCGAAACTCGACACCCGCGAGACGTCGACCGACGTCGAGTACACCATCACGAGCACGGACCAACTCGACGCCGTGCTCGACGCCGAAGAGCGCGAACTCCGCGGCTACGCCGAGACCATCGCCGACGCCGGCGTCGACGTCCTCTTCTGCACGAAGGCCGTCGACGACCGCGTCGCCGCCTTCCTCTCGAACGAGGGCGTCCTCACGTACGAGAACGTGAAGTCCTCGGACGCGGAGGCACTCGCCAACGCGACCGGCGCGACGCTCCTCGGCGGCGTCGACGGTCTCAACGAGGCGGACCTCGGGTTCGCCGAGCACGTCCGCGTCGAGTCCTTCGGCGACGACCACCTCACCTTCGTCGAGGGTGGCGCGGAGGCCGAGACCGTCACGCTGTTCCTCCGCGGTGGCACCGACCACGTCCTCGACGAACTCGAACGCGCCGTCGGCGACGCTCTCGACGTGGCCGCCGTCGCACTCGCAGAGGGCGGCGTCGTCCCCGGCGCGGGCCTGACCGAAATCGTCCTCGCGGACCGCGTCCGCCACGCCGCGACGGGCATCGAGGGGCGCGGCCAACTCGCGGCCGAGGCGTTCGCCGACGCCCTCGAACTCCTCCCGCGGACGCTCGCGGAGAACACGGGGATGGACCCCATCGACGCGCTGGTCGACCTGCGCGCCGCCAACGACTCGGGTCGGGCCGGCATCATCAGCAGCGGCGAGACCGGCGAGATCGCCGACCCCGTCGAACACGGCATCTTCGACCCCGCCGCGGTGAAGCGCGAGGCCGTCGAGTCCGCGACCGAGGCCGCGACGATGATCGTCCGCATCGACGACATCATCGCCGCCGAGTAGCCCGAAGAACCGTCTTCGCCGGGGTTCCGTCAGTCGAGGTCGTAGCCGACGTCCTCGACGGCGTCTTCGACGTCGTCCTCGTCGACGTCACCCGTGACGGTGACGGTCCCGTCCTCGTGGTCGGCCGAGGCGGAGTCGACCTCGTCGAGGTTGCCGACCGCCTCGGCGACGGTGTCCGCGGCGTCCGGACTGTCCACGTTCTCGACCTCGAACGTCTGTCCGTCGGCCCCGTCGTGGGACCCCTGCAGTTCGTAGCCGACGTCTTCGACGGCGTCCGCGACGTCGTCCTCGTCGACGTCACCCGTGACGGTGACGGTCCCGGCCTCGTGGTCGGCCTCGATGGACTCGGCGTCGTCGATGTCGCCGACCTCCGAGGAGACGATTTTCTCACAGCCGCTACACGTCATTCCGTCGACGTCGAACGTCTTCGACATGTCTATTACATATTCAATATATACGGAAAAAGGCCCGAGTACACGGCGAACAGTCCTCAGACGGGAAGTCGCGAGAGGGCGGTGGGGCGGCCCGTACACCTAACACGCGTCCGTCCCTACCACTGGGCCGAATGTCGGACTCCGACGGTACGCTCGGGTGGTTCTCCGCCGTCTCCATCGCCCTCGGCGGGATGATCGGCGGCGGTATCTTCTCCGTCCTCGGCGTCGTCGCGAACATCGCGGGGACGGGTGCGTGGGTCGCGTTCGTCGCCGCGGGCGTCGTGGCGCTCTGTGCGGGGTACTCCTACACCAAACTCAACGAGGTCGCCGACCGGAACGGAGCGTCGGTCACGTACGTCCAGTGGGCCTCGGACAACACGACGCTCGCGGGGATGGTCGGCTGGACGCTCCTCTTCGGGTACGTCGGGTCGATGGCGATGTACGCCTACGCCTTCGGGAGTTTCTTCGTCGAACTGGTGGGTGTCCACGCGGTCGGCGCGATGGCACTCCGGCCGGTCGTCTCGACCGCCGCGGTCGGCCTGTTCGTCGGCCTGAACCTCCTGGGCGCCCGGACCAGCGGCGTCACCGAGAACGTCCTCGTCGCCGTGAAGATGGTCGTCCTCCTCGGATTCGGGCTGTTGGGTGCCTACTACGGACTCCGGCAGGGGAAACTGGAGTTCGTGAGCCGCGAACTCTCCGGCCTGAGTCCCCTGGTCGCGGCCGCCGTCTCCTTCGTCGCCTTCCAGGGGTGGCAACTCCTCTTCTACGACCGCGAGAGCGTCCACGACCCGGACAGGACCATCCCGCGAGCTATCTACACCGCGATTCCGGTCGCCGTCGCGACGTACGTCCTCGTCGCCGTCGTGACGACGAGTCTCCTCTCGCCCGAACTCATCCTCCGGAAGAAGGAGGTGGCGCTCGCGGTGGCCGCCCGCCCGGTCCTCGGCGAGGCGGGGTTCGTCCTCGTCGGCGTCGCCGCACTCGTCTCGACGGGTAGCGCCATCAACGCGACTCTCTTCTCGGCCGCGCACTTCGCGAAGGGGATGCTCCGCGAGGACCTCCTGCCCGACCAGTTCGGCGACGGCGACGCCGACGGCATCCCCGTACGGACGATGCTTCTCCTCGGTCTCGTCACCGTCGGCTTCACCGTCTACGGCAGTCTGGAGGGTATCACCTCCTTCGCGTCGCTCGCGTTCATCGTCGTCTTCGGCGTGATGAGTTCGCTCGCGTTCACTCTCCGCGACGACGAGCGCGTGAGTGCGGTGATTCCGACGGTCGGCGTCCTCGGGACCGCGCTGTTCGCGCCGCTGATGCTCTGGCACCTCGCCACTCGCGAACCGCGCGTCTTCGTCGCAGTCGTCCTCACCGCGCTGGCGGTGTTCGTCGTCGAACTCACCTACTTCGAGCGCCGGACGCTCGCCGCCTACGCCCGTCGCATCGAACCGGAGTTCGGCGAGTGACCCCGCCGTCCGTCGTCCGTCGTTCGCTCACGTCGTCGACGTCGAACCGCGTGGTCGTTCGACGTGCTCGCCTCGCCCCATATCTCAGTTATCGGGCGTATATCTCAGTTGTTGTCCGAATATATCGACCATCTCCACCATATCTCAGTTATTGGCCGCGTATCTCAGTTGTCGGCCCGATAACTGAGATATGGTACACCTCTGGAAGCGGTCGAGGGACGACCGGGTGACCGGCCGACTCCCGTGTCGGCGGCCGCGTCGACGCTGGTGCGCCGTCTATCTGTCGGCGGGGCCACAACTCTTTCCGCGCCGATGGCCGAACACCACCCGCATGGGGGAGCAGTTCGGGCTTCGAGAGAGTGTCGCGATCGCCCTGGGCGGAATGATCGGTGGCGGTATCTACGCCGTCCTCGGGGTGGTCGCCGGAATCGCGATGTACGCGACGTGGTTCGGCTTCGTCGCCGCGGGCGTCGTCGCGCTCTGTGCGGGCTACTCGTACAACGTACTCAACGCGCTCGGCGACCAGCGCGGGGGGTCGGTCTCCTTCATTCAGGAGTTCGTCGGCAACTCCACGCTCGCGGGGATGGTCGGGTGGTCCCTGTTGTTCGGCTACATCGGTTCGATGGCGATGTACGCCTTCGCGTTCGCGGAGTTCACGCTGGGCTTCGCCGCGGTACCCGACAGCTACGCCGGCGTCCCGCTCCGTCCCGTCGTCTCCGTGCTCGCGGTGGCGCTGTTCGTCGTCCTCAACGTCGCCGGGGCGCGCGTCACCGGGTCGGCCGAGAACGTCCTCGTCGCCGCGAAAGTCGGCATCCTCGTCGCGTTCGGCGTCTGGGGACTCGTCTACCTCGCGCCCGTCTCGGGCCAACCGGTCAGGCTCGGTTTCGACCGACTCACCGGCATCACCCCCATCGTCGCGGCCGCCATCTCCTTCGTCGCCTTCCAGGGGTGGCAACTCCTCTTCTACGACCAGGAGCGCATCGAGGACCCGACCGAGACGATCCGGAAGGCGGTCTCCCTCTCGATTCCGACCGCGGTCGTCATCTACGTCCTGGTGGCCGTCGTGACGACGAATCTCGCACCCCAGGCCATTCAGCACCACCCCCACGTCGCGCTCGCAGACGCCGCGTCGGCGATGCTGAGCTACTTCGGTCTCGCCTCGCTGGGTTTCCTCGTCATCTCGATATCGGCGCTGTTCTCGACGGGGAGCGCCATCAACGCGACCCTCTTCTCGTCGGGCCACTTCGCGAAGAAACTCGTCTCGGGGAACCTCCTGCCCGACCAACTCGCCGACGCCGAGGCCGACGGCGTGCCCGACGTGACCATCCTCGTCCTCGGACTCGTCACCGCCGCGTTCACCGCGTGGGGGAGTCTCGGCGCCATCACCTCCTTCGCGTCGCTCGCGTTCATCGTCGTCTTCGGGTCGGTGAGCGTCCTCGCGTTCCGCCAGCGCGACGCGGCGTCGATTCACCCCGTCCCGCCGGCCGTCGGCGCGGTCGGCGCGTTCGCCTTCGCCCCGGTGATGCTCTGGAACCTCTACCACCGCGAGCGACACACGTTCTGGATGGTCCTCGTCGTCGCGGTGTTCGTCGTCCTCGTCGAACTCCTCTACTTCGAACGCGGCGAACTCGAAGACCACGTCCCCGACGGCGTCGAGGACGGCGTGGAGGAGGCGGTCGAACGCGTCGGCGACGGGGTCGACGCGGTCGGTGACGGCGTCGAAGACGTCGTGGACGGTGTCGGCGACTCGACGGACGACCGCGACGAGTCGGACGACGAACCCTAGAGCCGCGGGAGTTCCCACCCGCGCCGGAGCGCCGCCACGCGCGTCCCGAAGACGACGGCTGCACAGGCCACCGCGGCGGTTCGGGGGTCGACTCCCGCCGCCGTCGCCGTGACGAAGACTACCCCGCCGGCGACGGCGCAGGTGGCGTAGAAGTCCTCGGTGAGGACGAACGGGATCCGGTCGAGGAGCACGTCGCTGATGGTCCCGCCGCCGACGCCGGTGAGCGCCGCGAGGACGACCACGCCGAACGCGGAGACGCCCGCGTCGACGCCGACGAGCGCGCCCGTCGCCGCGAACGCCGCGAGGCCGACCGCGTCCGAGACGAGCAACGCGGGGTGGTCGAGGAGGTGGCGCTCCTCGATGATTCGTGCGAGGACCATCGCCAGCACGACGCCCAGCGCCGCCCACGTGACGTCGTTGCTCCCGCTGAGTGCCGCCGGAATCCGCCCCACGAGGACGTCGCGGGTGATGCCCCCGCCGAGCGCCGTCAGGAAGCCGAGCACCGAGACCCCGAGCAGGTCGAGGCGGGCGTCGCTGGCCTTCAGCGACCCGACGACCGCGAAGGCGACGAGGCCGACGGCGTTCATCACGTCGAAGACCGGTATCGGACTCATCGGCGGTTACGGCGCCCGCAACTCGACGGGGCTGCCCGGTTCGACGCCGAACGCCTCGTCGCCGCGGCCGCGGTTGACCGCCAACTCGACGTTCCCATGGCTGCCGACGGTCACCAACCACTGGCCGGCGTCGACGTGGGCGTAACTCTCGGCGACGGGGGCCTCCTGGCCGTTCACCGCGACGTGCTCGGGGAGGGTATCGAGGACGCTCCCCGGGAGGTTGGTGACGGCGTTCCCGAAGTCGTCGACGGCCAGCACCTCGCCGCGGCACACATCGGTACCGAGGTCCGGGTCGGGGAAGGAGAGGTCGACCCACTCGTCGGTCGCCTCGAACTCCGGGCGGGTCGAGAATCCCTCGACGCCGGCCTCGTGGACCTCCGCGGCGGCGGGTGCGAACACGTCTCGGCCGTGGAAGGTCGAACTCGCCGGTTCCTGGCCGCGGATCTCGAACACCTCGAACTCACCGTCGGGGGCGAGTTCGCGCGCGACCGGGACGAGGACGCCGTTGTCCGGACCGACGAGTGCGTGTTCGCCCGCCCGGACGACGACGGCGGCGCGGTCGGTGCCGACGCCGGGGTCGACGACGACGAGGTGGACCGCCGGCGGGAAGTACGGCAGGACCTCCCGCAGCCAGAACGCCGTCGTCCGCACGTCCTGCCGAGGAAAGTCGTGTGCGACGTCGACGAGTCGCGCGTCCGTCTGCTGGAGGATCACTCCCTTCATCGCTGCCGGGTACGGCGTGCCGAAGTCGGAGGCGAGCGTGAGCATACGCGGGAGTGTGCGCGGCGAGTGGAAAAACGGTTCGTCGTTCGGCCTCTACTCCCCGAGGTCGAGGTCCCGGCGGAGGGCCGAGACGACGCCGTTGGTCCACCCGAAGCCGTCCTGGAGTTCGTACTCGCCGCCGCCGGCCGCGCTCTCCGGGTCGACGACGTCGTACTTCTCCAGCATCTTCCCCGTGCGCTCGAACTGCGCGCGGTTGGCCGCGAGCCACCGCTCGGCGACCTCCCGGGCGAGGTCGTCGTGACCGTAGCGCTGGAGCCCTCGGACCGCGACGTACTGGAGCGGCGCCCAGCCGTTCGGCCAGTCCCACTGCTCGGGGCTGTCGGCGAGCGTGGTGACGAGGCCGCCCTCCTGGAGGAACGCGCTCTCCAGTCGGTCGGCGACGGCGGCGGCGCGGTCGTCGCTCGCGAGTCCGGTGAACAGCGGCGCAGCGCAGGCGAGCGTCTCCCGCTCGGCACGTTCGTCGCGTCGCCAGTCGTAGTCGACGTACGTCCCTCGCTCGGAGACCCAGCAGTGTGCTTCGACGGCCTCGCGGCGTTCGGCGGCGCGGCGGTCGTACTCGCTGGCACGGTCCGCTTCACCGGCCTCGCGGAACCACTCCGCGAGGTGCGTCTCCATCCCGAAGAGGAAGGCGTTCAGGTCGACCGGGACGAGGTCGGTCGTCCGTATCGTGCGGAGGTCGTCGGGGTCGGCGAGCCAGCGACTCGAGAAGTCCCACCCGGACTCGCAGGCGGCGCGGACGTCGCGGAAGAATTTGGGGCGTTCGTCGGGGTCGAAGTCGGCGGCGAGTTCGCGGTCCTCGCGGTAGGACTCGGGTCGGGGTTCGGGGCGGTCGTCCCAGTACCGGTTCAGCACCGTGCCGTCGACGTTCACGGCGCGGCGGTGGGCCTCGCCCGCGTCGAGGTCGGTCGCGCCGTCCAGCCAGTAGTCGTGTTCGGCGTCGAGGCGGTCGAGGTAGGGTTCGACGGCCGCGAAGCCCCGCTCGTGTTCGAGGACGGCGAGGAGCCGGTAGAACAGCGGTGGCTGGGAACGACTCCGGAAGTAGCGGCGTGCCCCGTTCGGGACGTGCCCGACGCGGTCGACGAGGCTGGCGTAGTCCTCCGCGAGGTCGGCGACGAGGTCGACGCGGCCGTCCGCGGCCAGTCCCTCGGCGGTGAAGTAGGTGTCCCAGTAGTACATCTCGCGGAACCGCCCTCCGGGGACGACGTAGCGCCGCGGGAGCGGGAGGCGGGTGTCCCACCGGTCGACGTCGGCGTCGGCCGGCCGGGTGAGGTGGTCCCAGAGCAGGTCGACGTGCTCGTGCATCGTGCGGTCGGCCGGGAGGTCGGGCGTCTCGGTCTCGTCGCTCGGGACGTCGAAGTGCTCGCGGACGAACGCGTCGAGGTCGAAGTCGGCGTCGTCGCGGCGCGCGCGGAAGCGTTCGCGAATCACGGCCGGGTCGACGCGCGGGACGCAGTCGACGAACGTCTTCGAGTCGTCGAAGACACCCTCGCGCTGGACCGCCCGGTAGAGCGGTCCCGACAGCTGTGGGTAGCGGTCGATCGGGGGCGAATCGGACATTTACAACCGATGTTGTTACTCCTCGACGTAAATCCGTGGGGTTCGTTCCCGCGACGCTCGGGTAGGGTCCAGTAGTCGTCGGTCGACGCCGGGTAGACGTTCGGTGACGACGTGGAGTGCCCCCTAAGAACTGTCCGTGTCGGCGACGCGGCGAATCCGTTCGAGGCCGTCGATCTCCTCGATGACCTCGGCTACCTTCGGGTGGACGAGGTTCTCCCAGTCGTCGCCCTCGACCATCCGGCGGCGGATCTCCGTGCCTTCGAGGACGTCGCGTTCGAACATCGGCGACTGGCGGACCTCGATGCCCGCCTCGTTGAACAGTCGGACCACGAGGGGGTTGTTCGAGTAGGCGATGTCGAAGCGCGGGCTCATGCTCTGGACGTGGCTGACCCAGACCGCGTTTCGGTTGATGTCTTCGATGGGCACCACGTAGGTCACGAGGTCGACGTCGACGAGCGCCTTCGTGATCATCATCATGCGCTCGCCGCCCGTGAAGGGGTTACGGTCGGTGTGCGAGTCGCCGGCGCTCCCGATGCCGACGACGAGTTCGTCGACCTCGTCGGCGATCTGCTCGACGACCCGGTGGTGGCCGTTGTGATAGGGCTGGAACCGGCCGATGTAGAACCCACGCGTCATTAGTCGTGGAGGGTGGTTGTGGAGTGTCGTGCATAAACATAGCGAGTCACGGAAAGGAGAGGGATATTCGGAGCGAACGAGATTCGGAACGAGCGACCGGAGGGAGCGAGTGAGAATCTCGGAAACGCGAACGGGGAGGAACGACCCGTGAGCGAATGGCTGTGAACCGCCGAGCCACGTTCCGTGCGCGACGGCGCGTCGACGACCGTGACAAACTCCCCGCACTCGACGTCACCGGACCGACGAGAACGGCGCCGAGGACGCTTCTCGCGGCCGATTGTGCACTCGCCGGAGGGAGAAAGTATATCAGGCGTCCGTCCCTCCAAACTAGCAACGGTATCCCGTTCTATGAGCAACGACGAACCGACTGGAACACCGCCGCAGGGCGGGCACGACGGGCACGACGAGCCCGGTCCCGACTCCCACTCCCTCGACGACACGGACCTCGAGGACCTCGGGAGCGAGGTCGACGTCGAAGGCGACGTCGAGATCGACGAGGAGAACGCCGAGGACGACCTCCTCGGTGGGCTCCTGGTCGACGACACCTCGGACATTCAGGTCCCCGACCGTCTCGTCGATCAAGTCATCGGACAGGAAGAGGCCCGGGACATCGTGCTGCGCGCGGCCAAGCAGCACCGACACGTCATGATGATCGGCTCCCCGGGGACGGGGAAGTCGATGCTGGCCAAGGCGATGAGCCACCTCCTCCCGAAGGAGAGCCTCCAGGACGTCCTGGTCTACCACAACCCGGACGACTCCAACGAGCCGAAGGTTCGCACCGTCCCGGCAGGGAAGGGCGACCAGATCGTCGAGGCCCACAAGGAGGAAGCACGCAAGCGCAACCAGATGCGCAGTTTCCTCATGTGGATCATCCTCGCGGTCATCATCGGCTACTCGTTCCTGGTGGTCCACCAGATCCTCATCGGGATCCTCGCCGCGGGTATCATCTACTTCGCCTTCCGCTACTCCAACCGCGGGAGCGACGCGATGGTCCCGAAACTCCTCATCAACAACGCCGAGCGGCAGATGGCGCCGTTCGAGGACGCCACCGGCGCCCACGCCGGCGCGCTCCTCGGCGACGTGCGCCACGACCCGTTCCAGTCCGGCGGCATGGAGACGCCGTCGCACGAACGCGTCGAGGCCGGGGCCATCCACAAGGCGAACAAGGGGGTCCTCTTCGTCGACGAGATCAACACCCTCGACATCCGCTCCCAGCAGAAACTGATGACGGCCATCCAGGAGGGCGAGTTCTCCATCACGGGCCAGTCCGAGCGCTCCTCGGGCGCGATGGTCCAGACGGAACCCGTCCCCTGTGACTTCATCATGGTCGCCGCCGGGAACATGGACGCGATGGAGAACATGCACCCCGCACTCCGCTCCCGTATCAAGGGGTACGGGTACGAGGTGTACATGGAGGACACCATCGACGACACGCCCGAGATGCGCCGCCGCTACGCGCGCTTCGTGGCCCAGGAAGTCGAGAAGGACGGCCGTCTCCCGCACTTCGAACCGGACGCCGTCCGCGAGATCATCCTCGAGGCCAAGCGTCGCGCCGGCCGCAAAGAGCAACTCACGCTCAAACTGCGTGACCTCGGCGGACTCGTCCGCGTGGCGGGCGACCTCGCGAAGTCGAAGGGTCACGAGCAGACGACCCGCGAGGACGTCCTCGAGGCCAAGAAGCGCTCGCGCTCCATCGAACAGCAGGTCGCCGACGACTACATCGAGCGCCGCAAGGACTACGAACTGAAGGTCTCCGAAGGGAGCGCGGTCGGCCGCGTCAACGGTCTCGCCGTCATGGGTGGCGACTCCGGCATCATGCTGCCCGTGATGGCCGAGGTCGCGCCCTCGCAGGGTCCGGGCGAGGTCATCGCCACGGGTCAGCTCAAGGAGATGGCGATGGAGGCCGTCGAGAACGTCTCCGCCATCATCAAGAAGTTCAGCGACGAGGACCTCTCCGAGAAGGACGTCCACATCCAGTTCGTCCAGGTCGGTGAGGGTGGCGTCGACGGCGACTCCGCCTCTATCACCGTCGCCACCGCCGTCATCTCGGCGCTGGAGAACATCCCCGTCGACCAGAGCCTCGCGATGACCGGCAGTCTGAGCGTCCGCGGCGACGTCCTCCCCGTGGGTGGCGTCACCCACAAGATCGAGGCCGCCGCGAAGGCCGGCTGTGACACGGTCATCATCCCGGAGGCCAACGAACAGGACGTCATGATCGAAGAGGAGTACAAAGAGCAGATCGACATCGTCCCGGTCAGCCACATCAGCGAAGTCCTCGACGTCGCCCTCGTCGGCGAACCCGAGAAGGACTCGCTCGTCGACCGGCTCAAGTCCATCACGGGCAAGGCCCTCGACAAGCAGGGCCAGCAGAGCGGGACGACCGGTAGCCCGAGTCCGCAGTAGCGACACGGCTCTTCTCTCCTCCGCTCTCCCGACCACCGACTCCTTATTCCCCGCCCCCGAACTGACGCGTATGTCCGACCCAGCGTGGGCGCCCTTCGTCGGTCTCGGCGTCTTCGTCGCGTTCGGCGTCGTCGCACTCTCGCGGGCGTCTGCGGCCGCCGTCACCGACGAAACGGGAGCGGGTGCGCCCGCCGAACCGGCGGCGACGCCCGCCGTCTCGCCGACCGCGCTCCTCGTCAACGTCGCGCTCTCGCAGGGCGTCGTCGGCGCGTTACTCCTCGCCGCGGCGTGGCTGTGGTCGATCCCCCTCTCGGCGCTCGGCCTCGGGCCGGCGGACGTCGGGACCACGGCACTCGCCGTCGGCGTCGGTGCCGGAGTCGTCCTCTCGCTGGGCAACGAGGTGCTCTCGTTCGTCTGTGAGTGGTTCGGCGTCCCCTACTCCGAGGCGCTCCGCGAGACTCTCTCGCCCGAGACGGTCCGCGGGTGGGCCGTCCTCCTCGGACTCGTCCTCCCGCTCGTCGCGGGCGTCGAGGAGTTGCTCTTCCGCGGAGTGCTCGTCGGGGTCGTCGCGGCGGGGTTCGGCGTCTCCCCGTGGTTGTTGGCAGTCCTGTCGAGCGTCCTGTTCGGCGCCGCACACACCGCCCAAGGCGGCGTCGGGGTCGCCGTCGCGGCCCTCCTCGGCTTCGCGCTCGCGGCCGTCTACGTCCTCTCGGGGAGCCTCTTCGTCGTGGTCGTCGCCCACTACCTCGTCAACGCCGTGGAGTTCCTCGCCCACGAAGAGTGGCACTTAAGGGGCGTGTAGCTCCAACGTTGACGCGTGTCACTCGACCGTCGTGGTCTCGTCGCGGCCGTGCTGTCGTTCCTCTACCCCGGTGTCGGTCACCTCTACCTCCGAAAGTGGGTCCGGGCGATTGCGTGGTTCGCCCTCGCGATGCTGACGGCTGCGGTGTTGGTCCCCGACGCGGCCTTCGAGGCGTTCCGCCAGGGCGGCGTCGGCGCGATGCTCCAGATCGACTACCCCATCGAGACGACGCTCGGCCTGCTCGCCGTCCGCCTCACGAACGTCGTCGACGCCTACCTCGTCGCGGTCCGCTCGCGCGGCCCGGCGGCCGCAGGTCCCGGTCCGGGCGCGGACGAGGAGGCGACCTGCCCGGCCTGTGGGAAGGAACTCGACCGCGACCTCGACTTCTGTCCGTGGTGTACGACGGAACTGGAGTGGGTCGAACCCGGCGACGAGCGCTACGACCCCGACCGTTCCTGAAAACGAGTTCGCGCAGCGCTACTTTTCGATGATCCGCTCTTCGACGGACTCGCCGAAGTGACGGCCACCTTCCTGCGTGTAGACGCGTACCTCGTCACCGGCTTCGAGGTCGGTGACGGCGGTGCGTCCCTCCTTCGTGGGGACCTTGATGGTCTCGGCGTTCTGGAGGAGCGTCTGGATGCGGTCGCCATCCTCGGTCTCGGCGGTGACGGTGAACATCGGACGGCGCTCGATCTTCGCCCGGCCGACGACGGCCTCGCGGGTGTGGCCGTCGGTGTCGACGACCTGCACCTCGTCGCCGGACTCCAGTTCCGCGAGGTACTTCGTGGTGCCGTCGGGCGTGCGAACGTAGGCGTGGACGGCGCCGGCGTTCACGCGGAACGGCCGGGAGGCGACGTACGGCGACTCGGCCGTCTCGGCGTAGACGAAGAACAGTCCGCGGGACATCGAACCGACGAGCATCCCCTCGTCGTCGTCCATCAGCGTGCCCGTGTCGACGCAGACGCGGTCGGCGCTCCCCGCCTCCTCGACGGAGACGATTTCGGCCCACTCCAGGTCGAGGGTCTCCCGTTCGGCCTGGTCGCGGACGTTGCAGGTGCGTCGAATCTCGTCGGGGTCGTCGGTGTCGAGCAGGACGGCGTCGGCGCCGATGTCGAGCGTCTCGAAGGCGGTGTCGGCCTCCTCGGCAGTCGTGACGCCCGCGACGAGCGTCGTCTCGTCGCCGATGCGCGCGATGAGGTTCTCGAGCGGGATGATCTGCCAGTCCTCGCCGACGACGATGGTGTACTCGGCGTCCTTCGCGGCGGCCTCGGCGAACTCCTCGTACTCCTTGCCGAGGATGCGGACGTAGGCACCCTGCGTGTCCTCGTCGCGGCGGAGGGTGGTGAGGTCCGCCGACCCGGAGAAGTCGTTCGGGAGGTCGACCGTGCCGTCGCCCTCACCGTCTTTCCCGACGACGTACGTGTCGGGTTCGGCCTGTTCGGTTTCGGCTTCGCCGATGACGTCGACGTCGTCGCTACTGAATGCGGCGACGTTGACCTGTCCGAGGTCACGGACGCGACCGACGTCCGTCTCGTCGACGAGAACCCAGTCGACGCCGGCCTCCAGGCCGGCCGTGATGCGACGCTTTCGCGTCTCCCAGTCGCCGACGGTGTCGTCGGCCTTGAGCCAGACTTCGCGTGCCATTATACTCTTTTTTCTCGATGCGACGGCCTTGAACCTGCCGAAGGGTACAGCGTTCGCGACGGAACGGTGAGATGAGTGAGAGTTAGGCTTCGACGCCTTCGGCGAGACCCGCGATTTCGAGTGCCTCCTCGGCGCTCGCGTCCTCGTGGACCACGGCGGCGACGGCGCGCGCCATCGCCTCGGGGTCGTCGTGCTGGAAGATAGAGCGGCCCATCGAGACGCCGGCGCCGCCCGCGTCGACGACGCCGCGGACGTCCTTCAGCGTCTGGAGGTCGCCCGACGGACTGCCGCCGGCGATGATGACCGGGAGGCTGGTCGAGCCAGTGACGTACTCGAAGCTCTCGGCGTCGCCGGAGTAGGCCGTCTTCACGACGTCCGCGCCGAGTTCCTCGGCGAGGCGGACCGCGTGGCCGAGGCTCTCGGCGTCGTGCTCGTCGATGCCCTCGCCGCGGGCGTAGGCCATCGCGAGGACCGGAATCCCGAGGTCCTCGGCGTCCGAGCAGATCTCCGCGAGTTGGGTCATCTGGTCGGGTTCGTGCTCGGACCCGACGTTCATGTGGAAGGAGACGGCGTCCGCGCCGACCTTCACGGCGTCCTCGACGCTGCCGGTGAGGCGTTTGTCGTTCTCGTCGGGGCCGATGACCGTCGACCCGTTGAGGTGGACGATGTACCCCTTGTCGTTCTTGTTGCCGTGGACGCGGTCGGCGACGCCCTTCTGCGTCAGGACGGCGTCGGCGCCGCCGCGCGTGACGGCGTCGATGGTCGATTCGATGTCGCGAAGCCCCTTCACTGGGCCGAGTGTGATACCGTGGTCCATCGGAACGGTGACGAACTTCCCATCTGTCCCGATACGTTCGAGTCGTGCGGATTTCCCGGTGTTCATGGTGTGAGAGAGTAGCAAACTGATGGTTATGTTCGTTCCGGTCGCGGCATACCCTCGACGGCACCCTCCTTGAGTTCGCGGGCCTTCGATTCGAGACGTGCCGCCACGTCGACGTCCTCGTCGGACTCGACGCCCTCCTCGATGATGTCGATGAAGGCGCTGCCGACGATGACGCCGTCGGCGCCGCCCTCGACGACCTCCTTGGCCTGCTCGCCCGAGGCGATGCCGAAGCCGACGGCCTTCGGGACGTCGGTCTCGCCGACGCGTTCGAGGCCCTCGTGGGTCTGCTCGGAGACGTCGGCCTGCGCGCCGGTCGTGCCGAGACGCGCCTGCACGTAGACGAAACCGGAGGCCTGCTCCAGCATCCGGTCGAGGCGTTCCTCGGTGGTGGTCGGCGCGACCATCGAGACGAGCGCGAGGTCGTTGGCCTCGCAGGCGTCGTGCATCGGCCCGCTCTCGTCGACCGGGAGGTCCGGGACGACGAAGCCGTCGACGCCGGCGTCGGCGGCGGCCTCGACGAAGTCGTCCGGTCCCTCCTCACCGTACTGGTAGATGAGGTTGTAGTACGTCATGCAGACGATGGGGACGTCGACGTCCTCCTCGCGGAGGTCGCGGACGAGGTCGAGGTACTTCTCGACGGTCATGCCCGCGCCGAGCGAGCGTCGGACGGCCGCCTGAATCGTGGGGCCTTCCGCGATGGGTTCGGAGAAGGGCAGGCCGAGTTCCACGACGTCGGCGCCGCCGCGGACGAGTGCCTTCACGTACTCCTTCGTGTCCTCGATGGACGGGTCGCCGGCCGCGACGTAGGCCACGAGGGCGGGTTCGCCTTCGAAGGCGGCTTCGAGGTCTTCGCGGGTCACAGGTAGACCTCCATGTCCGGTGCCTCTTCGATGCCGCGTTTCTCGCTCTCCTCGATGACGGTGTCGAGGTCCTTGTCGCCGCGTCCAGAGACGTTCACGACGACCGGTCCCTCGCTCTCCAGGTCTTCGAGGTAGGCGACGGCGTGACTCGACTCCAGCGCGGGGATGATGCCCTCGGTGCGCGAGAGGCGGTGGAACGCCCGGAGCGCCTCGTCGTCGCCGACGTTGGCGGGCGTGACCCGCCCCTCGTCGACGAGGTAGGAGAGTTCCGGCCCGACGCCGGCGTAGTCGAGACCCGCGGAGACGGAGTGAGACTCGACGATCTGGCCCTCCTCGGTCTGGAGGAGTTTCGTGCGCGCGCCGTGGAGGACGCCCTCGGTCCCCGTCGAGAGCGACGCGGAGTGTGGCGCGTACCCTTCTTCGGCGTCGACGGTGAGCGACGACCCGCCCGCCTCGACCGCGTAGAGGTCGACCTCTTCGTCCTCGACGAAGTGGTGGAAGGCGCCCATCGTGTTCGACCCGCCGCCCGCGCAGGCGACGACGGCCTCGGGGAGTCCGCCCAGTTTCTCCTGGGCCTGTTCGCGGGTCTCCTCGGAGATGACCGACTGGAACTCGCGGACCATCTCCGGGAAGGGGTGGGGACCGACCACGGAACCGATGACGTAGTGGGTGTCCTCGACGTTGGTCGCCCAGTCGCGCATCGTCTCGTTGATGGCCTCCTTGAGGGTCCCAGAGCCGATGTCGACCGGGTTCACCTCGGCGTCGTGGATACGCATCCGGTAGACGTTCGGGCGCTGGCGGTTGACGTCCGTCCGGCCCATGTAGATCTCGCAGGGCATATCGAGGTAGGCGCAGGCCATCGCCGTCGCGGTGCCGTGCTGGCCGGCGCCGGTCTCGGCGATGATGCGCTCCTTGCCCATGTACTTCGCGAGGAGGACCTGCCCGAGCGCGTTGTTCAGTTTGTGCGCGCCGCCGTGGACGAGGTCCTCGCGCTTCAGGTAGACGTCGTAGCCGTAGCGCTCGGAGAGGTTGTCCGCGCGCTGGAGCGGCGTGGGCCGCCCGCCGAAGTCACGCAGGCGCTCGCGGAAGTCCTCCATGAAGCCGTCCTCGTTCTCGAGGACGTACCGTTCGTAGGCGTCTGTCAGTTCCTCGACGGCCGGCATCAGCGCCTCCGGCACGTACTGTCCGCCGTAGTCTCCGAATTTTCCCGTACTCATGCGTTCACAAGTTCTCGTGTGTTCTCGCGGACCGTCTCGTAGGCGTCCGTGTCGTCTTCGTCGGCTCGCGGCTCACTTCGTTCGTCGCTCGCTCGTCCATCGGAACGTGGTTCCGGCTCGGCACCCGCCATAATCGCAGAACCGACTAGCAGGGCGTCGGCCCCGGCCTCGCGCATCCGTCGGGCGTCCGCCGGCGAGGAGACGCCGCTCTCCGCGAGGAGCGTCACGTCGTCCGGAGCGTGGGGGGCGACCCTCTCGAAGGTTTCGAGGTCGACCTCCAGTTTCGCGAGGTCGCGGTTGTTCACGCCGACGACGTCCGCGCCGGCGTCGAGGGCGCGCTCCAACTCCTCGACGGTGTGGACCTCGACGAGCACCTGGAAGCCGCGCTCGCGGGCCGCCTCCAGCATGGGTTCGAGGTCGTCGCCGAGGAAGCGGGCGATCAGCAAGACCACGTCCGCCTCGACCGTGTCGAGTTGCGCCTCCCGGAGGAGGAAGTCCTTGCGGAGCACCGGGACGTCCACGGCCGCGCGGACGCGCCGGAGCGTCTCCGGGGACCCGCCGAAGTGCTCGGGTTCGGTCAGTACCGACAGCGCCGCCGCCCCGCCGTCGACCATCGCCTCGGCGAGTCGAACGGGGTCGGCCCGCCGCGTCCCCTCGGTCGTGGGACTGGTGGGCTTCACCTCCGCGACGACCGGTATCCGGCCGTCGGCCTCGGCGGCCGCGAACGCGTCGGTGAGCGAACGCGGGTCGACGGAGACGCGTTCGCCCCCGCCACCGCGCTCCCTCGCCGTCTCCAGGATGGAGCGGACGGCGGGCGCGAGTTGCTCACTCTCGTTCATCGTTGTACGATAATGCACTCATCTGTACAAAGTCTTTGCGCCATCGGGGTTCGTCTCCTTATAACGTCGCTCCCACGTATAAAGGGCGGGCGCGCCGGCAATCCGCCGGCCGTCGGGGGAGGCGAAGGTTCAAGTCCGCAACCGCGCAACCTCCACGCATGGACGCGGCCGGTATCTACGCGGCGGAGTCGTCGTACCTGGGGCGCTACGTGCAAATCGGCGTCGCGGGCGAGAAGCTCATCAGCGTCTCGTTCCCGTCGACACCCGACGAGGACGCCGAGGAGGAACACGAACTCCTCGACCGACTCCTCGCGTACCTCGAAGGCGTCGAAGACGACTTCGACGACGTCGACGTGGGGCTGACGCTCTCGGGCGAGAAACGGGACGTCCTCGAAGCCGCCCGCGACATCCCCTACGGCGAGCAGGTGACCGTCGAGCAACTCGCGCGGATGACGCCCGGTCTCGACCCCGAGGACGAGGAAGACGACATGACCGTCCGCGAGGCGCTCGCGGAGAACCCGGTCCCCATCGTCGTCCCCGACCACCGCGTGCGCGACGGCCCCAGCGCCGCACCGCCCGAAGTCGAGCAGAAACTCCGCAACGTCGAAGGACTCTGAATCGGCCTACCTGTCTCTCTTCTTGAATGTGGTCAGAGTTAACACACTCCGGCCCGTAGTCGGAGATATGGAGCCTGGCTACCTCGACCGAGAACGGCTGGTCCGTGAGCGCTGGTCGGAACTGGAACGGGGCCGAGGCCGCGAGCGGGAGCGAACGCAGAACTAACTGGAGTCGCCGACGCCGTCGCTTTCTTCGTCTACTCTCCGCGCAGTTCCTCGACTAGCGACCGGAGCGTCGCGAGGTCGTACTGGCCGGGTGCGGTGGCTTCTTCGGGGGAGACCGGCGCGTAGCCGATCTTCGAACCGTAGACGGGCGCGACCGCGCGGGTGTGACTCCCCGCTTCGCCCATCGCCATCGTCGCGACGGGTTCGTCTTCGAGCGCGTACTCGTGGGTGACGGTCAGGAGGTCGAGGGCGTCGGTCCGGTCCGCGGCGGTCACGGCGAGTTTCCCGACGTCGCCGTACTCCAGTGCGTTCCCGAGGAGGCCGCGCATGTCCTGTCGGAGCGGCGTCCCCTCGAAGTCGTGGACCGAGACGACGACGCTCGCGTCGTTCGCGCGGGCGTGTTCGGCCACGCGCTCGGGTTCGTGGTCGCCCTCGCCGAGGAACGCCCGGAGTTCGAGGTCGACCGCTTCGACGGCGTCGTGTTCGACGGCCGTCTCCAGGGCGTCGAGACGGGCCGCGTCGTCGTCGGCCTCGCCCCCCTCCCAATCGACGCGGTTCGTCACGAGGAGCGGGAGGTCGCCGTCGTAGGCGTCGAGTTCGGCGAGCGGGTCCGCCCCCGAGGCGGCCGCGAGGTCGAGTCGGTACTCGACGGCGTCGGCGTCCGCACGGGCGTCGGGTTCGTCGGTCAGGTCCGCCGTCGCGGCACAGAGCGTGAAGTCGTCGAAGGAGAGCGCCATGCGCGGAGGATGGGTCGGCCGTCGCTATAGTGTTCGGGGTTTCCGGACACCGTCGACCACCTCAGCGGTCGAGTCCCCGGACGACGTAGCCGTACTTCAGGAGCGCGACGAACACCGACCCACCGACGGCGTTCCCGGCGACGGCGATGAGCAGGAACCGGACGTAGTCGCCGAGCGTGATGGCCGGTGTGACCAGCGCCCCCGCGAGCACCTCGACGTTCCCGGCGACGGAGTGTGGCAGGTGTGCGAAGCCGATGACCGTCGTGACGAGGACGACGACGGCGAGTTGCGTGGACGTCTCGCGGACGGCGGTGACGAGCCACGAGAGCAGGCCCATCAGCCACCCCGCGAGCACCGCCGCGAAGAAGGTGACCACCGGCGGGTGGGCGACGAGCGGTCGTGCGACGTGGGCGAACGCCGAGGGGTCGACGATGCCGTAGGCGGGGGCAGTGTAGACCATCGCGACGGCGAAGAACGCGCCGCCGATGACGTTCCCGAGGTAGACGATACCCCACAACCGGAGGAGTTGGCGCAGGTCCGCGCGGCCGTCGAGGACTGGGAGCACCGCCAGCGACGTGTGCTCGGTGAACAGACTCGCCCGCCCGAGGACGACGAAGACGAAACCGACCGAGTAGAGGATACCGAGACTCGAGTCGAGCGTCGGTTCCGACCACACTCCGGTCGCGGCGGTGTAGAGCGCGGCCATGAACAGCGGACCGAACCCGATGTCCAATCCCGCCGACACCCCCGAGAGGAAGAGACCGTCGAGGGGCCGGCGGAGTTCGTCGAGGCCGAGTTCGAGTTGGGCCGCGAGGACCTCCTCCTGTGAGAGGACGTGTTCGACCGGCGACCCGCCTGTGTCCGGGTCAGCGTCGGTTTCGCGGTCGTTCATGGTTGGTGACGTGGGACGTGGTCGTCACTCGCCGTACTCGGTCGAAACGAAAAGAACGCCGTCAGGAAATGCGTGACGGCACCGTGTACGCTCGCCGGATTCGGTCGACTCGCTCTCTCAGGCCGGGATGGCGCCCTCGGCTTCGAGGAGTTCGTGGTAGCGGTTGCGGATAGTGACTTCGGAGATGTCCGCGACCTCGCTCACCTTCGCCTGCGTCGTCTTCTCGTTGGTGAGGAGCGCGGCGGCGTAGACGGCTGCGGCGGCGAGACCGACGGGGGACTTCCCGGAGTGGACGCCCTGGTCCTTCGCGGTCTGGAGGAGTTCGCGGGCGCGGTGCTCGGACTCGTCGGAGAGACCGAGGTCGGAGGCGAAGCGCGGAACGTAGCTCTCGGGGTCCGCGGGGCGTACTTCGAGGCCGAGTTCGCGGACGACGTAGCGGTACGTCCGGGCGATCTCGGACTTCTCGACGCGGGAGACGTCCGCGATCTCGTCGAGCGAGCGCGGGACGCCCGCCTGGCGGGCGGCGGCGTAGACACAGGAGGTGGAGACGCCCTCGATGGAGCGGCCCGGCAGGAGGTCGTCTTCGAGCGCGCGGCGGTAGATGACGGAGGCCGTCTCCCGGACGTTGTCCGGCAGACCGAGTGCGGAGGCCATCCGGTCGATCTCACCGAGCGCCTGCTTCAGGTTGCGCTCCTTGGCGTCGCGGGTGCGGAAGCGCTCGTTCCACTTGCGGAGGCGCTGCATCTTCTGGCGCTGGTTCGAGGAGAGCGAGTTGCCGTAGGCGTCCTGGTCGCGCCAGTCGATGTTCGTCGACAGCCCCTTGTCGTGCATCGTGTTCGTCGTGGGCGCGCCGACGCGGCTCTTCTCGTCTTTCTCTTTCGAGTCGAACGCGCGCCACTCCGGCCCGCGGTCGATGCCGTCCTCCTCGACGACGAGACCACAGTCGGCACAGACCGTCTCGCCGTGTTCCTCGTCCTGGATGACGAGACCGCCACACTCGGGGCAGTCGTTCGTCTCGGTCTCCTGCGTTTCTTCTTCTTCTCTCTCTGCCTCTCGTCGTCGTGCGCGCATGGTGGTGTCTGCCATTGATGGATTTCCCCGGGAGAAGTCCCGTAATCGCGTGAAGACTTCGTTAGTGCAAAACGCACTTAACGATTCCGAGATGTGCTCGAGTGAGTGAGGGTCTGGCGTGCCACGGTCGCCGTCTACGACCGGACGACTCAAAGGCCGGCGGGTGCCACCCACGGGTATGTACGTCGCCGTCGGCAGCGGTAACCCGGTGAAACGCGACGCCACCGAGTCGGCGCTCGAAGGACGGGGCGCGCTCGTCGAGGCCGAACCGGTCCCGTCGGGCGTCTCCGAGCAACCCTTCGGCGAGGAGGAGACCGTCCAAGGCGCCCGAAACCGCGCGCACAACGCACTCGACGCGGGCGACTACCACCTCGGCGTCGGGTTGGAGGGCGGCGTCGCCCACGTCGACGGCGCCGACGGTCTCTTCCTCATCATGTGGGCGGCCGCGACGGACGGGGACCGCACCGAGGTCGGTTCCGGTCCCCGTATCCGCCTCCCCGACGACATCGCCGACCGCGTCGAGGCCGGCGAGGAACTCGGGCCCGTGATGGACGACGTCCTCGACACCTCGGGCGTCGCGGAGAACCAGGGTGCGGCGGGCGTCCTCACGGACGGGATTATCGACCGGGAGTCCGCGCTCCGACAGGCCCTGGCCGGCGCGCTCGGGCCGTTCTTCGTGGCGTACTACGAGGAGTAGCGAAGAGGAGCGAGGAAAACGGATTCAGTCGTCGGCCGGCGTGGCGGCGTGTTCGGCACCCTCCGCGGCCTCGGTGAGCGAGACGTTGAGCGCGAGCATCGAGGCGACGCCGCCGACGACGGTGACGACGTTCTTCACCGCGTGGTCGACGATGGCGACGCCGAGCGCCGCGGCGGGCGAGACGGGCGTGAGCGCGACGACGAGCAGGGTGAACGCGCCCTCGTAGAGACCGATGCCGCCCGGCGAGAGCGGGAGGACCTTCGCGAGGTTGCCCACGGAGACGGCGAAGAAGCCCACCGCGAGCAGCGTCACGAGCGAGAGACCCGTATCGAAGGCCGCGAAGACGAGGACGGCCGTGAGCACGTCGATGGTCCAGACGAGGACGCTCGACCCGCCGACACGGGCGAACGCCGAACCGTCCGCGGCGACGCGCTGGACGTCACCGACGAACTGTTCGAGGATGTCCGCGACCCACGCGACGTAGGAGTCGTCGCTGGCCCACGAGACGGCCCGCCGGACGAAGTTCCCCTCGAAGCGGGCGCTGGCGACGATGACGCCGACCGCCCCGATGGCGACCGCGCCGACCAGCCCCGCGACGGCGATGGCGGTGGTCGCGCTCTGGTGCTGGTCGCCCGAGAGCGTCTCGCCCGTCCCGGAGAGAGCCGCGACGACGTCGGCGACGGCCTCCGGCGCGAACGCGGCGAGTCCGAGCAGGACGCTCCCCGCGAGCAGCGTGATGGTCAGCAGGTCGAAGACCCGTTCGACGGCGAGCGAGGCGAACCCGGAGGCGTAGGGGACGTTCCGGCGAGCCTTCACCACGTAGGCGCGGACGGCGTCACCCGCGCGGGCCGGGAAGACGAGGTTCCCGGTCTGACTGATGAACACTGCACCGGTCAGGAAGCCCACGCTCTCGCGGTAGCCGAGTTCCGAGAGGATGTCGCGGTAGCGCAGTCCCCGGAGGGGCCACGAGAGCACGTAGATGGCGCCCGCGGCGGCGACGAGAGCGGGGTTCGCGTCGCGCATCTCCGCGAGGACGGCACTCGGGTCGAGGTACACTGTCATCAGTGCAATGGCGACGAGCGTCAGGAGAATCCCGGCGAGCGCGCCGGTCCGCCGGTTCGCGTACGGGGAGACTTTGAACTCCCAGAAACACCGGAGGATCTGCGACCCCATCCCGAAGACGTCGCGGACGAGGTCGACCTTCGAGTCGCCCTTCGGCTCCCAGTCGACGGGGAACTCCCGGACGCGGTAGCCCTTGCGCTGGGCGCGGACGAGCATCTCGGTGTCCCAGAACCAGTGTTCGTCCTCGACGTCGACGACGAGGTCGCGGAACGCCTCCCGCGAGAACGCCTTGAAGCCACACTGGTGGTCCCGCAACTCGGAACCGAGGAGGAGGCGCGTCGCGAGGTTGAAGCCGCGACTCGGGATGCCCCGTTTCGCGGGGCGGTCGGCGACGTTCTCGGGCATCCACCGGGACCCGGTGGCGAGGTCGTAGTCGCCCGAGCGGACGCTCTCGACCAGTTCCTCGAGGTGGCGCATGTCGGTCGCGAGGTCCGTATCGAAGTAGACGAGCGTCTCGCCCTCGGCGGCGCGGAAGGCGGCGTCGAGCGCGCCACCGCGTCCGAGGCGTTCGTCGCTGTGGAAGTGCCGGACGCGTTCGTCCTCGCGGGCGAGGCGGTCGGCGATTTCGGGCGTGCGGTCGTCGCACCCGTCCTCCGCGACGATGACCTCGTAGGTCCCGTCGGGGAGGAAGTCGGCGAGCGTGTCGAGCGTCGTCTCCACCGTCTCCTCGATGGTGTGCTCCTCGTTGTAGGCGGGGAGGACGACGCTCACTTCGACGCGCGATTCGGCCATTGACGGGATATTCGGACTTCCGCGGGTAAGTACCTTCTGCACACCCACCTTTTCCCCGCTCGGGTTCGCTACGCGAACCGCTCGCGGCAAAAGCCTGTTCTCGTGAGTGAAACGGGCGAGCGCTCGTCGGAATTTGCTCCGACGGTGGAGGGAAAAACGCCGCTCGCACTCTACGCCTGCCCGTCGTTCGGGCCGGACGTTAACCACCTGTACCAAGCCGGCGGTGTCGCGTGTCCGACGGCCGACCGTTGGGTCCGCTGAACCGGAACTTTCGGCACATACAGCCACTCTACCCCTCCTTTAACCACCCGTACCAAACGCCCTTTTGTGGGGTGTTCCCAACGAAGAATCATGAGCGCGACCGCGAGTGCACCACAGGAGACGGGCGACGACCTCTCGGCCAAACAGCGGCGCATCCTCGACTACCTCCTCGAGCACGCCGACACGAAGACTTACTTCAAGTCCCGCCTCATCGGCGACGAACTCGACCTCTCGGCGAAGGAGGTCGGCACGAACATGAAGGCGCTCCAGCGCGAGGAGGTCGGTCTCGACGTCGAGAAGTGGGGCTACTCCTCGTCGACGACGTGGAAGGTCACGGCCTGAGAACCTCGATTCACTCCGGCGGGTCGTAGCGGACGTAGTCGGCGGCGTCGGCCGCGAAGTCGACCGTGTCGGCGTCGAACGAGTCGGCGTAGCGCGTGAGCAAGACGACGAGCGTCTCGGGGTGTTCGACCGCGTAGCCGTCCTCGCGGGAGAGGAGGCCGGCGGCGTCGAGTTCGGCGGCGTACTTGCTCACGGTCGCCTGGGAGACGCCGAGCGCGTCGGCGAGGTCTCCGCCCGTGGCGTCGGGGTCTCGGAGGAGCGTGAGCACCATCCCGCGCGGGGTGTCGCGCCGGAGGTAGGAGAGCGCGACGCGCTCGAAGTCCGAGAACTGTTCTGCCGGGAAGAAGCGCCTGTAGTCGCCGTCGCGGTGGCTCTCGACGACGCTCGCGTCGAGGAGTCGTCTGAGGTGGTGTTGAGCCTCGCCCGTGCCGAGTTGGAGGTCGTCGCGGAGTTTCGAGAAGTGGGCGCCCGGCGTCGAGGCGAGGTAGCCGGCGATGGCCTCGCGGACGGGGCTGGCGCTCTCGGCGGCCGCCTCGCCGTCGGCGAACTTCGCCAGCGGACTCGCCGCGCCCACGGCGGCGAACCGGCGGAGCGTCGCGCGCTTGTCCTCGTCGATGCCTTGCCCCCGTCCCATGGAAGTCACTGTCACATAAGCGAACACCGTGCAAAAACCTTCGCATGACGGAGGACTGAAGTTTATCTCCGAAGACGGGCCGACGATACGGTGTGTCCTGAGAACGGTCGGGGACGGTTCGCGGGAGTGCGGCGCCGCGTCCCCGGTTCGCGGAGGCGCCGCCTGTCAGCCAAAACGGCCTACTTCTCGGTCTCGGTCTCCGTCTCGACGTCGACCTCGGACTCCGTCTCGGAGAGTTCCGCGTCCATCTCCTCGATGACCTGCTCGGTCTCCTGTGCGCCGGTGTCCTTGCCGGCCATGATCTCTTCGGCCTGCTGTTCGAGTTCTTCGGGGTCGATCTCGGCCTCCTCGCTGATCTCGTTGAGGATGTCGTCGATGTTGTCCAGACCGAGGAGTTCGCGAGTCTCCGCGTCGAACTCCAGGCTGTCGAGGCCCTCCGTCTCCTCGGCGACGTCGCTGCCCGTGAGTTGCTTCCCGTAGCGCCCGAGCAGCGAGGTGACCTCCTGCGGGAGGACGAACGTCGTCGACTCGTTCTGTCCGATACGTTCGAGGGCCTCCATGCCGCGCTCGATGACGGCGCGCTCGCCCATCGACTCGGCGGACTTCGCGCGGAGGACCGTCGAGATGGCGTCACCCTGGGCTTCGAGAATCTGGGACTGCTTCTGTCCCTGTGCGCGGATGATGTCGGACTGCTTCTGCCCTTGGGCCTGCTCGATGGCGGACTGGCGTTCACCCTGGGCTTCGAGAATCATCGCACGACGCTTGCGCTCCGCGGACGTCTGTTGTTCCATCGCCTGCTGGACGTCCTTCGAGGGGTTGACCTCGCGGACCTCCACGGACTCGACGCGGATCCCCCACTCGTCGGTGGGTTCGTCGAGTTCCTGGCGGATGCGCGCGTTGATCTCCTGGCGCTTGTTGAGCGTGTCGTCGAGTTCCATGTCGCCGATGACCGCCCGCAGCGTGGTCTGCGCGAGGTTCGAGACGGCGCGCTTGTAGTCGTCGACTTCGAGGAAGGCCCGCTTCGCGTCCATCACCCGGATGTACACCACGGCGTCCGCGGTAACCGGGGAGTTGTCCCGCGTGATGGCCTCCTGGCGCGGGACGTCGATGGTCTGGGTCCGCATGTCGAAGCGGTAGGTTCGAGAGACGAACGGCGGGATGAAGTTGATCCCCGGTTCGAGTAGCCCGCGGTACTCGCCGAACACCGTCAGCGCCTCTTTCTCGTACGCGTCGACGATTTCGACCATCTGCCAGACCACGACGACGGCCAGCAGGAGCAACAGGAGGGCGACGACGGTGAACACGATGCTGCCACCGGTGAGTTGGAGTGGCGCGAGAACCGCCGCGGCCGCGAGGGGCGTGTCCATACCTACAGACTCGCTGACCGCTCCATAAGCGTTCCCCTGCGAGCACCCGTCAGGACGCTCACTCGCCGGTGCGCTCGCGTTCGGCGTCGGTCTCGCGTCGTCCGGTCGCGAGTTCGCGGTCGATCTCGTCCTCGCCGCTCCCGTCGATGGCCTCGACGGTCAGGACGTTCCCACCGCCGGGGTCGACGACGACAATTTCGGCCCCCTCGGGGATCTCGCCGGTGACGGTCCGGGCGGCGTACGTCGCGTCGAACCCGCCGCCGCGGTAGAGTTCGACCTGCCCGGAGCGGTCGGTGACGCGCTCGGTGACGCGGCCGCGCTTGCCCGCGAGTCCCGACGACCCCTCGGTCTTCCCGGTGTCCGTCCCCTGGTAGATGTCGAAGCGGCGGTAGCCGTAGAGGGCGGCCGCGCCCACGACCAGCACGACGGCCGCGAGCGCGAGCGGCGCGCCGAGTCCCGGGACGAGGAGTCCGAGGAGTCCGGCGACGAGGAGTGCGACGCCGACGACGACGAAGTGCGCGCCGGGGGCGAGTGCCTCGGCGATGCAGAGGAAGACCCCCGACACCACGAGGAGGAACGACAGCGACTGTCCGAACAACTCGGCCATGTCCTCGTGTTGGCGGTCCGCGAGGAAAACGGTTCGGTCGGCCCGGCTCAGAGGAGGAGACTCGCGAAGACGCCGAGCGCGAAGAGCACGCCCAGCACGAAGAAGAGGACGTTCTCGCGGTCGAGAGACTCCGGTTCGACCGGTTCCGGTTCGGGTGGCTCGGCCTCCGGCCCGACGTCTTCGAGTCCGAAGCGCCACTCGCCGTCTTCGTCGCCACCGGACTCACGTCCGCCCGCGTCGCCGGCGGCGCTCATCGGTGGACCCCCTCACCGCGCTCGGCCGCACGCTCGCGGTCGCTCCGGATGTCGCCGGCGTAGACGACGCCGCGCTCGCCGTCGAGCGTGACGTCGTCGCCGTCTTCGACCGTCTCGGCGACGCTCGCGCCGCTGACCATCGGGATGTCGAGTTCGCGAGCCACCATCGCCGGGTAGCCGGTCATCCCTTCGCGTCCGCTGACGATGCCGCCGAGTTTCTCCAGGTCGCCCTCGAACTCCTCGTCGAACTCCTTGTCGAGCGCGACGATGGCTCCCTCGGGGACGGCCGAGAGGTCGCCGGTCTCCAGTCGGTGGAGCGGCCCGCTGACGCGCCCGGAGACGACCGACCGGCCGGTGGCCACCGTCTCGGCAGCGACGTGGACCTTCAGCATGTTCGTCGTGTCCGTCCCCTCCAACTCGGTCATCATTCCCGAGAGGACGACGACCGTGTCGCCGCTCTCGACGGCGCCCGAGTCCATCGCCGACTGGACCGCACCCTCGATGATGGCGTCGGTCCCCTGTGCCGTGTAGGGGGCGTACTGGGCCTTCACACCCCACGAGAGGGCGAGTTGCCTGCGGACGCGGTCCTGCGGGGTCGCGGCGACGACGGGCACTGCGGGCCGGAACTTCGCGACCTTCCGGGCGGTGTAACCGGATTCGGAGGCGACGACGATGGCGTCCGCGTCCACGTCCCGCGCGAGGTAGCGCGCGGAGCGGGCGAGCGCGTCCGTCCGCCCCGACTCGGCGTTCGGGACGCGCTGTTCTCGTAGCTCTTCGTACTCGTCGGAACCCTCGGCCTCGCGGACGATACGGTCCATCGTCTCGACGACGCGGGTCGGGTGGTCGCCGACGGCGGTCTCCGCGGAGAGCATCACGCCGTCGGTTCCGTCGAGGACGGCGTTGGCCACGTCGGAGGCCTCCGCGCGGGTGGGCCGCCGGGAGTGGACCATCGAGTCGAGCATCTCCGTCGCGGTGATGACGGGCGCGCCCGCGTTCTGGCACTTCCGGATGATTCGCTTCTGGGAGATGGGGACCTCCTCCATCGGGCACTCGACGCCGAGGTCGCCGCGCGCGACCATGACGCCGTAGGAGGCGTCGATGATCTCGTCGAGGTTCTCGACGGCGCCCGCGCGCTCGATTTTCGAGATGATGGGGATGTCCGCGCCGAACTCCTCGATGGTCCGCGAGACTTCGAGGACGTCGTCGGCCGTCCGGACGAAACTCGCGGCGACGAGGTCGACGCCCTTCTCGGCGGCGAGTTCGAGGTCGCGGCGGTCCTTCTCGGTCACGACGTCGAGGTCGAGTTCGACGCCGGGGACGTTCACGCCCTTGCGACTCCCGAGTTCGCCGCCGCTGTCGACGTGTGCGACGACGGTCTGTCGCTCGACGGACTCGACCGTCGTCTCGATGCGGCCGTCGTCGAGGAGGACCGTATCGCCGGGTTCGACCGCGGCGATGCTCGTCGAGAGACCGACCTCCTCGGGGGTGGCGGTGTCACCGGGGACGAACCGGACGGTGCTCCCGGTCTCCAGTTCGATGGGGTCGTCGACCTCGGCAGTCCGGACTTCGGGCCCCTTCGTGTCGAGCATCACCGCCAGCGGTTCCTCGGTCGCCTCGTCGACCTGCCGGACCGTGTCGATGATATCCGCACGTGTCTCCAGGTCCCCGTGACTCGCGTTGATGCGGGCGACGGTCATCCCGGCGTCCGCGAGTTCGCGGATCGCAGCGCGACTGCTCGTCGCCGGCCCGAGCGTACAGACGATCTTCGCGTTCCTCATTACCAGTCGTCTTCGACCGCGGGCACGTTAAAGGGTCGGTGACAACTCGTCGACGAGTAAAAATATCGGCCACAGGCGATTTTTCGGTGGCGGACGAACTACTCCGCCGCCATGTCCACGTACGTCGCGCTCGCCGACGTGAACGAGGGTGAGTTCCAGAACGTCCAGGAACTGGCCGCGATCTGGGGAGACGTACGTGCCGATATCGAGGGACTCGACTGCGAACTCCGCGACGCCTACGTCCTGCTCGGCGACCACGACGCCCTCCTGGTCTTCGACGCCGAGGACGAACACCAGGCGCTCGAAGTGTCGATGGCCGTCGAGCGCTACGGCGTCCACCTGGACACGATGGAGGCCATCGACGTCGACGACCTCGGGAAGGTCGTCGAGGACATCTGATTACCGGACTTTCGTTCCGGGTTCGCTGTCGCCGTGGGTGGTCAGCAGGTCGGCGTCTTCGCCGGCGGCGAGGACCATCCCGTTCGACTCGACGCCGAACAGTTCGGCCTTCTCGAGGTTGGCGAGCACGACGACGCGCGTGCCGGGTAGTTCGTCGAGGTCGTGGAGTTGTTTGATGCCCGCGACGATCTGTCGCTCCTCGACGCCGATGTCGACCCGGAGCTTCGCGAGTTTGTCGGCGCCCTCGATGCCCTCGGCCTCCAGGACGTTCCCGACGCGGATGTCGAGTTCCTGGAAGTCGTCGAAGGAGATGCGCTCGTCGCGAACGGGTTCGAGTTCGACCTCGGTCTCGCCGGCCTCGGCTTCGGCCTCGGCGACGCGCTCTTCGAGTTTCGTGTTGAGTTCGGCGACGCGCTCGTCTTCGATCTTCTCGTAGAGTTCCTCGGGTTCGCCGAACTCACTGGGTGGCTCCTGCAGGCAGTCGGCGGTCGTCGCGTCGACGACGTCGCCATCCTCTTCGAGTTCCGCCCAGACCTGCTGGGACTTCTCGGGCGTGACGGGCGCGAGGAGGACGGCGACGGCCTTCACGAGTTGGACGCAGTCGCGGATGACCGGCGCGGCCTCCTCGTCGTCGAGTTGCCACGGTTCGTTGCGCTGGATGTACTCGTTGCCGAAGCGGGCGAGTTCGACGCCGATCTCGCCGATGGCCTTCAGGTCGTAGTCGTTGACCGCGTCCTCGAAGTCGTCCATCGCGTCGGCGATGTGCGTCTCGACCTCGTCGGAGAGTTCCGCGTCGGGCGTCCCGCCGAAGTTTCGCTCGGCGAAGAGGAGCGCGCGGTAGACGAAGTTCCCGACGTCGTCGGCGAGTTCGGAGTTGACGCGCTCCTGGAAGCGGTCCCAGGAGAAGTTCACGTCCTTCTCCAGGCCGGAGGCGGTGACGAGGTAGTACCGCAGGAGGTCCGGGTGGAAGCCCTCCTCGATGTACTCGTCGGCCCAGATTGCGCGGTTGCGCGAGGTGGAGAACGCCTGTCCGTCGAGGTTGACGAACCCGGTCGCGCAGACGGCGCGGGGTTCGTTGTAGTCGGCGGCCTGGAGCATCGACGGCCAGAACACCGTGTGGTGCTGGATGATGTCGCGGCCGATGACGTGGACGATCTCGGAGTCGCCCTCCTTCCACACCTGCTCCCAGTCGTACTCGTCTTCGCCGACGCGCTCGGAGTACTGCTTCGTGGAGGCGACGTACTCGATGGGGGCGTCGACCCATACGTAGAGGACGAGGTCCTCGTCTTCCTCGCCGGGGTAGTCGATTCCCCAGTCCATGTCGCGGGTGATGCAGAGGTCCTGCAGGTCGCCCTCGATCCACTCGCGGGGCTGGTTCTGTGCGTTGCTCGTCCCCTCCAAGCGGTTGATGAAGCCCTTCAGGTACTCCTGGAAGTCCGAGAGGCGGAGGAACTTGTGCTGGCGGGTGCGGTACTCCGCAGGGTTCCCGGTGAGCGTCGAGCGCGGGTCCTCGATCTCGCCGGGTTCGAGGTGGCGCTGGCACCCCTCGTCACACTCGTCGCCGCGGGCGTGCTCGCCGCAGTAGGGACACTCGCCCTCGACGAAGCGGTCGGGGAGCCACTGGTCGGCGTCGGCGTCGTAGGCGACGGGGATCTCCTTCTCGTAGACGTGGCCCTCGTCGACCCACTCGCGGACGAACTCCTTGGTGAGTTCCGTGTTCGTCTCGTCGTCGGTGTGGCCGTAGTTGTCGAAGTCGACGTTGAACTGCGGGAACGTCTCCTCGTACTTCTCGTGGTGGCGGAGCGCGAACTCTTCGGGCGAGACGCCCTCCTTCGCGGCGTTGACCGCGATGGGCGTCCCGTGCATGTCCGACCCGGAGACGAACGCCGTCTGCTGGCCGAGGTTGCGGAGCGCGCGGGCGTAGGTGTCGCCGCTGACGTACGTCCGCAGGTGGCCGATGTGCAGGTCGCCGTTGGCGTACGGCAGCCCGCAGGTGACCACCGCGGGGTGCTCGGTCGGGAGTTCTCGGTGAGTCATGAGTCCTTACCGTTCCTCCGAGTGTCGTGGGCGTAAAACCCGCGGATTGACTCGCGGCGTCGCCCGCCGTCACCCGCCCGACCTGACTTTCTTTCATGCTTATCTGACCGTAACTTATTTTATTACACGGTGCATTGTATGAAATGAGATGGCTCGCAAGGCCCTGCAGAACGCGGTCGCACAGCACCCGAAAGCCGTCGGCGCGCTCTTCACGAGCGCTGTCGCGCTCTCCCAGGTCCAGTCCACGCTGGCCGTCTGGGGCTGTGGCTCCCTCGGTCCGTAGACTCCAGAATCGACACACTGACCCGCTGACACTCCGAGACTGACACTCTCACGACGCGGTGCCGATGCGATTCCGACGCCGACGCGGCCCACCTCCCCACGCCGGCCGCACGCGTCGAACCCCGCCGGGCCACTCCCCCTGGTCCGGTCGGTTCCGTGACTGACACTCTTCGCCGTGCCGTCAGGTCCCGCTGACCTTCTCCTCCTCCTCCCGTTCTACGTCCCGACGAGCGCCGTCAGCGCGAACGCCTCCGTCGAGAACGCCGTCACCATCCCCACCCCGACGACGACGAGCAGCGCGCCGGCGACGACGCCGCGCGTGACGACTTCGAGGTCGCGGAGGAACACGGCCGAGAAGAGCGTCGTGAACAGCGGCGCCGTCGCCGCGAGCGGGTCGACGACGGCGACGCGTCCGAGTTCGAGGGCGGCGAACAGCGAGGCGAGCGCGAACGCGGTGAGGGTCCCGCTCACCGCGAAGTAGCCGTACGTCTCGCGCGGGGCCGCGAGGACGTCGGTTCCGCGCCGAGCGACGAGGAACGCCCCGAGCGCGACGAGGGCGGCGGTCTCGTTGAGGGCGACGGCTTCGAGGACCGTCGCGTCGTAGGTGTCGAGACCGAACTTCCGGAGGACGTTCCCGAGACCGAAGGCGAACGCGGCGGCGAGCGGGAAGAGGAGGTCGCGCGGGCGCCAGCCGCCGATGTCGCCGCCCTTCGCGAGCGCGAGGACGACGAGACCGACGATGAGGACGACGATTCCCAGGACCATCCCCGGCGAGACGGTCTCGCCGAGCCACCCGACCGCGAGGAGGGTGGCGAACAGCGGACGGGTGCTGATGCCGGCGCTGTTGACGCTCGCGCCGACGCGGTGGACGCCGACGAACGTCGCGAGTCGACCCAGCGAGGTGCCGACGACGCCCGCGACGGCGAACGTCGCGACCGCCGGAAGCGTGAGGTTGGCGAAGAGGTCGACTCCCTGGAGGGCGACCAGCGCGGCCCAGAAGAGGAGACTGTCGACGACGACCACGACGAGCGACGCCTGCAGGGCGCTCCCGCCGGCGGCCATGCCGCGTTTCGAGAAGACGGGGCTCAGTCCCCAGAGGACGGCAGGGAGCAACGCGAGGAGATAGACGGTGAGTTCGGACATCGTTCGTCCCGCCTCTCGGGTCGGCGCGGAGTTAACGGTTGAGCAATTCGCCCAGTGTTTACACGGTTATAAAGAGTGAAATAATGTCTCGGAGAACTCCGTTTCGGGCCGTGACACTTCTCGTATTAACCAGTTGGCCAGAGATATTAATACGGAAGCCGTGAAAGTGGGGAACACAATGCCGGAGTGTCAGAACTGTGGGTCGTTCGTGACCGACGCGTACGCGCGAGTGTTCACCCCGGACGAACTGACGGCACCGCGTGTCTGTCCGAACTGCGAAGACAAGATCCGTGACGGTGCGGAGGTCCGCGAGGCGCGGTCCACCCGCCGGACGTAGAGCCAGTTTCTCCCCTCGTCTCCCAAGTCACGTCGTTTATAGGTCAGTAGCACCTGTTGTACGCTAATGACCGAGTCGGAGCCGGAGGTCACACGTCTGTTCGGCGGTCCGGGTAGCGGGAAGACGACGGCGCTCCTCGATCGGGTCGACGAGATCCTCGACCAGGAGGACGTCGACGTTCGGGACATCCTCGTCGTCTCCTACACCCGCGCTGCGGCCGCCGAGGTCCGGGAACGTCTGGCCGAACGCCTCGACGAGAACCCTCGCTCGCTGCGAGGCAACGTCTCGACGATGCACGCGAAGGCCTACGAACTACTCGACCTCTCGCGGAGCGACGTCGTCGGCGAACAGGACAAAGAAGAGTTCTGCGAGGACTACGGCCTCCCCTACGAGGACGAGTACTCCTCGGGTTCGCGTCGGACCGCCCGCTCCACCACGCTCGGTAACAAGGTCATCGCGACCAGCCAGTGGCTCCAGCGCACGGGCCGCGACGTCGCCGACTGGTACGACGTCCCCTTCCGCTGGAACGAAGAGGAGGTTCGCCTCCCGCCGGACGTCGACGAGAACGCCCAGGTCGGCAACAAGTACACGCCGACGTGGCCCTCCGACGACGACCGCCACGACATCCCCGAGTCCATCCGCGCGTGGCGCGCCTACAAGGGCGAGAACGACCTCGTCGGCTTCGCCGACATGCTCGAACGCGTCGAACAGCGCTCGCTCGTCCCCAACGTCGACTACCTCGTCATCGACGAGTTCCAGGACATCACGAGCCTCCAGTACAACGTCTACCAGGAGTGGAAACCCCACATGGAGAAGGTGCTCATCGCGGGCGACGACGACCAGGTCGTCTACGCGTGGCAGGGGGCGGACCCGGACCTCTTGCTCGACACCGAGGTGACCGAAGACGAGGTCCTCCCGAACTCCTACCGACTCCCCTCCCGCGTGCTGGAGGTCGTCCAGCAGGAGATCAGCCACATCGACGAACGCCAGGAGAAGGACCTCAAACCCCGCAAGGAGGGCGGCGCCGTCGAGGCCGTCCAGAGTCCCTCGATGCTCACCCTCGTCCGGAACGTCCGACAGACGATCCAGGAGAGCGAGGACGACACGGTGATGATCCTCTTCCGCGCCCGCTACCAACTCTTCGACTTCGTCGACGAGTTCATCGGCGAGGGCATCCCGTTCAAGGCGCTCACCGACCAGCGTCTCTGGACCGACCGCCTCGAACAGTACGTCCGCGCCGTCGAGGCGCTCGACGCCGACGAACCGGTCGACGGCCTCCAGGCCCGCCGTCTCGTCGACATGCTCCAGGACTCCGCGTTCGGCACCGGCGACCGCTCGGAGGTCCGCGACAAACTCGAAGAGTGGGAAGAAGAGGAAGACGTCGAGAACGCCACCGAACTCGAAATCGAGGCCTCGACCATCCGCGACCTCGTCCCGTTCGTCCCGGCCCCGCCCGCGGCCGCCGACATGCTCCGGAAGGTCACCCGCTACCAGCGCAAGACCGTCGACGCCTACTTCCGCGGCGACTACCAGGGGATGGACCCCTCGCGCGTCCGCGTGGGCACCATCCACTCCGCGAAGGGTCGCGAGGCCGACCACGTCTTCGTCGCCACCGACCTGACCGAGAAGGTCGTCGAGCAGATGGCCGCCACTGCCGACCCCGAGGACCTCCCCGAGGGTATCGAGGAGTTCGACCGGAACACCGACCCGGTGCCGGTCCTCACCGACAACGAACGCCGCGTCTTCTACGTCGGCATGTCGCGTGCCCGCGAGCGTCTGGTCGTCATGCAGAACCTCGTCGACGGCGCGCCGACGCTCCCCATCGACGTGCTCCTCTACGGGAAGCCCACCGGGCAGACCCTCGAAGAGGCGCTCGAAGAAGGCGAGGCGCCCGTCCACGTCCACTGACGCGATGGTCTCGTCGCCCGCACCCGCACCGACCACCGACTACGCGTTTCTCGCCGCCGAACTCCGCGAGCGCGACGCCGCCGCGTTCGTCCACGTCGGCGACCGTTTCGACGACGACCAGCGCTACCTGACGCGCTTCTCGGGACCGGACCGCGACTACGCATACGTCTACGTCGACGGCGAGGCGGTCCTCTGTGCCCCCGCGCTCTTCGAGGAGCAGGCCCGCCGTGAGTTCCCCGGCGACGTCGTCTACGCGCCGGCCGACCTCGACGCCGAGGCCCCCGGCCAGCAGGCCGTCGAGGTGCTCGACGCCTACGACGTCGGGGCCGACGAGACGGTGCTCGTTCCCCAGCACCTCCCGCACGACGCCGCACTCTACCTCGACGGCGCGGGCGTCGACCTCGCGTCGACCGACGCCGTTGCCGCGGCCCGGACGACCAAGTCCGACGCCGAGGTCGACTGCCTCCGGGCCGTCCAGGCGAGCGCCCAGCGCGCGATGGCCCGCGTCGAGACGTTCCTCGCCGAGGCCGAACAGGACGGGACTGCGCTCACCCACGAGGGCGAACGCCTGACCAGCGAACGCCTCCGCCGCGAGGCGAACGCCGTCCTCGCAGGCGAGGGGGTCGACCCCGCCGCGAACACTGTCGTCGGCGTCGGCGAGACCTGTGCCGACCTCCACTTCCGCGGCGACGTGCCCGTGGACGCCGGCGAGACGGTGCTCGTCGACCTCTCCCCGCGCGGTCCCCACGGCTACTACGGCGACCTCACGCGCACCTTCGTCGTCGACGCCGAGGGCGGGTGGGAGCGCCGCGCCCACCTCGCGGTCCAGCGCGCCCAGGACGCGGCGTTCGACGAACTCGACGCGGGGGCCGGCGTCGCGGCGAGTCTCGTCCACACCGAGACCGCCGCCGAAGTCGCGGCCTACGGCTTCGACACCGGGTACGACGCCGACACCGGCTTCACCCACGAGACCGGCCACGGCGTCGGTCTCTCACTCCACGAGTCGCCGTCGCTGTCCGACGATGTCGAACTCGCCGCCGGCACCGTCGTCACCGTCGAACCCGGCGTCTACGACCCCACTGAGGGCGGCGTCCGCATCGAGGACCTCGTCGTCGTCACCGAGGACGGCTTCGAGAATCTCACCGACTACCCCCGCTCTCTCGTCCCCGAACCCCGCGAGTGGGTGTGAGGATTTCTCAGTTGTTCGGCCCATATCTCAGTTGTCGCGCCCACAACTGAGAAACGGGCCGAATATCCCGGATATTTCTCCCACAACTGAGTTATCGCTCCCATATCTCAGATATGGCCGATTGCGCTCGGCGACGCCACCGACTCGACCGTCGTCACCGCCCGCGACTTGAAGGCCTGACCGGTCAAGGCGTAGCTACTCGGACCTGGCTCGGAGTGTTCGAAGTGGCCTCCGCTTCGGCCCTCCTGCCGACGGTACATCTTTGAGAGTTGAGACGATACGTCGAGCCATGGGCGTCATCGCCGAGGTCCGCTTCACTGGACCTGACTTGCCGATCCTCGACTCGCTGGAGTGCGTCCCGGAGATGGAACTCGACGTCGAGCAGGCCATCGCCGAGGACCCGGAGCGACCGATCCTCTTCTTCTGGGCCGAAGGTGAGCCGTTCGAGCCGTTCGAGTCGGCACTCGAAGACGACCCGACGGTGGCGAGCGTCGACGCCGTCGAGGACGTGGGGGCGCGTCGCCTCTACCGCGTGCAGGTGTCGGCCGACGCGGGGACGGTGCTCTACCCCGCCGACGTCGCCGTCGGGGCGTCGCGACTCGCCGTCACGGCAACCGTCGAGGGCATCGAGGCGCGCATCCGCTTCCCCGACCGCGACGCCGTGAGCGAGTACCTCGACATCTGCCGCGAGGCGGGCGCGTCCGTCTCGGTTCGGCGACTCTACCGGGGTGGGACGACGCTCCCCGACGGGAGTTACGGACTCTCGGAGAAGCAACTCGAAGCGCTGCAGTGTGCGGCCGACGTGGGGTACTTCGCGGTGCCGCGGACGGTCGAACTCGACGACGTCGCCGCCGAACTGGACGTCTCGCGGCAGGCCGCCTCCGAGCGTATCCGGCGTGGCGTCGCCACGCTCCTCGGGAACACCGTCGGGACGGACGTCACCGACGGGTCGGCGATGTACGACGGGTGAGGCCGGCGACTCCCGGCGCTCGCGGGTCGTCCCCCCGTTCGCGTCCCCGAGATTCTCACTCGCTTCGCTCGTTCCGAATCTCGTCACTCCTCGTCGGCGTCCGTCTCGGGGTCCTTCGCGACGACGCCGGCGACTGCCTGGAAGGGCTTCCCCAGGAGGTCGCTCGGCGTCACCAGGTAGCGCTCGGCGGCGAGCATCAGGGCCGCGATGGCCAGGAACGCGAAACCGAGCGCGTCGCCCGCGAGGGCGCGCTGGGCGCCGAAGACGATGAGCGGCGCCGCGAGCGCGAGCGTCCCCGCGAACGTGATGGTGTCGATGATGCCCATGGGCGCTCTAGGCGGTCGACCGGCAAAAGCCCTCCACTCCGCACGCCCGTTTCGTAACGCTTTCGTGACGCTACCCGAATCTGGAAGCATAGATGTTCACGGGAATCGTCGAGGGCGTAGGCGACGTGACGCAGGTGACGGCCGACGAGGGGGGCAAACGCATCCGGTTCTCGACGCCCGCGTGGGCGTTCGAACACGGACAGAGCGTCGCCGTCGACGGCGTCTGTCTCACCGTCGAGGCCTTCGGTGAGGACTGGTTCGAGGCGTTCACGGCCGAGGAGACGCTGGCCAAGACGACCCTCGACTCCCTCGAAGCGGGCGACGTCGTCGACCTCGAACGTGCGCTCCAACCGTCCGACCGCATGGACGGCCACATCGTCCAGGGGCACGTCGACACGACGACCGAGGTCGTGGCCATCGAGCAGGTCGGCGAGGACTGGCGGTTCACCTTCGCGCTCCCCGCGGGCCACGAGCAGTACGTCGCACAGAAGGGGTCGATCACCCTCGACGGCGTGAGTCTGACCGTCGCCGCGGTGGACGACGACGCCGGCGAGCACGGCGAGTTCGACGTCGCCATCATCCCGACCACGTACGAGGAGACGACGCTCGGCCGTCTCGAAGAAGGTGACGCGGTCAACGTCGAGGTCGACGTCGTCGCGAAGTACGTCGAACGGCTCTCGACCTACTGATTCTTCTCGTCGTCGACGCGCTCGACGACCTCGATGGGTTCGTCGGCGACGGTCGGGTCGGCGTCGCCCTCGTCGACGGCGTCCTCTTCGAGGGTCGTCTCCCCCTCGTAGGCTTCGTGTGCGCCGAGGTCGCGGAACGTCTTCCGGTAGCGTGCGAGTTTCCGGTAGAGGATGTAGAGGAACGTCCCGTCGTAGACGATGACGAAGCCGATGAAGACGATACCGTAGGAGACCCCGCCGAGTCCGAGGAACGCGGTCAGCGTCCCGAGATTGCTCACGACGGAGTTGTAGAGACCGTGGATGAAGACGGCGATGACGAGGCCCTTGACGACGATGGGGCCGCGGTTCTCGGGGTTGAACTTCGCGAGACCGAGGTAGTAGCCGGCGAACGCCGAGTAGATGACGTGACCCGGTCCGGCGAACCCGCGGACGAGCGCGGTCTGGAGAGCGACTTGGAGTGGGTCGGTCGCGCCGCCGGCCGCCGCGGCCTGGAGGTACGGGCGGGCGATGTAGATGGTGTTCTCGATGGTCGCGAAGCCGAGGCCGGCGACGGCGCCGTACACCGCGCCGTCGACGACGGCGTCGAACTTGTCGCTCCGGAACGCGTAGAGGCGGATCGCCGCCCACTTCACGGTCTCCTCGATGGGACCGACCACGAGGAAGAAGAACAGCACCATCCCGACGACCGGGATGTAGGTGAAGAAGCCCTGCATGATGGTGTTGACGATGGCCGCGAACCCGGCGAACAGGATGCCGAGGACGAACGTGACGACGAGCAACGGGAGTGGTTCTTTCATCGTTACGTCTACTTTCCAGACGTAGATGGCCAACCCGAGCGCCGGAACGACCGACAGGAGGACGTAGACGCCGAGAATCGGGTTCTTCACCGTGGCGAGTCCGGTCAAGAGGAACTGTGCCGCGAGGATCACGAACGCGAGGAGGACGACGAACCACCGGGCGCTCGTCTTCAGCACACCGTAGAGTGACGTCGAGAAGCGGTCGAGTCCGGTTCGCTCGTCCCACGTCGCGACGTCGTAGAGGTCCTGGCCCTCCCCTGCGACCTTCTGTATCGGGTCGCGTTTCTCGTCCATGAAGCCGTGTACTCGGACCCTGTTGATAGTACTTATCGCCCACAGGCCCCGCCTACGCCGACACAGGGTAGTCGCGACGCGCGTCGTGGTTCCTCGCCGGTGCGGGAGATCTGGACCGCCTCGACTGGCCGAACGCGTGAGGAAAGTGGACAGAAGGGGAGTGACACGCAAATATCCCGAAAGTGGATTCCTCTTTGGTCGACTTTTCCGAGTATATTTGACTATCCCGATAATCCTTATACGCAATAATGTTCCTAGCCCGCGCCGCTTAAGGTCGCTCGCGACCGAGCAGTGTCACACGATGACACGATACAGCACCAGTCGAGGGATGATGTACACCGCGCCGCCCGCCGAGGACGAGTCGGCCGAGGAGGACCCCCTCGCCGCCGAGAGTGGGGTCGACGCCGACGCCGACTCCGGTGAGCCGACGCCCGCCGACGACTGAGCCGAGTTTTTTCGACGCCCGTCGACCGTTCCGAGTCGACCCGCGGGAGCGACCGGACCGTATGGACCACTGGGGAGGCGTCGTCGGACGGTCCCGGCACGCTCAAAACCCTCCCACCCGAACCACCGTCCATGTTGTTCGACCAGCGCGTCCGCGCCAAACTACGCGATGCTGGTCTCGACCGGGACACCATCCGGCAGATCGAGGACGAAGTCGCCGAGGAGGCCCGCGACGAGGCCGACCGCATCGAGTCGTTCTTCGACGGCGTCGACACCGTCTACTCCGACATGGACCGCACTCACTCCAGCGAGGAGTTCCCCGAGCACACCGTCGACTACGTCGACCTGTTCACCCACTCCGAGGACATCCGTGGGTACCTCCGCTTCGACACGTGGGGCGTCTACGTCGAGGGCGGGCGCGTCCTCCGTGACGAGGAGAGCGGAGAGGAACCGCCGCTCGTCGAACTCTCGCTCGGGCCGACCGTCCACGACCGAGTGCGCTTCTCGACCGACCGCGAGGCCTTATGACCACGAACGTCCGGGTCCGCGGCATCTACACGACGGCGTTCACCGCGACGTTCCTCGACGAGGACGGCTTCGACGTCGTCCAACCCTCCGACCCCATCCGCGAGCGTTTCGACCACGAGTTCGCCGACGGGGTCGCCGACGTCGCCGTCGAGACGACGCCCGACCGGCAGGGAATCGGACTCGCCGGCCCCCCCGAGGCCGTCGAGTCGGCCCTCGACGTCGTCGCGGAGACGGGTCTCGACACGCTGACCTGGCCGGACCGGGCGCCTCGTGGCGCCGTCTTCAACGCCGTCGTCGAGCGGACGGCCGGCGGCGGGGCCATCGTCGCTCTCTCCGACGACCGCGAGGGGTACCTCCCGTTCGACGCCGTCGACGGCTACGTCGACGAGGGTGACCGCCTGCGCGTGCAGGTGCACGACCCCGAACCGATCTGGGGCGACGAGCGCCCGACCGTCCTCCCCGGCCGCCGGGTGTTCGGCGGCGTCGCCACACTCGTCCACGGACGGGACGCCCTCGTCGCGGGGACGCCCGACGGCACGGCCGAGCACGAACTCGTCCGGACCACCGAGATGCTCCCCGTCGACGTCCCCGACGAGTGGGCGGTCCGCTGGGAGCACGCCGCCGAGGGCGCGAGCATGGACCTGCTGAACACCGTGCTCGAACACGCGGTCACGCGCGCGAGCGAACTCGACGAGGCGCTCGACGGCGCGCCCGCCCCCGAGGACCACGCCCCCTCCCGCGTCGCCGCCCCCGACTGCGTCGTCTGGGCGTGGTTCGGCCGCGACTCCCGGTTCTCACTCGACGGCGCCCGCCGGACCGTCACCGCGACGATGACCGGCCACCACCGCATCAAGGCCGCCCACCGCGCCGCGAGTACGGCCGTCGACTTCGTCGAGGGCGTCAGCGGCAGCGTCGAGGAGTTCCCCTTCGACGCCGTCTCCGACGCGTTCGGTCCCGCCGAGGACGACTTGGTCGCCATCGGTCACGGCAAGCCGGACGGCCGCCTCATCACCATCGGCCGCGGGGAGGTCGTCGACTGCGACCGCGAGACGGGCACCGTCACGGTCCGCCGGGAGATGAGCCCCGGCGGCACCTACGACGCCCTCGGCGTCGAGCGCGAGCGCGGCGACGTCGCCACGACCCGCTTCCGCGAGGGCCGGTGGTGGTACCCGACGGTCTACAAGAGCGAGGACGGCGAGACGAAGGGGACGTACATCAACGTGAACACGCCGCTCGAACTCTTCCCCGACGAGGTTCGCTACGTCGACCTCCACGTCGACGTCGTGAAACACTCCGACGGGACGGTCGAGGTGGTCGACCGGGACGAACTCGCGGCGTCGGTCGAGGCGGGGAACGTCTCGGACGCACTCGCGGAGAAGGCGACCGGCGTCGCCGACCGTATCGCCGAGCACGTCGGCGAGTAGCGACTACGTCTCGTGCGCGGCGTGCCTCGCACGCTCACTCTCCTCACTTGCTCAGTTCTGCCGCGACCTCCTGGTAGAGCGCGTCGAGTCCGGCCGGCAGCGACTCGGCCGGGACGCCGAGAGCCGTCGCCAGGTCCTCCAGTGTGGCGTTCTCGTCGAGGACGCCCACCTCGAAGAGGGCCGAGAGGAAGTCGGCGCGGCCCTCGGCTTCGAGGTCCTGGATCGACTCGGAGGTGTACCGTCTCGCCTCCTCGATGGGGACGTTGTGGCGTTCGCACCACTCGACGAACTCCTCGTACGCCGCTTCTTCGGGGAAGCGGACGACGAGTCGGCAGGCGTCGGCCGTCCCGACGCCGGAGAGGAACTCACCGGGGAGTTCGACCAGCGGTGCGACGAGGTCGTCGTCGCCGACCCGCCAGCGGAGTCGGTAGAGTCGCTGGTTGTCGACGCTGTCCAGGCAGGTCAGGTCGAGCGTTCGCGCCTCGTGGCGGAGGTAGGTCTCGAAGTCGTCGAGTGCGTCGGGACTGTCGGCCTCGGCCCAGAAGACGAAGACCGCCTCCGCGGGAGACGACTCGTCCGATTCGTCCGACTCGTGGCTGTCGCCGGCGACGCGGTCGATCTCGACGCGCGCGTTCGGCACGGCACCGAGGACCTGCGTCAGCGGAAACTGCGCGCCAGGGACGGTGAAGACGCCTACGAGACTCACTACCGCGCCGAGAGGAAGTACAGTGACAAAAGCGTTTTTCGTCAGAAGTGGTCGGAACTCGGACTCCCCTCGCCGCGACCGCCGCGACCGCCCTCGTTGCGGTCGATGCCCATGTAGCTCTCGGCCTGCCCGTCGTTCCAGTCGCTGTCGCTCCCGTCGGAGAAGCGGACGACGACGTCCTCGACGACGTCGAACTCTTGGGCGAGGTCCACCTTGATGCGCTGGGCGGTCCGCGGGCTGATTCCGCATCCGGAGCAGGCGCCGCCGAGTTCGACGACGACCTCGCCGGTGTCGGGGTCGGCCGTCCGGACGGCGCTCGTCCCGCCGTGCATCTGGATGATGGGCATCTGCCCGGTCAGCCACGTCTCGACGCGGCTCTGGAGGTCCTCGCCGTCGCCCTCGCCGCCGTCGCCCCCGGTGTCGGCCTCGCTCATGACTGGACGTTGCACCTCGACGTATGGAAAGGTTCGGATTGTGTCGCTAGTGAATGATTGACACAGATACGGCCGTATTCACTCGCGTCCGCGCCACCACTTCGCCGCCGCGCCCGCGCCGAGTCCCGCGAGCGCCGTCCCGACGCCGAATCCGGGGACCGGCCCGTCGCTCGTGGCCGGTCGCGTCGTCGTCCGCTCCAGCGTCGGGAAGGTGTAGACGCCGGCCGCGAGGTCGCCCGAGGGGCCGTGCCAGGACGTCGCGACGGTGCAGGCGTCGGCGCGCTGGGCGGTCCAGAAGGCGAACTGCGAGGAGTCGCGGAAGTGACCGAGTTCCTCGGGGGCCGCGGGGTCGGAGATATCGTACACCTTCACGCCGCCCTGGTACCACGACGTGTAGAGGCGGGGACCGACGACGTCGAAGTTGTGCGCGGTCGTCCAGACGCCGCCGTAGGTCGGGTCGGAGGTGGGCGGGGCCGAGATGGACGCGAGGTGAGTGACGTGCTCCGGGTCGGCGGCGTCGTAGAGGTCGATACCGCCCGGACCGCCGTCCCGGGAGTCGTTCTGGTCGACGTCCCACGCCTCGCGACCGACGACGAGGAGGCCGTCGCGGCGCTGGGCGTAGTGGGCGTTGCCGGGGAGTTGGAACACCTCCGAATTTCCGGTCGGTGTGAGTTCCGACGGTTCGTAGTGGCTCGTGTGACCGAGCGGTCGGGGGTTCGCCGGGTCCGAGACGTCCAGCAGCCACGTCCCCGCGTCCCAGTAGGAGAGGGTGGCGACGCCGTCGTCGACGGTCACGTCGTGGACGACCCGTAGTGCCGAGGGGACGTCGCGCCACGCCTCGTTCGCGTCGACGACCGACCAGCGGGCGAGTTCCGGCGTCGCGTCCTGCGAGACGTCCACGAGGACGAGCGGGTTCCGCGCGCCGTCGTTGCCGGTGAGGTAGGCGACGCCCTCCCGCAGGAAGCAGTTGTGGACCGGGTAGTCGGTCTCGTGGAAGCGCAGGAGCGTCGGGTTCGCGGGGTCGGCCACGTCGTAGAGGGCCGCACCCATCAACGCGTCGCCGCTCGGCGGGTGGGCCGGGCCGGCGACGAGCAGGCGGTCGCCGTCGACGGTCGTGTCGTACACCTGCTGGAGCGGGCCGTTCTCGCGGTCGCTCAGGAGACCGCGGCGCTCGGCGAGGAGCGTCGGGTTCGCGGGGTCGGCCACGTCGACGACGGCGAATCCGTCGGAGGCGGCAACGTAGACGGTGTTCTCCGAGACGACGGCGTCGGTCGTTCCCTCGACGGCGAGCGAACCGCGGGGGGCGAGACCGTCGGCGTGGGTCGTCCCGTCGGCGCTGTCGTTGCCGTCCGTGGAGTCGCCGGGGTGAGCGCGGGCGGCCGCGGGGAGCGTCGAGAGGGCGGCGAGACCGCCGAACGAGCGGAGGGCTGTGCGGCGTGAGAGACGCATTGGCGAGGGGACGGACGCGGCGACCAAAAAGGCGGTCGTCGCCGATTCAGAGTTTCGCGCGGTCGCCGGTTCCGCCGGTGAGCGCGCTGGCGATGGCGCCCTCGATGACGACGTCGTCACCGAGTTCGGTGAGTTGGACGTCGGGGACGTTGTTGAAGACTATCTCGTCGAGTTGCTCGCGGATGGGGTCGACGACGCGCTCGGGGTTGTTGAGCGCGACGGCGCCGCCGACGTAGACGACGAGCGGTGCGAACGACTGGACGAGGTTGGTGACGCCCATCGCGTTCCAGTAGGCGAGTTGGTCGACGACGTGGCCGGCGAGGTCGTCGTCCTCGGCGTGTTCGAAGACGTCGGCCGCGGAGAAGTCGGGGTCGTCGACCGGGAGGGCGGTGTCGCCGTCGTGGTCCTCGGCGAGGAGGCGGGCGTACCCCGGGATGTTGTCGCCCGAGCAGTACGCCTCCCAGTGGCCCTCGCGGCCACAGCCACACGTTCGGCGGCCCTGCGGGTCGACGACGTAGTGGCCGACTTCGCCCGCGTTGCCGTCCCACCCCGCGAGGACGTTCCCGTCGACGGTGACGCCCGCGCCGATTCCCGAGGAGATGGTCAGGTACACCATGTCGTCGGGGTTGCGGTCACTGTGGAAGCGCTCGCCGATGACGCCCGCGGCGGTGTCGTTGTGGAGGTACACCTCGCGGGAGTCGACGAGTTCGCGGATAGGGCCGACGAGCGGGATCCAGTCGATGGTGTCCGGGAGGTTCGCCGGGGAGTCGACGGCGCCCTCCGCGAGGTCGAGTGGGCCGATACTCCCTACCCCGACCGCCCGGACGTCGGTGGGGTCGACGCCGGCGGTGGCGGCGGCCGTCCGGAGTGCGTCGAGGACGGCTTCGGTGACGGCGATACCGGTCGGCCCCCGCGGCGTCGGGCGCCGCTCGATGCCGAGAATCGTCCCCTCCTCGTCGGCGACGGCCGCGCGGAGGTTCGTCGCGCCGAGGTCGACACCCGCGTAGTAGGCCATTCTCACCAGAAACGCGGTTCCGCCCGCACTTAACTACACAGATTCGAGTTAGTCCCGCTCCCTACTCGCCGCGGACGAACGTCACCGGGCAGGGCGCCGACAGCATGACCTCCTGGGCGGTCGACCCGAAGACGGCCTTCCCGGTCGGCGAGCGCTTGCGGCCGCCGACGATGACGAGGTCGGCGTCGATCTCGGTCGCGAGGTCGACGATTTCCTCGCCGTGCGGGCCGATCGCGCCGCGAACCTCGTAGTCGAGTCCCTCGGCGTCGATACGCCGCGAGATGGTCCGGATGGTCGCGTGTCGACGGGCGACTTCGTCGGGCGTGACGTCGCTGGGTTCGTCGACGCCGAGGCTCTTGAGCGTCGACTCGAACTCGTCGTCCGTGAAGACGTGCGCGAGGACGGCTTTCGCGTCGGCCGGTCCGGCGATGTCGACGAGTGTCCGGGCGAGTTGCTCCGCGCGTTCGTTGTCGCTAGGTCCGACTGCGAGTAGAACAGTTTCGAGCGCCATGTTCGGCCGGTCTCCCCGAAACCCCTTAAACCTATACTCGCCCACGAGTTTTCTTTGCCCGTGCTCGAACCAGACCTCTCCGGACGGACCGTCCTCGTGACCGGGAGCTCGAAGGGACTCGGCCGCGGTGTCCTCCGCTCGCTGGCCGACTGCGGCGCTGACGTCGCCGTGCACTACTACTCCAGCGAGGCAGAAGCGCACGCCACCGCCGAGGAGGCCGAGGAACGCGGCGTCGACGCGACTGCCGTCCAGGGCGACGTCACCGACCCCGACTCGGTCGACGCGCTCTTCGAGCAGGTCGAGACCGACCTCGGGAGCGTCGACGTCCTCGTCAACAACGTCGGGGACTTCGCGCCCCACCACTGGTCGGACCTCTCCATCGAGGAGTGGAACCGCGTCCTCCACACGAATCTCACCGGGACCTTCCTCTGTTCGAAGCGGGCTCTTCCGGCGATGCGCGACTCCGGGTACGGTCGTATCGTCAACGTGGGGTACGCCTCCGCCGAGAAGGGGCTGGTCGACCCGAAGAACTTCCCCTACTTCGTCGCCAAGCAGGGCGTCCTCATGTTCACCCGGATGCTCGCTGCCGACACGCAGGAAGACGGCATCACCGTCAACGCCGTCTCTCCGTACGTCGTCGAGAACTCCGACGAGTTCCCCGAACACGCACCGCGGGGGCGGTGGGCCACCTTCGCCGACATCGCACAGGTCGTCCGCTTCTTCTGCGACGAGGGCAGCGACTACGTCAGCGGCGAGAACGTCGAGGTCGACGGCGGGTGGCTCCCCGAGGACGTCTGAGAAACGCTTTTCGTCCCGCACTCGTCACTTCCCGTCGATGCACCAGCGCGCGAAGACGTTCGTCGAACGGGCCGAGGAGCGCTACGGCTTCTCGCCCGACGTCACCGAGTTCCCCGAAGGCACCAAGACCGCCGCGGACGCCGCCGACGCCGTCGGCTGCGACGTGGGACAGATCGCCTCCTCCATCGTCTTGGACGTCGATGGCCGACCGGTGGTCGTCGTCACGAGCGGTGCGAACCGCGTCGACACCGAGAAGGTGGCCAACCGCCTCGACGCGGAGCGTGCCTCGATGGCCGACGCCGACCTCGTGAAGAAGGCGACCGGGTGGAGTATCGGCGGCGTCCCGCCCATCTGCCACGAGACCGACGTCCGGGTGCTGATGGACGAGACGCTCCTCGACTACGACACCGTCTGGGCGGCCGCCGGCACGCCCTCCTCGGTGTTCCCGGTCGACCCCGAGCGCCTGCGCGACCTCGCCGACGCCGAGGTGGCCGACGTCGCGGAGTGATTAGCCCCCTCGGAGGGCGTCCAGCACGACGGCCGCGGCGACGACGGCCTCCTTCGGTACGTCCGAGGCGTCGTCGATGGTCACGGTGTACGTATCGCGGAGGGAGAACTGCCCGGAGATGTGGCCCACGTGGTCGCCCTCGGCGTCGAGGATCTCGTACTTGTAGGGGACGAGTCCGACCGCGCCGACGAAGTGTCTGAGCACCTCGACGAGTTTGCTCGTCGAGCGAATGGTCGCGAGCGCCTCGCCGGTGTCGGGGTCCCGGACGGTCCAGTTCTCCGCGAACAGCGAGTAGTCCTCGTCGAGGACGACGACCTCCTCGCCGGTCGTGTCGCGGATGGCGTAGTTACCCGCGACGTCGAGCATGCCGCCGGCCTTCACGGTGAAGACGTCGTTCCCTTCGCCGTCGACGAACGGGAACTCCTCCTTCAGTTTGAACATCTTCTGTTTCCCGCGGAGGACGACGTCGCCCGCGGCGTCGCGGACGGCGTACTTGTTGCGAATCAACGACTGTCGCACCTCGTAGCGGTCGCCGGTGAGTTCGATGCCCGCGATGTCGTACTCGCCGTCGGTCCCGTCGTCGCTCATGGGTGTGGAGTCGGGCCGTCACCCGATAAAAGTGTGCGGCCGGCTTCGTGAGACGGGAGATTTTCTTCCCGGACCGACAAACCTTCACCCCCTCGCGCGTAATCTGGTACAGAATGAGTGAGGACTACATCGAGGTCCGAGGCGCCGAGGAACACAACCTCAAGGACCTCGACGTGAAGATTCCCCGCGAGCAGTTCAACGTCGTCACCGGACTCTCCGGGTCGGGGAAGTCCTCGTTGGCCTTCGAGACGATCTACGCCGAGGGCCAGCGACGGTACATCGAGTCGCTGTCCGCCTACGCCCGAAACTTCCTCGGGCAGATGGACAAACCGCAGGTCGAGGCCGTCGAGGGACTCTCGCCGGCCATCTCCATCGACCAGAAGAACGCCGCGAACAACCCCCGTTCGACCGTCGGGACGGTCACGGAACTCCACGACTACCTCCGCCTGCTGTACGCCCGCGTCGGCGACCCCCACTGCCCCGAGTGCGGTCGGGAGGTCGGCGAGCAGTCGGCCCAGCAGATGGTCCGACGCGTCCTCGAACTCCCCGAGGGGACGAAGGCCAAGATCGCCGCGCCGGTCGTCCGCGACCAGAAGGGTGCCTTCGAAGACCGCTTCGACGACCTCCTCGCCGAGGGCTACTCCCGCGTCGAGGTCGACGGCGAGGAGTACGACCTCGCGACGGAGAAACCGGACCTCGACGAGAACTACGACCACACCGTCGACGTCGTCGTCGACCGCGTGAAGGTGAGCGAGGACGCGCGTTCGCGCATCACCGACTCCGTCGAGACCGCCCTCGACGAGGCCGACGGCGTCCTGAAGGTCATCCTCCCGAACCCGCCCGAAGACCTCGACGCCTCGCTCGGCAGCGAGACCCGCTCGACCGGCGACCTGGCCGGCGAGGGCGACGGCCGCCTCGTCGTCGAGATGTCCGAGGAGCTCGCCTGCGTCCACTGCGGCATCGACATCTCCGAGATCGAGACGCGCAGCTTCTCGTTCAACTCCCCGCACGGGGCCTGTCCCGAGTGTGAGGGTATCGGCGAGACGAAGGAGGTCAGCGAGGACCTCGTCGTCCAGGACGAGTCGAAGGCGCTCAAGCACGTCTTCGAACCGTGGAGCTACAACCGCTCGTACTACAAGACGCGCCTGGATTCCGTCGCCGCGCACTTCGACGTCTCGCTCTCGACGCCGTTCGAAGACCTCGACGAGGACGTCCAGCAGGCGTTCCTCTACGGCACGGACGAGGAAGTAGTCTTCAAGCGGCAGACGAAGAACGGTACCCGCCGGAAGGAGAAACCCTTCGAAGGCGTCGTCCCGAACCTCGAACGCCGCTACGTCGAGACGGATTCGGACTCCACGCGCGAGCACATCGAGGACTACATGTCCGTGACGACGTGTCCGGCGTGTGACGGCACTCGCCTCAAGCCCGAGTCGCGGGCCGTCCTCGTCGACGGCACGGCCATCACCGAGGTCAACCGCATGTCCATCGGCGACGCCCGCGAGCACTTCGAGGGCGTCGAGGAGGGCATGTCCGACCGGGAGCGCAAAATCGCCGAGGAGATTCTCAAGGAGATTCGCGCCCGCCTCGGCTTCATGGAGGAAGTCGGTCTCGACTACCTCACGCTCGACCGCGAGGCCTCCACCCTCTCCGGTGGCGAGAGCCAGCGTATCCGCCTCGCCACGCAGATCGGCTCGGGGCTCGTAGGCGTCCTCTACGTCCTCGACGAACCCTCTATCGGTCTCCACCAGCGCGACAACGACCGCCTCCTCAATACCTTGGAGGAACTCCGCGACCTCGGTAACACCCTGGTGGTCGTCGAGCACGACGAGGAGACGATGCGCCGTGCCGACACCGTCGTCGACATGGGTCCCGGTCCGGGTCGCCACGGCGGCGAGGTCGTCGCGCAGGGCGACGTCGAGGAGATCATGGCGAACGAGGACTCCATCACCGGCGACTACCTCGCCGGCCGCAAGCAGATTCCCGTTCCCGAGGAGCGCCGCGAGTGGGAGGACGCTATCACCATTCGCGGCGCCCGCCAGCACAACCTGAAGGACGTCGACGTGGACGTCCCGGTGGGCGCGTTCACCGCCATCACGGGTGTCTCGGGGTCCGGCAAGTCGACCCTGATGCACGAAATCCTCTACAAGGGTCTCGCGCGCTCGATGAACGACAACACGTCCGTCGACCCCGGCGAGCACGACGGCATCGAGGGCATCCAGCACGTCGAGAAGGTCCGCCTCATCGACCAGTCGCCCATCGGTCGGACGCCGCGTTCGAACCCCGCGACCTACACCGGCGTCTTCGACTACGTCCGCGAGAAGTTCGCGCAGACGAAACTCGCCCAACAGCGCGGCTACGACAAGGGTCGTTTCTCCTTCAACGTGAAGGGCGGCCGCTGTGAGGAGTGTGGCGGGCAGGGGACCGTCACCATCGAGATGAACTTCCTCTCGGACGTGCAGGTCCCCTGTGAGGAGTGTGGCGGCGCCCGCTACAACGACGAGACGCTCGACGTCACGTTCAAGGGCGAGACCATCGCGGACGTCCTCGACATGTCCGTCGAGGAGGCCTACGAGTTCTTCGAGGCCGACACGCGACTCAGCCGCCGCCTCAAACTCTTGAAGGACGTCGGTCTCGACTACATGCGCCTCGGTCAGCCCTCCACCACCCTCTCGGGCGGGGAGGCCCAGCGCGTGAAACTCGCCGAGGAGTTGGGGAAGAAGTCGACCGGCGAAACCCTCTACCTGCTCGATGAGCCGACCACGGGGCTCCACCACGAGGACGAGCGTAAACTCATCGACGTCCTCCAGCGCCTCACGGATAGAGGGAATTCCGTGGTCGTCATCGAGCACGAACTCGACCTCGTGAAGAACGCCGACCACGTCGTCGACCTCGGTCCCGAGGGCGGCGAGAAGGGTGGCCAGGTCGTCGCGACCGGCACGCCCGAGGAAGTCGCCCGAACGGAGGGGTCCTACACGGGTCACTACCTCCGCGACAAACTCCCGAAAGTGGACCTCGACGGTCCACGGAGCGACCGGGAGAAGCCCGCCGCCGACGAGGAGCGGAAGGCGGCGCCGACGCAGGACGACTAACGAGATTCGGAGACGGCGAACATCGTGAGCCGTCGAGAATCTCGGGAAGGCGAGCGGGAGCGACCGGAGGGAGCGAGAATCTCGGAAACGTCGTCGCCTCCTCGCGACGGCGAGCGTCGCCGACCACCACCGGTGACGCGAGTGTAACCGGGTGACGTCGACGTCACTCGCTCGGGCACGACTCGCCGCTGCCCGCAGTCTCTTCTACGTTTCCCCTCTCTTCTCCGACGTGAGCCAGCAGAAGTCCGATTACATCGACGAGGTCGACGTAGACGAGTCCTGGGACGAGCACCCGAGCCGAGACGAACTCGAGGAGACGGTCGAGAACCTCGAGGACAGCGGCTTCGAGGTCGAGGTCGTCGAGGACGCCGAGGCGGCCCTGGCGTTCCTGCAGGACGAAATTCCCGCGGAGTCCTCGGTGATGAACGGTCACTCGACGACGCTCGAAGAGATCGGCTTCATGGAGTACCTGAACGAGGGCGACCACGACTGGGAGAACCTCTACGGGAAGGTCTTCAGCATCGACGACGACCAGGCGCGGGCCGACGCCCGTCGCGAGGCCCAGACCGCCGACTACTTCCTCGGGAGCGCGAACGCCATCGCGCGGACGGGCGCGCTCGTCGCCGCGGACCTCTCGGGCAGTCGCGTCGGCGCGTACCCGTTCGCCGCGAAGCACCTCCTCGTCGTCGCGGGCGTCAACAAGGTCGTCGAGGACGTCGAGACCGCCCGCGAGCGCCTCCACGAGTTCGCGTACCCCTTCGAGAACGAGCGCGCACAGGACGCCTACGGCGTCGAGAGCTACCCCGCGAAGGAACTCGTCTACCGCCAGGAGGGCACCGAGGGCCGCACCACGGTCGTCCTCGTCGAGGAGACGCTCGGTTACTGAACACCCCCACGCGGCGAAACCTTTTGATCGACTGATCGCCTACGCCGGGGCATGTCGCGCTGGCGCCGGGTGGTCAGGCGGGAACTCGCACGCTTCGAGGAACAGACCGGGAGCGACGTCGTCGAACTCGGCGACTTCCTCGACCAGTCGCGCGCGGTGTTCGTCGCGGAGTTCCCGGACAACGATCACGTCGACGCGAAGGTTCGACAGGTCCTCCAGCAACTCCGCGACCGCGGCGAGGTCGACTTTCTCGACGACGCCGGGCGCTACCGCATCCGTGACCTCGGGACCGACCGGGCCGCCGACGTGGACGAGGTCACACCGGACTACACCGCCGCCGAGTACGAGACGGTCGTCGGTGCCCGCTCGATTCCGGCCGCGTTCCGCGCGCACGTTCTCGACCGCTACGGACACCGGTGTCCGGTATCGGGCGTCGACCACGACCGCCTCCTCGACGTCGCGCACGTCCTCCCGTGGAGCGGCTTCCCCGACCACCGGACCGACCCGCGGAACGTCCTCCCGCTGAGTCGGACCCACCACGCGGCCTTCGACGCGGGACTCTTCACCCTCGACACCGACTACCGACTCCAACTCGACCCCGACTTCGAGACGGAGAGCGACGTCCTCCGGCGGACGCTCGTCGAACGTGCCGACGAGCGAGTCGAGGTCGACGTCGCCTCGGACTACCTCGACCGTCACAACCGACGACTCGACTGGTGGTGAGCGCCGAACAGTTGAACGATTGTACAACTGTTCAACTGACCTAGTGGGTCGGCGCTCTCAGCTCTCGGTCTCCCCGTCGAACGCCGCTCTGACGGCGTCGCCGAGTTGGTTCACGCGCGCGGCGTGTTCGTAGCTGTCGCGGACCCCGTTCGTCACGTAGGCGAAGGCGAGACCGGTCTCCGGGTCGGCCCACGCGACGCTGCTGCCGAGGCCGCCGTGGCCGAACACCCGCGAGGGAGCGGCGGCGCCGAAGTTCGCGGTGACCGGGCCGGCACGGACGAACCCGAGTCCGTAGCGCCGGGGGACGTCGAGTTTTCCGTCGGACTCGGTCTCGGCCTGGACGTCGACGGCGGCCGACGCGGTGGCTTCGGAGACGAACTGCTGGCCGTCGAAGGCACCGCCGTTCGCCCACGTCGCGTAGAAGCGCGCGAGGTCGCGGGCCGTCCCGACGCCCGCGGCGGCCGGAATCTCGGCGCGGTGGACCGACTCCTCGTTGAAGAGCGCGGCCGCCTCGTGCGGGCCGGTGGCGAGACCGGCGTCGGGCGAGCGACAGCGGTCGAACGGGTCGAAGCCGACGAGCGTGGCCACGTCGTCGGGTTCGGAGTCGGGGAGGCCGATGTAGGTGTCGTCCATCCCCAACGGGTCGAAGACGTGCTCGCGGGCGTACGCACCGACCGACTGCCCGCTCGCCCGTCGGACGAGTTCGCCGACGAGGTACCCGAAGGAGAGCGAGTGGTAGGCGACATCGTCGCCCGGGTCGTGTGCGGGGTCGGCGTCTTCGAGGTACTCGACGGACGCGTCCCAGTCGGTCCAGGCGTCGGGGTTCGCGTCGAGGGCCGTCGTGGCCAACCCCGCCTGGTGGCTCAGGACGTGGCGGACAGTCGTCTCGGCCTTCGCGGTGCCGTCGGCGGCGAACTCGGTCCAGTGGTCGACCACGCGGTCGTCGTAGGCGAGGTTGCCCGCGTCGACGAGGTGGTGGAGCGCCGCGGCCGCGAGCGGCTTGGTACAGGAGAAGAGGAGGTGTTTCCGGTCGCTCGTCGTCGCCTCGCCGTCGTACCCGGTCACGCCGCCGGCGAGGTCGAGGAGTCGCTCGTCCCCGCGGTAGACGGCGAGTTGCGCGCCGTGGTGGAGTCCCACGTCGAGGTGCTGTTCGAAGCGTCGGCGGACGCGCTCGGCGCCCGACGGGTCGATCACGGTCACGGTGTCGTGTCACGCCACGGGTACATATCGTTTGCTCCGGTCGACGCCGTGGCGGGACCGTTCACTACCGTTTAACTCGGCTTAATCGACCGAAATCGACGGACACGGTCGTCCTGGTTGAAGTGGGTCTGGACCGTTCTACCGAGTGCAACGATGGACACCACGAAACTACTCGCCGCCGGACTGGTCGTACTGCTGTCGATGGGCGGTGCCGTCGCCGCCTCGGGCGGCATCGGCCCCGCTGCCTCCGCCTCGCCGACGAACGAGTCGACCACGAACGGGTCGACGGCCGCGAACGCGACCGCCGCGCCCGCGAACGTGGACGCGGTCGTGACCTACGAGAACGGGACGGCGACGCTCACCGTCACCGACGCGGACGGGAGCGGCGTCGCGAACCTGACCGTCTCCGTGAACGGTGAGAAGGTCGGAACCACCGGCGCGAACGGGACGGTCTCGGTCGACGTCCGCAACGTCACCCACGAGGACGTGGACGAACTCGAAGTCACGTTCGAGGGTGACCACGTCGAGGGCGAACTGACGTACGAACGCCACGACGGCACGCTGACGCTCGTCGAGGAGAAGGTCGAGTACGAGCGCCCCGACGAGGAGCGTGAAGAGAAGGACGAAGACGAGGCTGAAGAGGACGAGAAGCAGGACGAAGAGACCGACGAGTCCGAAGACGAGACCGAGCAGGAAGGTGACGAGAACGAAGACAGTGACGCCGCGAGCGAAGACGACGAGGACGAAGTGAAAGACGAGCAGGAGGACACGGAGTCCTCCTCGGACGAGTAACCGCTCCGCTCGCGCTCACACTCACACCCGGTTCTTTTTTTCGTCCCGACGTGGCTGTTCGACTCGTGACACCCACACGTAGTCGGTGTCACTTTACGCTCGGCGGCGGTAGGCCGAGTCGATACCCGACGATGGAGGTCAGAGTCGACTGGCGGACGAGCGTCGGCGAAGTCGGGACCGTACTGAAGTGGCTCGTCGTCCCGCTGCTCGCACCGCTCGTTCTGGCCGTCTTCGACGGGACGCCGGTCGCGCCCTTCTTGCTCCCGCTGGTCCTCACCGGGGCGAGCGGACTCGCGCTCGAACGACTCCGGGCGGGCGGGGACATCGGTCGACGCGAGGCGTTCTTGATGGTATCGCTGGCGTGGCTCGTGGTCGCCCTGGTCGGCGCCGTTCCGTTCGTCGTCGCGGGCGAGGGCGCCGTCGCACACCCGGTCAACGCGCTCTTCGAGAGCATGAGCGGCGTGACGACGACGGGCGCGACGGTGTTGCTCGACTTCTCCGTTCACAGTCGCGCCATCTTGCTGTGGCGGCAGATCCTGCAGTGGCTCGGCGGGCTCGGCATCCTCGTGCTCGCGACGGCCGTCCTCGCCCGACTCGGCGTCAACGGCGCCCAGTTGATGGAGGGCGAGTCCCAACTCCAGGACGTCCGCCGACTCACCCCGCACATCCGGGAGACGGCCCGGCTCCTCTGGCTCCTTTACATCGCACTCACGGCGCTCAACGTCGCCGTCCTCTACGGACTCCACGTCGTCGGACTCGCCCCCGTGATGACCCCGTTCGACGCCGTCGCCCACGCCCTGACGACCGTCTCGACGGCGGGGTTCTCCCCACGACCGGAGAGTCTCGGCGCCTTCTCCGGGGCGGTCCAGTGGGCGACGACGCTGTTCATGATCGTCGGTGCGACGAGTTTCGTCCTGCTCTACGAGGTGCTCGGCGGAGAGGTCGAGGCGCTCTGGCGGAGCGACGAGTTCCACTTCTACCTCGTCCTCCTCGGCGTGTTCACGGTCGGCGTCACCGGTTCGCTGGTCGTCGGCGGTCTCTTCGCGACCACCCCGGAGACGCTCCGCCACGCCGCCTTCCAGGTCGCCTCCATCGTGACGACGACGGGGTACGCGAGCGTCGACTACAACACCTGGCCGCCGCTCGCCCGTCACCTCCTGTTCGCCTGTCTCTTCCTCGGGGGGATGGCCGGCAGTACGACCTGCTCAATCAAGGTGGTCCGCTGGCTGGTCGTCCTCAAGGGGTTCCGCCGCGACCTCTTCCGGTCGATCCGCCCCGAACTCGTCCGCCCGGTCCGACTCAACGGTGACGTCGTCGACGAGGAGACGCTCGCGGACGTGTACGGCTACACGCTCGTCAGTCTCCTCTTCTTCGCGTTCACCGCGGCGCTCGTGGCCGCCGACGCGGCGCGCGTCGGACTCGCGCTCTCGGAGTTCGAGGCGATGTCCATCGCCGCCGCGACCTTCTTCAACGTCGGACCGGCCTTCGGAATCGCGGGTCCCTACGGCACGTACGAGGGACTCCCGGCCACGACGAAGGCCGCCCTCACCGTGCTGATGTGGGTCGGCCGTATCGAAATCGTCCCGGTGCTCGTCCTGCTGACGCCCTCGTACTGGACGTCCTGACCGGACGGTCGCTACTCGACCAACTGCACCGAAGAAAAGAGGACTGCGGAATCGGCGAGCGCGTTAGCTGTTGCCGTCGCCGTTGTTCGTCTTCTTGATGTACTTCTTCTCCTTCTTGATCTTCTCGTCGTCGACGACGCCGTCGTCGAGGTCCTCGTCGTCGACGGTGAAGTTCTCGAGACGCGAGCGGTCGTGCGCGATTTCGTCGAGCGACGTGTCCTCGAAGGTGACGTCACGGACGTCCGAGTCGTCGAACGTCACGTTCTCGAACGTCGTGTCGGTCAGGTCGAACTCGTAGAACGAGGTGTTCTCCCACGTCCCGTTCGCCAGCGTGGCGTTCGACCACGTGGCGTTCGTCACGGACGTGTTCTCCCAGGTCTCGTTCGTGATGGTCACGTTGGTCCAGGTGACGTTCGATATCGTCACGTTCGACAGCGTGACGTTCTGGAACGTGACGTTCGTCAGCGTCGCGTTGGTCACGGTTACGTTCGTCGTCGTGGTGTTGTTCCACGTGGTGTTCACCAACGTCGAGTTCACGACGGTCGTGTTGTTGAGCGTCGTGTTCCAGACCGTCGTGTTGTTCCACGTGGTGTTCACCAACGTCGAGTTCACGACGGAGGTGTTCTGCCACGTGACGTTCACCAGCGACGTGTTGTAGATGGTGGTGTTGTTCCACGTCGCGTTCCGGAGTGTGGAGTCGGTCCACGTCACGTTGCACGCGGTGCCGTTGGCCCACGTCGTGTTCGTGACGGTGACGTTCTGCCAGGTCTGGTTACACCACGTCTCGTTGACGACGGAGACGTTCCGCCAGGTCGTGTTGTAGAACGTGGTGTTGTTCAGCGTCGCGTTCTGGACCGTCACGTTGGTCCAGACCGTCCGGTTCTGCGTGACGTTCGTGAACGTGGAGTTGACGATGGTCGTGTTGTTCCACGTGCTGTTCAGGACTGTCGTGTTGTTGTACGTCGCGTTGAGCGCGGTGTAGTTGTGGAGTGTGAGGTTACGGAACGTGTAGTTCGCGAGGACGAGCGACCCCGTACGGGGGTTCTTCGTCGACTGGACGTTGATGTCGGCTTGGACGGTGTAGTTGCCCGGCGACGTCGGGTTCTGGACGTCCGAGTAGACGACGATGACGCCGTAGTCGTCCTTGATACCGTAGTTCCCGCCGAAGTCGAAGGTGACGGTCTCGCCGACGTTCGTCGTCGTGACGGACTTCAGGTCGTCCATCGTGGAGACGTCGATGTCGCCGTCACCGTCGATGTCGAAGCCGACTTTCTTCACGTCCTCGATGCCGACGTCCTGGACGGAGCCGTCGAAACTCCCGTCGGCGTGGTAGTTCACCTGGATGTCGGAGAGGGAGTTACCCACCTCGTTCGAGGAGGTGGCGATGGCGACGTGGTGAGTCGCCGTCTGTCCCGGGTTCGGCGGCGCGGAGTCGATGATCTCGTCGTGGTCCGACGCCGGTTCGTAGCCCGTCACCTCGGTCTCGTTCGTCTCGTAGTCGGTGACGTTCGGGCCGACTTTGAGCGTCGTGTTCACCGGGTCGAACTTGCTCCCGGTGTTGACGTCGACCGAGACGTTGTACTCGCCGGTCGTCGGGTTCGTCGTGTTGTTGAAGACGACGATGACCGACTCGTTGTCTTTGAGGCTCGTGTCGCCGCCGAAGTCGAAGACGAGCGTCCCGTTGTGTGGGTGGAGGACGCGCTTCAGGTCCTTCGCCTGCTGGTCGATGTCGCCGGACTCGTCGACGTCGACGCCGACGCGGAGAACGTCCTCTTTCGTGACGTTCGCGACGGACCCGTTGTACGCGGGGTCCACCGAGTAGTTCACGTAGATGTCCGAGAGAGCGTTCCCACCCTCGTTACCCGTGAGTTCGAGGACGACCTTGTGCGTGGCCGTCTCGTTGGGGTCCGCCGGGTCGGTGTCGATGCTGCTGCCGTCGGCCTGCACCGCTGCGGCCGAACCGGCGAATGCGATACTTCCTGCGAAAACTGACAGTACCAGTAGCGCCGCGAGGATGGCGCTCCTGAGTTGTGTTTGCCGTGCCATGTGGCTTGGGAGAGTCGCGTCTGTAGTCGATTCGCTGGCTATCCGGTACTCCGGCAAAACCTTCGAAGGCCCGCTGAAAAGTGTTGATGGCCACCCGTCACGTTACCTCTCTGACACGACTCGCGGTGCGCCTATTCGACTACGAGTGGTTCGTCGCAGGCCGGACAGTGGAACGCGCCGTCACGGCCGTCGAGGTCACTTCGCTCGCCGGTCCACCCACAGATCGCGCACTGCTCGTACTGCCTCGAGGACATGCTGGTCGGTGGTGTGGTCGCGAGGCGGAAAACGCTTGGGCGAACCGGGACTCAGAGTTTCTCGGCCGCGAGCGCCTGCTTGGTCCGACGCTCGGCCTGTGAGAGTCGCTTCTCCGCCGCCCGCGACGTCCCGTTCGGCATCGCCCCGCGGACGGTCGCCAGGGCGTCCCGCACCTTCGAGAGGCGGGTCTGAACTGCACGGAGTCTGGCGTTCGCACCCTTCGCGTCGCCCGCCGACGCACGCTCCGCCGCGCGCTCGGCCGCTTCGCGGACGGCGTCGAGTGCGGTCAGGAGACCGCGGACTCCCGGTGCGACACCGTCCGCCGCGGACTGCTGGACCGTCCGTCGCGTCCCGGCCGAGATGTCCGCGAGGAACGACGCCAACGAGGCCTTCCCGGTCCGCGGGCGCTCGACGGTCGCCGGCCGGTCCGACGCGAGGTCGTGGTTGAACCGGAACGCGCCGACCGCGCCGTCCGCGTCGACGACTTCGGCGGTGTAGGCGCCGCCGCGATGCACGTAGACGGCGTCCGTCCCGTCGAGGTGAGTCCGGTAGAGTTCGCCGCCGAAGTCGTCGGCCACGGAGAACTCACGGAGGTCCGCGTCGACCGTCGTCGGGTCGACCCGGAGTTTGGTCGCGTCCCGGTTAGCGACCAGCCCCACGTGGCCGTCCGGGCCGGCGGTCGCCGTCTCGCCGTTGTCCCCGTTCACGCGGACGCGCTCGGCGTAGGGGGCTTTCCCGGCCGTGTTGACGGTCAGGCGGTGCTCGCCCGCGGGGAGGCCCCGAGCGACGACGACGCCACCGAACGAGGGGACGGCGACGGGGTCGCTCTCGACGAGGGCGACGCTCTCGACGGTGGGGTCGGTCGTCGTCACGCCCTCGCCGTCCGGTGCATCCCCGTTCGGGACGACGTCCCTGAGGACGCCGACGATTTGAGTCCCGAGCCCACCCGGCGAGAGCCCGTAGCGGTCGGCCAGCGCCGCGCGGTGTCTGGAGTCGGTGACGTCCGCCAGCGGGTCGCGGTAGCGCGGTTGGGTCCACGGCGCGGCCGTGGTCGTGAGGTGCGAGGCGACGGCGTTCTCGGCGAACTTCGGAATCGCGAACTCGAAACTCAACTGTGGGCCGGTGAACGCCGAGATGTCCTCGACGGCCGTGGTCGGGGCGAGAGAGTACGTGTGGTCGGTCTCGGTCTCGCCCCCTTCGGGTCCGAGGGTGACGCCGGTCTCGCGGGGCGGGAGGTCCGTCGGCGGCGTCGCGAGGTCGGCGAACGAGCGGACAGTCAACTCGGGCGGCGCGAGGTGCTCGCGCTCGAAGTGCGGAATCTCGGGGTGGTCGTACACCGGCTTGCCGTCGAGTTCCGGCACCACGTAGGGGAGGCGGTACCCCTCGTCGCGTGGCAGTCCGTAGGCCACCGGGAAGTCGGTCAGCGCCTCCACCGCGTCGATGCTGTCGTTGGTCACGTCCGCCGAGAGCGACCCGAGCGAGAAGCGCTGGAAACTCGCCGCCTCCGCGTTCAGCGAGACGCCGCTGGAGTGCGAGCCGAGTTCCGCGAGGACGCGCGGTTCGGTCTGCGGGTCGAGGAACTCGTTGTTCGGGACTTTCCGCGCGTGAGCGCTCGCGACGTACAACTGGGCGGCGCCGCTCCGGTCGTCGACGAAGACGTGGAGCACCTCCCAGTCGTGCCAGTGGAAGTTGGTGGTGAACTGGTCGAACGCCGAGTAACTCCAGAACTGGACGACCGAGAGGGTGGTGTCGGGGTACGTCCGAGCGTTGTAGAACACCGTCGGGTTCGGGGGCGCACCGCCCTGTGCTTCGTAGTCTCGGAGGTAGCCGTCGACGGCGTCGAACCCCGTGACGACGCGCTCGCCGTCCTGCTCGCTGGCGTACGGCCGGGGGTCGGTCGGGAACCACGTCTCCGCGGCGTCGAAGTAGAGTGTGGGTGCGAACTGTTCGGCGAGTCGCCGGGCGCGGTCGTCGCCGACCGGTTCGGTCGGACCGGACGACTGCTCTCCACCCGGGAGGACGCCTGCACAGCCCGCGAGTCCTGCGGCCGTACCGCCGCCGAGGAGCGTTAGCAATTCGCGGCGGCGGAGCGACGACCCGTGCATGGCCCCGATTTGGCCGTCCCCACTCTTTGGCCTGACGGCTCGGTGGTGACCGTCCGCGAACGTGGCTCGTGGCCGGCGGTGAGAGAAGCTTTTACCCGTCGGACGATTAGCGTCGGTTATGTCTCAGAAACCGCAGCGGAGTGACGACTCTCGGTGGAACCGCTCGCGGACGTCGGGGTCGGTCGCGTGAGTAAGGAGTGGCGCGCCGAGAACGTCTTCGACGTCCTCGGTTCCGAGGTCGCCCGCGAGATACTGGTCCTCGCCAGCGAGCGGCCGGTGTCCGCGAACGAGTTAGCCGACCACTGCGGCGTCTCGACGCCGACGGTGTACCGCCGACTCGATGCACTCCAGGAGTTCGACCTGATCGAAGAACACACCGCCATCGCGGACGACGGCCACCACCACCGACGCTTCGAGACCGTCGTCTCGGCCGTCCACCTCCACCTCGACGACGGCGCGCTCTCGGTCGATTTCGACTTCACGACGGACTACGCGGACTCGCTCTCCCGACTGTGGGCCGACCTCGAACGGGAGAGCGGGCGAGAGACCGGTGCGGACGACGACCCAACCGGCTCACCGGACGCCGGGTGACCTCACGTGTCTGAACCACCGGAACTCTGGGCACTGCTCGTCGTGAATGCGATCCTGTTCGTCGCGGGGAGCGTCCTGACGGCGCTCAGCTACCGCGCGTACCGGCGCTACCGCCGACAGCCACTCCGGAGCGCCGCCGTCGGCTTCGCGCTCATCACGATCGGGTCGGTCCTCGAGTTGGTCTACGAGGTCGGTATCCGCGGGTGGAACGACCTGAACGGCCGCGAACTCCTCGCCCTCCAGACCGTCGAGAGTCTGCTCATCGCCTCCGGACTCGTCGTGATGTTCTACGCGCTGGCACAGTACTGACGACGCGAGAGGGAGAGGGGAAAACGGGAGGACCGACGTAGTGTCGGACGAAGAGTTCCCCGTGCACGCCCAGCGCGTCGGGGAAGGGGAAAGGGGGGAGGTTGGGGGGAGTGCTGCAGCAGGTCGCGCGACCCGTCTCCCTCTCTTGTAGTCGTGAAGGTAAAGCCCCCGCCGTTGTTCAGTTTGCGAAACTCGGTGGTCGAACGGGCACCCTCAGCGGTCGCCGGCGACGATGGCCGCGACGCGCTGGCGGTCGAAGAGTTGCTCCTCGGTGGGAATGTCGGGGTACGGTTCGCCGTCAGTGTACCCGGGCCACGCGCCGAACTGTTCGGGGTAGAGTTGTTTCGCGCCCATCTCGAGTTGGAAGAGGTTCATGAGCGGTCCCTGGTAGCGCATCCCCGCCGGGTAGACACGGTCGTTCTGTACGGCGGTCAACTGGCTGCCGACCGGGTGGTCCTGAAGTCGTTCGCGGGTCGTCGCCGTGCTGGCGTACGGCGTGAGTCCCCAGAGGTTGAGGATGACGTCCGGGTCGGCCTCCAGCATCGTCTCGAAGTCGACCGTTCCCCACAGGTTCGACCAGTCCTTCGCGGCGAAGGCGTCGGTCGCGCCGAGCGGCCGGGTGTCCGCCAGCCAGTACCCTGGTTCGTTGAGGTGGTAGGTGTAGAACACGTCGCGTTTCGGGGCCATCGTGACGCGGACCGCCGTCGGTCGCTCCTCCGCGGGCGGGAGTCCCTCGCGAATCGTCTCGAGGAGGTCGGCGTGGACCGCTTCGAGTTGCCGGTAGCGCTCGGTCTCCTGGAAGACCTGCGCGACCTTCCCGAACAACTCCCAGAGCGAGTAGTACTGGTAGTCGTCTCGGTACGCTTCGGGCGCCGTCGCGTGTGTTCCGCTGTAGAAGTTCCCGAACCACGGACCGACGGTCGAGGCGACTTCCTCGACGTCGGAACGGTTCCACCCGTCCTGTGTGGTGACGTACGCGGGGTCGACGAAGTGGACGTCGCTCCCGAGTTCGTACACCTCCTCTCTGGTGATTCCGTCGGCCAACGGGTCCTGGAGACCTTCCCAGTCGAAGGAGACGCCGTCGAGGTGGTGGTAGTAGTGGTTCATCGTCGTCCCCGACATCTTCGGGACGTAGACGGTGTCGACGGCGTCACCGTGGCCGAGCGCGACCGCCATGTCCGCGTACTGGGGGAAGACGGTGAAGACGCTCTCCGGCACGCGGTCGAAGGAGACCTCACCGACGGGCGCCATCGAGACCGTGTAGGAGGAGTCCGCCGTGGTCGTCGTCGACGCGGTCGTCCCGTCGTCGGCCATCGCGTTCTCACCGCTCGATCCGCCGGTACAGCCGGCGAGCAACCCGCCACCGACGAGCATCGCGCTTCCTCGCAGGTAATCCCGCCGCGTCGGCGTCCAGTGGTCGCTGGTGTCGTCCATGCCTTTAGGCCCACCTAAATAAATAAGTCGCTTCCGGTTTTCGGCGAGCCTAAACACGGGGGTGGCCCAGGTGGCCTACGGGGCTCAGTCGTCGTCCTCGGGCGTCAGCCCGCGCCGGATGCCGCGAACGAGCGCCTCCAGATCCTCGGAGTCGGCGTCGAGGTCGACGTCGAGTGAGAGTGCGTGCGGTTGCGTCGCCGGTTCGGAACTCGCGGCGGCGGCGCCACCCTCCGCGGCCTGCTGTGCCGCGGCTTGGGCCTCCTTTGCGGCCTCTTTCGCCGTCTCGGCGGCCTCTCGTGCTTCGGCGGCGGCTTCCGCGACTTCGGCCACGAGTTCCTGGACATCTTCGAGACCTTCGAGTTCGCCGGGTGCCGCTGTCACTTCGCCGGCACTCTCCTCGGCCGCCTCCGCGGTCTCTTCGGCCTCGGACTCCGCAGACTCGGTCTCTTCGGCCGCCGACTCGCTCTCCTCCTCGGCCGATTCTTCGGCCTCGGTTTCGGTCTCCTCGGTGGCTTCTCCGCCTTCAGTTTCTTCCTCACCTTTGACTTCGCCCTCCTCGGCGGTTTCCTCGCCCTCTTCCTCGGTCTCTCCGGCCGCTCCTGTTTCACCTTCGGCTTCCTCGGCTTCTTCCTCTTCTTCGCCGACGGAGATGGTGACGCCGGGACCGGCGTCGACGTCGATGTGGATGGTCTCGTCGTCTTCGGCGAGTTCGACGACTCCACCGCCGTTTCCGTCGCTTCCAGTACTTTCGGCGTCTCCCCCGTCGGGGACGAGGTCCTCGCCGCCGTCGGTTTCGAGCGGTTCGTCGCTCGTCTCGACCTGGATACCCTCCGGCAGGTCGACGTCTTCGAGGTCCACGCCGTCTTCGAGGTGGACCTCCACGCCGGACTCTTCGTCGATCCGGATCTCGACGCCGGAGTCGTCACCGAAGCTAATCTCGACTGCACCCTCGTCCGCCAGCAGTTCGCGGGTGGCCTCCTCGGCCGCTCGCTCCACGTCGGCGCTTGTCCCGTTGGCGGCCTCGGAGAGCACCTCCTCGGTCTGCTCTACGGCCGACGTCGGCGCCGCCTCCTCCTCGTCGGCAGACGCTTCGGTAGTCGACGACGAGGGTTCGGCCACTTCGGCGGCGCCCTCGGCCGTCTCGGTCGACGGCACGGCGACGCTCTGCTCGACCGCTGAGACGACGTCTTCGATGGCCTCGGCGGCTTCCGCGGCGCGTTCGGCCGCCTGCTCGACGTCACCGACCGCCGCTCGGGCGACCGACTCCGCCGTCTCCTCGGCGGTCTCCTGTGCCGTCTCCTGGGCGACCTGCTCGGCGGTCTCGCGAGCGGCCGTCTCGGCCGCGTCGGCCGCCGCCTCGCGAGCGACGTCCTCCGCCGCAGATTCGGCGACGTCACGTGCCGTCTCCTGGGCGACCTGTTCTGCGGTCTCCCGTGCGACGTCGCGGGCAGTCCGTTCGGCCGCCTGCTCGGCGGTTTCGCGGGCGACCGACTCCGCCGTCTCTCGTGCCGCCTCGGTCGCTGCCTCCGTCGCCGTCTCTTCGATCGTCTCGGTGTCGACCGACTCGGCCACCGAGCGCGCCGTCTCCGCGGCGTCCTGGGCGGTCTCCGCGGCCGACTGCACCTCGTCGGAGACGTCTTCGGCGACCCGTTCTGCGGTCTCCGACGCAGTCCCTTCGGCGACGCGCTCGGCGGCCACCGTCGCGACCGACTCGGCGGTTTCCGACGCGGTCTGTTCGGCCACCTCGTCCGCCACGGTCGCCGCCGTCTCTTTGGCCACCTCTTCGGCGGCCTCGCGGGCCGCCTCGCTGGCCGTCTCGGCGACGGTCTGCTCGGCCACCTCTTCGATGGTCTGTTCTATCGTCTCGGCCGCTTCGGTCGGTTCCTCGGTCATCGTTCGCGCTGGCTCGCTGGTCTCTCCGGTCGTCTCTCCACCCGTCTCGGTTCCCCGTTCCGCCGTCGACTCGGCGGCGACGGCGGCCTTCTCGGCTGTCTCCTGCGCCCGTTCGGCCGCTTCGGTGGTCCCGGAAACAGCCTCGGCGGCCGTCGCGGTCGTCTCGTCAACGGCCTCGCCGGTCGTCTCGGTCTCCTCTTCTTCGGCCTCGGCTTCGGCCTCTTCTTCAGTCTCGGTCTCGGGGAGGCGATAGCGTCCCTCCGCGTCGCGTTCGAGGAGACCGGCCCACTCGTAGAGGTCGAGGAGCGTCGTGATTCCCGGTTCGACGCGGGCGGCGTCGAGGTCCTGCTCGGCGAGGTCCGCGACGATGGGGACGAGGTCCTCCTCCGCGGTCGGGTTCCCCTCGACGACGCCGCGGACGTCCTCGGTGAGGTCCCAGTCCACGAGGAGGTCGCGTGCTCGCTCCGCCGCGCGCTCGTCGTCGCCCTCGACCAGCGCGTTCGCGAGGTCCTCGCCGGCGTCCGTCAGTCGGTGTTTCTGCCGGTGCGGTTCGAGGATGCCGAGTTCCTCCAGGAAGCGGGTCTGGCGACCGACCACGTCGGAGACACTCGTCACCTCCTCGACGTCGGAGGTGTATCGTGGCTCCTCGCCGGCCCCCACTTCGGCCCACCCGGCGAGTATCTCCTGGAGGGTGTCGAGGCTCACACCCTTCGGAATGTGGTGTTCGGTCATCGTGTGTGTGTTCGAAACAACCCCCCGAAAGTCCAACGGCCGTCTGAATCGACGGCTGACTCGCGCCGAGTGTTTAACTACGATTGCGAAGCAGTCGGTGTAATGTCCGACTCCCCCGTCGCCGAGCCGCCGGCGATTCCCCCGCCGGTCCCACCCGGCGACGCCGACGCGTGGTACGCACCCGACGTCCGCCAGCAGTACGAGGTCCTCCCCGACGTCGTCGTGACGCTCCGGACCGACGGCGACGGCGTCCGTTACGACGTGCGCGAACCACCGGTGAGTGTCGCCGACCGGGCCGCCGCCGGGCGCGTCGCCGACTACTTCGCGGACGCACACGCCTCGCCGCCGGTCACCCGTGAAGGGACCGTCGAACGGGCGCGTACGGGTCTCTCAGAGAAACACCGTCGCGTCGTCGCTCGCCTGACCGACCGCTCCCGGGCCGGCCGGCGCCGTCTCGGCTACGCCGTGCTCTGCGAGCAGCGCTGCCTCGGTGCGCTGACGCCGTTCGCGCTCTTCGAACGCGTCGACGCGTTCCGGACGGCACTCGACCCACACCTCGACGGACTTCGGACCGCCTCGCTGGACGACGGAACGGCCATCCGGGTCGAGCGCAACGAGTCGACCGCGGTCGCGTGGCGTCGAGCACACTGCCCGCGCGGCGAGGGCCGGCGCTTCGGTGGGTGTCAGGCTATCGACGGCGTCGTCGTCCAGAACCGGGCCGGACAGACGCACGTCCTCGCCGCCGCGTTCGACGTCCGCGTCGTGGCGCCCGCGGGGACGACGCGTCTCACGGTGGTCGTCCGGCGGTGGTGAGACGAGGGAAGCGAGTCGAGGGATAGCGGACTCCGTCTCGCCGCTACTCTCTGCCTGCTCGCCCGCTCGGAAGCCGTGCCGCGACACGTTCCATCGCCTCGTCCGCCCGTGCCACCTCGTCGGTGAGGCTCAGGAAGCCGTGGGCCATCGACGGATAGTGGTGGTGTTCGACGGGCGTACCGGCGTCGTCGAGGCGCTCGGCGTACGCACGGCCGTCGTCGCGGAGCGGGTCGAACCCCGCGGTGACGACGGTCGCCTCGGGGAGTCCCGAGAGGTCGGGGGCGCGCACCACGCTCGCGTAGGGGTTCGCGGCGTCGACGGGACTCCGGAGGTACTGCTCCCAGAACCACGTCATGTCCGCGCGGGTGAGGAGCGGCCCGTCGGCGTTCTCCCGGTAGGAGTCGGTGTCGAAGGCGTGGTCGGTGATGGGGTAGAGCAGTGTCTGGTGGTCGACGTCGGGACCGTCCGCGTCGCGGGCACGGAGCGCGACCGCGGCGTCGAGGTTCCCGCCCGCGCTCGTCCCGCCGACGGCGAGGACGTCCGTCCCACCGAGCGCGGCGGCGTTGTCGGCCACCCACTCCAGCGCGGCGTAGGCGTCGTCGAGCGGCGCGGGGAAGGGGTGTTCGGGCGCGAGTCGGTAGTCGATCGAGACGACGACACACCCCGAGCGAGTGGCGAGTTCCCGGCAGATGGCGCCCACCGAGTCGAGCGTGCCGAGGGTCCACCCGCCCCCGTGGTAGAAGACGAGGACGGGTGCGGGCGCGTCGACGTCGCGGTACACCCGGACGGGAACCTCGCCGTCGGGGCCGTCGAACGCGAGGTCCCGGACGAGCGAGACCTCGCGGACGTCCTCGGCCGAGAACACCTCGTCTTCGACGCGGCGGGCGCTCTCGACGCTCATCGCGTGCCACTCCGGAATCCCCAGTCGGTCGAGTTCATCGACGACGGCGGCGACGTCGGGGTCGAGTTCGGTCATACCGGCGGGATGACGGCGGCCGACAAATAGCTACGCGGAGCGGGAGACTCAGTCGAGGAGTGCGGGCTTCCCGACCGGGAGTCGTCCGAACAGTGCGTAGTGGACCGCCATCGCGACGGCGAACAGTACGACGAGAACCTCGAGCGTGCGTCTGAAGCTCACACTAGTCTGTTCGGGCAGCTGTCACTTAGACCCTCCCCTTCCACACACAGTATGTAGTCCGCCCGCCAAGACTCACCGATGCCCGACACGACACGCGAGGGTTCACGCGAACGCGACGCCGCCGACCCACTCCGGGAGTTTCGCGACCGATTCGACATCCCCGACGACTACTACGTCGACGGCAACTCCCTCGGTCCCATCTCGACCGACGCCGAACGGGCGCTCGACCGCGTCGTCGAGGAGTGGCGCACGCTCGGTATCCGCGGGTGGACCGACGGCGACCCGCCGTGGTTCCACTACGGCGAGTTCCTCGGGGAGCGTCTCGCCCCTCTCGTCGGTGCGCGGGAACACGAGGTCGTCGCCGCCAACAGCACGACCGTCAACATCCACACGCTCGTCGGGACGTTCCTCGACCGACTCGACGACCCCCTAATCCTGCTCGACGAACTCAACTTCCCCACGGACACCTACGCCGTCCGCGCACAACTCCGGAACCGCGGCTACGACCCGGACGACCACACCGTCGTCGTCGAGAGCGAGGACGGCCGGACCATCGACGAGGCCGCGGTCGAAGCGGCGCTCACCGACGACGTCGACCTCGTCTTCCTCCCGTCGGTGCTCTACCGGAGCGGTCAACTCATCGACCTCGAACACGTCACCGCGGCGGCCCACGCCCACGACGCCTTCGTCGGGTTCGACCTCGCACACTCGGTCGGCGTCGTCCCGCACGACCTCCACGAACTCGGCGTGGACTTCGCGGTCTGGTGTAGCTACAAGTACCTGAACGCCGGTCCCGGGGCGATCGCTGGTCTCTACGTCCACGAGCGCCACCACGAGCGGACGCCCGCACTCGCCGGGTGGTGGGGCCACGAGAAGGAGACGCAGTTCGAACTCCGAGACACCTACACGCCCGCCGCGTCGGCCGGTGCGTGGCAGATCGGCACCGTTCCAATTCTCGCGGCTGCGCCGTTGGAGGGGAGTCTCGACGTCGTCCACGAGGCCAGTATCGAGGCGATTCGGGAGAAGTCGCTCGCCCTCACCGACTACCTCGTCACGCTCGTCGAGGACCGACTCGACGACGACTTCGCCGTCGGCACGCCCCGCGACCCCGACCGCCGCGGCGGCCACGTCGCCGTCGAGCACCCCGAAGCCTATCGGATCACCGAGGCGCTCTCCGAGCGAGGCGTCGTCGGTGACTTCCGCCCGCCGAACGTCGTCCGAATCTGCCCGGCCCCGATCTACACCGGATTCGAGGACGTCTACGACGTCGTCGAGGCACTCCACGACGTCGCGACGTCGCGCGCCTACGAGTCGGTCGAACCCCACGACGGCAGCGTGACGTAGCCCGGTCGTCCTCGTGGCCTGTTCCCGTGTGATTTTCTCACAACAGCCGTTGTAAAACAATTCATTCATTACGGGGAGTATTCTCAACCCTGATACGATGTGTCGTAACTCGAAAGTTGTCTCGCCAGGTGGTGTGGTGGCGTTATGAGCGGCGACGACGTCTACGAGACGAAGATCCCCGCGCGCATGGACCGACTGCCGTGGTCGCGCTGGCACTGGAAGGTCATCCTCGCGCTGGGCGTGACGTGGCTGCTCGACGGGATGGAAGTGACCCTCGTCGGCGCGCTCGCCGCGGCGCTGACCGAACCCTCGACGCTCGGCCTCACGAGCGGGCAGGTCGGTCTCGCCGCCTCCGTCTACCTGGTCGGGGCCGTCGCCGGCGCGCTCGTGTTCGGTCGGCTCACCGACAAATACGGTCGCAAGAAGTTGTTCTTCGCGACCCTCACGCTCTACTTCCTCGGCGTCGGGTTGACCGCGCTGTCGTGGAGCTTCTGGAGCTTCGCGTTCTTCCGGCTCATCACCGGGATGGGCATCGGCGGCGAGTACTCCGCCATCTACTCCGCCATCGACGAACTCATCCCGGCCCGGGCGCGCGGCCACGCCGACCTCGCCATCAGCGGGAGCTACTGGATCGGCGCGGCGCTCGCCTCCGCGATGACCGTCTTCTTCCTCAACAAGCAGTTCCTCACCTCGGCGTTCCAGGGGATGGGGTGGCGACTCGTCTTCGCGACGGGCGCCGTCCTCGCCCTGTTCGTCCTCTTCCTCCGGCGCTTCGTCCCGGAGAGCCCCCGCTGGCTGATGGTCCACGGGCGCGAGGAGGAGGCCGAGGAAATCGTCTCGAACATCGAGGCCGAGGTCGAAGAGCAGACCGGCGTCGACCTCGAAGAACCGGCCGACGAGAAGGCCATCTCCATCGCCCCCATCGGGAGCATCCCGCTGCGGACCATCGCCCGGACGATGTTCCGCGAGTACCCTCGGCGGGCGGTGCTCTGCTTCACGCTCATCGTCACGCAGGCGTTCCTCTACAACGCTATCTTCTTCACCTACGGTCTCATCCTGAAGCAGTACTACGGGATTCCCTCGGGCGAGACGGGTCTCTACCTCATCCCGTTCGCGGCCGGTAACTTCGTCGGCGCCGTCCTGCTCGGTCGGTGGTTCGACACCGTCGGCCGCCGTCCGATGATCGCCGCGACGTACGGCATCTCGGGAATCCTCCTCACGGTCACCGGCTTCCTGTTCATCAACCACCTGCTCTCAGCCGTCGCGATGACCGTCCTCTGGTCGGTCATCTTCTTCTTCGCCTCGCCGGCCGCGAGTTCAGCCTACCTCACCGCGAGCGAGGTGTTCCCGCTGGAGACGCGCGCCCAGGCCATCGCCGTCTTCTACGCCATCGGGACGGGCGTCGGCGGCGTCGTCGCCCCCGCCATCTTCGGCCGGATCATCGGAACCGGCTCTCGGACGATGCTGTTCGCCGGTTACGTCTTCGCCGCCGCGCTCATGCTCGTCGCCGCCGTCGTCGGCTGGAAGTTCGGCGTCGACGCCGAGCAGGAGGCGCTCGAAGACATCAGTTCGCCGCTCAGTTCGGCGGAGTAGCGCACGCTCTCCGCCTCCGTTCTCTCACTCTTCGTCCTGCGCGTCGACGACCGCCACACCCGCGAGGTTGACGATGTCCTTGACTTCGTCGCCGCGCTGGAGGACGTGGACGGGTTCGTCCATGCCGACGAGCATGGGACCGATGGCGTCTGCACCACCGAGGCGCTGGAGGAGTTTGTAGCCGATGTTCCCGGCTTCGAGGTTCGGGAAGACGAGGACGTTGGCCGGTCCGTCGAGGTCGGAGAACTCGTAGGTGCCCCGGAGGATGTCCTCGACGACGGCCGTGTCGGCCTGCATCTCGCCGTCGACCGAGAAGTCCACCTCGGGGTCCTCCCGGAGGCGTCTCGCGGCTGCCCGCGGTTTCTCGGTGCCCTCGGTGTCGACGCTGCCGAAGTCGGAGTACGAGAGCATCGCCACGCGCGGGTCGACGTCGAATCGCCGCGCGAGGGACGCGGTGTGCTGGGCGACCTCCGCGAGCACGTCCTCGTCCGGTTCGCGGTTGACCGTCGTGTCCGCACAGAACACCACGCGGTCGTCGAACGCGAGCAGGTAGACGCCGGCGACGTGGTCGCTGTCGGGTTCGGTGCCGACGACCTGCAGGGGTGGGCGGAGGGCGTCGGGGTAGTGGTTGGTGAGACCGGTGAGGAGGGCGTCGGCGTCGCCCTGCTCGACCATCACGCTCCCGAGGTAGTTCGGGTCCTTCCGGACGAGTTCCTCGGCCTCGCGGCGGGTGACGCCCTTGCGCTTCCGGAGTTCGTGGAGGCGTTCCGCGTACGTCTCGGTGTCGCGGTGGGCCGGGTCGACGACGTCGGGGTCGAAGTCGAGGTCGAGGTCGGCGACGGTGTCCTCGACGGCGTCGCGTTCGCCGATGAGGACCGGGTCGGCGACGCCCTCGTCTTCCATCTGGGCGGCGGCGCGAATCATCTTCTCGTCGTCGCCGTCGCCGAGGGCGACTCGCTTCGGGTCGCTCTTGGCCTTATTGAGGACGGTCCGCATCATCTCGCGACCGCGTCCGAGGCGTGCTTCGAGGCGCTCGCGGTAGGTGTCGAGGTCGATCTCCTCGCGGGCGACGCCGGACGCCACGGCGGCCTCGGCGACGGCCGACGACACCTCGAAGAGGACCCGGGTGTCCGTCGGTTTCGGGATGATGTACTCGGGACCGAACTGGAGCGTCTGCCCGCCGTACGCCTTCCGGACGGCGTCGGGGACGTCCTGGCGGGCGAGGTCCGCGAGGGCGCGGGCGGCGGCCCGCTTCATGTCCTCGTTGATGTCGGTGGCGCGGACGTCGAGGGCGCCGCGGAAGAGGAACGGGAAACAGAGGACGTTGTTGACCTGGTTGGGGTAGTCCGAGCGCCCGGTCGCGACGATGACGTCGTCGTCGCGGGCCGACTTGGCCTCCTCGTAGCCGATTTCGGGTTCGGGGTTGGCCATCGCGAAGATGATGGGGTTGTCGGCCATCGAACGCACCATCTCCTGGGAGACGATGCCGCCGACCGAGAGACCGACGAAGACGTCGGCACCCTCCATCGCGTCGGCGACGTCGCCTTCGGGGACGTCACGGGTAAACTCCTCGTGGTGGTGGTTCAACTCGCCGGCCGCGGCGCGCTCCTCGGTGAGGATGCCGCCGATGTCGACCATCGTGATGTTCTCGCGTTTCACGCCGAGCGAGACGTAGAAGCGGGCGGTCGCCGTCGCCGCCGCCCCGGCGCCCGAGAACGTCACCTCGACGTCCTCGATGTCCTTGTCCGCGATGTCGAGCGCGTTGAGGAGGGCGGCCCCGGTGATGATGGCGGTGCCGTGCTGGTCGTCGTGGAACACCGGGATGTCCATCCGCTCGCTCAGTCGGTCCTCGATCTCGAAACACTCCGGTGCGGAGATGTCTTCGAGGTTGATGCCGCCGAACGTCGGTTCCATCGCCGCGACGGCGTCGACGAACCCGTCGGTGTCGTCCTGGTCGAGTTCGATGTCGAAGACGTCGATGTCGGCGAAGCGCTTGAACAGCACGCCCTTCCCCTCCATGACGGGTTTCGACGCCTGCGCGCCGATGTCGCCGAGACCGAGAACCGCAGAACCGTCGGAGACGACGCCGACGAGGTTCCCCTTCGCCGTGTAGTCGTAGGCCTTCTTGGGGTCGGCGGCGATCTCCTCACAGGGCGCGGCGACGCCGGGCGAGTACGCCAGCGAGAGGTCGCGTTGCGTGTTCGTCGGTTTCGTCGTCGAAATCTCCAGTTTTCCGGGTGGCTCCTCGCGGTGATAGTCGAGGGCGTCCTCGTCGAGTCCCATACTGGACGTGCGAGTCAGGCGACCGAAAAGGTACGTACTGACGCAATTTCGAACGACGGCTCACTCGTCGTCGCGTCCGTAGTCGCGGCCGGCGACCAGCGCGGCGGGTTCGACGAGCAGGAGGGCGGCGAGCGTCAGCGGGATGGTCAGGACGCCGAGGGTCAGGAGGACGACCGTGAGGAACGGGAGGACGACGGCCGTCCAGAACCCGAGGGCACGCAGTGGGCGGGCGACGAACGCGGCGACGTCGTGGCTCTCGGCGGACAACTCCTCCGGGGACGTGGGAAGGTGGGTGGACGTGGACATCAGGGGGCACCTCGCACTCGACTGGAGGGGCGGAGCCCCCATATAACGGGGAGAGCGTTGCCTCGCTTTCGCCGGGATTAAGCACCTTTCACGGGTCGAGACACGTTTCACGGACGGACCGGGGACGTTTCACGAACGACGCAGATAGTGCGAGACGATTTATCGAGGCGTCTCGTCCGATCGTTTCGACGTCGGACGGTGGTGGGCGGCGACCGGACCACGACCGGACCGCGACCCGGTGACGGCCGGACCGCGGCGGGGTCGCGACCGGACCGCGACGCCTTTGTGCGCCGACGCCCCCTCTCGATACGTGCGCGAGGACGACCTGGCGACGCCCGTCGTCGAACACTTCGACGCCGCCTACGAGCGGGCGACCGTCCACCTCGAAGAGCCGTACGACCACTACGGCAACCGTGGGTCGGTCGACGTGTACGCGCGCGTCCGCTCGCCCGCCCCGGTCGACTACCTCGTCGAGTTGAAGGCCGACGCGGCCATCCGCCACGTCACCGGCGCGAACGAGATTCTCCGGCAGTACCGCAAGATGGAGCGCTACTTCTACCAGGACGACGCCCACTCGCTCCGGACGAAACTCGCCCGCGACGGCCCGGGCGCCTACTTCCTCCTCCTGTTCGCGCCCACGACGAAGTGCGTCGAACACGTCGCCGAACACGCCTCGCTCTACGCCTCCGTCGACCCGTCGGCCGACGTCGACGGCGTCCCCGCCGCGAGGAAAGTCGCCTTCCTCACGAACCTCGACGACCCCGAGCGCCTGGGGTTCCTCTCGGTCAACGGCGACGTCGAACTCGGGTCGGCCGCGTTCCGCCAGGCCGTCCCCGACGGGTCGCGTCTCGCCGACGCGCTCCGCGAGGCCGACACCGACGGCGACACTGGGCCGGTCGAAGACAGTTGAACGATTGTACAACTGTTCAACTGAGTCGCGTCAGTGGAGGGCGTCCCGGAGGTCGGCGGCGACCGTGTCGAGCACGTCGTGTCCGCCGGCGACGTCCATCGGTTCGGCGACCATGTTGACGACGCCGTGGACGAGGTCGTCGAAGTGGTGGTGTGCGACGGGCGTGCCGGCGTCGGCGAGCGCGTCGGCGTAGGCCGCACCCTCGTCGCGGAGCGGGTCGAACCCGCAGGTCACGACGCTCGCGGGCGGGAGATCGGTGTGGTCCGACGCGAGGAGCGGCGAGAGGTAGGGGTTGCTCGCGTGGACCCACGAGTCGACGTAGTGGCCCTCGAAGTAGTCCATGTCCGCGGCGGTGAGGAAGTACCCCTCGGCGTTCTCCGCTATCGAGGGGTACGTCGCGTCTCTGCGGAAGTCGACGACGGGGTAGAAGAGCGCCTGGTGACCGATGGCGGGTCCGTCCCGGTCGCGGGCCGCCATCGCGACGACGGCCGCGAGGTTGCCGCCCGCGGAGTCGCCGGCGACGGCGAGGCGGGTCGCGTCCACGTCGGCGTCGAGTGCGTCGGCGTTGTCGGCCACCCACTCGGTGGCGGCGTAGGCATCCTCGACGGGTGCGGGGAAGGGGTGTTCGGGTGCGAGACGGTAGTCGACCGAGACGACGACCGCGTCGGCGGCGTCCGCGAGGATTCGACACGGCGCGTCGTGGCTGTCGAGGTCACCGATGACGAAGCCACCCCCGTGGAAGAAGACGACGACGGGGTGTGGTCCCTCGCTCGTGGGCGTGTACACGCGAATCGGGAGCGCACCCGCCGGGCCGGGAATCGTCCGGTCCGTGACCGTACCGACCGCCGCGTCGGGGTCGCTGTCCGGCCGGAGTGCGTCGAGTTCGCGGGCCTCCTGCGGGTCGAGTTCGTGGAGTTCCGGGCCGTCTATCGCGTCGAGTTGGGCGAGGAGCGCCTGGACGTCCGCGCTCGGTTCGTCTGCCATGTGCTGTGGTACCTGACAGCGCCCAAAAAGGTGTGCGTGCCGGCAGGTCCGACGGTGTCGGACCGTGGCGAATCGTGTGTGGCGGTCGTCGCGAATCAGTGCTTCCCGGCGGCGTCCGCGGACCCGTCCCCGTCGTGGTCCTGCACGCGCCAGCGGTCGACGACCCAGGGCGTCGCGCGCCACCGGGTCGCGTCGCGTGCGAGTTGCGGGTCGAACGCAGGACCACCGGTCGTCTCGTCGCCGTCGACCGGGGCGGACGACTGCTCCACGTCGTCGAAAGTCGGTTCCGACGGCTCGGAGACGGCACGGTCGCGCTCCCACCCGGCGTGTTGGAGGACTAGCCGCTCGACGGCGAGACCCGACTCGCTCGCGTCGAGTTCCGAGAGAGCGGTGTACGACGACGTCCACGCCCGGTAGACCCGGAACGCCATCACGACCTGTCCGGCCGCGTTCCCTAACTCGACGACGACGTCCTTCTCGTAGTCCCCGAGCGACGTCGGGGCGTCGGCCTCGGCGCGGCCACGGTCGTACACCTGGTTCGCCCAGGACTCGAAGGCGTCGTCGTGCGTCCGTCCCCGTTCGAGGACGATGGGGTCGTAGTTCGTCAGGCCGGGCGACGACGTCGGGACCGCACCGCCCGTCCCGCCGCGTTCGGCGACGACGTCCGTCGTGCGCGTGAGTCCGCTCACCCGGTACACCCCCTCGATGTACGCACCGTCCCACTTCACCGCGAACGAGGACTGCTTGTACGACGCACGGCGATGGGTGTTGACCGGGAACCTCGGCATAGTGTACTCTCTACGTAGTCCGCAGATTTATGCTAGAGGGTCTCACCCTCGCCGAGTACACCTCTCGTCGAACGAGTACACAGGCGAATTGCCGGCCACGAAAGATTCTTGTAACTGCCTCCAGAACCGAATTGTGTCATACTGTAACACACGAATCGCCGGGGGCACCGGGTGACCGACTGCACGTCGCAGCAATCGCACAGAGAACCTTGTCAGCACACGAATCAGAACCGGTGCGGCGGAGCATCGAAGTCGAGTACTGGGTCGTCGACGGGGAGGGGCGGTTGACCGAACCGGGGTCACTCGTCGACGCGTCCCCGGGCGTCGAGCGGGAGTTCGTCGAGCCACTCCTCGAGATCAAGACGACCCCTTGTGAGACGACGGCCGAACTGCGACGCGAACTGTTCGAGCGCGTCGGTCGCGTCCTCCGGCGCGCCGACGAACTCGACAGAGGACTCGTCCCACTCGCGACACCCGTGGGTGACGCCGAGATACGCGACCGACCGAGCGACCGGACCCGGATTCAGACGCACGTCGTCGGCGACGACTTCGAGTACGTCCGTCACTGCGCGGGGACGCACGTCCACGTCGAGCAACAGCCTGGGCTGGCGATCGACCAGTTGAACGTCCTGACGGCTCTCGACCCGGCGCTGGCGCTCACCAACTCCTCGCCGTACTTCCGCGGGCGGCGGTTGGCAGCCGGCGCACGCTCGGAGCTCTACCGCCGGATGGCGTACGACGACGTCCCCCGGCAGGGACGGTTGTGGCCCTACACCGACGACGTCGACGAGTGGCGGGACCGACTCGAACGGAGTTACGAAGAGTTCCGGGCCGCGGCGGTCGAGGCGGGAGTCGACCGCGACGACGTCGAGGACAACTTCGGGCCGGAGAGCGCCGTCTGGACGCCGGTCCAACTCCGCTCGGAGTTCTCGACCGTCGAGTGGCGCTCGCCGGACACCACGCTCCCGAGTCAGGTCGTCCGCCTCGCCGACCACCTCGCGACGGTCGTCGAACACCTCCGTGACGCCGACGTGCGTATCGGCGAGCGCGGCCGACTCACGGAAGACGAAGTCGTCGTCCCGCCGTTCGACACCGTCACGGAGTACGTCGACGCCGCGATTCGTGACGGTCTCGACTCGCGAGCGCTCCGGGACTACCTCGACCGGATGGGTTTCGACGTGGACGCCTACGACCCGGTTACACACGACCTCGACAGTGTCGACCGACTCGACGCCGAGGCGGCCCGCCGCCTCCGTCTCGAACACGCCGAGCGCCTCGAACGTCGGGTTCGACGTGCCAACCCTGCTTAGCGGCGCTGCCGCCGACACGCCCAGTCTCGACGGGCCAAACGGGGTGACCGTGGCCTCGCACACCGAGGGACGTCACGGTGCGCTGGCCGCCACTCCCTTCAGACGGCTACCCGAACAGACGCCCCAGAGATGGGGGACACGCCTTCGGACGTGGCGAAGGGGGAGTTGTCGAACCCGGTGAAGCGGTGGGTGTTGCTCACCGGCTCACGGGCGGCAATCGCCACTATCGTGACGGGCGGAGCGGCGGTCGTAACCGGCGTCCTCGTCACCGTGGGGGTGATCTACCTCGGTCCCGGAAGTACCCTCGCGACGGAACTGGCGAGCGGACTCCTCAGCGGACTCCTCTCGCTGGTCACCGTCGCACTCTCCATCAACCAACTCATCCTCTCGCGAGTGTTCGGAACGCCCTCCGACCTCACCGACCGACTGGAGGGCAGCCTCGACTTCCGGCGAACAGTCGAGGACGTCGCCGACGTCGACACCAGTCCGAACGACCCCGGCGCCTTCCTCGGGTTAGTCGCTGAATCGCTCGAAGAACGAACCGCCACGCTCGAACGCGAAGTCGCCGACGCGGCGGTCGACGTCGACACCGATGTCGACGCATTCACGTCCGATCTCGTGGCGTACGCCGACCACTTGAGCGACGCCGAGGGCAGCAACAGCACGTTCGACGTCCTGTTCGTCACGCTCGGGACGGAGTACGCCGACTATCTCGACACCGCACGAGCCATCCAGAACGCCCACGGTGACGCGCTCCCCGCGGGTGCGACGGTCGCCCTCGACGACGTCCTCGAACTCCTGAAGGCGGTCGCGACCGTCAGACAGTTCTTCAAGACGCTCGCTATCCAGCAAGACCTCGCTCGTCTCTCACGTCGACTCGTCTACACCGGTCTCGCGGCCGTCCTCGTCACCTACTGGTTCGGGCAGGTGTACGTCCCCGGCGCCTCGGCGACGGTTCCCGCGGCGTGGCTTCCCTGGATCGCCACCGCGGTGACGGCCGTCGTCTTCGCGCCCCTCGCCATCCTGATCGTCTCGTTGCTCCGGGTCGCGACGGTCACGCTCTACACTGTCTCGGTCGGATCGTTCGTGCCCCCCGAAGAGCAGATTCAATCCTGACCGATCAGCCCGGGACGAGTCGACAGAGCGCCCCGCTCGTCCCCGTGACGCGAGCGTTCTGACTCGTACAGACGAGCAGTTCACCGGCGCGGTCTTCGCCGAACGAGAGGACGTACGGGGCGAACTCCCCGGCGACGGGGACGGCCGAGACGGGCCAGCGGTCCGACTGCGTGTCGGCCGTCGGGTCCGCGACGAACAGACTCCCCTCGGCCCGCCAGTCGGCGAAGACGTACCGCTCGCGCAGGCCGTCGAGTGCGTCGCCGCGGTAGACGTAGCCGCCGACGACGGCGATGCCGCTCGGCTCCGGACCGGAGTGAGGGTACTCGACGACGGGCGGGCGGAGCGGGTCGCCGTCGGGCGTCTCGCTCGGGCACCCGCCGTCGACGCCGTAGCAGTGCGTCCCCTCGCGGACGTTCCAGCCGTAGTTGCCGCCGCGCACGACCTGGTCGACCTCTTCGTAGCGGCTCTGCCCGACGTCGGCGACGAGGAGACCGAACGCCGAGTCGACGGAGAGTCGCCAGGGGTTCCGGAACCCCCACGCGTAGTGTTCGTCGAGGCCCGCGCGCCCGACGAGTGGGTTGTCGGCCGGAATTCCGTACGGGGCTCCATCGGTCCGGGAGTCCACGTCGAGACGGAGGACGCTCCCCAGCAGGTTCGCCTCGACGTTCTGGCCGTTGCCGCCGGGCACGCGCTCGTACCAGTCGGTGACGTGCCCGGTCCCCGCGTCGCCGCCACCGCCGCCGTCGCCGATTGCGACGTAGAGGTGTCCCTCGGGGCCGAACGCGAGGTCGCCGCCGTTGTGGTTCGACTGCGGTTCGGGAATCTCCAGGAGCGTCCGCTCCGAGTCGCGGACGAACGCTCCGCCCTCAACCCGGAACTCGGCGAGGACGAACGTGTGGCTGTAGTTCGTCGGTGTCCCCGACCGGCGCGGCGCGCTGTAGCGGACGTACGCCCGCGGGTCGTCGGGGAAGTCGGGGTGGAACGCCAGTCCGAGCAGGCCCCGCTCGTCGTACCCCGAGACGTCGACGACGGCGTCGCGGAGATCGAGGGCGACGGCCTGGCCGCCCTCCGGGTCGACGTTGTAGACGCGGCCGGGTTGGTCGGCGACGTACAGGGCATCGGTTCCGGCCGGAGCGCGGACGTCGACGGGCGAGACGAACCCGGAGGCGAGGCGCTCGGCGGCGACCGCGTGCACGTCGGCCGACGTCCGGGTCGTCGACTGCCCGTCCGGTGTCTGACAGCCGGCGAGTCCAGCGAGTCCGCCGACGCCGGCGAGACCGACCGCGCGGAGGAACGAGCGACGAGAACTCATAGTCCGGAATCTAACGGCTGCGCCAAAAGCTTACTCCGCGTCCGCGGGCCGACGCCAGAGGTCGACGCCGAGGGCGGCCCACCCGAGTGGGTAGGGGAGACCGGTGACCCACCCGAGGCGGCCGAGGTCGACGACGTACCACGCGGCCAGCGCGACCGGCGTCAGGAGGAAGAGCGCGCCCGCGACGCGTTCGAGCGAACTCGTCGCCCGCCGGAAGACGGCCACGCCGAAGACCGTGATTCCGACGCCAACGAGGACGAGTGCGAGGAGGTAGCCCAGCGCGAGACCGAGTTCGAGGAGGACGGCCGCGCTCACCCCCGCCGGCCCGAGCAGGGCCATCGCCGCCGTCGCCGCCCCGACGGCGACGAGACCGGTCGCCGTCAGCCACCACCCCGCGACCCATCCGAGGCCCGCCCCCTCGCGGTCGCGGCGTCTGGCCCCGAGGAGGCCGGCGAGGTGTCCGCCGGCGCCCGCGAACGTGACGAGCGGGAGGACGCGTTCGCGGACGAACTGGGGACTCGTGAGCGCGGGATCGAACTGGTAGGAGTCCGGCACCGGGAAGAGGGCCTCGCCGCCCGCCGACACGACGAGACAGAGGCTCCCGAGGACCGCCGCGGCACCGAGCAGGGCGGTTCGGTCGGCACCGGGCAGTCGGTCGTCGCGTCGTCGGTCGGCGGCCGGGCCGTCGCTCACTGTTGGTCACCCCCGACCGCGCAGACGTCGCCTCGGCCGGTCGTGAAGACGACTGCCCCGTCGACGACGGCCGGTGCACCGACCCACTCGGACGCGCGGAACTGCCACGTCGCCGCGCCGGTGTCCGAGCGGAACGTCTGGACCTCGCGCCCCGAGACGTCCGCCTCGTCGGGTGCGGGCACCTCGGCGAACACCCGGTCGTCGGTCGCCGCGCCGACCGCTCCCTCGCCGATCCACGAGCACCAGCGCGGTCGAGGCTCACCCGTGTCCGGGTCGAGCGCGTACACTGCGGCCGGCCCCTCTCCCGGTTGCTCGACGGTGTAGAGCGACTCGGGTGTCACGACCGGTGGCGTGAACCCCCGGCCCGACCCGCGCTCGAACCGCCACTGGACCTCGCCCGATTCCGGGGCGTAGGCGACCAACCCCTCGTAGGTGCCGACGAAGACCGACCCGTCGGCGACGACCGGGAAGCCCAGGTCGGTGGGCGACGCGCCGACCGTCCTGCGCCACTGCTCCACCCCGTCCGCGCTGGCTAGTGCGACGAGGTCGCTGCCGACGGCGAACACCGTCCCGGCGGCGACTGCCGGGCGGGAGACCGGCCCGTCGAAGTCCGACACTCGCCAGCGGCGTTCTCCGGTCGCGGCGTCGTACGCGGCGAGCGCGCCGTCGGTGGGGACGAAGACCGACCCGCCGGCGACGACGGCGGAGTCGGTCGCAGCCAACGAGTCTGACCACGCGACCGTTCCGTCGGCCGCGTCGACGGCGAAGACGCCGTCCCGGCCCGCCACGAAGACGTGACCGCCGTGCGCCGTCGGGGACCCGCCGCCCGCGAACCAGGTCTCGGGCGCGCGCGTCGTCTCGACGGTCCACCGCTCGGTCCCGTCGGTCACGTCGAGCGCGTGGAGGCCGCCGACACCGTCGCGGACGTACACCGCCCCGTTCGCGACGACCGGTGCGCTCGGCCGGCCGTCGGACGGGACCGCCGCACGCCAGGAGAGTGCGGGGTCGCTCGGGGGCGTCGCGTCGGTGGCGTACCCCGTGTTCGCGGCGTCGTGGTGGAACGTCGGCCAGTCGGTGGTGACGCCGAGGTCGGCCGCGACGGGCGTCGAGTCGGGCGTGAGGACGGTCGACGGCGTCGGCGCCCCGCTGTCGGGACAGGAGGACGAACAACCGGCGAGGGCGGTGGCCGACCCGACCGCCGCGAGTCCGGCCGCCTGGAGGAAGGAACGTCGGGAGACCATGCGGGGGAATCGAACGGGCGCGACAAAAGCCTAGCCTGGGTCGGACGGGGGTTCTGGGCCGGTCGCGGCGTCCGTGTCGGCCTGCGCTCCCGCGTCGAACCCCCACTCTGCGGCGCGGCGCTCCGCCTCCTCCCGTGCGCGCGTCTGGAGTTCCGCGATGGCGTCGCCGTCCGCGAGGAAGGCTTCGACCGCGGCGAGACCGTCGTCGCTGGCGTCGTTCTCTCGTGTGCCCGTGTCGTCGGGTGCGGCCGCGCGCGTCCGCTCGACTAGTGCCTCGTCGGCCAGGTTCGTGGCGGGTGTCGTGGCTGCGACCCGACACGCCGTCCCGAGTGACGCGTCCCCCGTCGTCTCGTACAACTCGACCAGGGAGGGACCGGCGACGGCGAGTGCGGCGACGGCGTCGGGACCGTTCCGTCCGTCGTCGTGTCGGACGTGGGTCGGGACGCCCGCGTCGAAGGCGACCGTCGCGACGCCGTCACCGTCGCCGTCGAGCAGGAGGGAGGACTGTGGCGTGACCTCCGCCCGTCCGGTGAACGTCCGGTCGAGCGCCAGCGTGAGTGCGGTCCCGACGTCGGGGAGGACCCGTGAGAAGACGAGGTCGCCGGTCGCGCTCATGGCCCGTCGGGAACGACGGCGCTCCGGAAGCGCTCCGCGACCCCGGTCGCCGGCCCGGTCGCGACGTCGAGCGACGCCGCCGCCGCTCGGTAGGCGCGGGCCGCCGCGCTGTCCGGTGCGTGTGCGAGGAGCGGTTCTCCCGCTCGTCGGGCCGTCCGTGCCGCCTCGTCCGCGGGGACCGCCCCGAGCGTCGGTCCTTCGAAGTACCGCTCGGCCTGGGTGGCGACGCGCTCCACGCCGCCCTCGTCGCGGACCTTGTTGAACAGGACGCCCGCCACGCCGGTTCCGTAGGCCGTGGCGTACTCCTGAACCTTCATCGCGTCCGAGAGGGCCGGGATCGTCGGCTGGGTGACGAGGACGACGCGGTCGGCGAGGACGACCGGAAGGACGGCGCTCCGACTGGCGAGCGTGGCCGGCGAGTCGAGGAGGAGGACGTCGGTGTCGGCGGCGAGGTCGGCGACGACGTCGCGAAGTCGCTCGGGGTCGGACTCGCGAAAGGCGTCGAGGCTCGTCCCGCAGGGGACGACCTTCATGCCGAACCGTTCGTAGACGGCGTCCGACGCCGGGCGGTCGCTCCCGTCGGCGAGCAGGTCGTGGAGCGTCGTCTCGACGTCGGCGAGGCCCGCGTGGAAGAGGAGGTTCGCCATCCCGGTGTCGGCGTCGACGACGGTCACGTCGTGCTCCTCGGCGAGCGCCATCCCGAGGGCGAGCGTGCTCGTCGTCTTCCCGGTCCCGCCCTTACCGCTGGCGACGGCGAACGCTTCGACCATCACTCCCTCTCCCGCGTCCTCGGGTATAAACCTCGGTGACGAATCGACTGCCGAATCCTCACTGCCGGTCTCGCTCCCGGAGCAGCACGTCGATCGTGACGCTGTCGAGCGGCGGGAGGTCCGCGAAGCGCTGGTCGGCCTCGCGACGGGTGTCGAGGAGTGCCGTGTTGAACTCGCCGGTCGTGTGTTGCCGCGAGTAGTCGTAGAGTTCGTCGACGGACTCGCGGTAGGCCGCAACGCGGCGGGCGCGTTCGACTGCGGTCCGAATCTCGTCCGCGTTCGGGTCGTCACCGGCGACGGCGTCGAAGTCGAGGTCGACCCCCTCGGGGTCGTCCGAGAGGAGGACCGTCGGGACGGTGCGGTCGGTCGTCTGTCGAACTTCCTCGACGGCTTCCGTGTCGATCGTCTCCGGGTCGACGACGAACACTGCTCGGTCTGCCCCGTCGAGTGCGTCGCGGAGTTCGTCGATAGTGTCGATGGTGACGACGTCCTCCCCCGGGAACGCCGCGGCCACGGTGTCGACGTGGCCGGTTCCGCTGTACAGTATCACCAGGGTCGTGATTTACTCCGATACTGCATAATGCTTTGGAAAGGTAACTGTTTAATTTTCGTCCGTACCGGGAGAATTCGTCAGTCGACGCGGCGGACGTGCCGGCCCACGGCCCCACAAGCCGTTTCTGTGCGGGAGGACTGTATTCCACTATGCGCACAGAAACGATGGCGTTCCTCGTCGGCGCACTGCTCTTCGTCACACCGGTGCCGGGAACGTTCGTGCTCGGCTTCGCCGTGATGGCCTGCTCGGCGGCGGTCTGGGCGCTCCGCTGAGTCCCGTCACTGCTGACTTAGTTCGAAGGAGAAGTCCGGCCTCCCCGATTTGAACGGGGGGCAAGCCGATCTACAGTCGGCTGCTCTACCAGGCTGAGCTAAGGCCGGTTACACAACTACGTAATCGGTCGTCTGGATTTAAGGGTTGCCATTCGGCAGCCGATCGTGACAGGTTGGCAGACACGTGTCCGACACGAGGGCATACATTCATATGGGTGTGGTGTCATAGTTCCTTTCCAGAAGCGCGATGAGAAAAATTACGTTCCGGGCCGATGCGGACCTCGTCGAGCGCGTCGAGTCACTCGACGCCTCGAAGAGCGAGGTGATGCGCGAGGCGCTCCGCGAGTACCTCGACGGGCGGTCGGCACCCCGGAACGAGCGCGCGTCGAACGCCGACGAGACGCTCGACGACCTCGTCGAGCGACGGGTGGACGAACTCGTCGAGGCACGCCTCGACGACCTCGGTGCTCGGGAGGTCAACGTGAACGTCGAACTCGAAGACGCCCGCGCGGCGCCGTCGGGACCGGCGCCGCGGCGTCGGTCGGTCCGCGACGCACCACCCCGTCACGCGTCTGACCGGTCCGCCCCCGACCGAGACCCCGAGCGGACCTGCGCGCAGTGCGGTGAGTCCGTCGACGCGGACCACGCGTACTGTCCCAACTGCGGCGAGGACGTCACCGAGGGCGTCCACTGCGACTGTGGCGTCGAGCTCAGCCCGGACTGGATGTTCTGTCCACACTGCGGTCGTCGGACACCGTCGGCCGACGTGTTGGACAGATAGGCTCGGACGTTTACACAGCCATTAACTATTTACGTTGAAACCATGTCTGTATGAACGCGTAAGACGGTCGTCTTACGTGCGAAACGCGTGATGGCGGTGACTTACCGCCCGAATCCGCTCGCACGTAAGACATCGACGGCTCACGGCTCGGGCCGTCCCGTCGCGCGACCCAAGGGGAATACACAAACATGGAGCGTGTGACACTCCGAATTCCGAAGCAGCAGATCGAGGAAGTCGAACAGATGGTCGATTCGGGCAAGTTCCCGAACCGCAGCGAGGCCATCCGTTCCGCCGTCCGCGAGATGCTCGACGAACAGCACGAATCGAACAACTCCGGCGCCAAGAACTGGGCCAAGGTGTAGACAATGCAGGATATCGTCAACGACGCCCTCGAGAACGCCGAACAGGAACAGCGTGAGATGGACGCCAGCTCGGACGGAGACGAGTTCGGCGACCCGCGTATCGTCATCGTCGGTGCTGGCGGTGCCGGGAACAACACCGTCAATCGCCTGTACAACATCGGCGTCGAGGGCGCCGACACCGTGGCTATCAACACGGACAAGCAGCACCTCAAGATGATCGAGGCCGACACGAAGATCCTCGTCGGGAAGTCCCTGACGAACGGCCTCGGTGCCGGTGGCGACCCCTCGATGGGTGAGCGTGCCACCGAGATGGCCCAGGGCACGATCAAGGAGGTCCTCGGCGACGCGGACCTCGTCTTCGTCACCGCCGGGATGGGCGGCGGGACGGGTACCGGCGCCGCGCCGGTCGTCTCGAAGATCGCCAAAGAACAGGGCGCCATCGTCGTGGGCATGGTTTCGACGCCGTTCAACGTCGAGCGCGCCCGCACGGTGAAGGCCGAAGAGGGCCTCGAGAAGCTCCGCAACGAAGCGGACTCCATCATCGTCCTCGACAACAACCGCCTGCTCGACTACGTCCCGAACCTCCCGATCGGCAAGGCGTTCTCGGTGATGGACCAGATCATCGCCGAGACGGTCAAGGGAATCTCCGAGACCATCACCCAGCCGTCGCTCATCAACCTCGACTACGCCGACATGACCGCCATCATGAACCAGGGCGGCGTGGCGGTGATGTTGGTCGGCGAGACCCAGGACAAGAACAAGACCGACGAAGTGGTGAAGGACGCGATGAACCACCCGCTCCTCGACGTCGACTACCGTGGTGCGAGCGGTGGGCTCGTCCACATCACGGGTGGCCCGGACCTCACGCTCAAAGAGGCCGAGGGCATCGCGGACAACATCACCGAGCGCCTCGACGCCTCCGCGAACGTCATCTGGGGCGCCCGGATCCAGGAGAACTACAAGGGCAAGGTCCGCGTCATGGCCATCATGACCGGCGTCCAGAGCGCGCAGGTGCTCGGCCCGAGTACGCAGAAACAGGCGGACAAGTCCCGCCAGGAACTGCAGGAAGTCGACGCCGACGCCAGTAGCCGCGCCGGGAGTTCCGACGAGGTGAAGGGCTCCTCGAACACCGGTTCGAGTTCCCACACTGGCTCCGGCTCCGAGTGGGAGAGCGCCACCTCGGACGGCGGGCAGGACGAACTCGAGAAGAACAACGGTCTCGACGTCATCCGCTAACGTCGGCTCCCGAACTCACATTCTCTCGCCCGCTCGCCGCCGAGCGACGGCGTTCGCGGACACCGACTCGTCGCTCGTGGTCAGGGTTCGGCCGCGTGGACGGCGTCGACGAGGTAGCACTTCCGACACACCTCGCGCGTCGTCGGCGCGCCACACTCCGAGCACTCGCCGACCGACTCCGCGTCGTCGTCCGCGTCGCCGCGGTACTTCTCGGCGGCGAGCGCGGCGAACTCCTCGTAGCCCGCCATAATGGAGTGGCGGGTGCCGGGGTGGTGTTCTTCGAGGTCGAGCAGGAGGTCCTGGAGCGTCCCTCGGAAGGATTCGCTGGCGTGGGGGCACTCCGCCATGTGGACGGGGAGTTCTCGCAGTTGGGCGTAGAGGGCCACCTCCTTCTCGGGGACGTCGCGGAGCGGTTTCGCGCGCGGAATCATCCCCTCGACGTCCTGGCGTTCGTCGAAGGCGCCGATGGAGGCGTCGAAGTGTTTGGCCATCTGCTCGACGTTCCCTTCGAGGACGTTCATGAGCGCGGTCTCGGCCTCGTCGTCGAGGTTGTGGCCCGTGAGGAGTTTGTCCGCACCCAACTCCTCGGCGTAGCGCGAGAGGATATCGCGGCGGAACACTCCGCAGTAGGCGCAGGGCGCCATGTTCTCGGGGTCCTGCTCGGCGACGTCGTCCATCTCCAGATCGAACTCGTCGGCGTAGGCCACCACCTCGTGGCGGAGGCCGAGGTCCTCGACGAGGTCGACGCAGGCGTCGAGGCTCTCGTCGCGGTAGCCCTCGATGCCCTCGTGGATGGTGAGTGCGACCATCTCGACGCGGGGGTCCTCCGCGAACGTGTCCTGGAGGATGTCGGTCAGGACGACCGAGTCCTTCCCACCGGAGAGACCGACGACCCACGTCTCGGGGTCCTCGGGCGTCGCCGTCTCCGGCAGGAGGTCGTCCTCCCGGACGCGACGGCGGACGCGGCGCTCGACCGACCGGAGGAAGTGTGTCTCACAGAGGTAGTTCCCCGAGTAGGCCGCGTGCATCACCGCGTCCTTGTCGCACTTGGTGCACTCCATCTCGTGTCCGAATTACGTGCGCGGCCGTTTCACCGTTTCGCGTCCGGCCAGCAACTACTTTCGTGAGATGTCCGTTCTCTGCCACGTGGACACGTCGACGGAAGAACCGCCGAATCCACTCCTCCCGTTCCTCGCCGTCGGAGTGGTGCTCGCGGCCGTCGCCGTGTTGCGTTCCTCCCGGACTCCTCTGCTGGCGACCGGCGGTTGGATGATCTTCGTCGGACTCGTCGGCTACGCCAAGGGGTTGCACTCGGTGATCGTCCCGGCCGTGGTGACGGTTCCGATGTACCTCACGTTCGCCGCCATCACTGCCGAACCACTCACGGGATTCGGGGCGCTCCTCTGGGGGTTGGCCCTCTACGGCGTCCTCGTCGTCGGTCAGCGTCTGGTGGCGAACGCGACGTTCGAGCGAGGCGACGTGTGAGGCAGGCGGACCGGACAGTTGGCCGTTGTGTATTTCTACAGTGCCAGATAGGTAACAGGTATGGACCCGAGGGCAGAGTCGTGAACCGACGTTCCGTCCTGTCGCTCGTCCCGGTCGTGCTCGCTGGCTGCGGGGGGTCGGGCGTCGAGACGCCCAGTCGACCGCGCGGCCCGCCGAACTTCCTCGCGGACTTCGAGTGGCTCTCCGGCCGGTCGGCGTATCGCGTGACGTTCGAGCGAGGGAACGTCCTCACCGACGAGTACACCCACCGAGTCGTCGTCTTCCCCGACCCCGGCGAGCACGTGGAGTGGGTCGGCGGTGACGACGCCGTGGCCGAGTTTCCGCTGGAACCCGGCGCGTCGATCGTCGTTCCGGCGCCAGAGGTCGGACGCGTACGCGTCGTCTGGGAATCGCGGCACCCCGGGGTGGCCGGCGTCCTCGACAGGTGGTCGTTCGACGGAGGTGACGGTTCGTGAACCGCAGCAGACGCGAGGTTCTCGCCGGACTCGGCGCCGTGGCGGCTGTTGGGGCGGGTGTCGGCTGGCTCAGAACGTCTGACCTTCGGCCATACAGTCCGAACTCGACGGTGTCGGCGGACCGACCGACGAACGAGCGTGTCGTCGAGGCTGCGAACCGCCTCCTGGTACTGGACCACCGGGCGGACATCACCGTCGAGGTGCTCCGTGACGGTTCGGGAGAGACCCCCTACCGGGCGGAACACCACCGGTTCCTCCACCAGCCATCTCGGCGGCGAACGTGGCTCTACTACACGACGCACCGGATTCCTGCCGGTGCTCCGGGGGCGACGCTCGGAACGTTCCAGGCGCTCCAGCACCGTCACGAAGTGACTGCCCAGGGTGGCCCACCCGCGTCGTACGTGGTCTACCTCTCGGATGGGGTCCACGCGCTGGATCGACACGCACCCGTCCCGGAGGGACCGAACGACCGCCCACGGCTGAGTGACAGCGCACTGGCCGGCGTCGACGACGTGTACATCGACTTCCACTCGCGACTGCTGTCGATACCGCCGCACGTCCACGAGCACCGTGCAGCGTGGACGGAAGTCGGACACGACGACGAGACAGTCACGTTCGGTCTCACCGACCTCGACGCCTACGCACAGGTACCGCCGCTGCCGGACGTCGTCTCTCTCGACGACGGATGCCGTATCGAGGTGACGTTCGACCGTGAGACAGGGCTCCTCCGCCGCATCGTCGAAGAGCGGGCGGCGACGCGTCTCACGAATTACGACGCCGACGAATCGGCGAGGGAGGAGCGCCAGTATCGGTACCGTATCGAGACCGAGTTCGGCGACTACGGGGACGCGACGGCACCCCCGCCAGAACGTGGCCTGGGACTGGAAATCGACGACCGGCTCCGCGGGACGTGGGCCGACGTCGTGCGCTACTGACAGCCCACCCATCTACCAGAGTGGCGGCAGTCGATTCCCGAACATCCCTCGGCCACACGCGTTTACACGTTCGCGCTCTCCTCACCCGACCGGCTGTCTCCGAGCGGTTTCCGCTCCCAGGGACGCACGAGTCGCTGACCGTCGACGATATCGCCGTCGAATCGGGCGACGAACTCTACCGGTTCCGCGACGACCCCGACCGCGAGACGGAGGAGTACCTCGTCCTCGACGTCGTGGCGGACGGCGTCGTCTACTACCGCCCCGACGTCGAGCGCTACGGCCACTACCCGGCGGAGGCGCTCGTCGCCGAGGTGAAGGGCCACCACCCCGAGCAGACCGACGCCGACGTCGACGCCGAGGACGTCGAACAGACACTCGATCTCGAGAACGGCGAGCGAACGCGCGGACCGGGCGAGGTCTGAGACGTCGCCCCGTGGTGGAGGTGAAACCGTTTTGCGGGCGCGCCATCGAGTGTACGACGTGAAACGACCGTCCCGCGACCTCCGTGTGCTCGTCGCCGCACTCGCCGTCGCCGTCCTCGTCGGGAGTGGTCTCGTGGGTATCGCCCGAACGCTCGGGGTCGAGGTCCCTTCGTGGGCCGGATTCGCCGTCGCAGCGCTGCTGTTCGGCGAGTTCCTCCGCCGTCGGACGAGCGACGTCGGCGCGCGCGACCAGCGCCGCGAGTACGAGTGAGCGTGCAGACGAGTAACGGTTATCCGCGCTCGTCGGTAACGGACACCCGACTCATGGACCGCGACGCCGCCGTCGACCGCCTCGAAGCCATCGTCGACACCGTCGAACGGGAGACGATGCCCGTCCCCGTCCGCGAACTGTGGGTGTACGGCGACGCCGCACTCGGACTCGACCCCGTCGAGCGCCTCGACGTCTACCTCACGAAGGACATCCTGATGCAGAACGAGGAGACCGACCGCGACTGGGCGGCCGAACTCGGCGTGCAGGGCGTCGGGTCGACCGTCCGCAGCGAGTGGGCGGCCGAGCACCCCGAGTACGTCCGCGCGAGCGAGAGCGGCCACGTCGCCCCCGAGAAGTGTCTCGCCGCCCACCTCCTCCCCGAGAGTGAGCCAGTCCACCTCGAAGTGTGCAACGCGGGTTTCGAGCACAACGTCACCCAGCGCCTCGAAGGCGCCAGCGCCCGCGGGAACTACGAGCAGGTGCTCGACCCGCGGGGCGTCTGCCTGTGGGTCGACGGCCAGCGCAGCGAGGACGCCTTCGAGAAACTTCGGGCGGGGGAACTCGTCTTCCCGACGCTCGCCGAATCGCTCGAAATGCTCGGCCTCGACGACGAAGAGGCAGAGACGGCCGCCGACGCGGTTCGCCGCTATCGCGAGCGACAGGAGGGCGCGAGCGTCCGGGGAGACGTCGTCTGACCGGTCACCCGTGGGCCGGCGTCAGACGTGCCCGACGGTGACGAAGAAAGGCGTGACCGACTGGCGGGCGTACTCGCCGGCCTGCATCTGCTCGACGACTTCGCGACCCATCTCGCGCCACTGCTGTCGGAGTTCGTCGAGTTCTACCTCCGAGAGACCGCCCTTCCGGAGGGTCTGGCGCTGCTGGTCGAGTCGCGAACCGGTGGCTTTCTGCTGGGCGGCCTCGACGGCGGCCCCGCTGTAGGGTGGCTCGACCGACCGGGTGTACTCGTAGCGACGACTGTGCACGTGGTCGAGACCGACCTCCTCGAAGACGTCGACGGCGCTCGCACCGAGCGTGACGTCCGTCTCGACGCCCTCGATGTAGACGTCGCGGGCGCGCCGCGCGAGTGGGCTCTCGGCCTCGACGGTCGACTCCACGAGGACGGCGCTGTTGTCGGGTTCGATGGCCGAGACGAGGTCCGAGGAGACGCGGGCGAACTCCTCGACGGCGGCCGCCGGGTCGGGGAGGTTGATGAGTAACGCCTGGCAGACGACGAGGTCGAAGTAGTCGTCCGGGAAGGGGAGGCGGGTCGCGTCGCCGGCGACGCGGTGGTCGGCCGCGTCCACGTGAGCCAGGAGGTCGGTGTCGGCGTCGAGGCCGACGATTTCTGTCTCCTCGCCGGCCTCCTCGCGGAGGACGCGGGTGAGTTCGCCCGTTCCACAGCCGACGTCGAGGACGCGCTCGCGGTCGGCGAGCGAGAGGTCTTCGAGTGGATCGCGGTCCTCCCACATTCCGCGGCGGGTCTCGCTCAGGTAGGCGGCGGAGAAGCGTCGCACTGGGCGGGCGTACGGACGGGTCGACAAAAAGGCGTGTGGGTCGGACGGGTCGGGCGAGTCGGTTCGTCTCGGTCGGTCCCGTCGGAGTTCGCGGGTCGCGGTGCTCCCCGCTCTCGTTCCCGCGATTCTACGAATCGCGCAGTTCGTGGACCTTCTCGACGTTCCACGCGAACCCCTTGCCGTCCTCGTGAGGGGTCTCGAGCACGAACGGCAGGTCCGCGAGGTCGGGGTGGTTGACGATGCGCTCCATCCCCGCCTCGCCGATGTAGCCCTCGCCGATGTGGGCGTGTTCGTCCTTGTTGGTGTCGCACTCGTGTTTCGAGTCGTTGAGGTGGATACACTGGAGGTGTTCCAGTCCCACGACGTCGTCGAACTCGGCGACGGCGTCGTCGACGCCCTCGGGCGTCGAGAGGTCGTATCCCGCGGCGAACGCGTGGGCCGTGTCGACGCAGACGTCGAGGTCCTGTTCGGAGCGTGCGAGGACCTCCGCGAGGTGCTCGAAGTCGCCGCCGAGTTTCGTCCCCGACCCAGCGTCGGACTCGACGAGGACGGTGACACCCTCGGGGATGTCGAGTTCGTCGAGGGCGGAGGCGGCATTGTCGAGGCCTCGCTCGACGCCCGCGCCGGTGTGGGCGCCGAGGTGGACGTTCACGTAGGGGATGTCGAGTTTGGCGGCGGCGTCGACCTCCTTCTGCATCGCGTCGATGGACTTCTCGCGGAGGTCGTCCTTGGGGGTACAGAGGTTCACGAGGTAGGAGGAGTGGATGACCCAGGGGCCGCCGTCGAGGGTCTCGGCGGTGGCCTCGCGGAACTGCTCGGCCTCCTCGTCGTCGACGTTCGGGTCTTGCCACACCTGCGGGGAGTGGGTGAAGATCTGGCCGCAGTTACCGCCGACGCGTTCCTCGCGCCAGACGGCGTTGGCGATGTTGCCGTACGGGGGCGTCTCGTCGTCGTGGGACGCCTTGGAACCGGAGATGGAGACGTGTGCGCCTACGCGGAGCATACCCACCGGGAGGGGAGTGGCGACCAAAGTGCCTTCGGAACGCGGCGCTCGTCTATCCGGATGGCCGCGTCGAGGAGACGCCCTCTCGCCGCTCGCGGTGAACGTCCCGCTTCGCGCGACGATGCGTGACTACTCGGTGGTCGGGTCCTCGCCGTCGCGCGTCCACGCCTCGCTGGCGTACTTCTCCTCGGCTAACTCTCGGGCCAGCGCGAGTTCGTCGTCGGTCCACTCGCCGACGACGGCGTCGGACCAGTTCGCGAGGGCGTCTTCGACGGTCCGGACCGCCTCGGGCCGCGAGACGTCCGCCTCTTCGACCATGGCGGTGACGCGCTCGCGGAAGCGCTCGGGCGTCACGTCGTGGCCGTCGAAGCAGGCGAGGTGGCGGTCGGGCGTGAGCGCGTAGGAGAGCGACCCGTGCTGGATGACGGCCTCGCGCTGGCGGTACTGGGCGTTGCCCGCGATCTTCCGCCGTCGCTCGCCGGCGACCATGTCGTGGGCGGGGTGGAGCGCGCGGAGGTAGCACGCCGGGTGGTAGATCTCCTCGACTTCGCCCTCGACGTAGTCGGCGTCAACGCCCATCGCGTGGAAGGCGTCGAGGACCGGTTCGCAGAGCAGGTGGTAGCAGTCGAGGAGTTTGCTCGGGAACTCCTCGGCCGGGCCGATTATCGAGTAGGAGATGTCGCCCGTGTAGTCGTGGTAGATGCCGCCGCCGCCGGTCGGGCGGCGGGTGACGGTCACGCCGTTCTCCGCACACCACTCCCAGGCGACCGTCTCGGGGTCCTGATTGTAGCCCAGCGAGAGCGTACTCGGACCCCAGCGGTAGAGCCGAACGGTCCGCGGGCCCCCCGCAGCGGCGGTGCGGGCCGCCACCTCGTCGAGGGCCATGTTCATCGGTCCGTCCCAGGTCTCCTCCCGAATCAGGCGCCACTCGCGCTCCGCGACGTCCATGGCCCTCCGTTCCCCACAGAGGGGGAAAGCGGTTCCGGAGTTCCGGACTGGACCGTAGCCCCCTTGCCCGTCGCGCCCCACGTCCCGATATGGCTGTCGACGCACTCCCGAAAAGACCGCTCTCCCACGCGGAGGTCCGCGTCCTCGGCGCCTCCGGGTCGTTCGTGGACGTCCGCCCCGTGAACACCTTCCTCTTCCCCGAGCGAGACACGACGCTCGTGACGAGTCTCGTCCTCGTCACCGACTCGGGTCTCCGCGCCGTCGACTACGACCCGGCGGCCCGCGAGTGGCAGGTCGTCCGGACCGAACCGCTCGACTCGCCGGAGAGCGCCGAGGACGTCCCCGACGAACTCCTGACGGACGTCCAGTCGGAACTCGAACAGCGCGCCCAGGAACTCGAAGAAGCCGGCGTCGTCAGCGAGACGCCCGAACCCAACGAGGACGTGCAGGTCCGCGAGGCGTCGAACCTCGGGAGTCTGCTCTACGAGCAGTACACGAACGAACCCGAGAACTGACGCTCCTACTCTGCCGCCAACTGCTCGCGGCGTTCGCGACGTCGCCGTAGCGCCCGCTCGCGCATCTCCTCTTGGTGCTCGGTGGGACAGACGACGTCCGGCACCGAGGTCGGTTCCTGGTCCCCGCCGATGGCGACGAACGTGAAGTACGAGGAGGCGGTGCGCCGGCGCTCGCCCTCGCTGGGTCGCTCGGCGTAGACGTTCACCTTCAGGTCCATGCTCGTCTGCCCCGTCTCGAAGACGAACGCCTCGACGTTCACCACGTCGCCGACGTCGATGGCCCCGAGGAAGTCGACGTGGTCCATCGACGCCGTCACCACCTGCGCGCGGGCGAAGCGGCGGGCCGCGATGGCCGCGCAGATGTCCATCCAGTGGAGCACGACGCCCCCGAGCGCCCGCCCGAGGTTGTTCGTGTGGTTGGGCATCAGAATCTCGTGCATCTCCGTGTAGGACTCCAGCAACGTTGCGGTCTGCTGGTCCTCCGTGACCGCGTCGGCGCTCATAACCGAGAGACGGCACCGAGGCGGTATAAATCCACCAGAGTTTAGATAAATCAACGTTCGTTGTATTTCGGCGTGCCACCACTGCCCGTGGGTCCGGCCACACTACTTTTCGGCTGTCCGGACGCGGCTTCGAGTGTATGCAGGAATCCGTGTCCCTCGGCACGACGGAGGAAGCGTGTATCGACTCCTGTAACGCGGTCGTCCGGGTCACCGAGCGCTGTGTGACCGAGTGCGCCGTCGAAGAGGACAAAGGCGAGTGTATCCGCCTCTGTCGCGACGCCGCGGACCTCGCCTCGTTGCTCGCCCAGCTCCTCGCCCGGGAGTCCCCGCGGAGCGCGACGGTGGCGACTGCCGCCGCCGACGCCTTCGAGGCCGCCGCCGAGGAGTGTCGCGAGCACGAGGACGACCAGCACTGCTGGGCCTGCGTCGAGCCACTCGAGGAGGCCGCCGACACCGCCCGCGAACTCGCGTCCTGACCGCCCCGTCAGTTCTCCCCGCTTTCGTCCGCTCTTCGTCGTTCGTCTCCGTTTTCGGCTCCGTCTCCGCCCACACGTCGCTCTTCGTCCCGCTCGCCCGGTAGCCGGTGGTTCGTCGCGCCCGGACGATTCTGTATCGCGGTATCGGGTTTATCGAGCGCTCCGCGGGCCTTTTGTCCGGCCGGCCCCTATCGAGAGCAAATGGTTCAGAACGTCGCCGGTCACCTGACCGAACTCGAACCCGAGGACTTCCACCTCCTCTCGGGGCTCGAGCACGGCATGCGGTTCAGCCGGTGGGTCGCGAAGAGCAAGATTCCGGAGTTCTCCCGGCTGACCGAGGAGGAGGTGGAGTACCGCATCGACCAGACGATGGACCGCGAACTCGTCGAGCGCAAGACCATCCAGTACGAGGGGTACCGCCTCACCTTCGAGGGGTACGACGTCCTCGCGTTGAAGGCGTTCGCCGAGCGCGAGACCGTCGAGGGGTTCGGCGCGCCGCTCGGCGTCGGCAAGGAGTCCGACGTCTTCGAGGTTCAGTCCTACCGGCCGATGGCCCTCAAGTTCCACCGTGAGGGGTACACGAACTTCCGCGAGGTCCAGAAGGAGCGCGACTACACCAGCGAGAAAGACCACATCTCGTGGTTCTACACCGCCCGGAAGGCCGCCGAACGGGAGTACGAGGCCCTCGAAAGCCTCTACCCCGACGTCTCGGTCCCCCGACCGGTCGACCAGAACCGCCACGCCATCGTGATGGAGAAGATCGACGGCGTCGAACTCTCCCGGGCGAAACTCGAAGAGGGCCAGGTCGTCGGCGTCCTCGACCTGATCCTCGAGGAACTCGCGACCGCCTACGACGCGGGCTACGTCCACGCCGACATCAGCGAGTACAATATCTTCGTCTCGGAGGGGGGCATCACGCTGTTCGACTGGCCGCAGTCCGTCCCGACGGAACACGAACACGCTCGCGAACTCCTGGGACGCGACGTCGAGAACATCGTCTCCTACTTCCAGCGGAAGTACCCGCAGACGGCACCCGAACCGGACGTCGAGGCACTCGCCGACGCCGTCGCCGCCGACGAGTTCACGACGAGCGAGGCGTACTGACTCACTCTCACTTCTCCGGCCCGTGCCCCTGCGCGTTCGCCGTTCGAGACGATTCGGTCCGGTACCGTTCTTGTGGAGTGATAAACTTCATTTCGCGATACAGAATTGCCGGCCACGCCGCCAACCCCACGCTTTTGCCGGGTGCCCGCGTACGCCGCGGCGATGGCCCACGTCGAACGGTTGACGGTTTACCCGGTGAAAGCGCTGGACGGCGTCGGCGTCGAGACGGCCCGGATCAGGGAGACGGGGACGCTGGCGGGCGACCGCCGGTACAAGGTCGTCGACGCCGAGGGCGACCTCGTCAACGGCAAGCGGACGGATCGCGTCCACGACCTCCGGACCGACTTCGACCTCGATTCGGACGTGTTGACCGTCGCGGCCGACGGGGAGAACGAGACCCGGTCGTTCGACCTCACTCGCACGGACGAACGCGGGGCGGCGGAGACGTGGCTCGGCGACTTCTTCGGCGTCGACGCGACACTTCGACGGGCCGAGCTCGGTGGTTTCCCGGACCGGCCATCCGCGGGACCGTCGGTCATCAGCACCGCGACGGTCGAGACCGTTGCCGACTGGTTCGACCTCACGGTCGAGAGCGTCCGAAAACGAATGCGCGCGAACGTCGAAGTCGGTGGCGTCGACCCGTTCTGGGAGGACCGATTCGTCGGTGCGGACGCGCCGGCGTTCGAGGTCGACGGCGTTCGTTTCGAGGGCGTCGAACCCTGCGGACGGTGTGTCGTCCCGCAACGCGACCCCGAGACCGGTGAGCGCGACCCGTCGTTTCGCCAGCGGTTCGTCGAACGACGTCGCGAGACCCTCCCCGAGTGGGTCGACCGCGACGCCTTCGACCACTACTACCAGTTGATGCTAATCGCGGACGTTCCCGCGACGGACACGGCCGAACGGGTCTCGGTCGGGGACGCCGTCTCGCTCGTGGAGTGAATCGGACTACTTCGCGAGCAGTGCGAACAACCCGAGCGTGAAACTGACGAGGGTTCCGACCCGGGCGACTGGCGGCGGGAGCGACGCAGTCCGCCCTGCCAGTGCGAACACACCCGCGGCGGCGAAGCACGCGGCGGCGAGGACGAGGTTCACGGGACACCCACCCACCTGCGTCCACCGAACACTGACACCACTCGTACGGACAGCAAAGGGTGAGAGGGATTTGAAGGCAGGGGCCCACCCGGCCGTCGTTTCGAAGTCCTTTTAGTCGGCGCGGGCGAAAAATCGACAACTCGCTGGCCTGCGGGCGCCAGCGGGCACCCGTGACCCGAGAGGGAACGGGACGACATGTGACCGGCCAGGCCGGTTGAATCGCAAGCGCCCGCGGTACAACAATGGCACGAAGCTTCTACTCCCACATCAAGGACGCGTGGAAGCAGCCCGGCGACGGCAAACTCGCCGAGCTGCAGTGGCAACGAAAGCAGGAGTGGCGCAAGCAGGGCGCCATCGAGCGCGTCGAGCGCCCGACCCGCCTCGACAAGGCCCGCGAGAAGGGCTACAAGGCGAAGCAGGGCGTCGTCGTCGCTCGCGTGAGTGTGCGGAAGGGCACCGCCCGGAAGGTGCGCCACAAGGCCGGCCGCCGCACCAAGCGGCAGGGCGTCAACCGCATCAGCCGCTCGAAGAACCTCCAGCGCATCGCCGAGGAGCGCTCCTCGCGGAAGTACCGCAACCTCCGCGTCCTCAACTCCTACTGGGTCGGTGAGGACGGGTCGCAGAAGTGGTTCGAGGTGATCCTCCTCGACCCGAACCACCCCGCCATCGAGAACGACGACGACCTCAACTGGATCTGTGCCGAGGACCAGAACGGTCGTGCGTTCCGCGGGCTGACCGCCGCCGGCCAGCGCGGCCGCGGCCAGACGAAGAAGGGCAAGGGCACCGAGCACACGCGCCCGAGCATCAACGCCGGCCGCCGCAAGAAGTAACGCGACCGTCTCTCCGAACACCGCTTTTTCGCGCGACGCTTCGACCGAACAGCGACGGCTCCGCAAATCGGTTTCGCTCCGGTGCTCCGACCAGAACAGTTGAACGATTGTACAACTGTTCAACTGAGTCGGCGGCGCCCTCGTCGGTTAGCCGGAGCGGGCGAGGAAGTAGGCCGGTACCGCGCCGAGGAGTGGGAGGACGAGACCGGCGGCCACGCCGATTCCGAGGTCGTCGAACGGACTCCGGCCGAAGTAGAGTATCGAGTTACTCGTGAGCACGCCGCCGGCGAGTCCGGAGAGACCCGCGAGACCGAGCGCGCGACGCCGGACGCCGTCACCGTCGCCGTCGCCATCGACCGACCCGACCACGTAGCCGAGACCTATCGGGAAGGCGAGGAACGCGGCCGCGGCGGCCGTCGAGACGGCGTGTCGGTCCGGCGTGACCGTGCCGTACGCGAGGTACTCGCCGGCCAGTATCGCGGCGAGGGCGAGGACACCCAGCACGGGGACTGTCGCGAGCGCGCGTCGAAGCCGACACGCCGCGTCCGGACAGTCGCGGACCGTGACGCCGGTTAGTAGGTACGCGAGGCCGAGGCCGCCGGCGACGGCCGTCTTCGCGCCGAACCGCCACCCGCGAGTGGCGGCGAAGCCGACACCGGCGAGGAGGAGGACGACGCCGAGGGCGGCGAGCGCGTCGGCCGGGCGGTCGAATCGGGGACGCATAGGTTCAGTTCCAGCGGCGACCGGCAAGTGTCTTGTGCGGCCCCCGGTCGGGTTGGGTCGGGACGGCAGAATCGGTTCGCATCCTGTCGGCGTTCATCGGCCGCGCCAGAGGACTTCCTCTTCGATAGTGCCGCGCGAGGCGACGCCGACGAACGTGCCGTCGGAGTCCTCGACGACGGCGAACGCTTCGCGCTCTTCGCGGAACGCCTCCAGCAGTTCGTAGGCGGTCCACGACTCGCGGACGACGAAGGGGTCTTCGAGCACGGCGTCGAGCGTCTCCCACTCCTGGGTGGCGCGACCGGCGGACTCGCGGGATACGACGCCGACGACGTCGCCCTCTTCGGCGACCACGACGTGGCTCACGCCGGCGTCGAGGCAGGCGTCGCGCGCCTCGGCCGGCGACGCGTCGGCGGCGACCGTGACGACCGACTCGCGGGGGACCATCAGTTCCTCGACGGCCTCCTGTTCGAGGTCGAGGACGGTCTGGACCATCTCGCGTTCGTCGGGGTCGATGACGCCGATCTGCGCACCAGTCCGGAGGAGTGCGCGGATCTCCTCGCGGGTGACGTAGGGTTTGGCGGCCCCCTCGCCGCCGATGATGCGGGTGACGACCCCGGCCGCGCCCTCGAACGCCCAGACGAGCGGGGAGAGGACGCGTTCGAGCGTCGTCACGGGACCCGCGACGGACAGTGACCACGTCTCGGCGTTGCTCACGCCGTAGGCCTTCGGCGCGATCTCGCCGAACAGGAGGACGAGGACGCTCGCGACGACGGTGGCGACGACGATGGCTGGGCCGGGTGGGAGCGTCGCGGCGAACAGCGTCGCGACGACCGTCGAGAAGGCGACGTTGACGACGTTGTTGCCGACGAGGATGGTGGTGAGCAGACGGGTCGGGTCCTCGCGGAGTTCCCGGAGGCGGAGCGCCCGCGCGTCGCCGGTCTCGACCAGCGAGTCGATACGGTGGAGTTGCAGCGAGAAGACGGCGATCTCGCTGCTGGAGAAGAAGGCACTGACGCCCAGCAGGAGCACACAGAGCAGGGTGGCCCCGACGACGAGGAAGTCGACCATACCGGAAGGGCGGGTGCCGGCCCCTTAATGCTACACGCCCCAGATGGCCGCGATACCGAGCGCGGTCACCGCGGTCAACAGGAGTTGGAGGGGCGCGCCGACCCGCAGGAAGTCCGAGAAGGTGTAGCCCCCGGGACCGTACACCATCAGGTTCGTCTGGTAGCCGATGGGCGTCATGAACGCCGCACTGGACGCGAACATCACGGCCAACAGGAAGGAGAACGCCTCCGCACCGACGCGCTGGGCGGTGTCGACGGCGACGGGAATCATCAGCACGACGCTCGCGACGGGCGTGATGACGTTGGCGAGTAGACCCGTGAGGAGGTAGAACAGCGCGAGCAGCGCGACGGCGGGGAGGAACTCCGCACCGGAGACGAGCAGGCCGGCGAGGAACTCCGCGCCGCCGGTCTCACGCATCGCCAGTCCGAGCGGGAGGACGCCGGCGAGAAGGAAGAAGACGCGCCAACTCACCGCGTCGTAGGCCTCCGAGGTGGTGAGACAGCCGGTCGCGACCATCAACACGACGCCACCGAGTGCCGCGACGACGATGGGGAGGAGGCCGAGCGCGGCCACGCCGATGACGCCGGCGACGATGCCGAGCGCGAGCGGCGTCTTCGGCGAGAGGGGCGGGAGTCCCTCGCGGCCCGTCTCCTCGTCCGCCGTACTCGCCTCCCGTTCTGCGGCCGTCTCGACGACTTCGGTCGGGTCGCCGCCGCTCGCGTCGGAGACGATGGCGTCGCCACCCTCGCGGAGGCGGCCGAGCGCGTCGGGCGTCGTCTGGACGAGGAGGACGTCGCCGGCCTCGAAGCGGACGTCGTCGACGTTCGCCCGGTAGAGTTCGTCGCCCCGCCGGACCGCGAGGACGGTCGTGTCGTACCACTCCTGGAGGCGCGCCTCGGCGGGGGTCTCGCCGACGAACTCGGAGCCACCGGTGAGGACGAGTTCCGCGAGGACGCGCTCGGCGTCCGGGTGGTGGAGGTCGTCCTCGTCGACGCGGACGCGCGAGCGTCGCCGGAGTCCGGCGGCCGCGACGAACGAGTCGACGTCGTCGGCGTGGCCGTGGAGGACGAGGACGTCGCCAGCCTCGACCGTCCGTTCGGGCGAAGGGACGGGCACCACGTCCTCGCCGCGCCGAATCTGGACGACCCGGACGTCCGTGTCTCCGTCCACGTCGGCGGCGAGGGTCTCGTCGATCGGTCGGCCGACGAGGTCGGACCCCTCCGGGACGCCCACGCGGGCGAGGTAGTTCTGCACCTCGAAGCGCTCGGTGAGGTCGACGGCCGCGGGGACACGCTCGGGGACGAGGTGGGGTGCGACGGTCATGAGGTAGGCCGCGCCGACGAGGAAGACGACGATTCCCAGCGGCGTGAACTCGAACATCCCGATGGGGTGGTCGAGGAGCGTCCGCGAGAGGTCACTCGCGAGGATGTTCGTGGAGGTCCCGACCAGCGTGAGCGTCCCGCCGAGCATCGCGGCGTAGGAGAGCGGGAGGAGGAACGTCGAGCGCGAGAGGCCCGCCCGCTCGGCGATTCCCGAGATCATCGGGATGAAGACGGCGACGACCGGCGTGTTGTTGATGACGCCCGCGGTCGGACCGGTGAGACCGACGGTTGCACCGAGGAGGCGTTTCTCGCTCTTCCCGGTGAAGGCGGCGACGTGGGAACCGAGTCGGTCGACGACGCCCGTGCGCTGGACGCCCTCGCTGAGGATGTACATCGCGACTACCGTGATGGTCGCCGGACTCGCGAACCCCGACAGCGTCTCCGCGAGCGAGAGGTTCGTCCAGTCGCGGAGGACGTAGAGCGTCACGAGTAAGGCGACGGCCGTCACGTCGGTGGGTAGCGCTTCCGTGACGAAGAGGACGAGGGCGACGAAGACGAGTGCGAAGACCACCATCGCCCCCGTCGAGAGCGGCGGTACAGCCATACTTAGCGCGGTCGACTGGTGGGTACAAAGGTCCGACGGAGAGTCGCCGACCGCCGACTGCCAGCTATCGACCGCCGGCCACCCGGCTTTTCCACGCCCCGGACGAAGCGCCGCGTATGTCTTCGGAACCACCGACGGAGTGTCCACACTGCGGCGCGGTCGGGGAGATGCAACCACAGTACGCCACCGGCGCCGGGTGGCGCGTCTCCGACTACCGCTGTCGCGCGTGCGGCGAACGCGTCGAGGCGTCGGCGACCCGGACGGACCACACGCGGACCGTCGCGCTGGCCGCGGTCGGCCTCGCCGCCGTCGCCGCCGTCGTGGCGGTGCTCCGGCGACTCGGTCGGTCGTCGAGCGAGTGACGGAGCGCTACTCTTCTCGGCCGGTCTCGGCGTCGGCGAGCGTCCGCTCGACGACGTCTTTCCCGACGGACTCCGCGAGCGTCTCGAAGGCGGCCCGCTCGTCTCGGTCGTCTGCGTCGGCGACGAGGCGGGAGACGATGAACTCCGGCGTGGACTTGCCGACGACGCCGAAACGCGGCTGGTAGTCGACTTCGAGGTCCAGTTCGGCGTCGAGTCCCTCCGCGAAGATGCCGTCCGTCCGGGCCACTTCGGGGAGCGGGTCGACGTCGTCCGCGAGGTGGGTGACGTAGACGCCGAGGTCGCCGCGGTCGGCCGTCAGCGTGACGAGTCCGTGGAGGAGGTCGGCCGCCCGGCCCGGTTCGGTGATGGCCTCGAACTCGTCGACGAGCATGAGCGTCCGACCGTCGTCGGCGAGCGGTGGGACGACCGAGCGGAGCGTCGTCTCCAGGACGCCCGCGTTGAAACTCGCGTGGCGGCGGTGGAAGACGACGGCGTCGACCGGACTCACCTCGGCACGCTCGGCCGGCACCGGGAGCCCGAGGTGGGTGAGCAGGGCGGTCTGACAGAGCGTCTCCAGGAGGGTCGTCTTCCCGCCGGAGTTCGCCCCCGTGAGGACCGACACGCGGTCGCCCGACGGCGGGCCGGTCGCGCCGTGGTCGCCGAGACCGTAGGTGACCGGTGCGACCGACCCGCCGTCGGCCGTCTCGAGTGCGAGGTTCCGTGCGCCCTCGACGGCCAGTGCGTCGCGGTCGGTGACGACCTCGGGGCGCGTCAGGTCGAAGGCGGCGGCGAAGCGGGCGAGTGAGAGGAAGAAGGCGATGTCCGAGACGGCGGCGACGGCGGCGTCGACGTCCGCCCGCGCCTCGTCGATGTCTTCGCGGAGGTCGGCGGCGACCGCTTCCTCGCGTGTCGCGACCGCCTCGCGGAGCGCGTCGGCGAGATTCCGCAGCGACCCCGAGACGAAGTCCGCCGCGTCGCGGGCGTCGTCGGCGGTGTGCTCGCGGACGCGGCCCGGTCCGACCGCCGTCTCGTCGGTGACGTACTCGACCAGCGCCTCCCGGAACTCGCGGGGGTCGCGTGCGCCGCTCTCCTTCACCGCGTCGACCACTTCGCCGGAGCGGCGTTCGTGGCGTTCGACGCCGTCTCGGGCGTCGCGGAGGCGGTCGAGGTCGTCGTCGGCACCCTCACGGACCGACGGTTCGTCGCCCGTTTGGTCGAGGAATCGGAGTGCGTCCGCCGCGTCGGCCAGCGCGTCGGCGTCGAGGTCGGCCAGCGGGGCGAACGGTCCCTCGGTCCGACCCTGGTCGACGAGGGCGAGTGCCGTCTCGACGGCCGACCCCTCGTCGTCGCGTCCGTCGTGGTCGGCGAACGTGGCCTCGACGGCGGCCCGTTCGTCGTCGGAGAGGCGCTCCCACGTCTCGCGGGCGGCGACGACCCGGTCGAGACGGTCTTCGATGGCGTCGGCGTCGTGGAGGGGTGTGAGCACTTGCACGCGGTCGGCGGCGTGTTCGGTCAGCGCGTAGTCGCGCGCGACCGAGAGCACCGACTTGTACACGTCGCGGGTGTCGTCGGTGGCGAGGAGGTCGAGTCCCCCGTCCCCGTTCGCCCGACGGAGGATGCGCGTCGCCCGCCCGCGGGGGAGGCCCGCGTCGACGAGCGCTCGCACGTCCGCCGACTCGATGGCGTCGACGGCGGCGTCCGTACCGAGCGTCGACGCCAGCAGGTCGGCCGTCTTGGGACCGACTCCCCAGTAGTCCTGTAGGTCCATGGACGTCCCTCAGACGACGGACGGATTAGTGGCTTTCCGTGCACTACGTCCCGGGAGAAAGACGTGGTGCGGCCCAGTCCACTCACTGCCCGGCGAGTCCGTGGGCGCACCACACCCCCGCGTCCAACGGGGGCCTGCACCAGTAGTACTGTACAGGCCGACTTAGGAGTTACGCGCTAGTTGCGTTAGTACAAGTACAGTTTATGAGGTCGGTCGAGGTGGGACACACCGTCTAGTCGAGCGCGAACTGCTCGCTCCCGACGTAGTTCCAGAGTCCGCCGCCGGTGATGGCGCCGAGACTGGAGAGCCAGTAGGGGAGTGCGAGCAGTTGGACGGCGGCGGTGAGCGTCGCCGTGTAGATGCCCCACCCGACGACGCAGACGCCGAGGTACTTCGCGAAACGCTCGACGAGACCACCGGGACGTTCGAAGGTGACCGTCCAGTTCAGCGCGAACGTCCACAGGATGGCGACGAAGAAGGCGAGCGTCCCCGCTTCGAAGTACGGTACCGAGTGAACCATCGCGAAGAAGACGCCGAAGTTCACGGCCGCGCCCGAGAGACCGACGAGTCCGAACTCCGTAGCCTGGACGGCCCGCTCCGGTCGACACACCCGACTCACTCTCGTCCCCCGGACGGCGTCGGCGAGCACGGTTTCGACGTAATCGATGGCGTTTGCACCCATATTTCCACCAAGATATGGTCGGAACGAACGGTTCGCTTGGGGACTACTGTATCCGTCGGCAAAAAAGTTGCGCCGCGCGTGACGAACGTCCAGCGACCGTCTGACGTCGGTCTGCCGGTTCTTCGGTCGGACCCCGGTCACCTCCCGTGTCGGGTGTGGACCAGGCGAACGCTTTTGTCAACTCGCGAGAAGGGTTCTAGTGAACCCGTGTCACGACTCGCCCGCGACGTCGCCGCGCTCCGCCCCCGAGAGACCGTCGTCTGTTACGTCGAGGACGGTCGCCGCGTCCTCGGGACCTGTGCGTCCGTCGAGCGCGACCAGTCGGGTGCGCGCGTGTTCCTCTGTCCGGTCGACGCCTCCTCGGTGCCGTTCCAGTTGCGCGCGACGCGGACCGGCGACGGGTGGCGACAGCCGTTCGTCGAGCGGTGGAACGACGACGCGGAGTGCTGGGAGCGCTACGGCGACGTCGCCGACGTCGAGACGCAGTAGTCAGGCTTCGGCCGTCTCGGTCTCGCCGCCGGACTCGACGAACTCGACGACGCGCTCGGTCCCCTGGAACCCCTCGGCCAGTCGGCCGACCTCCTCGCCGTCCTCGAAGAGGATCAGGGTCGGGACGCTCCGGATGTTGTAGTCCTCGACGAGGTCGAGGGCGTGCTGGGGGTTGCACTTGCCGACGGCGACGTCGGTCGCACGGGCGACGTTCCCGACGACCGGTTCGATGGACTGACAGAGCGTACAGCCCTTCGTGTAGAAGTCGACGAGCGCGCGGTCGTGTTCGTCGAGGAAGGCCTCGAACTCCTCGCGAGTCTCCAGTTCGACGGGCTTCTCGGGTGTCTCGGTCATTACTCGTCGGTAGGCGACGAACCCGTTTACCGTTTCTGTCCCCCGTCGTTCGCGCCGGTACGGAGGCTCATTCTCACCCGACGGGAATCGGCGCTACGGACCTATATCCCCATAGCCAACCACTACCTGTATGACGAAGCGCCACGACGCGGCCGGCGGCGTATCGCGGCGGGAGTACCTGGCGGCGACCGGACTCCTCGGCGGGAGCGCGCTCGCGGGGTGTACCACGACCACCCGACAGCCTGCGGCCGTCAACGTGCAACCGGCGAACGTCGACGAGGAACCGACGTCGACGCCGACGCGGGGGTACACGGCGCCGCCGCAGGAGGTGGACCTCGCCGCGCAGAACGACGAGGTGACCCTGCGGACCCGACACGTCCGGCACGCGGTCCACCCCGAGGAGACGATGGGCGGGCCGATCGAGTTCCCGCTCGTGTGGGCGTTCCAGGCCGACGACCGCGAACCCAGCGTGCCGGGGCCGATTCTCCGGGCGAGAGAGGGCGCCGAGGTGAAGGTCACCCTCGACAACACCGAGGGCCACGCCCCGCACACGCTGCACTTCCACGGCTCGCGTAAGGCCTGGAAGGACGACGGCGTCCCGTCGACGACGGGTATCACGGTGATGCCGGGCGAGAAACACACCTACACCATCCCCGCGAACGTACCGGGGACGCACCTCTACCACTGTCACTTCCAGACCCACCGCCACATCGACATGGGGATGTACGGCGTCTTCCGGGTCGACCCGAAGGGGTACGAGCGCCCGGACCGCGAGCACTTCCTCACGGTCAAGGAGTGGGACTCCCGGCTCCCGCGGATGATGGCCGGCGAGGACGTCGAGTTCGACCCGCGGAACCGCCGGCCCGACGTGTTCACCGTCAACGGGAAGTCCGCGCCGCGGACGCTCCACCCGGAGGACGGGTCGCCAATCGTCGTGAAGCAGGGCGACCGCGTGCGCTTGCACCTCGTCAACGCGGGCTACATGTCCCACCCGATGCACCTCCACAACCACCGGTTGACGCTCGTCGAGCGCGACGGCGGCGTGATTCCGGAGGTCGCTCGCTACCAGATGGACGTGACGAACGTCGCACCCGCCCAGCGCCACACCGTGGAGTTCGTCGCCGACGCGGACCCCGGCATCTACCCGATGCACTGCCACAAGGTCGACCACGTGATGAACGGGTCGTTCTACCCGGGCGGGATGCTCGGCGGTGTCGTCTACGAGGAGGCGATGGACACCGACATCTTCCGTGAACTGATGGAGTACGCCGGCGCTCGCTGACCGGCGACCTGTTCGGTTTCGCACCTGTCTCACGACCTGGGAATCGAGAAGAGGGCCTTAACTGTCCCCACCGTACAGGTAGATGTATGACGACGAACCGACTCGACCGGCGGGCTGTGTTGAAGGCGACGGGGGCGACGCTCCTCGCGGGCGCGCTGGCCGGCTGCACGGGCGGGAACGCGGATAGCGGTGGCGGTGGCAGTGGCGGTTCCGGCGGCGACGACGAGCCGTTCGACTACGTCTCCGACGCGAACGGCTACGACGGGTCGCCGACCGACGCCACCGGCAAGTCCGCAGTTACCGTCGACGTCGGCTCGAACAACGGCTACGCGTTCGGCCCGGCCGCGCTGAAAATCTCGCCCGGCACCACGGTCACGTGGAAGTGGACCGGGCAGGGCGGCAGTCACAACGTGGTCGCCGAAGACGGTTCGTTCGAGAGTTCCTACTCGGCCGAGGCCGGGTACACCTTCGAACACACGTTCGAGTCGGTCGGCGTCTACGACTACTACTGTGCGCCCCACGAGTCGATGGGGATGAAGGGGGTGGTGCAGGTCGTCGAGTGAGCACCGTCAGTCCCACGACAGGCCTCCTGCACTTTTTCGCCGTTCTTTCGTTTCCGGTTTCCGTTCTCCTCACTCACTCCGCGTAGAGCGAGTAGAGGATGAACGCGAACCCCGCCGTCGTGAAGGCGCTCTCGATGACGAACGCGAGTTGCGGGTCCACGGGTAGGAGTTGGTCGGCGACGCCGGCGAACAGCGCGCCGAGCGTGACGACGCCGAACCCGACCGCGAGCGCCCGGAGCGCCGGCGACTTCGTCCGGCGGTACGCCCGGAACGAGTAGAGTGTGATCGCGCTCCCGAGCAGGAGCGTCAGTGTCTTCAGCACCGTCACGACGGCCATGTGCATGCTCATGTTTCCCTCCGGACTTCCGACCAGATGTCTGCGAGGCGTTCTTCGGGGCCGCGCTCCTCGGGTTCGGGACGGCGGATGCGGACGACGAGTTCGCCGTCCTCGTCGCGGCGCATCCGTATCTCCTCGAAGGCGACGCGGTAGCGCGAGCGGTGGTGGCCGTCGGCGCGCACCTCGGTGACCTCCTCGACGAGCGAGGCGTCGGTCAGGAGGTCGAGTTTCCGGTAGGTCGTCGACCGGGGGACGTCGCAGGCTTCCGAGAGTTCACCGGCGGTCATCGGCTCCTCCAGCGCCTGGACGAAGTCCCGGCAGTCGGCGTCGTCGAGCGCGTCGAGCACCGTCTGGAGGTCGGGTGCGGCGTCGCGGTCATGCATCCTGCTCCCCGCATGGCGGTTTCCCCTGATTCATACAGTGTGTGGTAGGGGCGCGATAAATAAGTGTGTATCAGATTGCTAGCAGTCGGTTCGGCCCCGCTGGTGGGCGTGTTCCCGTCGACGCGTCCCACCAGCACCGCTAGGCATATCCCGACGTGGGCACTGAGTATCGCCAACCAGTATGTCGTCTGAAGTGGGGGACGCGAGCGACGACCCGGCGCTCGGGCCGCCGGCGGAGATGCTCGAGAACCGCGAGGAACTGACGCCGATGGTCCAGCAGTACGTCGAAGAGTGCGAACGCTACGACGACGCGCTCGTCCTCTTCCAGGTCGGCGACTTCTACAAGGCCTTCTGCGACGCCGCCGAGACCGTCGCCGCCCACTGCGAGGTGACGATGATTACCCGCGAGGACTCCTCCGGCGAGTACCGCGCGGCGGGGATTCCGGTCGACAACGCCGCCTCCTACCTCGAGAAACTGCTCGACGCCGACTACCGCGTCGCCATCGCCGAGCAGGTCGAGGACCCCGAGGACGTATCGGGCGTCGCGGACCGCCGCGTCACCCGCGTCCTCACGCCCGGCACGCTCACCGAAGACGAACTCCTCGCCGCCGACGACAACACCTTCGTCGCCTGTCTCGCTCGCGACGGCGACGCCTTCGGTCTCGCCGTGCTCGACGTCTCGACCGGCGACTTCCTCGCCACCGGCACGGAGTCGCGGGCGACGGTCGCGGACGAACTCGGACGCTTCGCCCCCGCAGAGGCCATCGTCGGGGCGGACGCACCACGCGACGTCTTCCCCGAGCGGACCGCCGTGACGGCCTTCGACGAGGCCGCCTTCGAGCGCACGAACGCGAGCGAGCGCGTACGCGACTACTTCGGTGCGCCGGACCTCGCCGGCCCCGCGGAGGTCCGGGCCTGCGGCGCGCTGCTCGCCTACGCGGAGTACACCCGCGGCGGCTTCGACCCCGACGAGGACGGCGAGCGCCTCGACTACCTCACACACCTCACGCGCTACGACCCCCGCGAGTACATGCTGCTCGACCCGGTGGCCATCGACAGCCTCGAACTGTTCGAGCGCCGGAGCGTCCACGGTGCCGACGGCGACGCCCTCGTGGACGTCCTCGACGAGACGGTGACGGCCCTGGGCAGTCGTAAACTGAAGGACTGGCTGCGCCGTCCACTCGTGGAGGAAGAGCGTATCGAGGCCCGTCTCGACGCCGTCGAGGAACTCCGCGACGACCTGCGGACCCGCCAGCAGATTCGCGAGCACCTCCGGCAGGTGTACGACCTCGAACGCCTCATCTCGCGGGTGGCCCGGGAGCGGGCGAACGCCCGCGACCTGCGTTCGCTGAAACAGACCCTCGACGCCGTCCCCGAACTCGACGCCCTGCTCGAAGACGCGGGCGCGGGCCAACTCTCGGAGGTCCGCGAGGAACTCGACGCGCTCCCGGAGGTACGGGACCTCGTCGGCTCGGCCATCCGCGAGGACCCGCCGGTCGAGATTACGGAGGGGGAGGTTATCCGTCCGAGTTTCGACGACGAACTCGCCGAACTCCGGGCGACCGAGCGGGAGAACAAAGCGTGGATAGACAACCTGGAGGAGCGCGAACGTGAGCGGACGGGCATCGACAACCTCGAAGTGGGCCACACCTCGGTCCACGGCTACTACATCGAGGTGACGAACGGGAAACTCGACGAGGTGCCCGACGACTACGTCCGCCGGCAGACGCTCAAGAACTCCGAGCGCTTCTACACGCCCGAGTTGAAAGAACGCGAGGACGACATCATCAGGGCCGAACAACGGGCCAACGACCTCGAGCACGACATCTTCCGCGAGGTCCGGAGCGACGTCGCCGACGAGGCCGCCCGCGTGCAAGCGCTCGCGGACACCCTCGCCACCCTCGACGTCCTGGTGGGACTCGCGGAGGTGGCCGCGACCCACGACTACACGCGACCCCGATTCGACCGCGAGGGCATCCACGTCGAAGGCGGGCGCCACCCAGTCGTCGAGCGCACCGAGGAACGCTTCGTTCCGAATCCTACTTCCTTGACGCCCGAGGAGTTCTTCGCGGTCGTCACCGGGCCGAACATGAGCGGGAAGTCGACGTACATGCGTCAGGTCGCGCTGCTGACCGTGATGGCGCAGGTTGGGAGTTTCGTCCCGGCGGCCGACGCCGACCTCGAACTCGTCGACCGGGTGTTCACCCGCGTCGGTGCCAGCGACGACATCGCGGGCGGGCGCTCGACGTTCATGGTCGAGATGGCCGAACTCGCGGAGATTCTGGAGGAAGCGACCGACGACTCGCTCGTCGTCCTCGACGAGGTCGGTCGAGGGACCTCGACGGCGGACGGCGAAGCCATCGCGCAGGCCATGGCCGAGTTCCTCCACGACGAGGTCGGAGCGTGGACGCTCTTCGCCACCCACCACCACGACCTGACCGCACTGGCCGACGACCTCGACGGCGTGGCCAACTACCACTTCGCCGCGACGCAGGTCGAGGAGGAAGTCGAGTTCGAACACGCCATCGAACCCGGCCCGGCCGGCGCGTCCTACGGAATCGAGGTCGCGAAGGCTGCGGGGGTTCCCGACGACGTGGTCGAGCGCTCGCGGGCGCTCGTCGCCGAGAGCGAGGCGACCGACGTCGAGACCGACGCCGAGACTGACGTCGGGTCCACGCCGGACGCCGGCCCAGCCACGGCATCCGCCGACCGAGTCGCGGCCGACGGTGAGACCGACCCGGTCGCCGCCGACGTCGCCGCTCGACTCCGCGACCTCGACGTCGCACGGATGACGCCAGTCGAGGCGCTGACGACGCTCGACGAACTCGCCCGTGAAGTCGACCGTACGGAGTAGGGTCGACCGAGCGCCGCGTCTCAGGCGGTCGACGGGCGCACCCTGACGAACGGCGCCTCCTCGACGAACTCGACGAATCGGCTGCCGCCGACGCACTCGCCGGGCCCCTTCTCGTAGGCGAGGACCTGCGTGCCGGTGTCGTGGACCCACGTCCGGAGGCACTGCCTGGCCGCGTCGACGTAGAACTCGACGAGTTGCTCGGGGAGTGAACGCTGGTTCACGACGACGACGACGACGTCGTCCGGGCCGAGGAATCCACCTTCTATCCAGTAGCGGAGGTCCCGGAGTTTGGTGTCGTCGATGGTCTGGTAGAGTGCCGTGAGATTCTTCGAGACGACGACGGGCCCGTCCGACTCGTCCCGACGGCGACGGACGTCCTCGAAGGCCTCTCGGAGCGGGGCGTCGGCGTCCACGTCCGGGACGACGACGTTCTCGTGGTCGACGTTCCAGACGTCGTGGACGTCCACGACGACCATCGCGTCCGCGTCGAGGAGGGCGTCCAGGGTCGTCCCGAACTCCTCGACGACCGAACTGGCACGATCCGGCGTCATCGTCACGTGTGGGATCAACACGAGTTGCTCCCCCTGCTGGATACGGTGGAGGTAGATCGAGGCGAGAATCTCGTCCAGCGTCGCCCGGCCGTCGTGCAGGAGCGTCGCAGTGCCCCCGCGGACGATACCGCCGCCGAGGAGGTCGTCGACGCCCTCGATACCCGTCTGGAGACGGGTCACGGCGTTCGATGTGGGCTGCGACCGCGAGACGACGTCGAAGCCGGTGTCGAAGACGACGCCGAACTCCCGGGTGTCGTGGTCGACGCCGCGGAGTTTCGGGACGCGGACGAACGTCCGGAAGTCGCTCCCGACGGGCGCACGGCGGGCCTCGACGACGCCGTGGACCGCGTAGTCGATGCCGCCGCCCCACTCGTCGGGGACGTCGCTGTCGCGCTCGCTCGTCAACACCGTCGTCGCGCCGAAGTCGTCGGTGAACAGGCGGATGAGGTCGAGGAGGGCGCGACGGAACGACGCGGTGTCGGTGGACATCGGACGCAGGCCGGAGAGGCTGTCGAAGGCGACCCGGTCGACCGGCCCGAAGCGGTCGAGGAACCGCCGAACGTACTGCGGGCGGAAGGGGACGGGAAACTCCGCCGAGAAGATGTTCTGCCCTTCGAGGTTGGTGAGCGTCATCTCGTCCTCGTCCTCCTCGAAGTGGGCCCCCGGTCGTGCGTGTAGCGAGGTGACCGTGAGGTCCGAGTGGTCGAGGTCGAAGTCGAACGGCGCGAACGTGTCGCGGAGTTCGTCGACGGTCTGCTCGGTGGTGATGAACAACCCTTGCTCGCCGTTCTCCAGTCCGGCCTGGAGGAACTGCATCGCGAGCGTACTCTTCCCCGTCCCCGGACCCCCGGTGACGACGACGGACCGTTCGTCCGGAATACCGCCACCGAGGATACGGTCGAGGACGTCGTCACCCGTCGTTGCGACCATGTGTTCGACTTCCACCTCCGGGTCAATCAGTGTGTGGGACGAGGTATCATCGTGAGCCTAACGTCACGGCGTGAGGGAGACGAACTCCAGTCCGGCGGCGGCGAGGGTCTGACGACAGCGGTCTGTCACGGACGGGGCGACGAGGATTCCGCGGACCTCGGCGTCGGCGTGGAGGTCGCGTTCGAGTGCGTCGACGTAGCGTTCGAGTTGGCCGGCGGCGTCGGGGCCGACCCGGCGGCGCTTCAACTCGACGGCGACGGTCCGCCCCTCGGCGTCTTCCCCGTAGACGTCGACGGGTCCCGCGTCGGTCTCGCGCTCGACGGCGAGCGGACGGAACCCAGCCTCGACGAGCGAGGGGTCGTCGAGGACGCGCTGGCGGAGGTCCTCTTCGGTGCCCGTCACCTCGGTCTCGCCGGTCGACTCGACGGTGTGGGCGGCGACGTGTGCGAGCGCCTCGAATCGGACGACGAGTGTCCCGTCGTCGCGCTCGCTGCGGAGGACGAGCGTGTCGGTGCCGTCGACCGTGGCCTCGCGTTCCGCGCCCGCGGCGTGCCACGCTTCGGGTTGGTGGCCCTCCGGGTCGTGGACGAGGAGCGTCCCGTCCGGTTTGCAGAGGACGTGGCGGTCGCCGGGACCGAGGTGGCCGCTCGCTCGGCCGTCGTAGTCGACGGTACAGCGGCCGAACAGGGCGACGACGGCACCGGTCTCTCGCGCCTCGTCCAGCAGGTCGGCGGCCGCCGTAGGCATCGGGTCGACGAGCGTGCGCGCCGCGTCCGGGACGTCGGTCATCACACCGAGGTAGCCAGTACGCGGAGAAAAGAAACGTGGTCGGTGGGACGACTCGTCGCGAACGCTCAGACCGGAATCTCGCTCGAATACACCCGCTTCGAGCACTCGGCGACGAACCCGGTGAGTTGCCGGGCCGCCTCGGGTTCGAGGGTGACGACGCGGCCGGCGTTCGGGTCCGTCGGGAAGTTCAACACGACGGCCTCCTCGCGGAGTTGGAGCGAGACGTACCGGCGGCCCAGGTGCTCGGCGCACTCGTCTTCGCTCGGTGCAGGCTTCGACGTCAGGCGGGCGTGGATGTCGCTGACGGTCGCGTCGACCGTCGCGCGGTCGAGGTCGTCGCGGACGTATTCGAGATCGAACCCGTCCGCGTCGTAGGTGACGACGATTCGGAGCGTGTTCCCCGCTCGCCGCTGCAGAAAGGCGAGTAGGTCGTTCGGAGTAGACATACAGCCGTTACTCCAAGGCGACACCTAGGTAAGAGAATATCTAAATATTCGAGAGAGGTGCGCACCGTCGGACGACGTTCGTTACCGTAGCCCAGGGGTCGGTGGGCGCTCGCGTTTGTGCGTCGACCCTTCGTACATGTCGACGAGGCGCTCGACCGTCTCGCTCTCGACGCCCGTCCGCTCGATGGTCGCGGTCACGTCGAGACCGTCCTCGACGTAGGCCTTCAGCACGGGGTCGACGTCCTCGTAGGGGGCGCCGATTTCGCCCTCGTCGGTCTGTCCCTCCCAGAGTTCGGCCGTGGGGGTCTTCTCGACGTACTTCTCGGGGAGTCCGACCTCGCGGGCGAGATCGTACACCTCGGTCTTGTAGAGGTCACCGAGTGGCGCGACGTCGGCCGCACCGTCGCCGTACTTCGTGAAGTAGCCCAGCAGGTACTCCGAGCGGTTGTCCGGCCCGACGACGAGCAGGTCGCGTTCGTTGGCCGCCTCGTAGAGGAGGACCATTCGCACCCGCGCGCGGACGTTGCCGACCGTCGTCTTCGAGCAGTCCGTGGGGAGCGCGTCGACGAACTCCCGTACCATCGGCCCGATGTGGCGTTCGCGGAACTCGACGTCGTGGCGCCGGCAGAGTTGCCGGGCGTCGCGCATGTTCTCGGCGCTCGACGGTTCGCCCGGGAGGACCATCCCCAGCACCTCGTCCGCGCCGACGGCGTCGACGGCGAGGCGCAACGCGAGCGCGGAGTCGAGACCGCCGCTCACACCGACCACGTACCCGTCGAGACCCGTCTCGTCGAGTTCGTCGGCGTAGAAGTTCCGGATTCGCTCGGCCGCTTCCGTGAGGTCGACGCGTTCGGCCATCGTCTCGCGTGGAACTGCGTGTGGCGGGCGTATGAAAGGAGGGGCCAGGCCGGTGACCGCCCAGTCGGCCGACCGCGCGCCGAACCAACCCGCCGACCTATACTGATAACCTCTCGCTACAGACTGGGTATACAGTTCGGCACAGGCTCTATTGATGGATATCCCGTAGCACAGAGTGCGCTGGTTGACTCTGGGGGGAGACTGCCAGCGTCATCGGATCCAACCTCGACGGAGCATCGTCACACGCTCTGTCTCTACCTCTGCCGACCGTAACCGGGCCTGATAGCCGACCACTAGCCACTCTCACGAATCACGTCCTCGTACGCGGCGACGACGTCCTCACAGCAGTCCGGTACGAGGTCGCGCCACGTCTCGTCCGCGCGGATGCGGCGGCGAATCTCGGTCCCGGAGAACTTCTCGGGGTAGTGCATCTCCTGTTGGTGGACGTCGGCGTCGGTGTGCTCGCGGACGAGGCGCTGGACGAGGTCGTTGCCCGAGATGATCACGTCCGCGCCGGTCTCGCGGACGAGGTGCTCGGCCCACACCGGGTACCCCTCTTCGCCGCGGTCCTCGTCGCGGACACGGACGATTTCGACCGACGGGAAGCAGGCGCGAATCTGTTCTTCGCGCTCGTCGGCGGTCAGGGGGTTCCGGTCCGTCCGGGACTTCCGCGGACTGCCGATGGCGACGACGAACTCCGTGTAGCGCTGGCGGTAGGTACGCACCGTGCGGTAGTGGCCGCGGTGGAACGGTTGGAACCGGCCGGGAAACGCCGCCCTGGTCACGGCCGTCGGTTCGGAGCGCTCCCGAATAAATCCCGTCGCCAGTGGTGCACGCGACGCACCCTACGAGAGTCGGCCGTGGGTGCGGCGACTGCGGACGCGGCGACGGTGCCGGACGTCGAGTTCCTCGACGACGCGGCCGACGCCCCGGACGGCGAGGAGGAGCGCAGCGGTGCTCCCGGTGACGGCCGCGCCCCCACCGACGACGAGTGCGAACGCCGTGCCGACGTCGCTCTCCCCCGCGAAGAGCGCGGCGGCGAAAGCGAGCATGGCGACGACGAGGACGGTCACGAGGCGGTACAGCGTGGTTTCGAGGTGGCGGTGTGCGTCCATCTGTTCTCGTCTGGAGAGTGGGCCGGAGACGGCATAAATGTCTGCAGAATTATATTTTTGTCCGCGTTCGGACTGAAGTACAGTTTGGTTGGATATTCGATAGGTTTGCAGGAACGTTATATTCCCGGTGTGAGTACAGACGGGCATGACCATCTGTCCCGAGTGCGGTGCGGACGTCGAGTTGCCCGAGAACGTCGAAGTCGGCGAGATCCTCGACTGTGCGACCTGTGGGAGCGAACTCGAAGTGACCGGCGTCGAACCCGTCGCCCTCGAACCGGCGCCCGAACTCGAAGAAGACTGGGGCGAGTGAGCCGTGGAGATCGGCTTCCTCTACTCCCGGATTCGCGAGGACGAGCGCCTCCTCCTCGACGAACTCCGAGGACGTGGCCACGACGTCCGGAAGATCGACGTCCGTGACGTCCGCTTCGACGTCCACGACCCGCCCGAGGAGATCCTGGGCCACGACCTCGTCCTCAATCGGTGTCAGGAGTCGAGTCGCGTCCGCTACGTCAGCCACCTCGTCGACCACTACGACGTCCCAATCGTCAACGGACCGGAGACGTCGGCGGTCTGTGCCGACAAGGTTCGCGGCAGTCTCGCCCTCGAATCGGCGGGCATCCCGACGCCGCGGACCGAGGTCACCTTCGACGTCGACGCGGCCCTGGAGTCGATCGAGCGCTTCGGCTACCCCTGTGTCCTGAAGCCCGTCACGGGGTCGTGGGGTCGACTCATCGCCAAGATCGACACCCGCGACGCCGCCGAGGCCATCCTCGAACACAAGTCGACGCTCGGCCACTACGAGCACTCGGTGTTCTACATCCAGGAGTTCGTCGAGAAGCCGGGTCGCGACATCCGCGTCGTCGCCGCGGACGGCGAACCCATCGCCGCGATGACCCGCTCGGCCGAACACTGGATCACCAACGCCGCCCGCGGCGGCGAGGCGAAGCAGTTCGACCCCGACGAGGAGGTGCTCGACCTCGTCGAGCGTGCGGACGAGGCGGTCGGCGGCGGCCTGCTGGGCATCGACCTGATGGAGACGAAAGACGGCGGCTACACCGTCCACGAGGTGAACGCCACCTGCGAGTTCAAGGCGCTCGACGGGGCCGTCCCCGAGGTGGACGTCCCGGCGCGCATCGTCGATTGGCTCGAAGCGAAGGCCGAGGAAGCCGCGCAGTGAGTGGCAGGCCCTGACAGGTCCGGTGGATTCATTCTCTCGCGTCTCGCAGCCAACGGTATGACGATAGTCGTGAAAATCGGCGGCGCCGCCGCGGTCGACCCAGAAGGGGCGCTCGCCGACGTCGCTGCACTCCGTGAGGAGGGGCGTGAGGTCGTCGTCGTCCACGGTGGCTCGACCGCCGTCGACGAGGCGCTGGAGCAGATGGACATCGAACCGACGTACGTGGAGACGCCCGACGGCGTCGTCGGGCGGTTCACCGACGAGCAGACGATGGACGTGTTCAAGATGGCCATGCCCGGCCTCGTCAACACGGACATCGTCGCCGGCCTCCAGAACCAGGGCGTGAACGCCGTCGGTCTCTCCGGCGTCGACGGCCAACTCCTGAAGGGGCCTCGCAAGTCCGCCGTCCGCGTCGTCGAGGACGGCAAGAAGAAGATCAAGCGCGGCGACCACTCCGGCACCATCGAGGAGGTCAACGGCGACCTGCTCCGCACCCTCCTCGACTCGGACTACACGCCGGTCGCCTCCGTCCCGATGCTCGGCGTCGAGAGCGACGGGTCGTTCACGCCCGTGAACTCCGACGCCGACCGCTCCGCCGCCGCCATCGCGGGCGAACTCGGGAGTGAGGGCGAAGACGTCGACCTCGTCCTCCTCACGGACGTCTCGGGTATCTACGAGGACCCCGACGACGAGTCGACCCGTATCGACCGCGTCGACTCCCCGGAGGACTTCGAGCACCTCACGGAAGTCGCGGAGGGGTTCATGCGCCGCAAGACGATGGCCGCACAGGAAGGCCTCCAGCGCGGCGCCTCGCGGGTCGTCGTCGCGACGGCCAACGCCGACCGTCCCATCTCCAACGCGCTGGCCGGAAACGGAACGACCATCACGGCCGACGCACTCGGTGAGAAGTAAGACCATGGCAGGGTTCGTCTTCAGCGAGAAGCCCATCGGCATCGAGTCCGGCGAGGGAGTTACCCTCACCGCGAACGACGGCACGGAGTACCTCGACTTCGGCGCGAGTTACGCCTGCGTCCCGCTCGGCCACCGCCACCCCGAGGTGCAGGCCGCGACCCAGGAGCAACTCGCGAAACTCACCTTCGTGCAGGCGTCCTACCCCGTCGAGTCGCGCACGCGTCTCTACGAGAACCTCGCGGAGTACTCGCCGGGCGACCTGAACGAGGTGTGGCTCTGTAACTCCGGCACCGAGGCCAACGAGGCCGCCCTCAAGTTCGCCCGCCACGCCACCGGCGACTCGAAGATCGTCGCGATGATGCGGGGCTTCCACGGCCGGACCATGGGGTCGCTCGCCGCGACCTGGAAGAACGAGTACCGCGAGGGGTTCGAACCGCTCGCGGGCGACTTCGAGTTCGTCGAGTACGGCGACGAGGACGCCCTCGAGGAGGCCGTCGACGACGACACCGCGGCGGTCATCATGGAACCCATCCAGGGCGAGGGCGGCGTCAACCCCGCTCCGCCCGCGTTCCTCCGGGCGGCCCGCGACGTCACCGAGCACCACGGTGCCGCCCTCGTCTTCGACGAGGTCCAGACCGGTCTCGGCCGGACGGGGTCGCTGTGGGCCTCCGACCAGACCGACGTCGTCCCGGACATCACGACGACGGCGAAGGGACTGGGCAACGGCCTGCCCATCGCCGCGACGCTCTGCAAGGAGTGGATCGCCGAGAACGCCGGCAACCACGGGTCGACGTTCAGCGGCGGTCCCGTCCCCTGCGCCGCGGCTAACGCCACCCTCGACACGCTCGTCGAGGAGGACGTCCCGGGCAACGCCGCCGAGATGGGCGAGTACCTCCGCGACCGCCTCGAAGCCGAGATCGGCGACGAAGTCCGCGACATCCGCGGCGAGGGCCTGCTCGTCGGCGTCGAGGTCAAGCGCAACGCCAACGCGATTCTCAAGGACCTCGCGTTGAACCACCAGATTCTCGCGCTCCCGGCCGGCCGGACGGTCGTCCGCTTCCTCCCGCCGCTCACCATTGAGGAAGAGCACGTCGAGGAGGTCGTCGAGGCGATGGTCGCGACCGTCGGCGAGTAACGGACTCGGACCCCCCCGCTTCAAGTTATCCCGCCCGCTTGCTCGCGTATGGACCCCGGCAAGGTCTCCCGCGAGTTCTTCGACACGCACGTCGCGCCGAACCTCGGTGCCGACCGCGACGACGTCCGCCTCGGCCCGACTCACGGCGCCGACTTCGGCGTCCTCTCGCTGGGCGAGAGACGGGTGTGCGCGCTCGCGACCGACCCCGTGTTCGTCCTCCGGGACCTCGGACTCGACCGGGCGGCCTGGTTCGCCTTCCACATCCTCGTGAGCGACGCCGCGCTCTCGGGGATTCCGCCGACCCACCTCGCACTCGACCTGAACCTCCCGCTCGACGCCGACCCCGCCGAGGTGGGCCGCGTCATGGAGGTGTTCGACCGCGAAGCCCGTGACCTGGGAATCTCCATCGTCACGGGACACACCGGCGCCTACGAGGGGTGTTCGTTCCCGACCGTCGGCGCCGGGACGGCCCTCGCCGTCGGCGATGAGTCCGACCTCGTGCTCCCGACCGGCGCGGAACCGGGCGACCGACTCGTCGTCACGAAGGGACCCGCCATCGAGACCACGGGCCTGCTCGCGGTCTGCTTCGGCGACGACCTCGACCTCCCCGAGTCGACGGTGGCGGCGGCCCGCGAGCGCTTCGACGAGGCGAGTCCCGTCCGCGACGCCCTCGCGGCGGCCGCGACCGGCGAGGTGACGGCCATGCACGACGCCACCGAGCGCGGCGTCGACAACGCGCTCCACGAACTCGCCGACGCCGCGGGGGTCCGCCTCTCGGTCGAACGCGAGCGCTTCCCGGTGGGCGACGGCGTCCACGACCTCTGCGAGCACCTCGGCATCGACCCGTGGACGAGTTCGAGCGAGGGGACCGTCGTGCTGGCGGTCCGCGAGGGCGGTGTCGGCGCCGTCCTCGACGCACTCGGCGACGAGGGGATTCGCGCCGCCGAAGTGGGCCGCGTCGAGTCGGGGAGCGGCGTCGAGGTAGACGGCGAGGAACTTCCCGAGCCGACGAGTGACCCGCTGTGGCCGGCTTACGAGCGGTTGCGTGGCGACGGCGAGTGAGGGCGACGAGAACGGACCGAGCGGACGTACGGCGGGCGTCGCCGTTATGGACCGCCGGTCCGCCACACCCGCTATGAGCAGTGATTCGTCGCCACCGGACGGTGCGGGCGTCCGCGCACGCCTTCGTTTCTACCTGAACGACCACGACACCACCGTCGGGTTCGGCGCCGACGCCGTGTTGTTCGTGTTGAACCTCGTGTTCGTCGCCATCTACGTCGCACAGACCTACTCGGTCGATGCGGAGACGGTGTCGCTGCTCTGGGTGCTCGAACTCGCGATCGCGAGTGTCTTCGCCGTCGAGTACGGCCTGCGCGTGTACGCGGCACGCGACCGCCTCGACTCGGTGACGAACCCCTACATGGTCGTCGACCTGCTCGCGATCCTGCCGACGTTCGCGGTCTTCTTCCTGCCACCGACCCTGGTGGCGTCCATCGGGTTCCTCAGGGCGATTCGGGTCGTCCGTGTCCTCCGCTTCTACCGGTTCACCGAGGACGCCGAGTTCTTCTTCGGCACCGTCTCGGACAACACCCTGCGCGCGACGAAACTCATGTTGACCGTGCTCGTCATCCTCTTCGTCTCCTCGGGGCTGTTCTACAGCGCCGAGCACGGTGTCAACCCCGACGTCGAGACGTTCGGCGACGCCTTCTACTACATGACGGTGACTCTCTCGACGGTCGGGTTCGGCGACATCCTCGCCGTAACGGCCGCAGGACGGTGGCTGACTGTCGCCTCGATCATCGCCGCGGTCATCCTCATCCCCCAGCAGGCGAGCAAGATCGTCCGGGAGTGGACCCGTCGGGACACCGTCGACGTCACCTGTCCGAACTGTGGCCTCGCCGAGCACGACCCGGACGCCTCGCACTGTAAGGCGTGTGGACACGTCCTCTATCGGGATCCTGACGCGCAGACCGGCCCCTCCGAGCAAGCATAGACGTTTTATCCGCGCACCACCCACTTCCTCTCCATGACCACGACGCCCGCACGGACACGGAACCGGACGCGGAGGGGGGAGCCGTGACCGGCATCGTCGAGGAGTTCCTGAGTCTGAAAGACGAGACCGACGCGGATGTCCTCGCGATGCAGGTGGGCGACTTCTACGAGTTCTTCGCCGACGACGCCCGCCTCGTCGCCGAGGAACTCGACCTGAAGGTCTCCGAGAAGTCGAGTCACGGGTCCTCGTACCCGATGGCCGGTGTCCCCGTCGACGACCTGCTCCCATACCTGAAGACGCTCGTCGAGCGCGGCTACCGCGTGGCCGTCGCCGACCAGCGCGACTCCGAGGACACGACCCGCGAGATAACTCGTGTCGTCACGCCCGGGACGCTCGTCGGGGTGACGGGTGCCGACGCCCGCTACCTCGCGACGGTCGTCCGGGGCGACGACGAGGTCGGCCTGGCCTTCGTCGACGTCACGACGGGCCGCTTCCACGTCACCGGCGTCGACGACACGGACGACGCCTTCACCGAACTCTACCGCTTCTCGCCCGAGGAAGTCCTCCCCGGCCCGGACCTCCGAGACGACGACGCGTTCATCGAACGGGTCCGCGAGACGACCGACGCGACGCTCACCCTCCACGGCTCTGAGGCGTTCGCGCCCGGCCGGGCCACCCACACGCTCCGCGAGCAGTTCGGCGACGGCGCCCTCGACAGCGTCGGCGTCGAGTCGCAGGGTGCCGCCGCCCGCGCCGCCGGTGCCGCGGTCGCCTACGTGGACGAGACCGGCGCGGGCGTGCTCGCGTCGCTCACGCGCATCCAGTCCTACGGCTCGACCGACCACGTCGACCTCGACGCGACCACCCAGCGCAACCTCGAACTCACCGAGACGATGCAGGGCGACCGGTCCGGATCGCTGTTCGACACGGTCGACCACACGGTGACCAGCGCCGGGGGCCGTCTGCTCCGCGAGTGGCTCCAGCGCCCCCGCCAGTCCCTCGGAGAACTGGAGCGTCGCCAGGAGAGCGTCGCCGCGCTCGCGTCCGCCGCGCTCGCCCGCGAACGCCTGCGCGAGACGCTGGACGAGGGGTACGACCTCGAACGCCTCGCCTCCCGGGCGGTCCACGGGAGCGCCGACGCCGCCGCCCTCCTCCGGGTGCGCGACACGCTCGAGTTGATGCCGGACCTCGCCGACGCCGTCGAGTCCGACCCGCAACTCGCCGACTCGCCGCTCGGGCGCGTCTTCGGGCGCTTCGACCGCGCGGCCGCCGCGGACCTCCGCGACACCATCGACGAGGCGCTGGTCGACGACCCGCCGTCCTCGGGCACGCGGGGACTCTTCCGGAAGGGCTTCGACCCCGAACTGGACGACCTCATCGAGGAGTACGAGGAGGCGAAGGGGTGGCTCGACGACCTCGCCGCCCGCGAAAAACAGCGTCTCGGCGTCACCCACCTCCAGGTCGACCGGAACAAGACCGACGGGTACTACATCCAGATCGGCAAGTCGGAGGCCGACGCCGCGCCCGAGGAGTACCGCGAGATCAAGACGCTGAAGAACTCCCGGCGGTTCGTCACCGACGAACTGGAGGAGAAAGAACGCCGCCTCCTCCGCGTCGAGGAACAGCGCGGTGACCTCGAACGCGAACTCCTCGACGACCTCCGTGGCACTGTCGCCGACCACGCCACCCTCCTGCAGGAGGCGGGCCGCGCGCTCGCGGAACTCGACGCCTTCTGCTCGCTGGCCGTCCACGCCGCCGAGAACGGGTGGGTCCGCCCCGAACTCACTGAAGGCGACGCCCTCGACGTCGAGGCGGGTCGCCACCCCGTCGTCGAACAGACCGTCGAGTTCGTCCCGAACGACGCCCGATTCGCCGACGACCGGCGCTTCCTCGTCGTGACGGGACCGAACATGAGCGGGAAGTCGACGTACATGCGCCAGACGGCCCTCATCGTCCTGCTCGCGCAGGTGGGGAGTTTCGTCCCCGCCGACGCCGCCCGGGTGGGTCTCGTCGACGGCATCTACACCCGCGTCGGCGCACTCGACGAACTCGCGCAGGGTCGCTCGACGTTCATGGTCGAGATGCAGGAACTCTCGAACATCCTCCACTCCGCGACGGAGGACTCGCTCGTCATCCTGGACGAGGTGGGACGCGGGACGGCCACCTACGACGGCATCAGCATCGCGTGGGCCGCCACCGAGTACCTCCACAACGAGGTGCGCGCGAAGACGCTGTTCGCGACCCACTACCACGAACTCACGAGTCTCGCCGACCGCCTCGAACGCGTCGCGAACGTCCACGTCGCGGCCGACGAGCGCGACGGCGAGGTGACCTTCCTCCGGACCATCCGCGAGGGACCGACCGACCGCTCGTACGGCATCCACGTCGCGGACCTCGCGGGCGTCCCCGACCCCGTGGTGGACCGCGCCGACGAGGTGCTCTCGCGCCTCCGCGAGGAGAAGGCCATCGAGGCCCGCGGCGGGTCGGGCAGTTCCGAACCCGTCCAGGCCGTCTTCGACCTCGGTAGCGGGAGTTTCCAGCAGGCGGCGAGCGACGGTGGCTCGGCCGACGAGGGACCGTCAGAGCCGTCCGGGCCGTCAGAGCCGTCCGGGCCGTCCGAGCCCTCCGGGCCGACCCTCGACGACGACCAGCGCGAGGTACTGGAGGACATCACGGACACGCCGCTCAACGACCTCACGCCGGTCGAGGCGCTGACGAAGGTCCAGGAGTGGCAGGACGAACTGGAGGGTGAGTGACGTGGAGAGCGACCGCATCCAGCAACTCGACGCGACGACGGTCGAACGCATCGCGGCCGGCGAGGTGGTCGAGCGGCCCGCCTCCGTCGTGAAGGAACTGGTCGAGAACAGCCTCGACGCCGGGGCCTCGCGCGTCGACGTGACGGTCGACGGCGGCGGCACCGACCGCATCGTCGTCTCGGACGACGGCGAGGGGATGAGCGAGGCCGACGTCCGCGCCGCGGTGCAGAAACACACGACGAGCAAGATCTCGGACATCGAGGACCTGGAGTCGGGCGTCGCCACGCTCGGCTTCCGCGGCGAGGCGCTGCACACCATCGGCGCCGTCTCGCGGACGACCATCACCACCCGTCCGCAGGACGGCGACGAGGAGGCCACCGAACTCCGACTGGAGGGCGGCGAGGTGACCCGCGTCGGTCCCGCGGGACGGCCGCCTGGCACGACCGTCGAGGTGGAGGACCTCTTCTACAACACCCCCGCGCGGCGGAAGTACCTCAAGACCGACTCCACCGAGTTCGGCCACGTCAATCGCGTCGTGACGCGCTACGCGCTCGCGAACCCCGACGTCGCCGTCTCGCTCACCCACGACGACCGCGAGGTGTTCGCGACGACCGGCCAGGGCGACCTGCAGGGGACGCTCCTGTCGGTGTACGGCCGCGAAGTGGCCGAAGCGATGATTCCGGTCGACTCGGAGGGCGAGGCGGTGGGGCGAGTCCACGGCTACGTCTCGGACCCCGAGACGACCCGCGCCTCCCGCGAGTACGTCTCGACGTTCGTCAACGGCCGCTACGTCAGCGACTCCCTGTTGCGAGAGGCGGTCGTCTCGGCCTACGGCGGCCAACTCGCCGCCGACCGCTACCCCTTCGCGGTCCTCTTCGTCGAAGTGCCCGCGGGGGAGGTCGACGTGAACGTCCACCCGCGGAAGATGGAGGTCCGCTTCGGCGAGAGCGAGACCGTGAAACGCGAGGTGGAGTCGGCCGTCGAGGACGCGCTGCTCGACGCCGGGCTGATTCGGACGAGCGCCCCGCGCGGTCGGTCTCAGCCCGACGAGGCGAGCATCGCACCCAGTCGGCAGTGGGAGGAAGACGACGACGCGGCCGACGAGGCCGACACCTCGTGGCACCAGCACGAGATGGACGCGACGGGCGACTCGGACGAAACGGAGCGAGCGAGCGGTCCAGTCGAGTCGGACGAGACTGGTCGGCGCGACGGATTCGCGTCGACCGACGCAGCGTCGACGGACGAGGGCGCCGAAACCGGGTGGAGCGCGCCGGGCGACGCCGATACCGACGCCGCGGACGCCAGCGCGGACGAAGAGCCGGCGACCGACCAGTCCGGGAACTCGGCGTCGACTGCGTCCACCGACGTCTCGGTGCCGGACGAGGGCGACACGGACCGCGTCGGGTCGAACGACGGGTCGGCCGGCGCCGACGACCGTCGGTTCCGCGCGGCGACGGAGAACGCCCGGCTCGGCGAGACGGCGGGCGACGAACGCGCGGACGACCAGTTCGACCGACTCCCCCGTCTGCGGGTTCTGGGCCAACTCCACGACACCTACCTCGTCGCGGAGTCCCCCGACGGACTGGTGTTGGTCGACCAGCACGCGGCGGACGAGCGTATCAACTACGAGCGCCTCCAGGCCGAGTTGGACGGGGAGACGACCTCGCAGACGCTCGTCGCGCCCGTGACGCTCGAACTCACCGCCGCCGAGGCCGCGGTGTTCGGCGACGCGCTCGCGGCGCTCCGCGACCTCGGCTTCGAGGCGACGCTCGACGACAGAGAGGCGACCGTCACGGCCGTCCCGGCGGTGTTCGACGACGCACTCGACCCCGAGGTGCTCCGCGACGCCCTCGCCGCGTTCCTCGACACCGACGGCGACCACGGCGAGACGGTCGCGGAGGTGCGCGACCACCTCCTCGCGGACCTCGCGTGCTACCCCTCCGTCACCGGGAACACCTCGTTACGGGAGGGCGACGTCGTCGCGTTGCTCACCGAACTCGACGCCTGCGAGAACCCGTGGGCTTGCCCGCACGGCCGCCCCGTGGTCGTCCGGATCGACGAGGGCGAACTCGAAGACCGCTTCGAGCGGGACTACCCCGGCCACCAGATCCGCCGCCCCGAATAACTCAGTTGTTCGGGGACACAACTCGACAACGTCGTCTATATCTCAGTTATCGCGTCGATAGCGGTCGAACTCGGTCTATATCGTAGTTATCGGCTCGATATCTCAGAAACGAACGCGTCCTCGAACTCGGAGTCGTCGGTGTGTACGACGAGCGCCGTCGCTCGGTGGGTGACGCCTGTAGAAAAGCGGAAATCAGCGCGTCTCGGGAGACGGATACGGTGACGTACCGACCGCGGACGCGGGTGAAACCGTGTTAGTTAAACGCGGACGAGGTTCGTCGCGCGCGGGCCCTTGTCGGCCTCTTCGATGTCGAATTCGACTTCCTGTCCTTCCGTGAGGTCCTCGCCGCCAACGTCCTCCATGTGGAAGAAAACGTCGTCGTCCGCGTCCTCAGTCTCGATGAAACCGTAGCCGCCTGTGTCGTTGAAGAAATCAACTTTACCGGATGCCATTACAAATAAATCTAGTGGCCGCCCACGGATAAGACTTGCGAGGGTTCGGGTACCACGATTCGGCGAATCGCGCTCCGATTCACCGAATTTCGAGCGATTCGGGTTTCACCCCCGTCCGCTCGGTTCCTCTCGGGGGTCGTCCGTCGACACCGGGTGAGTTATGGGTGCGCTCGCACATCGGGCCAGTATGAGCTACGACCTCGTCACGTTCGGCGAGACGATGTTGCGCCTCTCGCCGGCCGGACAGGAGCGCCTCGAACGCGCCGGCGAACTGGAGTTCCGCGCGGCCGGTGCCGAGAGTAACGTCGCGGTCAACGCGGGCCGACTCGGTCTCGACACGCTGTGGACGTCCAAACTCCCCGACTCGGCGCTGGGCCGCAAGGTGACGAACACGCTCCGCTCGCAGGGCGCCGGCGTCGACGTCGCGTGGAGCGAGACCGGCCGCCAGGGGACCTACTACCTCGAACAGGCCGGCCGACCCCGCGGGACGAACGTCGTCTACGACCGCGAGGGGGCGGCCGTCACCACCGCGACGCCCGCAGACCTCCCGCTCGACGAGGTCGCGGACGCGGACGCCTTCTACACGAGCGGAATCACGCCGGCCCTCTCCGCCACCCTCGAAGAGACGACCGCCGACGTCCTCGCGCACGCGCAGGACCACGACACGACGACCGTCTTCGACGTGAACTACCGCTCGAAGCTCTGGAGCCACGCGGAGGCCCGCGACGTCCTCGAAGCGCTGTTCCCCGACGTCGACGTGCTCGTGGTCGCCGAGCGCGACGCCTGGGAGGTCCTCGGCGTCGAGCGCGACGCCGCCGGCATCGCCCAGACGCTGGCCGACGAGTGGGACTTCGAGACGGTCGTCGTCACCCGCGGCGAAGAGGGCGCACTCGCCTACGAGTCCGGCGACGCCGTCACCCAGTCCGCCTTCGAGACTGACACCCACGACCCCATCGGGACGGGCGACGCCTTCGTCGGCGGCTACCTCGCCGAACGACTCGACGGCGGGTCGCTCGCGGACGCGCTCGCGTACGGCGCGGCCACGGCCGCACTCAAGCGCACCATCCCCGGCGACGTCGCGCTCGTGACGCCCGCGGAGGTCGAGTCGGTGCTCGCGGAGTCGGGCGGCGAGATCTCGCGGTAGCGTTCCGGTCGACGCCCCGACGACTAGCCACAAGCGGTTTTTGTTCCGGCGGAGTTTACGGGAACGTATGTCGAGACGACTAGCGACTGCCCTAATGGTGGGATTCCTCGTCCTGAGCGCTGTGGCCCCCGCGGCCGCCGCGAGCACGACGCAGTCACAGGCGAAGGCGTACAGTGGCGCACACATCTCCTTCGACGTCCAGTCGAACGCAGTCGTCGACTACGCCGTCGAGGGGACGACGGTGTTCGAGAGCGTGAAGGTCCAGTCCCAGGAGAGCGCCCAGTCGAGTGGTCTCGTCGGTGCGACCGCCTCTCTCTCGGCGGTGACGAGTCTCGAAGGCGCGGGTCTCTCGCTCGCCTCGCAGACGCAGGCGAAGGCGACTATCTCGGCCAGCGGGTCGAGTCAGGCCAAGATGAAGGCCCACGACAACACCCACGGTATCCTGGTCGTCTCCTCGAACGACCAGTCTCAGTACGTCGTGGCGAACCTCTCCTCCGCGGCCGAGGCGTCCCAGGAGAGCGACTCCCAGGTGAGCGTCTCCGCTGGCGAGAGCACCCAGGGGACGTTCATCGTCGTCGGTGACGGCACGGTGACCGTCAACGAGAACGGCGACGTGACGGCCAAACTCGGCAAGAACAGCAAACTCGTCTTCCGCTCGTACCCCAGCGGCAAGGACAGCGAGGACCAGAAACAAGAGCGGATGATCTCCCAGGGTCAGGTCGCCGGTGAGGTGTACGTCATGACCCAGGAGGGTGGGAAGAAGGTCGTCGACACGGTCACCTACACGCAGCAGACGACCGTCGAGGCCAAGCAGTCCGCCGAGAACACGGTGACGGTCACCGCCGAGCGAACCAAAGAGCAGGGCAAGATCGTCATCACGAGCGTCTCGAAGCAGGCGGTCGGCACCCTCTCGGACATCTCCGTGACGGTCGACGGGAGCGCCGCCGCGCAGGTGTCCTCCTACAGCGCGCTGAAGGGCGCCATCGGCGGTGACGAGTCGGCGTACATGGTCAAGCAGACGTCCAGTGCGAGCGCGAACGCCCGCGCGGACGTCCTCGTCGCGTTCAACCACTTCTCCGAGCGCACCGCGAAGATTTCCAGTTCTGACTCGGGCGGTGACAGCGGCGGCGACTCCGGTTCCGGTGCCTCCTCGCCCGGCTTCGGTGTCGTCGCGGCCCTCGTCGCACTCGTGGCCATCGCACTCTACGGCCGCGCACAGTAACGTTCCCCGACCACGACCACGTTTCCACTTTTTCGACGAGTCTCGCTCCGGGCCGAACGGCTAACACGGAGGCGACCGACGTCCCGAGTATGAGCGACGACCGACCGCACGTAGTCGTCGTCGGCGCGTACGGGAGCGCCGGCGCTGCTGCGGCGAGCGAACTAGCCGAACTGGACGTCCGACTCACCCTCGTCGACGACGGCGACCCCGGTGGCGGCCTCTGTATCCTCCGCGGGTGTATGCCCTCGAAGGCGGTGCTCTCGGCGACGGCCCACCGCTACCAGGCGCGCCACGACCCCCGACTCGACGGCGAGGCGCCCGAGGTGAACCTCGAGAAGACGGTCGAGCACAAAGACGACCACGTGCTGGAGTGGGCGGGCTACCGCCGCGAGTCCGTCCACGACCTCACGGAACGCGAGCACGTCGAGTTCGTCCACGACCGGGCCGAGTTCCTCGACGAACACACGCTCCGCGTCGGCGAGCGCGAACTGGACGCGGACTACGTCGTCGTCGCGACCGGGTCCTCGCTGAACGTGCCCGACCTCCCCGGCATCGACGACGTCGACTGGATGGACAGCGCGGACGTCCTCGACGCCACCGAGTTCCCCGACTCGGGCGTCGTGATGGGCTTCGGCTACGTCGGCATCGAGATGGTCCCCTACTTGAGCGAGGCGGCAGGGATGGACCTCACCGTCGTCGAACACGACGAACGGCCACTGGACCGCGCCGACGACCGTATCGGCGACGAGATTCTCGACCTCTACCGCGAGGACTTCGACGTCGAGATTCGGACCGAGGTGTACGAGGAGTCGGTCGAGCAGACCGCGGACGGCGGCGTCCGCCTCCACCTCGACGACGGGAGCGCGGTCGAGGCCGACCAACTGTTCCTGTTCACGGGGAGACGGCCGACCGTCGAGGGACTCGGCCTGGCGAACGCCGGTATCGACGTCGGCGAGGGCTGGGTCGACCCCGCGACGATGCAGGCCCGCGACGCCGAGCACGTCTTCGTCGCCGGCGATGCGATGGGCGAACGGATGCTCCTCCACAACTCCAAGGAGGAGGCGTTCACCGCCGCCGAGAACGTCCGACGGGCCATCGCGGGCGAGTCGGAGTTCGAGGAATACTACCCCATCCACCACGAGGTGATGTTCTCGGGTGCGACCGTCTACCCCTACGCCTCGCTCGGGATGACCGTCGAGGAAGCCGAGGAGGCCGGCCACGACGTCGTGGTCGCCACCCGCGAGGCGACCGACGACGGCATCTTCAAACTGAAGGAGGCGCGCTGGGGGCAGGCGAAACTCGTCGTCGACGCAGACGACGGGACCGTCCTCGGCTACCACGGCCTCCACTACGAGGCCGACGTGATGGCGAAGACGATGCAGGTGGTCTTGGAGAACGAGATGGACGTCCGCGACGTGCCCGACCGGGCCTACCACCCGACGACGCCCGAAATCATCGACGGACTCGTCCGGGACGCGAAAGCGCAGTTGTAGGGGTCGGCGTCGGTCTCAGTCCGCGTCGGCGATGGTACAGCCACCCGAGTACTCCACTTCCTGGACGGAGTCGATTTCGGGTTCCTCGCCACAGAGCGGACACTCCGGGTTCTTCGCGACGGGTGCCTCCTCGAACGTCATGTCGCCCGCGTCGTAGAAGAGCAGGCGGCCGTCGAGGAGTTCGCCGTAGTCGAGTAGTGCCTTCACGCACTCGGTGGCCTGGATACACCCGACGGTGCCGGGGAGGATGCCCAGCACGCCGGCCTCCGAGCAGTCGGGAACGACGCCTTCCTCGGGCGCCTCGGGAAAGAGACAGCGGTAGCACGGCGAGTCCTCCTCGTGGGCGAAGGTGATGGCCTGCCCCTCGAAGCGGTAGATGGCGCCGTGGCTGAACGGCACCTCGTGGAGGACGCAGGCGTCGTTGACAAGGTAGCGCGTCCCGAAGTTGTCCGAGCAGTCGACGACGAAGTCGCGCTCGCGAATCAGGTCCTCTGCGTTGTCGGCGGTGAGGCGTTTCTCGTGGACCTCGACATTGACGTCGGGGTTGAGTCGCTCGACGTACTCGCGGGCGCTCTCGGCCTTCGGGTGGCCGATGTCGGCGTCCGCGTGGATTATCTGGCGCTGGAGGTTCGAGCGCTCGACGACGTCGTCGTCGACGATGGCGAGTCTCCCTACGCCCGCGGCGGCGAGGTACTGGATGACGGGCGCGCCGAGGCCGCCCGCGCCGACGACGAGGACGTCCGCGTCGAGGAGTTTCTGCTGGCCTGCCGGCCCGACGTCCTCCATGATGATGTGCCGGGAGTACCGGTCGAGTTGCGTCGGGTCGAGGTTGAGCCCGGACATGGGTGTCGATAGGTGGTGTGGGAGTTAACCGTTGGTGGTCTCGGGCAATTCACGCCCCGTCCCGAATATTCGCCCCGTCCGATTATGTGTGGGCGTCCCCTCGTCCTAGATACACTCCTCGGAGGGGGGAGTGTGACGGGACGGACCGGAATCATCCGACGCCATCGGAACCTCGCCGGTCCTCTTCCCCGTCGACGGGAATCTCTCTCCTTTCTCATCTCACAGCACGTCTTCCCACAGCGGCAGGTGACGGTAGCGATCGCCACGGTCCGGGAACGGGACGACCACGACGTCGTCGGCGTCGAACGCACCCTCGGCGGCGAGTCGTTCGACGGCCGCGACGACCGCGCCGCTGGAGGTCCCGACCAGGAACTCCTCGCCGACGCGGAGGTGGTCGCGGACCGTCGGCGCGTCGTGCTGGCCGGTGTCGACGACTCGCACCTCGCGGTCGGCGTAGCGCTCGCGGAGCCACCGGGCGCACTCGTACGCGTCGGCCGTCGAGACGGTGAAGAAGTCGTCGAGCACCGACTCGTCGTACACGTCGGGGTCGTGGAAACGCGACCCGCGGGTGTACTTCAGACCGTCGATGGCGTGTTCGGGTTCGGCGGGTTCGAAGCCGTGGACGGTCACGTCGCCGCGGCGGTGGAGTGCGGTGCCGACACCCGTCACCGTCCCGCCGGTGCCCGCGCCGGCGACGAAGTGCGTGACCTCGCCGTCCGTCTGCCGCCAGATTTCGGGGCCGGTAGTGGCGGCGTGGACGCCCGGGTTCGCCGGGTTCGCGTACTGGTTGGGGCGGTAGTACTGCTCGGGGTTCGCTTCGAGGAGGTCCGCACACTGCTCCAACATCATCTCGTAGGTGGTCGCGCGTCGGACCCGTCCGCCGGCGGCCTGAATGGCCTCGATCTTCGTCTCGCTCGGTGACTCCGGCGTGACGATTTCGACGTCGTACCCGCGCGAAGACCCGATGCGCGCGAGCGCGGTCCCCGTGTTCCCGCTGGAGGGTTCGACGATGGTCCGCCCGCGAATCTCGTCGCGGGCCTCGGCGGCGTCGAGCATCGCCTTCGCGATGCGCGTCTTCACGGACCCGCCGCCGAACCCGCAGTCGTAGCAGTTGAACCACTCCAGTTTCGCGTACACCGTCGGGAGGACGTCGAGGTCGACCTCCACGAGCGGCGTCCGACCGATCGTCGACTCGTCGACGGGAGCCCCGGACATCGGTGAGTGATTCACCGAGGGTCCGGGTAAAGGACACGGCCGTTTCGTGTGCCGACGTGCCACGACGTGCTGTCGTCCTTTTATACACGTCTGGAGACAATTGAATATACATGTGGGGCTTCGATCAGGCAGCCGACAGTCGGCAGTGGCAATCCGTCGAATCACCGACACAGAAGACGCTCTACCAGGTGGTACAGACCGAGTCGGGACCGTTCGCGGTGGGCGGGTCCGGGACGGTCGTGACGCGCCACGAGGGTGAGTGGAAGACCGTCATCGAGGACGGGCCGGCGACGCGCAACAACGCGCTCCGGGGCATCGACGTGACCGACGACGGGAAGCGCGTCTGGTTCCTCGGCAACTCCGGGTCGCTGGGTTGCTACGACGTGAACGAACACCGGAAGTACGACTACTCCTTCCCCGAGGGGATGACTTCCACGTGGCGGGGTATCGCCGTCGCCGGGCCGAGCGGGAGCGAGAAGGCCCTCGCCTCCAACGGGAGCGGTGAGGTGCTCGCCTTCGCGATCGACGGCTTCGACGTCCAGTGGGGCGCCACGCGAAAGCCCGGGTCCGGGTCGACTATCGCGGCCCTCGCCGCGGGCCCCGACGGGACGGGTTACGCGGTCGACACCTCCGGGAACGCGTTCAAGACCACGAAAGAGGACGGGTGGGAGGATATCGGCGTCGTCAACGCCCAGACCACGTTCTACGACATCCACGCGACGGCCGAAGGGCGGGTGTACGTCGCCGCGGGGAGCGGGCGCATCTACCGCTACGACGACTCCTACCACTCGTGGACGCCCATCGACCTCGGGTCGGGCGCGCTCCACGCCTTCGACAGCGAGAAGCAGGCGTTGCTCGCCGCGGGGGCGGGTGGCCGCATCTTCCAGCGTACGCCGACGGACGACGCTCTCCGCTGGGACCGCCTCCACTCGCCGACGCAGAAGGCCATCCGCGACGTCGCCCTCGGCGAGTTCGACGTCGCCGTGACCTCCGGCGGTGGCATCCTCGTCCGCCCGGGGAGTCAGAACAGTCAGGACGGGACGTCGGCGGACGGCGACAACTACGAGAACCGCGGCGAACTCTGGGACGGCGCGAACGACGACTCCTCCTCGAACTGAGTCGGCAGAAAGAGGGGTTCGGGGTCCCGCTCAGAACGTCGACGGGAAGACGACGTAGGAGAAGAGCATCACGAGGATGCCCGTGGCCGTCGCGTAGTACGCGAGGGGGATGAGTTCGTAGCGGATGACCCGTCCCTCCTGGCCCACGAGGCCGACGACCGCGAGCGCGGCGACGACGTTGTGGACGGCGATGAGGTTCCCGATGGCACCCCCGACGGCCTGTGCGCCGACGAGGACCGTCCGGGAGACGCCGAGTTCAGTCGCGACGCCGTATTGGAACGTCCCGAAGAGGATGTCGCTGACGGTGTTCGACCCAGCGAGGAACGCACCGAAGGCGCCGACGAGCGGCGCGAAGAACGGGTAGATGCCGCCCGCGGTGTTCGCGGTGGCCGTCGAGAGCACCTGCAGCATGCTCTGGCCGCCGGTCGCGGTCCCCGACTGGATCATGATCTGGACGGTGCCGACGGCGAAGAGGAGTGCGACCGTCGCGGGCGCGACCTTCTGGATGGTCTCCGTCCACGCGCTCGTGATCTCCTGTTTCGACATGCCGTGGAGCGGAATCGTCAGCAGGTGGATGGCGAGGAACACCGCACCGGGGAGGTAGAGGAAGGCGAAGCTCCCACTCAGCCCCGTCCCGAGGATGTCCTGCCAGACGAGCACGAGCGTCGACTGGAGGAAGTCGGTGAGCGGACCGATCGTCCGCGTGGCGACGAGCAGCGCGGCGAGACCGACGTAGGGCGTCCACGCCTTCCAGAGCGGCATCTCGGCGGTGACGATACCGCCGTCCGCGGCGATGGCGCCGGACTTCGAGGAGGTCTCACCGGGTTCGATGTCGCCGGTCCAGTGCTCGGGCCAGTTCTCCTGCGGCCCGAAGTCCCACTCCTCGTCGGGGTGGAGGTAGCCGAGTTTGAGGACCGACACCGTGACGACGAGACCGATCATCGCGCCGAGGAGTCCGGGGAAGACTGGACCGAGGAAGTAGGCGGTCAGCCAGTAGGGGACGGCGAACGACGCCCACGCGAACAGACAGAGCGGGAGCGCGTCGAGTGCGGGCTCGATGGAGCGCTCCTCGCCGAAGAAGCGCGTCATCATCGCGACGCCGATGAACGGCAGCGCGATACCGACGATGGCGTGGTAGGTCGCCGCGAAGACCGCGATCTGTGCGACCCACTCGTGGACGGTCATCCCGGTGGCGGCGAGGTCGCTGGTGACCATCGCGGACTCCGAGAAGACGTCTTCGAGACCGATGACCAGCGGCGTCCCGACGGCGCCGAACGTGATGGCCATGATGTTGCCCGTGAGGGCGACGACGACGGCCGCGAGCGGCGGGAAGCCGAGTCCCACCAGGAGCGGGCCGACGACGGCGGCGGGCGTCCCGAACCCGGCCGCACCCTCGATGAACGACCCCATCAGGAAGACGAGGAGGACCACCTGCACGCGACGGTCCTCGCTCACCGAGGCGAACCCGGCGTTGATGGCGTCGAACGCACCGGTCTGCTTGAGCGTGTACAGCAGGAGCACCGCGCCGAAGACGATGAACAGGATCTGTGCCGCGGTGATGAACCCGGAGATCGTCGCGGCGGCGACCCACGTCGTCGACATGCCCCACCCAGCGATACCGACGAGCACCGCGACGACCCACGCGACCGGCATCGCGCGCGTCGCCGGCCAGTAGCGTGCGACCATCAGGTAGGCGATGCTCACGAGCGGGAGCACCGCCATGAGGATCTCGGCGACACTCATCGCCGACCCTCCGCCGACCGGCTATGTGTCCATGCAACACGAACCGTGACGTGACGTCTCATTACACAGCTATGTGAGGTAGTGTGTATAATAATCAATCATGTTCCGGACGTATTTGCTGGATGGCGATACATTGCTAACACTCACCAAATGGATACGATGGACTCCCGGATCCGTTCTCCTCCAGAAAGCGAGGGGTGCTACTCCCCGAACGCGCCGGCTTCGCGGAGGCGTTCGACGTCGGCGTCTTCGTACCCGTACTCGTGGAGTACCTCCTCGGTGTGTTCGCCGAGGAGTGGTGGGTAGCGCTCGACGCACGTGGGCGTCCGCGAGAGGTGCATCGGACTGCCCGGCATCTTCACCTCGCCCGCGGTCGGGTGGTCGACCCGTTCGAGCATCCCGCGCGCCTGGACCTGCGGGTCGTCGAACACCTCCGCCATGTTCCGGACGTCGCTCGCGGGGACGCCGTGTTCTTCGAGAACGGAGAGGAGTTCGTCGGTGTCGTAGTCGCCGAGTTCCTCGGCGAGCGTCGCTTCGAGTTCGTCGAGGTGGTCGACCCGGTCGGCGTTCGTCTCGTATCGCGGGTCGTCGACGAGGTCCTCGCGGTCGATGGCCGTACAGAACTTCGGCCAGATGTTCTCCGAGGGGACGGCGACGACCACGTAGCCGTCGCGCGTCTCGAACGCCTGGTAGGGTGCGAGATTCGGGTGTTTCGACCCCATTCGCCCCGGGGACTCGCCGGTCGCGAAGTAGTTGAGCGCCTGGTAGGACGTCCACGCGACCTGTCCGTCGAGGAGGCTGACGTCGACCTTCTGTCCGACGCCGTCGCCGAGTTCGCGTTCGAGGAGCGCGGCGAGGATCGCCTGCGTGGCGTACATCCCGGCGCCGATGTCGGCGAGGGCGACGCCGATGCGGACGGGTGGGCCGTCCTCTTCGCCGGTGATAGACATCATGCCGCCGCGCGCTTGCATCATGATGTCGTAGGCGGGCGCGTCGCGGTCCGGTCCCCACTCGCCGTAGCCGGAGAGTTTGCAGTAGACGAGTTCGGGGTTCAGTTCCCGCAGGGTCTCGTAGCCGAGGTCCCACTTCTCCATGGTGCCGACGCGGAAGTTCTCGACGACGACGTCGGCCTCGCTCGCGAGGTCGCGGAACACCTCCCGACCGGCCTCGGTCTCGAAGTCGAGTTCGACCGAGCGCTTGTTCCGGTTGACGCTCAGGTAGTAGGCGGCCTCCTCGCTGTCGCCGTACGTCGGCGGGTGCCACCCGCGCGTCTGGTCGCCGGTGCCCGGTCGCTCGACCTTGACGACCTCGGCGCCGAGGTCACCGAGTTGCATCGTACAGAACGGACCGACGAGGACGCGCGAGGCGTCGAGCACCGTCAGGCCGTCGAGCGGGCCGGTGTCGGTCTCGGGGGTGCGGGCTTCACCGACCATTAGCGACTCCTCCGTGTGGTCGTTCGAACCATAGTCGGCGGTTCGATAGACGGTCACATAAGCGTCGACACTCCGGTCGCCGCGTACCGGGTGCTCCAATCGGGTTCGAGTCGGGTTGGAGACCGACTGGAAGTAGACTGGAACGACATCGTCCGGAGTCGTCTCCCCTCACTCGGCGTCGAGGGTGTCGCGGAGGACCTCGCGGAACGTCGCCGCGAGGCCGCGTTTCTCCGCCGTGTCGAGTGGGCCGCGCTGGACGTGTAGCGACCGGAGGTAGGAGACGAAGTTCACTACCCGGAACGCGGCGGCCCGCCGGTCGAGACCCTCGGGGAGCGACCGCACGGACTCGTAGCCCGCGTGGAACGCCGAGTAGGCCGCGTCGCGGCCGTCGTCCGGTCCCTCGAAGGTCGGGCCGACGGTCCGCCAGTAGTCGTACTCGGGCGGGCCGGCGAGTGCGTGTTCGAAGTCGAGGACACAGGTGACGGTCCCGTCCGTGACGCCGACGTGTGCCGGGAGCCAGTTGCCGTGACAGAGCACCGGGTCGCCGACGCCCTCGAACACGGCCGGCCGCGCGCGCAGGAACTCGCGGACGTCGGCGGCGAGCGCGGCACTCTCGTCGTCGCCGACGCGTCGGAGGAACGTCACGCAGTCGTCGACGTGGTCGGCGGCCGTCGCGGCCCACGACTCGTGGGGGTCGAGGCGGAGTTCGGGGTCCTCGCGCGGACGGCCCGCGAGGAAGCCACAGGACTCGACGGCCGACTCGGTTTCGGCGTGGAGCGTCGCCAACCCTTCGCCCATCGCGCGGGCCTTCTCGGTGGAGACGGTGTCCGCGTCGGGGTCGGGTGCGTCGTCGCACCACTCGGCGACGAAGAACCCGTCGCCGGCGGCCAGTACGCGTGGGACGGGGAGGGACGTCTCACGCGCGACGTAGCGGAGGGCGGCCGCCTCCATCGACAGGTCGGCCTTCGGGCCGCGCGCGACCTTGCAGACCGCGTGAGTGCCGTCGACGCGGACCTCGTAGACCGCGTGCGGCGGGACGGCGTGGAGTTCGGCGCGGACGTCGTAGTCGTCGGTGAACGATGCGAGTGCGTCGGAGACCGTTCGTGGATTCGTCATGGTCGGACAGCCGTAGCCGACAGCACTGCCGCTACGGCCGGGAGAAGCAGAGAGTGCGGTGGCGCTCGCGTCGAACGAGTCCGCCGGAGCGGTCGCGGCCCTCGACTCGACTACTCGTAGGCGGCGAACCCGGTCAGTTCCTGACCGAGGACGAGCGTGTGGATGTCGTGAGTTCCCTCGTAGGTGTAGACGGTCTCCATGTTCGCGAGGTGGCGCATCGGCGAGTAGTCGGTGCTGATGCCGTTGCCGCCGAGTTGCTCGCGGGCGAGGCGGGACATCTCGCGAGCCATCCGGACGTTGTTGCGCTTGGCCATCGACACCTGCTGGGGCGTGAGGTCGCCGCGCTCTTTGAGCTCGGAGAGCCGGTGGACGAGCAGTTGCGACGTGGTTATCTGGGTGGCCTGCTCGGCGAGTTTCTCCTGCTGGAGTTGGAACTTGCCGATGGGCTTGCCGAACTGCTCGCGGTCGGTGGCGTACTCGCGGGCCTCCTCGAAGGCGTCGCGGGCGGCGCCGACCGCCCCCCAGGCGATGCCGTAGCGGGCCTGCGTGAGACAGGAGAGCGGTCCCTTCATCCCCTTCACGCCCGGCAGGACGTTCTCCTCGGGGATGCGGACGTCGTTGAGACCGATTTCGCCCGTGATCGAGGCGCGCAGCGAGAGTTTCTCCTCGATCTTGTTCGTGGAGACGCCGTCGCGGTCCGTCTCGACGAGGAAGCCGCGGACGGTGTCGTCGTCCGAGCGGTCTTTCGCCCACACGATGGCGACGTCGGCGATGGGGGAGTTCGTGATCCAGGTCTTCGCGCCGTTGAGGACGTACTCGTCGCCGTCCTTCTCGGCGCGGGTCTCCATGGCCGAGGGGTTCGAGCCGTGTTCGGGTTCGGTGAGACCGAAGCAACCGACCGCCTCACCCGTCCCCATGTCGGGGAGCCACTTCTCCTTTTGCGCCTCGCTGCCGTAGGCGTGGATGGGGTACATGACGAGTGCGCCCTGCACGCTGGCCATCGAGCGCAGGCCGGAGTCGCCGGCTTCCAGTTCCTGCATCAGGAGTCCGTACGCGCGCTCGGAGACGTTGGGAAGGCCGTACCCTTCGAGGTTCGGCGCGTAGAAGCCCATCTCGCCCATCTCGGTGATGAGGTCGGTCGGGAACGTCCCCTCGACGAAGTGCTCGCCGATGTCGGGTTTGACCTCCTGCTGGACGAACTCTCGGGCCGTATCGCGAATCATCCGCTCCTCGGCGTCGAGGTCCGCTTCGAGGTCGACGAAGTCTAACATCGTTCGAAGAGAGAGGAATATAGGGAATAAACGTTGTCGTTACACGACTGCCAGGAGTCCCCCCGCGATGCCGACCACGACGAGGAGTCGGAGGACGGTCCCGACGAACGCGGCGGCGGCGAACTTCGGGTACTCGGTCTCGACGGCGCTGAACGCGTATATCGAGACGGTGTCGGGCGAGCCAGGGACCGCGAGCGCGGCCGTGAGTCCGAGGTAGCCGTGGTCGCGCACGAACTCACCCAGTCGGTCTTCGAGGGCGACGAGGACGTCGACGCGGAAGCGCTCGAACAGGTCCCGGGCGTGGCCGGTGCGCGTCGCGCTGTTGCCGAGCGAGAGCGCGAAGACGCTCCCGGCGGCCTTCCCGGCGGCGCTGACGCCGACGACGAGTGCGAGTTCGCCCCACCCGGGGAGGCCGAGTTCGATGGGCGCGAGGAGGACGAGTTCGCCGGGGAAGGGGAGGACGACCGCGACGAGGAACGAGTAGAGGAGGATGAGCGCGAGACCGGGCCACCCGGTCGCGGAGCGGACGAGGAGGTCCGGCGACGGGACGACGGGGAGCGTCGAGAGCACGTCTACCCCTAGTTGGTGATGGTCCCCCGTAGGTTTTGTCGCCCGTCGTGTGTCCCGTGCTCACGACTCTCTATCCGTCTCCCGCTCGCGACGACGGCGGGCGGCCTCGCGCCGGACGGCCGGCGTCCGACACACTCCCTCGGCGCCCGTGGCCTGCGGGACGACGCAGTTGTTGCAGTTCTCGCAGGCGACCGCGTCGGCCCCCGACTCGTCGAGGAGTTCGGCCCCGAGTCGTGGTTCCGCGTAGAAGGGCCGGCCGACGCCCACGAGGTCGCAGGCGTCACCGAGCAGGGCGTCCATCCGCGTGCGCTCGCGGACGCCGCCCTCCAGCATGACCGGGACGTCGTCGTCGACCTGTTCGCGCACCCGCCGACAGAAGTCGGCGTTCCACGCGGGTTCGAAGTCGTAGCGCCGCGCCTCCACCCAGTTGGCGAGCGCGATGAGTCGCCAGCGCAGCGGCCCGCCGAAGGCCGCCTCGTAGCCCGACTCGAACGGGCCGGCCCGCCACGCGCGCTCCGGGAACGCGCCCCGGATCAGGCTCGTGTCCCAGAAGGTCGACCCCGTGACGGGGACGAGGGCGTCGAAGCCCGCCGCGGCCGCACGCTCGCAGAGGTCGACACCGTCGGCGAGCGAGAGGTGGCGGCGGACGAACGGTGGGACCTCCGTCTCCGCCGGGATTTTGGTGATGATCGGCACGTCGTCGCCGACCCGGTCGCGAATCTCGTCGTGGAGGCGTTCGAGGAAGTGGAAGCCGTCGGCGAACTCGTCGTCGCGGCGGTTGTAGTACGGTGAGAGGAACTGCTGGACGATGCCCATGTTCGCGCCGGCGACGTGAATGCCGTGGTAGCCGGCGTCGACCAGGCGTTCCGCGGCGCGCCCGAAGTCGGCAGCGAGGTCGGACACCTCGTCGGTGGTGAGGACGTGCGGGTCGTAGTCGAGGAAGCCCGTTCGGTCGAGCGCGCGGAGCAGGCGAGGTGGCTCGGAGACGGCGAGTTGTTCGAGGTCGGGGTGGTCCTCGTGGTAGGCGGCGTGCCAGGTCTCCATGCTCCGGAGGCCGCCGTGTTCGAGTTGGGCGAACACCCGGCCGCCGTGGGACTCGACCGCCTCGGGGACGACGTCGAGGTCCGCGACGAACGCGGGGTCGTGGACGCGGGTCATGTTCGGCGCGGCACACCCGCCCTCGCCGCGGACGATGGTCGCGCCCTGGCAGACCAGACCCACCCCGGATTCGGCGGCGGGTTCGAGTTCGTCGACGAGCGTCTCGGCGGCGTCCGGCCCGTTCCCCGCGCACTCCAGGAGAGGCGCCCGGTAGAGGCGGTTCGGGAGGTCGACGCCGCCGAGAGAGACGGGGTCGTCCAGGTCGGGCATGGTCGAGGCTACAGCGCGGAGACACAAAACGGTGCACCGGGCGCGGCGTACGAGGGGCGGCCGTCATACATTTCCTCGGACCGTCCGGACTGTCGTGTATGTCACTCACCGGACGGAAGTTCTGGTCCGAACCCGACGGGGTGGACCGCGCGGCCGCAAACGTCCGCGAGCGCTCGCGCGTCGTCGACGGGCCGGCCGACCTCGACGACCTGGTCGAGCGAGTGGCCGACGCCGAGTGTGTCCTGCTGGGTGAGGCGACTCACGGCACCTCGGAGTTCTACCGCTGGCGAGCGCAGTTGAGCGCGCGGCTGATACGCGAACACGACTTCGACTTCGTCGCCGTCGAGGGCGACTGGACGAGTTGCTACCGCGCCAACCAGTTCGTCCGCGGGGACGAGTCCGGTCCGGAGACGGTCCGCGACCTCCTCGGCGGGTTCGAGCGCTGGCCGACGTGGATGTGGGCCAACTGGGAGATGGCGGAGTTCTTCGAGTGGCTTCGCCTCCACAACGAGGAGTTCGAGGACGACGCCGACCGCGTCGGCTTCTACGGACTCGACGTGTACGGACTGTTCGAGTCGTTGCACGCGGTGCTCGACTACCTCGAAGACGAGTACCCCGAGCACGTCGAGGAGGTGAAGGAGGCGTTCCGCTGTTTCGAACCCTACGGCGAGGACGCCCGCGAGTACGCGAAGTCGACGCGAATGGTCCCCAAGACCTGCGAGGACGAGGTGGTGGAGTTGCTCACCTCGATGCGCGAGCGGGCGGCCGAACGGGCCGTCGAGAACGCCGAGACCCACGAGGAGGCGTTCGACCTCGAACAGAACGCGCTCGTCGCGAAGAACGCAGAGGACTACTACCGCACGATGGCGAGCGGACACGGCGACTCCTGGAACGTCCGCGACGAGCACATGGTCGAGACGCTCGGCCGCCTCAAAGACCACCACGACGGCGGGAAGGCCATCGTCTGGGCGCACAACACGCACGTCGGCGACGCCCGCGCGACGGACATGGAGTCGAAGGGCCGCATCAACATCGGGCAACTCGCCCGCGAGGAGTGGGGCGACGACGACACCGCCGTCGTGGGCTTCGGCTCTCACCGCGGGTCGGTCGTCGCCGCGGACGCGTGGGGCGACCCGATGGAGGAGATGGACCTCCCCGCCGCGAAATCCGGGAGCTACGAGGACGTCTTCCACGCCGCGGGCGGCGAAGACCGCCTCCTGTTCACCGACGACGTCGCGGACGACGACGCCCTCGCGGAACCCCGCGGCCACCGCGCCGTCGGCGTCGTCTACCACCCCGCCGCCGAGGGGGGCAACTACGTCCCGACCGACCTCCGCGAACGCTACGACGCCTTCCTCCACCTCGACGAGACGACGGCGCTCCACCCCGTCGACCTCCACGCCGAACGCGAACACGTCCCCGAACTCTACCCATCGGGTCTCTGAGCCGTCGGTCTCCGGGGAGAGTTACCGCCGTTCCAACTATTCTGTGGTACATTGTACCAACCCGACGCCCCCGTCCGATTTTCTGACGTCGGGTAGAGTTTCCAAATAGATATTCTCTGAATAGAAATATGTTGGTCCGCCACAATAATGAAAACCGTTCCGTCCGTTAGAACGAGATGGGTGGTAGGTATGCTGGTCGACCCTGGTCCAGACCGATCTGATACGCGGGCGCTACTCGCAAAGTTCCGTCAGATGCTCGCTGCCGTCGGTGTCTACGATGCCGCTCTCGCCGCGATTCCGCTCGCGCTCGTCGCCGGGGCGCTCGTCGGTGCGAGTCAGTTCCTCCCCATGCACGCCGGCGTCTCCGCGGGGAGTCTCGGTGGCATCGCCGCGATCGGATACTGCGCGTTCTGGAACCCGCCACTCGCCGACGACGACTCGGCGTAGCCGCCAATCCCCGCTCGCCGCCTGGAACGACGGTCTCGACTCGCTACCTCGTCTTCACGTGCCGCCGTTCTCTCTTCACTTCTCTCCACCGTACCTCGCCCCACTCTACCCACCTCACCTCACTCCACCGCACCTCGCCTCACTTCACCACACCCTGCCTCACCTCACCGCTCCTTTCCTCGACGTCGTACCGACTACGTCGCCGTCACGCGCCGTCGGCGAAAAGAAGAACGGAACCGCGTCGACTGCGGCCGGTCAGCGGATCTCGATGGAGTGTGTCTCCTCCCCTTCGGCCTTCGGTAGTGTCACCGTGAGGACGCCGTTCTGGTACTCCGCTTCGGCGCCCGCCTCGTCGACCGGGCCGGGGAGGCGAATCTGCCGGCGGATGGAGCGAGTGCTGCGCTCTTTGCGGATGACCGAGCGCTCTTCCTCGCCTTCGCCCTCGCCCGCGCCGGTTGCTTCGGTCTCGGACTCGCTCTCGCTTCGCGCCTCGACGTGGAGGACGTCGTCGTGGACGCTGAGGTCGATGTCCTCGGGTTCGAAGCCGGGGAGGTCCGCGGTCACCTCGTAGGCGTCGTCCGACTCGGCGATGTCGACCGAGACGGTCCCGAAGGCGCTCCCCGAGACGCCGGCGGGCGCCGTTTCGCCTCCTTCGCCGCCCTCGAACTGTCGCTCGAACTGTTCGCTGAGTCGCTCCAGCGTCCGTCGCATCTCCTCGAACGGGTTCCGCGCCATACACGAGGAACACCGGATGGCTCGAACTTGAACGCGGTGGCCGGGGGTGTGACGGCCGGGTCGACAGCCTGCGGGAACGGCGTCGTTCAGTACGTGATGACTTCGTAGTCGTCGGCGACGAGGGCACTGTGCGATTCGGTGCCGGCGAGATTCACGATGGCTGCTTTCGTCACGTGTGTAGTCGACGGCGCCGGGTGAGGTGACTGTGGAGTCGGTGGTGGCTGCTGGGAGTCGGGAGAGATACGTTTGCAACTGGTGATGAAATCCAGGCCCTGCTGCTACAAAAAAGAGGCGAGCTAAATTAGTTGAGCTCGACCTGTGTCGAGGTGATGACCGAGTTCGACGGCTGGTGGACGATTTTCACAGTGTAGGTCGTGCCAGAACTAAGGTTCGTCGTAGTCCCTTTGTCGTAGATGTTCCACGTTTCGCCTACCGTGAAGGTACGGACAGATTTAGACGAGCCGGTGACGATAGCGCCCCCACCCTCTCGGAGAGCGAGCGCGTCGGCCCCATAGTTGCTGGTGGGTTCGATGGTTTCGACAGTCGACCCGCCTTCTTGGATGATGACCGTCATCTCGTTGTAGAGCAGGTCGTTGCCTCCCTTGTGTTCGATTGTGAAGGCATTCGTGTCGTTACTGTATGTCGCCGATGCGTCTGTAACAGAGACCTGGCTCGTTGGTCCAGTGCTACCAAGGTTACTACCGAGGTCGAGGACGAAGGCCCCGATAACGGCTGCGAGGATGACCGTGATAGCGACCATCAGGATGACACCGATAACTGGTGACACACCACGGTCGTCGACGTTGAAGTCGAGGTTGAATGAGCGCATTAGTTACTGCACCTCCACCTGCGTCGAAGTGATGACAGAGTTCGACGGCTCGTGGATGACCTTGACGGTGATGGTCTGACCACTGGTGAGAGTGTCAGTCGTTTCCTTAATATCGAAGGTTTCGCCGACACTCAAGGTACTATCGCTACCGAAGCTCCACGTTGCGTTAACGTTCCCACCATCCGCATTCTGGACGATAACGTTGATGTTCCCCTCCTTGAGGTCGTCACCGCCTTTGTGCTCAACGATGACTAGAGAGTCAGCGTCGTTGTCAATTGTTTCGCTCGAATGTACGTGTTTACCCCGAGGACGCAACAGCGGGCACAGCCTGAGCTCGTGAAATCATCTCGTTGTCTCGAGCGATTCGCTTGAACTCATCGTAGGGATTGCGTCCCTGCTGGCGGCAGGTCGCCAGCAGGGACAGCAGCGTCTCATGCACAAACATGCCGCGGTCGTTGCGGAGCGTTCCGATGAGCTTCCGGAGAACCACTGGCTCACGAAGCGCATTTTCAGCGGCGTTGTTCGTTGGGGAGACCGCTGGCTCACCGATGAAGGTGAGCCAGTGGTCAAGGCCTCCTTCGATCTTGCCAAGTAGTGTTGCCACTGGTCCGTCGGGAACTGACCGCTCTATCAGCGATTCAAGCTCTCTCCGCGCCACACGTTGGAGTTCTGCTCGCTTACGGACTGTCAAGTCGCTCTCCAGCCGAGTCTGGAGAGCGACGTACAGCTGTTTGAGAGCACGATAGATCGGTTCGCCTTCCGCCTGCTTCTCGGCGGCGTCTTCAGCCTCCCGGAGAATATGCGCCCAACACCGCTGGAGGTTGCTGCTGAAAGCCGGATACGCCGTCCAGCCATCACAGACGACCGTTCCCGCGAAGTCCTCGCCAAGGACTTCCGCGGGAACATCACTTCCTCGACTCTCCCTGACCGCGTACAGCGTGTGGTTCTCGGTGGTGAACGTCCAGATCCATGCCTGTTCGCCGTTGCGTTTGATTCCAGTCTCGTCAATGTGGACGACGTCGGCTTGCTGGATCTGGCGTCGAATCTGCTCGTACTTACAGCGACCGGCGCGCGCAGCGCGCTCGGTCGCGTGCCACGCGGACGCGCCTGACAGCACCAGTCCGTGGAGTTGTTCGAAGCGGTCGCCGATCTTCCGGTAGGGAAGGCGGTGGTCGTACCGAGAGAGCGCCGCCTGTGCGATGACGTTCACCCCGAACTGCCCCTCATCGGGGCAGTCGGGGTGTGAGGCCACAGTCTCGGCACCACAGGAGTGACACTCGTAGTGGTGGCGGTTGTACTGTGTGACTTCCGGTGGCTGTGGATCAGGGAGTTCCTCGACGAGTCGGGGGCTGACGCCCGCCGACTCGTCGAACGCTTCACCACAGTCTGGACAGCAGTCACAGGTGACCTCGATTTCTCGATCTGGGTCAGGAGCGTCGCGCCATTCCGGGTCGTGTCCAGACATTCGGCCGGGCGTGCCACCGTCAGTCCGTGGCTGTTCGTCGTCCTCGTCCCCGCCGGACGAGGACGACTCCTCTTGGTCCGATTGGTCCTTGCTCGGCGGTGTATGGGGTCCCTCGTACCACCGAAGCTTGGCTCTGAGCCGCTTGTTCTCCTCTCGGAGCTTTTCGTTTTCTTCCTCAAGCGCAGCAAGACGGTCGAGGATCTCTTCTTTGGTCGGCTCCGAAGAAGTCATGAACAGACGAGACGGGATGGTCTCCGATCCGGAGACCATCCCTCGAGGGTACACTCACTCGCCTGTTGCATCGATCTACGTCATTTGTTTCTCGGTCCCTACGAGAGACTACCGAAATCGATCTGGGGCTAAACACGTACGCTCGAATTATCACTCACAGCGAGCTGTGTCTGCGGACCGGTGCTACCGAGCTGACTGCCGAGGTCGAGGACGAAGGCCCCGATCACGGCGGCGAGAATGACCGTGATGGCGACCATCAGGATGGCGCCGATGACCGGCGATACACCCCGATCGTCGTCCATGTCGAGTGGGTTGTCGATCTGCATGTGTTATCCAAGCGGAACGATGGCGGCCACCTACTTAAAGAGCGTGGCGAACTCGGTTGATTTTATTGGAAAGTAAAGATGTGTCTATCCGCTCGCTCGGACTCGGCTCCGCGGTCGTCGCGTCGCCGCCGATTACGGGGGAGTCACGCGGGACGCGACTGTCTCTACGACGTCGTTCGGACACGCGCCACAAAAGGAGTGTGGCCGTATCGAGAATCGTTTCGTGGAGGAGCGATACCGCGGCGTCGGGCGGGGCGGGGCGTTATCCGAAGCCTTCGGCCTCGATACAGTCGTCGGGGACGCCGATGCGCTCGACGACGTCGGTGAGGCTGAACACCATCGCGGAGACGCCGCAGGCGTACACGTCGGTCGCGCGCGGGTCGATGCGGGCCTCGATGTCGGAGTCCGGTTCGCGGCTGACCCACTCGTGGACGAACTCGTCTGTCCGGGTGATGGTGTCGGCGTCGACGTGTTTGAGCAGGGCGTGCTGGACGTAGTCGGTCTCGCCGTCCCAGTCGGTGAGGTACGGTTCGCGGCTGAGACAGGGGACGAAGTGGAAGTTCTCGTGTTCGGCGTCGAGGTCGCGGAAGAACTCCCGGTAGGGGAGGTCGTCCTCCCACGCACAGCCGAGGAAGAGCCAGACGTCGCGTTCGACGCCCTCGAAGACGTCCTGGCCGGTGTCGAAGGCACACTGGATCATCCCCTTGAGCGGGGCGACGCCGGTGCCCGTCGCGAGGAACACCATGTCGTTGGTCGAGGGTTCGTCGAGCACGAGTTCGCCGTAGGGCCCGCGGACGCAGACGTCGTCGCCGGGTTCGAGGTCGTTGCAGATCTGCGGCGAGAGTCGCCCGTCGGGGACGCGCCGGACGCAGAGTTCGAGTTCGTCCTGCGTCGGCGAACTCGCCAGCGAGTACGCCCGCGACGTGCCGTTGTACTTGAAGCCGACGTACTGCCCGGCGAGGTAGTCGAACTCGTCGTCGACGGCGAAACTCGCGCGGACGAGCATCGGCCGTGGGCGCGTACACCGGGCGAAGAGCGCGTCGACCTGCTGGGCGAGGTCGTGGTGACCGTCGCACATCAGGGCGTCGCGGAGGTCGTCCCAGGTCGACGGGTCCGCGTCGAAGGGGTACTCCCCGTCGAGTCCCGCCGCCTCGAGGTCGCGAGCGATCGCCGCGCGGGCCTCCTCACGTCGGTCACGGTCCATGGACACGACCTCCGTCACGGTCGCCGGCTCGGTGACGAGCGGCAGGTCCGCGACGGTGTCGGGTCGGGACTCGTGCTCGGGAACCGCCATACTCGACTCTCCCCGACCCTGGTTCATAGGTATATCGGAAGATTATCACGTTGACACTCGTTCTCAATGGTCGTTCATTAGCATAATTCCGGGGTCTCGGGGAGTGCTCCGTTCACGAGCTGTCGGTATCGTTACTGTATAGCACAGGGCATAGCTCTCTGGTCCCCACGCCTGCTCCTGTCGGCACCAACTCCGTCCACTCCTCCGCCTCGGCCACCCGCTCGCGGCGCCGATAGCGTGATGGCCCCGTCCGGCGAACTCCTCGTGTGACACGTCACAGGTTCGGTCGCGTCGCCGTCGCGTTCGTCTGTCTCGTCCTCCTCGCCGGGTGTGCCGGTGTCGCCCCGCCCACGGACAGGGACGACCCCACCGGGAACGACGTCCGTGTCTCGGTGTCGAGCGACGCCGACCGGGCGTACGTCCTGACCGTCGGCGTCGCGCCCGCGAACCACACCGGGTTCGCCGTCGAACTCGCGAACGGAACGGTGCGGGAGTACCCCGACGTAGCCAACGTCGAGGCCCTCCCGGACGCGGTCGTCTCGCGTACGGTCTCTGTCCGCCCGTTCGGCGACGCGGTCCAGACGCGAACCTTCCGCTGGGACGGCCCGCAGGGCGCGACGGTCGTCTTCCGCGACGTCCCGCGGAACGCGACCGTCTACTACTCCGTCGGCTACCCACGCGGGGACGAGCCGATGCGGACCGTCGGCTTGCTGACCTGCGGCCCCGCCGCCACGATGGCGGACGTCTCGATCCGCGTCGACGCCGAGGGATACATCTCGGTCGGAAACCACTGCCTGTCGGACTGAGCGGAGACAGGTCACCCGACCGAAACGTTATAGTCGCGACGCGTTCCGTGCCGAGTATGTCGGAGTCAGACACGCGTGACGTCCCCCAGTCCCCGAACTTCGTCGAGGGTGCGTGCTACGTTCGCCAGGAACTCCACGACCAGTTCGGCGGCCAGCGACAGTACGGCATCTCGACGCGGGCGGACTACCCGGTCGTCTTCTTGTTCACGAGCGACGCCGGCGACGAGTACGGCTACGACGACCACTTCGAGGACGACCACTTCGTCTACTCCGGCGAGGGTCGCGTCGGCGACATGACGATGGAGCGCGGCAACGAGGCGATTCGGGACCACCGCGAACACGGCGACGAACTCCACCTCTTCGAGGAGACCGACGAACGGGGCGTCGTGCGCTACCTCGGCCAGTTCGAGTACGTCGACCACTTCTGGGAGCGGGCGGAGGACGTGAAAGGGAACGTGCGCGACGCCGTCCGTTTCGAACTCGAACGGGTCTGAGACCCCGACATCTCTCTGTTCGACGGTGGGACGGTTCGGAGAATCTGTATGGGCCCTGGCGGATTTGAACCACCGATCACCCGGTGACTCACAGCCCCTCACACGAATTGTCAGGGAGCTGGTATGAGCCGGGGGCTGTAAACCAGACTGAGCTAAGGGCCCACTACAGACTACAGTATCTGGTGCGTCGACTTTAGCCTACCGGGATGGAACGTCACCGGACGCCGGTATCGACGGACTCACAACTGGTCGGGTGAAAACGACGTGTGAGAAAGGACGCCGCCGCCAGGGCTCGAACCTGGGACAACCTGGGTAACAACCAGGTGCTCTACCAACTGAGCTACGGCGGCTCGTTCTTCGCATTCCTACGTAGTGGACTGCTTTTGATATGGCTTTCGTTTCTCCGGCCGTGAGGGTGGTATTGACACCGTCGTCGGCACCGACACGCTTTCCCGCCGACCGCGAGTAGCGCGGACCATGTCCGACGAGGAGTTAGCGGCCGTCCTCGACGCCGTCGGCGAACGGGTGGACCCGACCCCCGACGAGCGCGAGCGACTGGCCGACGCCGTCGAGCGACTGAAGGACCGCGCCCGCGACGCGCTCGACGAGGTCGCCCCCGACGTCGACGCCGACCTCGTACAGGTCGGCAGCACCGCACGGGGGACGTGGATCAGCGGCGACCGCGACATCGACCTGTTCGTCCGCTTCCCGGCCGACCTCTCGCGTAGCGAACTCGAACGCATCGGTCTCGCGGTCGGCAACGAGACGCTCCCCGAGGGTCACGAGGAGTACGCCGAGCACCCCTACGTCGTCGGGACGTTCGAGGGGTATGACGTCGACCTCGTCCCCTGCTTCGACGTCGAGGCGGCCACCGAGATCCGGACCGCCGTCGACCGGACGCCGTTCCACAACGCCTACCTTCAGGAGCGACTCACCGACGACCTCGCGGCAGACGTCCGCCTGCTCAAGCAGTTCCTGAAGGGAATCGGCGCCTACGGCTCGAACCTGAAGACTCGGGGGTTCTCCGGCTACCTGACCGAACTGCTCGTCGTCGAGTACGGCGGGTTCGTCCCGGTCCTCGAGACCGCGGCCGACGAGTGGCTCCCGCCGGTGAAACTCGACCCGGAGGACCACGCCGCCGAGACCTTCGACGACCCGCTGGTCGTCATCGACCCGACCGACCCCGAGCGCAACGTCGCGGCCGTCGTCTCCGCGGAGAACGTCGCGCGCCTCCAGCACTACGCCCGCGACCTCCTCGACGACCCGGACGAAGACCGTTTCTACCCGGACCTCGTCGAACCGCTCTCGCCCGCGGACGTCCGCGTCCACCTCGACCGGCGCGGGACGACGCCGCTGGCCGTCCGATTCGGGGCGCCCGACCTCGTCGAGGACCAACTCTACCCCCAACTCCGCCGCTCGCTCGACGGTCTGGAGCGAGGTCTGGAGAACGCCGGATTCGACGTCCTCCGGACGGCGACGTTCGCCGACGGCGACGCCGTGCTCTTCTGTGAACTCGCCGTCGCGGAACTCCCGGCCGTCCAGCGCCACGACGGCCCCCCGGTCCACGTCCGCCAGCACGCCGAGGGGTTCTACGACAAGTACGAGGAGGCCGACGCGTACGGCCCGTTCCTCGACGGCGAGCGCTACGTCGTCGAGCGCGACCGGGAGGTCAGGACCGCAGAACAGTTCGCCCGCGAGAAACTCGACTCCGTCGCGCTCGGCCAGCACGTCGCGAGCATCGTCGACGCGGGCGACTACGACGTCCTGGTCGACGACGAAGTAGCCGACCTGGCGAACGACTTCGGACAGGCGCTCGCGACGTACTTCGACCCCGAGCCGTAGCGCCCCTCAGAGGTCGTGGACGTCGCGGACGTCGTCGAGGATGTCCGCGACGGCTTCGTCTACGTCTTCTTCGTCCGGTTCGACCGGTCTGAGCCCGTCGAACACCTCGTGGACCATGCCGACGCTCTCCGAGAGGATATCGAGGCTGTACCCGCCTTCGAGGACGAACCCGAGACCCGCGTCGCAGGCGTCGGCGACGTCGCGGACGCGCTGGGTCAGGTGGCCGTAGCCGTCGGTCGAGAGGTGCATCCGCGAGATGGGGTCGTGACGGTGGGCGTCGAAACCCGCGCTCACGAGCAGCAGGTCGGGGTCGAAGCGCTCCATGGCCGGACGGAGCACGTCGTCGAACGTCGCGAAGTACTCCGGGTCGCCCGCGCCCGCGGGGAGGGGGACGTTCAGCGTCGTCCCGTCGCCCGCCCCCTCGCCGGTCTCGTCGACCTCGCCGGTTCCGGGGTAGAGTCCGTCTTCGTGGATGGAGGTGTAGAAGACGTCCTCGCGGTCGTAGAAGATGTCCTGGGTCCCGTTCCCGTGGTGGACGTCCCAGTCGAAGATGGCGACGCGCTCGGCGTCGCCGCGGTCGATGACGTGCTGGGCGGCGACGGCGGCGTTGTTGAGGAAGCAAAAGCCCATCGCGTCGTCGATGGTCGCGTGGTGACCGGGCGGGCGGCCGATGGCGAAGGGGGTCGCGCGGCCGTCGTCGCCGGCGGCGGCGCGCCGGGCCGACCACATCGCGAGTCCGGCGGCGGCGAGGGCGGCGTCCCACGTCTCCTCGACGGCGGTCGTGTCGGGGTCCCAGTTGCCCCCGCCGTCCGCGCAGAACTGGCGAATCTCCGCGACGTACTCGTCGTCGTGGACGGCCATCGCGTCGCTCTCGTCGGCGGAGTCGGCCGAGCGGTAGTCGACGGCGTGTTTCTTCGAGAGACCGCGACGGATGGCCCGGAGTCGGTCGGGGGTCTCCGGGTGGCGCGGGCCGGGGTCGTGTTCGAGACAGACCTCGTCGAAGCCGAATCTCATTCGCAGACTCGGAAGTAGGTGTCGACGTCCTCCGCCTGGACGGTGCGACGACCGGCGTGTTCGGCGAGGACGCGTGCGCCCTCGGCGGCGTCGGCCGCGAAGTCTTCGAGGCGGTCCGCGAGTGCGACGCGGGCGTCCTCGGAGACGCGATACTCGTCGGGGATGTCGAGGCGGGCGATTCGGTCGACCGGTGCGATGGGGAGGGCCAACTCCGCTCGCTCGGGGAGGTCGGCCGGGTCGACGCCGAAGTCCTCGACGCGTAGCGTCTTCCGGCCGTCTTCGGTCGCCCGTTCGGCCGCCGCCGACGCGAGCTCTGCCCCACGGGACTGGATCCGTCGGGCGAGTTCCGCGGCCGCGTCGGCGCTGACCCGCAGGTCACCCGCGTGCTCCCGGATGATGGTGTCCACCGGGGCAAACGGGAGTTCGACGCTCATACCCTCCAATCGGTGTGGTGGCTTCCTTAACGTTTTCCTTGCGTGCCACGACACCGACTCACAGACGGGCGTCGATAGCCGGCGGTCGGCACTCGCTCGTACCTGCCACCACGCCTTTGTCGGCGGCGCTTCGACCCTAGTGTGTAATCATGGCCAAGAACCCACACCAGGCGCCCGCCGAGGACGTCGCCGACCAGGAAGTGGAGGCCAACGAGGAAGAGGCAGAAGAGGTCGTCGAGGAACGACGTGAGGCCGAAGAGGAGTACCGCGAGGAGCAGATTCGCGAGGAGATCGAACACGAGGACGAGGCCCGCGAGGGCGAAGCGGTCGAGCAGGCCAACCCCGACAACTACCGCGACGACGAAGACCACGACTAACGTCGCGACCGTCTTCTTTCGCCGTCTCGTCGGTCCCGTCAGCGAACTTCGTCTGCGTCGAGTCGTCCGTCCTGGAGCGTGCCGGACACCGTGATTTCCTCGCCGAGCGTCACGTCCGCGTCGGTGTCGACGCTCATCGTCTCTTCGCCGTCGTCGAGGATGACCGGCGACCCGGCCTGGACGACGACACCGGTGAACTCGGTGACCTCCGTCGTCTCGGTCTCGCCGCCCGCACCGGCCGCGGCCGCGGTCTTCGTCTCGCTCCCGGGGCTCTCGGTGGCGTCTGCGTCGCTGCTACTGGGCGACTCGCCGTCCTCGAAGGCGTCAAGCCCTTGGCTCTGTGTCTGCCCGCGCGAGGCCGACTGGGACGTCGCGGACCCGCCCGCGTCGCCTTCGGCCGTCGTCGCGCCGTCTTCGAGTTCGATGACGGTGGTCTGCCACCCAGCGGAGGCCTCGATGTCGTCCTGCCAGCCGTCCTGAATCTCGACGTCGGTGAACAGCACCTCGTCGCCCGGCCCGATGTCGAGGTCGGCCTTCTCGCCCCACATCGCGACGCGGAGGTCGCCGGTCTCGTCCTGGAGGCGGACGTTGCGGACTTGACCCTCGGAGCCGTCGTCGCGGTCGAAAGTCCGCTTCTCGTCGACCGAGCGGACGACGCCCGCGATGTCGGTGGTGTCGCCGATTTCGAGCGTCTCGATGGGCGTACCAGCCGGGACGAACTCGACGTCCTCGTCGACGCGCTCGACCGTCCCGCGGTTGCCCACGTGGAGTTCGAGCGACCCGTCGCGCTCGCGGACGTAGCCGTCGACGACCTCGACGGTCTCGTCGACCTCGAACTCCTCGGAGAGGTCGGCCTTCTCGTCCCAGAGCGTGACGCGGACGCGGCCGGTCTCGTCACCGAGGAGGACGTTCGAGACCTTCCCCTCGGAGCCGTCGTCGCGGTCGAAGGTGCGAATCTCGTCGGTCCCGAGTACCGTCCCGACGAGCGAGACGTCCGAGACACCCATCGAGAGGTCCTCGACGCGGTAGGTGTCTTGGACCTGGACGTCGACCTCTTCGTCTTCGTCGACTTCTGCTTTGTCGACGCTCACTTCGACGCCGTCGTACCCTTCCTGCGGGCGGCCCTTGATGCGGAGGACCTGGCCGACGTCCAGCTCTTCGGCCGCGTTGACGGCCTGCTGGTCCCAGAAGGTGATTCGGATGCTGCCCGTCTCGTCCGCGACGTCGGCGTTGAGGACGCGGCCGTCCTCCTCGTCTTCGCCGTCTCGCTCGAAGGTCCGGACGTCGCCGAGGCTCGTGACCTTGGCGACGAACTTCGCTTCGTCCATCTCGGGTTCGACGTCGGCGATACCGCCGACTTCCCCGTCGTCGAGCTCGTGGGCGATGAGCATCGCGGCGGTCTCCTCGTCCGCGAGGCCCCCCATCTGCTCGACCTTCGCCTCGACCGCCTCCCGGAACTCTTCGAGGGAGACGTCGGTGTCGAGGTCTTCGTAAGTCTCCTCAATCGCGCCCATAATAATCGTAGTTCAGCACAGGGTAGGCGTGCCGATAAGGGTTGTCCTTGGGTCGATCCATCGCTCCGAGGTGGGGGCGCCATCGTACTTGAGTGTGGGTGTGGGTCGCGGCCACCACGGCTAAACGAGGGTCACCCGAAAGGCTGTAACGATGGCTCGGTACGTCGGCCTCAGCAGACGCGCCCTCGCTGCCGTCGGCGTCGTGGGACTCTTCTTCGTCGCCCTCGGACTCGCCTTCTCGTTCGGCGTCGTCGACGTCCCCGGCAGCGGCGGGCCCGGAGGGGCCGGCGGAGCGAACGAGTCGACCGCCGGGGTCGACGCCCGGACCGCCCCCGCGGGTCGCGTCGGCCAGTACGACTTCGACGTCGTCCGCGTCCGGACGTGCGGGTTCGCCTGCCGGAACGTGACGACGCGGCTCACGAACGTCGGCAACGACACCGCCCAAGACGTCACCGTCCGCACCCGTATCTACACCGGCGACGAACTCCTCTGGCAGGACCGCGAGCGGGTGGGCTACCTCCCTCCCAACGAGACCTACCGCGACACCGTGACGGTCGAACTCTCCTACGTCGAGGCGGGAACGGTGAAGGCACACGGCGGGAACATCACCATCGTCACGACGATCTCCTCGGCCGAGGCCGAGTACACCTTCGCCCAGCACCGCGACGTGACGGACTGACGCCCTACCGTGGCTTTCCCTCCCATTGACCCGTCCGATTCGTAACCGCTTTATGTGCACCCCGAATACGTAGAGATGAGTCCGGGTAGGGTAGTGGACTATCCTCTTGGCTTGCGGAGCCAGGGACCGGAGTTCAAATCTCCGTCCGGACGTTCCTTCACTTTGCTACGCGACGAGCGTTCCGCTCGTCGCTTCGCTTCGTTCAGTCACGTCCGGCCGTGCCCACGCTCGCTCCGCTCGCGTGGACTCCGTCCGGACGCTACATTTTCGCGACACTAACTGACGAGCGACGCCCGTCGTCTCCTTATATACTCTCGTCGGGTACATAAGTGACCGTCACGAACCTTCTCCCATGCACGACGCCCTCCGCGCCGGCGCGGCGCTGTTCGCCGCCGGCCACTACCGTGCCGCCCACGAACCGTGGGAGGAGGTGTGGCACGACGTCCGCGCGGCCGACGGCGACGACGCCGAGGAGTCCGACGACCGCGACGAGCGACTGCTCCAGGGACTCGTCCAGTACGCGGCGGCGGTCCACCACGCCCGCGAGCGCAACTGGGCGGGCGCGACGGGCCTCGCCGAGAGCGGCCGAGAGTACCTCGACGGACTCCCGAACGACTACCGGGACGTCCGTGTCGGGTCCGTTCGAGAGGCACTCGCGGCGCTCGAAGCCGACCCCGAGCGCGTCGAGCGGCGGTCGCCCGAACCCGTCGTCGTGGACGGGGAGGTCCCCGCGCTCACCGACCTCGACCTCGACGCGACGCTTCTCGCGGCGCCGGCGCTCGCCGAAGCGCTGGGCTACGACGAAGAGTTCGACGTCGAGACGGGTGTCGAGTACGCCCGCCGCGACGTCGCGGACGGTTCGGAGCGCAGTAAGTTCGTCCGGTTCGTCTTCGACTTCGTCCGCGACGCCGAACACCGGGCCATCGTCGCCCAGCGACTCGACCAGCACGTCGACCGGCGGAGACGGAAGGAAGAGGACGTGAAGGGACTGTTCGGGTAGCGAGTCGCGACTACAGCGACTGGACGGCGATGAACACGGCGACGCCCAGCAGGGCGACGCCCGCCACCCGGACGAGGTGAATCATCCACTGCGGGAACTCGTCCTCGCCGTAGGGACCGCGTCGACGCTGTGACCGGCCGACGAGCTGGACGCGGACGATACCCTCGGGATAGGCCAGACAGAGCACGCCGAGCGCGGCGCCGAGGACGACCGCGAGGAGTGAACGGAGGTCCATCGCGAACTTACGAGCGGAGGCGCTCGATGCGCTTCTCGACCGGCGGGTGCGTCGCCAGGATCTGGCTGAGGAACCCGTGACTGGAGTCGAAGATGCAGAGCGCGCTGAGTTCGCGGTCGACCATTTCTTCGCGGCCGTGGTGTTGGGTGGCCTGATTGCCGCGGGAGATCTTCTCCAGTGCGCGGGCGAGCGGGTCGCCGCTGCCGATGTACTGCCGGGCGTCCTCGTCGGCGACGTACTCGCGGTAGCGCGAGATGGCGAGGACGAACACCATCACGACCATCTGGACGAGGTTCCCGACCACGATGGCGAGGAAGAAGTCCGCCAGGTCGTTCTCCCCGGTCATCAGGACCGCCCACTGCGCGACGATGGCGACGACGGAGGCGACGCCCTGGCCGAGCACCATCATCACGACGTCGCGGTTCTTGATGTGCGCGAGTTCGTGGGCGATGACGCCCTCGAGTTCGTCGCGTTCGAGGAGGTGCATGAGTTCCTCGGAGATGACGACGACGCCGGCGCCCTTGCGGCCGACGGCGAAGGCGTTGGGGACGCCCATCCGGGCCTTCATCAGTCGGGGCTTCTCGATTCCCATGTCGCGGCTCAACTGCTCGACCCGGTCGTGAATCTCGCTGTAGCGCTGTTCGTCGAGGTCCTCGGCCTTGACGCTCCGGAGCGCCGACCACTTGCCGACCTTGTACTGGACGGCGACGAGGGCGATACTCCCGAGAATCGCGAGCGGGAGGATGCCGGTTCCCCAAATCGCCATCGCGGCGACGACCGCGACGGCGTAGAAGGCGAACAGGATGGACCCGACGAGGGCCATCCGGACCTTCAACTGGAAGTGTTCCATGTGTGCGTAGGAGTTGGCTGTCGGTCTATTAAGGTTGCGCGCTCGGTGCCGACACCCATAAAGCGCTACTCGCCGCTCGGGTGGTCGAGTGCCGTCCGTTCGACGTCGGACTCCTCGACGACCGTCTCGACGAGCGAGACGACGTTCCGGACGGTGTACTCGCCGTCATTAGAGAGTGCGAACGCCAGTCCCTCGAACTCCGTGATCGGGACGACGACGTCGATCAGTTCGTCGTACACCCGGACCGTCGCGTGGAGTCCCTCCCGGTGGCGCTGCTCGTGAGCGCCGTGGCCGAGCGCCTCGAACCGGAGGTCCTGGACGATTTCGTCGACTTCCTCGGGGTCGTACTTCTCGGCCGCCCACTCACTCCGGTAGACGTGCCCGACGCCGTCCTCGTGGTAGTAGCTTACCCCGACGAGAGTCTCCTCGCCGTACTTCTCCCGCAACGCGTCGGCGACTCGCTCCGCTAACTCCTCCATACTCCGTCGTTTCGTGCCCGTTCAGGAAACGGATTACGGCGCGGACGCGGGTGCAAAAGTCACTCCTCGCGCTCGGCGTCGTCTTTCAGTTCGCCGCCCATCGTGTACTCCGCGGAGTTGTCCTGTGGGTCGTAGCCGAGGACTTCCTTCGCGCGTTCGAGGGAGTAGTACTTCCGGTCGTTGTCGGAGATGCCGTAGACGATTTCGTAGCCGTAGTCGGCCTCGATGCAGCGTTCGAAGAGGTGCGCGCAGTCGCGGTAGGAGAGCCACATCGCCTGCCCGCGCTCGTAGTCCTTCGGCGGGTGGCCCTTCGTGAGGTTCCCGATTCGGACGCAGACCACCGAGAGGTCGTGTTCGTCGTGGTAGTAGCGGCCGAGCGTCTCGCCGGCGGCCTTGCTCACGCCGTAGAGGTTCGAGGGGCGGGGGAGTTCGGTGCCGTCGAGGCGGAACTCCGAGGACTTCCGGTAGATGTCGGGTTTCCGCTCGGTCTCGTAGTGGCCGACGGCGTGGTTCGAAGAGGCGAAGGCGACCTTCTCGACGCCGGTGTCGACGGCGGCCTCGTAGACGACGCGCGCGCCGTCGATGTTGTTCCGGAGGACGCTCTCCCACGGCGCCTCGGGACGGGGGTCGCCCGCGAGGTGTACGACGACGTCGACGTCGGCCATCGCCTCGCGCATCTCTTCCTCGTCGGTGACGTCGGCGACGACGAACTCGTGGTCGGGTTCCGCCGCCGGCGGTTCGCGGTCGAGGAGTCGCCACTCGTAGTCGTCCGCGATCCCCCCCAGAATCGCCTGCCCGACGCGCCCCTGTGCGCCCGTGAGCAAGACCCGTTCGTCCATTCGTTCGGAAACTCGGGGAGAAGCGCCATCAAACATACGATTGCCGCCCGCGGTGAGCGGGGTCGTTTAACTACGCTTCTCCCATAGCCGTCTTCCGTGTCCCATCGACGGAGTCGACTCGTCGCCGCGTCCCTGTTCGCGGCGCTGGTGGGTATCGTCCTCGTCGCCGTCGGTCTCTACGGCGTCGAAGCGAGAGGGTCGTTCACACGGACGAGTACCCTGTTGCGGCTGACCGGTGTGTGGGGTGCGGCGCTCTGTGTCGGTGGGTCGCTGTTGGCCGCGGGACACGCGGCGGAGCGCCTCGAACGCTACCAGGGACCGCTCCCCTACCCCATCGTCGCCGCGATGTTCACCGCGACGGTGGTCCTGTTCGTCCTCACGATGGTCCCGCTCCCCCGGTGGCTCCTCCACAGCGGCGGTCTCGTCGCCGCGTTCCTCCTCTTCGCCGGTGGGTCCGTCCTCCTCGACGGACTCGTCTGAGCCGACTCGGCGCCCCGAGGCGACACCTCTTAGCCGCGGCGGACCGGAGACCGGCGCATGACGACCGACCGCGACCAGGCCTGCTTCGAGGCGGGCATCAAGTTCGGCGCGCTCTACCACCAGTTCGCGGGCACGCCGGTCAGCCCCGAGAGCGCGCCCTCGCTGGAGACGGCCATCGAGGAGAGCATCGAGAACCAGCCCTTCTGCGAGTCCGTCAGCGTCGACATCCTCACCGACGAACTCGACGTCGAGCACGGCTACACCGAACTCACGGGGGAGTACATGGAGGTCGAGATCGTCGTCGACCACGAGGGCGTCGAGGTCGTCGCCGAGATGGCGATGGAGGACGGCTACCCGCTGATGAAGCTAGACGAGATTCGGAACGAACGTAGTGAGTGAGAATCTCGGTGATGCGAGCGGGAGCGGAGCGAGCGCCAGCGAGTGACGCGACACGCGAGCCGGGAGAGTCGGAGTGAGCGAAGCGACCGTTCACTTTCAGTTTCTGGCAGGGTTTTAAAAGGGAGAACGACGAATCCCGTGCCATGAGCGACGTGACACTCGACGACGAGGAACTGTTCGGCGAGGCGGCGAGCGAGATTCGCGAGGACGTCGAGACACACCTCCGGAACGCGCGCGCGGCACTACCCGACCCGGACGACGTCTGGGACGTCGAGGCCGACAACACCCTCGGCGTCCTCAACGGACTGCGCTCGGCGCTCGCCGTCGACGAGGTCGAAGAGCACCTCCGGCAGGCGAAGAAGTGGTACACCATCGGCGAACGCGCCGACGCCTTCGAGGACGCCGACGACCTCGAAGCCGAGATCGAGTCCATCCAGGACGCCCTCGACGACCTCGAAGCCGTGAGCGAGCAGGTCGGCGAACTCGCGAGCACGATTCCGGAACTCCGCGGTCAACTGGAGGACCTCCAGGAAGCCGCAGCGGACGAGGAGAGCGACGAGACCGACGAAGAAGCGGCCGAGAGCGAGTAGCGAGTCGGGCCGACCGGACGACTACTCGTGTGGCGGCCGGGTGACGTCCCGGTCGACTACCGCGTCGAGCAACGCGACCAGCGAGTCGCGGGCCGCGTCGAGGAGGTCCGCGCCACGTTCGGCGTCGCCCTCTGCCGGGTCGCCGACGACGCCGTTCTCCGAGAACTCCGCGGAGTCGTGTGCGAGGTTCGTGTGGCTCTGCCACTCGCCCCAGTGGTCGCTCGCGCCCTCGCGGGCCGCCTCGACGTGGTCCTCGCGGACCAGTTCTGGACACTCGTGGCGGAGGAAGGCAGTTTCGAGCGGGCCGGCGTGGCCCATGTCCGCCGAGTGCTCGCCGACGGCGTCGAACCAGGTGAAGGGGACCGTGTAGCAGTCGCCGTCCCGGGTGAGTCGGGCGGCGACCTCCCCGACGGCCGCGACGTTCCCGCCGTGACCGTTGACGAGGACGACGCGCTCCCACCCGTGGGAGGCGAGCGACTGCGCGGCCTCCCGCACGTACGCGCGGAAGGTGTCCGCCGACACCCACATCGTCCCGGTGAACTGGCGGTGCTCCTCGGAGACGCCTACCGCGACGGTCGGCGCGACGACGGCCGTCCCGTCGTAGGCCTCGGCGGCGGCCTCCGCGACCGTCTCCGCGGTGAACGCGTCGGTCCCGAGCGGTGCGTGCGGCCCGTGCTGTTCAGTGCTCCCGACCGGCAGGAGCGCGACGTCCACGTCGGCCGCGTCGGCCTCCGTCCACGTGTGCTCGTCGAGTCGCATACCGAACGGGTAGGGTCGGCACCCCTTTGAGGGTGCGGACACTTTCTTTCACACTTATCCGACCGTAACTTATTTTATTACACGGTGCATTGTATGAAATGAGATGGCTCGCAAGGCCCTGCAGAACGCGGTCGCACAACACCCGAAAGCCGTCGGCGCGCTGTTCACGAGTGCAGTCGCACTCTCCCAGGTTCAGTCCACGCTGGCCGTCTGGGGTTGTGGCTCTCTCGGTCCGTAGACTCCGGAATCACACACTGACCAACTGACACTCCGAGACTGACACTCTCGTCCGGGCCGCCGCCTCCCCACTCCGCTGCGGCGCCGGACGCGCGGGGTCCACGCCCCGCACTGTTTTCGACGCCGATCAGACGACCGCGAGGAACCCCTGCCAGACTGCCAACGTCACGAGCAGTCGACCGACGCTCCCCGCGAACGTCGCCAGCGAGAACTTCACGTAGTTCTCTTCGAGCACCGAGAAGGCGTAGATGGAGAGCGTATCCGGGAAACCGGGGACCGTGAGACCGAGTGCGAGGCCGACGTAGCCGTACTCCTGGACGAGCGTGACGACGCGTTTTCGCGACCACTCCATCGGCTCGAAGCCGAGTCGGCGGGCCGCGTCGATGACCGGACCGGAGTGACTCGCGCCGTGGCCGAGGTAGAGCGCCACGACGCTCCCGAGTGCCTTCCCGAGTCCGCTCGCGAGCATCACGACGAGTACCTGGACCTCGTAGGAGAGTCCGAGCGCGAGAGAGCCAGAGAGGGCCGGGATGAGGACGACCTCGCTGGGGAGCGGGAGGACGAACGCGATGAGGAAGGAGTAGACGAAGATGATGAGGATGCCGCCCCACCCGCGCGCGGCACGGACGGCCTCCTCGATGGCGTGGAGGTCGAACCCGGACAGTGCCAGGAGGGCGGCGTCGAACACGTCGGGTAGGTCGGACCGACCGGATTAAACGCTTCCGTGTTAGTCGAGAGCGTCCAGGTCGTCGAGGACCGCGTCGAGCATCTCGCGGGTGACGTGGGGCATCATCACGAAGCGACTCTCCCCCGAGTCCGTCCGCGAGACGCGCCACCCTTCCTCACGGAGCGCCTCGAACGTCGAGTCGGGCAGGTCGGCCGCGACCAGCGGGAGGACGGGGTCGACCACGTCGTACCCGCGCTCGCGGAGTGCCGCGGCGAACCACTCGGCGTTCGCCTGCTGGCGTTCGTACGTCTCGCGGTACCCCTCGGGCCAGAGCGCGTCGAGGGCGGCGTGTGCGCCCGCGACGCCCGCCCCGCTGCGGGTTCCGGCCAGCGTCGCCTGCGAGGCGGACTCCAGGTAGGGCGTGTCGACCGCGAGCGTGTCGAGGACCTCGGGGTCGCGCACGAGGAACCCGCCCGCCGGAATCGGCGCCTGCCCCATCTTGTGCGGGTCGATGGTGAGCGTGTCCACGTCGGCGTGGCCGAAGTGCCACTCGTGGTCGGTGAACGGGAGGACGAACCCACCCCACGCCGCGTCGACGTGGAAGAGCGCGTCCACTTCGTCGGCGACGGTCGCGAGGTCGGGAATGGGGTCGACCCGGCCGAACTCGGTCGTGCCGGCGATGCCGACGACCATCGCCGTCTCCGCGTCCGCGCGCTCGGCCACCGCGTCCGGGTCCGCACGGTAGTCCGCGTCCACGGGGGCGAGGCGGACCTCCACGTCGAGGACGTCGGCGGCCTTCTGGAAGGAGAAGTGGGCGCTCTCGGGGGCGACGACGTTCGGCGTGTCCGTCTCGGCGAGGTCGCGGGCCGCCCGGACCGCCTGGAGGTTCGCCTCGGTGCCGCCGGCCGCGACGTAGCCGTACGGGTCGTCCAGCCCCACGATTTCGCCGAGCGTCTCGACGACGTCCGCCTCCATGGCGGCCACGTCGGGGTAGGACGCGGGGTCGCCGGGGTTGTCCGCGAGGAACTCGACGGCGGCCTCGCGGGCGGCCGGGTGTGGCTCCGTACACATCGAGGAGAGCACGCGGTCGAATTCCTGCGGAGTGTACTCCATCACCGGGGTGAACGGAGGGGCGTGGCTTACCGGTTTCCGTTCGTCGCGCTCACTGGAGGTAGCGCGCGAGTCCGTCGACGAGGAGTTCGGTCACCTCGACCACCTCGTCGGTGTCGACGTACTCGCCCGCCCCGTGGATGTTCGCGCCGTCCGGGCCGACGATGACCGTCGGGAGGCCGGCGCGGTCGCCGAGGTAGTTGAAGTCGCCGACGCTCGCGAAGTAGCCGAACTCGGGGTCGCGACCGGTCGTCGCCCGCGCGCCGTCCGCCAGCGCGCCGACGAGCGGGTGGTCGCGGTCGGTGACGTACGGCCCGTAGCGTGCGCCCTCGGGACCCTCGCGGAAGCCGATCGACACCTCGGCGTCGAGGTCGAGGTCCGCGACGACCGCCTCGGCCTGCTCGCGCACCACGGTCTCGGTCTCGCCGGGGACGACGTGGCGGTCGACCGACAGCCGACAGTGTTCGGGGACCGAGAGGGTTTCGCCGCCACCCTCGATGCCGAGCGGGCAGACCGACCCCGACCCGAGGTCCGGGTGGTCGGCGGTTTCCATCTCGGCGAGCGCGTCGGCCAGTACGCCGGCGGCGGCGACGGCGTTTGTCCCCTTCCGGGGTTGTGAGCCGTGGGCCGCCTCGCCTCGTACCTCGATGTCGTAGAGGAAGCGCCCCCGTGCGCCGAGCAGGAGCGCCGGGTTCTCCACGTCGGACTGCGCGAGGACCGGGCCGGGTTCGGTCACGACGGCGGCGTCGCACTCGTCCGTGATGCCGTCGCGGATTAGCTGGTCCGTCCCGAGACCGTACGGTCCTTCCTCGTCGACGACGGCGGTGAAGAGGACGTCGCCCGCGAGGTCCACGTCCGGGGCCGCGAGTTCCCGCGTCGCGACCATCGCGGCGGCGAGACCGGCCTTCATGTCGCAGGCTCCCTGCCCGTAGAGTTTGCCGTCCGCGACGCGCCCGGAGAGTGGGTCTTCCTCCCACTCGTCGACGAGTTCGACGGTGTCGACGTGGGCGTTGAGCAGGAGCGTCGGTGCGTCGGGGTCGCTCCCCTCGACGGGCGCGAGGACGTTCGCCCCCTCGTAGCCGGTGTACGCCGACTCGACGACCGGGTGGCGCTCGGGGTCGAGACCTGCGTCGTCGAACCACTCGAAGACGAAGTCGACGATCTCGTCCTCCTCGAAGTAGGGGCTCTCGATGCGGACGAGGTCCTGAACGAGCGAGACGACCTCGTCGCCGTCGACGCGGTCGGCGAGGGTGGACGGATCGACGGTCATTCAGTCGTCACCCTCGCTGCGCAGCCCGCCCACGTCCGGGTCGTAGTCCTCGGAGGGGACGCCCGGGAGCGTCTCGAGGATGGCGTCGACGTCGGTCCCCTTCTGCTGGCCGCGGTACCAGTAGACGCCGAAGACGACGAGGCCGACCGCCAGCCACGGCAGGTAGACGGAGAGCGACCCCTTGTACGCCTGCGTCAGGAGCGTGAACGACCCGAGCGACGCGACGACGACGGAGAGGAGGAGCCACCGTCCGAGGTCGAAGGCCGCGCGCTCGGACACGTCGAGGCGGCGGAAGTAGATGTAACCGACCGTGACCGAGACGGTGAAGTACGCGATGAGGTAGCTGAACGTCGCGATGGCGAGCGCCTGACTCAGCCCCGAACTCCAGAAGGTGAGCGCGCTCGCGACGACGTAGAGGGTGACGAGCGACCAGTGGGGCGTCCCGAAGCGGTCGGAGACGGCAACGAACTGCCGGGGGAACACCTCGTCCCACGCCCACGAGTAGGGCATCTTGATGCCGGCGGCCATCACCGCGTGGACGCTCGACGCGGTCGCGAGGAGACCACCGAAGGCGACGACGGCCGTCGCGGAGTCACCGAGGAAGGCCTCGGCGGCCGTCGCGAGCGGTCGGGCGGAGTCCGCGAGCACCCGGTAGTCGGCGACGACGCCGTAGATGACGACGGCCGTCCAGACGTAGAGGGCGATGAGTAACGCGGTCCCGCCGACCATCGCGAGCGGGAGGTTCCGCGAGGGGTTGCGGACCTCCGCCCCCATCTGTCCGGCGACGGCGATGCCGATGTAGGCGTAGAACAGCGGGACGGCCGCGGCGAGGAAGCCGTCGAAGCCGCCCGTGAAGAACGGTGTGTAGTTCCCCGGTTGGACGTTCGCCGTCCCCGGAATCACCAGGACGAGGATGGCCGCGATGAGGACGCCGAAGATGGCGTTCTGCGACATACTGTACTGTTTGACCCCCACGAGGTTCACGACGAAGAGCACGGTCAGGAGGGCGACCCCCGCGAGTTTCGGGTCGACGCTCGGGTAGAACACCTGGAGGTAACTCCCGAACCCGATGGCCAACACCGCGTCGGCGGCCATGTAGCCGAGCCACTTCGACCACGTCACGACGAACCCCGGGAGCCGTGTGCCGAAGGTCCGCGAGATGTAGGTGTACGACCCGGCTGCACCGGGGAAGATGGTCGCCATCCACGAGTAGTTCACCGCGATGGCCATCGCCAGGATACCCGAGAGGACGACCACGAGGATGACGCTCGGTCCCGTCGTGCTGCTCGCGGTCCCGAGGGTGACGAACAGGCCGGCCCCGAGCGTCCCCGCGACGACCGTCGAGATGGCCCCGAGCGGGCCCATACTGCGTTCGAGACTGTTCTCGTTCGTACCGGATGCCATGTGTCACCCGACGTCAGTACTCCCGACGGTTAGCACCCCTCCCTAGCATAGACGGGTACGGTGGCGAGCGTCAGCGACCCGGTGGGTCGAGGAGTTTCGACTCGGCCTTCCGGAGGTGTTCGAGGAGCGTCGTCTTCGCGACGCCGAGTTCGTCGGCGAGGTCGGCGGCCGACGTCTCGCGTGGCCACGTGTAGTACCCACGCTCGCGTGCGAGGTCGAACACCGCTCGCTGGCGCTCGGTGAGCGACGACAGTGGGAGCGACCCGTCACCGAGTCCGGTCGACGGCCCGACCACGTACTCGACGCGGACCTCGGCGTCCATCTCGGTGCGGACGGCGTCGAGACGCGTCCGCATCTCGTCGCGGTCGGCGGTCGTGACGACGGGCCACACCTCGCGGCCGCCCTCCATCCGGACCGGTTCGTCGGGGATGAACCCCCGCGAGACGAGTGCGTCGTTGATGCTCCGCTCGAGGTCGTACTCGACGACGAGCGCCCGGGCCGCGCTCCCGGGGACGAGCAGGTCGCCGTCGGCCCCGCGTGGTTGGTCGACCTCCCAGACGGCCTCGGTCAGTCGGGAGTCCCGAATCGCTGCCACGAGGGCGTCCACCACCTCGCTCGTGTCGCCGTACGCCGTGAACCGACCGCGCGCACGTCCCTCGACGTCGTGGACGCCGTGGCCCAGGAGACCGGCGTCCGCGACCCGGTCGGTCACTTCGAGCGTCCAGCACTCCGGGTGCCAGATGTCGAGTCTGAGTCGCGTCCCACCGCGTTCCCCCGTCATCGTGACTCGTCGCTACGCGAGGGTTGGACAAAACGTCACCGTCGGAACGTCGGCGGTGACGAGCGAGGGGAGAGCGAAGAGGAGGACCTGGACTCTCAGCGGACCGAGTCCAGCAGGAGGCGCTGCTCTTTGCGTTTGACTTCGTGTTGGACGTCGCGGACGGCGTCGATGTTCGCGGAGATGGAGGAGACGCCCTCCTCGACGAGGAAGTCGACCATGTCGGGTTTCGAGGCGGCCTGCCCACAGATGCTCGTCTTCACGTCGTGTTCGCGGCAGGTCTCGACGACGTTACCGATGAGTTTCAGGACCGCGGGGTGGAGTTCGTCGAAGCGGTCGGCGACGTTCTCGTTGTTCCGGTCGACCGCGAGCGTGTACTGCGTGAGGTCGTTGGTCCCGAAGGAGACGAAGTCGACTCCCTCCTGGACGATGTCCTCGACGACGAGCGCGCTGGAAGGCGTCTCGATCATCACGCCCCACGTCCGCTTCTCGGGGTCGACGCCGGCCTCTTCGAGGAGGGTTCGTGCGCGTGCGACGTCGTCGGCGTCGTTGACGAGCGGGAACATGATCTCGACGTTGTCGTAGCCCATCTCGTAGAGGCGGCTGAACGCCTCGAGTTCGTGTTTGAACACGTCGGGGCGGTCCAGGCTGCGGCGGATGCCCCGGTAGCCGAGCATCGGGTTGTGTTCGTGGGGTTCGTCCTCGCCGCCCTCCAGTTGGCGGAACTCGTCGGTGGGGGCGTCGAGGGTGCGGAGGCGGACCGGTCGCGGGTAGAACTCGTCGGCGACGGACCGGGCGCCCTGGACGATCTCCTCGACGTACGCCTTCGCGCCGTGGTCCTCGATGTAGCGCTCGGGCGTCTTGTTCGTCGAGAGGATCATGTGCTCCATGCGGAGGAGACCGACGCCGTCGGCACCTGTCGCGGCGGCGCGTTCGGCCGCCTCGGGGATAGAGACGTTCACCTTCACCTCGGTCGCGGTCATCGGCTTGACCGGGGTCTTGGGGCGGGCCTCCTCGATGGGTTCGCGCTCTTCGCTCTCGGTCTCGGGGCGACCCTCGGTGACGGTGCCGCGGTCGCCGTCGATGGTCACGAGTTGGTCGTCTTTCAGCACCGAGGTCCCGTCCCCGGTCCCGAGGACGGCGGGGACGCCGAGTTCGCGCGAGACGATGGCCGCGTGCGAGGTCATGCCGCCCTCGTCGGTGACGATGCCCGCCGCGCGCTTCATCGCGGGCACCATGTCGGGGGTCGTCATCTCGGTGACGATGATGTCGCCCTTCCCGACTTTGTCGAGTTGGTCGAGTTTCTTCACGACGCGGACGGCGCCGCTGGCGATGCCGGGACTCGCGCCGAGTCCGGACACCAGCGCCTCGCCCTCGCCGCTCTCGTACTCCTCGACGCGCTCCTCGTCGATGGTGGTGATGGGCCGGGACTGGAGCATGTAGATGTCCCCACCCTGGATGGCCCACTCGACGTCCTGCGGGGTGTCGTAGTGGTCCTCGACGCGCTCACCGAGGGCGACGAGTTCTTCGAGTTCCTCGTCGGAGAGCACGCGGGCGGTTCGCTTCTCGTCGGGGACCTCCCGCTCGACCGTCTCGCCGCTCTCCTCGTCTTTGACGTGCATCACCTTCTTGTCGGCGACGGTCACGTCCTCGACCTCGCCGGTCTCGCGGTCGACGACGTAGTTGTCCGGGGAGACGGACCCCGAGACGACGGCCTCGCCGAGTCCCCACGCGGCCTCGACGATGACCTTCGCCGCGCCGGTCGAGGGGTGGGAGGTGAACATGACGCCGGACTTGTCGGCGTCGACCATCCGCTGGACGACGACGGCGATGTCGACCTTCCGGTGTTCGAAGCCCTGTTCTTGGCGGTAGTAGATCGCGCGCTGGGTGAACAGCGAGGCCCAACAGCGCTTCACGCGGTCGACGAGGTCCTCGCGCGTGACGTTGAGGAACGTCTCCTGCTGTCCGGCGAAACTCGCGTCGGGGAGGTCCTCGGCCGTCGCGGAGGAACGGACCGCGACGAACGCCTCGCCGCCACCGAGTTCGTCGTAGGAGTTGACGATCTCCTGGCGGACGCTCTCGGGGAGTTCCGTCTCGAGGATGAGTTCTTTCGCCCGGGACTCCGCCTCGGCGAGGGCCGCGGTGTCCTCGGCGTCGACGTCGACGGCCTCGAACAGTTCCTCGTCGATGCCGGTCTCCTCGATGAACGACCGGTAGGTCCCGGCGGTGACGACGAACCCCGGCGGGACCGGCAGCCCCGCGTCCGTCAACTCGCCCAGTGAAGCGCCCTTCCCGCCGACACTCTCGATGTCGTCGGCCCGCACGTCTTCGAGCCATCGTACAGCCATGTGGCACTCGGTGAAAGACGAGACACCGCTAAAAAGGCTTCTAAGGGCGCAAGAGTGATTTTCGATGTTTCGGTGCCGAGTAAACATTTCGCGAGTCGGGCGCAGGGTTTTAGCGGACCGACCGCCTCGCCCCGACCATGCACTCGAAACGTGCCGCCGTTCACGCAGGCAAGTACTTCCTCCTCACGACGCTGTTCGGGGTGCTCGGTCTCGGACTCGTCGCCGGCGGAATCGCCGTCGGTGTCCTCAACGCAACCACGACGACCGTCGCCAGCGTCACCGTCCCCGCGCCGACGCGGGCGAGCGCCGGCGGATTCGTCCTCCTCCTCGTCGGCGTGGCGGTCTGGCGCTTCGGCAAGGCGTGGGCGCTGTACAAGACGCTGCCCGCCGCCGTCGAGGAGCAGGTCGCGGACACCTTCGATACCGAACACGTGAAGAGCGACCTCGCGAGCGTCGTCGACAGTCGACTCTCGGACGTCCAGCAGGACATCCAGTCCATGAACCGGGAGGTCCGCCAGTTGAAACAGGACGACGGAAACGACCCGTTCTGAGCGGCCGGTTCAGGCCTCGATTATCTCGTCTTCTTCGGACTCCGGGACCGCGAGTTCGCCGTCGAGCGACTCGACGGCCGTCCCGCCGACTTCGACCTCGGCGCCGACGCGGACCCGCACGCGGCCCGGTCGGTCGAGGAAGTGGCCCTGCTCGAACACCATCTCCTCGGGCAGGGAGTCGAACGCCTCCGTGTAGCGGAGGTAGCCGCCGACGGCGCCGCTAGCGGTCCCCGTGACGGGGTCCTCGTCGATACCGAGACCCGGAACGAACGCCCGCCCGTGGAGCGTGGAGTCGCCTTCGACCGTGTCGAAGGTGAAGGCGTAGACCCCCGCGGCGTCGACGTCGTCGGCCAGTTCCTCGACCGCCCGGAAGTCGGGGTCGGCGTCGCCGAGGTGTTCGAGGAAGTTCACCGGCACCACGAGGAAGGGCAGGCCGGTGTCGGCGACCGCGAGCGGGAGGTCCTGACCGACGTCCCTGAGCGCCGCGTCGTCGATGCCGAGGGCGTCGCCCACCCGGTCGTAGTCGAGTGTCACCTCGTTCACCCGTGGCTGGTTCTGCGTCATCCAGACGGACCCCTCGTCGGTCACCTCGACGTCGAGGACGCCGACGTTCGTCTCCAGCGTGTGCGTTCCCGCGTCGATGGCCCCGGCGTCGAAGAGGTGGGCGTGGGTCGCGATGGTGGCGTGCCCGCAGAGGTCGACCTCCGTCGTGGGCGTGAAGTAACGGAGCCGACGGTCTGCGGCGTCGCTCCCGCGCACGAACGCCGTCTCGCTCACCGACAGTTCACGGGCGACGGCCTGCATCTGCTCCTCGTCGAGGTCGCCGGCGTCCGGGACGATACCTGCCGCGTTGCCCGACAGTGGCTCGTCCGTGAACGCGTCGACCAGCAGCGTCCGAATCGTGTCCATGTCCCCTCCCTCGGCCCGGCCGCGGTTCAAACCTCCGCCCGACGGCCGACGGACGGGGTCGTGGTAAACGGCCACAAGAATGAAGTACGGTGTCCGACAAGTAGTGGGTAGAGGTGGCTCACTGGGAGGCTTTTCTCCTCTCGCAGCCCCCTCTCCCCCACTTTCCCCCTTCCCCCTTCCGTTGACCGACGCTCCACAGCGTCGCGTCTCGGAGTGGGTCGTCACGGCACCCACAAGCGTATTGTGGATACAACCTGTACCTCCACCCGCTACCGCGTGTCACGGTGTATCTTCTCGGGGGAGAGGGAACACCGTCTCTTCACGTGGTGGCCGGGGAACGACCCCGTTTCACGCTCGCCGAGTTCGCGAGTGGAAACCCACGTCTTGAAGGGGTCGGCTGTCCATCTCACCGATGGTGACTACACGCCATGGGTGACCTCCCGGACGACTTCAAGTGCACCATCACCAACTGGGAGTACATTTACGACCTCTGTCGGGAGGTTTCGAACCAGGTCAAGGAGTCGGACTTCGAGCCGGACGTCATCGTCGCGCTCGCCCGCGGCGGCTGGTTCGCGGGCCGCTGTCTCTGTGACTTCATCGGTCTCGACGACCTGACGAGTCTGAAGATGGAACACTACGTCGGGGCGGCCGAGAAGTCGAGCGAACCGGAGATTCGCTACCCGATGCCCGAGGGCTCCGTCGAGGGGAAGAACGTCCTCATCATCGACGACATCGCCGACACCGGCGGCTCCATCCGCCGCGCCGAGGAGTACGTCGAGGAGCGCGGCGCCGACGAGATTCGGACCGGGACGCTCCAGTTGCTCGGCACGAGCGAGTTCGACCCGGACTTCGTCGGCGAGTACCTCGACCAGTGGGCCTGGGTCGTCTACCCGTGGAACTTCATCGAGGACATGGTCGACCTCATCAGCGGCGTGATGGAGCAGGACGACGACGGTCCCTACTCGAAAGAGGAGATCCGCCACCTGCTCTCCGAGTACCACGACGTCGAGCGCATGGAGATGGAGATCGCCCAACCGAACCGTCTCGACGAGGTCCTCGACGAGATGGTCCGCCGCGACGTCCTCGTGAAGGCCGCGGAGGACGAGTGGCTCCTCCGCGAGGACGCCTGACGGTACCACGCGACACTTCGCGAGCACACACCCACGTTTTAGGTTCCCGCCGCGCGCACGTTCGAGTATGATCGGCTTCATCGGCGGCAGCGGCATCTACGAGGCGCTTCCCCTGAACGACGTGCGGACGGTCGGCGTCGAGACCCCCTACGGCGACCCGAGCGCACCGGTCACCGTCGGCGAGTTCGGCGACACCGGTACGGAGGTCGCCTTCCTCCCGCGCCACGGCCCGAAACACCAGCGCTCGCCGACCAACCTCCCCTACCGGGCGAACATCTACGCGCTGAAGGAACTCGGCGTCGAGCGCATCCTCGCCTCGAACGCGGTCGGCAGTCTCCGCGAGGACCTCCCGCCGCAGACGCTCGTCGTCCCCAACCAGATCTTCGACCGGACGAAACACCGCACCTCGACCTTCTTCGACGAGGGACTGGTCGTCCACATGCCGTTCGCGGACCCTTACTGCCCGCACATGGTCGACCACCTCCACGAGTCCGCGGAGCAGGCAACCCACGCCGAGACCGAGAAGGGCGGGACCTACGTCTGCATCGAGGGACCGCAGTACTCCTCGCGTGCGGAGAGCGAGTTCTACCGCGACCAGGGGTGGGACGTCGTCGGCATGACCGCCATCCCCGAGGCGAAACTCGCCCGCGAGGCCGAGATGTGTTACGCCACCGTCGCCGGCGTCACCGACTACGACGTGTGGAAGGCGGACAGTGAGGTCACCCTCGAAGAGGTCCTCGACAACGCCGCCGAGAACGAGGAGGCCATCAAGGAGACGGTCGAGCACGCCATCGAGACGCTCCCCGAGGAACGCGACTGTGACTGTGGCTCCGCCCTGGCGGGGACGGTCAACACTCCCACCGAGGCGATTCCCGACGAGGCCCGCGAACGCGTCGAACCACTCGTCGGTGACTACCTCTGAAGTCAAGTTACGCCCATCTCTTCACAAAATCTAAATAGGACCCCGTCGATACTAGGAGTAAGGTAATGGCCGCGGACGAATCAGACGCAGCGACGTTCTCCCGGCAGCTCGCGTCGCTGAAGCGACAGGGGTGTAACGTCCTCGTCGTCAACGACAGGCAGGCGTCGGACGTGATCTGCGAGCGCCTGCTGGGGGGACACGACCTCGAACGTCGTCACCTCTTCCTCCCGACGACGACGCCGGTCGACGAAGTGCTCGACCGGCACCGTCCGCGCCGGACCGACCCGGGCGCGCTCGGTGTCCTCGACGCAACGGGGGCGAACCTGGCCCGGTCCATCACGGTGGACTCGTCGACGGGCCCCGAACTCGACGGGGCGGCCGGCGACGAGTGGTACGAATCCGTCGACGACCTCTCGGACCTCGAAGCGCTCTTCGAGTCGTTCCGCACCCACCTCGAGCGCGTCGAACCCGCGGCGCCCGCTCCCGGCGAGGTGCGCTTCTGTCTCGACTCCATCGACCCCTTCTTCGACGCCGTCGACGAGGAGGAGTTGTTCCGCTTCGTCCACCTCGTCACGAGCGCGATTCGCGAGCGCCGAGGGATGGGTCACTTCCACGCGACGGCCACCATCGGCAACCCCGTCCTCTCGACCATCGAACCGCTGTTCGACGCGACCATCTACGTCGACGTCGGACCCGACGGGGAGCCGAAACAGCGCTGGCGGCTCCACGAACACGACCTGCTCACCGACTGGTTCGCGCTCGACTGACCCGGCCGACCCTCACTCTTCGTTCGGGTCGATCAGTTCCGCGAGTTCCGCTGCGTCTTCCTCCGCGTCACCGCCCTCGTCGCCCACGTTCTCGTGTCGGAGGGCGACACGGTGTCGCGTGTGTCGAGCGTGCGTCCGCGCCCACCGTCGAGCGGGTCGCTCGGAGAGGAACTCCTCGCCACCGGGGCAGTGTCGGCAGTCGGCGACCCACGGCGTGACGCCGTCGGGGAAGTGTCCGGCGTGGCGCTGGTGGTCGAGCGCGAACTGCTCGAACGCCTGGTTGCCGGCGTGGAGTTCGTCGAGTTCGAAGTCGAGGTCCCACTCCCGGTCACAGACCGTACAGGAGACCGTCGGCGTGTCGTCGACGTCGTCGATGTCGAACTCCTCGATGTCGAAATCGGCGTGGTCGTCCATACTCGCGGTAGGGACGCTGGAGGATAAGTGAGCGTCGCCCTCGTGTCGGTCCGCTCGCGACCGACGCTAAGACGCGACCTGTTTGACCCAGAGGTCGCCGAACAGGTCGACCTGTTCGAGTTCGACGCTCCCGCGGTGGGCGAGAAAGAGGAGTGCGAGGAACGTCTGGACCCGGGAGCCACCGGCGTCCTCGATCTCCGCGTACAGCACCTCGTCGCGGCCCTTCTCGTACTGCTCGTCGAGGCGCGCCTCGACGTCCGCGATGGTGGTCTCGATGTCCTCGGAGTGGGCGGTACCGGTGACGTCCGCCTCGGAGGGTTCGTTCTCCTCGCGGAAGTCGTCGGCCGAGCGGTAGTCGAGTTCCTGCGTCCCGCGCTGGAAACCCGAGGGGGAGTCGCTCGTGTCGTAGGTCCGGGACTCCTTCCACCACGACCCGCGTTCGGCCTCGCGGAGGTTGCGGACGAGTTCGTCGAGCGTCTCGGGGTTGCCGCGGGCGGACTTCCGGTCGAGACGGCGGTCCATCTCGTCTTCGAGGGCGTCTATCGGGTCGTGGTCCGACGGGAACTCGCCGGCGTCCGCGCCGGCGCCCGCGCCCTCGCCGCCCATCGCGAAGGGGTCGTCCCACGGCGCGGGTTCGGTTTCGTCCTCGGGTTCCTCGTCCTCGTCGGGTTCGAGGAGGACGTCGGACTTCATCCGGAGGAGGACGCTCGCGTAGAAGAGCGCCCGCCCGGAGGTCCGGAGGTCGGCCTCGTCGAGTCGCGAGAGGAACTTGTCCGTCACCTCGACGATGTCGATGTCCCACGGTTCGATCTCGCCCTCCTTGGCCAACTGGACGAGGAGTTCGACCGGTTCGACCTCTTCTTCGTCGCCGGGCTCGCCCGACTCCTCGGGGTCGTCGAGGTCGGGGCGCTGGACGAGTCCTTCAGTCACCCGCGCTCACCTCGGCCTCGTCGTCGCCCTCGCCGCCGGTCAGGTCGATGCCCGTGACGGCGGAGACGTTGTCGTCCTGCATCGTGACGCCGATGGCGCGCTCGGAGCGTTCGAGCATCGCCGAGCGGTGGGAGACGACGACGAACTGTGCGTCGCCCGCGAGTTCGTCGACCATCTCGCCGACGCGGTCGGCGTTGACGGCGTCGAGGAAGGCGTCGACCTCGTCGAGCGCGTAGAACGGCGCGGGGTTGTTGCGCTGGATGGCGAAGATGAACGCGAGGGCGGTCAGCGACTTCTCGCCGCCGGACATGGCGTCGAGGCGCTGGACCGGCTTGTCGCCCGGTTGGGCCTTCATCGTCAGGCCGCCCTCGAAGGGATTCTCGGGGTCTTCGAGGTGGAGTTCGCCCGACCCGTCGGAGAGGCGCTCGAAGATGTTCCGGAAGTGGTCGTCGATGTCCTCGAAGGCGTCCATGAACGTCTGTCTCTTCTGCCGGTCGTAGGACTCGATGCGCTCTTCGATACCGTCGCGCTCCTCGACGAGCGTCTCGCGTTTGTCCGTCAGGTCGTCGAGGGTGTCCTGGACGGCGTCGTAGTCGTCGATGGCCTTCATGTTGACCGGTTCGAGTTCCTCCATCTGCCGTTCGAGACGACGGATGTTGGACTCCACCTCGTCGAGGTCCGGAATCTCGTCGGCGTCGTACTCGCCGACGTCGCGTTCGAGGCGCTCGATTTCGGCTTCGAGGCGGGCGGTCGCCTTCTTCAGACTGGAGAGGCGGTTCTCGACGGAGTCGACCTGCTGTTGTTTCTCGTCGCGCGCCTGTTTGGCGTCGTCGAGGTCCGCCTGGAGGTCCTCGCGTTCGGCCTTGAGGTCGGCGAGTTCGTCTTCGAGGTCGGCGACCTCCGCGCGCTTCTCCTCGAGGGTCTCTTCTTTCGCCTCGATTTCGGCCTCGAACTCCTCGATGCGCTCTTCCTGTTCGGCCTTCTTGTTCTGGGCGGACTCGACGGTGTCCTGGTGGTCGTCGACGGCGTTCTCGGCGTACTGCTTCTCGAGTTGCTTGCTCTCCAACTCGGAGTCGAGGTCGTCGATCTCGGCTTCGAGGTCGTCGATATCGTCCTGGATCGCCTCTTTTTGCCGGGTGAGTTCCGGGATGCGCGAGTCTTCGAGTTCGGTCTCTAACTCCTCGACGGTGGCCTGGTACTCGTCGATCTTGGCCTGTTCCTCGTCGATGTCGGCCTCCAGCGACTGCATCTTCTCGTCGACCTCCTCGCGTTCGGCCTCCAGTTCGTCGAGGCGGTCTTCGAGGTCCGAAATCTCCGCCTCCGTCTCCTCGCGTTCGCGTTCGAGGCGCTCGATGTCCGACTCGATGGAGCGGACCTGGTCGGCGGCGTCGGACTTCCGGTCGCGGGCGGCGTCGAGGCGCTCTTCGACCTCGCGGACGTCGTCGCGGATGGACGCACGCTCCTCTTCGAGGTCGTTGATGCGTTCGGCGACGCGTTCGAGTTGCCCCTTCCCGGTCTTCGAGAAGGAGTAGCGCGACCCGGAGGAAGAGCCACCGGTCATCGCGCCGGACTTCTCGACGAGTTCGCCGTCGAGCGTGACGAGACGGAAGTCACCCATCAGGTCGCGGGCGGTCTCCATGTCCTCGACGACGAGCGTGTCCCCCAGGACGTAGGAGAAGATGGGGGCGTACTGCTCGTCGAAGTCGACGAGGTTGTACGCGAAGTCGACGACACCCGGTACGTCGGGCGTCCGCGGGAGCGAGCGGTTCTGCATCTTCGTGATGGGCAGGAACGTCGCCCGGCCCGCGTTGCGCGACTTCAGGTACTCGATACACTCCTGGCCGACGCCGTCGTCGTCGACGACGACGTGGGCGAGTCGGCCGCCGGCCGCGGTCTCGGCGGCGGTGGCGTAGCGGCCGTCGACCCCGCCGAGTTGGGCGACCGTCCCGTGGACGCCCTCCTTCCCGGCGTCGAGGATGGTCGAGACCGCCCGGCCGTAGGAGGAGTCGCCCGACTGCGAGGCGTTGGCCTCCAGTTTCGCGTACTTCTGCTGTTCGGCCTGGAGGTCGTCTTCGACCTCGTCGAGGTCCTCCTGGAGTTGGCGCTTGCGCGACTTCAGGTCGGAGACGACGTCCTCGATCTGCGCCTCGTTCTGCTCGGCCTTCTCCAGTTCGTTCCGGAGGTCTTCGAGTTTCGCGTCGAGTTCGGGGAGGCGTTCTTCGGCCTGCTCGATCTCCGTCTCGGTCTCGCTGACCTCGTTCGAGCGCCGGCGCGCCTCGTCGAGGAGGCGGTCTTTCTCGCGCTGGAGTTCGTTTCGTTCGGCTTTCGCTTCCTCCAGGGCCTCCTTCGTCTCGGCGAGTTCGCTCTTCAGTTCGTCGAACTCGGTGTCGACCGACTCGATCTCGGCTTCGACCTCGGCGAGTTCGTTCTCCTTCTCCTGGACGTCGGTCTTCAGCGACGCCTTCTCGACTTTTAGCTCGCGGATGTCGGCTTCGAGGTCGTCGATCTCCTCCTGCTTGCGGTCGATGTCGACGAACGCCTGTCGGCGGTCGTTCTCGGCCTCTTCGATGCGCTCTTCGGCGGTCTCGATCTTGTCCTCGAGGCGGCCGATGTCCCCCTTGATGGCCTCGATCTCGCGCTGGAGTTCGAGTTGCTCGTCCTCGCCCTTCCGTTCGATCTCCGCGTTGAGGTCGTCGAGTTCGTCCTGGAGTCGCTGGACCTTCCCGGTCCGCTCGTCGAGTTCCGTCTTCAACTCGGCGAGTTCGTCCTCGCGCGCCTCGACGTCGGCGCGGGTCGAGGCGAGGTCCTCGCGTTTCTCTTCGAGTTCGGCGGCCTGCCGGTAGCTCTCGTACTCCTGTTTCTCCTCGCGGAGACCCTGGTACTCCAGGGCGGTCTCCCGCTCGTCTTCGAGTTGGGCGAGGCGCTCTTCTTTCTCTTCGATGCGGAGGTCGGCCTCGTCGATGCGCTCCTCGACGGTCTGGAGTTCGCCGTAGGCGTCTTCTTTCTTCGCGTCGAACTCCGCGACGCCGGCGATTTCGTCGACGATCTCGCGGCGCTCTCCGGGCGTCATGTTGATGATGCCCGTCACGTCGCCCTGCATGACGACGTTGTACCCCTCCGGCGTGATGCCCGCCTGCGCGAGCAGGTCCTGGATATCCGAGAGGTTACAGGAGCGACCGTTGAGGTAGTAGTAGGAGTAGTAGTTGTCGTCGGTCCGCTTCACGCGGCGCTTGACGGAGATGGTGTCGACGTCGCCGACGTTGTCGCTGCCGGCGGCGTTGACGACCTGCGAGCGCGAGAGCGTCCCCTCTTCGTTGTCGAGGACGACCTCGACGCTCGCCTCGTTCGGACCCGACGTGTTCTCCTCGTCGGCGTGCGCCGGGTTGTAGATGAGGTCGGTGAGTTTCTCCGCGCGCATACCGCGGGTACGCGCGAGACCGAGCGCGAACAGCACGGCGTCGATGATGTTCGACTTGCCGCTGCCGTTCGGGCCGCTGATAGTCGTGAAGTCCTCGTAGAACGGGATACGGGTGGTGCGCCCGAAGCTCTTGAAGTTCTCGAGAACGATCTCGTCGATGTACATGCTGGGGGGCCAGGGGTCGGGCCCGGTCTACGCGACGATGATGTCGTCGCCGAGACCCGACTCTTCCTCTTCTTCTTGTTCCTGGGTGTCCTCGCTCTTAGGTTCTTCGTCGGCGGGGTCCGTGTCGGCCTGCTCTGCCTCGGTTTCGGGCTCGGGGTCGGCGGCCTGTGCGGACTGCTCACCGCCGCGCTCGCGACCCTCGACGCCGGTCGCTTCGAGGAGGTCGTGTTCGCCCTCGAGTTGTCGGATACGCTCGTTCGCCTCGACGAGTTCCTCCGTGAGACCACGGACGGTCGCTTCGAGTTCCTTGACGCGTTGTTCGAGGTCCTCGACGCGTTCGCTCTCGTTCGACATACCTACAAGCACCTCCCGTAGTGCCTTAAGCGTGCGGACGACGGACGTCAGACAACTTCAACTGTCGCTACACGACCGCCGTGGCGGTCGACACCGGGTATTTTCCGCGTCGACCGCGTCGACTCCGACGTGACCTACCGCGTCGTCCACACCGACGACGTCCCCCTCACGGACGTCGAGAACGAGACGCTCCCCACGCCGCTCGGGGACGTCCGTCGCGTCGCGGCCCTCCTCGACACCGACGACCTCTCGCTGGACGTCTGGCACGTCGACGCCGGCGAAGTCGCCCCGGTTCGCCCGTCGGCCGAACGCGAGACCGCCTACCTCGTCCTCGACGGCCGGTTCGTCCTCGTCGTCGGGTCCGGCGACGACCGCGAGGAGACCGTCGTCGACGCCGGCTGTTTCGTCTCCGTCTCCCACGAGCACACCCACGGCTTCGAGAACCAGTCCCGCGAGCCGGCGAGCCTCCTCACGATCGCCGCCCCGGCCACCGACGCCGAGCAGGACGAGTGAGCTTCTCGGCGGCCCGCTCGCGGCGCCCCCCTTTCGCGTACAAGGGCGAGCACAGGGTATTTTACAGAACCGAGTAGTCTGTACGAAGTGGGATGGCACACAACGTCGTCCACACCGACGATGTGCCCCTGACCGAGTTCGGGGGAACGATGGGGGAATCGAACGTCAAACTACGAGACATCGGTGAGGTGCTCGCCGCCGACACCGCCGCCGTGAAAGTGTGGTACATCGACAGCGGCGAGTCCCTCCCGGTCTCGGGGAACAACGACCGCGAGGAGATTTGTTACGTCCTCGACGGCTACTTCTCGCTCACCGCCGGTCCGGCGGAGGGGGGCGACGAAGTCGAGTTCGGACCCGGGACGTTCCTGTCGACGACGCACGCCGACGCGCACGGCTACCGGAACGTCGGCGACAAGCGCGGCGTCGTCATCTCCTTCGAGGCGAACCCGCAGTCGAGCGGGAACGACCCCGAGGAGATCGAGCGATCGACGACCAAGGAGTGAGTCGGTCTCGACCCTTCGTTACTCCTAAGCGTACCCGCGTCGAAGCGTCGACAAATGAGTACGCAGGCCGCCGACGCGGAACTCCGGCCCATCATCGGCCTGGAGGTCCACGTCCAGCTCGAAACGGACACCAAGATCTTCTGCGGGTGTTCGACCGAACCGGCCGACGAGCCGAACACCAACACCTGTCCGGTGTGCCTCGGTCTCCCCGGCGCGCTGCCAGTCCTCAACGAGGGTGCCGTCGAGGCCGCGGTGCGACTCGGGAAGGCGCTCCACGCCGACATCCCCGCCCGCACCACCTTCCACCGGAAGAACTACTTCTACCCCGACCTCCCGAAGGGGTTCCAGATCACCCAGTACGACGCGCCCATCTGCGCGGACGGCGAACTCGAAGTCTCCATCGGCGACGAGCGCCGGGTCGTCGAGATCGAGCGCGCGCACCTCGAAGAGGACCCCGGGAGCCTCCAGCACGAGGGCGGCGACATCGCCACCGCCGACTACACCCTCGTCGACTACAACCGCGCCGGCACGCCGCTCGTAGAGATCGTCACCCGCCCCGACTTCCGCGGCGCCGAGGAGGTCCGCGCCTTCCTCGCGAAACTCGAAGAGGTCCTCGAGTACCTGGGTATCTACGACTCCCAGCGCGACGGTAGCCTGCGTGTCGACGCCAACATCTCGATGGTCGAGGCGACGGAACTCGAAGGCGGCATCTCCGAGGAGGCACTCGCCACCGCCAACCGGACCGAGGTCAAGAACATCTCCAGCCACAAGGGTGCGGAGAAGGCTCTCGCCTACGAGATCACCCGCCAGCGCAACGCCATCCAGCGCGGTCGCGAGGTCGAACAGGAGACCCGTCACTGGAACGAGTCGAAGGGCGTCACCGTCTCGATGCGCTCGAAAGAGGAGGAGAGGGACTACCGCTACTTCCGTGAGGCCGACCTGCCGCCGCTCGAAGTCTCCGACTGGAAAGAGCGCCTCGAAATCCCGGAACTCCCCGACGCCCGCCGCGAGCGCTTCCAGGAGGAGTACGGACTCAGCGAGGAGGCCGCCTCGAAACTCACCTCGACCAAGCAGGTCGCGGACTTCTACGAGGACGTCGCCGAGGAGTACGAACCCGACCTCGCGGCGACGTGGGTCGCCGACAACCTCCTCGGCGAACTCAACTTCCGCGACATGGAGATCACCGACATCGAGGGACGTCTCGACCAGTTCAAGCGCCTCGTCGAACTCGTCGCCGAGGACGAAATCACCGAGAAGAACGCCCGCGAGGTCGTCCTCCGCGACATGCTCGACGAGGGGAAGGCCCCCGACACCGTCGTCGAGGAGGAGGGCCTCGGGAAGACCGGTGCCGGCGAAGTCGAGGCCGTCGTCGAGGAGGCCATCGAGGAGAACCCCGACGCCGTCAAGGACTACTACGCCGGCGAGGGCGGCGCCATCAACTTCCTCGTCGGTCAGGTCATGCAGAAGACCGGCGGGAGCGCCGACCCCGGTCAGGTGAACGAACTGCTCCGCGAGAAACTCGACGAAGCCGAGTAGTCGGTCACGCTCCCTCCCCTCCTCCAGCCAGTACGTACCCGAGAGCCAGTAGCCCGGCACCCAGTAGACCCAGCAACGCGCCGACACTGCCGACCAGTCCACCGAACCCCGAGGGGTCACCGTGGACGACGTCGACGTCGTAGACGGACCCCTCGTACTGGACGGCGTCGACACGCTGCCACGCCGCCGCTTCTTCTCGGGAGAGAGCGACCGTCTCGCCGGTGCGTGCCCGGTCGAACGCTCGCCGTTGCTCGACCGTGAGGTTCGCGTACGTCGTCGCGTTCGACACTTCGGTGGTCCGCTCGACGTCGAGCGTTCGTTCGGGCGGGCGGTCGTCGAGGAGGACCGACCCGGCCAGTCCGGCACCGAGGAGAAGTGAGAGGACGCCGGCGACGAGGACGACACGGCGGACGACGGAGACGAGTGTCACGGACGCGACTGCTCTCGCGCCCGTCAAGTGTTTTCTCCTCCCGGAACGCACACTTTCGGCGCCCGCGACGAAGGGGATGTACTGGACGGGCGACCGGTGACCGGGGAGTCGTGACTCAGGCCGCCTCGGTGTCGACGCTGGTCCACTTCCCGCCGCGGATGTAGTCGACGCCGATGGCGACGAGGCCGAGTCCACCGACCGCGAGGACGAAGCCGAACGGGGTGGTGACGCTGCCGTCGAGTATCGCCGTCGCGGGCAGCGAGAGACCGAGGAGGACGTTCCCGAGACCGACCGCACGGAACCACCCGACGCGCTCGCGAATCGGGTTCCCGAACCCGCCGACGACGTAGGCGACGCTCGCGAGCGACGTCAGGACCCACTCGACGAGGTTCCCGAGTGCCGCGCCCGCGCCGGCGAACACGAGGGCGGGGAGCGTGGTCACGAGCAGGACGACACCGAGGTAGCCGAACAGGCGTGGACGGACGTTCATAGCTGTTCGGAGGGCGTGGGCGGGTAAAACGTCGCTGGAGTCCGGTCGACGGACGGTCGTCGGGGCCGCGGGGCAGCCGACGGCGACGTTCGAGCGGCCACCGACGGACGAAAACCTTAGAAGCACATCCGGCATACCGGAAAGCAACGCAACCGCCGCGGAGGCGGAGGTATCTCTACCGTGGAACTCATCATCACCGAGAAAGACAACGCGGCCCGGCGCATCGCCGACATCCTCTCCGAGGGTGGCGCGACGACCGAACGGGAGGCCGGAGTCAACGTCTACGAGTGGGGTGGCCGACGCTGTATCGGCCTCTCCGGTCACGTCGTCGGCGTCGACTTCCCCTCCGAGTACGAAGACTGGCGCGACGTCGAACCCCACGAACTCGTCGACGCGCCCATCGTGAAGACCGCCACCCGGGAGAACATCGTCAACGTCCTCCAGCGCTACGCCGAGGACGCCGACAGCGCGGTCATCGCGACCGACTACGACCGCGAGGGCGAACTCATCGGGAAGGAGGCCTACGAACTCGTCCGAGACGCCAACGAGGACGCGCCCATCCAGCGGGTGCGCTTCTCCTCCATCACCGAGAACGAGGTGAAAGAGGCGTTCGCGAACCCCGACGACCTCGACTTCGACCTCGCGGAGGCCGGCGAGGCCCGCCAGATCATCGACCTCATCTGGGGAGCGGCGCTCACCCGCTTCCTCTCGCTCTCCGCGCGGCAACTCGGCGACGACTTCATCTCCGTCGGGCGGGTCCAGACCCCCACCCTCAAACTCATCGTCGACAAGGAGCGGGAGATCGAGGCGTTCGACCCCGAGGACTACTGGGAACTGTTCGCCGACCTGGAGAAAGACGAGACCGAGTTCGAGGCGCAGTACTTCTACCTCGACGAGGACGGCAACGAGGCCGAACGCGTCTGGAACGAGGACGACGCGAACGCGGCCTTCGAGACGCTCCGCGAGGCCGGTTCCGCGGTCGTCGAGTCCGTCCGCCGACGCACTCGGACGGACGACCCGCCTGCCCCGTTCAACACGACGCAGTACATCCGCGCCGCCGGGTCGCTCGGCTTCGCCGCCGGGCGCGCCATGAGCATCGCCGAGGACCTCTACACGGCGGGGTACATCACCTACCCCCGGACCGACAACACGGTCTACCCCGAGGACCTCGACGAGCGCGAGTTGCTGGAGACCTTCGCGGGCCACTTCGAGTTCGGCGACGACGCCGCGTCGCTGCTGGAGACCGACGAACTCGAACCCACCGAGGGCGAGAAGGAGACGACCGACCACCCGCCCATCCACCCGACGCCGGACATCCCGGACAAGGGCGACCTCTCCGACGACGAGTGGCGCGTCTACGAACTCGTCGTCCGGCGCTTCTTCGCGACCGTCGCCGACGAGGCGGTGTGGGAGCACCTCCGCGTCGTCGCGGACGCCGACGGCGAGTCGCTGAAGGCCAACGGCAAGCGCCTGCTCGAAACCGGCTACCACGACGTCTACCCCTACTTCAGCACGGACGAGAACTACGTCCCCGACGTCGAAGAGGGCGAGGAACTCGACGTGCTCGACGTCGAGATGGAGGCCAAGCAGACCCAACCGCCCCGCCGCTACGGCCAGTCCAGACTCATCGAGAAGATGGAGAGCATGGGGATCGGAACGAAGAGCACGAGACATAATACAATCGAAAAATTGTATGAAAGGGGATATATCGAGAGCGACCCACCCCAGCCCACGACGCTGGCGAAGGCCGTCGTCGAGGCGGCCGAGGAGTTCGCGGACCTCGTCGTGAGCGAGGAGATGACCGCGGACCTCGAAGCCGACATGACGGCCATCGCCGAGGGCGAGAAGTCCCTCGACGACGTAACCGAGGAGTCCCGCGAGGTGCTCGAACGCATCTTCGAGGACCTCACGGAGTCCCGCGAGGAGATCGGCGACCTCCTCCAGGAGTCGCTGAAGGCCGACAAGACGCTGGGTCCCTGCCCCGACTGCGGCGAGAGCCTGCTCGTCCGGCGGAGTCGCCACGGGTCGTACTTCGTGGGGTGTGACGGCTACCCCGACTGCACGTTCACGCTCCCGCTCCCGAGCACGGGCGAACCGCTCGTCCTCGAAGAGACCTGCGACGAGCACGACCTCCACCACGTGAAGATGCTCGCCGGCCGGCAGACGTTCGTCCACGGTTGTCCGCTCTGCAAGGCTGAAGAGGCCGAAGAGGCCGAGGAAGTCGCCATCGGGGCGTGTCCCGAGTGCGGCGAGGAACACGGCGGCGAACTCCTCATCAAGCAACTCCAGACCGGTTCGCGGCTCGTCGGCTGTTCGCGCTACCCCGACTGCGACTACTCGCTGCCGCTCCCACGCCGCGGCGAGATCGAGGTGACCGACGAGTACTGCGAGGAACACGACCTCCCCGAACTCCACATCCACCAGGAGGGCGAGGAAGAGCCGTGGGAACTCGGCTGTCCCATCTGCAACTTCGAGGAGTACCAGGCCCGCCAGCGCGAGCGCGAGGGGCTACAGGCCATCGAGGGAATCGGCGCCAAGACCGAGGAGAAACTGCAGGAGGCCGGAATCGAGGACGTCGAGGCGCTGGCCGACGCCGACGCCGACGAGGTCGCCGAAGACGTTGCGGGTGTCTCGGCGGACAAGATTCGGGAGTGGCAGGCGAAGGCCTGAGAACGCTCCTCATCGCTCGCATCTTTCCTCCTCAGGTCGCGCCGGCGACACCCCACGCCGCCGCGATGGCGACGAAGGCACCGACCAGGTTCGCCGCCGCGTACCACGCCGCGAGTAGCCGTCGCCCGCGCTCCCACAACTGGACGGTGTCGACGGAGAACGACGAGAAGGTCGTGTACGCACCACACGCACCCGTCCCGACGGCGTACTGGACACTCTCGGGCGCACCCAGGAACGTGACCAGTCCGAGAACGAAACTCCCGACGACGTTCACGGTGAACGTGCCGTACGGGAACCACCGGTCGCCGAGGCGTTCGCCGACGTACTGGTTCGTGCCGTACCGGAGGAGCGCGCCGGCGGCCGCGCCGGTCCCGACGAGGGTTGCGGGGTTCACGTCGACCCCTCCGGGTCGGCGCTCGCGCCCGCGTCCGACCCCGGACGGAGACGCCGGGCGAGCGCGCGACCGACGAGCACCGCCGCGAAGCCGAGGGTGTAGTTCGCGACGACGTTGGCGACGCCGACGAGCGGCGCGGACTGCACCGTCTCCAGCGCGAACGTGCTGTACGTCGTGAACGAGGAGAGGAAGCCGGTTCCGGCGACGAGCGAGGTTCGCTCCCCGAGAAATCCGACCTCACGGGCCTCGTAGGCGAGGAAGCCGAGGGCGAGACAGCCCAGGACGTTCGCGACGAGAGTGCCGCCGAGGGCCGGGAGCGAACGCGCGAGGACGTGTCTGAGGTTCGCGCCAGCGAAGCCGCCGACCGCGACGAGGGCCGTGACTTCGCCCCGACGCAGCCACGTGGCACGTGTCGCCATCTTCTACGAAGACCGACGGCGGCGAGGACCAAAACCGCTCCGAGAAGACCGGACACCTCAGCGTCGGCGCACCGTCGTCCCCCCGCACGCGGGGCAGTTGAACCGGCGTCGCTTGAACGTCACTTCGCAGTCACCACACTCGTAGGGTTGTGTGTGCTCGCCGCCGGAGCGGACGAACCGGTCGATGACGCCCATCTGTGACAAGAGTTGTCACGCACGAGGTATGGGTGTTGTGGCCCGGCGCCGCCCGGGAGAAGCGTTCAAGGGCGGCGCGCCGTAAGGGGAACGCGTGCAACTCGACGAGTACATCGAGGGGATGCAACCGGACGAGGCCGCCGAGCGGCGGCGCCTCGCGGAGGAGAAGTCCTACGAAATCCTCGACTACGTCGACGAGGTGGCGAGGAACTTCGAGTCCACCCTGCAGGGCGACTCGCTGTACGGCGCCACCGCGCCCTCGGTGTTCGTCGGCCGCTCCTCGTACCCGAACGTCTCGGCGGGAATCCTCTCGCCGATGGAGACGAGCGAGGACGCCGAGCAGTTCGCGACGAGCGGAGAGTGGTACCAGCAGGGACTCGACATCGACAACGTCCTCCAGTACCGCACTGGGTTACTGAACTCCCAGCGCTCGGCGAAGGTCGACGTCGAGGACGTCTGGGACGGGTTCGTCGGCGTCCAGCGCGAGGTGGCCATCGCGGACCGACCGGTCGACGTCGAGATCGGTCTCTCGGACACGCCGGAGTTCGACCCCGAGCAGTACACGACGCCGGTCGCGAACGCGCCGAGCGGACCGAACGCCCGCGCCGAGTCCGCGGACCTCGCGGAGAACCCCCACGTCCCGCGGGTCGTCGAGAAGACCCTGGAGGACGACGACTGGCAGGCCCAGGGGGCGATGACCTACCTCTACCGCCGGGGACTCGACGTCTACGAAATCAACCGCGTCCTCTCGGTGGGGGCGCTCGGGCAGGGCGAGAACCGCCGCCTCGTCCCGACGCGCTGGTCCATCACCGCCGTCGACGACACTATCGGGAAGTTCCTCCGTGGACAGATTCGCAACCGCCCGAGCGTCGACAAGACGGAGGTGTGGGTCAACGAGTACATGGGCAACCGCTACTGGGTCGTCCTCGCGCCCGGCCAGTGGGAGTTCGAACTCGTCGAGATGAAGGCGCCGGGCAGCATCTGGAACCCCGACCCGACCGACGACACGTGGATGGCCAGCGCCTCCGAGGGGTACGAGGGCCGAACCTCCTACGTCGACGAAACGTCTGGAGCGTACTACGCCTCCCGACTCGGCGTCCTCGAACACCTCGCCGACCGCGGCCGGCAGGCGAAGGTCCTCGTCCTCCGGGAGGTCTCCGACGACTACTGGGCGCCCGTCGGCGTCTGGCAGATCCGCGAGAGCATCCGCAACGCCTTCGAGGGGACGCCGCTCGACGGCGGCGAACACGGCGGCGCGGAGGCCGACGTCCCCGCGGGCGAACCCGGCGAGGCCGAGACGTTCCACGACGCGGTGCGGTCCATCGCGCCCCACCTCCCCGTCTCGCTGGGCGCGCTCCGCCGGAAGTCGACGATGGTGTCGGGCCTCCAGACCGGGCTCTCGGACTTCTCGTAGTCACCAACGCTTAGGTCCCCGAGACAGAACGGGTGTCTATGAGTGTTCTCCCGACGTTCGCCGGTTTCCCCGGCGGCATGGAGGTGGTGATCATCCTCTTCATCTTGTTGGTGCTCTTCGGCGGTGGCGCGGTCGCCCTCCTCGGCGGCGGCTACCTCGTCCTGCGCTCGCCCGGCGGGACCGACGAAGAAGCGGCGCGCATCGCCGAACTCGAACGCGAGGTGGCGGACCTCCGCGAGCGACTGGAGGACGAGTCGACGGACGAGGAGGGTGAGCGATGAAACTCGGCTACGGGCAGACGAGCGAGAGGGACCCCGGATTCGCCTCCGGGTGGCAGGCGCTCGTCGCCACCTACGGGACGGCCATCGTCGCGTTCGTCGTCGGTATCGTCTTCGCGTACGTCGCGGCGACGGCGTACGCGGTGTTCGTCCGGCCACCCAGCGGGACGACCCTGCTCGGCATCTCGCTCGTCACGCTCCAGGGGGCGGCCTTCCCGCTCGTCGCGTACCTCTACCTCCGCTGGCGCGGGTTGAACCGGTCGTTCCTGCGCGTGTCGTGGCCCTCCATCTCCGACCTCGCGTGGGTCGTCGGAGGCTACGTCGTCGCCTTCGGGCTCCTCGTCGCGGCGACGGTCGCCCTGCAGTACTTCAGCGTCGAGACGGCGTCGAACCAGGCGGCCAAGACGGCCCAGCAGGCGCCCTGGATAATTCCCTACCTCATCCCCCTCCAGTTCCTCCTGGTCGGTCCCGGCGAGGAACTCCTCTTCCGCGGCATCGTACAGGGGACGCTCAGAGAACACTTCGGGAAGTGGTCGTCCATCCTGCTCGCGAGCGCGGCGTTCGCGCCGGCACACATCCTCGCACTCACCGGGTCGCTACAGGCCGCACTCGCCTCTATCGCCGTCCTGTTCGTCCCGAGTATCGTCTTCGGGTACGTCTACGAACGCACCGGGAACCTCGCGGCACCGATCCTCCTCCACGGCTGTTACAACGCGACCATCTTCACGCTGATGTACGTCGCCGCGAAGTACGCACCACAGGGTGCGAGCGGACTACTCGGCGTCGGTTTCGGCCTCTGAGACGACGTCGAGGTCGCGAGGGGTCGTCGACTCGCGACGGGAGCGCGTGACGCGGCGTTACTCCTCGGTCTCTTCCTCGGCGGCCTCTCCGCCCTCGGCCGTCGCGGCGGCGACCGGTTCGCCGGTCGTCGGGACGGGACCGACGCCGGTCACCTCCCGAATCGTCGACTCGAAGTGACGGCGACTCTCGAAGTAAGTGTCCTCGACCTCGGCGAGGAGTTCGGAGAGTTCGCGGGGACCGTCGGGCGTCCGGATCTCGGTGTCGCCCTCGCGGCGGTCGATCTCGCTCTTCTGGATACCCCACGTCAGGCGCTCGGCGACGCGGGCCAGTGGCGCGCCCTCGACGGCCTCTCCCTCGCCGAGCTGGACGGGCGGTTCTTCTTCCGCCTCGTCGTTCTCGTCGGACATGCTCGTGGCTTTGCGAGATGGCGGATTAGTAGTTTCGGTGCGGGTACGGCCGTCTCCCGGCGAACTCCGGGGCCCGCCACCGGTGTCGTCGGCCCCCTCGCGCGCCGAGTCGCTCCGTCTTTCCTTCGTCTGACGTAGTGTTTTAGGAGAGGAGCACATACACACGCCTCATGACGAGTCTGGCGGACGCGTACGACCGACGAGCGGGCGAGGTGAGTCGCCGCCGCGTCTACGCCGGGACGGGATTGTTCGCGGCCGGGGCGCTGATGGTGGTCGCCGGCGTCGTCGTGGGAACGACCGGAATCACGCTCCCCGAGTCGTACACGATGACCGCCGTCTACGGGGCGCGCGAACAGGCCGTGACGCTGGTGGGTCTCGGCGTCCCCGCGGCGTTCCTGGGCATCTACACGGTCCTCCCGGCCAACCGCGTCCAGCGCGGGGCCGCCGCGGTCGGCGGACTGCTCACCGTCGCGGGTATCGCCCTCTTCCGCTCGGCGTACCCCTACGACTGGTTCGCACGGCAGGGCATCCCCTCGACGGAGGTCCTCACCCTGGTCGCCGTCTACTCCCTCGGGATGATGACCGTGATGTGGTGTCTGTTCACCGCCATCGCGACGTTCAAGCGGCGCAACGACCCCGGCGGGACGGTGACGCTGACGATGGAGCAGAACGGCGAGACGCGCACCGTCGAGGTCCCCCGCGAGGAACTCGACGACGGCGGGAGCATCTCTCTGCCGGAGTTCGGTGCCGGCGGCGTCGGCGTCTTCGGCACGGACGTCCAGCAGGACGCCGAGAGCAACCAACCCGGCACGCCCGGCCACCACGAACCGGTCGCCCAGCGCGGGAGTAATCAACGCGCCTCTTCCGACGGCGGAACCGCGGCGAACGACATCTCCTCACCGCTCGACTCGGGAGAATCGGGCGGTGCACAGGCAGGACCCGACCGGTACTGCGGCAACTGCGCGCACTTCGACTACGTCCGCACCGAGAACGGTATCCAGCCCTACTGCGGTCTCGACGACGAACTCATGGACGACGTCGAGGCCTGCGACGAGTGGACGCCGAACCACGGCGACTGATTCTCACACGTCTTCGAGTCGTTCTCGTACGTCCGCCCAGTGGCTCCCCCTCCAGAAGTACTGCCCGCAGTCGCGACACCGCCACACCGGGTCGGCGTCGTCGGGCACGTAGTCGGGGAACTCGCCGTCACCGACCCGTTCGACCCGCCCGTTGCACTTGCTACACCGCTCGGGTTCGTCGAGGGCGAGGGCGAGTCCGTGCTCCGCGAGTTCGCGGAGTTGGTCGTCGGTGTCTCGAGCGCGCAGGAGGACGCCGCGTTCGCCCGCCCGCTCGGCGAGTTGTACGTCGCGGGTGAGCACGAGGCGGTCCTCCTCGCGGGCGATTCTCAGGAGACGGTCGTCGGCTTCCACACCCCGGTCGAGCGCGTAGGCGGTGTCGTAGCCACACATCCGGAGGATTCGGGCGAGACTGCCGAGCATCACGTCGCAGAGGAGGGCGGTGTCGTCCGGGGTGGGTTCGGAGACGGTAGAGGGGTCGGTCACTTCCGGCTACCCGAGGAAGTCCCGGACCTCGTCGACGTCCCACGTGTTGAGGACGTCGTCGGGTTCACACCACCCGCGGCGGGCGGTGTGGACGCCGTACTCGGTGTAGCCGAACTCGCTGGGGCTGTGGGCGTCGGTGTTGACCGTGACGGTCGCGCCCTCCTCGACGGCGACCTTCACGAGTTCGCCCCAGAGGTCGAGGCGGTGGGGGTTGCTGTTGATTTCGAGGGCGACGCCGTGTTCGGCCGCTGCCGCGCCGAGTTCGCTGGGGTCGAGTTCCATCGCCGGGCGGTCGTTGATGAGGCGGCCCGTCGGGTGGCCGAGGACGTCGACGTGTTCGTGTTCGATGGCCGCGACGAGGCGGTCGGTCTGGTCGCCGCCGTCCTCGCCGAGACCGCTGTGGGGGGAGGCGACGACGATGTCGACCCCCGCGAGGACGTCGTCGCTGACCTCGACGACGTTCCCGTCGGCGTCGACGTTCGTCTCGATGCCGGTGAACACCTCGACGTCGCGGTCCGCCGCCTCCGCCTCGACCGCGTCGAGTTGGTCGAGGACGTCGTCGTCGGCGAGACCGGTGTCGCCGAAGACGCCCGGACCCTCGCCGTGGTCGGTGACGGCGTAGTAGTCGTAGCCGCGCTCTTCGGCGGCGTCGAGCATCTCTTCGAGGGTGTAGTCGCCGTCCGACCAGTCCGTGTGGGTGTGGAGGTCGCCGCGGTAGTCGTCGAGGGTGACGAGGTCCGGGAGGGCGTCGTTTTGCGCGGCCTCGACCTCGCCACGGTCCTCGCGAATCTCGGGCGGGATCCACGGGAGGTCGAGTGCGTCGTAGACGGCCTCTTCCGTCTCGCTGGCGAGTCGTTCGCCGACGCGCTGTCCGGATTCGGGGTCCTCGACGTCGCTCACGTCGAAGACGCCGTACTCGTTGACCTTCAGGTCCTTCCGGAGGGCGTAGTTGCGGAGGGTGATGTTGTGGTCCGCGCTCCCCGTGAAGTACTGGAGGGCGGAACCGAACTCCTCGTCGACGACGACCCGGAGGTCGACGCGGATACCGCTCGCCCGGACGCTCGTCTTCGTCGGGCCGATTTCGATGGTCTCCTCGACGCGGTCCCACTCGGTGAGCGCCTCACCGACCGACTCGCCGGCGTCGCTCGCGACGAGGACGTCGATGTCGCCGATGGTGGGTCGCCAGCGCCGGGTCGACCCCGCGATTTCGACGCGCTCGACGTCCTCGACGTCGGTGAGGAACGCCTTCACGTCGTCGGCGAGCGGTCGTCCGTCGCCGAGCAGGTCGCGCTCCTGGGCCTGGCGGGCGAACTCGATGTGGTCGAGGATGTTCTCCTCGGTCTTCGCGCCGAACCCCTCCAGTTCGCGAATCTCCTGGTTCCGGGCGGCCTCCTCTAGGTCGTCGAGGTTCTGGATGCCGAGTTTCTGGTAGAGTTCGCCGGCGGTCTTCGGGCCGACGCCCTCGACGCTCGTGAGTTCCTGCATCCGGACGGGGAACTCGTCGCGCAGTTCTTCGAGGCGCTCGATGGACCCGGTCTCGATGTACTCGACGATCTTCTCGCCGATGGAGTCGCCCACCTGGTCGATCTCGGTGACGGCGTCGAGGCCCTCCTCGGCGAGGTCCTCGATGGCCTCGGGGTAGTCCCGGACGTTCGAGGCCGCCCGCCGGTACATGTTCGGCTTGTAGCCGACGTCCTTCGCCTCGTAGAGGTCGGCGATCTCTTCGAGTCGCTCGGCGACTTCGGCGTTCCGGCTCATCGTGTGTGTCGGTTCTTCCCGTCGTCCCAGCCGAGGACGTCGCCGACGAAACTGTACCAGCGTTTCGTGTCGGCGGCCTCCTTGGCCCTGGCCTCCTGTTCGATGTTCGTCGGGCCGAGCGACTCGAGGGCGTTCAGCGCCCGGTCGATACCGACGATGGCCTCGACGATCTCCTCGCCTTCCGCCTTCGTGATGGACGCCGCTTCGAGGCGCTCCTTCCGGTCGTTGCGCTCGCGGCGGAGGAGTTTCTTCGCCTCCGCGACCTCCTCCTGTTTCTCCGCGGGCACGCTGTCGAGGCGCTTCACCTTGAAGACGAACTCCCGGAGCGGGAACTCCCGGTTCTGCACCTCGATCTCGTCGGGGATGGAGGCACCGATGGTCGCGCTCTCGCGCTCGGCCCGCTCGAGGAGTTGTTTCCGTTCGTAACGCTGCATAGTTCGAGTTGGGGACGGCGCGCCCTTTACTTTGCGGGGCCGGGGGTTCTGCGGGGTCCTGACGGGCGACGCCGCGGGTCGTCGGTCCCCCTTTCCAAAACCCTATCCCGAGCGGTCCCTAACCCCGAAGTAATGGCGACCTGCGACAGGTGCGGGACGGAGGTGGGGATGCCGTACCAGTGTCGACTCTGTGGCGGCACCTTCTGCAGCGAGCACCGTCTTCCCGAGAACCACGCCTGCCCGGGACTCGAAGAGTGGAACGACCCCAGCGGCGTCTTCCAGGGCGAGCAGGCCGAGGCGTCGAGTTCGGGGCGCACGACTACCGGTCAGCGACGGATGAGTGTCGACACCGGCCCCGGCGGCGTCCTCTCGTACTTCCGGGGGAACGTGACCTACCTCTTCCTCGGGTTGATGTGGGTGACGTTCCTCGCGCAGTACGGACTCGCGCCACTCCTGGGTATCCCGGTCAACACGATGGCGTGGGCGAACCTCTTCACGGTCAACTCCGCGAACCCGCTGTACGTCTGGACGTGGCTCGTCTCCATCTTCGCCCACGGCGGGTTCACACACATCGTCTTCAACAGCATCGCGCTGTACTTCTTCGGTCCCGTCGTCGAGCGTCGGGTCGGTTCGTCGACGTTCGCCCTCCTCTTCCTCGTCGCCGGCGCGGCCGCCGGTCTCGCTCAGGTCGGCGTCTCCCTCCTGCTCGGCATGCCCGGGCTGACCGCCGTCCTCGGCGCGAGCGGCGCCATCATGGCCATCATGGGCGTCCTGACCGTGCTGAACCCCGGGCTTCGGGTGTACCTCTACTTCGTCATCCCGATGCCCCTGTGGCTACTTACGCTCGGCTTCGCGGCCTACACGGTGTTCGTTGCGACGACGAACCTCGGCACCGGTGGCGGTGGCGTCGCCCACTTCGCCCACCTCTCCGGGTTGGCTATCGGCCTGCTCTACGGTCTCTACCTGAAAGAGCAGGGCGAGCGCGCGCCCCAGCAACTCCAGTTCGGCGGCGGTGGCGACGGTCCCGGCCGCGGAGGGTTCTGAGCCGTGGAGGTCGTCCACTCGGAGTACGTCCCCGACCCCGACCGCACCCACGAGGAGATGGCGGAACTCCAGCGCGACCTCGTCGCGGACGCCGTCTTCGCCGACGACGTCGATTTCGCCCCCGCCGACGTCGCTCTCGACGACCCGCCCGAGGACCGCACTCCCGAGGCGGGCCAGCAGACGCTCTCGGCCGGCCCCGCCGAGGCGTACGACCCGGAGGGGCCGCCCGTCGTCGTCGGTATCGACCAGGCGTTCGTCGACGACGAGGAGGCCGTGAGCGCGGCCGTCGCGATTCAGGACGGTGCTGTCGTCGAGCGCGCGGTGGGCCGTCGACCCCTCGAAATACCCTACATCCCCGGGCTCCTCGCGTTCCGCGAGGGCGGCGCCATCGTCGACGCGCTACAGAACCTCTCGGTTCCCGGTGACCTGCTCGTCCTCGACGGGAGCGGGCGCATCCACTTCCGGCAGGCGGGCATCGCCACCCACGTCGGCGTCGTCTTCGACACACCGGCCATCGGCGTCGCGAAGAGCCTCCTCTGTGGCGAACCCCGCGAGTCGCTCGACCAGTACTTCGAGGCGGGCGAGCGCGTCGCCATCGAGGCCGACGACGAGGTGGAGGCGCCCACCGGCGACGTCATCGGCTACGCCTTCCAGTCCCGGCAGTACCCGAACCCCGAGAAGCGACACGTCAACCCCTTGATCGTGAGTCCGGGCCACCGTGTGGACGAGGAGACGGCCGTCGACTTCGTCGAGGCGCTCTGTGCGGGCTACAAGCTTCCGGAACCGACGCGACTGGCCGACCGCGACGTGGGTCGGCTGAAGTAGCGCTCGCGTCCACCCTCCGCCACGCCCCCTCCCCCGCCACTACCTTTACCGGCCATCCCTTCGCAGTCTCGGACGGAGGTCGTACACCGATGGTCAAAACCGTCGCCTGCGCCGACGCAGGGCACGACTGCGACTTCGTGGTACAGACGGACAACGTCGACGAACTCGTCCACCACTACATGGACCACGCCGAGCGCCAGCACGACCGCGAGGTCTCGCGCTCGGACGCGGAGGACCTCGTCACCGAGGTCCCGACCTGACGCCGGTCCGCCGACTCCGCTCTCTTCCCTTTCGCCTACCCTTAACTCCCACCCGTGCGACCGGTCGGGTATGACCGACCGAACGGTACTCATCACCGGTTGTTCCTCCGGCATCGGCCGGGCGACCGCCCACGCGTTCCTCGACGAGGAGTGGACCGTCTACGCCACCGCGCGCGACACCGACGACGTCGAAGACCTCGCCGACGCGGGCGCCGTCACCGAGTCGCTCGACGTGACCAAACCCGCGCGCTGTCGGACCGTCGTCGACGACCTCGTCGACGAGGAGGGCCGACTCGACTGCCTCGTCAACAACGCCGGCTACGGCCAGTTCGGCACCGTCGAGGACGTCCCCACGCGCAAACTGAATCGCCAGTTCGACGTGAACGTCTACGGGCCACACCGCCTGATTCGCGCCGCCCTCCCGCACATGCGCGAGCAGGAGGAGGGGACCATCGTCAACCTCTCCAGCGTCGCCGGCCGCGTCTCCTTCCCCGGGATGGGCACCTACTCCGCCTCGAAGTTCGCCCTCGAAGCGATGAGCGACGCGCTCCGCAACGAGGTCGACCAGCACGGCATCGACGTCGCGCTCGTCGAACCCGGCCCCGTCGAGACGAAGTTCTCGAAGCGAGTCCGCGAGGAGCAGGAGGAGATCGACGAGACGAGTGCCTACGCGAACGTCTACGAACTCTTCCGCGACTACCACTCGACCGGTGACGCGGGCGCGTCGAGACCCGAGGACGTCGCCGAAGTCGTCCTCGAAGCCGCCGTGAGTCCGAACCCCGACCCGCGCTACCCGGTGGGGACCGTCGGGAAGGCGGGCGTGCTCGCGCGCTTCGTGCCGGACCGCATCCGCGACAAGATCGTGAGCCTCGCGCTCCGCCTGGTGTGACGACGATGATTCAGAACCGCGACGAACTCGTCGACTCACCGGTCCACGAACTGGCACTCGACTGCGTCGAGGCCGGCATCTCGGCCGCGCGTCCCGACGTCGTCGTCCGCGAACACGTCACCCTCGACGGCGACACCCTCGACGTCGCCGGCGAGACCTTCGACCTCGGTGACTACGACGAGGTCGTCGTCCTCGGCGGGGGCAACGCGGCGGCCCACGTCGCCGCGGCGCTCGAAGCCGTCCTCGGCGACCGCCTCGCCGACGGCGTCGTCGTCACGGACGACCCGGTCGAGACCGACGTCGTCGAAGTCCTCCCCGGCGACCACCCCGTCCCGAGCGAGCGCGGTGTCGACTCTACCGAGCGCCTGCTCGACGCCGCCCGCCGGACCGACGACGAGACGCTCGTCCTCGCGGTCGTCACGGGCGGTGGGAGCGCGCTGATGGCCGCGCCCGCGCCGGGCATCTCGCTCGCCGACCTGCAGGAGACCACCGACGCCCTGCTCGCCAGCGGCGCGACCATCCACGAGGTGAACGCCGTCCGCAAGCACCTCTCGGCAGTGAAGGGCGGCCAACTCGCCCGGACGCTCGCGCCCGCCCGCGTCGCCACGCTCGTCTTCAGCGACGTCGTCGGCAACGACCTCGACGTCATCGCCAGCGGGCCGACCGTCCCCGACACCTCGACGTTCCGCGACGCCCTTGACGTGCTCGACGACTACGACGTCGAGGTGCCCGAGGCGGTCCGCGAACGCCTCGAACTCGGCGCCCGAGGCGAGCACGACGAAACGCCGGGAGAGCGAAGCGCTCCCGAGCCTCGTGTCGCTCCGCTCGACGAGACGCCGGGAGAGGACGACCCGATTTTCGAACGCGTCTCAACGCACGTCCTCGCGGACGGGCTGACCGCGCTCGAAGCGGCCGCGGACGTCGCCGCCGAGGCGGGCTACGACCCCCTGATCCTCTCGTCCAGGGTGCGAGGTGAGGCCCGCGAGGCCGCGAAGACCCACGTCGCCGTCGCCGAGGAGTGTGCCGGCACCGGGTTGCCGACCTACCCGCCGGTCGCGGTCGTCGCGGGCGGCGAGACCACCGTCACCGTCCGCGGCGAGGGCGGGGAAGGCGGGCCGAACCAGGAGTTCGCCGTCTCGGCCGGTCTCGAACTTTCCGAGGAGTTGGGCGTGCTCGCGTCCGTCGACACGGACGGCATCGACGGCGCGACGGACGCCGCGGGCGCGCTCGTGGACGGGCCGTTCGACGACCGCCGCGCCGCACGAAACGCGTTGAAGGAGAACGACGTCTACCCGTTCCTCGCCGACGAGGGCGCACTCGTCGAGACGGGCGCGACGGGGACGAACGTCAACGACCTGCGTATCTTCCTGGTGCCCGAGCAGTAGTCGACCGTCAGTTGAACGGTTGTACAATCGTTCAACTGTTTCGTCGGGAGAGTGCGACCGTCTCAGAGGACGGTCGGCACGACGCTGTGCAGGACCAGGATCCAGACGATGCTGGCGACGCCGAGGACGGCCGTCGCGGCGGTCCAGGCCTGGTAGGCCGTCGCGGCCTCCATGTCGGAGAACTCGGTGATGATCCAGAAGTAGGAGTCGTTGGCGTGGCTGACGGTCATCGCGCCCGCGCCGATGGCGAGGACGGCGAACACGGACCCCCACTGCGAGGCGAGACCGAGCGGACCGAGCAGGGGGGCGATCAGACTTGACGTCGTGAGGATGGCGACCGTCGAGGAACCGAGGGTCGTCTTCAGCGCGGCGGCGATGACGAACGCGGCGAGCAGGCCGATGCCGAGTCCGCCGAACGTCGAACTCACGAACTCCTTGAGCGGCAGTGCACCGAGGACGTTGCCGAACGCACCGCCGGCGCCGGTGACGGCGAGGATGACCGCGGCGTTGGTCAGCCCCTCGGTGACCCACTCGCTGGTGACCTCGTCGGTGTACGTCGGGACGATGGCGAAGCCGACGAACGCACCGATCAACAGCGCGACGGCGGGGTCACCGACGAAGAGTAGCCAGTTCTGGAGCGCGCCGTGGACGAAGGCGGGGTTCTCCGCGCTGGGGAACGCCGCGACGCTCCCGACGGCGATGAGGACGATGGGGACGACGAGCGGCGCGAAGGAGGCGGCCGGCGAGGGGAGTGTGCCGTACTCCTCTTTGATCTCGCCGACGGTCATGTCCGGCGACGGGTCGATGTGGAAGCGCGAGGCGACGCGCTCGGCCCACACCGAGGCCAGCGCGATGATCGGGGCGCTGACGAGGATGCCGACGAGCATCACGAGGCCGACGTCGGCGCCGAGGATGGCGGCCGCGGCGATGGGGCCGGGCGTCGGCGGGACGAAGACGTGCGTGACGTAGAGACCGCCCGCGAGCGCGACGGCGAGCGTCGACAGCGAGAGCGAGGACCGCTCGGCGAGCGAGCGGTTCAGCCCGGAGAGGATGACGAACCCGGAGTCACAGAAGACCGGGATGCTGACGACGCCGCCGGTGACGGCCATCACCTCGGTGGTGTACTCCTCGCCGACCCACCCGAGGATGGTCTCGGCGATGACGATGGCCGCGCCGGACTTCTCCAGGACGGTGCCGATGATGGTCCCCGCGAGGATGACGATGCCGATGTAGCCGAGTGTCGACCCGAAGCCGTCCGTGACGAGCGACGCCGCCTTCGTCGGGTTCAGCCCCGCGATCAGGGCGGTCCCGTAGGCGGCGACGAGCAGCGTCAAGAACGCGTGGAGGTCGAACTTCGCCGTCGCGACGACGATGAACGCCACCGCGGCGGCCAACAACAAGACGAGCGGTATGCCAGAGAGCATGTATCTCAGCCGTATCAACGATACACAAAAAAGGTGCGGAATCAGGAACGTTACTGAAGGATCGATGGAGGGGGCGGTACCGAAACGTGTTAGGTAATAGTCACTCCAGACAGGCCGCGACCACGCGGAGCATCCGCTCGCCGCGCACCTCGTCGGCGAAGAGGGGGACGCGTTTCACGTCGTGGCCGCGGAAGAGGTCCTGGGCCTCGGTGAGCGCGTCTTGCTGGACCTCCCAGCGTCGCTGGCAGAACTCACAGGAGTCGAGGTTCGGCGAGACGAACTCCGCGCCGGTGGGTACCTCCGTCACGTCGGCGAGGGGTTCCATCACGCGGTTGACCACGACCGTCCCGACGGGAATCCCGTAGTCGTCGAGTTGGGCGCGGAGGCGCTTCGACTCGAAGACGCTCATCTCCTCGGGGACGAGCACGATACGGAAGTCCGTTCGCGCGGGGTCCCGCAGGACCGACCGGAGGCGTTCGATGCGCGCTTTCAGTTCGTCGAGGTCGCCGAAGCCCTGCTGGGGTTCCTCTTCGCCGCCGCCGAACATCCCCTTCACCTGGTCCATCATCCCGCTCATCTGCTGGCGGAACTGCACCATCTGACCGACCATCGAGTCGAGGAGTTCGGGGAGTTCGAGCAGTCGGAGGGTGTGGCCGGTCGGCGCGGTGTCGACCACGACGCGCTCGAAGCGGTCGTCGTCGAGGTACTCCAAGAGGAGTTGCATCGCCGCCGCCTCGTCGGCGCCGGGCATCATCGGACCCGCGCCGCCGCCCGTCTCGCCGGGGCCGCCCACTCCCCCGTCGCCGCCCATTCCGCCGGCACCGCCCGCGCCCCCGCCACCGCCGCCGAACAGACCGCCGAGGTCGCCCATCCCACCGAGGGGACCGGAGAGTCCGCCCTCCTCGTCGAAGAGTTGGGCCTGTTGCATCGCCTCGTCGGGGTCGATTTCGACCGCGTAGAGGGGGACGTCGTCGCGGATTCGCCCCGGGGAACTCGGGACGTCGGTCTCGTAGGTGTCCGAGAGGGAGTGTGCGGGGTCGGTGGAGACGACGAGCGTCGGCGTCCCGGCGTTCGCGCTGGCGAGACCGGTGGCCGCCGCCATCGTCGTCTTCCCGACGCCGCCCTTCCCGCCGTAGAGCACGTAGTCGGCGGTCCCCGCCGAGACACCGACGTCCTCGCCGAGGGAGTCGACCGCCTCCACCTCGATTTCGTCCATATCTCGTGGTCGGAATCCGGGACGGGTGTATCCGTCGCTTCCGCGTTACGCGAAGTAGTCGGCGAGGCGGTCGGCCGCCTCCTCGACGCGCGGCGTGACGAGGGCGAATCGGACCCACTCGTCGGCCGAGTCGCCGAAGCCGTTGCCAGGCATCCCCGCCACGCCCGCCTCGTCGACGAGGTCGTAGACGTTCTCCAGGGTGCCGGGGAAGTCGGGGAACTTCGCCATCACGTAGAAGGCGCCCTCGGGTCGGGTGTACTCCGCGTCGGCGGCGTCGAGAGCGTCCGTGAACGTGTCGACGCGCTCGCGGAGTTCCTCGCGGTTGGCCTCGTAGTAGGCCGGGTCGGTCGTCTGCAGGGCGTGGAGGACGGCGTACTGCCCGGGGCGGGTGGTGGCGACGTTCGTGAGCATATTCCGCGCACGGACGGCGTCGACGTGGGGGTCGGGGACGACGGCGTACCCCACCCGGAAGCCCGTGATCGCGAACGTCTTCGAGAAGGAGTTGGTGACGATGCGGTGTTCGGAGTCGAACTCTAGCGCGGAGGTGAACTCCCCGGTGAAGTCGAAGTGGTCGTACACCTCGTCGGAGACGAGGATGGCGTCGTACTCCTCGGCGATGGCGACGAGTTCGCCCAGCGTCTCCTCCGAGTACACCTTCCCGGTGGGGTTGTTCGGCGTGTTGACGACGATGCAGGCGGTGTCTTCGCTGGCGACGTCGCGGACGTCGTCGGGGTCCAGACTCCCGTCCGCGCCGACCGGGACGAAGCGCTGTTCGCCGCCGAGCATGGTCGTCTTGCCCGGGTAGTAGGGGTAGACGGGGTCCGTCATGACGACCTCGTCGCCCGAACCGCGTTCGAGCGCCCGCCCCATCCCGAGGGTGTTGGCCATCCCGCCGCCGTTGGTGATTATCACCTGCTCGACCGGCACGTTCCGGCGCTCGGCGACCTCCTCGCGGAGGTCGCGCAACCCCTCACTCGGCGGGTACTGGAAGCGCTCGCCGCCGAAGTCGGCGTACTCGTGGAGGCCCTCGCCGATGCCGTCGGGCGACCCCCAGTCGGGGTTCCCGCTCACCATGTCGATGACGTCGGGGTGGTCGGAGCGGGAGGCGTACTGCATCAGTTGGAAGAACAACGGCTCCTGGTACTCCATGGGAGAGGCGTACGGTGGCCGCGACGTGGCTCTTTCGCTTCGGACGGTCGCCACTGCGTCACCGCGCCACTACACCTTTGGTGCGACGGTCCCTCACTCCGTCCGTGACGGACGTCGAGCGACGACTTGACCGGATGGACGGCATCGCACACCTCCTCGACGAGGCGGTCGAACTCCCCGTCGTCGGCTACCGGGTGGGCATCGACGGCATCGTGGGCTTCCTCCCCGTGGCCGGCGACTGGCTGACGGCACTGTTCTCCCTGTACCTCGTCGTCGAGGCGGCCCGCCTCGGGGTCGGGAAACTGACGCTCTGTCGGATGGCGTGTAACGTCCTCGTCGACGCGGTACTCGGGTCGGTCCCACTCCTCGGCGACCTCTTCGACGTCGTGTGGAAGGCGAACGTGAAGAACGTCGAACTCGCCCGACGGGACCTCCAGTGAACTGCGACTCGACAGCCTTTGGTAGCCGTCTCCCGTTCCTCCCGACGTGAGCGACGGCAACGCAGACCCCAACGCGGTGCGCGACTACTACGACTACGTCGACGACGAGGCCTACGAGGACCTCTACGCGCTCTTCTCCGAGGACGTCGTCTACGAGCGTCCCGGCCAGGAGGCCATCGAGGGTAAGGCCGAGTTCCGCGAGTTCTACGAGGCGGGCCGTCCCCTCGAAGACGGCGAACACGAGGTCGTCTCGGTCGTCGCGGAGGGCGACACCGTCGCGGTTCGCGGGCGCTTCTCCGGCGTGCAGGGCGGCGAGACGGTCTCCTTCGGATTCGCCGACTTCCACGAGTTCGACGACGAGGGCCGCATCGCCCGCCGCTACACCTACACCGACCGCGACACCGTCTGAGTCCGCGACCGAGGCCGAGGTCGAATCCGTGTCCCAGTCACGTCCGCGAGCGGACACGAGGCCCGCAGGTTCTTTTGCCGACCGCTTCGACCACCAGAGTATGTACGAATTCGCCGACGACCCACCGGTCGAGGAACGCCTCGGCGACCTGCTCCGCGAGCGCGGGGAGACCCTCGCCACGACGGAGTCCTGCACGGGCGGTCTCGTCGGGAGTCTCCTGACGGACGTGCCGGGGTCGAGTGACTACTTCGACCGCACGCACGTCACCTACACCTACGACGCCAAACTCGACGCCGGCGTCGCCCGCGAGGCGCTCGACGAACACGGCGCCGTCTCCGAACCGGTCGCCCGGCAGATGGCCCAGACGACCCGTGACGCCGCCGGGACGACGTGGGCCGTCTCGACGACGGGCATCGCCGGTCCGACCGGCGGAACCGAGGAGAAGCCCGTGGGGACCGTCTACGTCGGCGTCGCCCACCGCGGCGAGTGGGGGAGCGGCGAGACCTACACGACCGTCGAGCGCTACGAGTTCGACGGCGACCGCCTGGAGATCAAAGAGCAGATCGCCCGGCAAGCCCTCCGCGACGTGGAGGCGGAAGTGGAGGACCGAGCATGAACAAGAAAGACCACGTCCTCAACGGACTCCTGCTCGCCGTCGGACTCGGCTACGTCCTCCACCCGAACGGGGACCTCCAGACGCTCCGCACCGTCGCGGCGGTCCTCGTCCCGGTGACGCTCGGTGCGCTCGCGCCGGACATCGACACGGACTTCGGGAAACACCGCAAGACGCTGCACAACGTCTTCTTCGTCGGCGTCTTCTTCGCCTACCCGTTCTTCTTCGACAACCTCCAGTACGTCTGGATCGGCGTCGTCACACACTACGTGCTCGACGTCGTCGGGAGCAAGCGCGGGATCGCGCTGTTCTACCCGCTGTGGGACAGGGAGTTCGGCCTCCCGGTCGGCGTCACGACGAGTAGCCAGTACGCGACGCTCGTCACCATCGTCGTGACGGTCCTCGAACTCGTCCTCGTCGCCGTCGCCATCTACTACGTCCCGCACCTCCTCCCACCGGGCATCGAGGACCCGCTCGGGCGGATCAACGCGACGGCGACGGCGGCGATGGGCCGGTAGAACTCAGTAGACGCGCACGTCGTCGAATCGCCCTTCGTAGGCGATGTGTCGGGGGTGGGTCGGCTCCATCCCCGAGAGCAACAGTCGGTCGACTTTCTCGTAGGTGTTCTCGTAGCCGAGGTGTGCCATCTCCGCGTGGCGGCGGAGTTGGTGGGCGACGCCGGTTCGGTGGTCGACGGCGCGGGAAGCGCCGGTCCTGAGCGCCTCGACGAGCGCCTCCTCCGTCGTCACGTCGTGGTCGAAGGCGGTCCACACCTCGCCGACGGTCCCTCTGAGGTGGGCGTACGACGAACCGAACTCCGGGATGGAGTGGTTCCTCGCCAGGCGGCGGGCCCGGCGGTTGTGGAGTTGGAGGTGTTTGGGGTTGTACGTCTCGACGGCGTCGATCAGGTCGACGTAGCGCTCGACGTCCGACGCCGAGAAACTCACCGAGAGGAACGTCGGGTGCGGGACGAGGACCGCCGCGCCCTGCCGTTCGAACTCGGCCATCGCCCCCTCGAAGGTGATGAAGTCGGGGACGGGGTCGTCGAGACCGAGGACGAGGACGTGGCGGCGGTCCTGCCAGTCACCGGTGAACACCTCGCGGGCCGGGATCACCGACAGTTCGTCGTCCGAGAAGCGCTCGGCACGCTCGCGGACGTCGGGGAGGCGGGTGAAGTGTGGCGCGTAGACGAGGGCGTCGAGTCCGCGCGCTTTCGCCCGCTTGACGACCTGTTCGTCGAGCACTTTCACGTGGAAGTCGACCCGGCAGCCAGTCACGTCTCCCGTTTGGTGGCCCGGCCTTTTAGCGATTGCCGCTCGGGCCGGGGAAACTCCGTCCCACGGGTCGCGAGTTCTGTGGCGTTTATGTGCGACGGTCACCCAATCCCGGTATGGAACTACTTACCGAGGATATCGTCCCCGAGTACGCCCGCGAGGCGAAACGAGAGGCGCGAACGTTCGCCGCCGAGCACATCGCGCCGAACGCCGAGGAGTTCTTCCGGACCGGTGCGTACCCGTGGGAGGTGCTCGAAGCGGGGCAGGAGGCGAACCTCGTCGCCCAGGACATCTCCGAGGAGTACGGCGGTCGCGGCTTCGACGTCGTCCAGATGCTCGCCATCGCCGAGGAGTTCTACCGTGCGGACGCGGGCATCGCGCTCACGCTCCAGCTCGCGAGCTTCGGCGCCGAGATGTTGGAGACCTACGGCACCGAAGAACAGAAGGAAGCGTATCTCCGCCCGCTCGCCGAGGGCGAGGCCATCACGGGGCTGGCGGTCTCCGAACCCGAGACGGGCAGCGACCTCACCTCGATGACGACGACGGCCGAACGGGACGGCGACGAGTACGTCCTGAACGGCGAGAAGTACTGGATCGGCAACGGCGTCGAGGCCGACTGGGTGACGGTGTACGCGAAGACCGCCGACACGGGCGACCGCTACATGGACTACTCGCTGTTCCTGGTCCCGACGGATGCCGACGGCTACCACGCCGACCACATCCCCGAGAAGATGGGGATGCGCGCCTCCAAGCAGGCGCACGTCGTCCTCGACGACTGCCGCGTCCCCGCCGAGAACCTGGTCGGTTCGGAGGGCGGCGGCTTCATGATGCTCGCGGAGTTCTTCAACTACGGCCGCGTCGTGGTCGGCGGGCACGGTCTCGGTCTCGCCGCCGCGGCGCTCGAAGAGGCGTGGGACTTCGTCCACGAGCGCGAGGGATTCGGCCGACAGGTCGCGGACTTCCAGGCCGTCCAGCACGGACTGGCGGACATGCGCCTGGAGTTCGAGGCCGCTCGGGCGCTCAACTACCGCGCCGCGAAGAAGGTCCGCGACTACGAGAACCCCGGACTCTGGGCCGCGATGGCGAAGACGAAGTCCACCGAGACGGCGGTCGACTGCGCCCAGCAGGGGATGCAGTTCCACGGCGGGCGCTCCATCCTCTCGGACCGGCGTATCGCTCGCGTCTACCGCGACTGTCGGATTCCCGTGGTGTACGAGGGCGCCAACGAGATTCAGCGCAACCTCATCTATCGGCAATCCCGCGAAGAATGAGCGGGATGCTGTCGAACGCTGTTCGCCAGAAGTCACGCGAAGAATGAGCGTGACGTTGGCGAGCTTCGCTCACCAGAAGTGCCGCGAGTTCCGCTCGTCAGTGGTCGAGTGAGACCGCACGAGAACTGAGTGAGGCGGCACACTTATTGGCGGAATCGCGGTACTGTCCACGCATGTCCGGTTGGGAGTGCGCCGTCGCTGCGTGCGGGTCGACGTTCGGACGCGCCGAGGAACTAGTCGCTCACCAGGTGAACGAACACGAGCGCCACGAGTGTCGGGTGTGTGGGACGGTGGTCCCCGAGGGCTTCTTCGCCATCCAGCACGTCTTCGACACCCACTCTCGCGCGCAGTACGTCCGGGCGTACGACGCCGACGCCGACGATATCCGGGTTCGAGAGGAGGTCAAACACGAAATCTCGGACGTGATCGACATCGCGTCACTCCGGGAGCAACTCGGTATCGGCGTCGACGAACCGACCGACGCCGACGAGTAGCGAACAGGCGCCACGACCGCCCGTCGAGCGCAGTGGCGCACTCCCGCGAGACGCCCGACGGTCGTTCTCTACGTCACCCCGCGAAGTGGCGTCGCTCTCCTACGTGAACGTTCGGTTCGAAAATCTGCGGAAGAGGTACCTCGGTGGAAGGTGAGTGGTTACCGCTCCTCGGAGTCGAGGACCCGAATCTGATGTCGCCCACTTTTCCGCCCTCGCTGGCGCTCGGCCGGAAACCTGGAGGAAAAGCGGTGGAAAGTGAGTGGTTACCGCTCCTCGGAGTCGAGGACCCGAATCTGGTCGCCACGCACGGTGACCGGAATCGGGACCGTCGCCTCGTAGAGTTCGACGGTGACCTGGTCTTTGCCCTCGTCGATACGCTGGACCTGGGCCTTCTCGCCCTTGAACGGGCCGGCGATGAGTTCGACGATGTCCCCCTCGGCGATGCCCTCGACGTCGGGCTTGGGCGAGAGGAAGTGCTCGACCTCCGTGATGGAGGACTCGCCGGGGACGAGACTACGCGCGTGAGGAATCTCGTCCATGACGCGTTCGAGGACGGCGGTGCCGTCGGCCTCGACCATCACGTAACTCGTGAGCGATTCGGGCGCGAGCACCGCGTGGATCTCCGGTTCCTCGCGGTTGGCGATCATGCTCGCGACGGTCTGTTCCTGGCTGGCCGTGGTCTTGACTGCGAATATCGACATGGTTCTAGGGCGGCAGGGCGTTCATGACGACGAAGATGGTGAAGCCCATCAGTCCGACGAGCAGGATGCCGGCGCCGGCGATGAGCGCGACCTGGGAGAACTCCTCCCGGTCGGGGGTACTCGCGAGTTTGAGTACCCTGGTGTACGAAGAGAGCTCTAAGGGAACGTCCATGCGTCGGGATTCGCGGTCGCGACTTTTCTATCTTTCGTACTTCCGGCCGGCGCGCGAATCCGGCCTCGCTACTCGAGGCGGGCGAGTGCGTCGTCGAGGACGTCGTCGACGGCCGACTGGGATTCTTCGTCGAGTTCGACGAGCGGGGGCCGGACGGTCCTCGCGTCGACGACGCCGCGAGCTGCGAGGAGTTCCTTCGTCGTCGGGGCGAAGCCGTACTGCAGGCACGTCGCGAACAGCGGGGAGAGGACGTCGCGCTGAATCTCTCGCGCCTGTGCGACGTCGCCCGCGTCGAGTGCGTCGCAGAGCGAGCGGAAGGCGTCGGGGACGACGTTCGCGAGGGCGTTGATGCCGCCGTCGCTGCCCATCGCCGCGCCGCCGACGAAGTGGTCGTCGAACCCCTGCAGGACGCGGAAGTTGTCCGGCGTCTCGGCGAGGACCTCCTCGAAGTAGCTGAAGTCGCCGCTGGTGTCCTTGATACCGTGGACGGCGTCGTGCTCGGCGAGCGCGGCGGCCGTCTCGGCCGCCACGCTGTCGCCCGCGGTCATCGGGATGTTGTAGAGGTAGAGCGGGAGCGGCGTCCGGTCGGCGACCCGCCGGAAGAACCGCTCGTTGCCGGTGGGTGCGTTCGCGGAGTGGAAGAACGGGTCGGTGATGAGGGCGCCGTCGGCGCCGACCTCCGCGGCCGCCTCGGTGTGGTGGACGACTTCGTCGACGGTCGTCGCGGCCGTCCCGGCCACGACGGGGACACGTCCGTCGGCGGCGCCGACGGTCGTCTCGACGACGGCCTGCCGTTCGGCGGCCGACATGCTGGCGAACTCACCGGTCGTCCCGCAGGGGACGAGACCGTCGACGCCCTGCTCGACGGTCCACTCGACTAGTTCGGAGAGCGCGTCGTGGTCGACCGACTCGTCGGCGTCGAACGGCGTCACGAGCGCGGGCATGACGCCCGGCGACGGCACGTCGACGTCTGTGGTGGGGTCGGACATACCGTGCAGTGGGTGAGCGGGGAAGTTGTAGCTTTGGCTGGGGGCAACCGTTCACGAGGACGAGCGACCACTACGAGCATCCACGAACGAGCGGTCCGTTAGGACCCGGAAGTGAGTGGTTCACCGCGCGAACGAAGTGAGCGCGGGAAGTTTTTTAGCGTAGCTTTTTGCGAGGAGCGGTGCGCCGGAGGCGCACCCGACGAGTAAAAAAAGGTACTATTCGACGAAGTCGATGTCCTGACCGGTCTGGGCGGTCTGCTCGGTGCTGGACTCTTCGTTGCCGTAGATCTGCGGCGACTCGACGCCGGTGACGACGACCATCGTCCGCATGGTGCCGTCGAGTTCCTCGTCGACGGAGGTCCCCCAGATAATGCGGGCGTCGGGGTCGATGCGGTCGTAGATCTGTTCGACGACGCCCTCGGCCTCCTCGATGGACATGTCGGGACCACCGGTGACGTTGACGAGCGCGGAGTTGGCCGCGGAGATGTCGACGTCGAGCAGTGGCGAGCGGAGCGCGCTCTTCACGGAGTCGACGGCCTTCGCGTCGGAGTCGGACTCGCCGAGTCCGATCATCGCGACGCCGCCCTTCTCCATGACGGTCCGGACGTCGGCGAAGTCGAGGTTGACGAGTCCGGGCTTGGTGATGAGTTCGGTGATGCCCTTCACCGAGCGCATGAGGACCTCGTCGGAGACCTTGAACGCCTGACGGACGGGCAGTTTACCCACGGAGTCGAGCAGGCGGTCGTTCGGGACGACGATGACCGTATCGGAGACGTCGCGGAGACGCTCCAAGCCGGCCTCGGCGTTCGTCCGGCGGACTTCACCCTCGGCCGTGAACGGCGTCGTGACGACCGAGATGGTGAGCGCGCCGGCCTCGCGGGCGGCCTTCGCGACGACCGGGGCCGAACCGGTCCCGGTCCCACCGCCGAGACCGGCGGTGACGAAGACCATGTCCGAGCCCTTGATGGCCTCGCCGATCTCCTCCTGGGACTCCAGGGCGGCCTCCTCGCCGACCTGCGGGAGCGACCCGGCACCGCGGCCCTGGGTCTTCTCCTGGCCCATCAGAATCTTCGTGTCCGCCTCGATCTCGACGAGGTGCTGGACGTCGGTGTTCGCTGCGACGAGTTTCGCGCCGTGGATGCCCTCTTCAGCCATCCGGTTGACAGTGTTACTGCCCGCGCCCCCACACCCGACGACGGTGATGTTCGTCTGGAGCTCTTCGAGAACCCCCATCAACTCTTCGTCGGACATGCGACCGCTCGCAGACCCGCCGGAACCAGAACCCTGGCCGGACGCGGCCGGGGTGGAGGACTCCTCTGCCTCCGCCTCCTCGGCCTCGTCGATTGCATCCTGCACAATCGAATCCATTTCTGCTTCTATCGTACTGGGCGAAGCTTAATGACCTTTCCCCTCAGGGTGTGACGGGTGTCAGACGCTCGCGTGGCTACACCGGGAACTCCTTCGTCTCGGTCGTACGGACCGTCTCAGGGGGAATCTCCCGGTTGTCGACGGTCACGGGTTCGCCGGCGGCGAGCCGACCGAACTTCGGCCCCTCGGGGACGCCGAGCGTGTGGGCCTTCGCGGGGTCGAACGTCTCGACCTGGGCGACGACCCGGTCGGCTTCGCGCTCGACCGACTCGTACTCCTCGTCGAGGAGTTCGGCGAGTCGGTCGACCATCGCGTCGTAGTCGTCGACACCGGCGAACGCGGCCCGCCCCTGGACGCGATTGCCCGACTCGACGGTCTCGTAGGCGAGGGCGTGCGCTGCGACGGCGTCGAGCGCGTCCTCGGGGTCGACCGCCTGGGCGGCGTCCCACAGGTCTCCGGGGACCTCGCGGACGACGTACTCGTCGGTGTCGTGGTCCGGCGCCGACTCACCGAAGCGGAGTCCGTCCTCGACGCGTTCGAGGTCCGACTCCAGCGCGTCGACGAGGTCGAGGTCCGTCCGGCCGACCTCCCGGACCCACGTCTCCGAGCGCACCTCGTAGCCGAGGTCGTCGATGGTCACTTCGAGGTCGGGGTGGTCGCCGTCGACGACGGCCCGTTCGGCCCCGCTGTTCTCGAAAGCCTGCGCGACGACCTCGTGGTGTGCCGAGGGCTTCCCGAGGTCGTCCAGACACCAGTCCGCGCCGACGTGGCCGACCGCCCACGCGGTCTCGCGGACGATGCGGGTCGGTCGCGGCGCGTAGTGGCCGCCGCCGAAGGCGACGACGGTCCGCTCGGTCGTCGGGTCGACGCCGTCGAGGTCGAGGATGCCGCGGGCGACCGCCTCGGCGGCGTCGGGGTCCGCCCACTGCTCTTCGCCGCTGCCGAGTTCGACGAACATGGCGGGCGCGCCGACGTCGGTCGGGCCGTGGTGGGTGCACTCCATGCCGACCTCGTACTCCTCGGGCGCGTAGTCTTCCATCGCGTCGAGGACGTGTTTAGCGGCGTTCGGACAGGTCTCGGCGAGGTCGCGGTCCGCGCCGCCGTACTCCGCCTCGCCGAAGTTGCCGGTGAAGTGGGCGGTGAGCAACGCGCCAGTCTCCCCCGAGTGGCGGGAGGCGAAGACGACGTAGTCGGGGTCGTCGAACGCCTCGGCGACGCCGTCGAGGTGGATGTGGAGGTCCTCGAACGTCCGGAGTTCGAGGTCGCCGTCCCGGAGCGCGTCGCCGTCGCGCTCCCACTCGCCGAGTTCGCGGAGGTGTTCGCCGACGTGTGCGGAGGCTTCGTCCGCCTCACTCACGACGATGCCGATAGTCATACGCGGGAGAAGCGGCGGCCGGAATTTGAGGGCGTCGAAAGTCGGTACGAATAGAACCGCTTAACAGGCCCTTGGCACTATCCACGTCCATGACAGGCTTCGCGCCGGCGTTCCTCGACGGCACGGTCGGGAGGACGATCCTCCTGTTCGGGTCGTTCGCGCTCCTCCTCCTCGGAGCAGAAGTGTTCACTAACGGCGTCGAGTGGCTCGGACACCGCCTCGGCGTCTCCGAGAGTGCGACCGGGAGTATCCTCGCCGCGGTCGGGACGGCACTCCCCGAGACACTCATCCCCGTCATGGCCATCATCCAGGGCGGCGAGTCGGCCTCGCACGTCGGCGTCGGCGCCATCCTCGGCGCCCCGTTCATGCTCGCGACCATCGCGATGTTCCTCGTCGGTGGGAGCGTCTACTACTTCCGCAACCGCCGGATGCACGGCGCCCAGATGCACTTCAACAAGAAGTCCACCAAGCGCGACGTCTCCTTCTTCCTCGTCGGCTACATCATCGCCTTCTCCGCGGCGTTCGTCCACAGTCGCACGCTCGAACTCGTGATGGGCGCGTCCCTCGTCGGACTCTACCTCCTCTACCTCTACCTCTCGCTCCAGAGCGGCGAACTCGTCGAGACCGAGGACCTCGACGAACTCCACCTCGGCCTCATCTTCGAACGGTTCGCGGCGAAACTCGGCTACGACCCCCGCGAGCACGGTGAGAACCCCCACCTCTTCTTCGTCGCGCTCCAGACGCTGTTCGCACTCGCGATCATCATCGCCGGCGCACACCTCTTCGTCAGCGAGGTCAAGTGGGTCTCCAAGGAGATTCTGGGTATTCCGGTCGCCATCGTCGCGCTCCTCATCGCGCCGCTCGCGACCGAACTCCCCGAGAAGTTCAACTCCGTCCTCTGGATCTCCCGCGACAAGGACACGCTCGCACTCGGTAACATCACCGGGGCGATGGCGTTCCAGGGGACGCTCCCGGTCACCCTCGGTATCGTCTTCACCGACTGGGACCTGACGCTCAACTGGGGGACGACCGGCTTCCTCAACGCGTTCTCGGTTATCCTCGCGGTCATCAGCGGCGTCATCCTCCTCGCCCGCGCGCACTCCAGCGGCGACGAACCGATGAACCCGCGGCCGTTCCTCATCGGCGGTGTCTTCTACGCACTGTTCATCCTCGTCCTCGTCTACCACGTCTTCTTCCTCGGACTGCGGACGGCTGGCGGGCACTGACCACCCGCCCCAGGACGTCGACCCCGGGAGCGCCGACCGCTTCGCGACCGCGCCTTTTTCGTCGCTCCGTGACACCCTCCCAGTATGGACGTCTACGGACTCCTCGGCAACCCGGTGGGTCACTCGCTCTCCCCGCCGATGCACGAGACCGCCTACGCCGAACGCGACATCGACGCCCGCTACGTCACCTTCGAACCGGACCCGGCCGACCTCGGCGACGCCATCGACGGCGCCGAAGCCCTCGGAATCCGCGGGCTGAACGTCACCATCCCGTTCAAACAGGACGTGCTGGACCACGTCGAACCGGACGACCTCGCGACGCGCATCGGCGCGGTCAACACCGTCGACTTCACCGGCCCGGTCGTCACCGGTCACAACACCGACGCCGAAGGCGCACGCCGGGCGTTCGCCCACCACGACGTCACCCTGGCCGGGTCGGACGCCGTCCTCGTCGGTGCGGGCGGGGCCGGCCGAGCCGTCGCCTACATGCTCGCCGACGAGGGCGCCGACGTCCACGTCGTCAACCGAACCGTCGAGAAGGCCCGCGAACTCGCCGATGCCGTCGGCGGGACGGGCCACGCACTCGACGACCTGCCCGACCTCGTCCCCGACGCCGACGTGCTCGTGAACGCGACGAGCGTCGGGATGGAAGAAGACGAGTCACCGGTCCCCGCCGACCTGCTCCACGGGGACCTCGCGGTGATGGACGCCGTCTACACGCCGCTCGAGACGCGACTCCTCCGGGAGGCCGCCGACGCGGGTGCGACGACCATCGACGGCGCGTGGATGCTCCTCTTCCAGGGCGTCGCCGCCTTCGAGCGGTGGACGGACGTCTCGGCCCCCGTCGACGCGATGAACGCCACACTCCGGGCACGGCTTTAAGTGGAGGGCGCTTCTACCGCCGCGTAATGGGACTGCTATCGAAGTTGAAGTCGTTGCTCGGGCTCGGCACCGAGGAGTCGAAGCAGGGGAGTACCGTCGACGTGACCGTCGAGCGCGGGGGCTCCGGTGGGAACGAACCTGTCGCGACCGAGACGGACGCCGAGGCCTCGACGGAGTCGCTCGTCGAGGACCACGTCGAGGAGGGTGAGAAAGTCTCGGCCGACGAACGGGCCGAACCCGCCGAGGCGGAGGCTGGCGCACCCGCCAGCGACGAAGTCGAGGAACCGGAGCGGGAGACGGAGACCCTCTCCGAGGAGGAAGTCGACGACGGACAGACTGCCGCGGCCGGTACCGACGCCGAGGCCTCGACGGAGTCGCTCGTCGAGGACCACGTCGAAGAGGGCGAGAAGGTGTCGCCGGCCGAACGGGCCGAGACGGCCGAGGCCAGTGCCGCCGAACCCGGCGAGGCCGACGAGCGGACCGACGTCGACGAGATCGAACCGGAGACCGAAGAGGAGGTGCCCCACAGCGAAGGTGCGGAGAGCGTCGAGATTCTCAAGGGCATCGGCCCGTCGTACGCCGACCGCCTCGAAGACGCGGGCGTCGAGACGGTAGCCGACCTCGCCGAGGCGGACCCCGAGGAACTCGCCGCGGACGTCGACCTCTCGGAGAAGCGCGTCGGGCGTTGGGTCCAGCGCGCGAAGGACCGTCTCGAGAGCCACGAGTAGTCGTCCCCGACCGGAAGAATCACGGGAGACGACGACGCTCTTTTCGGGTATGGTTACGGACGCGGCCCGACTCGTCACGTCCCGCGATACGTTCCGCGAAGTGGCCCGCGACGCCGACGGAGCGGGTGAGGGGACCGTCCGCGTCCCCGTCGAGGTCCACCTCCCGGTCGACGACCCGTACGAGGCGTTCCGCCGCGCTCGCGGGGACGAACCCGCCTTCTTCTTCGAGACCGGCGGCGTCACGGCTGACGACGAGGACGACGAGAGCAGGGGCCGCCCCCTCGAAGACGCAGACTGGGGCTACTTCGGCGTCGCTCCGTCCGAACTGAGCGAGGTCGCGGACGCGGGCGCCTTCGACACGCTCGACGGCCTCGAGACCGACACACTCGCCCAGGGTTCCTGCCCGGTCCCGTTCCCCGGCGGACACGTCGGGTGGCTCTCCTACGACGCGGTCCGGGAACTCGAAACCCTCCCCGACAGCGCGACGGCCGACCGCGACCTCCCGATGCTCCAGGTCGCCACGTACGACCGACTCGTCGCGTGGCGCGAACCCTTCGAGGCGGGCGACCCGCTCTACGTCGTCGCGGCGCCACGGGTCGACGACCCGGACGCCGCCTTCGAACGCGGCCGTGACCGGGCGCTCGCGCTCGCGGCCCGCGTCACCGAGGGCGACCCCGACGTCGGTGACGCGCCCGCACCCGGTGCCGACCCGACCTTCGAGAGCGACTGCGGGCGTGCCGACTTCCGCGAGAAGGTCGAGACGATTCAGGAACACGTCCGCGCGGGCGACACCTTCCAGGCGAACGTCTCACACCGACTCGTCGCGCCGGCCGCCGTCCACCCCGTCAACCTCTACGCCGCGCTCCGCGAGGTGAACCCCGCGCCCTACGCCAGCCTCGTGGAGTTCCCCGGCGTCGACCTCGTGAGCGCGAGCCCCGAACTCCTCCTCGAACGCGAGGGCGAACGGGTCCGAACCGAACCCATCGCGGGGACCAGGCCGCGGGGCGACACCGAGGCCGAAGACGAACGCCTCGAAGCCGACCTCCGCGAGAACGAGAAGGAACGCGCCGAGCACGCGATGCTGGTCGACCTCGAACGTAACGACCTCGGGAAGGTCTCCGAGTACGGGAGCGTCGACGTCGCCGAGTACCGCCGCGTCGACCGCTACTCGGAGGTAATGCACCTGGTCTCCGACGTCGAGGGCCGACTCCGCGAGGGGACGTCGCTCGGGGACTCGGTGGCGGCCATGTTCCCCGGCGGCACCATCACCGGCGCGCCCAAACCGAAGACGATGGAACTCGTCGACCGCGTCGAGGACACCCGTCGCGGCCCCTACACCGGGAGCGCCTTCATCGCCGGCTTCGACGGTCGCGCGACGTTCAACATCCTCATCCGGACGCTCGTCCGCCACGCCGACGAGTACCACCTCCGGGTGGGTGCGGGTATCGTCGCCGACTCGGACCCCGACGCCGAGTACGACGAGACACTCGACAAGGCGCGGGGGATGGTCAACGCCCTCGACGCCGCCGTCGAGGCGGACCTGGAGGTGGAGGGCGAGTGACTATCCTCGTCGTCGACAACTACGACTCCTTCGTCTACAACCTCGTCCAGTACGTGGGCGAGGTGACCGACGACCTCGTCGTCCGGCGCAACGACCGCATCACACTCGACGAGGTGCGGGACCTCGACCCCGAGGGAGTCGTGGTCTCACCCGGTCCCGGCACGCCCCGAGAGGCGGGTATCTCGATGGACGTCTTCGACCTCGACAGGCCCGTGCTGGGTGTTTGCCTCGGCCACCAGGCGCTCTGTGCGGTCCACGGTGCCGAGGTCGTCCGGGCGCCCGAAGTCGTCCACGGCAAGTCCTCGACCATCTCTCACGACGGCCGTGGTGTCTTCGACGGTCTCCCCGACCGTTTCGAGGTGGGACGGTACCACTCGCTCGCGGTCGAACGCGAGGACCTCCCCGAGGTGCTCGAAGAGACGGCGACGACGGACGACGATGCGAACCTCCTGATGGCCGTCCGCCACCGGGAGAAACCCCACGTCGGCGTCCAGTTCCACCCCGAGAGCATCCTGACCGGCGACCCCGCGAACCCCGGGAGTCTCGAAATCGGCAAACGACTGGTGCGGAACTTCGTGGAGGAGACGTGCAGTACCACGTAGACGGCGACCTCGTCCCCGAATCGGAGGCGACGGTGAACGTCGCCGACCGCGGGTTCAGGTACGGCGACGCCGCCTTCGAGACGCTCCGGGCCTACGGCGGCGACGTCTTCCGCTGGGACGCCCACGCCGACCGCCTCGACGCGACCTGCGAGACGCTCGGCATCGACCACGGTCTCTCCCGTTCGGACCTCCGCGCCCGCGTGGACGAGACGCTCGCCGCGAACGACCTCGACGACGCTTACGTCCGTCTCTCGGTCACCCGGGGAGCACAGCAGGGAAAGCTCACACCCCGGCCCGTCGAGGACCCGACGGTCGTCGTGATGGTCAAGCCCCTCCCACGAGGTGGCGTCGACGGCGCAGACGTGTGGGACGGTCCCGCCGGTGTGGATACCGTCGAGACGCGACGGATTCCCGACGCCGCGATTCCCGCGAGCGCGAAGACACACAACTACCTGAACGGCATCCTCGCACGGCGGGAACTCTCCGAGACCGCCGACGAGGCCCTCGTGTGCGACGTCGACGGCTTCGTCGCGGAAGGGGCGACGAGCAACGTCTTCTTCGTCGACGACGGGACGCTCCACACCCCCTCGCTCGACGGGCCGGTCCTCCCCGGCATCACCCGCGACGTGGTCCTCGACCTCGCCGACGACCGCGGGATTCCGGTCGAGACCGGCTTCTACGAACCCGAGCAGGTCCGCCGGGCCGACGAGGTGTTCTGCACGAACACGACGTGGGAGGTCCGGCCGGTCGCCCGGGTCGACGGCGAGGCGTTCCCGGCGCCGGGGCCGGTCACGGCTGACCTCGCCGACGCCTTCGACGACGTGGTCGAGCGCGAACACTACTAAATCGGTCCCGGCGTCGGGGTGAACGGACACGTTCAAACCCCGCCAGCAGGTACTCGTCACCGATGAGCGACGGGACCCGAATCACGGAGGCCGACGACGTCCCCGACGAGGGGTCGTTCCTGTTCACCGCCGAGTCGGACGGCGAGGAGGTCGAAGTCATCCTCGTCCGCGTCGACGGTCACCTCTTCGCCTGGGAGAACGTGTGTCAACACTGGACCGACGTGAACCTCGACCGCGGGGACGGCGCCCCCGAGCGCGACGACCGACTCGTCTGCGCGAAACACGGCGCCACCTTCTCGAAGGAGACCGGCTACTGTGACTTCGGCCCCTGCGAGGGGTCCTACCTCACCGAGGTCGACGTCGAGGTACGCGACGGCGGTGTCTTCCTTACGGACGAGGCGTACGACTTCGTCTGCGTCGGCGAGACCGAGAGCGACGGACTCGACATGTCGACGAACCCCGGCGAGCGACTCGGGTTCTGAGGCGTCGACCACGACGTACAAACCGATAGACTGCGTACACCCAGTATGGACACCGAGCAGACCACCCGACAGCAGATCGCCGACCTCCTCCGCGAGGAACCGGCGACGCCGAGCGGACTCTCCGAGGAGTTCGGCATCTCGGTCGGGGCGGCGCTCCGGCACGTCGAACACGTCTCGAAGAGCCTCGACGGCACCGACGAGGAGTTGCTCGTCCGGCCGCCGGAGTGCCGGGAGTGTGGCTTCTCCGACTTCGACGACCCGCTGAACGTTCCCTCGCGCTGTCCCGAGTGCAAACACGAGGGTATCGAGGAACCGGCGTTCAAGATCGAGTAGTCGAGTCCCCGCTTCTCTCTTACGGCGAATCGGCGAGCAAAAAGGACTTATCTACAGGGAGAAACCGATTGGGTATGAAGGCTATCGTCCTCGCCGGGGGCTACGCGACGCGGTTGTGGCCCATCACCAAGAACCGGCCCAAGATGTTCCTGCCGGTCGGCGAGTCCACCGTCATCGACGACATCTTCTCGGAACTCGAGGCGGACGACCGCGTCGACGAGGTGTACGTCAGCACGAACGAGCGATTCGCCGACGACTTCGCGGAGTTCCTCGACGACCGCGACTACGAGAAACCGACGCTCACCATCGAGGAGACCACCGAGGAAGACGAGAAGTTCGGCGTCATCGGGGCGCTCGCCCAACTCGTCGACCGCGAGAACATCCAGGACGACACGCTCGTCATCGCCGGTGACAACCTCATCAGTTTCGACATCGCGGACTTCCTCGACTTCTTCGAGGAGAAGGACTCGCCGTCGCTGGCCGCCTACGACGTCGGCAGCCTCGAACGCGCGAAGTCCTACGGGCTGGTCGACCTCGACGGCGACCAGGTCGTCGACTTCCAGGAGAAGCCCGAGAACCCCAAGAGCACCCTCGTCTCCATCGCCTGCTACGGCTTCACCGAGGAGACGGTCCCGCTCCTGAGCGAGTACCTCGAAGCCGGCGAGAACCCCGACGAACCCGGTTGGTTCGTCCAGTGGCTCCAGTCCCGGAAGGACGTCTTCGCCTACACCTTCGAGGGCGCGTGGTTCGACATCGGGACGCCCGAGAGCTACCTCGACGCCGTCGCCTGGAAACTCGGCGGCGAGAACCTCGTCGCGGAGGACGCCACCGTCGAGAACTCGGTCCTCGGCGAGAACGTCCACGTGATGTCCGGCGCGGAGGTCGTCAACTCCAGTCTGGACAACAGCGTCGTCTTCCCCGACGCCACGCTCCGCGACTGTGACGTCCGCGACTCCATCATCGACCAGAACACGCGCCTCGAGAACATCGACTTCGCCGGCGCACTCATCGGCGCCCACACGACCATCTCGAACGAAACGCCCGACGTCGACCTCGAGTAATCCGAGCGAACCCTTTTGTCCGAAGGCGCGGCCACTGTACCGCGTGACCTGACCCCTGTGGCGGGACAGCCAGTTCTCCGAACGTGCGTCGCGACTGCCCGCCGACTTCGCTGCGACGCCTGCTCGCCCCTACTCCGCTAGCCGCGCGTCGGTGATCTCGACGTGGCCGCGGTCCCCCTCCCACACCGTGTCGAACGCCAGTTCGATGGGTCGGTCCATGTGCGGGCCGTCGGTCACGAAGGTCTCGAACTCCCCGCCCTCCCCGAGCGGGTGGACGCCGTACTCCTCGTTCAGCGTCGCGAGTTCGTCGAGCGCCTCGTAATCGAGAGTGCGCCCGAGCCACGACTCGTCGAGTCCGTACGCCGCGACCTGCAGGATGGTGATCTCGAAGCCAGCGTCGAGCATCGCCGCCCCCAGGTCGAGCGGGTCGCGTCGCCAGAGCGGCGCGAAGAGGTCACAGCCGAGGCGTTCGCACATCGCCTCGATGCGCGAGGTCTGGTACTCGCTCTCGATGGCACCGGCGGTGACGCCGGCGAGTCCACCATCGAGTTCGTCGGCGAGGTCACGTAGCGCCCGCTCCATCGGTTCGAGTTCGGCGTCGCCCTGCGCGCTGGAGTCGGTGACCGACTCGGCCTCGAAGTCGTCGGGTTCGACGTCGACGAGGTCGATACCGATGCTCTCCGCCGCGAGACCGGTGAGCCGAGTCGCCGGGACGTGGTACAGGTAGGAGTCGCCCTCCGGGTGGACCGTGAGGAGGCGGCCCACGTCGAGACCCTCCTCCAACGCCCGGTAGAGCGCCCAGTTGGAGTCTTTGCCGCCCGAGAAGAGGCTCACCCACTGACCGTCACTCATGGGTACCTTTCGGTATCGGCGGATAAAGGCACGACGAACTCGCCACCACCGCACGCGTCACTCAGTTCGGGTGCTCCTCACGCTCGTCCTCCGGCCCGTCTCCTTCGGTGGACTCCTCCTCTTCCCACTCCTCGCCGCTGAGAGACTGGGCGATGCGGATGCCGACGAGACTGATCAGGACGCCGACGAGGACGAAGGCCGCGAGGTGTTCCTCCGGGGAGAGGACGAACGTCTCCGTCGAGACGACGCCGACGTCCATCGCGGGCACCGTTAGCGGCGGGAGCGCGCCGGCCTTTTCGAGGAAGTAGGCCGAGAACCCACGGACGACGAAGCCGACGGCGACGGCTCCGAACGGGAGGTTGAGGTACGACATCCGAACCTCTTCGTTGCGGATGAGTTCGTCGAGGAGGCGGCCCGTACTCGCCGCGAGTGCGGCGAGCGCGAGCCACGGCGCGCTGTAGTAGACGAACGCCATCGTGCTGATGAACTCGCCCCACTCGCCGGGGAGGTTCGAGAGGCCGAGGGCGCCCGCGAAGAGACCGACCAGGGCCAGCCCACCGGCGACGACGTAGGTGACGATGGAGACGCGCCCGGAGTAGAGCGCGTCGCGTGCCTCCGCCGGGAGGTCCGCGAGGTGTTCGTCGACGTTCATCCCCTTGTAGAGGAGGAAGACGCCGATGACGGCCGTGATGCTCGCGACGGCGATCGCCAGGCTGTCGGTCAGCGTGAGCAACACGGGGAAGACGAGGAGGACGATACCGAGCGGGACGAGGACCGTCCCGCGGAGTTCCTCGTCGGCGAGGAACTGCTTGAGGAGGTAGTAGGTCGACTCGATGTCGCGGGCCTGCCGGACGACCACGCGGTCGACGGAGTCGACGGTGACGCGACTCTCGACGATGGGGACGACTCGCTCGTCCTCGGTACTGTCGACGACGACGACGGCCGAGTCGGGGTCGAAGCGCTCCAGCAACTCGTCGACCTGGTCGGCGATGGCGCGGTCGGCGCCGACGACGGACTCGGCGGTCCCGGAGACGACGGCGATGGTCGCCTCCTCGTCGGCGTCGCGGAGGTCGCGTGTCAACCGGAGGCCTTCGAGCAGGCAGTTGACGGTCGAGTCCTCGGGGTCGGCGACCCCGAAGTCGAGGACGAGTGACTGGACCGCCTCCCACCCGGCGACGGGCGGCCGGACACCGGTCCGCTGGGGAACGTCGCCCGTCCGGTCGACACACACCACGAGGGTATGCATTCGCTGAGTGAACCGTCGTCACCCACGGGTAAAACTCTCCCTACTCCCTACCGCAGTCGGAACCCGGAGGCGCCGTCGGACCCGAGGACGCTCGCCACCCCCGCGCCGAAGGCGTAGGCCACGGACGCCGCACCGCCGCGAAGGCGCTCGACCGGCGAGGTGGGCGGGACGAACTCCCGCGTCTCGACCGGTCGACCGAGTTCCGTTTCGAGGTAGTCCTCGACCGTCTCCTCGTCGCCGAGTTCGTCGACGAGGCCGCGGTCCTTCGCCTCGGGACCGAGGAAGACCCGCGCCTCCGTCTCCCGGACCGTCTCGGGGTTGAGGTCGCGGCCCGCGGTCACGCGTTCGACGAACTGCTCGTAGTACTCGTCGGCGATGCCCTGGAGGTACTCGCGTTCGTCTTCGGTGAACTCCTTGAGGGGCATTCCCGCGTCTTTGTAGTCGCCGGCGGCGATGCGTTCGTACTCCAGGCCGACCTTGTCGGCGAGTTCCTTCGCGTTCACGTTCGACATGATGACGCCGATGCTCCCGACGATGCTCCCCTCGCGCGAGACGACGTGGTCGCACCCACTGGCAATCCAGTAACCACCGCTCGCGCAGGTGTCGGTGGCGTAGGCGACGGTCGGCCCGTCGAAGGCCGCGGCGGCGTCGCGGATGTCCTCGCTGGGGACGACCTCGCCACCGGGCGTGTTCAACCGGACGACGAGTGCGTCGGCGTTGCGGTCCTCGTCGGCCTGCTCGATCTGCTCGACGACGGCGTCGGCCGGGACGCCGCCGGGTTGGGTCGGCAGGGGACTCCCGCCGTCGCGGGTGATCGGCCCCTCGACGGCGACCTCGGCGACGTTGTACGGCGCGAGGACGTTCTCCGCGAGGTTGCCCGCGGTCCGGAGACCGAGAATCCCGACGGCGAGCGCCAGCAGGACGCCGAGGATGCGCCCGGTCGTCCCGCCGAAGTCGACGAAGAGTACCCACCCGACTACCAGGCCGACGACGCCGCCGATAAGGGCGAGGGCGAGTCGGCCGAGTCGCTTGCCAGTCGTATCCATGTGGTCCGCGTTCGGCCGGCGGGTGGTTAAAGGTCCGCTCGGCGGCGACGCTGACCGACGGCGTCGCCACTACGCGGCGAGAAAACGGGAGAAAACGGAGAGTAGAGTGACCGGATTACAGGAGACCGGTCTTCTGGAGCTTGCGAAGGTCCTCGGTGTCGAGGGTCTCGCCCTCCTTGAAGCGCTCGTAGATCTCCTCGGCTTCCTCGCGGGCCTCTTCCTGCTTTGCCTCGCGCTCTTCCTTGCGCTCTTCTTCTTCCTGCTTGTCCAGTTCGCGCAGGCGCTTCTGGACGCGGACGAAGGCCTCGTGGTGTGCGTCGGCGGCCTCTTGGGCCTCGACGAACTTCTCGTGCATCTCGTCGGCCTCGTCACGGATGTCGTCGGCCTCTCGGTAGGCCTCGATCATCTCGTTGTGGTGCTTCTGCGCGCGGTCTGCGAGCTCCGTCACCTTCTCGTGGTGCTTGGAGGCCTCGGCGCGGACTTCCTCGGCTTCCTCGACGAGTTCCTCGAGGTCGCCGGAGTCTTCGAGCTTCTCCTTGCGGCTCTGGTACTGCTCGCGCTTGTTCTCGATCTTCTGGATGAGCTCCTGCTCTTCCTCGGAGGAGAGAACTTCCGTCTGCTGTTTGAACTCGAGCTGTTCGATCTCCTCTTTGAGCTCCTCCAGGTCCTTGCCCTCGTCGAGTTCGAGGTCCTCCTTGAGGTCCTCGACGCGGTCGAACAGTTCGTTCGCCTCCGCGTTCAGCTCGTTGCGGACTTCCTTGTGCTCCTGGACGCGCTCGTTGAGCGTGTCACGGTTCTCGCGGTGTTCCTGGGCCTCGTCGACCTTCTCGCGCGTCTTCGCGTTCAGGTCGTCACGCTTGGAGGCGCGGGAGCTCGCGAGTTGGTTGAGCTCGTTCCGGCGGTCGCGGAACTGGCCAGCCTTCTTGATGAGCTGACCCTTGGACTTGTTCTGGAGTTCTTCGTCAGTAATGAGCTCGTCTGCGTTCGATACCTCGATGTTGGTTTCACTTTCCTCGGACATTAGTTGAACCTCGGTGCCATACCCGCCCGGACGGCTGTGCAGCAATCGCTCGAACGTGTCGCGACATCCCATTGAGGAGAGCGTCGGTTCATTCTCGAGCGATGCGTGCTGAACGCCCGTAGCGTTCTGGTAATAGTCAGTAGCCGATGCTGACTTATAAAATTTGCGCTCGACCCGACCGTGCAAACAGCTACCAATACCCGGGCACGCGGCGTCTCTACGCCGCGGTGAGGTTCGACGTGCGTATAAAAGAATGGGTCTCAAGTGGGTGGCCCCCGCACCGTCGAGCATGGAACACGAAGAAGTCGTCCACGCGCACGGCCACGAGAACGTCACCGCCGAGCACGAGAGCACCTTCGAGGTCACCACCGACGACTACCTCACACCTGCGGGGGACTGCATCCTCGCCGTCGAGGCGGACCGCGCGCCGACGGACTTCGACCCGACGTTCATGACGGCCTGCCAGGACCCGGACGCGACGATCACGGCGATGTTCGAGGTGGCGGGTCGTACCGAAATCGTCACCGGGCGGGGGCACCCGGACCTCGACTTCGGCAGCGAACGCGGCGCCGTCGGTCGGACGAGCACCTACGTCGACGAGCGCACCATCATGGTCGAGGCCGACAAGGCGGCGGCCGACTTCGACCGCGAGATGGTCGAAGCCCTCGAAGAAGGGGCGAAGTTGACGCTCACACTCACCGTCGAAGCGTGAGCGGCCGGGAGAGACGGCTTTAACCCGGCGTGGACGGAACGTCGAGCCATGTCGGACGAGCGGAGTTCGGGGGAGCCAGCAGAGAACATCTCCGGCGGTCCGGACGGTGGCGGCCGGGCCGCCGCGTTCGAACCGGCCGAAGACGCAGAGACGCGTGCTGAGGCGGTCGTCGACCGCCTCGGCGACATCTACTGGCAGAAGACGTACGGCGGGCAGGACGCCTTCGAGTGTCTGGTCCGGACGATTCTGAGTCAGAACACGAGCGACGTGGCGAGCCAACCGGCCCACGACGCGCTGGTGGAGCGGTACGGCGACGCGGAGTCGGGAGAGACGGACCTCGCGTCGTCGCTCGCAGACGCCGCCCACGACGAACTCGCCGAGACCATCTCCTCGGCCGGACTCTACAACCAGAAGGCCGAGCGGATAATCGACATCGCCCAGCACGTCGTCGAGGAGTACGGCGGCGCGGACGGCTTCGACGAGTGGGTGAAGCAGGCCGACCCCGAGACGGTCCGCGAGACGCTCCTCGACCTGAAGGGTGTCGGGCCGAAGACCGCCGACTGCGTCCTCCTCTTCGCGGGCGGACGCGAGGGCGTCTTCCCCGTGGACACACACGTCCACCGTATCGCACGGCGGATGGGTCTCGCGCCGCCGGACGCCGACCACGAGGAAGTCCGCGAGTATCTGGAACGCGACGTCCCCGCGGAGAAGTGTGGCTTCGGACACACCGCGATGATCCAGTTCGGCCGCGACTACTGTTCGGCCCGCAAGCCGGCGTGTCTCGACGACCCCGAGGCCTGCCCGCTGGCCGACCTGTGCGACCAGGTGGGCGTCTACCCCGAGTCAGGGGAGGTCGCCGACCCGAGCGAGGCGCCCGGGTCCAGTTAGTCGAGGTCCGTCCGCAACCCTTCCAGGACGTACTCCGCGCTCGCGAGGTTCGTCGCGAGTGGCACGTCGTGGACGTCGCAGATGCGGAGGAGCGCCGAGATGTCGGGTTCGTGGGGTTGGGCGTCGAGCACGTCGCGGAGGAAGATGACGGCCTCGCACTCGCCGGCGGCGACTTCGCCGCCGAGCATCAGGTCGCCGCCGAGCGGTCCCGACTCCTTGCGTTCGACGTCGAGGTCGGTCACCTCCATCAGTCGCTTCCCGGTCGTCCCGGTCGCGACGAGTTCGAACTCCCGGAGGGTCACCTCGTGGTGGGCCGCGAACTCCATCATCTCGGGCTTCTTCTCGTCGTGAGCGATGAGTGCGATGCGCATACTCGTCGTCTCGGGGGCAGCGGCAAAGTCGTTACTCACGGTGTAGCGGCCGGGCGGCGCCGAAAGAACGAGAACCGTCGAGGGTGGGGTGCGCCTAGAGGAAGCGGAACGTCTCCAGGTTCTTCGGCGCGAACGTCCGCATGTTGAACTCGTGGTAGAGCGCGCTGGAGAGGTCCTGCGTCGAGCGTTCGTCGCCGTGGACACAGAGCACCTTCTCGGGGCGCGGGTTCATCGTGCGCACGAAGTCTTCGAGTCCCTGGCGGTCGGCGTGGCCGGAGAACCCGTCGACGGTGTCGACGTCCATGTTCAGTTTGAGGTGCTCGGTGCGGCCGCCGCCGCCGCCGATGGGCACCTCGTCGCGACCGCTCTGGATGCGGCGGCCGAGCGTCCCCTGGGCCTGGTAACCGACGAACACCATCCGGCTGTCCGGGTCCGGACCGACGTGCTCGATCCAGGACATGATGGGACCGCCGGTGACCATCCCGGAAGTCGAGAGGATGATGCAGGGTTCGCCCTCGGCGACGTCCATACGCTCTTCCTCGCCGCCGTCGATGTGGTTGAACTGGTCGGCGAGGAAGGGGTTCTCGTCCTCGTGGAAGATGCGGTCTCTGAGGTCGTCGCGGAGGTACTCGGGGTAGGTCGTGTGGATGGCCGTCGCCTCCCAGATCATGCCGTCGAGGTGGATGGGCATGGTCGGGATGTCACCCTCGCGCATCGCCTCTTCGAGGACGAGCATGAGTTCCTGGGAGCGGCCGACGGCGAACGCCGGGATGAGGACCTTCCCCTCCTTCTCGTAGGTCTCGTTGATGAGTTCCTTGAGTTTCTCCTCGGAGTCGGCCTGGTCGGTCTGGTAGTCGTTGCGACCGCCGTAGGTCGACTCCATGACGAGCGTCTCCACGCGCGGGAAGTCGTTGACCGCGCCGTTGAACAGGCGGGTGTCCTCGTAGTGGATGTCGCCGGAGAAGGCGACGTTGTAGAGGCCGTCGCCGATGTGGAAGTGAGAGACGGCGGAGCCGAGGATGTGGCCCGCGTTGTGGAAGGTGAGTTTGACGTCCGGCGCGATGTCCGTGACGTCGCCGTACTCCAGCGGGATGCAGTGCTTGATGGCTTCGCGGACCATCTCGGACTCGTAGGGCGGCGTGCGGCCCTCCTTGGCCGCGACGTCGAGGTAGTCCAGCGTGAGCAGGCCCATCAGGTCACGGGTCGGCTCCGTGCAGTAGATGGGACCGTCGTAGCCGTACTTGAAGAGCAGCGGGATGAACGCGGAGTGGTCGAGGTGGGCGTGGGTGAGGACGACCGCGTCGATGGAGTTGAGCGGGTTCGCCTCGGGGGCCTGCAGGTAGGGCACCTCGCCCTCGCTACCGGGCTTGTCGCCACAGTCGACGAGGATGCGCGTTTCGGGCGTCGAGAGGATGAAACTCGCGCGACCGACCTCCCGGCAGCAGCCGAGGGTCGTGATGCGGACGTACTCGTCCTCGGACATCTCCTCGCGGTGGATCTGTCGGCCCACCTTCTCGAGGATGTCGCGGCGCTCCTCGCGTTCGTGTTTGAGGAAGTTGCGGACGTTCTTGACGGTCGAGGACTCGATGGGCGGCGTCCGGACGACTTCCGGCGTCCACCCGGCCTCCTGGGTGATCTCCCGGAGGGTCGAGCCGTGTCGGCCGATGACCATCCCGGGCTTTTGCGCCTCGATGACGACTTCCCCGGTGTCCTCGTGGAAGTCGAGGTCGGTGACGCCGGCCTCCTCGGGAATGACGTCCTCGATGGCGGCACGCGCCTGGTCGGGCGGCGTGAGGACGTCGGGGTCCGGTCGGACCGTGATGCGTTTGCGGAGTTTGCTCGCCAGACGACGGATGAGGTCGCCGTTCTGGGCGAACTGTTTCGGGTCCCGCGTGTAGACGACGAGTTCGGGACCTTCGTACTTCACCTCCGTAACGGTGATGTCCGGCGGTATCTCGCTCTCTATCGTATCCTGAATCTCTTCGAGTTGCTGGTCTACCGTGCTCATGGTCAACGAGTGCGGGTCGTCGGGGTGCGGACGAGGCCGTCGCTGTCCTCCCGACTCACGTCGCGAGGTGTGGAACAGACAGAACGTAACAGCGTCGTCCGCGAGGTTGTGAGGGTCATCGGTGAATGCGGTTCGCGCCGGGCCGACGCCCGGGCTTCCGCGGGGAGTAGTCCTTCGAAAACCCGCTTATTCGTGGCTAGATGGCGCACAATATAAAAGCCTTCGCAATACGGGTAGCGTATGCACCTCACACCGGAGTCCGTCGCCGAGGAGTACGACCGGATTCACGCCCGCGCGGAGACAGTCGTTCCGCTCGTCAACGACGTCCGCGACGAACTCGGCAGGCACTTCGACACCGACGTCGCGTCCATCGACGACGAGCAGTACCACGACGCCATCGACGCGGTGTTCGCGGACGGCGACCGGGCGGTCAACGTCGCCGCCCTCGCCGGGATTCTGCGTGACCTCGACGTCCAGGACGACTACCCCGGGTTCGTCGTCGACGAACTCCTCGGGCGCGAACTGGCCGCGATGGTCGCCGGCGGACAGCCGTTGCGACTGCTCGCCGAGGCCACCTTTCACTACGCCGACGTCCGCTCGCACACGGACGGGCCCGCCGGCGTCGACGACCTCGACGCCGCGCTCGCGGCGGGGGTCCAGACACGGCTTCCCGGGTGGGCGTGGACGGAGCGCGAGAGTCCGTTCGCGGTCGACGGGTGACGAAAAAACGAGAACGTGACGGTCTCGAACGGTGGGTGGACTAGTCGCCGATACTCAACTCGTCGTCCTCCGGCTCCGGCGGTTCCTCGCTGGCTTCGAGTTCGCGCCGGGCCAGACGCATCTGCTGCTGTTCGCGCTTGTCCATGCCCTTCCGTTCGCGACCACGCTTCGTGTCTCCCATACACCGTGTCAAAGGAACCCACAGTACATAAGCTTCGTGGTATGGGTAGTCTTAGCACAGTTCGAAACACGCGCTTCACGGGATTTAAGAACGCATGTGGCGACGACTCTAGTAATGAGTGACGAGCAGGAACTCGGTATCACCGAGTCCAAACAATACAGCACCGGCGACTGGTACGCCGAGGTCGTGCAGAAGGCGGGGCTCGCCAGCTACGGGCCCGAGCGGATGGGTGGCTTCATCGTCACGCGCCCGCGTGGCTACTCGCTGTGGGAGTCCGTCCAGGAGCACCTCGACGAGTGGTTCAAGGCGACCGGGGTCCAGAACGCCTACTTCCCGCTGTTCATCCCCGAGAGCTACCTCGAGAAGGAGAAGGACATCGTCGAGGGCTTCGACCCCGAGGTCGCGTGGGTCACCGAGGCCGGCCACGACGAACTCGAAGAACGCCTCGCCGTCCGTCCGACCAGCGAGTCCATCATCGCACCCTACATGGCGCAGTGGACCCGGAGCCACCGCGACCTCCCGCTACGGGTCAACCAGTGGTGTTCGGTCGTCCGGTGGGAGGCCACCGAGACGAAGCCGTTCTTCCGGACGAAGGAGTTCCTCTGGCAGGAGGGGCACACCGCCCACGAGAGCGAGGACGAGGCGTGGGACGAGACAGTCACCCGTCTCGACCAGTACCAGCGCCTCTACGAGGACGTCCTCGGTATCCCGGTGCTCCGCGGGCGCAAGCCACCCCACGACAAGTTCCCCGGAGCGGATACGACGACGACCGTCGAGGCCCTGATGCCCGACGGCAAGTCCGTCCAGGGGGGCACCTCCCACTACCTCGGGCAGTCGTTCGCCGAGGCCTACGACCTCACCTACATCGACGAGGACGAGGAAGAGCGCGTCGCCCACACGACGTCGTGGGGGCTGTCGTGGCGCGCACTCGGGGCGCTCATCATGACGCACTCCGACGACCAGGGTCTCGTCCTCCCGCCGACGGTCGCGCCCGAGCAGGTCGTCATCGTCCCCATCTGGCAGGAGGAGACCCGCGAGGACGTCCTCCAGTACTCCACGGAGGTCGCCGCCGAACTCGAAGAGGCCGGCTTCCGCGTCCACCTCGACGACCGCGACGAGCGCAACCCCGGTTTCAAGTTCAACGAGTGGGAGCTGAAGGGCGTCCCGCTCCGCCTCGAAATCGGCCCGAACGAGGTCGAAGACGAGGAAGTCACCGCCGTCCACCGTCCGGACGGTGAGACCGAGGTCGTCGACCGCGGCGACCTCGTCGACGGCGTCGACGAGCACCTCGACGACATCTTCACGAAACTGTACGAGACCGCCGAGGAGAACCTCGAAGAGAACGTCCGCGAGGCCTACTCGCCCGAGCAGATCCTCGGAACCATCGGCCAGCACGGCGGCTACGTGAAGACGCCGTGGTGTGGCGACGAGGCCTGCGAGGAGGTCATCAAGGAGAAGATCGCCGCCGAGATCGTCATGGTCCCGTTCGCCGAGGACGAGGACCCCATCGGTGACGAGTGTACGATGTGCGGCGACGACGCCGAAGAGACGGCCTACTTCGCGAAGTCGTACTGACGACCCGAGAGCGAGAGAGGCCGGCGGTCCTCACCGTACCGGGACCGGCTTCACCGGTCTGACGTCGGTGCACGGTCGTCCGGCCGCCGTCCGAACGCGTCACGCGGACTCAGACCACCGACTCGGTCACCTTCCTTAGCTGCCCTAAAGGACGAAGAATCCTGTCGACGAGCGCGGCATCCGACCGGTTCGACGGGGGTGTCGCCTCGCTGTGGGCGGGATAGTCGCTCGATACTCGCGTCGACACCTGCTCGCCCCGCGATACGGAAAGTGTCGCACGCGACGTCGAAACCGGCGCAGTCTTCCGTTCTGGATGAACAATAGTGGTGATAATATTCATAAAATGCGTACTTATACACACTAAGGGTATCAGGATAGGCGTTTTATGGTGTGCAGTGTCACGGTGTGGTATGAGCGAAAACGACGTCACCGACGACCACCGACTCCTCGCCGACCCGACCGAGGAACGGTCGAACTGCGGGGTAGGGGTCGTCATGGACCTCGACGGCGGCCGAAGCCACCGAATCCTCGACGACAGTCTCGACCTGCTCGCGAACCTCGAACACCGCGGAACGACCGGCGCCGAGGAAGACACCGGCGACGGCGCGGGCGTCCTCCTCCAGACGCCCCACGAGTTCTTCGCCGACGAAGTCGGCCCGCTCCCGGACCAGTACGCCGTCGGCGCACTCTTCTTGCCCCAGGACGCCGAGGAACGCGACGCAGTCGTCGACACCGTCGAATCGACGTTCGCCGACCACGGCCTCGACGTCGTCGCGTGGCGCGACGTCCCGACCGACAACTCCGACCTCGGACAGACGGCCCTCGACTCCGAACCCCACGTCGCCCAGGTCTTCGTCTCACCGGAGGGCGACGCGGACGGCGAGGCGTTCGATCGCACGCTCTACGTCGCCCGCCAGGCCGTCGAGGACGCCGTCGACCACGAACGCTTCTACGTCTGCTCGCTCGACCGCGAGACCGTCGTCTACAAGGGACTCCTGAAGGGTACCCAACTCCGAAGCTACTACGAGGATCTCTCCGACGAACGCCTCCAGACGACCTTCTCGCTCGTCCACGCCCGCTTCTCGACGAACACGCTCGGCGCGTGGCACCTCGCACACCCCTACCGGAACGTCGTCCACAACGGCGAGTTCAACACCATCAAGGGCAACGTCAACTGGATGCGCGCCCGCGAGGCGGACCTCGACGCCGAGGGCTTCACGGACGAGGAACTGGAGACGGTCACGCCCATCATCGACGACCCCGGCCAGTCCGACACCGCCTCCGTCGACAACGCCCTCGAACTCCTGATGCAGGGTGGCCGGGACCTCCCTCACGCCCTCCGGATGCTCGTCCCCGAGGCGTGGCAGAAGGCCGACGACGTGGCCGACGACCGGCGCGACTGGTACGACTACCACGCCTCCCTCGTCGAACCGTGGGACGGTCCCGCCCTCGTCGTCGGCACGGACGGCGAGCGCGTCGGTGCCGTCCTCGACCGCAACGGCCTGCGTCCCTGTCGCTACGAGATCACCGCGGACGACACGCTCGTGATGGGCAGTGAAGCCGGCGCGCTCGAAACCGACGAGTCGGAGATTCGCGAACGCGGCCGTCTCCAGCCCGGACAGCTGTTCCTCGCCGACCCCGAGGAGGGCCGCGTCGTCCCCGACGAGGAGGTCTTCGACGACCTCGTCGACGAGAAGTACGGCGAGTGGGTCGAATCCGAACAGGTCCGTCTCGACGCCGACGACGGGCCGACTCCCCGGCGGACGGTCGAGGACCTCCGCGCCCACCAGGCCGTCCACGGCTACACCCACGACGAACTCGACGAACTCCTCGAACCGATGCTCGAAGCCGGCAAGGACCCCGTCGGTTCGATGGGCGACGACACGCCGCTCTCGGTCCTCTCCGAGTTCAACAAGCCGCTGTTCAGCTACTTCCGCCAACTGTTCGCGCAGGTGACGAACCCACCCATCGACTACCTCCGCGAGGACCTCGTCACCTCGCTCGAAACGCGATTGGGCCACCAGCGAAACCTCCTCGACGAGACGCCCGAACACGCCAACCAGGTCGTCGCGGACTCGCCGCTGCTCACCGACGCCGACCTCGACGCGGTCCGCGACGCCGCCGTCCCGAGCGCGACCATCGACGTCACCTACGACCCCGAGGTCGACCTCGAAACGGCCGTCGAGAACGTCCGCGCCGACGCGGTCGAGGCCATCGAGGAGGGCGCCGAGATTCTCGTCCTCTCCGACCGCAACGCGGGCGAGGACCGACTACCCATCCCCTCGCTCCTCGCGACGGGCGCAGTCCACCACCACCTCGTCCGCGAGGGCGTCCGCGCACACGCGGGACTCGTCGTGGAGTCGGCCGACCCGCGCACCGTCCACCAGGTCGCCACGCTCGTCGGCTACGGCGCCGGTGCGGTCAACCCCTACCTCGGCATCCAGTCGGTCTGCGACCTCGTCGCCGGACCCGACGGCATGGACGAGACCGAGGCGGTCGAGACGTACCTCGGCGCCCTCGAACAGGGGTTGTTGAAGGTCATGGCGAAGATGGGCATCTCGACGGTCGAGAGCTACCAGGGCGCCCAGATTTTCGAGGCGGTCGGTCTCGACTCGGACTTCGTCGCCGACTACTTCGAGGGGACGCCCAACCGGACGGAGGGCATCGGCATCGAGGACATCGAGGCCGATCTCCGCCGGCGTCACGCGGCCGCCTTCGGCGACGAGGAGGACGTCGACCTCGAACGCCAGGGCGAGTTCACCAACCGCTCCGCGGGCGAGTTCCACCAGTGGAATCCCCAGACGGTCAACGCCCTCCAGAACGCCGTCCGCGGCGGCGAGTACGACGACTTCGAGACGTTCGCCGACCTCGTCAACGACCAGAACGAGCAACTCCAGACGTTGCGCGGACTCCTCGAATTCGACGACGAGGGCCGCGAGTCCATCCCGCTCGACGACGTCGAACCGGTCGAGGACATCGTCGAACGCTTCTCGACGGCCGCGATGAGTCTCGGGAGTCTGAGCCCCGAGGCCCACGAGAACAACGCCGAGGCGATGAACTCCATCGGCGCCCGCGCCAACACCGGCGAGGGTGGCGAACCGCCCGAGCGCTTCGGGACGGACCGGGAGTGTCGCATCAAGCAGGTCGCCTCCGGACGCTTCGGCGTCACCTCCGAGTACCTCTCGGCGGCCGACGACCTCCAGATCAAGATGGCCCAGGGGTCGAAACCCGGTGAGGGCGGTCACCTCCCCGGCAAGAAGGTCAACGAGATGATCGCGGACGTCCGGTGTTCGACGCCCGGCGTCGGTCTCATCTCGCCGCCACCCCAGCACGACATCTACTCCATCGAGGACCTGAAGCAACTCATCCACGACCTGCGTGCCGGGAACCCCGACTCCCGCGTGCACGTCAAACTCGTCTCCGAGGCCGGTATCGGCACCGTCGCCGCCGGCGTCTCGAAGGCGAAGGCCGACTGCATCCACATCTCCGGACACAGTGGTGGGACGGGCGCCTCCCCGAAGACCTCCATCAAGCACGCCGGCCTGCCGTGGGAACTCGGTCTCACCGAGGCGAACCAACTCCTCCGCGAGACCGGCCTGCGTTCGCGGGTCACCCTCCGCGTCGACGGCGGACTCAAGACCGGTCGCGATGTGGCCGTCGGTGCCCTCCTCGGCGCCGAGGAGTTCGCCTTCGGGACGGCCTCGCTGGTCACCTCCGGTTGCGTGATGGCCCGCCAGTGCCACGCCAACACCTGCCCGGTCGGCGTCGCCACCCAGGACGAGGACCTCCGCAACCGCTTCCCCGGTCAACCCGAACACGTCGTCAACTACATGTGCTTCATCGCCGAGGAACTGCGCCACATCATGGCGGACCTCGGCTTCGAGACGGTCGACGAGATGGTCGGTCGGGTCGACCTGCTGGAGCAACGCGAGGACGTCGGCCAGGAAAAGGCCGCGAAGGTGGATCTCTCCTCGGTCCTCGCCGAACCCGCGGACAACGACGACCGCTACAAGACCCAGGAGCAGGACACCACCGAAATCGACGAGCACCTCGACTGGGACCTCGTCGACGCCGCCCGGCCCGCCATCGAGGACGGCGAGGAAGTCACCGTCGAGACGACGGTCGGCAACGAGGACCGCACCGTCGGTGGCATCCTCTCGAACGCCGTCTCGAAGGCCCGCGGCGGCGACGGTCTCGACGACGACACCATCACCGTCGACCTCGACGGCACCGCCGGCCAGTCCTTCGGTGCGTGGCTCGCACCTGGCGTCACCCTCGACCTGGAGGGCGCCGCGAACGACTACGTCGGGAAGGGACTCTCCGGGGGCCGCATCGCCGTCAGCACGCCCGCCGACGCCGGCTACGACCCGAGCGAGAACACCGTCGTCGGCAACGTCGCGCTCTACGGCGCGACCGACGGCGAACTCTACGTCAACGGCGTCGCCGGCGAGCGATTCGCGGTCCGCAACTCCGGTGCGAAGACCGTCGTCGAGGGCGTCGGCGACCACGGTTGTGAGTACATGACCGGCGGGCTGGTCGCGGTCCTCGGCGACACGGGTCGCAACTTCGCGGCCGGCATGTCCGGCGGCGTCGCCTACGTCTTCGACGGCGAGGGCGACTTCCGCTCGAAGGTCAACACCGAGATGGTCACGGTCGAAGACGACCTCTCCGAGCGCGACGAAGCGGCCCTCCGCCGACTGGTCGAGAACCACGCCGCCTACACGGACTCCGAGCGCGCGCGGGAACTCCTCGACGACTGGGAGAGTGCGACCGGCCAGTTCGTGAAAGTCATGCCCGAGGCCTACGCCGAGGCCATCGCCGAGCGTCCCGAGAGCGACGCCCGCCGCTCGCTCCCGGACTCCGCCGGCACCGAGGAACCGGTGAGCGTCCCCCACAGCGCCGACGATTAGGGACGCGGAGGCCGACCCGCCACCTCTTTTTCCCCGCCGCACGACGCCCCGATATGGAGTCTGTCTTCGTCATCGGCGGGACGCGGTTCGTCGGCCGCGCCGCCGTCGAGGAGTTCCTCGACCACGACTACCACGTCACGATCTTCAACCGCGGCGAGCACGAGAACCCCTTCGCCGACCACCCCGAGGTCCACCACCTGCCGGGCGACCGGAGCGACACGTCGCGACTCCTCGCCGCCAAGCGCGAGGTCGACCCCGACGTCGTCCTCGACTGCGTCGCCTACCACCCCGAGGAGGTCCGCGAGGCGACCGAAATCTTCGCCGACGTCGACGCCTACGTCTACGTCTCCAGCGGTGCGGTCTACGCCGACGAGGACGTCCCGAAGCGGGAGGACGAGACGACGCTGAAGGCGTGTACGCCCGACCAGGCGGCCGACAACTCGAACGAGACGTACGGCAACCGGAAGGCAGAGGGTGACCGGAAGGTGTTCTCCGCGGCCGAACGAGGCGTGAACGCGATGTCCGTCCGCCCGACCGTCGTCTACGGACCACACGACTACACCGAGCGCCTCGACTACTGGCTCGCGCGCGTGAACGAGTACGACCGGGTACTCCTGCCCGGCGACGGGACGAACCTCTGGCAGCGCGTCTACGTCGAGGACGTCGCCAGCGCCATCCGCACCGTCGCCGAGGAGGGGCGTGCGGGAGAGGCGTACAACGTCGGCGACCGGAACGCCCTCACGCTCCAGCGGACGGTCGAACTCGCCGCCGACCACCTCGACACCGACGTCGAACTCGTCCACGCCAGCGACCGCGAACTCTCGACGGGCGGACTCGAACTCAGGTCGTTCCCCCTCTACCGGCCACACCCGCACCTCCTCGACACGAGCAAACTCGCCGCGCTCGGATGGGAGTCGACGCCAGTCGACGAGGCGATGGCCCGGACTGTCGAGGAACACTTGGAGAGCGACCGCGACGGACGCGAGGTCGGACCGTCCCGGGAGGACGAAGCGCGAGTGCTCGGCGTCCTGGAGACGATCTGACGACGTCCCTCAGCGCGACTCTTCGGTGGCCTCGCGGATGTCCTGGAGGTTGACGAGGGCGACGAGCAACCCGAGGACGAGCGCGACGGCCCCGAGCGCGATACGGAGTTCCGAGAGGTTCCACTCCCGCAACAGGAACTGGCCGGCGACGGCGTACGCCACCACTACCGTCGCGACGAGACCGTGGCGTCGTCGGACCGACTCGTACAGTCGGTGGAAGGGAGACGCGGCGGACATCGGCACGTTCGGTGTGACAAACGCAACCACAAAAGTATTTGTGGCGAAACCAGTCCCGATAGTACAACTCCAGAGACTAGTTGAAACTAACGATACCGTGGGTGTGAGGCGCCGTCGAGACGTCTCTCCGACTCGACAATAAATTTCAGAATCTTTCAACTCGTAATAATTCCCCTAATTATATTCTCTACAATAGCCTTTGAATTAAAGTTCCAGCCGACCGTAGTCGCGGGTAGCCACGTCACGTGGCGGATTCCTCGTGAAGAAGTACGTACTCACCGATGGTCGGCCGTACGGTATCGAACAGAACCACGACGTCGTCGAGCGCTTCGACTTCGGCCCATACGGCGGTGCCCTCGTCGAGACGTTCGGCGAGGTCGACCGGGAGAACGTCGTCGACGTCGAGGGTGAGATGGAGTTCCACACGCGCGTCGCCGACGTCTCCTTCGACTCGGAGAAGCCGACGGCGACGATAAAGGACGTCCGCGAACTCCAGGACGTCCCGATGGAGGGTGCGACCGGGAAAGGCGTCCACGTCGTCGTGATGGACAGCGGCGTCGACGATTCGCACTCGGTGTTCGAGGACGTCGAGGTCCGACACGTCGACGTCACGGGGACGGGAACGGGCGACGCCGTCGGCCACGGGACGGCCTCGGCCGGCCAGGTCGCCCGACTCGCGCCGGACGTGACCATCACGAGTCTGACGATCTTCCCCGACGAGCAGCGGACGTCGATGCGGTACCTCTACCGGGCCTACCAGTGGCTCTTCCAGCACACCGAGCAGGTCGACGTCGTGAACATGTCGTGGGGGAGCGGCCAGCAGTCGCGGACCATCGATCGGCTCCAGAACCTCCTCGTGAAGCGGGGCGTCCGCGACACGACGGCCGCGGGCAACTCCGGCGGTCGCGGCGGGTCGCCCGCCACCGCCGAGCGCGCGTTCGCCATCGGCGCCTGCACGGAGTCCGGGGAGATGGCCTCGTTCTCCTCGTACAACCCCGAGGAGAACCCCGAAGTCGTCGCGCTCGGTGAGCAGACGCGACTCGCCCGCGCCTCCGGGACGAGTCTCGGCGAGCCGGTCTCCGAGAAGTGGACCGTCGCCTCCGGGACGAGTTTCGCCGCGCCCGCGCTCGCGGGGATGGCCGCCCGCTACCTCGAGCGGAACCCGGACGCGAAACCCGCGACGGTCTCCGACGACTTCGTCGCGAACGCCCGGAACATCGAGGGAACGCCGCGCGACCGACACGGTATCGCCGACTACGCGAAGACGGTCGGACAGATCGGCGGTGGCGGGAGCGGTGACGGGAGTGGTGACGAGAGCGGTAGCGACGGCGGCAGTGACGGCGGCAGTGACGGCGGAAGCGGCGGTGGCGACGGCAGTAGTGACGGCGGGAACGGCGGTGGCGACGGTTCGGAGACCCGGCCGGACCGCGGCGACCAGCAGTCGGACGAGGCGTTCTGCGGGTGGTGTAAGCCCGACCAGGGCGTCCACTGTCCCTGCTGTCCGGAGTTCGAAGAACCGTTCCTGTCCTGACTCACTCGGTCGGCGCCCGACCGGGCACGACTCCCGCGGCGATGGGGAACTGTTTTTCCCGGTGCACCCGTCGGGGCGAGTATGTTCGAGAAGTCCTCGTGGATCCGACTCCCGCGGAACGTCGTGGTCGGCCACGACGTGCTCGACGACGCCGTGGAAGTCGTCGCGGACGTCCACCTCGCCGGACGGCCACTGGTCGTCACGAGTCCGACACCGAAGGAAGTCGCGGCGGACGGCCTCGTCGCGCAGTTCGAGGAGGCGGGTCACGACCCCGTCGTGACCGTCGTCGAGGAGGCGACGTTCTCGTCGGTCGAGCAGGTCCTCGCCGCGGCCGAGGAGGCCGACGCCGGTTTCCTCGTCGGCGTCGGCGGCGGGAAGGCCATCGACATCGCGAAGATGGCCGCCGACGAACTCGGCGTCGGTTTCGTCTCCGTCCCGACCGCCGCGAGCCACGACGGCATCGTCTCGGGACGGGGATCCGTCCCCGAGGGCGACACCCGCCACAGCGTCTCCGCTGCCCCGCCAATCGCCGTCATCGCGGACACGGGCGTCCTCGCCGACGCGCCGTGGGAACTCACGACCGCCGGCTGTGCGGACATCATCTCCAACTACACCGCCGTGAAGGACTGGCGACTCGCCAACCGCCTGAAGAACGTCACCTACTCGGAGTACTCGGCGGCGCTCGCCGAGATGACCGCCGAACTCCTCGTCGACAGCGCCGGCAGCATCAAACCCGGTCTGGAGGAGTCGGCGTGGATGGTCGTGAAGGCACTCGTCTCCTCGGGTGTCGCCATGTCCATTGCCGGGTCCTCGCGGCCGGCGAGTGGCGCGGAACACCTCTTCAGCCACCAACTCGACCGCATCGCGCCGGGGAAGGCTCTCCACGGCCACCAGGTCGGCGTCGGCACCATCCTCGTCGAGTACCTCCACACCGGCGAGAATGGCGACTGGACGGCCGTCCGCGACGCCCTCGACACGCTCGACGCCCCGACGACCGCCGACGACCTCGGCATCACGGACGAAGAAGTCGTCGAGGCGCTGACTCACGCCCACGAGATTCGCGACCGCTACACCATCCTCGGTGACGGTATCTCCGAGGAGGCGGCCATCGAGGCGGCGACACGGACCGACGTCATCTGAACGGGTCAGTTGAACAGTTGTACAACTGTTCAATCGACTGCCTCAGACGTGCTCGTCGAGGAACTCGACGGTCTTGCGGTAGGCGGTGATGCGGTTCTCCAGTTTGCTGAAGCCGTGGCCCTCGTCCTCGAAGACGAGTTTCTCCGTCGGGACGTGTTTCGCGGCTTCTTCGGCGATCTGTTCGGCCTCACCCACGGGCACGCGCGGGTCGTTCGCGCCGTGGAGCACCAGTAAGGGCGCGCGGATGTTCTCGATGTTGTTGATCGGCGAGATGTCCGCGAGGAACTCCCGGTCTTCCTCCAGACTGCCGTACTCGGCCTCGCGGTGTTCGCGGCGCCACTCCCCGGTGTTCTCGAGGAAGGTGATGAAGTTCGCGATACCGACGACATCGACGCCGGCGGCCCAGAGGTCGGGGTACTCGGTGAGCGCGGCGAGGACCATGAAACCGCCGTAGGAGCCACCGTAGGCGACGACGCGGTCGGGGTCGATTTCGGGGCGGGCGTTCAGCCACTCGACGCCGGCCGCGACGTCCGCCACCGAGTCCATCCGTTTCTCGACGTTGTCGAGGTTCATGTACTCGCGGCCGTAGCCCGAGGACCCCCGGACGTTCGGTTCGAAGACGGCGTAGCCGTTGTCGACGAAGTACTGCCGGAGCGCGAGGAAGTAGGGCCGGCGCTGGGCCTCGGGACCGCCGTGGATGTCGACGATGACCGGGAAGGGACCGTCGCCCTCGGGGACGGTGAAGAACGCCGGGACCTCCAGCCGGTCGAACGACTCGAAGTGGACGAGGTCGGGCGACCGGAATGTCTCCTTCGGGATGCCGGCCGTCGAGGCGTCGGTCCAGCGCTCGGCCTCGCCCGTGTCGCGCTCGAAGACGTGGACGTTCGTGTTCTCCGTGGGCGCGGAGACGGCGGCGGCGATCCGCTCGGCGTCGGGGCCGAACGAGAGTCCCATGAGGACTCCCTCGGGGAGGTCCGGGCTGGAGAGGTCTTCCCACTCGCGGTCGGGACCGAGTTCGACCAGCGAGAGGTCGCTGTACCCCTCGACGTTGCGGACGATGGCGAGCGTCCGGGAGTCGTGGTCGAGTGCGACACTGGAGACGTTCCACTCCCCACTCCCCTCGTACACGACCTCGATGTCGCCGGTCTCGGGGTCGAGTTCCGCGAGCTCGAGCGTGTCGGCGAAGCGGTCGGTCGTGACGTAGAGGACGTCGCCGTCCGGTCCCCACGACACGGAGCCGTAGCGGACCTCGCCCTCCTGGTCGGCGGTGAGGTGGGTGGTCTCGCCGGAGTCGAGGTCGAGACAGTAGAGGTCGTGGTCGCGGTTCGAGTGCATCTCGTGGAAGACGAGGCGCTCGTCGTCGGGACTCCAGCCAGCGACCGACAGCCAGTCTTTCTCCTGGCCGTCGAAGACGAGTTCGGCGGCCTCGCCGACCTCGTCGCGTCGCTGGACGTAGCCGTCGAAGTTGGCCTCGTCGCGGCGGTTGGCGGTGAACGCGAAGCGCTCGCCGTCGTGGCTCCACCCGCCCCACTGGTGGATGGCCTCGGGGTGGTCGGTGAGGTTCACCTCCTCGCTGCCGTCGCCCGCGAGTCGGAAGAGCTGGGTCTTCTCGTTGCCGCCCTGGTCCATCCCGAAGACGAGTTCGTCGCGCGTCGGCGAGTAGGAGGCGAAGCCGACGGCCTCCTCGTGGAAGGAGAGTTGGTCGGGCCAGGCCTGCGGCTCGTCGAGGCGCCACACCTGCGGGACGCCGGTCGCGTCCATCGTGAACGCGAGTTGTCCGTCGGGACCGAACGACGGCCCGCCCGCGCTCCGAACGTGGAGGTACCGTTCGATGTCGTAGCTCACGCCGCGCGGTTCGCCTGGAGTCCGGATAGCGTTTTGGGTCGTGGCCGGTGTCGTGGTCGGCTATCCCCAGCACTGATAGGTCCGGGGAACGAGATGTCGGGTATGAGGGAGACCGCCGAGACCGTTCGTGAGGAGGTCGAAGGTGCGGTCGGCGACGCCCTCCGGGTCGTCTCCTACTTCGTTCCGGACGGCGGCGAGGTCGTCTACATGCGTGCGGACATCCGCGAGGAGTACTCGGAGGACACGGACGAACGGGTGCTCGAACACGCCCGCCTGGAGTCGACCGCCAAGCCCGCCTACGACCACCTCTTCGACGGCGAGATGCAGGCGACGACGCGGGTCTTCCCCGAGACGCTCGTGACGGTCGTCCCGACCGGCCAGGGCGAGGGGATACTCTTCTCGCTCGATAAGTACGCGTCCTACGACTACGTGACCGTGGTCGACACGGTCGAACGCCTACTCGACGGCGACGAGTGAGGGCGGCCGGACCCCACGAGTGAACGGTGTATCTTTTTCACCTCGTCTGCCGTCCCGGCGAACATGCGCGTGGCCTTCGTCGCGGCCGAGACCGTCCACCACGCCGACGAGCGCCGGGACCACGCGACCGTCGGCGAGGGAGACGTCCAGTCGACGGCCGACCGACTCTACCGCCTCGCCGGACTGTTGACCGACCGCGGCCACGAGGTCGTCGTGGCCAGCGCGAAGTGGTGGGACGGCTTACCCGACGAGTTCGACCACGAGGGCGTCACCTACGTCGCCGTCGCCGAGCGCGCCGACTCCCGGTGGTTCACCGCCCGCCTCCCGGGCGTCGTCCGGCGCCTCGCACCCGACGTCGTCCACGCGGTCGGGGACCGTCCGAGCCACGCCGCCGCGGCCCGCGTCGGCGCTCGCCTGGCCGGCGCACCGCTCCTCGTCGAACACTACGACCCGCCCGAGCGTCGCGGCGTGTGGGCCGACTGGCTCTCGGGGTTCGCCGTCGGCGGCGCCACCGCGACCGTCGTCCCCACGCGGACCGTCGCGACGGCGCTCCGCGAGGCGGGCGTCGCCGAAGACGGAATCGGTGTCGTCGCCGACCCCGTCGAGGTGGACCTGATTCGCGAGACCGAACCCGCCGCCGACGCCGGCGACGTCGTCTTCTCCCGGCGTCTCGACGAGGACGCCAACCTGGAGACGCTCCTGCTCGCACTCGCGGAGTTCCGCGGGTACGACTGGTCGGCCACCGTCGTCGGGGACGGTCCCGAACGCGAGCGCTACGAGAAACAGGCCCGTGACCTGCGAATCGCCGACCGCGTCGACTTCGTCGGCGCGAAGTCGCTCGCCGAGCGCCTCGCCTACTTCCGGGGCGCGCACGTCTACGTCCAGACGGCCCGGCGCTGCTCGTTCGCGACCGACCTCCACCGCGCGCTCGCCTGTGGCTGTGTCGGTATCGTCGAGTACCACGCCGCGTCGAGCGCCCACGAACTCGTCGAGGGCGACTCGCGTGGGTTCCTCGCGACCAACGACGAGGAGGTCGTCGAGTGCCTCGTCGAGGCGACGGACCTCGACCGCCGCGACCTCGGCGAGTCCGGTGCGACCCACGACGAGGCGGCGTTCCTCGACGCCTACCTCGAACGCTACCGCGCGGGTCAGGACGCGTACGGCCTGCTCTAGGCCCGCGCGCGGAAGTGACAGAACGTCCCGCCGAGCGAGTCGTCGAGTTCGTCGACGCGCTCGACGTCGAACCCGGCGTCGGAGAGGTGGCGTCGGGTCGTCTCGGGACCGGGGAACGACCATCGCATCTCGGTCCCCGAGTCGAGCCAGTCGGGGTTCTCGCCCTCCCACGCGGCGCTCCCGCTCGTGACGAGGAGCGACCCTTCGAACGGAGGGTGCGGTGGAACTCCCGGTAGACGTCGGCGTGGGCCTCCTCGGGAACGTGGATGACCGAGTAGAACGCAGTGAGCGCGTCGAACGAGTCGTCGTCGAACGGGAGCGACGTCATGTCGCCCTGCACGGACGGCGCGTGGGCGGCGGCACGGCGGACTTGTTCGTGCGAGACGTCGAACCCGACCGCGTCGACGCCGTCGGTCGCGGCCACGCGGGCGAGGAACGGGTCGCCACCCCCACACCCGACGTCGAGGAGCCGCGCCCCCGCGTCGAGTCCGTCCAGCAGGTCGTCGAGGAGCGCGAGACCGGCGGCGTCTCCCTCGCTGCGCCGCTCGGCGTACGTGTCCGCGAGGTCGTCGTACCCGTCGCGGACCGCCCGCCGGAAGTCGACGTCGCGGTCCTGGTCGGTCGACTGGTCGGTCGGCCGGTCACTCGGCATCGTCGCGGTCGCTCCCGTCTTCGCCGCCGTCGTGGCTGGCTCCCTTCCGCGTCGCCTCGACCGTCCGGACGGCCGCGACGTTCTCCTCGACGTCGTGGACGCGGACAATGTCGGCCCCGCGGTCGGCGGCGATGGTCGTCCCCGCGACGGTGGCGTAGCCGCCCTCGTCGGGGTAGCGGTCGACCTTCCCGAACATCGACTTGTGGGAGTGCCCGACGAGCACCGGACAGCCCAGGGCGTGGAACTCGTCGGTGCGGGCGAGAATCTCGAACTCTTCGGCCTTCGACTTCGCGAAGCCGAGACCGGGGTCGACGATGATCTTCTCGCGGTCGAGACCCGCCTTCTCCGCGAGGAGGACGCGCTCCCGGAGTTCGTCGATTACGTCCTCGACGACGTCGTCGTACTCGACGTCGGTCTCGGGGTCGACGGGGGCCTCGATGGAGTGCATCACGACCAGCGGCGCGTCGTACTCGGCGGCGACGAAGCGCATCTCCGGGTCTTCGAGGCCAGTCACGTCGTTGAGGATGTCTGCACCGGCTTCGAGGGCGGCGCGGCCCACCTCGGCCTTCATCGTGTCGACGGAGACGAGGACGTCGTCACCGTGCTCATCGGCGATTCGCTCGACGACGGGGACGACCCGCCGTTTCTCCTCGGCGACGGGGACCGGTTCGGCGCCGGGTCGGGTGCTCTCCCCGCCCACGTCGACGATGTCGACGCCCGCTTCCACCATCTCTCGCGCGCGGGCGACGGCGTCCTCGACGGCCGCGTACTCGCCGCCGTCGTGGAAGGAGTCGGGCGTGACGTTCAGGATGCCCATGACCGCCGTCCGGTCCCCCTCCCACGGGTAGCCGTGTTCGACGGATTCGACGCCGATTTCGAGCGTCTCGCGGAGTTCGTCCGCGAACACCGAGAGACCGTAGGGCTGGCCGTCGAGTTTCCCGCAGAGGCGTTTGAACTGCGCGAGCGTCCCCATCATCACGACGTCGAGTCGGCCGCGGACCTGGTTGTTCAGTCCGGAGAGCGCACACTCGCCGCCGAGCGAGAGCAACTCTTCTTTGACGAACTGGGCCTGTCGCTTCTGGAGGCGGGTCTTGACGACCCGGTGGACGCCCTTCCCGCGCATCCGCCAGACGCCCGGCGGGGAGACGTGGGTCCCCTCCAGTACCTCGCGGGCGTCGTCGAGGTTCTCGACTCGCTTCACGTGGTCGACGCGCGTCCAGCGGTTGCGCGCCTCCGCGACGACGTAGAGCGACCCGGTGACGAGGACGGCGTCGTCGGGGCCGGCCTCGACCAGCGCGCGGTCGACGGCCGTCTCGACCGAACTCACCTCCTGGACGTCGTCGACGCCGGCGTCCCGGAGGACGCGGCCGAGCACTTCCTTCTCCTCGGCGCGGCCCACGTCGGGGACGGCCGTGAGCGCCCGGTCCGGCGTCGGGAGCGCCTCGACCATCTCCGCGAGGTCCTTGTCGTGCATCCCGCCGAAGACGAGGTGGAGGTCGTCGTACTCGTCCTCGAACTCGGCGAGCGTCTCGGCGAGTGCCTCGCAGGCGGCGGGGTTGTGTGCCCCGTCGAGGACGGTGAGCGGGTCGGTCCCCATCACCTCGAAGCGGCCGGGCCACGTCGCCTTTCGGAGACCTCGGGTGAGTATCTCCTCGTCGACGGCGTCGCCGCCCACCTGTCGGGCGAGCGCGACCGCGACCCCCGCGTTCTCGGCCTGGTAGTCGCCGAGCATCGGGATACGGGCGTCGAGGTGCCAGTCCGGGCCGTCGAGCGTGACGGCCGCCTCCGCGTGGTTCACCCGACCGCCGTACTCGACGTGGACGTCTGCGTCCTCGTCAGTTCCGACGCGGACGACGTCGCCCGCGTGGTCGGTCACGGCGTCGAGTGCGTCGCCCGTCGTCGCGGTCACGAGCGGGTTCTCCCTGGGCGCGACGTGGGCCTTGTCGCGGGCGATCTCCTCGACGGTGTCGCCGATGACGCTCGTGTGTTCGAGCGCGACGCTCGTGACCGCGCTCGCGGTCGGTTCGACGACGCTCGTGGCGTCGTACTTCCCCCCGATGCCGACTTCGAGGACCGCGACGTCGACGTCCTCGCGGCCGAAGTACCAGAGGCTCATGGCCGTCACCGTCTCGAAGAACGTCGGTGACTCGCCCGCGGCACCGCGGTCGGTGACGTGGTCCTCGACGGCCGTCGCGAACTCGGCGACCGCCGTCTCGGGTATCTTCCGTCCGTTCACGCGGACGCGTTCGCGGAGGTCGTCGAAGTGTGGCGAGGTGTAGAGACCGACGTCGAGTCCGGCCTCACGGAGGACCCGCTCGACCATCCGCGCCGTACTGCCCTTCCCGTTCGACCCCGCGACCTGCACGTACGTCGGCCCCTCGTGGGGGTCACCCAACTGTGCGAGCAGGTCCGCCGTCGAGGCCGTCCCGGCCTTCGGCCCGAGGCGCTGGAGGTCGAGGAGGAAGTTCGCCGCCTCGTCGTAGCGCATACTCAGTAGTCGTCGGAGCGCCCGCAAAGACGTGTCGGAACGGGGAAGGGGGAAACTCGGAGTGGAAGGACTGAACCGCGCGGACGGCCAACCCACGGGCGATGAGCGACCAGTCCGTCAGCGCGCGTGTCGCCGACCGCTTCGAGACCGCCGACGTCGACCACCCGGACCCGCCGGAGGCCCCCGGCGAGTGGCAGGGTGGCGCGGCCGAGGACACCGACGCCGGCGTCGTCGGCCGTCAGTGGGTCGAACCCGAACGCGGACTCCGCGTCTCCTACAACCTCGACGACCTGAAGGTGACCGCCGAGCGCGTCGAGTGGGACGACGCCCGCGACCTGTGGCGGTTCACCGGCATCGTCGCCCGCGAGCACTACACGCACTGCGAGACCGACGAAGCGGCGATGACCGCGGCGCTGGAGGTAATCGAGAAGTTCGAGAACGGAGAGGTAGCGGAGTGAGGAGCGCGTGTCGAGTGCGAGTGCCTCAGTGGTCGTCTTCGCGCCACTTGTGCTCGCACTCGGTGCACGTGAAGAAGCGCGTCTCGGACTCGTCGGCCGAGCGGATCTGCTTCATCTCCCAGAAGGCGCGGTCGTGGCCACACTCGGGACAGCGGGTCTCCGTGGTCGGACCCATGTCCTCGGCGCTGACCTCGGAGGTGTCGATGACCTCGCTCTCCTCTTGGCCCTGCGTGGTGACCATCGCGGCCTCTTTGGCCTCGTCGCGGAGTTCCTCGTAGTCACAGCTCCCGCAGACCCACTTGTCGCCCTCCGCCTTCATCATCGAACCGCACTCGTCGCAGAATTGCATCGTTATCCAATTTAGGCGACCGACGGGCATAAACGCCCGGATTCGTGCGACGAGGTCGCACTGCCGACGTCCGTGGTGTCGAACCCCTCAGCCCTCCCCCTCGGACTGGCCCGGTTCGCCGACGGCCTCCGTGGGGAGCAAGTTGAGTATCTCTGTCTGGAGGTCCGCGGGGTCGTCGAAGACGTCTTCCTCGGAGCGGTCGACGATGTCCGTGGCCGCCTCCTCGCCGTCGGCGTAGACCAGGACGACGTCGTCGAGTTCCTCACGGACGTTCTTGCGCGAGATCGGGTACGGAAGCCCTTCGAGAACCTCGTCGAGTTCGTTCAGCCGTACTTCTCGTGTCATAGCCGGTGGTACACCCGGCTGCTCTGTTGAATAGCTGCTGAGTCATGGTTAGAGCGGCTCACAGAGAGACTCTATGTTAGTAATGGCGAACATGAGGACGATTTCACGGAACTGTCGATACCAGTCCAGCGCTCGCACGGCATCGCCGAGCGAGCGCTTCGTCGTCGAATATGAAGTCTCAGCCATCCAGCGCTGAGAGTAGCCTTTTGACCGGATAAGCGCGTTGTTTGCGGTTGCCATCAGTGACGAACCGCGGTAGTGAACGAGATACTCAAGATCCAGCGCAGCAATCTCGTATTCGGTGTGCCAGTCCTGAAACCCGTTATCGGCGGCGACAGTATGCAGATCGTCCGCGTTCCGGCGGACGATCTGCGGACCAGTTTTCGTATCATGCCTCCATTGGGCGTGACACTGCACATCGAGAACGGCAAGTGACTCCGTATCAGTCAACGTCGTCACTTTGAGCGTTTCTACCGATCGATCAGACCGCGTACGGTAGTACGCTGAGGCGTGGCCACGGTCGAAGAACGTGCTATCGAGGGCGACGTGACCAGACTGCGGGTGTTGCTGCGCTGAAACGCGCAGCAACGCCCGCCAGACCCACATTTTGAACCGATCGAACGACTTGTTGAGTGTGGTGAAGTCAGGGATATCTCCCTCCTCCAGATCGAGTACCTCCAACAGTGCCGTCATGTACTCCAGCCGATTTTCCGTTTCACGGAAGCTATGGCCCTCTTCACGCCGGAAACAGTGAATGACTACGTGCTTCCAGCGGGCGAACCCGCCGCTGGCGGGCTCGCCCGCGTGCTTCCCCAACGCTTGTTTAGCCAGGTGCCGACACTTTTCCACGAAGTCGAGGATATCGACTTCCATAGGTCAGAATCGATTTCCTCGGCTTCATCCTTCTAAACCTGTGATATCGGCCGATAAAATCGCTATTCAACAGAGCACACCCGGCCGGTCCTTAACCTCTCCCCCCGCTCACTCGAAGTCGGGTTCGCGGTCTTCGAGGAAGGCGGCCATCCCCTCGCGCTGGTCGTGCGTGCCGAACAGCGAGGACCAGAGGCGCCGTTCGAAGTCGAGACCCGCGGAGAGCGTGGTCTCGTGGGAGGCGTTGATGGCCTCCTTCGCCGCCTGGAGCGCGAAAGCGGGTTTCGCCGCGAGGTCGGCGGCGAGTTCCGCGACGTGGTCGTCGAGTTCGTCGTGGGCGACGACCTCCCCGACCAGTCCCTCCTCGTAGGCGTCCTGTGCGTCGAGGCGCTCGCCGAAGAAGACGAGGCGGCGGGCCGTCTCGTCGCCGACGAGTCGGGGGAGACGCTGGGTCCCGCCCCACCCGGGGATGATGCCGAGGTCGATCTCGGTCTGGCCGACGACCGCGCGCTCGGAGGCGACGCGGAGGTCGCAGGCGAGTGCGAGTTCACAGCCACCGCCGAACGCGAAGCCGTTGATGGCCGCGATGGAGACGCCGGGGAACGACTCGACGGCAGCGGCGAGGTCGTGGCCGCGGCGGGCGTACTCCTCGGCCCCCGGGGTGTCGAGGTCCTGCATGTAGCTGATGTCCGCGCCGGCGACGAAGGCCTTCTCGCCCGCGCCGCGGAGGACGAGGACGCGCGCGTCCCGCGCTTCGGCCTCCTCGACGGCCGCGTGGAGCGCGTCGAGCGTCGGGAGGTTCAGCGAGTTGAGGCTCTCGGGACGGTCGATGGTGACGGTGGCGACGCCCTCGTCGACGGTGAACTCGACGTTCTCGGAATCGGACATTGTGGTGGTAGACGAGACGGGACGGGACATAATCGTTCGGGAGGATTCGTCCGCGCCGTCCACAAGGGCGAAATACTCCCACCCGGAATCAAGACGTATGAGCGACGCGGACGCCGACACGGACGACGGGGAACCCGAACTCGGGGCGGAAGCCCGCGAGCGACTCGCGGACATCGTGGAGTTACAACCGACGAAGAACAGCGCCCTCCAGGAACGCTGGGACGTCGAGAGCGGGAGCGAGGTCCACCAGTACCTGGAGTCGGAACTCAGAGACTACTACTACCGCGACGAGAACAGCCTCATCCGGGCGACGGCGGCCGGCGTCGCGCTGGTCCGCGGCGAGGAGGTCGGCGAGACGATGACCATCCACATGTCCGACCTCGAAGAGCAGGTGTTCGCCGTCGCCGCTGGACCCGACGAGCGCTCGGAGAGCGTCGTCTCGGTCCTCCACAAACTCCACGAGGAGTTCGGTATCGACCCCGAGTCGAAGGCGGTGCGACAGGCCCTCAACTCGCTGGAGCGGAAGGGGGTCGTCGAAGTCGTCTACCGGACGGTCCCGACGTTCAAACTCGCCGTCGACCGCGACAGGGTCGAAGTCGCCGACGACGAGGAGTGACGGCGGTCCCGCGGGTCGCCGCTCACTCCCCGAGCCCTGGGCGTTCGCGGCGACGTCGCGCGGCCAACACCCGCTGGATCGTCTTTCCGGGACCGCCCTCGACGGGCCACCCCTGCTGTCGCCAGGTTGGGGGTTCCGGTTCGAACTCCGGACAGGAACTCCCGCACTCGCTCTCGGACTGTTCGCAGCCCTTCGCTCCACAGGCGGGGACGTAGCCCGTATCGGCGCGTCGGAGGTGGAAGTGCCGGCAGTCCGGGCGCACGTTGTCGACGTAGTGCCGCCAGCCGCGGCCGTAGGCGCGCTCGGCGATGCGCGCGCGGAGTTCGGCCTTGCGGTCGGCGTCGACCGACTCGGATTCGCCGCCGCGGACGCGCTCGCCCGGCGCGTCGGGGTCGAGCGAGCGGGGGTACCAGACGACCTCCACGTCGCCCGCGACCGGGTCGAAGACGAGGATACCGACCTCGACCGGCATCTCTTCGAGCAGGGCAGGTTCGACGCGCGCGCCGGTCGCCTCGGTCGCGAGCCACACCTCGTCGGCGAGTCCGAGCGCGACGTCGCGCTCTAGCTGGTCGGCGAGGTCGCGCGCGGCACTGGCGTCGAGGTCGGGTTTGTGCTCGACGGCGACGAGGCGCTCGACCCAGTCGGGGTAGGGACCGACTCGCCGAATCTGGATGCGGTTGCCGTTCCGGCGTTTCTCGACGACGCCGCGGGCCGCGCCGCGGTGGATGGCCTGCCGGACGTAGCGCCACGGGTAGCCGGGGTCGGGGAGCGCGTCGCGGTACCACGCCCACTCCGCGGGCGCGTGTTCGGCGAGGAACTGGAGGTCGGGGTCGAGCGTGTCCGCGCCGAGTGCGGCCCGTTCGCGGAGCGCCTCGGGTGTGGATTCGACGATAACCGTGTCCCAGCGCCGGCCGCGGGTGCCGAGTTGGCGCGCGACGACGAAGTCGTCGCTGTCGGCGTGTGCGTCCCACGCGCGCTCGGCCCACGCACAGAAGCGGAGTTCGAAGCCGAACTCGTGGTCGGAGTCGCCGGCTGTCACGGGCGGAGTTGGGACTAGGCGACTAAAGGGATATCGCCGGAGTCCGGGGCGTTACCCCCCGTCGGACCCCTCATCGGACTCCTCACCGTCCTCGTCGAACTTCTCGTCGAGGAACTCGTGGGCGTCGCGCAGGATCTCGCGCGGCCCGTCCTGCGTGATGGTGTTGATCGCCTGTTCGTAGTCCCGCCACTGGAGGTCGGAGTGCTCGTTCGAGAGTTCCGCGGAGGCCTCGAAGGACTTCGCGACGAAGAGGTGGACCGTCTTGTGAATTCGTTTTCCGTTCGCCTCGAAGACGTAGTCGTAGTCGTCTCTGAAGCCGTCGAGAAGCCGGAAGTCCTCGATGCCCGCCTCTTCTTTCACCTCCCTGATAGCGGTCTGCTGGAGTTCTTCGTCCCCCTCCACGCCGCCTTTCGGGAACTCCCAGTCCCCGGGGCGGCTCTTGAGGAGGAGGTATTCGCGCCGGCCCCTGGTGTCCCGATAGAGGATGGCACCGGCGCTGGTTGCTTGAACCGTCATTACTGTGGTGTAATCGGTGCCGGATTAAGAGAATGTCGGACACGAGACCCCGAACAGTGTGAGCGAGTGGCGAGGACACAAACACACTATTTTTGAACTCCGGCGCCCTCAGTACGAGTAGACTTCCCAGTCATGACCTTCGTAACTAAACTCACCCTGGAAAGCGGGGACCGCGACACCCTCGATCGGGTCGTCGAGGACATCCGCGACACCGTCCGCCGAAAGGGGGCGGAGCTGAAGGGACCGCACTCCGAACCACCGCGAGAGAACTACGTCCCGCTGTACAAGTCCCTCGACGGCGACGAGAGCGAGACGTTCCGCTCGTGGCACTACACGGTCTACCGACGCGAACTCGAGATTCTCGGGCACGACGACCTCGCCCGCGAGATCATGGAGTGGGACTACCCGGACAGTATCTCTATCTCCGCGGACATCGAGCGGCGCCGTACCGTCGGCGCGCAGTAGGGGCACTCTCTCGCGACTGTTCCTCGAAAAAAGTAGGTGCGGAGCCGCGTTCAGAACGCGCTCTCGCCGACTGTCTCGATGTACTCCGCTTCGCCTCGGTGTTTCGTCTCGTCGAAGTACGTCACTCGGAGGACGACGCGCTTGTCGACGAGGTCCGACGGCGCGTCGTGGAGTTCGAGTACCGTATCGCCGATGCGGGCCACCGGCGTGCCGTCCTCGGTTCCGGTGACGAACACCGACATCTCTTCGCCCTCCTCGAAGGAGGGGGTGTGCGTGCGGAACTGCCAGCCTTTCAGGTACTTCTGTAGGAGACTCATACGCGTGCCACCTCCTCAGACTCGCGGTCCGAGGTGTATTCGAGACCGAACCCGGTCAGCGCCGAGAGCAAGAAGACGATGACGAGCACCCACCCGTGGAAGACGAAGGGGAAGACCTCCACCGGGTTGACGACCATCGCCTGCGTGAACCAGTCGTACTGTTCGGGGAGCCCCTGCAACACGGCGTAGCCGACGAGGACGCCGCCGGACCACGGGAAGATGTAGCCCAGCGCGGACGTGTTCGCGTCGAGGATGTTCGCGCGGCGGTAGCCGTTGATGTTGAAGCGCTCGCCGAGACGTGCGATGTAGGGCGCGATGGCGATTTCGGCGGCGGTGTTGATGGTGATCATCGCGTTGACCGTCGCGGTGCCGAGGACCATCGAGAGTTCGGCGCGGCGGACGCTTGTCGCGACCGACTCGAGGAGCCAGTCCTGGATCGCGCGGAAGCCACCACCCCGGATCATCACCTGTGCGCCTGCGACGATGAGCAACACGAGGACGATGAGCGGGAAGAAGCCCTTCGCACCGGAGTAGAGACTACCGCTCACGCCCGTCTGTGCGGCGGGGACGAGTTGGACGAACGGGAGCCACGCGAGCGACTGCGCGATGCCGAGGCTCTGTGGCGCCTCGAAGACGATCATCTTCGAGACCGGTGCGAGACCGAGGACGACGTTGAAGACGAACGCGACGACGATACCCCACGAGATGGCCTCGACGATGTGGCGACCCCGGACGGCCGTGAGGATGACCACCATCATCGAGACGAGGTGGACGAGGCCGAGCGGTTCGCTCTGCTGGAGGAAGATCTGCTGAGCCTGCCCGGAGACGTCGACGCCGGACAGCATCGACCCGGCGACGAGGTAGCCGACGAAGGCGACGACGGCCGCCGTGACGGCGTACTTGAATCGGGAGGCGACGACGCCACCGATGTCGGCGTCCTGCGTGACGGCACTCACGATAGTCGTGTCGCTCACGGGAGCCAGGTTGTCGCCGAAGACGGCCCCCGAGAGGATGGCGCCGAACAGGAGCACCGGGTTCGCCCCGAGGAGCACGCCCGCGGGGAAGAACAGTGCACTGAACGCGACAGTTGTCCCGTAGCCGGTCCCGATGCCGGTCGCGAGGAGTGCTGCGAGGATGAACGTCACTGCCGGGAAGAGCACGGCGCCGACACCCGCGGCGTCCGCGGCCCAGACGAGTCCGCCGACGAAGCCGCCGGTCTGGATGGTGGCGGCGAACATGCCAGCCCACAGCCACGCGACGACCGCGGTGGCCGCGACGCGGCGGGTCATCCCCTCGAAGATAGTGTTCGCGTAGTGTTTCCACGAGCCCTTCACGAAGAAGAGTCCGACGATGAGACCGACCAGCATCCCGGTGACGAGTCCGGTGGTGTCGCCGATGCGGAGCACTCCGCTCTGTACAATTGCCCAAACGACGAAGAACGTCAGCGGGACCGCACTCATCCACTTCCCGCCGTAGAACTCGATGGTGACCTCCTCTTCGGTGTCCTCCACCGCCTCGAGTTCCTCTTTTACGTCTTCGTCGAGGACGTCCGTGTCCTTCACGTCCTCGTCGATGTCGTCTCTACTACTCATGTGCGTACGACTCACCACTGGGTCGCACGCCCGCAAATAGGTTTTCCTCTCGCGGCAACTCCGTCGCCCCTCACACCTTTATAGTCCGTGGCGACCGCTGAGCGAGCATGAGCGACTCACCGACCGACCCGCTGCTCGCGCTCCGTCGAGACCTCCACCGCCACCCCGAACCGGCGTGGTGTGAGTTCTACACCACCGCGCGCATCGTCGAGGAACTGGACCGTATCGGCGTCGACGACCGCTACCTCGGCGCCGACGCCCTCTCGGTCGACGACCGGATGGCCGTCCCCGACGACGCGACGCTCGACGAGTGGTTCCAGCGCGCGCTGGACGCGGGGGCCGACGAGGACGTCCTCGAACACTTCGAAGGCGGGACGACGGGCGCCGTCGCGGTCCTCGAACGCGGCGCCGGTCCGACGGTCGGTCTCCGCGTCGACATCGACGCGTTGCCCATCGAGGAAGCCGACTCCGACCACGACCCCGCCGAGCGCGGCTTCCGCTCCGAGAACGAGGGATACATGCACGCTTGCGGGCACGACGCGCACGCGACCATCGGCGTCGGCGTCCTCGAAGCCGTGAAGGAGAGTGACTTCTCGGGGACGTTCAAGGTCTTCTTCCAACCGGCCGAGGAGCGCGTCGGCGGCGGCAAGGCGGTGGCGAAGGGCGGCCACCTCGACGACGTCGACTACCTCTTCGCCGTCCACGTCGGTCTCGACCACCCGACGGGTGAGGTCGTCGCCGGGATGGGTGGATTCCTCGCGGTGAGCCACCTGCTCGCGGAGTTCGAGGGCGCACCGTCCCACGCGGGGGCCGAGCCGAACGCCGGCCGCAACGCGGTGCAGGCGGTCGGGACGGCCATCCAGAACCTCTACGCCATCCCGCGGCACAAGGACGGCGCGACGCGCGTCAACGCCGGGCGTATCGGCGGCGGCACGACCTCGAACATCGTCCCTGCGGAGGCGTTCGTCGAGGGCGAGGTGCGCGGCGAGACGACTCGCCTGCGCGACTACATGGGCGAGAAGGCAGAGCGCGTCTTCCACAACGCCGCGGAGATGCACGAGTGCGAGGTCGAACTCTCGACCGAGGGCGAAGCACCGAGCGCCGAGAGCGACCAGCAACTCGTCGACGTCGTCGAGGACGTCGCGAAGCACCAACCCGACGTCGACCACGTCCTCGAACACGCCGCACTCGGCGGGAGCGAGGACGCGACCTACCTGATGCAGCACGTCCAGAAGCAGGGTGGCCTCGCGACGTACGTCGGCGTGGGGACCGACCACCCCGGCGGCCACCACACTGCGACGTTCGACGTCGACGAGACGAGTCTGGACATCGGCATCGACGTCCTCACCGACGCCGTCGTCGAGACAGTCGAGCGAATCCCGTAGCGTACTGGTGACGCGTCCGCTCCGCGGCGGGACGCGTCACCGTCTCCGAGTCCGACCCGCCGCGGCGATTCTCACCGCACACGGGGGTCTGGTGCCGTCTCCGTACTTGAACGTTCGGCGCGTCGGTTCTAGAACGGCCGAATGGCCCGTGACGCGTTCGACCGTCCGTGGGCGTCGATTGGTGACGGACGGACCGACGGCGCCCATCGTCGTCGCGAGCGAGACCGCGTTAGCGGCCGAGAGAGCGCAGAAACGGATCTAGTACTTCGCCTCGGCGCCGGTCTGCTCGTAGATGCGGTCCATGATGCTGTCGCGTCGTTCCTGCCACGACTCCATCCCGTGAGGTGTCGAGGGGTAGTCGTGGTAGTGTTCGAGGAGTTCGTCGGCGAGTTGCTTCGTCTGGTAGAACTGGTAGATCTGCCCCCAGTGGCCGAAGCTCTTGACGGCCGTCCGGAACTTCAGTTTCCAGTCGAGGTCGGCGCTGCCGGAGTAGAGCGCCTCCGAGAGTTTCCCCGCAGGGAGGGAGGCCATGAGGCTCATCAGGGAGTCGACGTCGACGGCCGTCGAGAGGACGTTGTAGACGTCGAGTCCGGCGTAGCGCGCGCCGAAGTGGTCCATGACGCGCTCGTTGTACTCCCAGAGCGCCTCCTCGCTGACGTCGCCCTCTTCGAGGGCCTGGATGGCCTGCTCGGCGGCGTACTTCCCGGAGTAGGCCGCGCCGGCGATACCCCCACCGGTGGTCGGGTTGACGAGACCGGCGGCGTCGCCGACGGCGATGTAGCCGGGGTGGACTGCCGAGTCGTAGGGCCGTCGGGTCGGGAGCGCGGCACCGAGTTTGTCCTTCACCGTCGCGCCCTGGAACTCGGGGCGGTTGCGGAGGTCCCGCTTGAGGTCCTCGACGAGTTTCATCGGCTGTTCGTTCATCTGGAACCCGAGGCCCGCGTTGATCTCCGTGCCCGTGCGCGGGAAGTACCAGAGGTATCCCGCCGCGCGCTTGGTCGGCTTGAAGACGAGCGCGTCCTTCCACTCGACCTCCTCGGGGACTTCGACGATCTCGCGGTAGGCCGAACAGAACTGCGAGTACGAGACGTTCGTGTCGAACGTCGAGTCCGAGAAGTCGACCTTGTCCTGGAGGAGCGAGAGCGACCCCGCGGCGTCGACGACGACGTCGGCGTCGAAGTGGACGACCTCGCCCTTTCGCTTGCCGCGCACGCCGGTGACGCGGCCGGCCTTGTCCTGTTTCACGTCCTGGACGACGACGTCGTAGTGGAAGTCGACGCCGCGGTCGTTCGCGCCGCGGATGATGCACTTCCCGTACTCCCAGCGGTCGATGACGGCGAGTTCGCCGGGGACCGGAATTTCGAGGACCGTGTCCTCCTGGGGAATCTCGAAGCGGCCGTGGTCGACCTCGGTGTTCGTGATGGCGGGTTCGAGTTTCCGCTTGGGGATGGCGTCGGGGAAGGCGTCCGCGCCCTTGAGCGCGTCGCCACAGGCGATGTGGCCGGCCTCGGACTCGGACTTGCGTTCGACGATGGCCACGTCGTATCCGGCCATCGCCACCGTGGCAGCGGCGTAACAGCCGGAGGTCCCGGCGCCGACGACGACGACGTCCACGGAGTGCTTCCGTGAACTCGACGACGAGTCGGCGGTGTCGGACTCGTGGTTGGGCATACGCCGAGATTGGGGCGCGTCGGGAAAACTCTTTATCCAGAAATCCGTCGCCTGCGCGGGGACACGGGTGGATAAAGAGTTTTCCCGGCGCTCGTCGAATGGCCGTCTATGACTGAACACACGGTCGAGTTCGTCGGTCGCGACGAGTCTATCGAAGTTTCCGAGAAGGAGACGATCCTCAAGGCCTGTCTGGAGGAGGGCATCGCCCAGGAGTACTCCTGCCGCGTCGGCATGTGTCTGGCCTGCTCGGCGGAGGTCGTCGAGGGTGAAGTCGCCCAGCCCGCGGCCCGCGGCCTCACCGAGGAGGAGGCCGAGGACTACTGTCTCACCTGCATGGCGCGGCCGCTCTCGGACCTCAAGATCGACCGCGGGAAGTACCCGCCGAGCATCGAGGACGACGTCCCCGCGGGGAACCGCGGCGAAGGGCCAGTCACCGCGGACGACGACTGACGAGACGACTACTGGTAGTCTCGCCGGGTCCAGCGGACGAGCGGAGAGCTTTCTACACCGGTCGCGCGCGTCCTCGTGGCGGGAACGTTGATTGGCGATGAACGCGTAGTCGCCGGTATGACTCCGGAGGAGTTCCTCGCCGCCGTCGAGACGTCGGCCGGGGCAGAACTCGAACGACTCGATAGCGCGCTCGCGGCCGACACGCCGGCCGGCGGCTTCACGGCGGAGTCCGCACTCCGCGCGGCGGCGAGGAGCGATGCGGCCGCTCGCGACAGGTTCGCGGCGTGGGCCGAGGGGGCCGTGGACGACGTCCTCCACGACACCTACGTCGACGTGGCCGAGCGGGAGGCCCAACACTACGAGCGACTCCTCGCGGAACTGCCCGACGAGTCGGTCGAGTCGACCGACAGCGGACTCGACGAGTACCTCCGGGACGTTCGTAACCCGGCCGAACGCCTCGGGGGCGGGTTCGTCGGCCGCGCCCTCGTCGAGTCGCGGGCGCTGGCGCGACTCGAAGCGTCCTTCGCACACCACGGCGAGAGCCGCCGCGCCGACATCCTGCAGGACCTCCGGAGCGAGACGGAACCCGACGTCCAGCGTGGCGCCGACCTGCTCGCCGAGTTCTGCCGGATGGACGACGACTGGGAGCGTGCGCTCGACACGGCGACGCGCGCCGTCGTGCTCGGCGTCGAGGACTGGGTTGCACTGGGCGAGTCCGACGTCGAGTCGCGTTCCTGAGCGGAGACGCGGCAGAACGGCTTTAGTCTCGCGTTCTGACGGGTCGCGTATGCAGGTACGCGAACTCCGAGAGGGCGAGGTCCCGACGCTCGTCGACGACCTCTGGTTCCCGTTCGCGCGGGAGATGGCGGACCTCGACTCGTACAACGAACTCGCCGACGGTGACCTCCGGCCGGACGCGCTGGCGTACCGCCACGACCGGTTCGCGGACGACGACGTCGCGACCTTCGTCGCGGTCGTGGCGGGTGACCTCGTCGGCTACGCGACGGTCGAGCGGAAACCGTCGCCGCCGGTGTTCGCCCGTGGTCCCTCGGGGAACGTCGGCGAGGTGTACGTCGCGCCCGACCACCGTGGTGCGGGCGTCGCGACCGCGCTGCTGGACGCGGCCGAGTCGTGGGCACGCGAGGAGGGGTGCGAACGCGTCACGCTCTCGGTGAACCGGGAGAACGAGTCGGCCCGTGCGCTCTACGAGTCCCGCGGCTACGACGTCCGTCGACTCAAGATGGACGCGGAACTCGACGGGCACGACGGGTGAGGGAGCGGGCGCGGTGACGAGCGGGGTGCATAGGGGTGGATGGCGGACAGGCGGCACGACTTCTCCGAAACGGGTGGCCGCACTCCCGCGAAACCGTTCCGGGCACTCCTCTGCGGATGGGGTGGACTGGTCGCGGCTTCGCAGAAAAAGGTTCGTCCGTGTGGGCGTCGCTCGGGGAGCGACCGCCCGGCGCCTACATGTAGCCGAGGTCGCGGAGGCGCTCCATGAGGTCCTCCTTGTCCTGGGCGCGACCGGCGCGCTCGGTCGTCCCTTCGAGGTCCTGGAGCCAGGCGGGTTCGTCGTCAGCCTTGTCCGTGGAGACCTCCGAACCCAGCGAGCGGAAGCCCTTGAAGTACTTCGGACTCACGGGGATGTCCTCGTGGGAGAGGTCGTTCGGCAGGTCGTCGTAGGACTGGGGGACGTAGCCGTCGTCGGGGTACTCCTCGACCGTGTCGGGGACGACGTAGTTCCAGAAGGCGTCCCAGACGGCGGCCTCGTCGAACTGGAGGATCGGCTGGATGCGGTCGTGGGGCGGGTAGATGTCCGGGTCGTGACGCGGACTGAAGAACGTCTCGTCGGCGCGGGCCTCCTGCTCGTCCCAGCGGATGCCGGAGAAGATGCCGTCGACGTCGTGCTCTTCGAGGGCGTCGTTGAGCGCGACCGTCTTCAGCAGGTGGTTGCCGACGTAGGTGTCGAGCAGGAAGGGGAAGGTGTCCTCCTCGTACTCGAGGATGTCGCGGATGTGGTGTCGGTTGTGCTCGGAGAGTTCGTCGACCGGGATGTCGTCGCCGGGTTCGAGGTCGTTCTCTTCGACGTAGTCGCCGACGTCCTCGTTACGCGCGTAGATGACGTCGAGGTCCCACTCGTCGGCCCACTTCTCGACGAAGTCCAGCAGCGAGTCGAAGTGCTGGAAGTGGTCGATGAAGATGGTCGGCGGTAGTTCGTAGCCGTACTGCTCGGCGACCTCCTTGACGAAGTAGAGCGTGAGCGTCGAGTCCTTCCCGCCCGTCCACATGATGGCCGGGTTCTTGTACTCTTCGAGGCCCGTCTTCGTGACCTCGATAGCCTTCTCGATCTTGTCTTCGAGCGTCGGATAATCCTCGGGTGTCTCGCCCTCGCCGTCGGTGTAGTCGACGTCGAGGTACGCCGGGAATTCGGTGGTCTGCTCGGGCATGGGGTCGTGTAGGAGAAGGAATGGGTAAAGGGTGTTCCTCCGCGCGAGTGATTGCCGGTAGCTGAGGGATTGGCGGGGGAACCAGCCGATTCAGGGATTCGGCGACGGGGCGGCCTTCTGGAGGGCCGTCTCGGCGACGTTCCCGCCGTAGTCGGCACACCGCGAGAGCGAGTCGACGATGAGGCTGAGTTGCTGGGCCTGTCGCGGTTCGAGGTCCCGGAGGAGGTCGTCTATCGCGCGCGTGTGCTCGTCGATACCCGGAACGCGCGCCCGCGCCTCGTTGGCGAGGTCGGTCGCCGTCTCCGAGTCCTCCTCGAACAGGGCCTCCATCGCGGTGTCGATGACTTCCGTCGCGTCCGCGTGGAGGTCTTCGACGCCGTCTCCGACGTCGGCAGGAATCGCCTCGTCCATGTCGAGCGCGACGTTCGCCATCTTCGTCGCGTGGTCGGCGATGCGTTCGAGTTGTCGTCCGCTGGAGTGGTAGTCGAAGCACGTCTCGCGGTCGAGACCGATGTCTTGGGCGGCCTCGGGCGACCGCAGAGAGCTACGGAACACCCGCGAGACCATGAACCAGAGGCGGTCCATGTCGTCGTCGCGCTCGACGACGTCCCGCGCGAGGTCGGGGTCGTGTTCGACGAGTGCGGTCACGGCGTCGTCGAGCATCGAGAGCGCGATGAGTCGCATTCGGCTGACCGCGTTGTGGACGGAGAACTCCGCCGAGTCGAGGAGGTCCTGGACGACGACGCGGTCGCCGGTCTCCTCCAGCACTTCGAGGCCGACGAGTCCCTGGGTCGCGTTCCGAATCGAGCGCCGCTGACCGGAAGTGATGCGGTTCGCCTCCAGTTCGAGGACGTCGAAACCACTGACGTACATCGTGACGACCGTCCGGACGAGTTCGTCGCCTTCGAGTCCGGAGATGTCGATGCTCCCGCGGACGGGTTCGTCGTCGGTGATCGGGGTGAGGAGGAGGGAGTTGCCGTCCGGCTGGAAACCGACCTCGTCGCCGGCGCTCACGTCGTGTTCTCGCGCCCAGTCTTTCGGAATGGAGACCGTGTAGGTCGACCCGCCGGTGACCTGCACTTTCCGTCGTTCCATACTCGTCCATTGGGGAGGCACTATATTAATTCTCTCGTCTATATATTTCCCAAAACACTTTCTACCGGCACGTAGTGAGAGATTGCGGTCCAATACGTTCTGCTCTAGAGGGATATGGAGAGGAATATAGAGATATGTGGCTACAAGTGGGTTTTCGGGCCGAGATATATACCTCATAGCAGCGTACATACGTCCCTCTCGACACGCTTCACTCGATGGTTCGACAGACCGAGAACGACAGCGTCTCGCGGCGATCGATTCTGTCCGGCGCCGGCATCGTCGGAATCGGGGCGCTCGCAGGTTGTACCGGGGGAAGTGGAACACAGCAGCTGGGTTCGGACGGGACGACGAACCCGACCGGGTCGACGACGAGTGAGAACGTCACGCCGCTGAAGGCGGGCGGATCGTCGACGGTGTACCCCATCGCGAGCACGGCGGCGTCCTACTGGAACTCGAACCCGCCGGCCTCCGATAAGGAGTACTGGGGACCGAGCCAGTACGGCATCGACACGCAGAAAGCGCTCGCCGACTACTGGGGTGGGCTCTACGGCTTCGACTCGTCGGCGGGTGGGTCCGCTCCGTTCGTCGCGACGGTCGGGTTGAGCCACTCCGGGACGGGCATCGAGAAGGTGAGACGCGGACAGATCGACATCGGGAACTCCAGCGCGCCGGTCGCTGCGGAGCTCCCGGAGGCGAGCGAAGAAGAGCTCTCGAAGTTCACGGATCACGTGGTCGGCGTCGACGCCCAGCCCATCGTCGTCAGCCGCGAAATCTACGAGGCTGGCGTCGCGACGCTCACCATCGAGGAACTCCGGGGTATCTACGAGGGGGAGATCACGAACTGGTCGGAACTCGGCGGACCCGACAAGTCCATCCAGGCCGTCGGCCGTGCGGAGGGGTCCGGGACGGACACCGCGTTCCGCGTGAACGTCCTCGGCGGCCCGAACGCGCCGATGCCGGGTGTCGACCTCCGGAAGGGACAGAACCAGCAGGTGAAGACCGTCGTCGCCAACTCCGACAACGCCGTCGCCTACCTCGCGCTCGCCTTCGTCGAACCGGACGGTCAGGTCCCACCAATCGGCCTCCAGATCGGTGACACCCTCTACGAGTACGGGAAGAACCTCGCCGACCGCGACTACCCGCTGGCGCGTGACCTCCACATGTACACCTACGAGGGAACCTCGAAACAGGAGGCTGCCTTCCTTGACCTGATCATCAGCGACTTCGGCCAGGAGAACTTCGTGACGCCGAACAACTACGTGGCACTCACCGACGAACGTCAGAGAGAAGAGCGCGCGAAGTTGCCGGAGCGGGTCTGAGAGGGGCACTTCGCTCTGCAACCGCTTCCCGTGTCTCCCGTTGTCTATATAGTCCTATGTAGCGATAATAGCAGGGTATTTATTTAGAAATGGCTTTGGGTCAAGTGATGACCGACAAGCCGGTTTCTCGGCGCACGGTCCTGGCAGGTGGGGCCGGTCTCGCGGCATCGTTCGCCGGTTGTATCAGCACCAGTAAGACGCCGCCCGGGAGCGGCGGCGCCGACACCAGCGGCGGCGGCGGTGGTGGCGGCGGGGGGACGACCGACTTGCTGAAGGCGGGTGGGTCGTCGACGGTGTACCCCATCGCGAACACTGCGGCGTCGTACTGGAACTCGAACCCACCGGCCTCCGACGAGGAGTACTGGGGCCCGAGCCAGTACGGTATCGACACGCAGAAAGCACTCGCCGACTACTGGGCGGGACTCTACGGCTTCGAGTCTGGCGACGGCGGTACCGCGCCGTACAACGTCACCGTCGGCCTGAGCCACTCCGGGACGGGGATGGAGAAACTCCTGAAGGGGCAGGTCGACATCGGCAACTCCAGTGCACCGGTCTCCGCGGAGATGCCGGACCTCTCCGAGGAAGAACTCTCGAAGTACACCGACCACGTCGTCGGCGTCGACGCCCAGCCAATCGTCGTCAGTCAGGAGGTCTACAACGCGGGCGTCACCGGGATCACCGCAGAAACCCTGAAGGCGATCTACAAGGGCGACATCACCGACTGGAAGGACGTCCCCGGCTACGAGGGCGAGTCGAAGTCCATCCAGGTCGTCGGTCGTGCGGAGGGGTCCGGGACGGACACCGCGTTCCGCCTGAACCTCTACGGGAACGCGAACGAGCCGATTCCGGGCGTCGACCTCCGGAAGGGACAGAACCAGCAGGTGAAGACCGTCGTCGCCAACTCGACGAACGCCATCGCGTACATGGCGCTGGCCTTCGTCACCGAGCAGACGCCCGCCATCTCGCTCACCTTCGACGGGAAGAAGTTCGTCCCCGGGAAGAACCTCGCCGACAAGGACTACCCGCTCTCGCGTGACCTCCACATGTACACCTACGAGGGCACTTCGAAGCAGGAGGCGGCCTACCTCCGGATGATCATCAGCGACTTCGGCCAGGAGAACTTCGTGAAGACCTCCGGCTACGCGGCGCTGACGGACGAGCGACAGAAAAACCAACTCTCGAAGCTCCCGAGCACACAGTGATGACTGGAGCGTATCGACAGAAAGACAATCGGCCCCGGAGAGGTCGACAACGATGAGCGCCACCGACGGCCTCCCGTTCGGTCGCTTCGAGCAGTTCGACGCGGGGACGAAGCGCATCGGCGTCGCCAGCGCGGTGACCATCCTGGCGACGGTCGCCGCCTTCCTCGTCCTCCCCGCGGTGACTATCTACCCCCTCCTGGGCTTCCTCGCCGTCATCGCGTACGGGTGGGTCGTCTACCAGGAGGCGACGGCGAAGGTCGTGATGGCGCTGATGACCGTCTCGACGGTCGTGATTCTCGGACTCATCACGGTCTACCTCCTCGTCCAGTCGTTCCCCGTCTTCCGACTGATGGGGCTCGACCTGCTGACACACGTCGGCGAGACGATGTGGTCGCCGAGTCGGGAACTCTTCTCGCTCGTCCCGATGATGTGGGGGACGTTCCTGACGACCATCCTCGCCATGTGTATCGCGGGCCCGCTCGGTATCTCGGGTGCGCTGTTCGTCAGCGAAATCGCACCACGGTGGGCGCGCGAAGTCATCAAGCCCGCCATCGAGGTACTCGCCGGCATTCCCTCTATCGTCTACGGTTTCCTCGGTTTCGTCATCGTGAACGACTACATGATGCGTGAACTCTCGCTCCCGACCTACGGGAGTCTCTTCGGCGCGGGACTCGTCATCGGACTGATGGCGCTCCCGACCGTCGTCTCCGTCGCCGAGGACGCCCTCGACGCCGTCCCGGACGACATGAAAGACGGCTCCATCGCCCTCGGGGCGACCGGGTGGCAGACCATCACCAGCGTCACCCTCCCCGCGGCCTTCTCGGGCGTCTCGGCCGCCGTCATCCTCGGCGTCGGTCGCGCCGTCGGCGAGACCATGGCCGTGACGGTCATGCTCGCGCACACGCAAACACTACCCGACCCACTCTACGACGTGTTCGGGCCGAAGGGTCAGGAGACGCTCACCAGCCTCATCGCGAGCCAGTACGGCATCGCCTCGGGCTATCACATGAACGCACTGTTCGCGGCGGGCGTCGTCCTGTTCGTGACGGTCCTCGCGCTCAGCCTCGGTTCGCTGTACGTCGAGGCGCGCATGCGCCAGAAACTCGGAGGTGAAGCATGAGCACGGACACCGACAGCCAGAACCAACTCGTCAAACGGGGGAACTCCACACTCGACCAGGCGGCCATCGTCCTCTCCGGCGGGTCGCTCCTCGCGGTCGTCGCGGGACTGCTCGCCATCTTCCAGGTGCTCCGCATGCAGTCGGTTTACGCCGGACTCCCCCTCTACCAGTGGATCGGTGGTCTCCTGACGGCCGTCGGACTCGGTCTCTTCGTCGTGGGCGGCTTCTCCCGTGCGGGCATGCTCCGCTCGGAACCCGACCGGACCGCCGGTCTCGTCCCGACCGTGACCTTCGGGCTCGTCGGCTTCGTCGTCGGCGGACTCCTCGCCGCACAGACCCTCGGTCTCTCGACGCTCTGGCCGCTCGGCGGACTGGTGGTCGCCCTCGGCGCGGCCGCCGTCACGGTCTACCCGCGCGGCGACCTCGGCACGACGCTGCCGGCCGGTGCACTCACACTCCTGACCGGTCTCGTCGTCGTCACCGGCGTCATCGCTCCCGGATGGGCGTGGACGCCGATTCAGACGTCCGCGACGTTCCGCGGCGACATCGTCGTCGCCGTGCTCGCCATCGTCGTCGGCTTCCTGACCGCGTGGATGGCTGCCCGCGCCTACAGCGGGTTCGGCACCCGCGGGAAGGAGGCGGGCGCGTACCTCCTCATCTCCGCGAGCGCCGCCGCGATGCTCGCCCTCCTCCTCGTGCTCGTCGGCTACGTCGTGAGCAAGGGGTGGGGGCCGGCGACCAAGGGTATCCAGTGGGGTCTCTTCTGGGCCAACTGGACGTACTTCTACGTCCCGCCCATCGACCGCTACCTGATAATCGACGGGCCGGTACTCTGGTTCCACTGGCCGTTCGTGATGAACGGCTACGCGCTGATGAACGACGTCAACGGCATCATGCCGGCCATCGTCGGCACGGTGTGGCTCGTCGTCGGCGCGATCCTGTTCGCCGTTCCGCTGGGCGTCGGCGCGGCCGTCTTCCTCACGGAGTACGCCGAGCAGAGCCGCTTCACCCAACTCGTCGAGGTGTCGACCAACGGACTCTGGTCGACGCCGAGTATCGTCTACGGCCTGTTCGGTTGGGCGTTCCTCGTCCCCCGGCTCGGTAACAGCCAGTCCATCCTCGCCGGGCAACTGGTCCTCGGGTTCATGCTCCTCCCGCTGGTCATCATCACCAGCCGCGAGGCGCTGAAGAGCGTCCCCGACGCCTACCGGGACGCGAGCGCTGCACTCGGCGTCGGCCAGTGGGAGACCATCAAGAGCGTCGTCCTCCCGGCGGCGATGCCCGGCGTCATCACCGGCATCATCCTCGGCGTCGGCCGAATCGCCGGTGAGACGGCACCGATCCTGCTGGTGTCCGCGGGTGCGCCGTTCCCGCGTGACGCCCCCAACGTCCTCGCGTCGTTCCAGTTCACGACGTCGCCTCCGTTCGTGACCAACGACGCGCTCCTGCAGGCGACGAGCGCGCTCCCCTACCAACTGTACGCCATCATCACGGCCGGGGTCGGCGAGAACATCGGGTTCGCGTGGGGGACGGCATTCGTCCTGCTCCTCGTCGTCCTGTCGTTCTACGCCATCGGTATCGTCTCGAGAATCTACTTCCGGAAGAAACTGGAGGCCTAGTCAATGAGTGAAACACACAGCACCCCCGAACCGACCGAGGAGGAATCGCCCGGGACGACCACGTCGACGCCGACTACGGCCGGCGAGACGGAAGAAGAGGTCCAAGAGTCGTGGGTCGACTACGACTTCGACGGTCCCACGAAGTTCTCCGTCGAGGACCTCAACGTCTACTACGGTGAAGACCACGCCATCCAGAACATCTCGATGGACATCCCGGAGAACTCCGTGACGGCCCTCATCGGCCCCTCCGGTTGTGGGAAGTCGACGTTCCTCCGGTGTCTCAACCGGATGAACGACCGCATCAAGGCCGCCTCCGTCGAGGGGTCGGTCGAACTCGACGGCCAGGAGATCTACCAGGAGGGTATCGACCTCGTGGAACTCCGCAAGCGGGTCGGCCAGGTGTTCCAGTCGCCGAACCCGTTCCCGAAGTCCATCCGCGACAACGTCGCCTACGGACCCCGCAAGCACGGAGACATTCAGTCGGGTCTCCTCGCACGGCTCCTCGGTGACGACTCCGGCGAGGAAGAAGACGAGATCGTCGAACGCGCGCTCCGGAAGGCCGCACTCTGGGACGAGGTGCACGACCGCCTCGAGGACAACGCGCTCGGCCTCTCCGGCGGCCAACAGCAGCGACTCTGCATCGCCCGCGCGCTCGCCGTCGACCCCGAGGTCATCCTGATGGACGAACCGGCCTCGGCGCTCGACCCCATCGCGACCTCGAAGATCGAGGACCTCGTCGACGAACTCTCCGAGGACTACACCGTCGTCATCGTCACCCACAACATGCAGCAGGCGGCCCGCATCTCCGACCAGACGGCCGTCTTCCTCACGGGTGGCGAACTCGTCGAGTACGGCGACACCGAACAGATCTTCGAGAACCCGCAGAGCCAGCGCGTCGAAGACTACATCACCGGCAAGTTCGGGTAGTCGGACGAGCCCGAACCGTTATACGCAGTCCCCAATCATACATCTGACACCAACTATGGCACGCGAATCCTACCAAGAACAACTCGACTCGATGCAGGAGGACGTCCTCTACATGTCCGAGGTCGTCATCGACCGTCTCCGGATGGCGCTCGAAGCGATGGAGACGAAAGACGAGGAGCTCGCCCAGCGGGTCATCGAGGGCGACGACGAGATCAACGACCTCTACCTCGACCTCGAACAGGACTGTATCGACCTGCTGGCCCTCCAACAGCCAGTCGCGGGCGACCTCCGCCTCATCGCCTCCTCGTTCAAGATCATCACCGACCTCGAACGCATCGGGGACCTCGCGACCAACCTCGGCGAGCACACCCTCGACGCCGACCGCGACATGTTCCCCGAGGTCGACATCAACGCCATCGGTGACCTGACCGTCGAGATGGTCGAGGACGCGATGGAGGCCTACGAGCACGAGGACGTCGACCGCTGTTACGAAATCGCCGCGCGCGACGACGACCTCGACGAACTCTGTGCCGACGCCTCGCGCGCCGTGGTCCGCGACCTCATCGAGACGGAACTCGGCGAGGAAGCCACCGAGGAGGAAGTCGAGGACCTCATGCAGGACGTCTCCCGGATGCTCCTCACCGTCCGCGACCTCGAACGCGTCGGCGACCACGCGGTCAACATCTCCGCGCGGACGCTCTACATGGTCGAGAAGGACGACGAACTCATCTACTGAGCCACTTTTTCGCGACGTTCGAGGCTTTCTTATCGGGGTCCACCGGCCGAGCCACCACGAATCGCTCACCTGTCGCTGGCGAGTGTCGAACGACGAGAAGAAGGGCGAGAACGGGAGTTACTCCGTCCGCGCGAACGTGAGGTAGCCCGTGTGGCCGATACCCTTCGTGGTCGGTCGGCTCCCACGCTCGTCGAAGTCCATCCGGCGCTGGATGGTTTCGAGAGTCTCGACTTCTACGAGACCGGCCTCGCGGGCCGTCTCGGCGGCGGCGCGGGCGTTCTCCACGAACGGGGAGTACACCGAGACGTACCCGCCCGAGGCGAGCAGTTCCGGCGCGCGTTCGACGACTTCGGGTGCGTCCTCGGTGTCGAGTGTGAGGACGTCGAAGGGACCCTCCTCGACGACGTCGTCGAGGTGCTCAGTCAGGTCGCCCGCCCGGACGTCGACGTTCTCGGCGACGCCGGCGAGGTCCATGTTCTCGCGGGCCACTTCGGCGAACTCGGGTTTTATCTCGTAGGTCGTGACGTCCGCACCCATCCGGCCGAGGTAGGCCGAGAGCACGCCCGTCCCGGTGCCGGCGTCGAGGACGCGGTCCTCGGCGCAGACGCCCGTATTGCCGACGACGATGCCGATGTCCTTCGGGACCATCGGCGCGCCCGTCCGCTCCATGTGGTCGAAGAGGTCCGGCCCGCGGAGTTCGCGGACGCGGAACTCTTCGTCGAGGTGCGTCGTGAGCGTGTCGCCGGGTTCGGCGTCGTCGGGGACGTCGAGGACCCCCAGGTCCGTGTGGAGTTCCTCGCCGCGCTCGACGAGGAACTCGCGGTCACCGCGGACGACGAGGAGCGTCACTCGAGTTTCTCGACGGCGGCAGCGAGGTCGCCACCCGTCTCTTCGAGGGCCGCACGCGCCTCGTCCTCGCTCGCGCCGGTGCGCTGGGCGACGATCTCGATGTCGCTGGCCGGGATCTCACCCGCACCGCCTTCCTCGGCCTCGGTTTCGGCTTCGGCTTCGGCCTCGCCCGCACCCGTGCCGGCGGTGGACTCCCGCTCTTCGGGGTTGCCGATAATCTGGTAGGTCTGTTGCCCGCGGGCGTCCATGCGGGTGACGTCGGCGTCGTCGAAGACGAGTTCCTCGCCATCACCGGTGCGGATGACGACTTCCTCGGCGTCGATCTCCTCGACGTCGATACCCATCTGCTTCATCATCTGTTTCATCTTCCTGGGGTTCATACCCCCGCCTCCTCCAAACATACGTAGACGGACGGACTGCGACAGGAAAAAGGGTGGGTTTGTAGTCAGCGTTCGATTTCGCTCAGTCCGCGCCTTCCCGAACCAGCACCGCCATCCCGGTGTCGAAGTCCCGCATCGCCGCGGCGTCGAGTTCGGCCCGTCCGACCGCGAGCACGTCGCCGTCTTCGTGGACGACCGCCACCTCGTCAGAGGGGCGAATCTGGGGGTCGACTGCCGCCACGAACTTCGCGAAGACGTTCTTGCCCTCGCGGACGAAGGGTTCGCTCTCGTCGCCGACGACGACCCGACCGCCGGGCGCGTCGAGGGCGTCGACGATGCGTTCGCCACCGGCGAGGCCGAGCGTGAACCGGCCGTCGGTCCCCAGCGAGACGAGGCGCCGACGCTCGTCGCCCGCGACGGTGGCGACCTGTCGGGGGCGTCCGGTCTTCGAGCGGTCGACCTCGTACTCGTCGTCGTCCGGGAACAACGCCGCGCCGACGCCCGCACCGAACTGGTAGTCGGCGAGCGTCCGGAGTTCGGGGAGTCCGGCCTCGTGCATCCTGTCTCGAAACGGGGGTCGCCGGAGGTATAGCAGTTCTGGAACGCGCGTCCATCCCGGGGGACCCGACAGCGGACAGGTGGGCTTATGTGGGTAGCCACGCAACGCACTCGCATGAACACGAAGGCTGCACTCGGCATCGTGCTCCTCGTCGTCTTCGGTGCCCTCCTACTGTGGACGACGATGGGCGACACCGTGAACACGCTCTCGCTGGGTCTCGCCGCCGTCGCCGCGGTCGGTCTCTCCATCGGGACGCTCCTCGTCGGCGTCTCCGAGGAAGGCCGGACGGTCTAGAGACGCCCGCGCCCCCACTCCCACCCTACCGGACGGACTACCGGCGGGACGGTCTGCACAGCACGACGACTTTCCTTCAGTCTGTTTCGGCGTCGCTACTCCGGAGTACTGCGGACTGGACTGGTGACGTCTCGCGTTGAGACCGCTACAGCAGGAACGTATCCTCTCGTTCGGAGAGGTCGACGAAGGCGTCGGCGGCCTCGACGAGTTCCTCTGAGGTCGAGGACTCGAAGCCCATCGCTTCGGTCCGGACGCCCTCGTGGCGGAGGTGGGTACAGAGTCGCGAGAAGTCGCCGTCGCCGGTGCAGAGGACGACGGTGTCGACCTTCTCCGCGAGCGAGACGGCGTCGAGGCTCATCCCGACGTCCCAGTCGGCCTTCTTCGACCCGTCGCCGAACGTCTTGATGTCCTTGATCTTCGTCTCGAAGCCGATGTCGACCAGAGCTTCGAAGAACGACTCCTCTTGTGGGGACTCGGCCCGGACGACGTAGGCGATGGCCCGGACGAGTTGGCGGTCCTGGACGGCCTTCGAGAGGAGCGAGCCGTAGTCGATGTTGCGGGAGTAGAGACTCTGGGCGGAGTGATAGAGGTTCTGCGCGTCGGCGAGAACCGCGACGCGCTGGGCGTCGTGAATGTCGACCATCGTTCCGGTAGTGGACGGGCGCGCGTAAAGAGTCTGTGACCGGTCTCAGAGGAGTGCGTGGATCTCCTCGGGGACTGCGACCGTGACGTCGCCGTCGACGACGTCGGCGAGGTTGTGGGCGTCGAAGCGTGCGCTCTCTTCGTCGGGAACGACGAGGACGCGATCGGCCCCAGTCTCACGGAGGCCTTCGAGTCGGGAGACGACGACGTCGCGATCAGCCAGCGTGTCGTGGTCCGCGACCGTGACGACGAGTTCGGTCCCCTCGCTCTCGACGGCGAGGTCGGGTCGGGTCACGGCGTCGTAGGCGTTGGCCGGCGTGTCCTCGACGAGGTCGCGGCTCAGGTCGGCGTAGAGCGTGGCGTCGTGGCCGACGGTCTCGACGACCGTCTCGAACGTTCGCTCGATGAGCGCGGCGTCGTCGTTGACGTCGCCGCGGAGTCGGTCGATTGCGTCCCCTGCGGGGCCGAGGGCGTCTGTCAGAGTGGAGGGCTGTCGGGCGGTCATCGTGTACAATACTTGCCGCCCCACATACATAAATCCACTTGCAGAATTTTGAAAATAAGTACACATTCCGCAGTCGGAGGCGACTTCGTCTCAGGCGTCTGGCGTCTCGTAGCGCGCTAATTCGAGTGTTTCGGGTTCGAGGTCGTAGTAGGACTCCCAGACGGGACCGAGCGTGACGACGCGAGTCGGGCCGAAGGTACTCTCGGTGTGTTCGTGGTGGTGGCCGACCAGGCAGAGGTCGGGTTCGAGTGCCTCCAGAATCTCGTCGACGTACTTGCAGCCGACGTCGTAGTCTTCGACGACCGGCGTCCCGTGTGGCGCCTCGTGGGTGAGGAAGACGTCGACGTCCTCCAGTTCCTTCGCGGCCTCGACGTCCTCGCGGACGAAGTGTCGTCGTCGGTCTCCTTCGAGTTCGTCGCGGGACTTCTCGAACTGCGTCGGGGCGTAGTTCCCCGACAATCCACCGACGCGGATTCCCTGGAGGTCGACCGCGTCGCTGGCGAGGAGGGTCGCGTTCTCGACGTCCGACGAACTGACCCGGCCGTGACGGAGGGCCTCGACGACGTCGAAGTCCTCGTTGTTACCCGCGATGAAGTAGGTCTGGACCGGGAGGTCGTAGTAGTAGAGGTCACCGACCTGCAACGCGACGTCGGCGTCGGCGGCGCGATAGGCGGCGAAGAGGGCCTGTCGCCGGTCCGATTCGTTCGCGTGGGCGTCTCCCAGGACGAGCATCTGTGCGGGACGTCGCGGCGGTCGACTATAAAGGTCGTTCAAAGGTCGATCACTCTCGGACGGGGATGGCAGGGATTGCGCCCGGCGAAAGAGGTTTACCGGTGCCCGTGCAGAGTGTCGAGTACATGCACGGCGCTCACACGCGGACGGGAGACGGGACGGTGAGCGTCGGCACTGTCTTCTCAGCGACCGGGAAACCCGACGGTAAACGCGCGTAACCACCGGTCCTTCGCGGGCGTAGCGACCCCGTGTCGGGCTACTTCCGGCGGCGCGCCGACACCGAAAACCACCCACACACCCGACGACACACATGGAACCCAACGAACTCACGACCGGCGTCTTCCCGGCCATCACGACCCCCTTCGACGAGGAGTACAGTATCGACCACGAGCAGCTCGCCGCCGACGCCCAGCGTCTCGAAGACGCGGGTGTCGACGGTATCGTCCCCGCCGGCAGCACCGGCGAGTCGGCGACTATCTCCCACGACGAACACGTCGACGTCATCGAGACGGTGGTCGAGGCGGTCGACGTCCCCGTCATCGCGGGGTCCGGGAGCAATTCCACCCGCGAAGCGCTCGCGCTCTCGAAGCGCGCCGCCGCGGCCGGCGCCGACGGACTGCTGCTCATCTCGCCGTACTACAACAACCCCGAACCCGCGGGGATGGAGAACCACTACCGGCAGATCGCCGACGCGGTCGACCTCCCGCAGATCGTCTACAACGTCCCGGGCCGGACGGGACGGAACATCGCCGTCGAGACGGCCGCGAACCTCGCCGAACACGAGAACATCGTGGGGTACAAGGCCGCCAGCGGCGACATCAACCGCATCAGCGAAGTCGTCGAGCGCACGCGTGACGAGGACTTCTGGGTGGTCTCCGGCGACGACGGGATGACCCTCCCGGTCCTCTCGGTCGGCGGGACGGGCGTCATCAGCGTCTCCGCGAACGTCGAACCGGAGCGGATGAGCGACCTCGTCTGGAGCGCCCTCGACGGCGACTACGAGCACGCACGCGAGGTCCACCACGAACTCGGCCCGCTGTTCCGCGTCCTCTTCGACGAGACGAACCCCATCCCCGTGAAGGAGGCCATGGAGATTCGCGGCTACGGTCCCGCGCGGATGCGCGACCCACTCAACCGCGGTTCCGAGGAACTCCTCGCCGACCTCGAAGCCGTCCTCGCCGACCTGGAGGGTGGTCGATGAGCCTGCGCGTCGGCGTCACCGGCGCGGAGGGACGGATGGGCCGCGAAATCCTGCAGGCGGCCGCCGACCGCGACGTCGACGTCGCGTTCGCGGTCAACCGTTCACCCGGTGACACCCGCGTCGCCGGCGTCGAGGTGGAAGACGCGGCCGACTTCGAGGAACTCGTCGGAGAGCGCGATGTCGACGTGGTCGTCGACTTCACCGGTCCCGAGTCGAGCGTCCGCTACGCCGCCGCCTGCGCCGCGACCGACGTCCCCATCGTCGTCGGGACGACAGGCTTCGACGAGGCGGACGTCTCGTCGCTCCGCGAGGCCGGCGAGGCGGTCCCGATTCTCCTGGGCGCGAACTTCTCGCGGGGCGTCCAGGCGCTCCTCGACGCCGTCGAGTCCGCCGTCGGGAACCTGCCGTCCTACGACGTGGAGGTCACCGAGACCCACCACAACCAGAAGCGCGACGCGCCAAGCGGGACGGCGAAGGTAATTCTCGACCGGATCGTCGAGACCCGAGACGACGAAGAGACGGAGTACGTCCACGGCCGCGAGGGCGACCAGCCACGCGAGGCGGGCGAGATCGGCGTCCACGCCCGCCGGGCCGGGGACGTGACCGGCGAGCACGAGGTCCTGCTCGCGGGCAACCACGAAGTACTGGAACTCACCCACCGCGCGGGCGACCGCGGCGTCTTCGCCGCCGGTGCGCTCGACGCGGCGGCGTGGGCAGCGAACGCGGACGCCGGTTTCTACCGGTTCGAAGAGGTAGCTTCCGAACTATGAGCATCGAAGACGACGTACGAGACCTGCAGCAGCGCTACGAGAACGACGACGTCGACGCCGACTCCGTGACCGCCTCGGAGTTGGGCGTCCTCGACGGTTTCCTCGAAGCCCTCGAAGCGGGGGAAGTCCGCGCCGCCGAGAAGCGGGGCGGCGAGTGGGAGGCCGTCGAGTGGGTGAAGCAGGGTATCCTGCTCAACTTCGCCCTCCGCGAGACCGAAGCGCGAACCTACGGCGACGTCACCTACCACGACGTCCTCCCGCTCCGCGAGACGGCCGACCTCGGCGAGCGTGGCACCCGCAACACGCCCGACGGGACGGTCATCCGCCGCGGGGCCTACGTCGGTTCCGACGCCATCCTCATGTCGCCCGCGTTCGTCAACATCGGCGCCCACGTCGGCGACGGCACGCTCGTCGACTCCGCCGACACCGTCGGCTCCTGTGCCCAGATCGGGGACGACGTGAAACTCGGCGCGAACACGCTCATCGGCGGCGTCCTCGAACCGGTCGAGAGCGCCCCGGTCGTCGTCGAGGACGGTGTCTCCCTCGGCGCCGGTTGTCGGGTCACCTCCGGCTTCGTCGTCGGCGAGAACTCCGTCGTCGGCGAGAACACCCTCCTCACGCCGCGTATCCCGGTCTACGACCTCGTCGAGGAGGAGATTCTCTACGGCGAACTGCCGCCCGAGCGCCGCGCGTTCACCCGGTTCGTCGAGTCCAGCGTCGGCGACCACGACCTCTTCGACGGCGGCGCCTACAAGCCCGCGGTCGTCGCGACGGACCTCGAAGCCTCGACCCTCGAAGGTGCCCAGCGCGAGGAGGCCCTACGCGAGTAATTGAAGTGCCTTGAGAACCATTGACAACTACAGATCGAGTTAACATGGAGGAGAATCCGGCGATTCGGCGGCTGTCCGACTGGTCCGAGACCCGTCTCCGGGGCCTCGCCGACGAGTACGACACGCCGCTGTACGTGACCGACCTCGACCGCGTGCGCGAGAACTACGCGCGCATCCTCGACGCGTTCCCCGACGCCGAGGTGCTGTACGCGGTGAAGGCCAACGCCGGCCGCGACGTCCTCTCGGCGGTCGCGGACGCCGGCGCGGGCGCGGAGTGTGCGTCCGCCGGCGAGGTCGAGCGCGCCGTCGCCGCCGGGTTCGACCCCGAAGACGTCCACTACACGGCGGTCAACCCACCGGCAGAAGACCTGGACTACGTCGTCGACCTCGCCGAGGAGGAACCCGCCCTCACGATCACGGCGGGCGCCGCGGACACGGTCGACCGCCTCGCCGAGCGCGGATTCGACGGTCGATTCTGCCTGCGCGTCCACCCCGGCGTGGGCGCGGGCCACCACGAGGACGTCGCCACGGGCGCGGACGCGAAGTTCGGCGTCCCCGGTGACCGCGCCGCCGCGGTCGTCGAGCAGGCGCAGGACTACGGCATGGACGTCGTCGGCGTCCACGCCCACGTCGGGAGCGGCGTCTCGAACGACGACCTGGAGTCTCACCGCCGCGTGGTCGAGTACCTCGCGGAAGTCGTCTCCACGCTCCCGGTCGACCTGGAGTTCGTCGACGTCGGCGGCGGGTTCGGCGTCCCCTACCACGAGTCCGAGGAACCCCTCGACCTCGACGCCGTCGCGGACAACGTCCGGTCGGCACTGGCGGGCGTGGACGCCCAACTCGTCGTCGAACCCGGGCGCTACTTCGTCGCGGACGCGGGTGTCCTCCTCACCGAGGTCAACACGGTCAAGGCGGACCCGGCGGGCGAGACGCTCATCGCCGGCGTCGACGCCGGCATGACGACGCTGATTCGCCCGGCGCTCTACGACGCTTACCACCCAATCGCGAACGTCGCGGCCGACGCGGCCGACCGCTCGGTCGAACCGACGTCCGTGGTCGGCCCGGTCTGCGAGAGCGCCGACGTCCTCGGGGAGAACCGCGACCTGCCGCTCGTCGAGCGTGGCGACCTGCTGGCCGTGGGCAACGCGGGCGCCTACGGCATCGAGATGGCCAACCAGTACAACTCGCGACCCCGACCCGCGGCGGTCGCACTGGAGGCGGGTGACGCCTCCCTCGCCCGTCGGCGCGAGACGGTCGCCGACATCACGGACACGGAGGTCTGGCAAGCATGATTCCTTACGAAACGTACCACGGAACCGGTAACGACTTCGCGATCGTAGACGCCGAGAACCACGTCCCCGACCGGGGCGCGTTCGCCGAACAACTCTGCGCCGACATCGGCGTCGACGGCGTCCTCTTCCTCGCACTGGAAGACAAGTACTCGCCGCCGCGCGCGGTGATGACGCTGTTCCAACCCGACGGCGGCACCGCCGAGATGTGCGGCAACGGCGCGCGCTGTGCGGCCCGCTGGGTCGCAGAGCGGACCGGCAGCGACGAGGTCATGCTCGACACCCAGGCCGGCACCCGCCGCGCCCTCGTCGACGGCGAGGAGGTCACCGTCGAGATGGGCGCCGTCTCCTTCCACCCGACGCGCGTCCCACTCGCGGGCGACACCGAACTCGTCGAGGAGGTCGTCGGCGGCTACGAGGTGACGGCCGTGAACACGGGCGTCCCGCACGCCGTCGCGTTCGTCGACGACGTGGACGCGGTCGACGTCGAGGAGGTCGCGCCGGCCATCCGTCACGACGAGCGGTTCCCCGAGGGGACGAACGTCAACTTCGCCGAAGTCGACCCCGACGGCGAGGGCTTCCGGCAGCGTACCTTCGAACGCGGCGTCGAGGGCGAGACCGACTCTTGTGGTACCGGCGCCGTCGCCATCGCCGCCGTCGCCGCCCGCCAGGGCCACGTCGAACACGGCGAGTCCGTGACCGTCTCGCCGCCGGGCGGGTCACTCAGCGTGACCGTCGAGGAAGACGGCGAGGCCACGCTCACCGGGCCGACCGCCCACGAGTACGCCGACGCGACCGAGGAGACGCCCATCCGACGAATCGGCCACGGCGATTAATCAGGCCCCCGCTCGTTCTCTCACTCGATGTCGGACTTCGACCCCGTAGACTTCCTCGAACGCGCAGTCCAGACGCCGTCCCACGAGGACGTCGACGCGATGCGCGAACTGCTCGTCGACGAACTCGACGCCCACGGCGTCACCCCCGAAGTAGACGACGCTGGCAACGTCCTCGCGACGACCGGCGAGGAGGACCAGGGAGGCGACTCGCCACACTACGTCCTGAACACGCACATCGACACCGTCCCGCCCCACCTCGACTTCGACAGGGAGGACGGCGTGATTCGCGGGCGTGGCTCCTGTGACGCGAAGGGGCCGCTCGCGGCCCTGCTCGCCGGTTTCCTCGCCGTCGACCCCGACAAGGGGCGGGTCACACTCGCCGTCACGCCCGACGAGGAGACCGAGTCCCTGGGCGCCGACGCACTCGTCTGTGGGGGCGCTCTCGACGACGCCGACGTGGACGGATACGTCGTCGGCGAACCGACCGGTCTCGACCCGTGTACGGCCGCGCGCGGGCGCTTCCAGTGTACGGTTCACCTCCGCGGGTCGGGCGCGCACGCCGCCGACCCCGAGTCGGGAGTGAACGCCGTCGCCGCGCTGGAACAGACGCTCGCGGCGATCCGGACGTTCGACGAGGAACACGGGCCGAACCCACACCCGATTCTCGGCCCGCCGACGCTCACGCCCACGCAGGTCGAGGGCGGTGAGGCGAGCAACCGCATCCCCTCGGACGCCTCGCTCGTCCTCGACCGGCGGACCGTCCCGCCGGAGACCGAGCACGCCTTCTTCGAGGCGCTACCGATCTCCCTCCGCGAACAGGTGCCCGACGAGGTCGGCCTCGACGTCGAGCCGGCCGAGCGCTCGACGCCGTTCCTCGAAGCCTTCGACACCGACGACGACTCGGCGGTGGTCGAGGCACTGGTCGAGGCTGGTGCGGGCGATCCACGGGCGTTCGGGGCGGCCACCGAGGCGTCCTACTTCGCGAAGAACGCACCGACGGTCGTCTTCGGCCCCGGTGACCTCTCCGACGAAGAGGGCGCCGTCGCGCACTCCGAACGCGAGTACGTCCGCGTCGACGAAGTCGAGGACGCTGCGGACATCGTGACCGCTGCGCTCCGTCGGCTGGTCGGCTGACGGCGTGTGGAGCAGAGGAGAGCAGGGAGAAGGAGGGACTACTCGACGTCGCGGGCGAGGTCGGCGGCGACGCCCGTGTACCCCTCGGGGGTGAGGGATTTCAGTTCCTCGCGGATGGATTCCTCGACGTCGAGTTCGTCGAAGAGGGCGTAGAAGTCGTCGAGCGTGACACGCTCGCCGCGGGTGAGTTCCTTGACGCGTTCGTAGGCCTCGGTGTCGCCCTCGCGACGGAGGATGGTCTGGACGGCCTCACCGATGACCTCGGGGTTGGCCTCCAGGTCCTCGCGCATCACCTGCGCGTTGGGGACGACCTTGGCGAGACCGCTCTGGAGTTTCGAGTAGCCCAGGAGGGAGTAGGCGAACGCACTCCCGATATTTCGTTTCACGGTCGAGTCCGAAAGGTCACGCTGGAGGCGGGACTTCGTGAGGTAGTCGGCGAGGAACTCGAAGTCCGAGTTGGCCTTCGAGAGGTTCCCCTCCGAGTTCTCGAAGTCGATGGGGTTGACCTTGTGGGGCATTGTCGAACTCCCCGTCTCGGACTTGGCGGCTTCCTGCCCGAGGTAGCGGTCGCTGACGTAGCGCCACGCGTCCTTATCGAGGTCGAGGAGGACGTTGTTGGCGGCGCGGAGGGCGTCGAACGTCTCCGCGAGGTCGTCGGAGGGGTTGACCTGCGTGACCGGGTCGGCGTGGCGGAAGCCGAGTTCGTGGACGAACTCCCGGGAGAAGGCGCGCCAGTCGACGTCGGGGTAGGCGACGTGGTGGGCGGCGTAGGCCCCGGAGGCGCCGGCGAGTTTCCCCTCCAGGTCCGCGACGGCGTCCTCGATGCGGCCGAGCGCACGGCCGAGACGGGTGGCGTAGACGGCCATCTCCTTGCCGAACGTAGTGGGCGTGGCGGGTTGGCCGTGGGTGCGCGCGAGCATCGGCGTCTCGGCGTAGTCGTGGGCCAACTCGACGAGCGCGTCCCGGACCTCGCGGAGTTCGGGGACCAGGACGTCCTCGACGGCGCCCTGCACGAGCAGGCGGTAGGCGAGATTGTTCACGTCCTCGGAGGTGAGTCCGAAGTGAATCCACGGGTGGGCGCGTTCGGGCGCGCTCTCGCGGACGAAGTACTCGACGGCCTTCACGTCGTGGTTGGTGGCGTCGTAGCCGTCGTACCCCTCCGTCTCGATGCGCTTGACGAGCGCGGCGTCGTCTTCCTCGAAGGCGTCGTAGAGGTCGCGCAGGGCGACGCGCTCCTCGGGCGAGAGTTCGAGTGGCGTGGCGTCGAGGTCGGCGAGGGCGAGGAGGTACTCCACCTCGACTTCGACGCGGGCGCGGATCAGCGCCGCCTCGCTGGCGTAGTCGCGCAGCGGTTCGGTGTAGCGCGCGTAGCGGCCGTCGAGCGGCGACACCGCGAACAGCGGTTCGGGCATGGTCGAAACACCCACCGCGCGGCGCAAAAGCGTGTCGGTCCCGGAGGACACGTACGTGCATACGTTCCCGTAGTGTAGCCGGTATCTTCCACGGTTGTATACACACAACTGCATAGGTTCGCGAGAGGAACCGCAATCCCTTTGCGAGTGGCGACCCCGGAGTCGCGTATGAAGTTAGCCGGCATGGCGAGCAACCGCGGTCGGAACCTGCTACACCTCGCCGACGAGGCGCCCGGCGGCGCCGCCTTCGAGGTCGTCCTGACGAACGACGCCGACGCGTCCGTCCTGGCGGGCGCCGAGGAGCGAGACGTACCCACCGAAGTCGTCGAACGCGAGGAGGGTGAGAGTCGAGAAGCCCACGAGGAACGCGTCCTCGACGCGCTCTCCGAGTACGACGTCGACCTCGTCGTCCTCGACGGCTACATGCGCGTCCTCACGGACACGTTCCTCGACGAGGCGCCGACAACCATCAACGTCCACCCCTCGTTGCTTCCGCAGTTCCCCGGGACGAACGCCCACGAACAGGTCCTCGACGCGGGCGTCCGCGTCACCGGCTGTACCGTCCACGTCGTCACCGAAGAGGTCGACGGCGGTCCCATCGTCACGCAGGAACCGGTTCCCGTCTACGAGGACGACGACGTGGCCGACCTGAAAGAGCGGGTCCTCTACGAGGCCGAGTTCGAGGCCTACCCGCGCGCCGTGAAGTGGTTCGCCGAGGGCGCGGTCGAGGTCGACGGCGACGAGGTCCACGTCGAAGTCGACGAGGGCGGCGACTTCCCCGTCCGGCGCCTGGCCTCCGAGGACCGCTTCGACGAACTCCGCTACGGCGAGAACCCCCACCAGGACGCCGCCGTCTACCGCGACGCGACGACCGATGAGGCCAGCGTCGTCGGCGCCCCCCAGTTGAACGAGGGCGCGAAGGACCTCTCGTACAACAACTACAACGACGCCGACGCCGCCCTCGACCTCGTGAAGGAGTTCGAGGAACCCGCGGCCGCAGTCATCAAGCACACGAACCCGGCGGGGTGTGCGACGGCCGACTCGCTCGCCGACGCCTACGCGGACGCACTCTCGACCGACCCGATGAGCGCCTTCGGCGGCATCGTCGCGCTCAACCGCGAGTGTGACGCCGCCACCGCCGAGCAGATCACGGAGTCGTTCAAGGAGGTCGTCGTCGCTCCCTCCTACTCCGAGGGTGCGCTCGCGGAACTCCGCGAGAAGAAGAACCTCCGCGTCCTCGAAGTCGGCGCGTTCGGTCCCGACGAGCGCACCGAGCGCTTCACCGAGAAGAAACTCACCGGCGGGCGACTCGTCCAGGAGCGCGACCTGCAAGCGCCGACCGTCGACGACCTCGAAGTCGTCACCGAGCGCGAACCCACCGAGGAGGAACTGGAGAGTCTGCTGTTCGCCTGGCGGACGGTCAAGCACGTGAAGTCGAACGCCATCCTCTTCGCCAAGGGGACTGAAACCGTGGGCGTCGGTATGGGGCAGGTCTCCCGCGTCGATGCGGTCCGCCTCGCCGCGATGAAGGCCGACGAGCACGCCGAAGGCAAGGACGCCGAGGGCGCCGTCATGGCCTCCGACGCGTTCTTCCCGTTCCCGGACGGCGTCGAGGAGGCCGCCGAGGCCGGAATCGAGGCGGTCGTCCAGCCCGGTGGCTCCGTCAACGACGAGGACGTCGTCGAGGCCGCCGACGAACACGATATGGCGATGGTGTTCACGGGGAGTCGGGCGTTCCGTCACGACTGACGGCGTCGACGCCACCATCGGTCTCTCGCGGGACCGACTCGACGCCGCGTCACGTCGGCACTCGTACAGGAGCGTACAACAGGTGTTGGAAAACCAGAACGCGTTTCTACTCGAATCTGCTGTGAGTTACACATGGACACGGAACGACTCGTCTCGACGCTGGAGGGGGAGGGGTTCTCGCCCTACCAGGCACGGGCGTACGTCGCGCTCTTAGAGCGCGGTGAATCGTCGGCCAGCGACCTGGCCGACGCCGCGGACGTGCCGGGACCGCGCATCTACGACGTCCTCCGGGACCTCGCGGACGAGGGGTACGTCGAGACCTACGACCAGGGGAAACTCCACGCACGCATCTCGTCACCGGCGGAGGTCCTCGACGAGTTCCACACGCGCTCCGACGAACTGGAGGACGCCGCCGAAGAGGTCGAAGCGCGCTTCACCCGCCCCGGCCCGGCGGACCACGAGGCGACCATCGTCAACAACTTCGATACGGTGCTCGACCGCGCCGTCGGACTCGTGGAGGCGGCCGAACACCACGTCCAGGTCTGTCTGACGCCGGAGCAGTTCGACCGCCTCCGTGACGCACTCGCGGGCGCACACGAACGCGGCGTCTACGTCCAACTCTCGATCCACTCGCTCGACGGCGACGTGGACGTCGACAGCGTCGACGTCGAGGGGTACTGTACCGAGATGCGCGCACGGAGTCGCGGCGCACCGTTCGTCGTCATCGCCGACCACACGTCGGTCTGCTACGCGTCGAACCCCCGCCGTCCCGACGAGTACGGCGTCGTCGTCAACGACCGGAACCACGCCTACGTCTTCCTCTGGTACTTCCTCACGAACCTCTGGGAGTTCTGGGACACGGTCTACACCGACCGCGACTCGGAGTACCCTCGTACCTACCTGGAGATCCGTCGCTGCGTGCGCGACGTCGCCCCGCTCGTCGACGAAGGCGCGCGAGTCGCCGTCCGTGTCGTGGGCTACGACGTCGAGACGGGCCACCACCGCGACTTCGTCGGTGAGGTCGTCGACGTCGACTACGAGGGTCCGGAGGGCGAGAACGGACCCCGCTCGCTCCAGAGCCTCGCCGGGAAGACGAGCCTCTACGTCGAGACCGACGACGGCGACGTCGTCTCGGTCGGCGGGTTCGGTGCCATCGTCGAGGAGATCGAGGCCGACCGCGTCGTCGTCGAGGCCGTCGACGCCCCCGACGCCTCCGACGCGTAGGCCGATACAGGCCTATTCGGGGAATACCGACCCTATTCCGGAAATACCGACTCCGGCAGGTACGCCGATACCGTCCAATTTGGACGGTCCACGACCTGGTTCACCTTCAGGTCCACGACGGCCGAGCAGAGCACGTACGCCTCCTCCCGGGTCAGTCCGCGCTCGACAGAGAGGTGAGCGACCATCCTGCTGACCGCCTGCTCGGAGGCGCGCATCAGGTCGTCGGCGACGCCGGTCGTCGCGTGCATCGGTTCGTCCGCCCCGGTGGGGGTGAACGGTCCCGCCGTGTCGAACTCGGGGCCTTCGAGACGCGCGTCCTCCCGCAGGCCGACGCGGACGGTGACGGTCATCGGTGCCTCGATTCCGGTCACGCAGACCTCGCCGTCACCCTGCGCGGCGTGGCAGTCGCCGACGGAGAGACGACCGCCGTCGACTTCGACGGGGAGTGCGAGGGTCGCGCCTTCGGTCAGGTGTTTCACGTCGAGATTGCCGCCGACGCGACGGGGCGGAGTGGTGTCGTGCGGGCCGGGTTCGTCCGGCGCGAGGCCGACGACGCCCGGGAACGCGTGAATCGGTACCTCGATACCGTGGCCGAAGTGCGCGGTGTCCCCCTCTAGGTCCCACGTGTGGAAGCCGGCGTCGGGGAACTCGTCGTCGAGGAGGCCCCACCCCTGCTCGCCGGGGTAGAAGTAGGAGACGCCCCACCCCTCGTGGTCGAGGTCGAGAATCTCCACCTCGATGGCGTCGCCGGGTTCCGCACCCGCGACGTCGACGGGTCCGGTGAGCGCGTGGCCCTCGACTTCCATCGCGAGGACGTCCTCGACGGTCGCGTCGGGTCCGAGTTGGCCGTTCGTCGCGTCGCGACACTCGAACTGGACGACGTCGCCGGGTTCGACGGTCACGACGGCGTCGCGCGTGCGGTCGAAGTCGAAGTGCACCACCTCGTCCGTCGCGGGGACGACGTGGTCGGGCGTGGGAGTGCTCACGCTCTGGACGACGGTCGAACCTCCGATAAAGGTCCGTTTTAGCGAAGCTTGAAGTACGAAAGCGGGACCAGACGGTGCGTGTCGTGAAAACGGCCGCGGACGGGCGGATTCGGTGGCGGCGGCACACCCGTCCGCGGAAGGGAGCGTGCCGTCCGTTCGCTATTCGCTATTCGGTGGTGAAGTCGATCACGGAGCGGGGTCGAACAGCGTCTCGCCGTCGACCATGTGCTCCTCGACGGTGTCGAGGTCGAGCGTCAGGCCGAGACCCGGCTCTTCCGGGATCTCGATGTAGCCGTCGGAGATGACTTCCTCCTCGACGAGGTCGCTCCACCAGTCGAGTTCGTAGGAGTGGTACTCGACGGCCAGCGAGTTCGGGATGGCCGTCGCGACGTGCGCGGACGCCATCGTCGCCACGGGAGAGGAGACGTTGTGCATCGCGACCGGGACGTAGTACTGGTTCGCGACGTCGGCGATCTTGCGGGTCTCGCGCATCCCGCCGACCTTCGGGAGGTCCGGCGCGATGATGTCGACCGCCTGGTTCTCGATGAGGCGGCGCTCCTCGGTTACCCGGTAGCGGTTCTCGCCGACCGTGATGGGGGTGGTCGTGGACTTCGTGACCTCCTCTTGCACTTCGAGGTTCTCCGGCGGCACGGGGTCCTCGAGCCACCAGACGTCGTAGTCCTCGATCTCGGCGGCGAGACGCTTCGCCGAGCCACCGCTGAAAGTCCAGTGGCAGTCGAAGGCGACGTCCGCGCGGTCCTCGACGCGCTCGGTTACCTTCTCGACGATCTCGGCCTTGTGGCGGATCTCGCCCGGTCGGAGGTGGCGGTTCGCGCGGTCCTTCTCGTGGCCGGAGGGCACGTCGAGGTCGAACTTCAGCGCGTCGTAGCCGAGTTCTTCGACGACGCGTTCGGCTTCGTCGGCGCAGGCCTCGGGGTCGGCCTCCTCCTCGGTGTGGCAGTCACAGTAGACGCGGACTTGGTCGCGGTACTTGCCGCCGAGCAACTGGTAGGCCGGAACGTCGAGAATCTTGCCCGCGAGGTCGTGGAGCGCGAGTTCGATACCGGAGATGGCGGTAACGGTGACGCCCTCGATAGAGCCCTCGCCGGACATCTTCTGGACGAGGTGCTCGAAGAGCCGGTCGATGTCGAGGGGGTTCTCGCCGACGACGAACGGCTTCATCCGCTCGATGAGTTCGGGGACGCCGGCGCCCCAGTAGGCTTCACCGGTGCCGACGATGCCCGCGTCGGTGTAGACGCGCACGAGCGTCCACGGGAAGTTCCCGTCGACCATCGTCGTCTGGACGTCGGTGATCTCGACGTCGCGGCCGCCACCGCGCTCGGCGGTGACGCCCATCGTCTCCGAGGAGAGCTCCCGCATCGTGTACTCCGCGTTCGGGTCGTGGAGGTCGGTGTAGTCGACAGTCATGGATGAATGTTCACTCGTTTTGTTGTAAATGTTTGCCTTCTACAGCAGGTCGAGCACCTCGAGGTCGTCTTCGAGTTCGCGAGCGTCCTCGTCGTCCATCAGTCGGAGGGGACTGCGGAGCGGGCCGAAGTCTTCGCCGCGAAGCCGCAGTGCCGTCTTCACGCCGGCCATGTAGGGACCGCGCTTGATGGCGTCGCGGACGTCGTAGACGCGCGACTGGAGTTCGCGGGCGCGTTCCTCGTCACCCTCGTCGTACGCCTCGTAGAGGTCGACGACCAGTTCGGGGAAGGCGTTCGCGACAGCCGAGACCATCCCCGAACAGCCGACTTCGAGCCCGGGGAACAGGAGCGAGTCCGAGCCAGCGAGGAAGGTGAGGTCCTCGTTGCGGTCGATGGCCTGCCCGAGCCACGGGACGTCCTTCGAGGAGTCCTTCAGGCCGACGAGGTTCGGGATGGCCGCGAGTTTCTCGACGGTATCGAGGTCGACGGCGTTGCCCGTCTTGCTCGGGATGTGGTAGACGTACACCGGGAGGTCGACGGCGTCACAGACGCGCTCGTAGTGTTCGAGCGTCGCCGTCGCGTCGAGCGGGTAGTAGTACGGCGTGACGACGACGACGCCGTCCGCACCGACGTGTTCGGCGTACTCGGCGTGCTGGACGGTCTGGGTGGTGCTCGGCGCGCCCACACCGGCGATGACTGGCACCTCGCCGCCCACCTCGTCGACGACGGCCTTCACGACCTCGTCGCGCTCGTCGGGCGTGAGCAACGGGAACTCCCCATTGGTTCCGAGCGGGAAGACGCCGTGAGCGCCGCGGTCGACGACGAATCGAGCGTGGTCGGCGGTTCGTTCGGCGTCGAGCGATTCGTCCGCGTCGAAGGCAGTCACCGTCGGCGGCACGACCCCGTGGAGGTCCAGCGGATCGGCGACACCGGGTTCGGGTGCATTCCCCGTCATACTGGGTCGCTGACGCGCCGGTGGCTTAAACCGCGGGGATTCCCGAGTGGTTTTTCGAGATTGAGTAAACTTTTTGAGTTGCAACGAGTATTGCCACGTATGGACGTGGAGGTCAAGCTCACCGGAACGCTCGCCGCCCGAACGGGCACGCACCGTGCACGCATCGGTGTGAACGACGACGCGACGGTCGGCGACGTCGTCGACGCACTCACCGACGACTACGGCCCGCAGGTCAGCGCGGGCGTCCTCGACGGGAACCGACTGCGGAGCGACACGGTCGTCGTCCGCGAAGCAGAAGAGCGTCCCCTCTCGCTCCGGAGCGAACTCCACTCCGGAGACACCGTCCGGTTCCAGCTAACCGCCTAGAGTTCGGCCAACCGGTTGAGCGCGAACGCCGTCCGGAGGACGTCGTCCGCCGCGCCGGCGTCGAAAACCAGATCGTCTTCTCCGCGAACGTGGTCGAGTACCCGCCCCGAGGCGTGTTCGGGCGCGGCCGCGAGACCAGCGTCGTTCTCCGCGACCCACTCCATCACGCGCAGGTCACTCTTGCTGTCGCCCATCACGAGCGCGAACGGGTCGTCGACGCCGAGGACCTCCAGTGCCGACTCCACGCCGACGACCTTGTTGAGTTCGCGACTCGCGATCTCGGCGGCGTCGGCCTCGTAGTAAGCCACGTCGATGCGGTCGAGGACGCCCTCGACAGCGTCGGGCACGTCGATGGCGTCGGGGTCGATTCCCTCCCCTTCGTCTTCGAGCACACGGTCGATCTCGGGGTCGGCGTCGGCGTAGTAGGCGCGGGTGTGCTCGGCGTCGGCGCCGGGGACGGCCTCGGCGAGGAGGTTGAGGACGTAGACCATCGCCTCGTCGATGACCGTCTCGGCCTCCTCGCTGCCGGTCTCGTAGTTCGGCTTGAGGGTGACGTTGAACTCGTTGCCCTGGAGGTGACAGCCCCGACGGATGCTCTCGGGTGCGTCCGGGAGTACGCGCGAGCGCACGGTGTCGAAGACGTCGGTTACCTCGTCGTCGAGGTCCTCGTACAGGAGTCGTTTCGTGTCGGGACCGTGGCCCGGCGTGAAGACGCCAGTCCCCGCCTCGTAGACGATGCTCACGTCTCCCGAGTGGACGAGTTCGTTGCCGAGTCCCTGGATGAGGAAGCCCTTGACGTTCTCCAGGGTCTGGCCCGTACAGATGACGATGGGGACGCCGGCCTCGTGGAACTCCGTGAGGTAGTGGAGTGTCTCGCGAGGGATCTCGTTGTCCGTCTGCCCCGCCGAGCGAAGCGTCTCGTCGACGTCGAGGACGAGGACGTTCACGCCGCGCTCGTAGGCGTTGTAGAGGTCGAGCGCGGTGAACGCCTGCTCGCGCGTCGCGTGTGCGGCGAGTTCGGCGAACGTCTCGCCCTCGGGGAACGCGGCGGCGATGTCCTCCTTTCGCTCGGTGAGTTCCTCACCCGCCTGCTCCCAGTACTCGAGCGCGACGCGGGAGTCGACGGGTGGGAAGAGATCGACGAAGTCCTGGTAGGCGCGGAGCGTCTCGGCGTCGAACTCGTCGTACAGTGCGTACAACCGGTCGTACCGCTCCATAGTCGAAAGGGTGTGTCCGGAACCAAAAGCGTTGGCCCCCGACGAAAAACCGCCACATCACCCGTGTCCCGGGAGGAGAGGAATCTTACTCGGAAAAGAATAAATCTTTTTCACCCCTGGTTGCCAAGGAGGAACGTATGAAAGCTATCGCCGTGACCCGTGAGGAACGCGACCTGCGGGTCGTCGAGAAGCCCCGTCCCGAACCCGACGCGGGTGAGGCCCTCGTGGAGGTCCTCCGCGTCGGCGTCGACGGGACGGACCACGAGGTCATCCGTGGGGGCCACGGCGGCTTCCCCGAAGGCGAGGACCACATGGTGCTGGGCCACGAGGCCGTCGGGGTCGTCGCGGACGCCAACGGGACCGACCTCGAGGAGGGACAGGTCGTCGTCCCGACGGTCCGGCGCCCGCCGAACGGGACGAACGAGTACTTCGAGCGCGGCGAACCCGACATGGCGCCGCCCGGCGAGTACGTCGAACGGGGCATCGAGGGCGGACACGGCTTCATGGCCGAGTACGTCACCAGCCCCGCCGAGTACCTCGTCGCCATCCCCGAGGAACTCGCGGAACTGGGCTTCCTGGTCGAACCGGCGAGCATCTCGGAGAAGGCCTTCGAGTTGGCCGAGGCCGCCCGCTCCTCGTTCGAGTGGACTCCCGAGTCGGCGTTCGTCCTCGGGAACGGGTCGCTCGGCCTGCTCACCCTCGCGATGCTCGACGACGCGGGCTACGACGACCTCTACTGCGCCGGCCGGCGCTCCCGGCCCGACCCGACCATCAACGTCGTCGACGCGCTCGACGCGACCTACGTGAACACCGAGGAGACGGCCGTCGCGGACTTCGCCGACGCGTACGACCCCGCCGACTTCGTCTACGAGGCGACCGGCTACGCGCGACACGCCTTCGACTCGGTCCGCGCGCTCGCGCCCAACGGTGTCGCGGCGCTCCTCGGCGTCCCCGGCGGCGAGTGGGACGTCGAAGTCGACGCCGCCGCCTACCACCGCGAAGTCGTCCTGGAGAACAAGGCCGTCGTCGGGAGCGTCAACTCCGGCGTCGAGCACTTCGAGGACGGGGCGGAGACGCTCCAGTCGCTCCCGGAGTGGCTGTTCGACGACCTCGTCACCGGCGTCTACGGACTCGACGAGTTCGAGAAGGCGTTTGTCGACGACGAAACGACCATAAAAACGGCGGTCGAATTCACTACGTATGAAGAACGTTGACGACCTGATCGAGAGCGCGGCGGACCTCGCCGACCGGGGACTCTCCCGCGGCGAAATCGCCGACGAACTGAACGTCTCCCGCGAGACGGCGGCCTGGCTCGTCGAACGGGCGGGCACGGGCGCGCCGGCCGCGACGGAGACCGAAGAGACCGAGTCCGGCGGTCCCCGCGACGTGCACGTCGACTGGTCGACCATCGGCGAGGCGGGTGCGCGCCTCTCGGCCATCGGCGCCGCGATGGCCGACCTCCTGCGCGAGCACAGCAAGGAACCCGACGTCGTCATCGGCATCGAGAAGGCGGGCGTCCCCATCGCGACGACCGTCGCGCGCGAACTGGAGACGGACCTCTCGACCTACACGCCCCGCAAGCACCAGTGGGAGGAAGGCGACATCGAGGAACTCGGCGGGAGCTTCTCCCGGAACTTCGCGCAGATCGAAGGCCAGCGCTGTTTCATCGTCGACGACACCATCACCAGCGGCACCACCATCTCGGAGGCGGTCTCGGCGGTCAAGGAGGCCGGCGGCGAACCGCTCGCCTGCGCGGTGCTCGCGGACAAACAGGGTCTCAGCGAGGTCGACGACGTCCCTCTCGAGAGCCTCCTACAGGTCATCCGGGTCGGGAACGCCGAGTAGTTCCCCGCTTCCGCCGACGCAAACCCTATCCCCGCGGACGCGTAATCTTCTCTCAGTATGACCTTCGACCCGACCGACCAGGGACTGGACGACGACGAAGTGCAGGACGTCGTCGACGAGGCTATCGAGAACAACGAAGTCGTCCTCTTCATGAAGGGGACGGCAGTGATGCCCCAGTGTGGCTACTCGAAGCGCGCGCTCGGGCTCATCCAGCAGTACCGCGACGACTTCGAGACCGTCGACGTCCTCGACAACCTCCCGGCCTTCCGCGAGGCACTCGAGTCCCACAGCGGGTGGGAGACGACGCCCCAGACGTTCGTCGAGGGCGAGTTCGTCGGCGGGAGCGACATCCTCGCCGAACTCGACGAGCGCGGCGAACTCGCGGAGACGCTGAACGTCGACCCCGAGACGGTCGACGTCGAGGCCGACGGCGGGAGCGAGACGGCGTCCGCCGACGACGTCGACGCCCCGTTCTGAATCACCGCCACCGCACCTTTTTAGCGCTCGCCCCGAGCAGACCGGGGTATGTTGCTACTCCGTAACGCGACGGTCGTCGACGCCACCGGGAGCCGAAGCGCCGACGTCGCGGTCGAAGACGGCGAAATCGTCGCGGTCGAGGAGGACCTCTCCGGACCGGACGCGGAACGCGAACGCGACCTCGACGGGCGAGTGCTCGCGCCCGGTCTCGTGGACGCCCACGTCCACCTCACTCTCGACGGGCGGGCCGACCCCGGGGAACTCCAGGCGGACACCGAGTCAACGGCCGCCTACCGCGCGGCAGCGAACCTCCGCGACGCCGTCGAAGCGGGGGTGACGACGGTTCGGGACCTCGGCGCACCGGGGACCGTCGCGGTGGACGCCGCCCGCGCCGTCGAGGAGGGACTCGTCGCCGGACCGCGGGTCGTCGCCGCCGGCCAGAACGTCTGCATGACGGGCGGCCACGGCCACTGGTCCGGCCGCGAGGCCGACGGCGAGGCCGAGGTTCGCAAGGCGGTGCGCGAACAACTCCGGGCGGGCGCGGACGTCGTCAAGTGCATGGCCACGGGCGGCGTGCTCACCGAGGGTGCCGACATCGGCGCGCCGGAACTCCTCGAAGACGAACTCCGTGCCCTCGTCGAGACGGCGAACGCGAAGGGCCGACCGACCGCCGCCCACGCGCACGGCGCCGAGGGGCTGAAGAACGCCGTCCGCGCGGGCATCACGAGCGTCGAACACGGGACGTTCATGGACCGCGAAGCCGCCCGGCTGATGGCCGAGCGCAACACCTACTGGGTCCCCACGGCGAAGGCGCTCCACGGCATCGTCGAGCAGGGACCGGACTCGGGGATTCCGGGGTGGGCCGTCGAGAAGGCAGAGGAGGCGACCGAGGCGTTCGAGCGCGCCTGGGAGTTCGCCCTCGACGAGGGTGTGACGGTCGCGATGGGGACCGACGCCGGGACGCCGTTCAACTTCCACGCCGACGCCGCCGAGGAACTCGAGTTGATGGTCGAGTACGGACTCGACCCCACCGAGGCGGTCCGGGCGGCCACGGTGAACGCCGCGGACCTGCTGGGCCTCGACGACGTCGGACGTATCGAGACGGGGTATCGAGCGGACCTCGTCGTCCTCCCGGAGAACCCGCGGGAGGACGTGACGGCGTACCAGGAACCGGAGTTCGTCGTGGCGAACGGCGAAATCGTCGCCTAGTTCCAGGGCGCGAAGTCGGGGTCGACCTTCCGCTCTTCTGCTTCGATGGCGTCGATCTGCTCGACGTCCGCGTCGTCGAGTTCGACGTCGAGGCTGCGCCAGTTGTCGACGACGTGTTCCTCGGAGGTCGCCTTCGGGATGGCGGTGACGCCCTTCTCGCGGAGCCACGCGAGGCTCACCCGCGCCTCGCTGACGCCGTGTTTCTCCGCGACGTCCTGGATAGCCGGGACGTCGAAGACGTCACCGCGGGCGAGCGGCGAGTAGGCGACGAGTTCGACGTCGTGGTCGTCGGCGTACGCGCGGAGGTCCTCCTGCGGGAGCAGCGGGTGCATCTCGACCTGATTGGCGAACAGCGGCGCGTCGAGTACCTCGCGCGCCGTGTCCAGGTGGCGCGGTTCGAAGTTACTCACGCCGACGTGCTCGATTCGCCCCTCGTCGTAGAGTTCGTCGAAGGCCGCGAGGGTGTCCTCGGCCTCGTACTCGTTGGCCGGCCAGTGGACGTAGAGGAGGTCCACGTAGTCGACGTCGAGGCGGTCGAGGCTCTCGTCGAACGTCTCCAGCACGTCGTCGTACGAGAGGTTGCTCGTCCAGATCTTCGTCGCGAGGAAGACGTCCTCGCGGTCGACGTCGGCGCGTTCGAGTCCGTCGCCGACGGCGTCCTCGTTCTCGTAGATCTGGGCGGTGTCGACGTGCCGATAGCCCACTTCGAGGGCCGCCTCGACGCTCTGTGCACACTGTTCGGGGTCCTCGTTCTGCCAGGTGCCGAGACCGAGGACCGGCATTCCGTTCGTTCGCGGACAGTCGTCACTGTCGGGGAGGTCGGTCACGGAGGGGACTTCGGGCGGTCGGAGAAAGAACGTTCGGACTGCCGTGGAAGTCGCCGGGTCTCAGAGCAGGTCGACGAGTTCCTCGCGTGCGAAGCGCTTCACCAGCGAGACGTCGTCGGCGTGGAAGAGCTTCAAGATGGCGCGGGGGTCGCCCTCGTTGGCCTTCGAGAGGATGTCGTCGGGGAGTTGCTGGAGGTCTTGCATCAGCGTGTCGTAGCGCTCGTTGTCCGCGAGGTAGAGGAGGTGTGTCATCGCGAGGCGGGTGCGGGCGTTCGGCGCGACGCGCTCGTGCCAGAGGTCCTCGTAGACGGAGAGGTTCGCCGCGGAGGTGTCGCGCTCGTCGGGCGTGAGACAGTAGTCGGCGGCGATGGCGGCCGCACGGCCCGAGGCCATGCACTTGTGAATTCCTTCGCCCCACAGCGGGTCGATGGTCGGGACGGTGTCCCCGATGGCCATGAAGTTGTCCGTGTGGAGTTTCCCGGGAGTCTGGAGGTGTGCGGAGCCGCGGTGTTGCTTGCCTTCGAGTTTCCTCGCGTTCTCGAAGCGCGGGTCGGTGTCCAGCCAGTACTCGAGGTAGTCGTCGATACTCATGCCCTGCTGGGCGTGGTTACGGTGGCTCTCGTTCTGGATGTAACAGAGGCCGACCTTCGCGGTGTCCTCGCCGGTGTGGAAGATCCAGGAGTAGCCACCGGGGGCGATGTCGTGGTCGAGGCGGAGCATCATCGCGTCGTGGAGGTCGGCGTACCCCTCGTGGTCGATGTCGATGCCCTCCATCTCCCACTCGATGCCGATGGCCTGCTTCTCGCGTTCGAGGTGGCTGACGTTCAGTGCCTTCGAGAGCGGGGCGGCGGGACCGGTCGCGTCGACAATGATGTCGGCGTGGACCTCCTCGTCGCCGGCGTAGCGGATGCCGACGGCCTCGCCGCCCTCCATGACGGGCTTGGAGACGCGGGAGTCGAACCACACCTCGGCGCCGTGGTCGCGTGCGTCGTCGACGAGGAAGTTCTTGAAGTCGCCGAACTCGAGGACGGCACCGGGTTGGTGTTTCGTGTAGTGTTCGTTCGGCGATTCGAGGACGACGCTGTCGGTGTACTGCATCACGACGTCGTCGGGAATCCCGAAGGAGGACATCATCGACGGGAACGTCCCCGCGGTCGATTTGTTGCTCTGACGCGGGAACTCGTCTTCCTGTTCGGCCTCTAAGAGCACCACGTCGTAGTCCCGCTGAGCGAGGTCCCGCGCGCACTGCGCCCCGGCGGGACCGGCGCCGGCGATGGCCACGTCAAAGCGGTCGGTCATAGAACTACGAAACGGAGTCGACGTAATCAGTGTTGCTGAACACGGCCGTCTACCCGCCAAATTCCGACGCTTCCCGAGGAACAGAAGTTGGGGGCGGAGTCGTGACTCGACGGCGGAGCGACACGAAAAAGTGAGAACGCGGCGTGGTGTGGCGAGTCCTCAGTAGAACTCGCGGACGAGGTCCATCGCGCCCTCGGGGGCGCCGTCGGGGATCTCGGCCATGTTCTCGTCGACGCCGTGGGACTGCTCGTAGGACTGGGCGTTCTCGTTCTGGTAGAGGACACCCATGTACTCCTTGTCCGCGTCGAGGATCTTCCCCTTCGCCTGGTCGTAATCGTGGCGGTCGAAGTCCTCTTCTTCCTTGAGGTCGACCAGCGAGTCGCGGAAGTAGTCGTACGTGTCGACGTCGTTGAACGTCACGCAGGGACTGAACGTGTTGACCAGCGAGAAGCCGTCGTGCTCGATGGCCTCCTCGATGATCTCCTGGTGGCGCTGGGCGTGACTGGAGAACGACTGGGCGATGAACGAGCCACCGGCCGCCATCGCGAGCGCGAGCGGGTTGACCGGCGGCTGCTGGGGACCCTCGGGGGTCGTCGACGTCTCGAAGTCCGGCCGGGAGGTCGGGGACGCCTGCCCCTTGGTGAGACCGTAGATACGGTTGTCCATCACGACGTACGTGATGTCGATGTTGCGGCGGACGGCGTGGATGAAGTGGCCCGCACCGATGGAGTAGCCGTCACCGTCGCCACCTGCGACCATCACTTCGAGGTCGGGGTTGGCGAGTTTCACGCCCGTGCCGACGGGGAGGGCGCGACCGTGGACGCCGTGGAGCGCGTAGGAGCGCATGTACGTCCCGATCTTGCCCGAGCAACCGATACCCGCCACGACGAACGTGTTGTCGGGGGAGTTGCCCGTGCTGGCGAGTGCCTTCATCATGCCGTTCATCGTGCCGAAGTCACCACACCCGGGACACCAGGTGGGCTGCTTGTCGGACTTGAAGTCGGTGAAGCGAACGTCTGAGCTCATTGTGTTAGGCCTCCAGTTGGGTCTCGATGTCCTCTGCGAGTTCGTCCGCCTTGAACTGGACACCGTCGTACTTGTTGATGCGCTTGACCCTGGTGAGCGCGTCGTGTTCGACGAGGTCGGCGAACTGCCCGGTCGCGTTACACTCCACGACGACGGTCTGGTCGGCGGCCTCGATGTCCTCGGTGAGGTCGGGCCGCGGGAAGATGTACGGGACGGAGATGAGTCGCACGTCGACGCCCGACTCCTCGAGGTAGTCGAGTGCCTCGACGAGGGCGCCCTCGTTGGAGCCCCACGAGACGACGAGGTTGTCGGAGTCGGGGTTCCCGAACTCGCGGTAGTCGAAGTCCTCGCGTTCGCGGGCGGTTTCGACCTTCTGCTGGCGCTTGTCGACCTGTTCGACGCGGACGTCCGTGTCCTCGGTACGACGGCCGAGTTCGTCGTGCTCCAGGCCCGTACTCATGTGGACGCCACCCTCCGTGCCGGGGAAGGCGCGGGGGCTGACGCCGTCGGCGGTGACGGCGTGGGGCTTGAACTGGTCCTTCTCGTTCTGCCAGGCGGAGATGTCGTCCTCGTCGACGACCTTCCCGCGGTCGATCTCGACTTCGTCCATGTCGAAGGCCTCGGGCTTGAACGTCTTCTCCGTGACCGCCATCGCGAGGTCGGCCGTGAGGTAGACGGGCGTCTGGTACTTCTCGGCGAGGTTGAACGCCTCGACGGTCTTCCAGAAGCACTCCGCGACGGTCGTCGGCGCGAGGACGAAGCGGGGGACCTCACCGTGGCCGCCGTAGAGCATCATGTTGAGGTCGCCCTGCTCTTGCTTGGTCGGCATCCCGGTGGAGGGACCCGAGCGCATGACGTTGGTGATGACCAGGGGCGTCTCGGAGGTCGCGGCGAGACCGAACGTCTCGGACATGAGGTCGATACCCGGTCCGGACGTCGCGGTCATCGCGCGGGCACCGGCGCGGGCGGCGCCGAGCGCCATGTTGATGGCGGAGAGTTCGTCCTCGGCCTGGACGACGTGACCGCCGTACTGCTCGATGCGTCCCGTGAGGTACTCCATCACGTCCGTCGCCGGGGTGATGGGGTATCCCGAGTAGAAACGACAACCGGCGGCGATGGCGCCCATGCCGATGGCCTCGTCGCCGTTGAGCAGGACGTAGTCCTCGTCGGTCGTCTCGAGGTCGTACTGCTCGCCGACCTCGGAGTAGTTCTCGCGGACGTACTCGGCGCCGAGCCGAGCGGCCTGTTTGTTGCCTTCGACGATCTTCTCGCCCTTGCCACCGAAGCGCTTCTCCAGGGACTCGTCGAGGAACTCGACGGGGAAGCTCGTGACTTCACAGACCGCGCCGAGCGCGACGATGTTCCGCATGATGGCACCGCCCGCGTCCTCGGCGAGCGACTTCAGCGGGACGTCGAGACCCGTGACGTCTTCGGGGGCCTCGAAGTCGCTGAACTCGGTTCGTTCGCCGTCGTAGAGGACGACGCTGCCCTCGTGGAGTTCTTCGAGGTTCTCGTCGACGGTGCGCTCCGTGAGCGCGATGAGTACGTCGAGGCGGTCGACGACGCTGTTGACGTCGTCGACGGACGTTCTGACCTTGTAAGCGGTGTAGCCACCTCGGATGCGGGACGCGAAGTCCTTCGAGGTGAAGACGTGCCGGCCGGCGCGCGCGAGCGCCTGTGCGAAGATTTTGCCGGTGGAGTCGATTCCATCGCCGGCTTCGCCGCCGATGGCCCAGTTCAGGTCCTCGTGCATGTGTGAGAGGATTGCGAATCCCCTGGCAAAAAGCCTTCTGAAGCGTACGAGAAGTCCGAAATCGACGCCGTCGCAATCTTTGCCAGGCATTTTTGGACGTTTGTCCATGTCAGTTCGAGACCGAAGACGACTCCGTACGCCGGAAGGGATTCGGGTACCTGTCACCCCACCTCGACGTTCGTCGAAGAGCGTCACCGCTATGGTCCCCACGACCGACTCACGAACCATGAGCGAGAAGACCGTCACCGTCCGGTCGGTCGAATCGGTCGGCCCGGACACCGTCGCCATCACGCTCGAATCGCCCGATTCCTTCGACGCCAAGCCCGGTCAGTTCGTCCAGTTGTTGCTGGACGTCGACGGCGAGGAACACGCGCGCCACTACACGATTTCCTCCGCGCGCGTCGAGGAGACCTTCGAGATCACGGTCGGCATCGACCCCGAGGGGACCGTCGGTCCGACCCTGGCGGAACTCGAACGCGGTGACGAGGTCCGGGTCAAGGGCCCCTTCGGACGGAACCACTACGAGGGTGAGGAGTCGGTGACGCTCGTCGTCGGCGGTCCCGGCGTCGGGCCCGCGGTCGGCATCGCCGAGCGCGTGATTCAGGAGGGCGGCGACGTCGCCGTGGTGTACCGCGACGACGCGCACGCGCACGTCGACCGCCTCGGTGCGGTCGCGGACGCCGGTGGCTCGGTCTTCCTCGTCGGCGGCGACCTCGACCCCGCCGTGGACGCGGCCGTCGAGGCGGTCGGCGGGCAGGTGTTCGTCTACGGGTTCGCGGAGTTCCTCGAAGACGCACTCGACGCACTCGACGAGGCGGGTGCCGACACGGACGCCGCGAAGATCGAGAACTTCGGCTGACGACCGAGCCGGTAGACGTGCTATCGTACTTCTCGAACCAGAATCTCTTTTTCATTGGGGAAAGTACGTTAGTATCGAAGCCGGCAATCGCGGGGACCGCGAGGGGGTTTCCGGTCGAGTGACACGCACGACCGTTCGCCGCCGACCGATGGTGGGTTCGCTCGGTCGACGGCGGCGGACGCGTGCCCGCGACGTGGTGCCGGCGGAACCACGTCGAAACGAGAGCTATGACGGACATCGAAGATCAGCTACGACGACTGCACGACGAGTACGGGGAGTTCCCTGTCACCGAGGAGACTGTCGAAGTCCCTCGATCGGCGTACATGGACTGTCTACGTGCCGCAGAACGTGACGAACTCGGTGGGGCACGCATCCTCCTCGAAGACGAGGGGCAGGTGTTGCTCATCCGCTACGAGGACGACCCGAAAGCGTGGGACATTCCCGGTGGGAGCCGCGAGCGGCGGGAGTCACACGCGGCGGCGGCACGGCGCCACGTCGCCGAGCAGGTCGGTCTCGAGTGCGAACTGAACGACGTCTTCCGTGCGCTCGTCTATCGGTTCACGCTCATCGAGGGCGAAGAGGGCGTCGCCGGTCTCTGGCTGCTCTTCGAGGGGACGCCCCACCAGGGCGACCTCGACCTCGGCGAGGGGATCCTCGAGGCCCGGTGGTTCGAGAACGTCCCGGAGGCCGTCGATCCACACGTGAAGTCGCGGGCCGAGACGGCCGCGGAGAGCGACGACTGACGCAGTCGCGCACACCTTTTTGTCACTGCCCAGCGAGCGTTCGCGCATGGAGTACACGACGCTCGGCTCGACCGGAATGGAGGTCTCGAAGCTCTGTCTCGGCTGTATGAGCTTCGGGTCAAGCGACTGGCGACCGTGGGTCCTCGACCCCGAGGAGGGCGAGGAACTCGTCGAGCGCGCCATCGACCTCGGGATCAACTTCTTCGACACCGCCAACATGTACTCGAACGGCAAGTCCGAGGAGGTGCTCGGCGACGCCCTCGCCGGGTACGACCGTGACGAGCAGGTCGTCGCGACGAAGTGCTACTTCCAGATGGACGAGGACAACCCCAACTCGGGCGGCCTCTCGCGGAAGGCCATCGAACAGGAGTTGGAGAACTCCCTCGACCGGCTCGGGATGGACACCATCGACCTCTACCAGATTCACCGGTGGGATTACGACACACCCGTCGAGCAGACGCTCCGCGCGCTCGACGACGCGGTCCGCCGCGGGAAGATTCGTTACCCCGGTGCCTCCTCGATGTGGGTCCACCAGTTCGCCGACGCCCTCCACACGAGCGACGACCTCGGTCTGGAGCGCTTCCAGACGATGCAGAACCACTACAACCTCGTCTACCGCGAGGAGGAACGCGAGATGCTCCCGTTCTGCGAGAAGGAGGGAATCGGCGTGATGCCGTGGAGTCCGCTCGCCCGCGGCTACCTCACCCGCCCGCACGAGAAGATAGACGCGACGAAACGCGGCGAGACGGAAGAGCACATGTACGAACACCCCTACCGCGAGGGGGGTGGCCCCGCGGTCAACGAACGCGTCGAGGAGCTCGCCGCCGAGAAGGACGTGAAGATGGCCCAGATCGCCCTCGCGTGGCTGTTGCACAAGGACTGGGTCGACGCGCCCATCGTCGGGACGACGAGCGTCGAGCACCTCGAAGACGCCGTCGAGGCGCTGGACATCGACCTCACCGACTCCGAGATGGAGTGGTTGGAGGAGCCGTACGAGCCGGTTCGGGTCTCGGGGCACGAGTAAGGGTACTCCGAAGGAGTACCCGGAAGACGAGCGGGAGGCGACGAAGTCGGCGACACGCGAGTAGGGAGATTCGGAGCGAGCGAGATTCGGAGACGGCGAGCACCGCGAGCCGTCGAGAATCTCGGGCAGACGAGCGGAAGGGAGCGACGCGACCGACACGCGAGTGAGGAGATTCGGAGCGAACGAAGTGAGCGAGAATCTCGACGACGCGAACGGAGAGGAGCACCGCGACGACCCGCGAGCAGCGACCGAAGTGAGAATCTCCGAGAAACGACCGACTCGCCCTTATATACTCCGCAGGACTACTTAAAGAACTCACAGCAGCCCGCAACTCGGCGTCTCGTCGGGCGGGTCGGCCGACCCCGCGTAGACGGCGTCCTCGATGCGGACCCACAGTTCGAAGTAGTCGCCGTCGCGTTCGAGGTGGCGCTCGTCGGGACCGGAGACACGAGTCTCGTCGTCGACGCGATAAACCCTTTCTCCCGCCGGGAGCGAAAGATCCATTCGGGTGAGCGACCGATAGACGGCCGTGCCTCCGGGAACGTACACGCTCCTCGTCGAACTCGCCGAACCGGCGACCATCGAGTTCGGTGCGCGCGGCGAACACGACCTCGACGCCGGGTGGTACGCCTACACCGGGAGCGCGTTCGGGCCGGGCGGCCTCTCGCGGGTCGAGCGTCACCGAGACGTCGCCGCCGGTCGCAACGACGCGCGACACTGGCACGTCGACTACCTGCTCGGGCATCCGGACACGCGACTCGCCGAGGCGGTGACGAGCGAGCACGCCGACGCGGAGTGTACCGTCGCCCGGCGCATCCGTGCAGCGACGGGCGTCGACGGTGTCGGCGCGCTCGGGGCCTCGGACTGCGACTGCGAGACCCACCTCGCGTCCGCGTCGAAACGCGAGCGACTCGCGGCGGCGGTCCGCGCTGCTCACGTGGCCAACGCTGACGCGGATGGGAGCGACGGACAGGACGATTCGTCGGTCTAACCTCGGCGGGACCTAGTCAGTCGAGCGGGACCCACTCGGTCGGCGAAGAGGTGATACCGCGGATGCGGGCCTCCCGGCCGCCCTCGTCGGCGACCCGGACCTCGATCATGCCGTCGAACAACTGGGAGATGGTGTTCACGACCTGTTCGTCGTGGGCGTCGGGGTCGATGGCGAAGAGTCCGAGCCAGTCGCGGGACTGGATCTGACTGGTGAAGACGTGGAGGAACCGGAAGAGCCGCTGGAGGTCGACGTACATGAGGAGCGGCGAGAGCGAGTCGAAGCCGATACGGATGCGGTCGACCTCGCGTTCGTTGGCCTCGCGGGCGAGTTCGGAGAACTCGATGCCGATGCCCGTCAGGTCGCCGGGGGAACTGACGCTGTGGACGAAGTCGAACTCCGACTCCGAACCGAGGCAGTCGATGACCCGGAAGAAGGTGTCCTGGTCGTCGATCATGCTGCTGAACTCCTCGGCGACGTCCGCGCCGGGGTTCCGGGAGGTGACGACGATCGCCCCCTCGTCGTCCGGCGCGCCGCGAGCGAGCAACTGGAGCAAGAGCTCTCGCTTCCCGGACATAGCTGGGCCGCTGACGAGCAGGTTCGTCCCCGGTTCGATCTCCGAGACGAGCTCCGGTGGGAACACACCGTCGAGCTCGTACGGGGTGGCTGCAGGATGAACAGACATCGAGTCCCCTGTGTTTCGTCTGTTTCTACGCTCACCCGACTTAAGTATGTGAGGGATGACCTCGGCTCCGCCGATGCCGGTGCCCTCGCCCGCTCACGTCGGTTCCGGTTCGACCCCGGCGACGTCGTTGAACCGGGCGATGTCGCGGTCGGTCCCCGCGATGACGAGGTCGTCGCCCTCCTGGATCCGAAAGTCGGGGCCGAGTTCGGTGAGCACCTCGCCGTCGCGTTCGACCGCGACGACCGTACAACCGGTCCGCGCGCGGATGTCCTCCTCCCCGAACGTCCGGCCGACGAAGTTCGGTGCCTCCGTCCGGACGATGTCGACCTGTTTGTCGAGCGTCATCACGTGCTCGCCGAGAATGGCCGAGGCGAGCATCCGCCCGCTGACGTCGGCGAGCGAGAGGACGTAGTCCGCGCCGGCGGCGTAGAGTTTCGATGTGCTCTCGGACTCGTTGGCGCGACAGATGATCTCGACGTCCTCGGAGATTTCGCGGCCGACGAGCGTCCCGAAGATGGTCGACACGTCGTCGCCGAGCGCGAGGATGAGCGCGTTCGCGTCGTCGATTCCGGCCTCCCGGAGCGTCTCCTCGTCCGTAACGTCGCCCACGACGTCGACGCCCGGTGCGTCCGCCACGTCGACGACGGTCGTCTCGATCTCGGTCCCGTCGAGGATGTTGACGACGGCCGACCCGACCTCGCCGTAGCCGCCGACGATGACGCCGCCGCGCTCGTGCTGGCGCGCCTCGGCGAGCGTGAGGTCCTTGAGCGACTCCAGCGCGTCGTGGTCGCCGGCGACGAGGAGGATTGTCGTCCGGTCGAGTTCCCGCTGGGGGTCGGGCGCGGCCACGAACTCGCCCTCGAACCACGCGCCGACGACGTCGACGCTGGTCTCTTCGCGGATGCCGCTCTCGGCGAGTCGCGTGCCGTCGAGGGGACTCCCGCGCTGGATGGGCATCTCGACGACTTCGAAGTCGTCGCCGATGTCGACCGTCTCGCCGAGTTCCGCGGTGATGGCGCTGGTCACCTTGTCGGCGAGGCTCCGGCCGAGGATGGCGTTCGGCGAGAGGACGCGGTCGGCGCCCGCGTAACGGAGGTACCGCGAGATACTGGGGTCGTCGACGAACCCGACGACCTGCACCTCCGAGGGGTCGACGCCGGCCGTGTCGAGACACTCCTCGACGGAGAGGGCGGCGGTGGCGTTCGCCTCGTCGCCCGCGTCGAGGACGACGGCGCGCGCGTCGGTGACGGCGGCACGCTGGAGCGTGTCGGTCGACCCCGGTTTCCCGACGATGACGTCGTGGCCCTCTTCGAGGAGGTCCTGTGCCCGGTCGCGGTCGGGTTCGACGACGACGTACGGGACGTTCTGTGCGGCGAGTTCCTCGACGACCGTCTCGCCGCGGGCGGTGAACCCACAGACGACGACGTGGTCTTCGAAGTCCACCGAACTCGGCGGGCGGACCTCCATGCGTCGTCCGATCCACGGGACGACGAACAGCGGGAGCGTCAGGAAGAGGAAGAACAGCCCCGTGATCATCATCGAGTCGACGAGGAGCAACATCACCGGCGAACGCCAGGGTGCGTCCTCGCCGTACCCGGTCGTCGTGAGGGTTTCGAGGACGACGTGGAACGCGTGGACGAGCGTGACCGGTTGCCCCTCGAAGTGGGACATGCCGTAGTCGTACGCGAGCGTGTAGGCGGCGACGACGGCGACGAGGAACCCGAGGTAGCCGAAGATACGCCGTTGTTGCCGGTCCATCTGTCGGCGGGTTGGAGTGGCCCCTATAAAGAAGTGGAGGCCCCGGACTTTGGAGTGCGAAGAGATAACTTCCGTCACGCCAACTCCCCATCGATGGCTGCCACACCGATTCGGGAGACGACTGGCCTCGTCGTCGTCCTCTTCGTCGTCCTCGCCGCCGTGCCACCGGCTGTCGCGGTCGATACCGCCGACCCGGCGACAGTCGCGTTCGAGCAGACGTCCTACGAGACCGAGCGTGGGGACCTCGCTCGGCTCTCTGTCAACTTCGCCGAGACCCGGAGCGGCACACTGACCATCGTCGCACCCGACGGCGACACCGCGAACGTCACCGTCAGCGACGGGAACCGCGACTGGCAGGCGACGCTCCTCCTCAACACCTACGCGCGCGGTCCCGACGGCCGGTTCGGGACGCCGAACGACGCGGACTACACCTACGTCCACGACGCCTTCGACGAGTCCGGACGGCTTCCGGCAGGCGAGTACGAGGTTCGACTGCGCGCCGGCTACGGAATGAACAGTCCGGTCGTCGCCACCGTCCCCCTCCGTGTTCGTGAACCCGCGGCCCCGAACGTCTCCGTCGCCGTCGCGCCCGAGGGCGCGTACGACGACCTCTCCTCACCCACGGCGATTCGGTCGGGGCCCGTGACGTCCCGCGGGACCGTCGCGGTGAACGACACGCTCGTCCTCCGCCTGAACGCCTCGGGCATCGAGGGTGCGCTCGCGGTCCAGGAGGGTTCGACGCCGACCGAACGCTTCGAGTCGCTCCTCGCCGAACCCGGCTACGGTCTCGCGGCGGTCCAGACGAACCCCGGCCCGTCGTACCCGGGGAAATACCTTCGGCTGTTCGGGCCCGGGACCCGATTCGTCGGCGACGCGGTGAACGACTCCTACTACGTGGTCGTCGACACGGCCAGGGTCGAGACGTACCTCCGACACAGCGACGACGTCACTGCTCCCCCGTTCCGCGCCGACGACCGCTACCGCGTGAACGCCACTACCTCGAACCGGACGGCGACCGACCGCTTCGTGGTCGTCGAGCGCGAGGTGTCCTTCGTCTCGCCGCCCGCGACCCGGTTCGTCCGTCCGGCCGCGAACCAGTCGGTGTGGTTCACCTCGTCGCTCGCGCCAGGGTCCGCGCTGACCGTCGTCGCCGAACCGACGAACAACTCGACCACGCGCTCGACGGTTCGCACGTCGGTCCGGACCACGTCGGGCCGGTTCGCCGCCACCCTCGACGCGAACGAGTTCGCCGAGAACACGACGCTGAACGTCTCCGCGGTGGACGACGGGCGCGTCCTCGCCCACGCGAACGTCTCGGTCGAGACGCCCGAAGCGACGCTCGACGTGACCGAGGTGACGAACGGCAGTGCGGCCGAAGTCGCCTTCGAGGCCGACGTCTCGCACCCCTCCGTCGTCGTGGCCCACCGCGGAGACGCCTCGGGGGCAGTCCTCGGGAGCGCGGCCGTCTTCCCCGACGACGACGGCGACACGGTCCCCTTCGAACCGACCTGGAGCGGACGTTCGACCGTCACCCTCGTCGCCTACGCCGACGTGGACAGCGACGGGACGTTCGACCCCGCGGTCGACGTCCGCTACCCGAGCGACAGTGCCGTCGCTCGAACCGTCGTCAGTTCCACGGTCGCCACCACGACGACCGAGCGGACGACTACCCGACCGACGACGAGCGAACCGGTGCCTGGGTTCGGCGTAGGAGCGGCGCTCGTGGCACTCCTCGGGGTGCTCGTGGCGACGCTCGTCGGCGCGCATCGAGAGAAGTAGGGTCGGTTAGAGGGACGGTCGGGAACGGTGTCGTTCAGGCGCTGGCTTCGTAGCCGGCGTGTTCGACGGCCTGCACCAGGTCGTCGACGTCGGCGTCGCCCTCGACGGTCGCGACGCCCTCCTCGCGGTCGGCCTCGGCCGACTCGACGCCCGAAACCTCGCTGAGTGCGCTCTCGACGGTGTCTTCACAGCCTCCACAGGACATTCCTTCGACGGTGATGGTGATACTCATCTCACGTGGTCGTTGGGCGTCCGGCCTTACGACGGTTTCCCTTCGGTTCGTTAAGCGAGTGGGCCGATGCGCCCCCGTTTTCGAACGCGCGAACCGGAAAGAGTCTTTCGTCGTAAGGTCCTATCGGCACGTATGCCCGACCTCGACGACACGGACCTCGAAATTCTGCGGTTGCTCACGGAGGACGCCCGACGCTCCTACCGCGACATCGGGGAGCGGGTCGACCTCTCGGCGCCCGCCGTCTCGGACCGCGTCGCCCGCCTGAAGGAACTCGGCGTCGTCCGGCGCTTCACCGTCGACGTCGACCGCTCGACCCTCCGCGAGGGCACGCCGGTGCTCGTCACCCTCTCGCTCGACGCTGGAACCGTTGACCGGGTGCGGGCGACGCTCCGGGACGAGGAGGCCGTCGAACACCTCTTCACGACGGCGTCGGGTGACCTCGTCTTCCACGCCCGGGTGCCGGACCCCGCAGTCCACCGGTGGCTGGCGGAGTCGCTGGACCTCGACGCGACCGTCGCGGACGTCGACGTGACACTACTCGCGAACGTGGACTGGTCGCCCAGCGTCGGCGGCACCGAGTTCGCCCTCGGCTGTGCGGAGTGCGACAACACGGTCACCAGCGAGGGCGTCTCGGCCCGTATCGGCGGCGAGCGCTACCAGTTCTGTTGCCCGTCCTGCGAGTCGCGTTTCCGCGAGCGCTACGAGCGGTTCGAGGAGTCGGCGTAGCTGACTTTCGAAAGCGAAGTCGAGCGCCCGAATCGCTTAACGACCGAAGGGGAAACGCCGTTAGGTGGTGACCCCCTACACTTACGTATGACCGAGCGAACCGCCCACCTGGAGATACGCGGGATGTCCTGCGCCAACTGCTCGCAGACGGTGGCGCAGGCCATCGAGTCGCTCGACGGCGTCTCGGAGGCGACGGTGAACTTCGCCACCGACGAGGGGACCGTCGAGTACGACCCCGACGCCGTCTCGCTCGCGGACGTCTACGACGCCATCGAGGACGCCGGCTACGAACCGGCCCGCGCGGACGTCACCATCGGCATCACGGGGATGTCCTGCGCCAACTGCTCGCAGACCGTCGAGTCGGCGCTCCGCGACGTCCCCGGTGTGCTCTCCGCGGAGGCGAACTTCGCCACCGACGAGGCACACGTCGAGTACAACCCCGCCGACGCCGACCTCGCGGACTTCTACGACGCCATCGAGGACGCCGGCTACGAACCCATCCGCGGGGGTGAAGGCGAGGAGTCCGGTGAGGGTGGTGAACAGTCCGAGGCCGAACGCCGCGAGGCCGCCCGCGAGGCGGAGATTCGCCGCCAGCGACGCCTCGTGCTGTTCGGGGCCGCCCTCGCCACACCCCTCCTCTTCTTCCTCGTCGAGCACTTCTTCTTCCCCTCGCTGCTCCCCGGGTCGGTGTTCGGCGTGCCGATGGGGTGGGTCCAGTTCCTCCTCGCGACGCCCGTCCAGGTCGTCCTGGGCAAGGAGTTCTACGAGAACTCCTACAAGGCGCTCGTGAAGAACCGGACGGCGAACATGGACGTGCTCATCGCGCTCGGTTCGTCGACGGCGTACGTCTACTCCGTCGTCGCGCTACTCGACGTGCTCCCGCAGGCCGGTCTCTACTTCGATACGGCCGCGCTCATCCTCGTCTTCATCACCCTCGGCAACTTCCTCGAAGCGCGCTCGAAGGGCCAGGCGGGCGAGGCGCTCCAGAAACTCCTGGAGATGGAGGCCGACACCGCCACGCTCGTCCACGAGGACGGCACCGAAGAAGAGGTCCCGGTCGACGAAGTCGAAGTCGGCGACCGGATGAAGGTCCGGCCCGGTGAGAAGATTCCCACGGACGGCGTCGTCGTCGAGGGCGAGTCCGCCGTCGACGAGTCGATGGTGACCGGCGAGTCCGTCCCCGTCGAGAAGGCCGAGGGCGACGAAGTCGTCGGCGGCACCGTCAACGAGAACGGTCTGCTCGTCGTCGAGGCGACGAAGGTCGGCGCCGACACCGCCCTCCAGCAGATCGTCCAGACCGTCAAGGAGGCCCAGGCCCGCCAACCCGAGATTCAGAACCTCGCCGACCGCATCTCCGCCTACTTCGTCCCCGCGGTCATCGGCAACGCCCTCCTCTGGGCGCTCGTCTGGTTCCTGGCGCCCGACCTGCTCGTGGGTCTCGTCCGCGCGCTCCCGCTGTGGGGGCTGGTCGGCGGCGGTCCCGCCGCGGTCGGCGTCTTCGAGTTCTCCGTCGTCGTCTTCGCCTCCGCGGTGCTCATCGCCTGTCCCTGTGCACTCGGTCTCGCGACACCCGCGGCCACGATGGTCGGGACGACCATCGGCGCGCAAAACGGCGTCCTGTTCAAGGGTGGCGACGTCCTCGAACGCGTCAAGGACGTCGACGTCGTCGTCTTCGACAAGACCGGCACGCTCACCGAGGGCGAGATGTCGCTGACCGACGTCGAACCGGTCGACGCGGCCGCCGACGGTGGCGTCGCGGCCGAAACCGCCGACGAGACGGCGGACCTCGACGACGAGTCGTTCCTCCTCTCGGTCGCCGCGAGCGCCGAACACGGCAGCGAACACCCGCTCGCCGAGGCCATCGTCGAGGGTGCCGAGGAGCGCGGACTCGCGGTCTCGGACCCCGAGAGCTTCGAGAACGTCCCCGGCCACGGCGTCCGTGCGACGGTCGACGGTGCGGAGGTGCTCGTCGGGAACCGCAAACTGCTGCGGGACAACGGAATCGACCCCGAACCCGCCGCCGAGACGATGGAGCGCCTCGAACACGAGGGCAAGACTGCGATGCTCGTCGCCCGCGACGGCGTCCTGCTGGGCGTAGTCGCCACCGCCGACACGGTGAAGGAGAGCGCGAAGCGCACGGTCGAGGCGCTCCACGAACGCGACGTCGAGACGGTGATGCTCACCGGCGACAACGAGCGGACGGCCCGCGCCGTCGCCGACGAGGTGGGTATCCCCCGCGAGAACGTCCACGCCGAAGTACTCCCCGAGGACAAGGCCGACGCGGTCGAGGAGATCCAGACGTCGGGGACGCGCGCGATGATGGTCGGCGACGGCGTCAACGACGCGCCCGCTCTCGCCGCCGCGTTCGTCGGGACGGCCATCGGCTCCGGGACGGACGTGGCCATCGAGGCGGCCGACGTGACGCTGATGCGCGACGACCCCTACGACGTGGTGAAGGCCATCCGCGTCAGCGAGGGGACGCTCGCGAAGGTGAAGCAGAACCTCTTCTGGGCGCTCGGCTACAACACGGCGATGATCCCGCTCGCCTCACTCGGCCTGCTCCAACCCGTCCTCGCCGCTGGCGCGATGGCCCTCTCCAGCGTGTCCGTTCTGACGAACAGTCTGCTGTTCAGGCGGTATACGCCGGACGAAGACTACCGGCTGTTCGGCCGGTAGTCGAGGACGCGTATACCTCGTGAGACGTTCGCGTCTCACGGTGGTTTCGTGAGAGGAGCGAGCGAAGTCCCACGCCGGACGAAGACTACCGGCTGTTCGGCCGGTAGTTCCCCGCGCCGTCGAAACGCCCTTATCGGTCGTCGTCTAAACGGGGACGTATGACGACGCTCAGCGTCGAAGGCATGACTTGCGAAGGCTGTGAAGACATCGTCGAGAACGCGCTCTCCGAGGTCGACGGCGTCGAGGACGCCGAGGCCGACCGCGAGGAGGGCGTCGCGACCGTCGAGGGCGACGCCAACACCGAGGACCTCGTCCAGGCCGTCGACTTCGCCGGCTACGAAGCGACCGCCGAGTAACTCCGTTCTCACCATTCTCCGCGCCGCCGTCCACTCGGGTATCCGAGCAGTCCGTATCTTGTTAGATATCTATCTGCACCCCCGATAATTTATTACATCGGTCCCCGATTATCACGGACGTGGCATGAACGAAATTACGGGCTTCCAACGTGACTTACTCTACGTCATCGCGGGTCTCGGTTCCCCCAAGGGAATGGCGATACAGGAGGAACTGGAGTCGTACTACGGTTCGACGGTCCTCCACGCTCGCGTGTATCAAAACCTCGACACACTCGTCGACGACGGGTTCGTCGAGAAGGGAGAGCAGGACGCTCGCACGAACTACTACACACTCACGGAGGACGGACACCGGGCAATCGAGGCCCGGCGTGAGTGGGAAGAGCAGTACGTCGACGAGATCGAGCTCCCGGTCTGAATCGTCCGGTTACCTCCGGGTAACCCCCTGACACAGCCGTTACCGAGCGCCTATAGGGTCGGCCCTCGTGGTAACAAGTGATGGTGTCAGACGACGACGTCCAGGACCTGCCGCCGAGTTCCAAGCTCGTGTTGAAGGTACTGGAGTACAACGGGGGGCTGACGCAGAAACAGATCGTCGAGAAGTCCCGACTGTCCCAGCGGACGGTCCGCGACGCGCTCGACCGCCTACAGGAAGCCGACATCGTCGAGAAGGACATCTACATCCCCGACGCACGCCAGAACCTCTATCGGCTCTCCGTCGAGACGGACGAACCGGAAGAGAAGTCGGCCGAGACTGCCCAAGCCGAGGCGCTCCTCGACTGAATCCGCGCGACCTCTTTCCTCGCCGAGCGATACGGCAGCGACTCGCGACAGCGACGCGTCGGTCTCGCGGGCGTGAAGGAAAAAGTGAACGAGGGCTTGGCGAGTTTCACTCACCGGCGTTGTCCCGGCCGAACTTCGAGAGGACGTCCCAGCCGGTGACCGCTTCGACGTCTTCGATGACGTTCTTCAGCGGCCCTTCACCGCGTAGTTCGCCGCGTTTGTAGTCGTTCTCGCGGCCGATGGCCTCGAACGCTTCCTCTTTCTCGCGGTCGAAGTACACCGGCACGCCGCCGGCGTCGATGCCGACGATGGGCGCGCCGTCGATTTCGTCGGGGTACTCCGAGAGGACTTCTTCGGGCTGGTCGGGGTAGGGGTCGTTCACGTCCGGAGGTTGCGTCTGCGACACAAAAGGAGCGGTGGCCACTTCACAGAGACCCGTCCCGCGCCGCCCGACGGACCTCTGCCGCGCGCTCGCGGACGGCGTCACGCTCGTCCTCGTCGCGTTCGTCCCAGTGGTGGTAGACAGCGGCCATCCGGTGGTTGTGTCGGAAGCGCTCCTCGTGGTGGTCGAGGAAGTCCCAGTAGAGACTGTTGAACGGACAGGCGTCGTCGCCGGTCGTCGCGTCGGGGTCGTAGGGGCAATCGTCGCAGTAGTCGCTCATCCGGTCGACGTAGGCCGCACTCGACGCGTAGGGCTTGGTGGCGAAGGCGTCCGAGGCGTAGACACCCATTCCGACGACGTTCGGGACCGTCACCCAGTGGAACCCGTCGACGAAGCTCCGGTGGAACCACTCGGTCAGTTCTCGCGGGTCGGTTCCGTAGGTGAGCGCGAAGTTCGAGAGGAGCATCAGGCGCTCGATATGGTGGGCGTAGCCGCGTTCCTCGACGTGGCCCACCGCCTCGGAGAGACACGCCGCGTCGGTCGCCCCGGCGTCCCGGTAGAGCGGTGGGAGGTCCCGCTCGTGGTCGAGTTGGTTCGCGTCGGCCAGGTCGGGCATCTCCCGGCGGTAGACGTGGCGGACGAACTCCCGCCACCCGAGGAGTTGGCGGACGAACCCTTCGACGCTGTTGAGCGGGACGTCCTCACGCTCCCGGTAGGTCTCGACGGCCGCCTCGACGACCTCTCGCGGGTGGAGCAGACCGAGGTTGATGGCCGCGGAGAGCAGGGAGTGGTCGAGGGCCCACTCACCGCCAACCATCGCGTCCTGGTACGGACCGAAGTCGGCGAGTCGATTCGCACAGAAGTCGGCGAGTGCGTCGAGGGCCTGTCCGCGCCTCACCGGCCACCCGAACTCCTCGTCGGAGCCCCACGTCTCGACCGCTTCCTCGACCCACTCCCGAACCTCGCCGACGTGCTCGCCGTAGTCGAACGTCGGGAGTGGGGGCGACTCGTAGTCTGCGGGTGGCGTCTCACGGTTCTGCTCGTCGTAGTTCCACGAGCCACCTTCCGGTTCGCCGTCGTCGGTCAGCAGGAACCCGGTCCGCCGGCGCATCCACCGGTAGAACTCCTCTTGCCGGTAGGTGTCCGCGTCGTCGTACGCGCCGGCGTGCCACTCGTCGAACGCCTCGGGCGAGCAGAGGAACGTCTCGTTCGCAACGAGTTCGAGGTCGCCACCGGCAGTCGAGACGGCGTCGCGAAGTCCGCGCCCGGCCCCGTGGCTCGCTGGCTCCATCGCCACGAGCGTCTCGTCTGGGTGGTCGGCGAAGAAGCGCTCGAACCCCTGGCGGAAGGTGTCGGCACGCTCGTAACGGACGGTCCACCCGTCGTCACGGAGGGCGTCGCGGAAGTTCCGCATCGCGGCGAAGAGGAGCGTGAGCTTCTGGGAGTGGTAGCGGCGGCGCGTGGCGAACGCCCGCGATTCGACCATCAGGACGCGGTCCGGGTCGACGTCGTGCTCGGCCGCGAGCGGCCCGGCCTGCCGGGTGAGTTGGTCGCCGAGGACGAGTGCGGTCGTCACGCGTCGAAGTGCACGACGGAAACGTAAAGCGCTACTCGCCGTCCCTCCCGTGGCGGCCCGCACGCTTTTTCTTTCCCGGCTCGTTACCTGGGAATATGTCTCGCGACCGTCGGTCGTTCCTCCGGACGAGTGCCCTCGTGGCGACTGGTGGCGTCGCCACACTTGCCGGGTGTTCGTCCGACGCGACCGACTCGCCCCCGACGCTCCCGTCGGAACCCGACTACGGCGGGTGGTTCGACGGGGTCGAGAACGACGAGGGGACCCGCGACTACACCGGGCAGGGAGAGGTGACCGTCGAGGTGGGCGTCCCGGCAGGCGACGGGACGGACTTCGCGTTCGGCCCGCCCGCCATCGCAGTCTCGCCCGTGACGACCGTCCGCTGGGAGTGGACCGGAGAGGGCGGGAGTCACGACGTCGTCGCCGCCGACGGTTCGTTCCGGAGTCCGTGGCACCACGAGGCCGGCGCGACGTTCAGCCACCAGTTCGAGGAGACCGGTCTCGTCCGCTACTACTGTGAGGCCCACCGCGAACTCGGGATGCGGGGCGCCGTCTACGTGACCAGACAGTAGTCGGCCGTAACCGATTTTTCGCGCGCGCTCACTAGCCGCGGCCGGGGAACGCCGATGTCTACGACACACGCCACCACTCAGGAGAGTAGCGACAGCAAGACGTCGACGTTCACCCGACTCGCGCGCGCACTCGACGAGAAGGGCGAGGTGATGATTCGGACGGCCTCCGGCGACGAACTCGAACTCCACAAGCACAACGTGGCGTTCGAGGACGCGGACGCACCGTTCTTCCGCGTCGACGGCGACGACGAGGTCCACTGGGTCGACGCCCGGAACGTCGAGCGCTACTGGATCCACAACGAACTCTAAGGCGCCGGCAGTCGGCGTCTCGCGGTCGATTCGACTCGCTTTTCGGCCGAACCGCACGGCATTTATTCGCGTACTGCCTGTCCTCGTCCGTGGAGAACGTCACCGACCGCACGAGCAACCCCTTCGGGATGACGCCCCCTTGCGAGCGCGCCGTCCCGGGGTACGGCGACGCCAACGCCGACTTCCACCTCGTCGGCGACCACCCCGGCGTCCACGGTGGAGTCGACACGGGCATCCCGTTCACGGGGACGCCCGCCGCCGAGCGCCTGCAGGCCGCGCTCGCGGAAGTGGGCCTACTCCGCTCGACCGGCGACGAACCGGAGGTGGGCGACTTCTTCGCGTCCTACCTCCACATGTGCGTCCCCGAGGACGAGGAACCGAGCGAGGCGGACTACGTGGAACTGGAGCGGTACTTCGACGCCGAACTCCGGGCCATCACCGCCCACGTCCTCCTGCCGGTCGGCGAGCGCGCGACCGAGCACGTCCTCCGGGAGTACACCGCCCAACTGCACAAACACGAACTGGACATGGCGCGACTCCACGGCACCGAGATTCTCGGCGCCGGATGGCTCGTCGTCCCCGTCCGCGACCCGAACGAGTGGGAGTCCGGCGACTCGGAGCGACTCGTCGCCGCACTCGCGGAGATCCTCGACCGCGACTACCACCGCGAGTCGGACCTCGGTCGCTTCCTCGCGGGCGAGGAGACCTACCGCGTCCGCTGACTTTCAGCCGCGACGCTCGGTCTCGGCCGTCCGGAGCGTCGCGACGACGTCTGGCGGCGGCGAGAGGACGACCTGTGCCGCGCCCCCGGCGACCGCGTTCAGGTACCACCGCACCACCGGTCGGACTGGCGCGAGGGTGTCCGCGAGCGCGACGGCGACGCGCCACGCGTGTTCGCGTGCCTCGGCCACGGAGAACGCCGCCAGCAGTTCGTCGACCCGCCCGAGAGTCACGTCGGCGTCGGCGAGACCGGGTGCGTCGGCCGCGAGCGTCGTCTGGAGGTCCTCGACGAGGCGTTCGAGGACGCGGTTGACCGCGACGTGGTCGCCGTAGCGTCGCGCCCGCGTCGTCCCCTCGCCGATACCCACGGCGTCGAGCGCGAGCGCCAGGTCGTGGACGATGTGCGCGTTCACGCCGAGCAGCGCGTGCTGAGTGACGAGGCGGTCGTCGGTCTCGGCGTGGGCGAAGGCGAGCGCCCACGCGTCGGGCACACGTTCCAGGTCGCCGCGTTCGTAGTCGAACAGCGCCCGCCGGTACAGGTCCGCGAACGCCGTGAGGTAGTCGAGCGTCCACGCCGGGTCGGCGAACTCGCCGGCGTCGACGCTCTCGCGCACGCCGTCGGTGACCTGCACGTACATCGAGAGGAAGACCGTTCGGCGGTCGCCGGTCGAACGGAAGTGGTCCGCGAGCGCGTCGAGTCGCTCGTGGGCGTCGGCCGCGTCGGCGAACGATCGGTCACACAGGTCGAGGACGGTCGCGTCGCGGCCGCCGCCGGCCCCGCGTGGGACGTGCGCCGACCCGATTCCCTTCGCGAGCACCCGAAGTTGCGGACCACCGAGGAGTGCGAGCGTAGACACGTCGTACGGGCGTCGCCGACCGTCGTAAGTCTGTCCCCGTCGTTCGTGAGAAAAGGTATAGTCCCCCGGTGTCCAACCGGGCGACGTGAAGCAGATTCAGCTCGGAAACGACACCTTCGAGGGTCGGAACAGCGTCTACCTCCTCGGACACACCACCGACGCGGCGGGACCTCTGACGCTCGTCGACACGGGCGTCGCGACGGACGCCACCGACGCCGAGTTGCGCGCCGCCCTCGCCGAGTGCGGCGTCGACTACGCCGACCTCGACCGAATCCTCCTCACGCACTGGCACTACGACCACGCCGGACTCGCCGGGCAGATACAGACCGAGAGCGGGGCCGAGGTCTACGTCCACGAGGCCGACGCCCCGCTCGTCGCCCAGGACCCCGAGGCGACGGAGGCCGTCCGGGAGTTGCAGTTCGAGGAGTTCGCCGACTGGGGGATGCCCGCGGCGAAGCGCGCGGAACTGGAGTCCTTCTTCGAGGGGTCCGAGGACCTCCGCGGCGAACCGGTCGACGTGACCCCCGTCACCGACGGCGACCGACTCGCTGCGGGGGAGCACGAGGTCCGCGTCGTCCACCTCCCCGGCCACGCCGCCGGCCTCGTCGCCTACGTCTTCGAGCGTGAGGGCCGTCGGGAGGCGTTCCTCGGCGACTCGGTCCTCCCGAAGTACACGCCGAACGTCGGCGGCGCGGACGTGCGCGTCGAGGAACCGCTGGCGAACTACCTCGCGAGTCTGGAGCGGGTCGTCGACCTGGACCTCGACCGGGGGTGGCCGGGCCACCGCGGCCCCATCTTCGCGCCGACGGCGCGCGCCCACGACATCGCCGAACACCACGCCGAACGCGCCGAGCGCGTCCTCGCCGTCCTCCGCGAACACGGCCCCGCGACGCCGTGGGAGGTGAGCGCCGAACTGTTCGGGTCGCTCTCGAACGTCCACATCATGCACGGCCCGGGCGAGGCCTACGCCCACCTCGACCACCTCGCCGCCCGCGGGTGGGCCGAGCGGACCGACGACGGCTACACGCTGGCCGCGGACGCGCCGGTCGACGTCCACCTCGACGCTCTACGCGGGGAGTCCGGGCAGTGACGCGCCGACGTACATAAATGCCTGAGTGGTAAGGCAACGCTGGTAACTGGTTCCGCCGAGTCGTCACAGACGCCTGGTCGGCAGGCACCGTGCCTCTGCAAGGGAGTGTCGCCCCCACTCCCACCCTCCGCCGCGAGAGTCAGACCTTACTCGTTCCACTACGTCGTCGGAGACGTGACACTCGAAGCCTCCGAACCAGCACTCGAACAGGGAGACACCGCGCCGGATTTCTCGCTGCCCGGTGTCGACGGCGAGACCCACTCGCTCTCCGACTACGACGACCACGAAGCCGTGCTCGTCGTCTTCACTTGCAACCACTGCCCGTACGCGCAGGCGAAGTTCGAGGCGCTGAACGCCATCGCCGAGGAGTACGACGACGTCGCCGTGATCGGCATCAACCCGAACGACGCCGAGGAGTACCCCGAGGACTCCTTCGAGCAGATGCAGGCGTTCGTCGAGCGCGGCGAGATTCGGTACGACGCCTACCTCCGCGACGAGTCCCAGGACGTCGCCGAGGCGTACGGTGCGGTCTGTACGCCCGACCCGTTCCTCCTCCGGTACGACGAGGACCGAGACGAGTTCGTCCTCGCCTACCACGGCCGCCTCGACGACGCGCTCTCGCCGGACGAAGAACCGAGCGAGGAACCCGGCTTCGAGGTGCGCGAGGCCATCGAGTCGGTGCTCGCCGGCGAGGAGGTCGACCAGTCGTTCCGTCCCTCGCAGGGTTGTTCCATCAAGTGGACGTCCGAGGACTAGGCGAACGCTCTTACTCCGGGGGAGTGACGCTCCCCCATGGACGTCACTGTCGACGGGGAACGGCTCCGAGCGGACATCGAACAGAACGCGGAGTTCGGCGCGCTCGACGTCGAGGAGGGACGAGGCCGGACCGTCCTCGCCGGAACCGACGCGAACCGGCGGGCGCGCGAGTTCTTCGTCTCGCGCCTCGAAGACGCGGGACTCGACGTCCGCGTCGACGCCGTGGGTAACGTCGTCGGTCGGTTGACGCCGCCGAGCGCCGACCCGGACGCGGCCCCGGTCGCGGCGGGGAGTCACCTCGACTCGGTTCCGGCGGGCGGCATCTTCGACGGGCCGCTGGGCGTCTACGGGGCGCTGGAGGCGGTCCGCGCGATGCAGGACGCCGGCGTCGAACCGACCCGCCCGGTGGAGGTCGTCTCCTTCACCGAGGAGGAGGGCCAGCGGTTCGCGGACGGCCTCCTCGGGTCGTCCGTCGCCACCGGCCGCAGACCCGTCGAGGAGGCCCTCGCACTCGAAGACGCTGACGGGGTCTCACTCGACACGGCGCTCGACGAGATCGGCTTCCGCGGGGAGGGACGCGTCGACGCCCGCGAGTGGGACGCGTGGGTCGAACTCCACGTCGAGCAGTCGACGCGCCTCGAATCGGCCGGCGTCCCCGTCGGCGTCGTCACCGACATCACGGGCATCACGCACTGCCACGTCACCGTCGAGGGCGAGGCCGACCACGCGGGTGCGACGCCGATGGCCGACCGGACGGACGCCCTCGCCGCCGCCAGCGAGGTGGTCCTCGACGTCGAGCGGGCGGCACGCGACGCCGCTGACCGGACGGGGACCGCGGTGGGAACCGTCGGGAGTCTCGACGTCACCCCGAACGCGACGAACGTCGTCCCGGGGCGCGTCGAACTCGGCGTGGACGTCCGCGACGTCGACTACGGGACGATGAACGAGGTCGTCGACCGGACGCGGGACGCACTCGACCGGGTGGTGGCCGAGCGCGGCGTCGAGACGTCGTTCGAGCGCCCGTTCGACGTCGAACCGGTCGCGATGGACGAACGCGTCCGCGCGGCGTCCCACGAGGCGGCCGCCACCGCCGGACTCGACGCGCCGGACCTCCACTCCGGTGCGGCCCACGACACGATGCACGTCGGCCGGTGTACGGACGTCGGGATGCTGTTCGCCCGCTCTCGCGACGGCGTCTCGCACAACCCGAAGGAGTGGACCGACTGGGACGACTGCGCGGCCGCCGTCCGCGTCCTCGCCGGCACGCTCGCCCGCCTCTCCCGATAGCTTTTGTAGGTCGGCGCCGACCACCCGAGCGTGACACGCGGCTACCTCTCGATTCTCGTCGCTCTCGTCTGTGCCGTCCTCGCCGCCGTGAGCGCGTCGGCCACGCTCCCCGGACCGATCGTCTACGGCTTCACCCCGTCCGAACTCACCTCCAAGGCGCTCGCGGGGGTCGCCGTCGTCCTCGCGGCCTACGGGACGTACGTCCTCGTCACCGGACTCGCACTCTCCCGGACGATGGACAAACGGCGCCGGCACAAGGTCCAGTCGGTGCTCCAACTCGTCTTCGTCGTGCTGGCGACGGTCGGCGTCCTCGGCGTGTTCACCCAGCAGTGGGTACCCGCACTCGTCTCGCTCGGCGTCGTCGGCTTCGCAGCCACCTTCGCCCTCCAGCAACCGCTCCTCTCGCTGTTCGGTTGGGTGTACATCATGACCAAACAGCCCTACGAGGTGGGCGACCGCATCGCCATCGAGGGGAACAAGGGCGACGTCGTCGACGTCGACTTCCTCGTCACGACGCTGTGGGAGATAAACGGCGAACTCGTCTCCTCGAACCAGCCCTCCGGTCGACACGTGACGGTCCCGAACAGCGCGGTACTGTCCGCGAACGTCGTCAACTTCTCCCGGGACGAGTTCCCGTACGTCTGGAACGAGATCTCCTTCCAGGTCGCCTACGAGACGGACCTCGAGTTCACGAAGGAACTCTTCCGCGAGACCGCCGCGGAGTACCTCGGCGACGAGATGGCGGCCGCCGTCGAGCGCTACCGCGAGCAGTTAGAGGAGACGCCGGTCGAGTTGGAGGTCAACGAGCGCCCGAGCGTCAACGTTAAACAGGAGGAGTCGTGGGTCGAACTCCGCCTGCGCTACCTCACCCGACCGCGCCGGGGCCAGCAGGTGAAGAACGAACTCTACGCGCGGGTCCTCGACCGGGCCAACGAGCACCCCGAGCAGGTGAAGTTCCCGGTGAGTCGGAACCGCTGACCGCCCGGCCGGCCCGACTCGGCTCGGGACTCGTCCGTTCGTACCTCCTCACTCCACCTTTCGGGCCGCCCGCCGGGCGAACGCGTACGCCCCGGCCGCGAGGACGACGCTCCCCGCGACGACCGCGTAGGTCGACGTCGAGGGGCTTCCGACCGCGAGTTTCGCGACCGCGTTCTGCGGCGGTTCGGGGAGGAGCGACGCCCCGCCGAAGACGAGCAACGCGCCGAACGAGTAGAGGAGTTGGGACTCCCGGCGGTTGGGCACGCGGAGCGCGAGCGCCTGGCCGGCCCCCACCAGCACCGTCGTCACCGCGGCGACGAGGACGAGGACGAGCAGCGGGTTGTGGACCGGCGTCCCGTTCGCCCAGAGGAAGGCGAACCAGAGGGCGGCCTGGGCGGGCGCGATGGCGACGAAGGCGAGCGACTTCCCGTCGACGATTTCGGGGAGCGAGAGGGGCGTCACCCGCAGCAGGTCGAGGGTGTTTCGCTCCCGTTCCTCGGCCAGCGAGTCGGCGGCGATGGAGCCACTGATGAACGCCGGGAGGAACGCGAGCAGGGGTACGAGCACCGTGTAGGTGAACCCGAAGTAGGGGTTCGCGGGGGCCTCGGGCGGGAGGTCGAGGGGCTGCCGTTCGAGACGGTGGGAGAGTTCCGCGCGACGCTGGCGCTCGAAGTCCGCGAGTGCGTCCTTCAGTTGGACGACCACGAGCGTCGTCCGGAAGCTCCCCTCCGGCGCCACCGCGTCGACGACCACCCGCCCGTTCGGACGTTCCGTGGCGAGCAACAGCGCGTCGACCTGCCCGCGTTCGAAGGCGCGGGTCGCGGCCTCGCGGTCGGCGTAGCGGGTCACTCGCCGCGCGTCACCCTCGGCGACGACCGGCGCGAGTTCGTCGGTGGCGTTGCCGGCGACGCCCACCTCGACGGTGTAGGCTCCCTGCGTGGCGCCGGGACTGTACATGGAGACGAGTCCCACCACTAGGAACGAGGAGAAGGCGGCGACGAACAACTGGATGAGCAGGGCGAGGACGATGGTCTTCTCGACGCGGAGCGACCAGAGTTCGCGGCGGGTGAGGGTGAGTCTACGCAACGGAAGTCACCACCGTGAGGTTGTACGCGACGTGGACGACGACGGCACCGGCGAGGGCGACGAGGTAGGACGTCTCGTCGCGACTCGCGCCGACGGCGCTCAGGGCGGCCGTGCCGACGTGGAGCGCGAGAGGGGCGACGAGCATCCAGAGGGGCATCCCGGCCGCCCCGACGGTCGCGAGCGTCGCGCGGCCGAGGACGAGTTCGGGCAGGCCCACCAACTGGACGACGAGTAGGAGTTTCTCGCCGACGAAGAAGCCGGCGCCCGCGAGCGCGCCGACGAGGAGTCCGGTACGGGTCGAACGCTCGAACACGCCGCGGGCGAACGCCGCGCGGACGTGGATACTCTTGGCCACCTCCTCGACCAGCGCGATGGCCACGAGGAGGACCGGCACCGAGATGCTCGTCGGCAGGACGAACAGCAGGGCGAGGGTGAACAACTCGGCGACGAGGACGAACGGGATGAACAGGACCGTCCACAGGGCGACGTCCCGCGGGCGCGAGAGGGGCGCGGCGAGCGCGTCGCCGAGTTTCGCCGGGATGGGACGCTGGGTGAAGAGGTCCTCCTCGCGGTAGATGCCGATTCCGAGGGCGAAACACACCGCGGCGGCGAGTGTCGCGGGGAGCGTCGAGAAGACGAACTCGCCCGCGCCGACGGGCTGGCCCTGGAGGTCCTGGACGACGAGCGAGAGCGGCGAGATGGCGGCGATGGGGTGGACCTCTGTGAACACCGCGGGGACGAAGGCGTAGGCAGTGAGACCGACGGAGACGGCGACCGTGACGAAGGTGAGTTCCTTGTAGGAGCGCGCGAGGAGCGCCCCGACGAACGTCGTCGCGAGGAAGAGCGCGGCGATGGGGAGGACGGCCGCGACGGTGACGACGCCGCCGCCGACGGCCGCGGCGATGACGGCGGTCACGACGGCAGCGCCGAGGAAGTAGGGGAGTGTCTTCCCGACGACGATGTCGGCCGGCGAGACGGGCGCGACGAGGAGCGGTTCGCCGCGGCGGTTGATGCGCTCGCCGATGACGGTCGACCCGTAGGCCTGGATGACGACGTTCATCGGCAGGAGGAAGGCGAACGCGAGGACGAGCGACCCGAGCGGGAACGGCGGCGTGAGTTCGCCGGGGGTCCCGGACTGGGTGCCACCGAACGCCCCGCCGGGGAGCGACGGGAAGCCGCCGAACCCGCTGCCCGCACCGTCTCCGTCACCGCTCGGCGTCGTGGTCGGCGTGGCCGTCCCGCCGGGTTCGGTCGTCCGGTCCGCGGGCGTGGTCGTCGTCGGACCGCCACCGCCGGGGGCACCGACCCGGACCACCTCGGTCTGCGAGACGTAGCGCAGGTCCACGACGACGGGGAACGCCGCGGCCTGGTCGGGTTCCTGTCTCATGAGGTAGTCGTTGTAGGCGGTGACAGCGTCACGGAGTTCGGCGAGGGCGGCCTGCCCCTTCCGGGTGTCGGCGACGCGGAACGCCCCGTCGCGAATCAGCACCTCGGCCTCGCCGGCGGCCACCATCCCCGAATCGGGGTCGACGGCGCGCAGTCGGTCGTTGCGCTGGACGGGTTCGTAGTACGGACTCGACTCGTCGACACCAACCCGGTAGATACCCTCGCCAGGGGTCGGCGGGTTCGCGGCGAGTGCGGGCGCGAGGCCGCCGAGCAGGAGCAGGACGACGACGAGTGCGACGGCGGTGCGGCGGTCGACGGCAGCCCGGCCCTTCGACACCTCCCAGCGGGCGATTCGCAGGGTCTTCTTCGCGTCCACGGGTCAGCCCTCCAGTTCGTGCTCGCCGCGCTCGACGCGCGTCCGTTCTTCCGCCGCGCGCTTCGACTCGCCCGTGATGGCGAGGAAGAGGTCTTCGAGCGAGGACTCGCGGGTGCGGATGTCGACCACCTCGCCGCCCACCCCCTGGACGCGTTCGCGGAGCGCTTCGACCTTGTCCATCGACTCCACCGTGAGTTCGTAGTGGTCGCCGACCGACTCGGCGCCGTCGAGTTGGCGGGTGAGGGCGACCCGGTACTCGACCGACCCGTACTCGCCGCGGATGTCGTCGAGGGTGCCCTTCGCCGCGACGCGGCCGTCGTGCATCACGGCGATGCGGTCGCAGACGGCTTCGACGTGGTAGAGGTCGTGGGCGCTGAAGAGGACGGTCTTGCCTTCGGCGGCGAGTTCGCGGGTGAAGTCGACCACCGTCTTCGTCGTCACGGGGTCGAGACCGGAGGCGGGTTCGTCGTAGACGAGGACGTCGGGGTCGTTGACGAGCGAGCGGGCGATGGCCACCTTCCGTTTCATCCCCTTCGAGAAGTCGCCGACGGGCCGGTCGCGCACGTCGAGGTCGAGGCGGTCGAGCGCGGCGGCGATGCGCCCGTCGGCCGTCTCGCGGGGGACGTCGTAGAGGTCGGCGAAGAACCGTAGGTACGAGCGCGGTGTCATCTCCTCGTAGAGGGGCGACTCCTCGGGGAGGAAGCCGAGGTGGTGGCGCATCGCCGGGTCCGTGGCGTCGTAGCCCGCGACCCGGACGTCGCCCGCGGTCGGTTCGACGAGTCCGCAGATGGTCTTGAGGGTCGTCGTCTTGCCGGCGCCGTTCGGGCCGACGAGACCGAACACCTCGCCGTCGCGCACGTCGAGGTCGACGCCGCGGACGGCGACCACGTCGCCGTAGGTCTTCCGGAGCCCCGAGACGGTGATCACGTTCGGGGCGGCGACCGGAGACCGTAAGGACGTTACGGCGAACTCGGTCCCCGACCCCCCGGTAGTCGCCCGCGGACCACGGAAATTACCCGGCCCCGTCCCCTACCCACGTGTATGTCGTCTTCACTCCCCTTCGACTGGTCGTCGAGCGGCGAGTCGGAGGTCGGTCTCCTCGACTACCGGGACCGCCTCCGTCGACTCGCCGGTCGGTCGTTCCTCCTCTCGGCAGGCGTCGTCTTCCTCGGACTGCTGGTCGCGCTCACGTTCGTCGCGTACCTCACCGGGTCGTTCGACACCGACCGCACGAAGCTCATCTTCGCGCTCTACGTCGTGCTCGCGACGCTGCTCTACGCGGTGACGCTCATCTGGGGCAACGTCGAACAGCGACGCTCGCGACGGGCCGAGGCCGCACCCGAACTCGTCCTCGAACCCCGCGAGGACGAACTGACCGTCAGCAACGTGGGTGCCGGTCCCGCCATCGACGCGCGGGTGGCCGTCGCCGTCGACGGCGAACGCGTCCACGACGAACTCCACCCGGTCGTCCGCACGGGCGAGACGCAGACCGTCGCCCCGCTCGACGTCGACGACGAGAGCGAGGTGGTCCTGGGCGTCTGGTCCGGGACGCGACTCACCGACGTCGAGTACCGCGTCGAGCGGACCTACGACGGCGAGACGCTCAGTCAGTAGCGCGCGGGAGCGAGCGACGGGTAGCGGGCCGTAGACAGCCCGCTTCAGAAGAGACCGACGTCGACGGCGTAGGCCCAGTTCTGCCAGCCGAGTGCCGCGATGGCGAGCGCGCCGCCCGCGATGACCGTGTTCTTCAGGAAGCCGGTCATCTCGTCCTGTTTTTGCTCCTCGGGGACGGCCCAGAAGTCGTGCATCGTCACGGCCATCACGACGAGGGCCGCGGCGACGACGATGCCCGCGAGGGTCGGGAACACCCCGAGGACGATGCCGAGTCCGCCGAGTACGAGGACAGCGCCGGAGGCGAGCACCGAGAGCTTCGGTGCGGGCACGCCCTTGTACTCGGCGTACTCCGACAGCTGTTCGGTCTGCATGAAGTGGTTCAGTCCCATGAACGCCAGCACGCCGCCGAACAGGAGCCGACCCAGCAGGAGGACGACGGCCGCGGTGCCGGTGACCGCCATCAGGCCACCACCTCCGCGTCCACGCGTCCGACGGGGACAGTCGCCGCTCGATTCACCAGTCGCTCACGGTCTCGGGTCATCACGTCGCAGACTAGTCACGGTGCCGAGAAGATGGTTGTGGCCGTCGATCACGGTGGACGCTCACGCGAGGCGCTCGGCGTCACTTCGGAGCGCCTCGTAGCGGTCGAGCAACCACTCGACCGCCTCGTCCCGGTCGTTCTCCAGGACGCCGGTGATGCCGCGCTCGCCGTGGAGGGTGGCGCCGACCCAGTCGTCCCCCCCGCGGTCGGCGACGAGGAAACTGTACCGTGGTCCCTCGTTGGCGGTTTCGTAGAGTTCGACGTTCCCCGACTGGATCGCCTCGTCGAGCGGTTCGGCGTAGTCGGTGACGAGTGTGTCGACGACGGGCGGGTTCGCGACGACCTCCAGGGAGCAGTCGCCGCCGAGCGCGACGTCGCGGTAACGTTCGACGAGTTCCGGAACGACCATCGTGGAGTAGGACAGGACGGTCGTGGACTGCTGCAGGATGTCGTCGAGGACCGAGACGGGACGGTGCGGTGCGTGTGGTTCGCTCTCGACGACCGTCGCCCCGCGGAGCAACTCGACGCAGAACGACGTGTCCGCCGGGAGCGTCTCCAGTATCGGCTCCGCTTCGTTCAACCCGGTGAGCGCGTCGACGAGTTCCTCGTAGCCGTCGAGTGCGAGGCGACCCGAGAGCGTCAGGGAGACGTCCCCGTCTCGACGTTCGAGGAACCCCGCCGATTCGAGCTCGCGGACCGCGCGGTCGACGGTCGAACGGGAGACGTCGTGGTCCTCGACGAGCGCTCGCTTCGGTCTCGGCCCGTCACGGGCCGTGCGGAGGATCTCGCTCCGTCTGGCCAACATCTCCACCACCTCCTCTGCGTCCCGCGATTCCATCCCCTGGCGATGCTAGTGGCAATTATATAAATCCAGTGAAGAGAACAATATATAATAGAGGGAAACACCTTTAACAATTGCCCGAGTGGCGAGTTTTCGTTCGACGGGTGAATTAATGGTGTGTGAACGCGTTACTTCGGACGCTGGTGTTTCGACACCGGCTGTGCCTCTGACAGCGCTCCCGGCCGCCGAAAGGCGGCCCACCGGCGCTGTACTAGCGAGTTCTCACGTCCCGTCACCCACGATAGCGACGCCGCCCGCTGCCTTCATGCCCACCGCCTACCTGTCGCCGGTATGAGTACACACTCGTTCACGTACGCCGGCGGGACCGTCGAACCCGGAACGGTCCAGCACACGACGCTCGCGGTCAGTGAGACGTTCGTCGGCGGCGACGTCGAGATTCCGATCACGGTCGTCAACGGCGAGGAACTGGGGCCCGTCCTCTTCTGCTCGGCGGCGGTCCACGGCGACGAGTTGAACGGCGTGAAGGTCGTCCACGACCTCGTCGACCGCTACGGACCGGCCGACCTCGCCGGGACGCTCGTCTGTCTCCACGTCGTGAACGTCCCCGCCTACCTCGCCCAGCAGCGCTACCTCCCGCTGTACGACCAGGACCTCAACCGCTCGTTCCCCGGCAAGGAGCGCTCGACGCCCGCCCACCGCATCGCGAACGCCGTTTACTCGGGCGTGCTCACGCACTGCGACTACGGCATCGACCTCCACACGTCGACGCGCGGGAGGACGACGACGTTCCACGTCCGCGGCCAGGTCGCACAACACGACGAGGTCGCCCGCCTCGCCGACGCGTTCGGCGCGAACCTCGTCCTCGCGGGCGTCGGCGAGGAGGAGAATTCCCTCCGGACCGCCTCCACCGCCCGCGGCACGCCCGTCATCACCGTCGAGATGGGCGAGGCCCACCGCTTCCAGGAGCGGTACATCGAGCGCGCGCTCGCGGGTATCGAGAGCGTGATGACCGACCTCGGGATGTACGACGGCGAGCGCGTCGAACGCGAGTGGGGGGTCGTCGCCGACGCCAGCCAGAAGACGTGGGTGCGCTCCGACGAGGGCGGACTCGTCGAGTTACACGTCGGCGTCGGGGACGTCGTCGACGGCGGCGACTCCATCTGTACTGTCCACGACCACTTCGCCACCGAGGAGCACGAGGTCACTGCCCCCTTCCGCGGCGTCGTCGCGGGTCTCCTCCAGAACCCCATCGCCCAACCCGGTCACCCGGTGTGTCACCTCGTCTCCGTGGACGAGGAGACTGCCGAGACGATTCGGCGGACGGACGAGAGTTCCTAGACCGGGTCGACGAGGTCCGGTCGGTCCACGGTCGGGTCGTCGACCGCCGTCGACACCCGCCGCACCGACAGGTCCGGGAGAGACGGGTCGAGCAAGTCCGCCGGGTCGTCGGCGGTCAGCCACCGGGTCGCCTCGTCGGGGTCGAGAATCACGGACGCGCGGTGGTGGTAGTCGGCGACGGCGCCGGTCGCTTCCGCCGTGACGACGGCGAACGTCCGGCGCGTCTCGGCCGTTCGGTTGGGTCCGTCGCCGGCGCTCGCGAACTCACCGAGACCAGTCTGCGTCGTCTCGGGAGTGTGAGGTTCCCACACGCCGGCCATCACGAACGGGCGGCCGTCCGCGCGCTCGAAGTAGTAGGGCGTCCCGTCGTGCCACTCGTAGAAGCCGTCGGCGGGGACGACACACCGCCGCCGCTCGTAGGCGTCGCGGAAGCTCCGCTTCTCGCGGAGGGTCTCGCCGCGGGCGTTGACGAACGCGTCCGAGTCGTCGTCGGCCCACGGAGGGACCAGTCCCCACTCCATGCTCGTGAACGCCTCGGGGTCCGCCGAGGCGACGACCGGGAGTGACTGACTCGGCGCCGCGTTGTACGTGACGGTGGCCTCACCGTCGACGACGCCGTAGCGCTCTCGGACGTCCGCCGGCGAGAACAGGGCGTATCGACCGCACATACCCGTTATAAACGAACGACCGTACATAACGGTTCGTGCGAGGGGTCATCCCGAAAGACGAGACCAGAGTGAGCGTGCGCTGAACGCGGACGCGGGCCGGGAGCGAAATCGACGGTGTCGCCGGCCCGTGCGCCCCCGAAATTCGACGCCGTCTGATAGCCCACAACCGGTGTGTCCGGTCGGCAGATAATTATTTACGTATGAGTAGAGTACGTAATAATAGATAGACCATGGCCGACACCCTCCACGAGTTCCTCTCGACGCTCCCCGAACGGACCTTCGACAGCCCCGAGGAGTTCGAAAAGGAGGTCGTTCCCGAACTCGTCCGACTGCTGGGGTACGACGAGTCGAACCTCCACTTCCAGGTGGCCATCGAGCCACAGTACGACCTCCTCCCGGACGCGGAGGTCTCCCGGCGACCGAGCAAGCGGCCCTACCTCCTCCTCGAAGCCGACTACGAGGAGGAACACATCTCCGAGAAGACTCGCGAGATGATGCGGGACTACGGGCAGGTCTCCGGCGCCGAGTACGTCGTCCTCATCGACCAGAACGAACTCGTCGTCCAGCACGACGGCGAGGGCGAACAGCGCGTCGTCGACCTGAACGACCTCGACGAGGCGACGACCTCGGGCATCGCCGAGCAACTGCACCCGCCGCAGTCGCTCCCCGACGAGCCGATCGTCGAGTACGAACCGCCCGAGGACCGCATCATCAACACCGAGCACTTCACCCTCGACCTCGACCACTACGAGAGCATCCTCGAGACGGTCCGCGACCCCGACTCGACCCAGGAGAAAGGCGAGTCCCTCGAAGAACTCGCTGCCCTCCTCTTCGACGGCATCGAGGCGACGAAGACCGTCGAGCAGAACGTCTACGGCGAGTCCTCGGAGGTCGACGTCGTCGCCCGCTACGAGGGAAAAGACGACTACACCTTCTTCGAGGAGTACAACCGCTACGTGATGGTCGAGTGTAAGAACTGGTCGAAGTCCATCGGCGCGAAGCAGATCCGCGACTTCAAGGGCAAACTCCAGACGTCGAACGTCGACCTCGGCATCTTCTTCGCCCAGGACGGCGTCACCGGTGGCTCGCGCGGCGAGTTCGCACTCGGGGAACTCGACCTCGCGTTCCGCAACGAGGACATCGCCATCGTCGTCGTCGACGACCGCGACCTGGAGTGGATTCGCAACGGGAACTCCTTCTACGACCTGCTGGAGAAGAAGCTCTACACCCTCCGCTTCCGGCGGAAGTCCTCGCTGGTCGACGCCTGAGGCGGACTCGGTCGTCGTCCGGCGAGACGGTACGGCTTTACTCGGGTAGCGTCTACCCCGACGCGTGCAAGTCGTGGGCTACGAGACCGCCGCCGGCGACGGGTCGGCCGCCCTCTACCTCGCCACGGACGGACGCGTCCACGCCGAGCCGCTGGACCCCGGCACCCGCCTGGACTACGGCCTCGGCGCTCGCCACTGCGCGGGCGCGGTCGACGGCAACACCCACTACGCCTGTGACCGTGACGACGCCCCCTACTGCGTCCAGCACGCCTCGACGTGGGTGTGTGCCCGCTGTACCGGCGACTGCCTGAAGGACGAGATGGACTGCTACGAGGACCACGCCATCTACCTCGCGGCGTTCGCGCCGGACACGTTCAAGGTCGGCGTCACCCGCGAGTGGCGTCTCGACACCCGCCTTCGCGAGCAGGGTGCCGACCGGGCGGCCCACCTCCGAACCGTCTCGAACGGACGCGTCGCCCGCGAGATCGAGGCCGACGTCGCCACGGAGATTCCCGACCGCGTCCGCGTCCCACACAAGATCTCGGGCTTCGGTCGACGGGTCGACGAGGCGGCCTGGGAGGCACTCCTCGTCGACTTCGACCCCATCGAGACGTTCGCGTTCGACTACGGACTCGACCTCGACGCCGCGCCGGTCGCCGACACCGTCGCGACGGGCAAGATTCGCGGGACGAAGGGGCGCGTCCTCTGTCTCGACCGTGGCGGCACCACCTACGCCGTGGACATGCGCGACCTCGTGGGTTACGAACTCACCGACGACGCGACGGCCGACCGGCAGAGTTCGCTCGGCGCGTTCTGAGTACGGTCCGTGTTAGCAGAAAGCATTTACTCCGTCCTTTCGACCACCGAACATGAACCGCGAGCGACTCCTCGCGGGTGCCGTCGTCGCGCTCGTCTGTGGCGCGGTACTCGCCGCCGTGTTGGTCCCCGGCGCCACCGTCTCGCCGCGCACCGAACCGGATCGACCGAGTCACCTCGACTTCCGCGAGATGACCATCTCGCCCGCACAGGTCTCGGGCGAGACGGCGACGCTCTCCGTGCGGAGCTACGTCCGCCACCGGGGCGGCACCGCCGAGAACGTCACCCTCCTCCTCCGTGCCGTCGACTCCGAGACTGGCTTCGTCACCGCGCGGACGCCCATCGACGTCGGGAACGTGAGTGCGGACGAGGAGTTGGCCATCAACGGGTCGCTCACCGTCGAACGGAGCGGGGGCTACCGAATCGACGCGATCCTCTACCGGAACGGGAGTCGGGTCTCGGTCGGCCGCAAGACCGTCAGCGGACTCAGTGCACTGACGCCCGAATACGCTCGGAGTCCGGTGCAGTTCCACGACTTCGGGCGGGTCGGACTGCCACCGGTCGCCTTCAGTATCGACTCGGCGGCGAACAACCGGACCACACTCGACGTCCACGCCTACCTGACGAACACGGGGAACCGCTCGGGCGACCTGCGGGTGGCGTTCGTCGCGCGACAGGCCGACTCGAACATCGTCGCCGACCGCGCCACGGTCGACGTCGGGGCGATTCGGCCGGGCCGCACTGTGAGCCCCTCGACGACGCTCGAAGTGCCGAGCGAGTACAACTACTACCTCGACGCGGTGCTGTGGAAGGACGGCGTCATCGTCGGCGTCGCCCGTTCGACCGCGAAGCTCGACCCGACGGAGACCGTCCCGCAGAACCAGACTCGCGAGGAGGTCGAACTGTCGGTCTCGGACTTCGAGCAGTCCTCGGAGAGAGAGACGGCCGGTGAACCCGAACGGACCAGGACGGCGTCGGGTGCTTCCCCCGGATTCGGCGTCCCCGCCGCGGTGGTCGCGCTCGCCGGGGTCGTCATCTTCACCCGGAGGTGGTCGGCGTGAGCGACGAACAGACCGACGCAGTCGAGTCTGTCGACGCCACCGAGTCCGACGAACGGGCGCTGGCGGTCGACTTGAGGGCGCGACACGTCCTCCGCTGGGCGGCCGTCGCCGGTCTCGGTCTCGTCGCACTGGTCGCGACGTTCAGCCTCTACACGAGTCTCCAGTCGATCATCGCCCTCTGGGTCGCCGACGCCTACCAACCGCTCTTCGAAGCCGTGTTCAACCTCGTCGTGTTGCTCCTCGCGGCGGGCGGCATCTCCCGACTCGCCCGCGGGTTCGGTGGTGAATCCGACTCGGAGAATTGATTTCACTATGGTGGGGACTACATTTATCTGTTTCAAGCGATAAATATTGGGTGTAATGTGGCAACTTGGCTCCGACGCGGACCGGCCCGAGTGGCACCTCGTCGAGGAAGTTCCGATTCAGAGCACCATCTACGACGTCGCGCAGACGTCCGAGGGACCCTACGCTATCGGCGACGGTGGGACGCTCATCGCGAACCGTGACAGCGACGAACAGTGGAACGTCGTCTTCAACGACGGTCCCGCGACCCGCGACAACCGGCTCACCTCGCTCGCCGTGACCGACGACGGGAAGCGACTGTGGTTCTGTGGGTCCTCCGGTGCGCTCGGCTGCTACGACGTGAAGGAGCGCCGGAAGTACGACTACTCCTACCCGCGGGAGATGACGTCGACGTGGGAGGGGCTGACCGTCGCTGGTCCCGCTGGCTCCGAGAAGATCCTCATCGCCAACGGTTCCGGTGAGGTCCTCCCGGTCTCCATCGACGGCTTCGACGTCGACTGGGGCGTCGTCAGCAAGCCCGGTAGTGGGGCGACCATCACCGCGCTCGCCTCGACCTCCGAGGGCATCGGCTACGCCATCGACCAGTCCGGGAACGCGTACCGGACGACGAGAGAAGAAGGATGGGAGGACATCGGCATCGTCAACGCCCAGGTCCGGTTCTTCGACATCTACGCCGGACCGAACGGTCGGGTGTACGTCGCTGCGGGCGACGGCCGCCTCTACCGCTACGACGACTCCTACCACTCCTGGACGCCCATCGGCGTCGCGAACGACGCCCTCCGCGCCGTCGACCTGCTCAAGGGCCAACTCGTCGTCGTCGGCGACAGCGGTACCGTCTACCAGCGGCAGATGAGCGGCCACCGCTGGGAGAAGATTCACACGCCGACGAGCGCGACCATCTACGACCTCGCGCTCGGCTACCCCGACATCGCCGTCGGGAAGAGCGGCACCATCATGACCCGGCCGACCAAGAAGAGCGCCCAGGACACGGACCTCTACGAGGGCCGCGGCGAACTCTGGGACGGCTCCGACGACGACCCCGAGAAGCAGGAACCGTCCAAGAGCGGCTCGTCGTCCGGGGACAGTACCTCCGGCGACTCGACGTCGGGTGACTCGACCACGGACGACTCGAAGAACGACGAGCAGACGTCCTCCTGACGACGCAGTTTTTTCCAGAAGTATCGGCCCCTGTTTTTATCTTCGTGAGTCTCCTTACAATTAACTATGACTTCGTGGAGTTTCGATTCGGAGGCGGAAACGGGCACGTGGGAGACAGTGAAGTCCCCGGTAGACGTCACGCTCCGGGCAGTCACCTCGACGGCGAACGGACCGTGTGCCGTCGGTAACAAGGGATACGTCATCGGCCGCTCCGAGACGGAGGGGTGGGGTGTCGTCATCGAGAACGGACCGGCCGCCGCCGAGAATTCCCTGTACACGGTCGCCGCGACCGACGACGGCAAGCGAGTCTGGTTCGCCGGCGGGAACGGCGCGCTCGGCTACTACGACCTCGAGAAACACGAGCGTCGCGACTTCTCCGAGCCGAAGGGGATGGACGCGACTATCACGTCGCTGACGGTCTCGGGCAAGCGCAGCACCGAGAAACTCCTGCTCGCAGACGACAGCGGGAACGTCCTCCCGGGCGAGATGAAGTCGGACGGCGTGACTATGGACTGGTCGCACATCTCCCAACCGGCGGGCGACAGCGCGCTGAACGCTCTCTGCTCGTCACAGCAGGGCGTCGGATACGGCGTCGACAGCAACGCGAACGTCTGGCAGACGACGTCCGACGAGGGGTGGGAGCGCGTCGGTATCGACGACGCGAGCAACAGTTTCTACGCCGCGGCCGCCGACGGCGGGCGCATCCTCGTCGGCGGTGGGAACGGCCGGGTCTACGTCACGCCGGACTTCAAGGTGTGGACCCCGTTCAACGTGGGGAACTTCACGGTCGAGACGCTCGACGTCGACGGCGACGAGATGATCGCCGCCGGCGGGAGCGGCAACATCGTCTACCGGATGGGCGAGAGCGACTGGCAGAACGTCGAGTGGAGCAAGTCGAAGACGATTCTGGGCGTGGTTCTCGGTCAACCCAGCGTCGGCGTCGGGAAGGGCGGCACCATCGTCGAGCAGAAACCCGACGACGGCGACTCCTGGGGCGGCCCAAAGAACCCCGACGACGAACCTGACTCGACGAGTTCGACGAGTTCGACGTCCGGTGGTTCCTCCTCGGATTCGACGTCGGGCGACTCCACCAATTCGACGGAAGAGCAGCAGTACGACGAGGACAGTACCGCCTCCTGACGAGAACGGCGGACGCAGTGGTGTTCCGGCTCGTTCCCAGTTCGTGAGAATCACGCTCCGGCTATTTTACCCTGTACTCCAACTCATCTGGTAACGACCACCCGAAACCATGTCATCAGAGCCTCTCCGCGCTGAAACGGCGAGTACCGTCGACACTACCGACGCCTGTCCCGAGTGCGGCGGCGCGCTCGCTCGCGACGACGGCCGGGCCGAAGTCGCCTGTACGGAGTGTGGTCTCGTCGTCGACGCAGACCGGGTCGACCACGGTCCCGAGTGGCGCTCCTTCGAGGAGGACGAGGGGAAAGGACGGGTCGGCGCACCGCTCACCCAGCGGGTCCACGACCGCGGACTGAGCACGACCATCGGGTGGCGAGACGCCGACGCGAGCGGGAACGCCATCACCGGACGCCAGCGCGAGCAACTCCGTCGACTCCGGAAGTGGAACCGCCGGTTCCAGACCCGCGACGCCGCCGACCGAAACCTCCGCCACGCCCTCGGCGAGATCGAGCGGATGGCCGCCGCGCTCGGACTGCCGGAGTCGACCCGCGAGGTCGCCAGCACCATCTACCGGCGGGCGCTGGAGGCCAACCTCATCAAGGGCCACTCCATCGAGTCGATGGCCTCGGCCAGTCTCTACGGCGCGGCCCGCCAACAACACATCCCCCGGAGCCTCGACGAACTGGAGACGGTCAGCCGGGTCGACCGGAAGCGGATCCAGCGCTCCTACCGACGGGTCGCCCGCCAACTCGGCCTCGAAATCGAACCGGCGGACCCGCGTGCGTACACGAAGCGCTTCTGTTCGGACCTCGACCTCTCCTCGGAGACCGAACGACTCGCCGTCGACCTCCTCAACGCCGCGACCGCCGCCAACTTCCACAGCGGGAAGTCGCCGGTGAGCCTCGCCGCCGCCGCGGTCTACGCCGCCGCCCGGATGACCAACGAGTCCCGCACGCAGCAGGCCGTCGGCGAGGTCGCGCAGGTCAGCGAGATCACGATCCGGACCCGCTACCAAGAACTCGTGGAACTGTACGAAGAACAGGCGTAGGTGAACCGCCAACTGGCCGCCGCCGAACGCGGCGCCAGCGGCACTGCGTGAGTCGGCCAGGAGGCCACCTCTCCGACTCGTCCGGTAGGTCGATGCAGGAGTGTATAAATCTGTGTCTGGAGGTAACTCTGTACGGGTACGTGTGCGTCCGAAGACCGAGGAGTGCAACTGAATCAGGTTACGTCGGATTCGAGAACCTCGGGACGGTCGGCGTCGAAGTGTGACGGAGAACGATGGGCGCTGCAGGATTTGAACCCGCGGCATCTTGGTCCGAAGCCAAGTGCTCTGTCCAAGCTGAGCTAAGCGCCCGCACTACCCCCTATGGTGACCACTGCTTTAAACTCCCTGATTCGTCGGAGACGGCCCCTTTTTATCACCGGACTCGCGTAGGGAAGGTATGACCAGCAGTCTCCGGGCCTACGTCGAACTCACCCGCCCGGTGAACACCGTCGCCGCGGGCGTCCTCACCGCCATCGGCGCGTTCGTCGCCGGTGGCTTACTCGCCGAACCCGTGCAGGCCGCGGCCGCCGTCGTCGCGACCTGGTTCGCGACGGGGGCGGGCAACGCCATCAACGACTACTTCGACCGCGATATCGACCGCATCAACAACCCCGAGCGTCCCATCCCGCGGGGTGACGCCTCCCCGCGCGGCGCACTCGCCTTCAGCGTCGTGCTATTCGCGGGCGCCGTCGTCTCCGTCGTGGCGTTCCTCCCGCTGCTCGCCATCGCCATCGCCGTCGTGAACCTCCTCGCACTCGTGACGTACACGACCGTCTTCAAGGGACTCCCCGGTGCGGGGAACGCCGTCGTCGCCTACCTCGGCGGGAGCACGTTCCTCTTCGGTGCGGCCGCGGTCGGAGACCCGCTGGCGGGCGTCGTCCTCTTCGTCCTCGCCGCGCTCTCGACGTTCACCCGCGAGGTCGTCAAGGACGTCGAGGACGTCGAGGGCGACCGTGAAGAGGGGCTGAACACGCTCCCCATCGCCGTCGGCGAACGACGGGCGCTCTGGGTTGGTGCCGTCGTCCTCGTCGTCGCCGTCCTCGCGAGTCCGCTCCCCTACCTCTGGGGGACGTTCGGTCTCGCCTACCTCGTCGCCGTCGCGCCCGCCGACGTGGTGATGCTCTACGCCGCCCGCCGCTCGTTCGACGACCCCGCCGCCGGCCAGTCGCTCCTGAAGTACGGCATGTTTCTCGCCGCGGCCGCGTTCGTCGTCGGCCGGGTCGCCCTCGCGGTCCGAGCCCCCGCGTAACTTTTTGTGCGTCGCCGCCTCGGTTCACCTATGCCGATAGAGAGTGACGAAGAACTCCGCGAAGTCCTCGACTACGAGAACGTCGCCGTCGTCGGCTGTTCGAGTACGCCGGGGAAGGACGCCCACGACGTGCCGAAGTACCTCCAGGAGCACGGCTACACCGTCGTCCCGGTGAACCCGTACGCCGACGAGGTACTCGGACGCGAGGCCTACGACTCCCTCTCAGAGGTCGAAGAACGAGTGGACGTCGTCGACGTGTTCCGGCCGAGCGAGGAAGTCGCGGGCATCGTCGACGAGGCAATCGACCGGGACGACGTGAAGGCCGTCTGGACGCAACTGGGCATCCGCGACGACGAGGCGGCGGCGAAGGCCGAAGACGCGGGCCTCCGCGTCGTTCAGGACAAGTGCATCAAGGTCGAACACCGTCGGTTGCTCGGGTAGCGCGGCCTACCCCTCCCACTCGGTGAAACTGCCGTAGATGTCCTTCGAGAGGTAGCGCTCGCTGGAGTCGGGGAAGAGCGTGACGACCGCGTCGCCGGGAACGTCGAGTTCGCCGTCGGCGATGCGTTCGGCGGTCCCGCGGGCCGCGACGCTCGCGGCTCCCGCGGAGGAGGCGACGAGGTGTCCCTCCTCGCGGGCGAGGCGCTTCAGTTCGTCGTGGGCGGCGCGGTCGGCGACCTGGACGATCTCGTCGACGAGTTCGGGGTCGAACAGTTCGTTCGTCGTCGGATCGTGGGTGCCGATGCCCTCGATCTTGTACTCCTCCTCGGGGACGTCTTCGCCCTTCGTCTCCGCGTACAGCGACCCCTCGGGTTCGACGGCGACGACGTGCGTGTCGGGGTGCTGCTCGCGGGCGTAGCGAGCGACGCCCATCAGCGTCCCCGCGGTCCCACAGCCTATGACGATGGCGCCGACGTCGCCGTCGAGCGCCTCGTAGATCTCGGGACCGGTCGTCTCGTAGTGGGCCTCGGGGTTCAGTGGGTTCGAGAACTGCTGGGGGACGACCGCGTCGTCGAGTTCGGCGGCGAGTTCGTGGGCGCGCTCGATGGCGCCGTCCATCCCGTCCTCGGTCGGCGTGTTGACCACGTCCGCGCCGAGCGCGCGCATGAGTTGTTGTTTCTCGACGCTGAAGCGCTCGGGGACGACGAACACCGCGTCGACGCCGAGTTGGCCCGCCGCGACCGCGAAGCCGATGCCCGTGTTCCCGGCGGTGGGTTCGACGATGGTCCCGCCCTCGGGGAGGTCGCCGCGTTCGAGCATCCGTTCGAGCATGTACTTCCCGATGCGGTCCTTGACGCTCGCCCCGGGGTTGAACGTCTCTACCTTCGCGTAGACCGGGACCTCGTCCGGACTGTCGTGGACGCGGACGAGCGGCGTCTCGCCCACGGTCTCCAGCACCGAGTCGAGGGGCTCGCGGTGGGTCGTCATCTAGGCGGTAATTATTGCCCCCGTTCTTTAGTCGTTGCTTTCTTCAGCGCTGTTCGACGTCGAGTTCGCTCGTGTCGATCCCCTCTTTCTCGGCGAGGGCGTCGAGGATGGCGCGCTGGTCTTCTAACTCCGCTTCGAGTTCGGCGACGCGGTCGTTCGTCTCCTCGACCGTCTCGCGCATCGCCTCGATCTGCTCGCGGAGGTCCTGGAGTTTCGAGTACACTTTCTCCGCCACGTCCGCGATCTTCTGGACCTTCTTGGCCGTGCTTCCGAGTCCCATACGTCTCCGTTCGAGGGACCGCCCGTTTAGCGTTTCGCCGGGGCTGGGATCGGCGCGTGCGAACGAATCACGCGACGGGTTTTTACGTGGGTAGCCCCTCGTATCGAATGGACTAGGTCGGGCGGCCAGGCCCCGCCCTGAGAACCCGCGCTATGGTCTTTAGCGGGGACCGAACGCCGGGAGAGTCTGGCCGGACCGGGCCGGACCCCGGGAGCCGACGCCGAAGCCTCGTCCTTCGGGGACGGCGGTCCGCGGCGTGCGCCTGCAGGGGCGTCGCGTCCGTGGTTCGTCGGTGGCAATCCGTCAGGCACGGAAGTGAGCAGCGGACCACCGGACGTACGTCGCTCGAAGGGCCGCGGGGTGGAGTCGGGTCCCGGGACTATCCGGTCCGGGAAGGCCGGCGACCCCGGTCCGTCCACCATTCATACTGCATTCTCACACCGACCAGCCACGGCGCTCGTGGTCGTCGGCGTCCTTCGATACCGGACTCGACGGCGACGGCGTCGCGAAAAAACGGAGACGGTGAGGGATTACTCGTTCGCGGTCGCCTCGGCGAAGTCCGCGCCCTCGATGGCGAGTTCGCCTTCGAGCGTGCGCGTCGGGTACGGGATGTCGATTCCCACCTCGTCGAAGCGCTCTTTCACGTTCTGGACGTACTCGCCGCGGGTCTTCACGAAGTCAGAACGGCTCGGGTCGGCGATCCAGAAGCGAGACTTCAGGCCGACCGAGGAGCCGCCGAGTTCGGTGAGGCGGACGGAGACGCCGGGGTCGTCCATGATGCCGTCGATCTTCTCGGCTTCCTCGACGATGATGTCGGTCGCCTCGTCGATGTCGTCCTCGTAGCCGATGCCGAAGAGGAACTGGACGCGGAGTTTGTCCTTGGCGACGGGGTTCTTGATGACGTCGCTCGTGAGGTTCGAGTTCGGCACCGTCAAGAGTTCGTTGTCGAACGTCTTGACGCGGGTGACGCGGAGGCTGATGTCCTCGACCTCTCCGCTGTAGGTGCCGTTGTCCCACTCGATCCAGTCGCCGATGCGGAACGGCTTGTCCGTGTAGATGAAGACGCCCGCGACGAAGTTCGCGATGACGTCCTGCATGGCGAAGCCGATGGCGAGCGTGGCGGCCGCCGCGACCGTGGTGAGTGCGACGAGGATGTTGCCGTAGCCCGCCAGCGCGAACGCGAGGCCGATCGCCACCGAGACGATCGCGATGGAGAGGACCTTCTTCAGCGGGTGCTTCGCGTGCTCGTCGAGGTCACGACGCTCCATCACTCGGTCGGCGACGGGGTGGAGCACCGCCTTCCCGACGACGTAGAGGACGACGGCGACCACGACGAACGCGATTGCCTGCCCGAGAGCGGTGGCGTAGCTCGCACCGATCCCGAGCGTATCCTGGAGCCACTGCGAGACGAATCCGCCGGCACCCCCGGCCTGGAGGGGGAACACGGCGGCCCCGCTCATCGGTGGTACACCGCGGTGTTCCCGCGAGTCTCGACCAGGTCGGCGTTGACCCGTTCGCGGAGGTCCTCCGCGAGTTCCTCGGTGTCTCCCTCGCCGCGGGCCGACCGCAGGAACTTCACTTTCACGACGTCTCGGTCGCTGAGCTGGTCGTTCAGCTCGTCGACGACGGATTCGATACCACTCTTCCCGACCCACACCGTCACGTCCGCGTGGTGTGCTTTCTCTCGGAGGTCTTCGGCCATCATTCGACTACAGGTTCGCCGGCCACTTAAAAGAAAGTTAAGGCTTGTACGTTCGGCGCCGCTTCCTCGCTCAGTAGGGGTAGCGTGCCTGGTGGCCACACTCGCAAGTGACGACGACGTGACCGTCCTGTAGGCGCACTCGGGCGTTCTTTCCGGGCACGAGGTAGCGGTCGCAGGCGTCGCAGGTGAAGCGAACGAACGAGCGCGGGAGGCGGAGGCGGTGGCGTTCGGCGATACGCCGCGCGAGTCGGACGTAGTCCTTCGCGCGTTCTTCGTTCCCCTCGCGGGCAGCCTCGGCGGCGAGTTCCTCCAGGCGTTCGATACGCTCCTCGGCGACTGTCACGCCGCGGAGTTGTGCCGTCGCGCGCAAAACGGTTCCGATGGGTTATTCGGCGCGCGCCTCTTCGTCCCGCACAACCGTGAGCATCCGGGCCCTCAACTACCTCGAACTGGCCGACCACGTCCGCGGCGGCATCCCGTCCGCGACGGGCCAGCAGCGCAAGGCGCTGGCCGGGACCGACGTCGACGTGGTGACCTCGCCGTGGAACGGTGGCTCGCCCCAGCGTGCGGCCCTCGCCGCCGCGACCGGTGGCCGTCTCTTTCGAGGGTTCGACGTGGCCCACTGCAACCTCGTCGGGCCGGGGAGCGTCGCCGTCGCCCGCCACGCGAAGCGCCACGACATCCCCCTCGTGCTCCACGCACACTTCACCGCGGAGGACTTCGCGGGGTCGTTCCGTTTCTCCGACCGCGTCGCGCCCGCGCTCGTCCCCTACCTCCGGTGGTTCTACTCGCAGGCCGACCTCGTGCTCTGCCCCTCCGAGTACACGAAGGGCGTCCTCCAGGACTACCCGGTCGACGCGCCCATCGAACCCATCACGAACGGCGTCGACGTCGAGGCGCTCGAGGGCCACGAACAGTTCCGTGAGGAGACCCGCGAGCAGTACGACCTAGAGGGGATGACCGTCTTCGCCGTCGGCGAGGTCATCGAACGGAAGGGTCTCTCGACGTTCTGTCGCGTCGCCCAGCGGACCGACTACGACTTCGCGTGGTTCGGTCCCTACGAGACCGGCCCGCAGGCCTCCGAAGTCACCCGGAAGTGGACGCGGGACCCACCCGAGAACGTCCGCTTCACGGGCTACGTCGACGACATCCGGATGGCCTTCGGCGCGGGCGACGTCTACATGCTCCCCGCGAAGGTAGAGAACCAGGGCATCTCCGTGCTGGAGGCGATGGCGACCGGGAAGGCCGTCGTCGTCCGCGACATCCCCGTCTTCGAGGAGTTCCTCACCCACGGCGAGGACTGCCTGAAGTGCGAGACGGAAGACGAGTTCGTCGACGCGCTGGACGACCTCGCCGCCGACCCCGACCTCCGCGAGCGTCTCGGCGCGAACGCCCGCGAGAGCGCCCGCGAGCACAGCCTCGACCACGTCGGCGAGCGCCTCGAAGCCATCTACGAGTCGCTGCTCGCCGACGAACCCGACGACGTAAGGGGGAGGACGGAGTAGCCCCGCCCATGCGACCAGCGGTCGCCGCCTTCACGGACACCTACCTGCCCACCGTCAACGGCGTCACCTACACCATCGCGACGTGGCGAGAGCACTGGGAGGAGCGCGGCGGCCGGATGGACGTGGTGTTCCCCGAGAGCGAGGCGTACACCTCCGACGCCGGCGAACACCCCGTCGGAAGCATCTCCTTTCCCTTCTACGAGGGGTTCCGCGTCGGCACCCCGACTGTCCCGGACGCCGTCCGCGACGTCGACGTCGTCCACGCCCACACCCCCTTCGCCGTCGGGATGGGCGGCTACCGCCTCGCCCGTAGCGAGGACCTCCCGCTCGTCGCGAACTACCACACGCCGACCAGCGAGTACGCAGACTACGTCGTCCCGAGTTTCGGCGAACCGCTCGTCGAGCGCGTCACCCGCCGCTACGAGAAGTGGTTCCTCGAACGCGCGGACCTCGTCCTCACGCCGAGCGAGGCCACCCGCGACTACCTCGCCGACGACCTCGACGTCTCGACGCCGGTCGAGGCGTTCCCGAACGGCGTCGACCTCGAACGCTTCCGCCCGGTGAACCCCGAGGCGTTCCTCGAACGTCACGATCTGATCGAAGAACGTCCGCTCGTCGGCTACACCGGCCGCCACGGCTACGAGAAGTGTCTGGAGGACCTCGTGGAGGCGGCGGCGGGACTCGACGCGACGATCGTCCTCGGCGGCGACGGACCGGCACGGGACGACCTCGAAACGCTCGCCGCCCACCTCGACGTCGACGCGCGCTTCCTCGGCTTCCTCGACCGGGAGGAACTCCCCGAGTTCTACTCCGCGCTCGACGTGTTCGCCTTCCCGAGTCCCGTGGAGACGGAGGGCCTCGTCGCTCTCGAAGCGAACGCCTGCGGGACGCCGGTCGTCGGCGTCGACAGCGGCGCGCTCTCCGAGACCATCGACGACGGCGTGAACGGCTACCACTACGCGCCCGGCGCGGTCGACGCCTTCCGGACGCAGATCGAGCGCGCGCTGGTCGACGAAGAGACACTCGCGGCTCACTGTCTGGACCGGCGCGAAGAAATCGGGGTCGAGCGGTCGGTCGACCGCCTCGAAGACGTCTACGAACGACTGCTGTAACTCAGTCGCGGGACTCGAGCGCGTTCGCGATGCGGTCGAGTTTGTTGTTCGTGCGCTCGACTTCCTTGCGGAGTTTCTCGACTTCCTTGCGGAGCTGTTTGTCGCCGCCGCTGGATTCCTCTTCGCGACCGCGGCCACCGGGACCGCCGGGGCCGCCGGGACCGCCACCCATGCCGCCGGGGCCGCCACCGCCGCCCATCATGCCGCCCATCATCTGTGCGAAGGGGTTGCCGCCACCGCCGCCACCCATGCCGCCGGGGCCGCCACCGCCGCCGCCCATCATCTCTTCCATGCGTTCGCGGCGTTCCTCGCCTTCGCCCTCCTCGCGTTCCTGTTCGCGCTGCTCGCGAATCTCCTGGACGCGCTCTCGGAAGGACTTCTCCTCCTCGCCTTCGTTGTCGTTGTCCACGTCGACGTCGGTATCCTCGCTGTTTCGGTCGTCTTCAGCCATACGAGGGCGTTCGATGGCCGGTCGGAAAAGCGCTTGGCTGTCGGCACGACTGTTCTCACAGTCGCCGCTAGCAGTCGAACGCCGCGCTCGCTTCACACCCGTCCCCACTTCGTAGGCTTGGAAATCCCGAATCACGCTTTTCCCTCCAGCGTCCGTACGAAGGGATAGTGGAGCATCGTGACTCCCTCTCCCCCCATGACTCACGACAACGATCCAGCGGACGCCAGTGCCTTCCGAGACGCACTCTCACGACTCGTCCACAACGCACACGAGAACGGAGTCGACGTTCGTGGCGGTTGGGAGTGCGAGAGTGAGACCGGCGATCCCGACTGGGACACGATCATCACGGCCGTGTCGGAACGGGCCGACGAGTCGTCAAACGGAAGTGAAGACTGACGAGTAACGAGTACCCTGTGGTGAGACGACGGACGAAAGTGGAGCAGTAGAGGGTGGTAGTTGTGCTGGGTCGTCGAGACCCGCGTCCTGCTCCGTTCACCTGTCTCCGACAGGCGGTTTCGCGTACGTCGCCGACCGACCTAAGTCTCCGGCCTGATGTACCATGTTCCCGTGCTACGCCGCGTGAGTGACGGCGCCACCCCGTGCACTCGTCGGTCCCGACCCGGGGTGGTGAGCGCAGATACATAAGGGCGGGCGGAGCGTAGCCTCGGCCATGTCCGCCCTGGGGCTTAGCGTCGGTACGCTCGTGATGTTGTTGCTCCTGCTGTTCCTCGTCAAGGCGGTCGTCGGGATGACGTTCGCCGTCGTCGGGTGGGCGGGGGTCGTCGCGTTCGGCCTGCTCGTCGGCGGGGTCGCGACCTACGCGGGGACCGTCGTCCTCACCGACGAGACCGACTTCTGGGACGCGCTCGGGACGACCACGCTCTCGGCGCTCGCGACGTTCCCGGTCGCGTGGATTCCGGGCGTCGGGACCGCGCTCGCGATGCTCGTCTGGCTCGCGGTCCTCGAACACCGGACGCCGGGCGAGTGGTTCGCCGCCGGCGTCGTCGCCGCCGTGTCGTGGGGCGTCGCGTTCGCCGTGACCGGCGTCTTCGCGCTGTTCGGTGCACACGTCGACGCGGTCGGCGTTCCGGGCGTCTGAGACAACCGGAAAGCGACCACCCGTTGCACAATCCTTAGGCCGTGGCCCCGCACACGTCGACCATGAGCGACTGGATCGGTTCGACGTTCACCAGCGACACCGGATGGGGTCACCTCGAGACGCTCGTCGACGTCGGCGACCGGATGGCCGGCACCGAGGGCGAGCGACGGGCGGCCGAGGCGACGCGCGACGCGCTCGCGACGTACGCCCGCGACGCGCACCTCGACGAGTTCGAGATACAGGGCTGGGAGCGCGGCGACTCGGAACTCCGTGCGGCCGGCGAGACGTTCGAGCACCGCGACGAAGTCATCGCGCTGCCCCGCAGTCCCGCGGGGGAGGTGTCGGGCGACCTCGTCGACCTCGGCTACGGGCTACCGCGGGACTTCGAGGGTGCAGACCTCGAAGGGAAGGTCGTGATGGTCGACGCGAGCGTCCCCGACTGGTTCGACCGACGGCTCCACCGCCGCGAGAAGTACTACTACGCCGTCGAGGCGGGGGCGGCCGCGTTCGTCTACCGCAACCACGTCGAGGGGTACCTGCCCGCGACGGGGAGCGTCGGGAACGAGGAGTCGCCTATCGGCGATATCCCGGCCGTCGGCGTCGCGAAGGAGGTCGGCGCCCGTCTCGCCCGGCGTGCCGAGGGCGAGGCGGTCACCGTCGCCGTCGAGGCCGACGTCTACGACGACGCGACGAGTCAGAACGTCCACGCGGAACTCGGCCCCGACACGGACGCCGAGGTGCTCGTGACGAGCCACGTCGACGGTCACGACATCAGCGAGGGAGCGATGGACAACGGGGCTGGAACCGCGATGCTCGTCGAACTCGCGCGGACGCTCGCCGCCCGCGAGGACGAACTCGACACGAGAGTCCACTTCCTCGCCTACGGGTCCGAGGAGGTCGGTCTCGTCGGGTCGGGCTACGACGCCGCGAACCGAGACCTCGACACCGTGAAGGCGGTCCTCAACCTCGACGGGGTCGTGCGGGGCCGGACGCTGAAGTGCTACACCCACGGCTTCGACGCGCTCGACGCCGCCGTCGACGAGGTCTCTGCCGCGTTCGACCACCCCATCTCCACGACTCCCGAGCAGGGTCCCCACAGCGACCACTGGGAGTACGTGAAGTGGGGCGTCCCCGGCTACCACGTCACGTCGGAGTCCGGCAGCGAGGGCCGCGGGTGGGGCCACACCCACGCCGACACCCTCGACAAACTCGAGACACGCGACTTCCGCGAGCAGTCCATCCTCCTGACCGACCTCGCGGTTCGCCTCGCGGACGAGGGCTTCTCGGCCGCCCACGCCGCTCCCGAAGACATCGCGGCGGCGCTCGAAGCGGAGAACAAGGCGGAAGGAATGAAGATTACCGGCGACTGGCCGTACGACTTCGAGTAGAGCGAACAGGCGGCGTGGCCGTCCGCGTGGGGGTCCACCGCGCTCACCGAATCCACCCCCACGCGGCCGTCGTCAGGACATCACGCCGTCTGGCGTCGGCTTCGTACTTGAGTATTCGCGGGGTGGGTGTGAAAGCGCCCGAGTGGGAGTGCCGTGAGTGCTACTCGAACATCCGGAGCGGCTTGGCCTGACTGCTCTCGGACTCCTCCGCCTGCTGCATCTGCTGGGCGAGGCGCTCTTTTTGCTCGCGGATCTCCTCGGCGTGGTCGACGAGTGCCGCCGTGTCGACGGTGACACCGGTGAGTGGTTCGATACCCTCGTCGATGAGTCGCTTCGACGCCGCGGGGTCGGGGAACTGTGGGTCGCTCTCGACGACGAGTCCGACCGCGTCGAGGTTCAACTCGGCCGCACGGTTGACGAGTGCACCGGTCGGTCCGCCGACGACGCCCTGTTCGGACGGGAGTCCGACGTCGTGCTCGTCGAGCAGGGTCGCTGCGTCGCCGGTCGCGACACCGAACACCGGTGGAACCTCGTCGACGTCGAGGTCCGGTGCCGGGAGTCCGCTGAGGTAGAGCGGTGTCGCCCCGACGTCGGCCAGCCAGTTGGTGAGCGCGTCGGCGAACCCCGGCGCGGCCTCGCGGTCGACGGGGACGTCGCTCTGGAGGGCCAGCAGGTCGCGCTCCTCGTCGGCGTAGAGGCGGACCGGCGGGAGTGCCTCCCGTGAGTCCTCGTCGTAGACGCCGACCTGCGGGAGTCCCTCGGCGTCGACGCTGGCGAAGTAGGTCATGTCGAACTCGTCGACGAGGTGGTCGGTCGCGATCTTCCCGACGAGGCCGACACCGGGTAGTCCCTCGACGAGGAACGGTTCGTCGAGTGTGACGTCGGAGCGGACGTGAACGCGTGCCATACGTAGAGAGACGCCGGACGGCCGCATAAATCCGGGTGCGGACCCAGCGACGTCGGGCCCGCACGGTACGGCCACCGGGTTACAAGCCACTCCCGGTGCTACTCACACACGATGTACGACGACGTACTCGTTCCGACGGACGGCAGCGAAGGTGTCCGCGAGGCGATTCTCGAAGGCGTCGACCTCGCCGAGTTGTGCGACGCGGCGGTGCACGCGCTCTACGTCGTCGACGAGCGGAGCACGCCGGACCTGCCCGACGTGGAGTGGCAGTCGGTCCGCTCGTCGCTCGAGAACGAGGGCGAGGAGTCCGTCGCGACGGTCACCGGCGAGGCGAAGCGCAGGGGACTCGACGCGACGAGCGACGTCCGCCACGGCGACCCGGCCGAGACCATCCTCACGTACGCGGACGAGCAAGACGTGGACGCCATCGTGATGGGCACGCACGGCCGGAGCGGCGTCAGCCGATACCTCCTCGGGAGCGTCACCGAACGGGTCGTCCGTCAGGCGACTATCCCCGTCGTCGTGGTCCGCATCGGCGAGGAGGGCGAAGGAGACGAGCACGCCGGGGGCGAGTGAGCGAGCGAACGGAAACCGACAAACCGCCGCGCCTCGAACGACGAACAAATGGACGTACTGGAGCGCTACGAACCCATCGTCGACGACTTCGACGCCTTCCTCGAGGCCTGCGAGCGGCCGCTGCCGACGACCGTCCGGGTCAACCGGCTCAAGACGACGGTCGAGCGGACCGTCGAGGCACTCGAGTCGCTCGGCGTCGGCGTCGAGCGACGGTCGTGGAACGACCGACTGCTCGAACTCGACCTCGAGACGGACAAACCCGGGAACACGTGGCCGTACTTCCACGGCTGGTTCCACGTCCAGGAGGAGGTCTCGGCGATTCCGGCGTTCGTCCTTGACCCCGAACCCGGCCAAACTGTCTTCGACGCCTGCGCCGCCCCCGGCAGCAAGACCACCCAACTCGCGGACCTGATGGACGACCGCGGACTGCTGGTCGCCAACGACGCCAACCTCGGCCGACTCTCCGCGCTCCGGGGGAACGCCGACCGCCTCGGCGTCACCTGCGCGGCCGTCACCAACCAGGACGCCCGACAGTTCGAGTTCGAGCGGTTCGGGCGCGACGCGTTCGACGCCGCGCTCCTCGACGTCCCCTGCTCGGGAGAGGGCACCGTCCGGAAGAACCCCGACGCCCTCCAGGAGGCGGGCCGCGAGACGAGCGAGAGCATGGCCGGTCTCCAGCGCCACATCCTCCGCCGCGCGGTCAACCTCACGAAACCCGGCGGGACGGTCGTCTACTCCACCTGTACGTTCGCCCCCGAGGAGAACGAGGGTGTCGTCGACGCCGTCCTCGACGACTGTCGCCTCGTCGACTACGACATCGGTCTCGACCACGACGACGGACTCACCGAGTGGAACGACGCCGAGTACGACGAGTCGATGACCAAGGCCAAGCGCTTCTACCCGCACCAGAACGACGCCGGCGGCTTCTTCACCGCGAAGTTGGAGGTGCGAGCATGAGAGAGAACGTCAGCGACCAGTTCGACCGCCTGCCCGCGACCGAAGACGACCGGGAAGTCGAGGGCCGTCCCACCCGCGAGGCGGTCGTCGAGTGGTGGGTCGACCGCTTCGGCGTCGACTCCGAGACGTTCGACGACTACACCTTCTGGGAGAAGGGGTCGGGGTCGGTGTGGGCGTTCCACGACGACGTCCCTGCCCCCATCGAGGTGGAGTCGCTGGGGATGCGCATCCTCCGGACCCGACAGGAGCACTGGAAACCCACGACGGACGCGGTCCAGCGCTTCTGCCGGGACGCGACGAAGAACGTGGTCGAACTGAGCCGGGAGGCGGCCGCCCGCTTCGTTGCGGGCGAGGAAATCGAATCCGAGTGGGACGGCGACTGGGGCTACCTCGTCGCCGCCCACGAACTCGCCGGCGAGGTCGAACCCATCGGCGTCGGTCTGTTCACGTACGGGACGTTCCGCTCGATGGTCCCGAAGGGTCGCCGCCGCGACCTAGGCCAACTGGACACCGGTCCGGACGGCGATGCCGACGACGAGTGAGAAGGTGAAGTTGGCGAGCGTTCCGGCGAGGTAGTACTTGCTGTTGTGCTCCATGTCGCCCCGCCGGACGATACTCTTCGCGGCGAAGACGACCGCGAGCGCGGTGTACGCACCGGTCAGGACGAACGCGTAGACGAGGACGTTCTCGAACTTTCCGACGACCCGTCCCACGTCGCGTTCGGTCTGTGTGAGGCCGTCCACCTCGCTGGGGACGTCCTCGATGTGCGAGAGGGTCCACGTGACGAACCACCCGCTCGTCGCGAGCAGGCCCGCGAGTCCCGCGAGGACGAGGCCCCACTGGCGAAGCGACGCGCCGTCGAGGACCGACCCGACGGCGTCGGCGGGCATCACGCTCCCACCCCGTACGCGGTGTCGAGCGTTCGCTGGAGGCGCTCCTCGACGGTCGAGACGAGCGGCCACGACGCCTGTTGGAGCGTGCGGGACACCGCCTGCTGGGAGACGTCGAGTTCGTCGGCGACGGCCTGCTGCGCCCCGAGTTCGCGGTACCGCTCGGCCACCTCCCGCTGGCGGTCGGTCCACTCGTGGCGTTGTTCGAGCAGGAGGTTGACCACGTCGGCGACCGAGGTGTCGAGACTCCGCCGACCGGTCCGAAGGTCGAAGTACAACCCTTCGCGCTCGACCCGTTCGAGGAGATCCGACGCCTCGTGAAACGCCCCACCGTCCATTCGCGCGACGTCGCCGGTCTCTAGACCGACGTCGACCGTTCCGCGGGCGACGGCGAGACGGATGCGGTGGGGACGGAGTTGCGTCGCGACCGAACGGGCGATACGGTAGACGTCGCTGGCCCGGTCGAGGACACCGCCGATCTCGTCGATTCCCTTCAATACCGAGAATGGTGCGACGACCCCCTCGGTGACGTCGTTCGCGTCCTCGCAGGCCGTCTCCAGTCGCTCGCGAAACGCCTCCCGGTCGTCGACTGCGCGCGACCGGACGACGTCACCGAGCACGACGTACAGTTCTCGCATCGCTCGCTGATTCTCGACGACAACCGAAATAGATTGTCCCTGAAGAAACAACCAGACGTGGTTGTCTAACTCAGGACAACCGAATTAGGGTGTTACTTCTCCCGCACCGTCCCGCCGCCGAGTCCCTCCCACTCGACCCGGTAGCCGAGTTCGGAGAGGGCGGCGCTGGCGTCCGAAATCCCGCGTTCGCCGAGGACGTCTTCGGCCGCCGAGAGCGTCATCCCGGCGTCGAGTTCCTCGCGGAGGGCGTCGAGGACGGCGGGGCGCACGAGCGTCCGGCCGACGAGACGGTGGTCGGGGAAGACTTTGTCCTCGACGGCTTCGACCGCGACGCCGTACTCTGCAGCGAGGTCGTCGAGTGTCACGACGTCCGCGTCGGGCGCGAGTTCGTCGGGGACGGCGTCGGCGCTCGCGGCCACGAGGTCCGCCTCGTACTCACGGAGTTCGTCGACGACGTCCTTGGTCCGAATCGACCCCGAGTAGGTGACGACGCGGTGGTCGCGGGCCTCGATCTCTTCGCCGACGCCCAGCGACTCGTCGACGGCGACGAGCATGTCGACGTCCTCCAAGTCGTCGAGTTGGGCGAGTTTCTTCTCGACGTACTCGGGCGTCCAGAAGCCCATCACCTCGAAGTACACGCGGAAGTCGGCGTGCAGGTAGTCGAAGGCGAAGTCCGGGATCATCAGTCGGTCGCCGGCGTCGAGGACCGAGGGCTCTCGCACGAGTTCCCAGTCGAGGTTCAGCGCCTCGAAGCGCGCCGCGAACTCCCGCTCGACGCCGCTGTCGTAGGAGACGTCGGTCACGGGGTCGACGCCGGGGACGCGGACTGGGTCCGACTCGGAGAGGCGCATCGTCCGGTCGGTCCCCCGGTCGTCGATGGTGGCTTCGAGCGTCCACTCGTTGGCCTGCGCGACCGTTCGGAGGAGGCGGGCGAAGCGCGTACCGTAGCGGCGACTCCGACGGAAGAGCGCGTCCGGGCCGGTGAGGACGACCTCTCGTGCCTCGGTCTCGTCGTCCGTCCGATGAATCTCGTAGAGGAGGCCGAGGCGCTTGATCCGACTGACGAGCGCGCGGGGGTCCGTCGTCCGGACGCGGACCTCCGTCGCGTCGAAGAGCGCGGTCTGCGCCAGCGAGAGGTTGTATTGGGCGACGAGCGCCTCGGCGTCCCAGCGCGGGTCGAAGTCGGTCAGGACCTGTCGGACCTCGCGGTCGGCGTAGAGGGCGTCGGCGACGTCCCGGGCGGCCACCTCGTCGCCGAGCGAGTCGGCGGCCGCGTCGAGGGCCTCGGCGCGCTCGGTCTCGGTGACGACGCCGACCTCCTCGGCGGCGGCGAAGGCGGCCCGACGGGCACGAAGCGGGTCGACCGCGCTCGCCGTCTCGAAGACCGCCTCGCGGTCGAGGAGTTTGGCGAAGCCACGGGCGAGTTTGAAGTCGTCGGCGTCGCGCTCGACGGACTCGAGGGCCTCGTCGAGGACGCCTCGTTCCTCGCCGACGTGGTCGCGGTAGACCCCGAGGACGCGCTCGGCGAGGGCGACGTTGTCGGTGAACTGCGGGTGGAAGCCGCCACCGGCCCGCGACACCCGGAGCAGGTCCTTGGTGAGCACGCCTCCGCGTAGGGGGTGGGTGAATAAAAGGCTGACAGAAGACTCTTCTCCGTCGCCTCCCGACGACGGGACATGAACCCGACTCGACGGACGCTCCTCCGCCGCGGCGCAGTCGGCGCCTCGGTCGCCGGACTCGGCGGTCTCGCCGGCTGTCTCGGACTCGGCGGCGAGGAGAACCCGGTTCGCGTCCAGCAGACGAACATCCCGCCGAACTCCGGCGGCCCGCTGGTCGCGGAGGTCGTCGTCTCGAACGTCGCCGACCACCCCGTGACGACGACGCTCTACGTCACGGCGAAGATGGAGGACGGGTCGCTCGTCCGCGACCGGGAGATAACGCTCGACGCCCACCAGACCGACACGTTCCGCGTCGAGTTCGACGTCCCCTACGACGAGGCCGTGAAGGGGAGTCTGAGCATGTCCGCGGACGTCCGGCGGGACTGAGTCGGCTACCGCCGGCGCTCGGCGACGCGCTCCTCGGCGGTGTCCTCGCTGACGAGTTCGTAGAGCAGCGCGCGCGACCCGTCCTCTTTCGGGCGGAGGACGCGACCGAGTCGCTGGGTGAACTCGCGTTCGCTCCCGCTGCCGGCGATGATGACCGCGACGTTCGCGTCGGGGACGTCGACGCCCTCGTCGAGGACGTTCGCGGTCACCACCCACGAGTAGTCCCCGTCGCGGAAGTTCCCGAGGACCTCGCGGCGCTCTTTCGCGCCGGTCTCGTGCGTGATGGCCGGAATCAGGAACCGCTCGGAGACGCGGTAGACGAGGTCGGTGGAGGCGGTGAAGACGATGATCCGGTCGTCACGGTGGCGTTCGAGGATGTCCGCGAGGTGGCGGACCTTGTTCTCGCTCTCCTGGACGATCTCGCGGGCGCGCTGCTTCGCGAGGAGTGCTTCGCGGGCGCGTGGGTCCGAACCGGAGCGCTTGACTAACTCCTGGTAGTCGCTCCCGCGGTTCATCGAGATACCCGACTGCCGGAGGTAGTCGACGAACGTCTGCTGGACCTCCTCGTACTCGCGGCGCTCTTCGTCCGTGAGTGGGACTTCGAGGCGCTTCACGTCGTAGTCGGCGAGGTGCTCGCCGGCGAGTTCGTCCACGTCGAGGCGGTAGACGACGTCGCCGACGAGGTCCGCGACGACTTCGTGGGCGTCGTCCGGTCGCTCGAACGTGGCCGTGAGTCCGAGCCGTGCGGGCGCGGCGAACAGCCGTGCGACGTCGCGGTACCCCTCGCCGCCGAGGTGGTGAACCTCGTCGAAGACGACGAGGCCGAAGCGGTCGCCGAGTTCGTCGGCGCGGAGGTAGGCCGAGTCGTAGGTCGAGACCGTGATGGGTTCGACGCGCTGCTCGCCGCCGCCGAGTTGTCCGACGGGGACGTCGAACTCGGCTTCGAGTTCCTCGCGCCACTGGGTCAGGAGGTCGATGGTCGGGACGACGACGAGCGCGGGGTCGCCGACGCGCTCGATGGCCTTCACACCGATGACCGTCTTGCCACTCCCGGTGGGGAGTTCGACGACGCCGCGGCGGCCGTTGCCCTGCCACGCGTCGAGGGCGTCACGCTGGTAGTCGCGGAGTTCGTACTCTGAGTCGAGAGCGAGAGAGCCACGTTCGAAGGCGAGGACGTGGTCGTCGACCGGGACGCCGCGAGCGTCGAGCAACGAGCGGAGCGCGGCGTAGCGGTGGGCGGGGGCGCGGTCCGAGTCCGTGCGCTCGTCGTACTCGGCGCCCGGCAGGTCGACGCCGTGGCGCTCGGCGCCTTCGACCCGAATCGTCCCGTCCTCGTAGCGGAGCGTGACCGTCACTGGCGCGGCGTAGGCACTGCGGGGATAAATGCCTCTTCACTTCGTGGCTTACAGGCGGTCCGGAGGGTGGTCGTTGCCCCTCGTCGTCGGTGGCGGTGGACCGCACCGGCCGAGCGAGTCGCCACCGACCGGTCGTCACGTCACACACCGTGGTGGCTTCGGCTTCCCGTGTCAACGGCCCCGCGCACGGTGGCGCGGGGAATCCGCCTCGCTACCTAGTTTGAACCTACGCGTCGGCGCGTTCGCTCGCGTCCACGCGCTCGTCGTCGTACCACCGGACGAGTGCCCCGACGAACCAGAACTTCAGTGCCATCGAGACGGCCGTCGCGAGCGCGGCACGGCGTGGTTTCCGGCGGGCGGCCGCGTAGAGGGCGTAGCCGAACGTCGGGACGTTGAGCGCGTTGAGCGCCTCGGGGTAGCCGGCGCCGAACAGCGGACGTCCCGCTGCGGTCCACGCTTCCTCGGCGTAGACGACGCGGGTCATCCACGCCGACTCGTCGGCGGGCGGCGAGAAGAGGACCGGGTTGACGACGGCGAAGACGAGCGCGGCGACGAGGAGTCGCCAGCGCCGGGTGTAGATGGCGTAGACGAGCAGCGGCGTGAGCGCGGCGCGGGACCACCGCTCTTCGGGTTGGCGTGGCGCTCCCAGAGACGGTCGGTGTCGACGTCCATGTCGGTACGTCGACGGGGGCCGAGAAGAGTGTGGCGCCGTCCGAGCGGTTCTGAAATCCTTATACCCGAGAAGTGGTTTTTCTCTCCCATGACCGACGACGCCGAGCAGGCCGTCGAGGACCGAGAGTCGGCCGCCGACGCGGACGCATCGGACGCCGAGGAGACCGAAAACGAGACCGTCCCCGAGCCGACGCTCGCCGAGCGGGTCGGCGAGTACGACGAGGAACTCGCCGCCGAGGTCGAGGCGCTCCGGGCCGAACGGGACGAACTCGCCGCACAGGTCGAGGAGAAAGAAGAAGAGGTCGAGTCCCTGACCGAGCGCCTCCAGCGCACGCAGGCCGACTTCCAGAACTACAAGAAGCGCGCGAAGCAGAAGCAGGAGGACATCCGCGAGCGCGCGACCGAGGACCTCGTCGAGGACCTCCTCGACGTCCACGACAACCTCCGGCGCGCGCTCGAAGAGGAGTCCGGCGACGTCGAGAGTCTCCGCGAAGGAGTCGAACTCACGAAGAAGGAGTTCGACCACGTGCTGGAGGGCGAGGGCGTCGAGATGGTCGCGCCCGACCCCGGCGACGAGGTCGACCCGACGCGTCACGAGGTCATGATGCGCCAGGAGAGCGAGCGACCCGAGGGGACCGTCGTCGACCTCTATCGCCCCGGCTACGAGATGGGTGGGAAGGTCCTCCGCGAGGCACAGGTCACGGTCAGCGCGGGCGGCGAGTAGCCGGCCGACCCGGGGACGGCGGAGCGGTGTGATTGCGGTACACCATATATGCTGTGCCCAGTTGGGTCTCGATTTCCGAAAACCGCACGAAGGCGTCGACACGCCGTTTCGCGTGGGCATCCTTCACTAGCAAGCTTTAAACAGGAACGGCGGCTTACTATTGGCCAACAATGGCGAGCGAGAAAGTTCTCGGTATCGACCTCGGTACCACCAACAGTGCGTTCGCAGTGATGGAGGGCGGCGAGCCCGAAATCGTGACCAACGAGGAGGGCGACCGGACGACGCCCTCCGTCGTCGCCTACGACGACGGCGAACTCCTCGTGGGCAAGCCTGCGAAGAACCAGGCAGTCCAGAACCCCGAGCAGACGGTCCAGTCCATCAAGCGCCACATGGGCGAACAGGACTACACCGTCGAACTCGGCGACGAAGAGTACACGCCCGAGGAGATCTCGGCACGCATCCTCCAGAAGATCAAGCGCGACGCCGAAGAGTACCTCGGCGACGACGTCGAGAAGGCGGTCATCACCGTCCCGGCGTACTTCAACGACCGCCAGCGGCAGGCGACGAAGGACGCCGGTCAGATCGCCGGCTTCGAGGTCGAACGCATCGTCAACGAACCGACGGCCGCGTCGATGGCCTACGGCCTCGACGAGGAGGGCGAGAACACCGTCCTCGTCTACGACCTCGGTGGCGGGACGTTCGACGTCTCCATCCTCGAAATCGCCGACGGCCACCACGAGGTCATCGCCACGAACGGTGACAACGACCTCGGTGGCGACGACTGGGACCAGGCCATCATCGACTACCTCGCCGACGAGTTCGAGGACGAACACGGCATCGACCTCCGCGACGACCGACAGGCCCTCCAGCGCCTGAAGGACGCCGCCGAGGAGGCGAAGATCGAACTCAGCAGTCGAAAGGAGACGACCGTCAACCTCCCGTTCGTCACGGCGACCGACGAGGGACCGGTCCACCTCGAACAGGACATCACGCGTGCGAAGTTCGAGTCCCTGACCGCGGACCTCATCGAGCGGACGGTCGGCCCGACGGAGCAGGCCCTCGACGACGCCGAACTCACGACCGACGACATCGACGACGTCGTCCTCGTCGGCGGGTCGACCCGGATGCCCCAGGTGCAGGAGAAGGTCGAGGAACTCGCCGGCCAGGAACCGAAGAAGTCCGTCAACCCCGACGAGGCCGTCGCGCTCGGTGCCGCGGTCCAGGGTGGCGTCCTCTCCGGTGAGGTCGACGACGTCGTCCTCCTCGACGTGACGCCCCTCAGCCTCGGTATCGAGGTCAAGGGCGGTCTCTTCGAGCGCCTCATCGAGAAGAACACGACCATCCCGACGGAGGCCTCCAAGGTGTTCACCACCGCCGCCGACAACCAGACCTCCGTCCAGATTCGCGTCTTCCAGGGTGAACGCGAGATCGCCGAGGAGAACGAACTCCTGGGCGCCTTCCAGCTCACCGGCATCCCGCCGGCGCCCGCCGGAACCCCGCAGATCGAGGTCTCCTTCAGCATCGACGCCGACGGCATCGTCAGCGTCGAGGCCGAGGACCAGGGCTCGGGTAACTCCGAGGACATCACCATCGAGGGTGGTGCTGGTCTCTCCGACGAGGAGATCGAGGAGATGCAGGAAGAAGCCGAGCAGCACGCCGAAGAGGACGAGCAGCGCCGCGAGCGCATCGAGGCGCGCAACGAGGCCGAGTCCGCCGTCCAGCGTGCCGAGACACTCCTCGAAGAGAACGAGGAGATGGTCGACGAGGACATCCGCAGCGACGTCGAGGCGGCCATCGACGACGTCGAGGCGGTCCTCGAAGACGAGGACGCCGACGCGGAGGACTACCGCGAGGCGACCGAGGAACTGACCGACGCGCTCCAGGAGATCGGCAAACAGGCCTACCAGCAGGAGGCCCAGCAGCAGGCCGGTGCGGGCGCTGGCGCCGCGGGTGGCGCCGGTGCCGGTGCTGGCGGTATGGGCGGCATGGGCGGTGCAGGCGCCGGTCCCGGCGCCGGTGCCGCCGGCCAGCAGGCCGACGACGAGGACTTCGTCGACGCCGACTTCGAGGATGTCGACGACGAAGACGACGAGCAGAACTGAATAGCCGCGAACCACCAGCACCTCACCTTCATCTATGAGCACGAGCGAGAACTTCTACGACGTCCTCGGTGTCAGTCGCGACGCCGACGAGAGCGACATCAAGTCGGCGTACCGCGAGAAGGTTCAGGAGTACCACCCGGACGTCTCCGACGAGGAGAACGCCGAGGAGCAATTCAAGAAGATCCAGAAAGCGAAGGAGGTGCTGACCGACGACGAGAAGCGCGAGGCCTACGACCAACTCGGTCACGAGCGCTTCACCGAGGCCGAGAAACACGGCGGCTTCGAGGGTGGCGCCGGCGGTGCCGGCGGCATGGGCGGTCAGGGCAACCCGTTCGGCGGCGCGGGCGGCCAGGGCGGGATGGGAGACATCTTCGACCAGTTCTTCGGCGGGATGGGCGGCCAGGGCCAGGGCCGCGGCCAGCGCGGTCCCCAACCCGGCCAGGACCTCCGCACCTCTCTCGACATCACCCTCGAAGAGGCCTACGAGGGCGTCGAGAAGCAGATGACCGTCCGCCGGCCCGAGCGCTGCGACGACTGTGGTGGGTCGGGTCACCCCGAGGACGCCGACGTCCGTACCTGTCCCGAGTGTAACGGGCAGGGTCGCGTCACGCAGGTCCAGCAGACGCCGCTCGGCCGGGCCCAGACCGTCACCGAGTGTTCCCGGTGTGACGGCGAGGGCGAACTCTACAGCGAGAACTGCGAGACCTGCCACGGCACGGGGCAAGTGAACCGCGAGGCGACCCTCACCGTCGAGGTCCCCGCGGGCATCCGCTCGGGCCAGACGCTCCGGATGGACCGCGAGGGAGCGCCCGGCGACGAAGGGGCGCCCAACGGCGACCTGCTCGTCGAGATCGCCGTCGAGGACCACCCCGACTTCGAGCGCGACGGCGACGACCTCCACCACCGCACGGGAATCTCGTTCCCGCAGGCCACGTTCGGCGATACGCTCGAAATCCCCACGCTCGACGGGACCGCGGAGTTCGACCTCCCCGAGAGCACGCAGAGCGGTGAGACGTTCCGCCTCCGCGGGAAGGGGATGCCCCGCCTCCGCGGGCGCGGACAGGGCGACCTCTACGTCCACGTGCAGGTCGTCACGCCCGAGGAACTCAACGAGGAACAGAAGGAGGCGCTGATGCAGTTCGCCGAGGCCGGCGGCGAGGAAGTCGAGGTCAGCGAAGGGTTCTTCGAGCGACTGAAGAACTCGCTGTAGCGCCGGCGTTCAGAAGAGCGCTTCTTCTTCGTCGAGGACTTCGGCGGGACCGCCGACCTCCCACACTTCGGTCTCGACGCCGCAGTCCGCGACTACTTCTTCGACCCGTTCCGCGTACTCCGCCTTCGTGTTCACGTACACCGTCGCGCCCGTGTCCGTCGAGAAGTAGACGGGCACGTCCTCTTCCTCACGGAGGTCGCGGACGGTCTCGAAGATTTCGAGCGTCTCGGGCTTCCAGTACACCCACCCAGCGGGACCGGTCATCGTCGCCGCGGTGAGACTCAGCGAGTCGTGTTCGGCCGTCTCGAAGACGCGCTCGAAGTCGCCCGCGCGGAGGGCGTCGCGCATCTCGACCAACTGGTCCTGGACGTGCGCGCGGCGGGCGTCGAACATGTGGCTCTCGGCGGCCTCCTCGTGGGCGGCCTCCGTCTCCTTGTACGCCGGGACAAGACCGATGACCGTCCGAATCGCCTCCTCGAACGACTCGGGGACGTCGAGGCGCTCCGAGCGGCAGTCCTCGTCGTTGAGACCGGCGTGGAGGTCCGAGAACGACCCGGTGACCGCGCGGGCGGCCGAGGAGGACCCGCGGCGGGCGATGGTCGAGACGTCCGGACGGGTGGCGTCGAGGTCCGCGGCGGCGGCGAGGGCCATCGCGGCGGCGGCGAACCCGGAGGAAGAAGAGCCGAGACCGACGTTCGAGGGGAAGGAGTTCTCGCTCTCCAGGCGGACCGGGTACTCCGCGTAGTCGACGTCGGCGCGGGCGCGTACCTCGTTGACGACGGCACGGATGCGCTCGGCACCGCGGCCGTCGACTTCCTCGCCGTCGACGACGTAGACGTCTCCGTCGAGCGACTCGTCGAACTCGACGGTCGTCTTCGTGTGCGAGGGCGCGGTACAGAGACTGATGCTGTCGTGGTAAGGGAGGCGCAGGTCTTCGTCGCGCATCCCGTGGTACTTCACGAGTCCCTGAATCGGGTGGGCTTTCGCGGTGGCCTTCATACCTCGTAGGCCGGTGGACGCGTCAATAAAGCCCTCGGAACGGTAGGCGAGTCTGCGGGGCCGACGCCACGGGGTCGGAACTGCAAAGGCCACCGCGTGCGGAGGTTCGAGACGACATGGGCGAGCCACTCGACACGCCGAAGGCGCAGGCCGAGGAGGTCATCGACCGACTGAAAGACGAGTACCCCGAGGCCGACATCTCGCTGAACTTCTCGAACCGCCTCGAACTGCTCGTTGCCGTCGTCCTCTCCGCGCAGTGTACGGACGAACGGGTGAACGAGGTGACCGAGGACCTCTTCGAGAAGTACCAGTCGCCCGAGGACTACGCCGAAGTCGACCAGGACGAACTCGCCGAAGACATCTCCTCGATCACCTACTACAACAGCAAGGCCGGCTACATCACGGAGGCCTGCCAGAAAATCGTCGAGGAACACGACGGCGAAGTGCCGGACACGATGGAGGAACTCACCGACCTCCCCGGGGTGGGACGGAAGACGGCGAACGTCGTCCTCCAGCACGGCCACGACGTGACCGAGGGTATCGTCGTCGACACCCACGTCCAGCGACTCACCCAGCGTCTCGGCATCACCGAGGAGAGTAGCCCCGAGAAGATCGAGGAGGACCTGATGGAGAAGATTCCCGAGGACGAGTGGCAACAGCTCACTCACTTGCTCATCTCGCACGGCCGGGAGACGTGTACGGCACGGAACCCCGACTGCGAGGACTGTCTCCTCGAAGACGTCTGTCCCTCCTCGAAGGTCCAACACGACGTCGACCTCGCCAGCGGCGAGGAGTGGTAGGGACCGGCTACAGCCAGTAGCGCAGCAGGTACCGGACCACGCCGAGCACCCACGCGACGACCCACAGACCGGCGTAACCGAGGACACCGACTCTGAGGCGCTTTCGCCACGTGTCGACGTCCTCGTGGAGGTCGTCGAGCGAGACGTCCCGCCCGGGCGCGTGGTAGAGGTCGGCACGCCACTTCTCGCGGAAGATGGGGACGATGCCGGTGAGCGCGAAGGCGAGCAGGGCGTACGCCTGGAGACCGACTACGGCGTGGAGGACGGCGAAGCCACCGAACTGGTCCGGGAGCCGTGGGACCATCCACAGCGCGACGGCCCCGGTCGTGAGGAGGAGTCCCGCGCCGACGAGGCGGAGGTGGCGGACGAGCACCGACCACGTCACCGGGTCGGCGTCGACGATCACCCGGACGCCTCGCCAGTAGAGCGGCGCGCTCGCCGTCGTGACGAGCAGCGAGAGCGTCGCGTAGACCGCCGGGTCGACCATACCCCCGGCTTGGCGGAGCGTGGGGTTAATCCCTACTGGTTCGGGACGTGGGTGCACGACGCAAAGGGTTTACCACGGGACGTGCCAACGGTCGAGTAATGAACGACGGCGGCGCGTCCGGGACGGACGACGAGGAGGGCACGAACGACGGCGCGGCGGCCGACCGGGACGACCTCCGCCGCGAGGTCGAGGCGCGCTACGACTTCGAGGACTTCGACGTCCGGCAGATGGACGAACTCTCGGGCGAGGAGTGGGAGGCGGCGTTCGACCCCGACTCCTGGGTGACCGGTGCAGCGTTGCTCGACCGCGTCGAGGCGGAGTTGCGCTCCCGGGTCGCCGAGCGCGACCTGTTCGCCGTCGTCGAGCGCGAGACTGACACCGACGGTGGCGACCACGTCCTCGTCTACTCGGACCACGGGTACGTCGTCGTCCGGCCCGACGGGAGCGTCGAGGGCGAGGGACCGCTCGTCGAGGACGTGAAGCCGAGCGTCGCGCTCGCGTCGATGCCCGACTACGAGGTGTCCCAGCCACCAGCAGACACCGAACTGCCGGCGCCCGACGACGTCTCGACGCTCGGGAGCGACTTCGGCCACCGGGTCATCACGGTCGTCGCCGGTCTCCAGGTCGTCGCCGGTGTCGTCCTGCTGGTCGCCGCCGTGTTCTTCGACGCTCTCGTCCGGGGACTCTGTTCGCCCGTCGCCGGGCCGGCCTACGCCTGCGCGGGCGTCCGGGTCCACACGCTCGGTGGGTCCGCCGTCCTCGCGGGCGTCGCCGGTCTCGGCTTCCTCGTCTTCGGCGTCGTGTTGTTCGCGCTCGTCGCCAACGCGCGCCTCTCGGATCGGTTCCGCGCCGAGGAGTACCGCGAACGTCTCCGTGCGGCCGGTGCCGACGGTGAACGACCCGATTTCGTCCCCGACGAACGGGAGTGACGTCCGTGGAGTATGGTGGTATGTGCCTTGTTGCCACCGGTGGGTTTATGAGTGCCCCCCGGAACACATAGCACGTATGAACAGGCGGGATTTCCTCCGTGCCGCAACCGGGGGTGCCGGCGTCGCCGGGGCCACGGGCGCGGCGCAGGCTTCCGGTTCGTCCGCCGTGGCGAGCGTGGCGGCCAACAACACGACGACCGCCGGGAACGAGACGGGGAACCAGACGAGCAACCAGACGACGACGTCCGACGGCGGAGACCTCCCCGGGAGCGGGAAGACCGTCACGGTTCCGCTCGTCTCGGACCCCTACAAGTTCGAGGGCGCGACCGACAGTCCCCTCTACATCCAGCCGGGGACGACCGTGAAGTTCGTCTGGGAGTCGGACAACCACAACATCAACGTCGACAAGCAACCCGAGGGTGCGTCGTGGAAGGGTGTCCCCGAGATCCACAACACGGGGTACACCCACTCGCACACGTTCACGACGAAGGGTCGCTACCACTTCTGGTGTGACCCCCACAAGTCGCTGGGGATGATCGGCGACATCGTCGTCAACGAGTCCGGACAGCCCCCCGGCGGTAGTGGGGGTCCCGCGACGCTCAGTCCGCACGAGATGGGCGTGCCCTTCCAGGCACAGTACGTCGGGGTGGCGACGCTCCTCGCGATGTTCGTGGCGCTCGTCTTCACGTTCTTCACGCTGAAGTACGGTAGCTCACCGCACACGAGTGCACCCAACAAGAGGGATTAGATGCCGGAGAAGAACTCGTCGTACGGCGACATCCACCGTTACGAGCCACCGAACGAGAGCACCGCGGCGGCCCTCGGAATCACGATTCTCGCCGTCGTCGACGTGGTGTTCGTCGGGACGTTCGTCTACGGCCTGCTCGGCGGGTGGGGCTACGACCCCGTCGGGAACATGTTCCTCGGCTTCCTGCTCTCGGCGGTGTTCGTCGACCTCGCGTTCATCCTCCTGCTCTACCGCAAGGAGTTCCTCCCGGACGTGGTCATCGTGAAGAAACGCCGCCGCAAGTGGGAGGACCTCTACGTCCGCGAGGAGGACGCCGAAGGGTCCGGTGGCGGCAGTGGTGAGGCGATCGAACAGCTCAAGAAGGCGATCTACCCCTGGTACAAGCGATAAGCATGGCAGACGAAGACAAATATCCAGACACGGAGTCCGGGCGACGCCGGTTCGTCAAAGGCGTCGTCGGGAGCGCCGCCCTCGCGGGCGTGGGCACCGCCGGGTTCGCCGGCGTGAGTCTCACGACGTCCCCGAGTGGGCAGGGCGGCGGACCGACACAGTACTTCGGTATCGAGAACACGGACGGCCCCGCACCGCGCGGGATGCCCCAGATACCCATCCGCATCGACGACGAGGGGTACCTCGTCGGCCGGTACCCCAAAGTCGAGACGACGACACAGCAGGGCCGGGAGGTGAAGGTCGCACGCGAGGAGATCGCCGGCATCGTCTACTCGCCCGACTGGTTCCAGTTCTGTGGGGTCCAGGGCTACGAGGGCCTCGACCCCGAGTACGAGGGTGACAACTACTTCCGCTACGCCGCGAACAGCGGCTACGAGTGGCAAGAACAGGAGGTCTCGGCCGGCGACAAGGTCCACGTCGACGACTTCTCGAACTACGAGACGTGGAACAACGGCATCGGGACGGCCGGCGCCGGGAAGCCAGCGATGGTGACGTGGCGCTCACAGGACACGAAGAACGCGATTCCGGTGCAGGTACTCCGGAGTACGAAGGTGTCCGGGCTAGCGAACGACGACCAGACGAACAACGCCTGGATCAAGGAGAGTACCGAACAGGGGTTCGTCGCGTGGTTGAACAAGTGCACGCACTTCTGTTGTGTGCCGGGGTTCAAGACGACCGCACAGGCGGCACAGTTCGGGGCCGCGAACGAAGTGTACTGCCCCTGCCACCAGTCGGTGTACGACCCGTTCAAGATCAAGAAACTCTCGTTCGTCGCGTACCCGCGACCGGAGGAGAGCTGACCCATGAGCCTCGAAGACGGCGACGAGACGGAGATGGACCACGGTGCGTGGCTCGACGAGAAGGACCTGACGCCGCTCGAGCGGACGTTCCTCGTGACGCTCGTCTGGCTCGACAAGCGGTTGCGGCTGGTCGACTACCTGGAGATGGTGGAGTCGCTCTACTACCGGGTCAACATGCAACTCCCGAAGAGCCACACCGAGCAGTACAACCTCGACAACAAGTTCTGGTACTGGTACCCGCTGTACGCCCTCGGGTCGTTCTCGGTGCTGGCGTACGTCGTCGCGGCCATGTCGGGTGCCCTGCTGGGGTTCTACTACGCCCCGTCGACGGCGGGCGACCCCTCGGCGGCGTACAACTCCATCACGTACATCATGACCGACCTGAACTTCGGGTTCATGCTCCGGAGTCTCCACCGGTGGGCCGCGCAGGTCATGACCGCGGCCGTGTTCCTCCACATGCTCCGGGTCTACTTCACCGGCGCGTACAAGGAACCGCGCGAGCTGAACTGGCTCATCGGCATCGTCCTGCTCAGCCTGACGATGGTGTTCGGCTACACGGGCTACCTGCTCCCGTGGGACCAACTCGCCTACTGGGCCGGTCAGATCGGCGTCGAGATGAGTCTCTCCATCCCCTTCGCGGGTGAGTGGGTCGCCCAACTCCTGTTCGGTGGCTTCGCGCTGGGCGACGCGACGCTGAAGCGTATGTACATCATCCACGTGTTCCTGCTCCCGTTCGTCGTCACGACGGTCATCGCCATCCACCTCGCGCTGGTCTGGATGCAGGGCATCGCGGAACCACACTGATACCCATGACTGAAGAAGATCTACGAAATCGGGAACCGACGTCGGACCTTCGAACGGACGGTGGTGAAGACGAGACGGAGGACGCCGCGGCCGACGAGGCCGCCGACTCGCCGGCGCCGGGCGGCGTCCCGCCGGACGACGAGACGCCGACGTGGCGCGAACGCAAGGAGCGGACCACGGGCCTCTCCCGACTCACCTACGAGTACTTCGAGCGCTCGCGCTACGAGGACCAGCAACTCCGAGAGGAGTCCGACTACGTCGAGCGGGACGTCCTCGGCTTCCCGTACTGGCCCCACGAGTTCACCCGGAACATGGCCATCGTCTCGTTCTTCGTCGGGATGATCACGTTCCTCGCGGCGACGCTCCCGCCACACATCGGCGCGCCGGCGAACCCGAGTCAGACGCCGGCGATCATCCTGCCGGACTGGTACCTGCTCTGGACGTTCGGCCTGCTCAAACTCGGGCCGCTCAACCCCGAACTCGCCATCCTCGGCGGCGAGAAACTGATGTCCGACCGCGTCTACGGCGTCGTGGTCAACATCATCGTCGTCGGCTTCATCGCCATCGTCCCGTTCCTGAACCGGGGGAACGCACGCCGGCCGGTCGAACAGCCCTTCTGGGCGTCGGTCGGCGTCACCGGCGTCGTGTTCGCGTTCACCATCAGCCTCCTCTCCATCAAGAACCTGATGCCGATCGCACCCCACCTACTGTTCGACCTGACGTTCATCCTGCCGCCCATCGCGGGCTGTATCAGCTACGCGTTGCTGAAGTCGATGCGGCAGGGGTACATGTACGACCTCAACAAGCGCTACTACCGACTGCGCCCGCCGAAGTGAGCCAATGACTACGACAGACACCAACTCGACCGAACCGAACCGCGACCGGGGCCGGAGCCGGGACGTCGTCGTCCCGACCCGCCTCTACAAGACCGTCACGGTGTTCTCGACCCTCCTCGCGATGGTCGGGGTCGTCGGGGGGTTCGCCCTCCTCGACGTCGCGACCCGCCGTGCGAGCGCCCCGGCCTCGGAAGTGAACGTCCCGCTGGCACTCCTCGGACTGGCCGTGATGGGTGGTGGCGGGGCGGTGTACGCGTACGCGACCCGCTTTCGCGCCTCGGGCATGGGCGCCGGCGACGACGAACCGAACGGAGGGCCGGACGATGGCTGACGAGTTCGTCAAGGGGTTCGGTACGCTCTCCGGTGCGGGTCTCGTCTGGCTCGTGCTGGCGGGGTGGTACCGGACGCCGAGTTTCGAGGGCGTGCAGTTGGTCGCCCCCATCCCGAGTTCCCTGACCGCCTTCGACCAACTCGCGGTCGCGTTGATGGGCGTGGCGTTCTGGGTGATGATCCTCGGGACCGCCGCCTTCTGGATCGGGGTCCCGGTCGCCCGCGAGGTGTACGCAGCGGTCACGAACGACTGAGGGCGACACCGAGAGGCCGTCGCACTGCGGCGGCGAGCCACCCACCCTTTTGCCGTCACGGTGTGTCGTACCGACAATGACGAACTTCACACCCCAGGAGGTCGGCGTCGTCGGCGAGGGCCGCGACGAGACCGCCGACCTCGTGATGCAACGCGGTCTCGACGCGACGGCGGGGAGCGTCGCCGACGTCCTCGACGCGGACCCCGACGTCGTGGTCGCCCTCGGCGAGTCCGCACTCTTCGACGTCGTCGCGGCCGGGGCCACGGTTCCGCTCCTCCCGGTCGACGCCGGCCGCGGTGTCGGTGGAATCACCTCCGAGTCGCTGTCCGACGCGCTCGAAGCCATCGAATCCGCGGCGTTCGACGTCGTCGAGTTACCGACGCTCGCCGTCGAGACCGACGGCGAGGAACACCGCGCCCTGACGGACGCGATGCTCGTCACGGCTCGACCGGCCCACATCTCCGAGTTCGGCATCCACGCGCGCGGTCGGGACGGCGAGCGGCGGACGGTCGACACTGTTCGCGCCGACGGCGTCCTCGTCTCGACGCCGGCCGGCGGACCCGAGTACGCGGACGCCGTCGACGCTCCCCGCCTCGGCGCCGGCGTCGACGCAGTGTCCGTCGCACCCGTCGCGCCCTTCCGCATCGACCGGACGGACTGGGTCCTCGGCCTCCCGACGACGTTCACGATCGAGCGCGAGGAGACCGCGGTCACGCTCCTCGTCGACGACGAGGACGTCGGACTGGTCGACACGGACGCCGAAGTCACGGTCGAGCGCGGCGAACCGGTCCCCGTCGTCCAGGTTCCGGCCTCCCGACCGCTCTTCGGCGAGGAGTGAACGGCGACCGAGGGGAAAGTTCTAAGAGTCGAAGCGACCCACATCCATGCCATGATAGACCAATCCGTGGCGATATTCGGACCGCTCGACAGGGTGGTCGGACCGTACGCGGGGTACGTCGTCCTCGCGTTCGCGGTGCTCACGTTCCTCACCCGGAAACTCCAGCACGACCACGTCGTCGAGCAGGCCGCGTCGGCCGACGACGTCGAGCAGGCGTCTCGACACCCGGTCCACTCGGTGGCGCTGGGCGGATTCGTCGTCACGTCGTTCTACTACCTCACACTCCACCACCACTCGGGGATCGTCATGGCCACGCTCGCCGTCGGCGTCTTCCTCACCGACTTCTTCGAGATCGAGGCGCGGAGCGTCGAGATCCGGGAGGGCCACGACCTCGAACGGCCGAAGGCCGCGATGGTGGCCGGCGTGATCGCCCTGCTGTACGCCAGTTACATCACCCTGTTCGTCTTCGTGAAGGACTACTGGAACATGGTCGTCTGATCGGCCGTTCCACCGCGAGAACAGCGGACATAGTGGTGTTCGTGGACGCGTTATCGTCGTCGGAGGTCCCCGTCGAGCGGAACGGACGAGGTGGCGGCCCACGACAGCGGTCGTAGCCGAGAGGCGTTCGACGGCTTCGTGACCCGCGGGGAGTCGCCCTCAGCGGAACTTTCCTACTCGCCGATGAGTTCGCGAATCCGGTTCTCGTACGTCGCGAACGCTTCGTCGGTTCGGTCTCGTGGACGGTCGAGGTCCACGTCGACGACCTCCTTCACTCGGCCCGGCGAGGGTTGGAGGACGACGACACGGTCGGCGAGTTTCACCGCCTCGTCGACGTCGTGCGTGACGAACAGGACCGTCTTGTTCGTCTCGTTCCATATCCGGAGGAGTTCGTCGTGGAGGGCGTCGCGTGTCTGGGCGTCGACGCTCCCGAAGGGTTCGTCCATCAGGAGAATCTCGGGGTCGACCGCGAGCGCCCGGGCGATGCCGACGCGCTGTTTCATGCCGCCGGAGAGTTCCTTCGGGAACTTTTCGGCCTCGTCGGCGAGACCCACGAGGTCGAGCATCTTCATCGCACGCTCCTCGGCTTCGGCCTCGGAGACGTCCTGCTGTTCGAGGCCGAACTTCACGTTCTCGAGTACCGTACGCCACGGGAAGAGGAGGTACTCCTGGAAGACCATCCCGCGGTCCATCCCGGGACCCTCGATGGGGTCACCGTGGATGCGGACCTCGCCCGACGTCGGCTCTTCGAGACCCGCGATGATGCGGAACAGCGTCGTCTTCCCGCAGCCCGAGGGACCGACGATGACGAGGAACTCGCCGTCGTGGGCCTCGAAGGAGACGTCCTCCAGCGCGAGCGTCCCCGAGTCACCCTCGCCGTAGCGTTTCGTGACGCTATCGACGGCGACAGCCGGTTCCTCGGCCTCGGTCTCGGTCTCAGTGCCGTGGTCGTCTGCACCGGAGTTCAACTCCGCCACGCTAACACCTCCGACTGAATCTTCCGGAAGACTCCGTCGCTGACGAGGAACACCGCACTGATGACGAGCATGTAGGCGACGCTCACGTCCAGCGCGAGGTTCTGTGCGGCGACGATGATCTGTTTCCCGACGCCCGGTGCGCCGAACAGTTCGGCGGCGACGACGATCATCCAGCACTGTCCGATACTCGTCCGGATCCCCGTGAATATCTCGGGACTCGCACTGGGCAGGACGACCTTCCGGATCATCGTGAGGTCGTCGTGAATGCCGAGACTCGCCGCGACCTCCCGGAGTTCGGCGGGGACACCCTCGACGCCAGCGTAGGCGTTGTAGAAGTTGATCCAGAACGCCCCGATAGCGACGATGAACGCCGCACCCTGGTGGTTGATGCCGATCCAGATGATGGCGAAGGCGATCCACGCTAGCGGCGGGATGGGCCGCAGGATACGCGTGATGGGCGTGAACGCCGCGTCGAGCGTTTCGCTCCACCCCATCGCGACACCGACGGCGATGCCGAGCACCCCGCCCACGAGGAGCCCCGGAACGTAGTGCATGAGGCTCTCGAGGAGTTTCACGAGGAGTTTCGGCAGCGTCAGGTCGACTGTGGTGAGGGGAATCGTCAGGACGGCCGACGTCGTGAGTTGCCCGACGACGGCGAGCGCGACCTCGACTGGCGAGGGGAGCAGGTAGATGGGGTAGGCGAGCGACGCCACCTGCCAGACGACCAGGAAGGCGAGGGTCCCGGCCGCACCGAGAGCCGCGCGTCGACCCTGGAACCCACCGAAGACGGTGGCGTCGGACTCGCCCTCGCCCGTTCCGAGCGACTCCCCAGTTGTGTCGACACTCATTCTTCGACCACGGAGTCGTAGACGCTGAAGTCGAACACCTGGTCGTTACTTAGCTTCTCGATGCCCTTCAGCCGACTCGTGTACTCGGCGAACACCTTCGTGGGCTCTGCGATCTCGTGGGGGTTCGAGATGAAGTCCGACGCCTTCGACTGCATGGCCTGCTGGGCGATGTCGACCGGGAGCACGTCCGTCCCGATGACCTGAGCCGCGTCCTTCGCGGCGGCGTCGGGGTTGTCGTGCGTGAAGTTCGTCGCGCGGACGTGCTGTTCGACGAACCCCTCGGCGAGGTCCGTCCGGTTCTTCCGGAGGTCGTCGCGCATCAGTGCGACGGCGGCGGGTTGCCCGGGCATGAAGTTGCCGGCCCACGCGATGGACTGGAAGGGCGCGTCCTTCGCCTCGATGATGGTCGGAATCGGTTCCATGATGGAGGTCCCGTCGATCTCGCCGGCGAGGAGCGCCTGCCGGACGGGACCGGCGCCGCCGAGACCTTTGATGTTCACCGCGGTCTGCGGGTCGAGTCCGAGTTCGTTACGTAGCCAGTAGCGCAGGAGGATGTCGGGCGTGCTCCCCGAGGGGAACGTCCCGAAGGTGAACTTCCGCCCCTTCTGTTCTTCGAACTCCTGGAAGGCGTCGGCGCCGTGTTCGGCGTACATGTCGGCGAACTCGTCGCTCGCCAGAATCTTCATCGCGTTCTGGATGTTCGCGGCGGTCACCTTCGAGGAACCGGTCTTGGCGATCGTGATGAGCGCGGGAACGATGCCGAACAGCGCGACGTCGAAACCGCCGCCCGCGTACGCCTGGATGATGCTCGGCCCGTCGGTGAACTCGGTCGCCTTCACCTCGGCGTCGAGTTCGCCGTAGTACCCCTCCTTCTCCATGACGAAGTGCTGCATGTCGGGGTAAATCGGCATGTAGGCGACCGTCAGTTCGTCGGGACTGCCCCCGGCACAGCCCGCGAGACCGGTCAGGCCCGCCGCCCCGGCAGCACCGGTCGTCTTCAGAAACGTACGTCGTGACTGCTCGAACGAGTGCCTCATTGGGCGGAGAGAAGGGTCCCAGGGTTTTCCCGGCGTAGACTTCGGAGAAGGAAGCCCCAACCAATGACGCCGAGTATCGCGGCGAATAGATGGGAGTAGGCCCCGAGACGAGGATATGGCCGATTCAGGGTCTCTCTTCCGGCAGTCCAGTGTCGTACATACCGGCAGTATTCTCCACCCCGACCGTCACGTTCACGTACGCGGCGCGGGTCGACTCGGACGTGCAGACCGTCTTCCACAACTCCGACCCGGCCGAGAACGGACACGTCCTCGCCAACGTCGAGAACCCCCTCGCCGACGATTCCGTGGAGATGGACGACGTCGCGGTCCTCCTCAACGGCGACGCCGCCCCACTACTCACGGTAGAAGGCGACGACGAACTCGCCGAGCGCGTCGCGGACCTCCAAGACGACGGCGTCGACTTCTTCGTCTGTCAGAACTCCTTGCACGCGCGCGATCTGGACGCGAGCGACGTCCGCGAGCGCGTCCGCGTCGTCCCCTCGGGCGTCGGCCTCCTGACCAAACTCCAGGACGAGGGGTACGCCTACATCACGCCGTAGCGGCCGAAGGTTCACGTAGTAGGACGGGACGACTCCACGTCGTGACCTGACGACGGTCCGGCACGGTTCGCGGGAGCGCGGCGACCCGTGTCGGGGTGGTGGTGCCCCTGTTCGCCACACGCCCAGCGGTGGGGCCGAGTCGGCGTCGCCGAAAACCGCAGACTTTTGGCGCTCGCCGTCGCTCCCTCCCACATGACCGACTTCTCGGAACGCGTCGAACGGATCTCGATCAGCGGCATCCGCGAGGTGTTCGAAGCCGCCGACGAGGACGCCATCAACCTCGGACTCGGCCAACCGGACTTCCCGACGCCCCGCCACGCCCGCGAGGCGGCCGTCGAGGCTATCGAGTCCGGGAAAACCGACGCCTACACGTCGAACTACGGGATGGAGGCGCTCACCGACGCCATCCGCGAGAAACACGCCCGCGACAACGACCTCGACCTGGAGGAGGGGAGCGTCATCGCCACCGCCGGCGGGAGCGAGGCGCTCCACCTCGCCATCGAGGCACACGTCGACGACGGCGAAGAGGTGCTCTTCCCCGACCCCGGCTTCGTCTCCTACGAGGCGCTCACCAACCTCGCCGGCGGCGAACCCGTTGGCCTCCCGCTCCGCGAGGACCTCACGCTCGACCCCGCGACGGTCGAGGAGCGCATCACCGAGGACACGGCCGCGTTCGTCGTCAACTCCCCCGCGAACCCGACGGGCGCGGTCCAGTCTGTCGAGGATATGAAGGAGTTCGCCCGCATCGCCGACGAGCACGACGTGCTCTGCATCTCCGACGAGATGTACGAACACATCGTCTTCGAGGGCGAGCACCGCTCCCCCATGGAGTTCGCGGAGACGGACAACGTGGTCGTCGTCAACGGTTGTTCGAAGGCCTACTCGATGACCGGGTGGCGCCTCGGGTGGGTCGCCGGCAGTCCCCGCCGCGTCGAGCGGATGCTCCGCGTCCACCAGTACGTCCAGGCCTGTGCTTCCGCGCCCGCCCAGTACGCCGCCGAGGCGGCGCTCACCGGCCCGCAGGAGCCAGTCGACGAGATGGTCGAGGCGTTCGCCGAGCGCCGCGACGTCCTCCTCGACGGCCTCGAAGACATGGGTCTGGAGGTCCCGACGCCGGAGGGCGCCTTCTACGCGATGCCGAAGGTCCCCGAAGGGTGGGTCGACGAGGTCGTCGACCGCGGCGTCGTCGTCGTTCCCGGCGAAGCGTTCGGCCGCTACGGCGAAGGGTACGCCCGCATCTCCTACGCCACCAGTCTCGACGAGATCGAGGCGGCACTCGACGTGATGCGGGAGGCTACCGAGGCCGTCCGCTAACCTCCTTCTCCTTCTCTCCCTTCTTGTTGGTCGCGTGACGGGAGGCTAGAGATTTACGTATCTGGCCCACAAAGTATATCACGCGTGAGCTATGCCCGTCCCACACTACCCGAGCGACGAACCGGAGGAAGAGAGTCCCCCGGACATCGATAGCATCATCCACCAGATCATCGACGGGACCGGCGAGCGGGACCGGGGCCCGTCGCCGAGTCTCGGGAGCTGACGGGCTTCGTCGTCCCCGCCGCCGTCCTCGTCACAGTGCTGCGTCGCCTCTGCACGACGTACCGCGAGTCTTTTTCACGCCGTCGCGTCACGAGAGGTGTATGGAGGTCGCCATCCTGACCGTCGGCGACGAGTTGCTCTCGGGCGACACCGAGAACACGAACGCGACGTGGCTCGCTCGCCAGGTGACGGCCCGTGGCGCGACCGTCACCCGGATTCTCGTCGTCCCCGACGACCGTGGAGTCATCGCCGACTACGTCCGCCAGTGGGCCGACCGCTTCGACGCCGTCGTCGTCACGGGCGGCCTCGGCGGAACCCACGACGACGTGACGATGGACGCCGTCGCGGACGCCCTCGGGAGAGACCTCGTCGTCGACCCCGACGCGAAGGACGCCGTGATTTGCACCGCCGCCGAGTTCCGCGACGCGAACCCCGAACTCGTCGACGCGTACGACCTCGACTTGGACGTCGACGCGTGGGCGTCCGTCCCGGAGGGTGCACGCGTCCTGGAGAACGAGGCCGGTCTCGCGCCGGGGTGTGCCGTCGACGCGGACGGGGCGACCGTCTACGTCACGCCGGGCATCCCCGCGGAGATGAAGGCCGTCTTCGAGACGGTCGCCGACGAGTTCGGTGGCGACGTCGTCTCGGAGCGGATCTACACCCCGGCCCCGGAGGGCGCCATCACCGACCTCCTCGCGGAACTCCACGACACCTTCGACGTCGCCGTCGGGAGTTATCCCTCCGAGGAGGGACCGAACAGCGTGAAGGTGACCGGGACGGACCTCGACGAAGTGTCGAAGGCCGTCTCGTGGCTCGAAGAACGCCTCGAAACGGTCGAGCCAGAAGACGCCGCCTGATCGCCCGCCCGCCAGCTACTTCGCCGTCGAGACGATCTTCACGACGTCGCCTTCCTCCAGTTCGTAGCTGTCGGCGACCTCGCGGTTCGTCTTCGCGTTCACCGCGTGGAGGTAGCCGTCGCCGATGTCGGAGTGGACGGCGTAGGCGAGGTCCTTCGGCGTCGACCCGCGGGGGAGCAGGTGGGCGTCGGGGAGGACGTTGCCCTGCGCGTCGGTCCAGTGGGTCGCGTCCTGGACGGGATAGGCGGTGACCATGTCGAGCAGGTCGTAGACGGCGTGGTTCAGCGCGCCCTGCACGCCGGTCCCGCCGTACTCGTCCATCGTCTCGCGGAGATCCGAGAGGAGTTGGCGTTGCTGCTCGGGGAGGTCACCGACGACCTCGAACTCCTCGTCGCCGGGGTCGTAGTCGATGGCGCCGGCCTCGGCCCCGCGACGGAGGGCGAGTTCGCCCTGTGCGGTCGCCGGGATTACGGGCTTGTCGAGGTTCAGGAGTTTCTCGACGTTCTCCTCGGGGGCGACGTCGATCTTGTTCGCGACGACGACGATGGGCTTGGTCCGCTGGCGAATCTCGACGGCGAGCGCTTCGCGGTCCTCGTCGGTCCACGCCTGTGGGTTCTCGGGGTAGTCGAGTTCGCGGAGGCTGGCGGCGACGTCGTACTCGGTGGCGCCGAAGCCGGTGAGCATGTCCGCGAGCGCCTCGTCGATGTCGAACCCCGGCGAGCGCGCCTGGCGTTCGATCTTCTCCCAGTTGCGGTCGACGATGCTCGCGAGCCAGAGGTCCATCTCCTCTTCGACGAAGTCGATGTCGTCGAGCGGGTCGCGGCTACCGATCTCGACCGGTTCGCCCTCCGCGTTCGTCCCGCCGGAGGCGTCGACGACGTTGACGATGGCGTCCGCGTTGGTGAGTTCGTCGAGGAACTGGTTGCCGAGGCCCTTCCCCTCGTGGGCGCCGGGGACGAGTCCAGCGACGTCGAGGAGTTCGATGGGGACGTAGCGCTTCCCGTCGCGGCAGTGTTCGTCGCCACACCGCTCGTCGCGTTCCAGGCAGGGGCACTCCGTCCGGACGTGGCTCACGCCGCGGTTCGCGTCGATGGTGGTGAACGGGTAGTTCGCGACGTCCACCTCGGCCATCGTCGCGGCCGTGTAGAAGGTCGACTTGCCGGCGTTGGGCTTGCCGGCAAGCGCGATAGAGAGCATATCCGTACGTACAGGATTCCGGGAAAAGGGGGTTTCGGTCGGAGCGGTCCTCAGGGCTCGATGACCTCGACGAGGTTGTCGTCGGGGTCGCGGACGAAGAAGATGGTCGCGCCGCTCGCGGTCGTCTGCGGCTCGCTCAGCGTCTCGACGTCGTCGGGGAGGTCCGCGTAGAAGGCGTCGGCGTCGTCGACGGAGACGCCGAGGTGCTTCGCACCGGTGTCGTTGACGTCGAGACCCGTCCGGTCCTCGCCCGCCGGGTCGTACTCGACGAGTTCGACGATGGCGCCGTCACCGTCCAGGTGGGCGAACGAACCGGTCGCCCCCTCGACGTCGACGCCGGTCGCGAAGTTCTCGTCGCCGATCTCGAAGCGGCCCGCGACGTCGAAGCCGAAGACGTCCGTGTAGAAGTCGACGGCCGCGTCGAGGTCGGAGACGGTCGTACCGAAGTGGTGTGCGCTCGGGTCGTTGTCGACCATGTCGGAGGGACCGACGGCCGCGTGCAAAAGTCTCCCGACCGCGCTCGACGGCGCCCGCCGCGTTCGCTCTCTCGCACTCACTCCGGTTCGCGTCGGACGTCGCTGGCGAGGCGCATCTCGCCGGTCGCGCGAATCGAACCGTCGACGGTCGCACCCTCCCGGATCTCGACGTTGTCGCCGGAGACGTCGCCGAGGACGAGTGCGCCCTCGTCGACGACGACGTCGCCGCCGCGCGTCGTCACGTCGCCGTGGACCTTCGTCTCGGGGCCGACGTGGACGTCGCCCTGGGCGCGCAGACTGCCGAAGAGGTTGTTGTTCTCGCCGACTTCGATCTCCCGGGCGCGGATGTTGCCGTGGAGGCGACAGTCGTCGCCGATCTCCGCGGGCGTGGAGACGCGCCAGGCGTCGTCGCTGACGTGCGCCGAGCGCGGGATGCGCACGGGCGGGTGCTCCTCCTCGGCGGTGAGTTCGTCGGCGAGTTCCTTCGCCTCCTCCTCCTCGCCGAGTTGCAACAAGTGGGCGAGGTAGGCCATGAAGAAGACGACCGTCGGCATCGGATTGCGGATGACGATCCAGCCGTTGGCCTCGAAGCCTTCCTCGATGTTCACGTCGTCGCCGATGTCGAGGTCGCCGCCGACGACGAGGCGGCCGTCGACTTTCACTCGTTCGCCGAGGTAGGCGTCCTTCCCGACGAGGACGTTGCCGTCGACCTCACACCACATGTCGAGACGGCAGTCGCCCTCCGCCTCGATGTCGCCGCCGAAACGGACGCGCTCGCCGGCGACGACGTTCACGCCGCGGACCCCGAACTCGACGGTACTCTGGCCGCCGACGAGCACGTCGCCGTCGGTGACGAGGTCGTGCTCTTCGACCGTCGTCTCGTCCGGGATGACGAGTGCGTCGAGGGGGTCCGAACCGAACACATCCGCCAACAGGAACCCCTCCGGTATAAACGTCCCGTGTGTCGGTTACCCGGACGGTTCGACGGGGGCCAACCGGTCGGCGTCGGCGAGGAGCCACACCGTGACGACAAGCCACGGGAGCGCGACGAGCACTCCGGTCGCGCCCGGGCCGAGCAGCGGCGAGGGTGACCCGACGACGAGGAACGTCCCGATGGCGCCGATGCCGTTGACCGACCCGTGGCCGACGACGGCGGGCCAGACGCTCCCCGACCGGAGCGTCGCCCACGAGAGGAACGCACCGACGCCGACCGCGAAGACGACCATCGCGAGCATCCCGGTCCACGGCGCGCCGGGATAGCCGACGCCGTAGTTGTACCCCATGTAGATGACCGGCCAGTGCCAGACGCCCCAGACGACGCCCGAGACGAGGACGGCCTCGCGACGGCCGAGCGGGAGGAGTTTCGGTAGGAGGTAGCCGCGCCAGCCGAACTCCTCGCCGAACGTCGCGACGGCGTTGATCACCGGTGCGAGGAGCGTGGCCTGGACGACCTGTACCAGGACGAACGTCGCGGGGGAGAGCGGGGACTGGGGACCGAGGAGTTCGCGAATCGGCGCGAAGGAGAATCGACCCGGGAAGGTGGCGAAGTAGAGGCCGACGCCGAGCAGCGTGAGGACGACCGGTCCGACCCAGGCGGCGAGCCAGACCCGCCAGCGCTCGCGGAGGTGGAGACGGAGCAGGTGGTTCTCGCGCCCTTCGTCCGTCACGAGGCGAGCGACGACGTTCCCGAGCGCCGGTGCCCACATGTAGCCGACGACGAGGAGGACGAGCACTCGCGGGACGGAGACGCCCGGGAGGAGTGACGTCGACTGACCGAGACCGCCAGTCGCGTAGATGTACGCGCCGACGGCCCACGCGACGCCGAACGAGACGGCGAGGAAGACGGCGAGGCGGCGGGTTTCGAGTTCGTCGGGGACCTCCATAGCCGACGCCTCGCTCGGACGGGACTTGGCGGTTGTGGGTCTCGCCCTCTGACGCGGGATTTTTACCGGTTCGTCCCCTATTCCCGTGTATATGACTGCCCTCTCCTTCGAAGAGGACGGCGTCGACGTGGTCTTCGAGGGCACCGAGTTCCGCATGGAACGCGACCTCATCGAAGACGCGACGCAGAAAGAGTACACCGACGTCACGGACCACGAGGTCCTGAAACTCGTCGAACCGAACCCCGCGCTGTCGGGCGAACCGCGCCGTATCGGCGACATCCTGCAGTAGTCGTCCGGCGACGTCGCTTTTAGCCGACTCGGAATCACGTCCCCGAGCGTCCGCTACAGCCCGAAGGCGAAGACGGCGTAGGGGACGAGGAAGAGGAGGACGGTGACGACGGCGAGGAGAATTCCGTAGCTCACGAACGTTCCCGCGGCCACCCGCCAGGAGGGGTGTTCCGTGTCGATTGCTGCCATACCTGCATCCTCGATACGGAGTGACTTAAGTCGTACTACGCGGCGTCGCGAGAACGGGAGGCGAGAGCGAGAGTGAGGAGAGTGAGGGGAGGAGCGAGGTCGCTTACGCGAAGGTTTTCGAGACTTCGCCGGCGTCGGTGTCACTCTGTTCGAGTTTCTTCTCGGCGCGGCGGAAGTCCTCCATCGTGATCTCTTCACGGTCGTCGCGGATGGCGTACATCCCGGCCTCCGTACAGATGGCCTTCACGTCGGCGCCGGAGAGTTCGTCGGTCTCCCGCGCCAGCGTCCCGAGGTCCACGTCGTCGGCGAGGTTCATGCCGCGCGTGTGGATCTCGAAGATCTGTTCGCGACCGACCTCGTCGGGCTTGGGGACCTCGATGAGACGGTCGAAGCGACCGGGCCGGAGGATGGCGCGGTCGAGCATGTCGAAGCGGTTGGTCGCCGCAATGATGCGGATGTCTCCGCGTTCGTCGAAGCCGTCCATCTCGGAGAGGAGTTGCATCATCGTGCGCTGGACCTCGGCGTCGCCGGAGGTCTTCGAGTCCGTCCGCTTCGACGCGATGGCGTCGATCTCGTCGATGAAGACGACCGCTGGCTCGTGGTCGCGGGCGACCTGGAAGAGGTCGCGGACGAGCTTGGCGCCCTCACCGATGAACTTGTGGACCAACTCGGAGCCGGCCATCTTGATGAAGGTCGCGTCGGTCTGGGCGGCGACGGCCTTCGCCATCATCGTCTTCCCCGTCCCCGGCGGCCCGTAGAGGAGCACGCCGCTCGGCGGCTTGATGCCGACCGAGTCGAAGAGTTCGGGGTTCTCCATCGGCATCTCGACGGTCTCGCGCACCTCGCGGAGCTGCTCGTCGAGTCCACCGATGTCCTCGTAGCCGACGTCGGGGTTCTGTTCGACCTGCATCACCTTCGCGCGGACGTCGGCCTCGTCGTCGAGGCGTTTGACCACGGAGAGGGAGTTGTTGACGGCGACGCGGGCACCGGGTTCGAGGTCCTCGTGCATCTCCTCGGTGACCTCGGTGAGTGCCTCCTGGTTGTTCCCGTGCTGTTTGATGATCGCGCCCTCGTCGTTGAGCTCTTGGACCGTCGCGACGAACAGCGGCGACTGCTTGAGCTTCTTGTTCTCGTGGGAGAGGCGCTCCAACTTCTGCTGGTACTTGTTGTTCTCGGCGTTGGCGTCGAGGAGCTCGTCGCGCATCTCCTCGTTTTGCTCCTCGAGGACGTCGAGCCGCTCCTGCAGGGCTTCGATCTTCTCCTGCTTGGAGGCCCCATCGTCGAAGGGCAGCTCGGCGTCGTCCACGCTGTCAGTCATCGAATATTGCTAGGGCGCAAGCTCATAAGAGGTTTCGGGTGAACGAAGCGACGGGACGAATGCCCTGTAGTAATCAAACAGAACCACAAATATTATCTCTCTGTATGCGGTACGACCGAGTAGCATGAGCGCCACGACACTTCAGACCGCGGGCGAGGAAACCCTCGAACGGGTTCGCGACCTGCCGCCGAGCGCGAAACTCGTCGCGAAGGTTCTCGAGTACAACGACACGCTGACCCAGAGCGAACTCGCCGACGAGACGCTGCTGCCGCCGCGGACGGTCCGCTACGCGCTGAACCGCCTCGAAGAAGAGGATCTCGTCGAGTCTCGGTTCTCCTTCTCCGACGCCCGCAAGCGTCTCTACAGCCTCAACATCGAGTAACTACGGCGCCTCCCCGCGGTGGGAAGGGGGAGTGCTACTCGGTCTCTCTCTGTCTCGGTTTCGGTTCGCGCACTCGTGGACTGCAGTCGCGAGAGGTTGCGCCGGAGTTTTATCTGCGAGAGGGCTACTACCCACGACTAATGACTCGGGTCATCCACACGGGGGACACCCACCTGGGCTACCGCCAGTACCACTCCCCCGAGCGCCGGCAGGACTTCCTCGACGCCTTCCGGCGCGTCGTCGACGACGCCATCGAACAGGACGTGGACGCGGTGGTCCACGCGGGCGACCTCTTCCACGACCGCCGTCCCGACCTCGAAGACCTCCTCGGGACGATCTCCGTCCTCCGACCGCTCCGCGGCGCCGACATCCCCTTCCTCGCCATCGTCGGGAACCACGAGGGCACCAGGAACGCCCAGTGGCTCGACCTCTTCGAGACGATGGACCTCGCGACTCGCCTCGACTTCGACGGCGAGCGAATCGGCGACACCACGTTCTACGGTCTCGACTACGTCCCCGAGTCGAAGCGCGACGACGTCGACTACGACTTCGCCGCCCCCGAGACCGAGCACACCGCACTCGTCGGCCACGGACTCTTCACGCCCTTCGCACACGCGAACTGGGACCTCGACGCCGTCCTCGACCAGTCGAACGTGGACTTCGACGCGGTGCTCCTCGGCGACGACCACACGCCCGACACGGCCCAACTCGGCGAGACGTGGGTCACCTACTGTGGGTCGACCGAGCGCGCCAGCGCGAGCGAGCGCGACCCCCGCGGCTACAACCTCGTCACCTTCGGGGACCCCGTCGACATCCGCCGCAAGCGCATCGAGACCCGCGACTTCGTCTTCGTCGACGTCGAACTCGAGGGCGACGAGGGGACCGAGTACGTCCGCGAGCGCGTCCGCGAACGCGACGTCGAGGACGCCGTCGTCGTCGTGACGGTCGACGGCGACGGTGGGCAGGTCACCCCCGCCGACGTCGAACAGTTCGGCGAGGAGCGCGGGGCGCTCGTCACACGCGTCAACGACCGCCGCGAGATCGAGGACGCCGAGGTCGACGTCGACGTATCGTTCGCCGACCCCGACGAGGCGGTCCGCGAGCGCCTGCGCGACCTCGGCCTGAGCCAACCCGCCCGCGACATCGACGAGACGGTCCGCGAGAGCAAGGTCGCCGACTCGAACGTCCGCGAGACGGTCAAACAGCGGGTCGAGTCCATCCTCGACGAGGACGCCGACGAACTCCCCGACACCGGCGACGGCGACGACGAGACCGACGCGCACGACGCCGACGAGACTCGGAGCACCGACGACGCCGACGAGACACCCGACGCGCACGACGCCGACGAGACCGACGCGCACGACGCCGACGAGACTCGGAGCACCGACGACGCCGACGAGACACCCGACGAACCAGCCACGACGACCATGGAGGACTACCTGTGAAGTTCGAACGCGTCCAGTTGAAGAACTACAAGTGCTACGAGGAGACCGACGTCCGCCTCGACCGTGGCGTGACAGTCATCCACGGACTCAACGGGAGCGGGAAGTCCTCGCTGCTCGAAGCCTGCTTCTTCGCGCTCTACGGCGCGAGCGCCCTCGACCGGACGCTCGACGAGGTCGTGACGAAGGGCGCCGACGAGATGGAGGTGGACCTCTGGTTCACCCACGACGGGGGCGACTACCACCTCCACCGGCGCATCCGCGCGACGGGCGACCGCCCGACGACGACCGACTGCACCCTCGAGACCCCCTCGGGGAGTATCGACGGCGTCACCGACGTCGAGTCCCACGTCGCGAGCCTCCTCCGAATGGACGAGGACGCGTTCGTCAACTGCGCGTACGTCCGGCAGGGCGAGGTGAACAAACTCATCAACGCCTCCCCTCGCGAGCGCCAGGACATGATCGACGACCTCCTCCAACTCGGAAAACTGGAGGAGTACCGCGAACGCGCCGGCGACGCCCGGCTCGGCGTCGAGGACGTCCTCCAGGACGTCAGCGGGGGCCTCAAACAACTGAACCGCCAGATCGAGGAACTGGAGGCGAAGGACCTCCACGAGCGGCGCGCCGCCCTCCAGACGAACCTCTCCGAAGTCGAGGAGAAGATCGAAAACTACGAGCAGAACCGCGAGCAGGCCCGGCAGACGAAACAGGAGGCGGAGGCGACCCTCGAAGAGTACGAGGAGAAACGCGACGAGTTGTCGAATCTCCGCGAGCGCATCGACGACCTCCGCGAGAAGATCTCCGAGACGGAGTCCGAACGCGAGGACGTCCGCGAGCAGGCACGGAACCACCGCGAGCGCGCCGCGGAACTCGACGAGCGAGTCGACGACCTCCTCGCCGAGACGGCCCTCGACGAGGCCGACGAGACGGTCGTCGAAGCGAAGCACGAAGAACTCGCCGACGAACTCGAAGCACGCCAGAGCGACCGACAGGACGTCGTCGGCGCCATCGAGCGTCTCACGAGCGAAGCCAACAGTCACGAGGAGCGAGCGAACGACCTCGAAACGCGCGCGAGTGAGAAACGCTCGGAAGCCGCCGACCTCGAAACCGAGGCCGAGGAACTCGCCGCCGACCTCGAAGAGCAGCGCGAGCAGGTCCGCGAACTCGCCGCAGACATCGAAGCGAAAGAGGACGAGTTCGAGAGCGCCGACGTCGCGTTCGGCGAGGCCGAGTCGCTCCTCGCCGACCCGGAGGAGGACCTCGACGACTGCCGCGAGACGGAGACCGAACTCCGCGAGCAACTGGCGACCGCCCGCTCGCGCGTCGAAGAGGGCGAAGACCTCCTCGACCAGGGGAAGTGCCCCGAGTGCGGCCAGGACGTCGAGGGGTCGCCCCACGTCGACTCGCTGGACGAGTACCGCGCCGAGGTCGCCGAGTTAGAGGAGCGACTCGCCGACGTCGAGGAGGAGAAGGCGACGCTCCGCGAGCGCGTCGAACGCGCCGAACACCTCGTCTCCGTGGAGGCGGACGTCCGCGACCTCCGCTCGCAGAAGGAGCGCGTCGAGAGCCTCCTCGACGAACGCGAGGGCCAGGTCGAGGAGAAGCGCGAACGCGCGAGCACGCTCCGCGAGGAGGCCGCGGAACTCGAAGCCGACGCCGAAGACGCCCGCGAGACGGCCGACGCCAAACGCGAGGCGGCGGACGAGAAACGGAGCGAACTCGGCGAACTGAACGCCCAGACCACCGAGTTGAAGTCGCGTCTCGAGACGCTCGACGACCTCTCGGACGCGGTCGACGAGCGCGACGACCACGAGCGCGAAGCCGAACGCCTCGCCGAGAAGGCGGCCGACCTCGCCGACCGCAACGAGGAGCGACGCGAGCACCTGACGGACGCCCGCGAGCGCAAACGCAGCCTCGACGAGTCGTTCGACGAGGAGTCGGTCGAGACGGCGAAACAGGACAAACGGCGGGCCGAGGACTACTTAGAGCAGGTCGAGTCGAAACTGTCCGACCTCGACGAGCGACGTGACGACCTCCTCGGCGACATCAAGACGGTCGAGGCGAACCTCGAACAACTCGAAGCCCTCCGCGAGGAACGCGACGAGGTCGAGGCGCGCGTCGAGCGCCTCCGTGCGCTCCGCGAGGAGACCGCGGACCTGGAGAGTCTCTACGGCGACCTCCGCGCCGAACTCCGCCAACAGAACGTCTCTCGGCTCGAACGCCTGCTGAACGAGACGTTCGACCTCGTCTACCAGAACGACTCCTACGCGCGCATCGAACTCGACGGTCAGTACGAACTCACCGTCTACCAGAAGGACGGCGAGACGCTCGACCCCGAACAACTCTCGGGCGGCGAACGCGCCATCTTCAACCTCAGCCTGCGCTGTGCCATCTACCGACTCCTCGCGGAGGGAATCGAGGGCGCGGCGCCGCTCCCGCCGCTCATCCTCGACGAACCGACGGTGTTCCTCGACTCGGGTCACGTCTCACAACTCGTCGACCTCGTGGAGTCGATGCGCGAACTGGGCGTCGAACAGATCGTGGTCGTCAGCCACGACGACGAACTCGTGGGCGCGGCCGACGACCTGCTCCACGTCGAGAAGGACTCGACGACCAACCGCTCACACGTCGAACGCGGCGTCAGGGAACGAGTCCTCGAAACTGCGGGCGACTAGTCGAGCAGGGCTTCGACGCCCCGTTCTCCCGTCTCGGTGAGGGCGTACCCCTCGCCGGTCGGCGTCTCCGTCTGCTCGACGAGGCCGGCCATCCGGAACTCCGAGACCATCCCGAACAGGTCGCTCTCACAGCAGTCGTAGGCGTCGAGGGCGTACCGGGCGGCGAGCGGGCCGTCGTGGTAGAGTTCGACCAGAAATCCGAGCGCGGTGTCGTCGTGGGCGGCCCGGACGACCGCACGGACTGATTCCGGGACGGCCGTCGCGGCCGCGTCGAGAGGTGCCTCGCCGTCGACGACGTCCAACTCCTCGTTCGGGAGGTGGCGCTCCTCGCCCGTCTCGGGGTCGCGGACGCGCGAACTCTCGTCGGACTCTTTCAGGAGGAGGTAGGTGTTCCCGTCGGCGTCGCGAACCGTGCGCATGGGCGGGTCTAGGCGTTGCGCTCCGATATACGTTTCTTGACCCGGCGGTAGTCGACGAGCGCGTAGACGAGGACGGCGAGTCCGGGCAGACCGAAGAGCGCGGCGACGAGGTAGTCCTGGCGGAAGTAGAGGAACATCGCGCCGAGCGCGGTCCCGAGGATACCGAGGTTGAGGAGGACGACGAGTTTGAAGAACTGCCGTTTCACCCACGGGTCGAGCGTCGCCTCCTCGCCCTCGCCGTCTCCATCGCCGTCGGCGTCCTCGTCGTCGGGGACGGCCGACTGCGGTTTCAGCGGATTGTACACGGCGAAAAGAACCGCACCGAGGGGTGTTAAGGTTGCTATCTCAGGTCGGCGAGTGGCTGGGCGTTCGACGCCTTCAGCCACGCGAGTGGGTTGTCCGAGTCGTAGAGCACGACCCCGTCCTCTGTCTCGTACACCTCCACCTCCGGGAACTCGTCACCCTCCGCTTCCGGGAGGTCGTTCCGGCCCAGTTCGTCGCTCGAGGTCGCGCGGTCGGACACTTTTGACACCTCGACCTGTGCTATGTGTTACCAAGCTATATACCTTTCTATGGGACACATGCTCGCCGTCGGTTCGGTGGGGGCGACGATTTCGGGGTAGAAGGGCGGCACCGGACGCGAGATATGCGCGGGCTTTTAGGTCGGTAGGCGCAACCAACGTGTAATGACGGAAACCACGCTCGCCGACTTCTCCGGCGGCGAGGACGACGATGCGGCCGACGCCGAGCGCCCCGCCGAGGAGGCACGCTACGTGGCCGGTGACGGCGACCCTCTCGTCAACGAGGTGCTGGACGCCGAGCGCGGTGCGCTCCCGGAGGCCGAGGGGACGGTCGACCTGATGGTCACGCAGGTCGACTACACGGTCGAGGGGTCGGGCGACCGCGAGCGCCCGGTCCTCCACGTCTTCGGCCGGACAGCCGACGACACGGCCGAACACGTCCGCGTCCACGGCTTCCGCCCCTACTTCTACGCGCCGACCGACTCCCTGGAACCCGGCGACCTGGAGAAGGACGTCATCACGGGTCACGAGGAAACCGACGAGAACGGCGACCCCTACACGAGTATCCGCGGGGAGGAACTGACCAAGATTTACGGGCGGACGCCCCGCGACGTCGGGAACATCCGCGACGAGTACGACCACTACGAGGCGGACATCCTCTTCCCGAACCGCCTGCTCATCGACAAGGACATCCAGAGCGGTGTCCGCGTCCCCGAGCGCCGCGCCGAAGACGACACCTTCGTCGCCAACCACGGCGAACTCGAAGCCGTCGAGGCCGAGGCGAACCTCCGAGTGAACACCTTCGACATCGAGGTCGACGACCGCCAGGGCTTCCCCGAGGAGGGTGAGGAACCGATCATCTGTCTCTCCAGTCACGACTCCTACCGCGACGAGTACGTCGCGTGGTTGTTCGACGCCCCCGAGGCCGAGGTTCCCGCCCCGCAAGACCTGCTCGACTACGACTTCCTCGAAGACGACGCCGACCCGTCCGTCGAGGTACGGGTCTTCGACGAGGAGGAGGCGATGCTGGAGGCGTTCCTCGACTACCTCGACGAGACGGACCCCGACGTGCTGACGGGGTGGAACTTCGAGGACTTCGACGCCCCCTACTTCATCGACCGCCTCGACCGCCTCGACCCCCGGACCGACCGGAACCTCGACTCCGACCGCCTCTCACGCGTCGACGAGGTGTGGGACAGCGGGTGGGGCGGCCCGAACATCAAGGGGCGGGTCGTCTTCGACCTGCTGTACGCCTACGAGCGCACGCAGTTCTCCGAACTCGACTCCTACCGCCTCGACGCCGTCGCGGAGACGGAACTCGGCGTCGGGAAGGAACGCTACACGGGCGACATCGGCGACCTGTGGGAGCAAGAACCCGAACGCCTGCTGGAGTACAACGTTCGGGACGTGGAACTCTGCGTCGAGATCGACCGCAAGCAGGGCATCATCCCGTTCTGGGAGGAGGTCGCCGAGTTCGTCGGCTGTAAACTCGAAGACGCGACGACGCCCGGCGACGCGGTCGACATGTACATCCTTCACAAGGCGTACGGGCGCTTCGTCCTCCCCTCGAAGGGCCAGCAGGAGGCCGAGGAGTACGAGGGCGGCGCCGTCTTCGAACCCATCACGGGCGTCAAGGAGAACGTGACGGTGCTCGACCTGAAGAGTCTCTACCCGATGTCGATGATGACCATCAACGCGTCGCCGGAGACGAAGGTCGACCCCGACGCCTACGACGGCGAGACCTTCCACGCGCCCAACGGGACGCACTTCCGAACGGAGCCGGACGGCATCATCCGCGAGATTATCGACGAGACCCTCAGTGAGCGAGAAAGTAAAAAATCGCTGAGAAATAAAAACGAGCCGGGAACTCCAGAATACGAGAGGTACGACCGGCAGCAAGCAGCTGTCAAAGTTATTATGAATTCTTTATATGGGGTTCTTGGTTGGGAGCGCTTCCGCCTCTACGACAAGGAGATGGGCGCCGCCGTCACCGCGACCGGTCGGGACGTCATCCAGTTCACCGAGACGGCGGCGAAGGAGATGGACCACGAGGTGGCCTACGGGGACAGTGTCACCGGAGACCGGCCCATCGTCGTCCGCGACCCGAGCGGGCGCGTCCGAATCACGCCTATCGAGGACCTGTTCGAGCGGGCAGCGTCGGGAGCCGAGTCGGAAGTCCTCATCACCGCTGACGGGGACCCCGTCGGCAGCACTGGACTTCCGAAGGATAGGCGGACACTCGACGGGTGGGAGGCACTCTCACTGAACGAGGACGGCGAAACCGAGTGGCAACCCATCGAGCAAGTCATTCGTCACGAGACGGACAAGGACGTCGTCAAACTCCAGCACAAGTTCGGCGAGTCGACCACGACGCGCGACCACTCCTACGTCGTCGAAGAGGACGGCGAGTACGTCGAGACGGCCCCCAAAGAAGTCGACGCTCCCCTCCGTGTTCCCGACCTTCCCGACGTGGATGTGGTCGGGACCATCGACGTGTACGACGTGCTTGACGGCTACGAGCGCGAGTACGAGGACGGACGTGGGACCGGAGGAACGACTACGAAGACGAAGCGTGTCCACGCGAACGAGGAGTACGTCTGGTTCGGTCACGAGCATTACGACGACCTCGATTCGACCGTCAAGGTTCAGCGGTACGTCGATGTCGACAGTGAAGATGGACGGGCACTTGTCCGACTACTCGCCGCGTACGTCCCCGAGGGGGGTGCTTCGACTGTCGAGACGACCGACTCGAGGTTCGGTGCGAGCATCGCTGAATCCCGGCGTGAGTGGCTCGAACAGCTCCAAGACGACTACCACCGGCTGTTCGAGAACGCGACGGCGGGCATCGTCGCGAGCGACGCCCGCGAGGAGCGGACGGTTAACTACGAAACTGACGACGGCGAACGGTCGGTCACCTACGACGATCGGACGCTCAAACTCCAGATGATGAACGAACTCTCGGCGGTCTTCTTCCGGGAGTTCGCCGGGCAGACGTCCCGTGGAAAGCGTATCCCGTCGTTCGTCTACCACCTCCCCGAAGCCGAACAGGACCTCTTCCTCGACGTCCTCGTCGAGGGTGACGGATCCCGAGAGTTCCCTCGCTACTCGGAAGAGTACGCCGAGCGGAACTTCGACTTCGAGACGACGAGCCGGGAACTCGCCGGCGGCCTCTCGACGCTCCTGACTCAACGCGGGAAGAAGCACTCGCTGAAGTACCGCGACAGCAAGGACTCGTACACGATTCGCACCGCCGACTCCTACCGCGGTGGCCGTGACCCAGTCCTCACCGAGGTAGACCACGACGGGTACGTCTACGACCTCAGCGTCGCCGAGAACGAGAACTTCGTCGACGGCGTCGGCGGTATCGTCCTGCACAATACCGACTCCGTGATGCTCGAACTCGGCCCGGGTATCTCCAAGGAGGAGGCCATCGAGACCTCCTTCGACATCGAGGAGTACATCAACGACCGCTACGACGAGTTCGCGCTGGAGGAACTCGACGCCGAAGAGCACTTCTTCGAAATCGAGTTCGAGAAACTCTACCGGCGATTCTTCCAGGCGGGCAAGAAGAAACGCTACGCCGGCCACATCGTCTGGAAGGAGGGCAAGGACGTCGACGACATCGACATCACCGGCTTCGAGTACAAGCGCTCGGATATCGCGCCCATCACGAAGAAGGTCCAGAAACACGTCATCGAGCAGATCGTCACCGGCGCCGAGACCGACGACATCAAGGAGTACGTCCACGACGTCATCGAGGACTACGAGAACGGCGAGGTCTCGCTCGACGACGTGGGCATCCCCGGCGGCATCGGCAAGCGCCTCGACGCCTACGACACCCCGACCGCGCAGGTCCGCGGCGCGCAGTACGCCAACCTCCTGCTCGGGACGAACTTCCGGCGCGGGTCGAAGCCCAAGCGCCTCTACCTGGAGAAAGTCCACCCCGAGTTCTGGCAGCGCGTCGAGTCGGAGCAGGGACTCGACCCGCAGACCGACCCGTTGTACGCCGAGTTCAAACGCGACCCGGACGTCATCTGCTACGAGTACGCCGACCAGATCCCCGAGGAGTTCGACATCGACTGGGACAAGATGCTCGAGAAGACCCTCGAAGGCCCCATCGCGCGCATCATCGAGGCGCTGGGCATGTCGTGGGACGAGGTGAAGTCCGGGCAGACCCAGACGGGTCTGGGGCAGTGGTGACTCCGGCGAGTCCGGTCAGGCACCGTGCGGTCCGATCCGATGTGAGAGGAGACGCTCTCCGTCGGCCGTCGTGAGGACGACCGTCTCGCCGACCTCCCACACCGGTTCGCCCGCACCCCAGTAGCGGTCGTGTGTGGTGTCCGTGCCGCCGCCAGTGGAGACAGTCACGGTTTCCCCGGGTTCGAGAGTGACGCCTTCGGGAAACGTGTACGCGTGCTCACCGTCGGTCAGTTGCCACGACCCGAGACGGAGGGTATCTTCTCCCGTATTTCGGACGACGACGTACTCACTCTGGAGGTTCGTGGCGTCGTCGCCGACCGGGTCGGCGTTCACCTCGACGACCTCGACCGGCGTCGTCGTGGCGGTCGTCTGGTCGTACGCGACGCCGCCGAGCATCGCGACGCTCCCGAGGACGGCGACGACGAACAGGAGTTCGACGAGACGTCCGACGCCCACTGCCGTATGTTGTTCAGTGGTACCCATTAACACGATATTTCTCTCCGTCCGACAAAAGAGTTCACCCGAACCTCACTCCGCCCCTCAGAAGTGGGCGAACTTGTCGCGGCGGTAGAGGTCGAGTTCGCTGACCGTCGACGGCGGTTTCTGTCGGGCGGCGAAGGCGATGGCGTCGGCGATCTCCGCGGGTTCGCTCGCCTCGCCGGGTTCGAAGCGCTCCTCGAAGGGGTCGCCGACTTCGCTGCCGAACTCCGAGCGGACCTCCGTGGGATTGACGACGGTGACCGCCAATCCCTCGTCGCCGTAGGCCGCCTCGACGCTGTGGGCGAACCCGCGGGTCCACCACTTCGTCGCGGCGTACACCGGGTTCCCGGGCCGGGGGTACTGCCCGGCGAAACTCCCGACGAAGACGAGGTTCCCCTCGTTCTCGACGAGGTGAGGGAGCGCCTCGCGGGTGGCGAAGAACATCCCGTCGCAGTTGACGTCCATCATCGTTCGGTACGCGTCCGTGGACATCTCGGCGACGTCGCCGCCGCGGGCGAGACCGGCGTTGTTCACGAGGACGTCGAGTCCGCCGAACTCGTCGACGGTGGCCTCGACCATCGCGGCGACGGCGTCCTCGTCGGTGACGTCCGTGGGGACGGCCTCCGCCTCGACGCCGTAGGTGGCGCTGACGTCGGCGGCGAGTTCGCTGAGTCGCTCCTCGCTCCGTGCGGCGAGGACGACGTCGGCGCCGTCCCGTGCCAGCGCGCGGGCCGTCGCCGCGCCGATACCTGCGCTCGCCCCGGTGACAAGTGCGGTTCGTCCGTCGAGTGGTGTGTCGTCGGTCATACCCCGTTCTGCGTCCGGTGGGGTTTTCGCTCTTTCCCCGCGCGAAACTGTTTCAGAATCGAAAACTGATTTTTCAGTTCCAGAAAGCGTCACCCCGAAAATGCGTAAGCATTATGCGTGCAAGAACCCTTCTTTTGGATGACCTAATCAATGGCTACGCTCGAACTCAAGAACGTCCACGCGGAAGTGGCCGAGGAGGGGGAGAAGATTCTCAACGGAGTCGACCTCGAGGTCAGCTCCGGCGAGATTCACGCCCTGATGGGACCCAACGGCAGTGGCAAGTCGACGACCTCCAAGGTCATCGCCGGCCACCCCGCCTACGAGGTTACCGAAGGTGAAGTACTGCTCCACCTCGACGCCGACGACTTCGAGGGCGTCGAGGAGATTCCCGAGGAGAAGCGCACCTGGAACCTCCTGGAACTAGAGCCGAACGAGCGCGCGGCGCTCGGCATCTTCCTCGCGTTCCAGTACCCCGCGGAGATCGAGGGCGTCACGATGACGAACTTCCTCCGTACGGCACTCAACGCCAAGATCGAGGAGCGCAACGAGCTGCTCTTCGAGGAAGAGGGCGAGGAGGAAGAAGAAGAGGAAGCCGGCTACGAGACCTCCCCGATGGAGGGTCCCGCCGACGAGGGCGAGATCGGCGTCGCCGAGTTCCAGCAGCTCCTCTCCGAGAAGATGGAGCAACTGGACATGGACGAGCAGTTCGCCCAGCGCTACCTGAACGCGGGCTTCTCGGGCGGCGAGAAGAAGCAAAACGAGGTCCTCCAGGCCGCCATCCTCGAGCCGGCCATCGCCGTGCTCGACGAGATCGACTCCGGGCTGGACATCGACCGTCTGCAGGACGTCGCCAACGGCATCGAAGCCCTGCGCGACGAGCAGAACACCGGCGTTCTCCAGATCACGCACTACCAGCGCATCCTCGACTACGTCGAGCCCGACACGGTCCACATCATGATCGACGGCGAAATCGCCCTGGAGGGTGGCCCCGAGCTCGCAGAGAAGCTCGAGGACAAGGGCTACGACTGGGTCCGCGAGGAAGTCTACGAGACCGCGTAACCCAACCCGGCTAGCAAAGCCCCATATGACTACAGACGTAACCAACAATCAACAATGAGTTCCGAAGAACAAGACCACCTCAAGGAGACCGACACGGAAGCTCGCTTCGAGTTCAAGAAGGAGCAGAAGTCCGCCTTCGAGACGGGGAAGGGCCTGACCGAGGAGACGGTCCGCCTCATCTCCGAGGACAAGGACGAACCCGACTGGATGCTCGAACGGCGCCTCCGCGCACTCGAGCACTGGCAGAACATGCCGATGCCGACCGACTGGCCGGGTCAGCCCGACCTGTCCGAGGTCGACATCGAACAGATCGTCCCCTACATCCGCCCCGACGTCGACAAGCGCTCGGGCGCGGACAACTGGGAGGACCTCCCGGACGAGATCCAGGATACCTTCGAACAGCTGGGCATCCCCGAGGCCGAGCGCGAGGCGCTCTCCGGCGTCGGCGCCCAGTACGAGTCCGAGGTCGTCTACCAGAACATGCAGGAGCGCTGGGAAGAGAAGGGCGTCGTCTTCTGCAACATGGACGAGGCCGTTCGGGAGTACCCCGAGCTCGTCAAGGAGTACTTCATGACGAAGTGCGTCCCCCCGAGCGACAACAAGTTCGCCGCGCTCCACGGCGCCGTCTGGTCCGGCGGGTCGTTCGTCTACGTCCCCGAGGACGTGACGGTCAACATGCCCGTGCAGGCCTACTTCCGGATGAACTCCGAGGGGATGGGCCAGTTCGAGCACACGCTCATCATCGCCGAGGAAGGCTCCGAAGTCCACTACATCGAGGGCTGTAGCGCGCCGAAGTACGGCTCGCACAACCTCCACTCCGGTGGCGTCGAAGTGTTCGTCGGCGAGGACGCCCACGTCCAGTACTCCACGGTGCAGAACTGGTCGAAGAACACCTACAACCTCAACACGAAGCGCGCCATCGTCGAGGAGAACGGCACGATGGAGTGGATCTCGGGCTCGATGGGCTCGAAGGCCACGATGCTCTACCCGTGTACCATCCTCAAGGGCCGCGGCGCGACGGACAACCACATCACCATCGCGTTCGCCGGCGAGGACCAAAACATCGACACCGGTGCGAAGGTCTACCACAACGCCCCCGAGACGAAGTCGACCATCGAGTCGAAGTCCATCTCGAAGGACGGCGGCCGCACCAACTACCGCGGTCTCGTCCACATCGCCGACGGCGCCGAGAACTCCAGCACGTCCGTCGAGTGTGACGCGCTGATGTTCGACAACGAGTCGACCTCCGACACCATGCCGTACATGGAGATCAACGAGTCGAAGGTCGACGTCGCCCACGAGGCGACCGTCGGGAAGATCGGCGACGAAGACGTCTTCTACCTCCAGTCGCGCGGACTGGACGACGACGACGCCAAGCAGATGATCGTCGCCGGGTTCATCGAACCCATCACGGAGGAACTGCCCATCGAGTACGCGGTCGAACTCAACCGCCTCATCGAACTCGAGATGGAGGGAAGCCTCGGGTAACCCATGAGCACGCAGTTGCACAAGGACATCTCCGAAGAAACCGTCCGTCGCATCGCCGAGGAACGCGGTGAGCCCGAGTGGCTCCTCGAGACCCGTCTCGAGGCCCTCGACGCCATCGAGGACCTCGACTTCCCGAGCGTCATCGAGACGCCCGGCCGCAAGTGGACGAACCTCGAAGACCTCGACTTCGAGACGCTCGTCGAACCCCTCGAACAGACCGAGGAGAAGGACTGGGTCGGCGTCGACGACGCCACCGTGGTTCCCTTCCACAAGGCGTTCGACGACGCGGACCTCTCCGAACTCGTCGAGGAGCACTTCGGCCAGAACGTCGACCCGCAGGAGAACCGCCTGACGGCGCTCTCCACCGCGCTCTTCACGACCGGTACGCTCGTCTACGTCCCCCGCGGCGTCGACGCCGAGGACGTGAAGATCCGGACGACGATGAACGGCCGCTCGCTGTTCAACTACACGCTCGTCGTCACCGAGGGGTCCTCCTCGGTCACCATCCTGGAGCGCCAGGACACCGGCGAAGACGTCGAAGGCGAGCGCTACTACTCCGGTGTCGTCGAAGTCGACGCCGGGGAGAACTCCTACGTCCAGTACGGGTCGCTGCAGGACTTCGACCAGACGACCTACAACTACACCATCAAGCGTGGCGACGCCGACACGTACGCCACGGTCGACTGGATCGAGGGCAACCTCGGCTCCCGTCTCACGAAGACCTCCGTCGCCACCGAACTCAACGGCGACAGCTCCGAGACGAAGATCGTCGGCGCGTTCTTCGGCCACGAGGACCAGCACTTCGACCTCGACTCGAAGGTCTGGCACAAGGCCGAGCACACGACGGCGGACCTCGTCACTCGCGGCGTCATCGACGACCACTCCCGCTCCGTCTACGAGGGTGTCCAGGACGTCGGCCGCGACGCGTGGGACACCTCGTCCTACCAGCGTGAGAACACCCTGATGCTGAGCGACGAGTCCGAGGCCGACGCCTCCCCGAAGCTCATCATCAACAACCACGACACCGAGGCCTCCCACTCCGCGACGGTCGGCCAGATCGACCAGGAGGACCTCTTCTACATGGTCTCGCGCGGCGTCGACCCGCAATCCGCGAAGAACATGCTCGTGGAGGGCTTCTTCGTCCCCGTCCTCGAAGAGATCGAGGTCGAGGAACTCCGCGACGACCTCGAAGAGCGCATCGCCGAGCGCCTCCGACAGTAACTCGCGACGTCTCCGTCTCGGTCTCGCTTCTTTCGCGCTTCTCTCGTCTCTCTTCTCCGCTCCGTCTCCCACACCGAGCGACGGCACCGGGTGCCGAGCGCCCGCGTCGAGAGACGGCATGGCTTAAGTCCGCGCGCACGAAGGGGCGTGTATGCGAACAGGCCCGGACGGGGGTGGCTCGGCGTGAAGTCGGCCGCCCGCGTCGAGTCGGACGAGCAACTCGCTCGCCTCCTCCAGATCGGCGTCGTCCTCGAAGAGGTCGTCGAGGTACGCGCCTACCAGCACTACCAGCGACTCCCCGAGGACGAACGCGACGAGCGAATCGAGGACCTCCTCGAAGACGCTCGCGAGGAGTCCGCCAAACACCGGCGCCGACTCGAAGCGCTCATCGACGAACTCGACGCCGAGAGCGTCCCCTTCGAGGACATCGAAGCCATCGTCGAGGCGCAGTACGCCCGCGACGGGACGGACTTCGACAGCGTCCTCTACGACCAACTCAACGGCGAAGAGACCGCGTACAAGTTCTACGACGACCTCGTCGAGGCGGTCGAGGCGAGCGACGCCGACTTCGGCGTCGACCGCGAGGAACTCCTCGACACCCTCCGGGACATCCGCGAGGCCGAGGCGGAGGGAGTCGAAGAGATCGCCGAACTCATGGAGGAGCGCGCATGAACGCCGCCGAATCGACGACTCGAACGATCCGACCCCGCGCTCGCCGCCGGAGGTGTCTCCCGTGAACACTGCAGACCAATATCTCAAGACGATCTACCTCGTCCAGTTGCAGGAGGACGGTCCCGCTTCGACCGGTGCGCTCGCCGACGCGCTCGACGTGAGTCCCGCCAGCGCGAACGAGATGGTCGGGAAACTCGCCGACCGCGGACTCGTCGAACACGAGAAGTACAAGGGGACGAGTCTCACCGACGAGGGCATCGAGCGGGCCCGCGACGCCCTCCAGACCTACTGCATTCTCGAACGCTTCCTCGCGAACGTCCTCGACGTCGAGGAATTTCGCGACGAGGCCGGCCAACTCGAACCCGTCATCGACGAGACGGTTGCGGACCGCCTCGACATGCTCGTCGACCGGGAACCCGACTGCCCGGAGTGTTTCGACCCCGAGGCCGACGCCTGCAAACACCTCGTCGAGGAGATGGGCGTCGAGGCCGACGACTAGGAGATTCGGAGCGAACGGAGTGAGCGAGAATCTCCGGAAGGCGAGCGGGAGCGACCGGAGGGAGCGACACGCGAGCAGGGAGATTCGGAACGGGCGAGATTCGGAGCGAACGGAGTGAGCGAGAATCTCGGAAAGGCGAGACCCTCTTCACTTTCACCACGCTTGGGTCGGGTTCATCACGCGGCGTCGAGTGTCCGCGGTATGGACTGTCCGACCTGCGGAACGACGCTGGCTACCGAGCGAGGGATGCGCCAGCACCACACGAAAGTCCACGGCGACCCGCTCCCGAACCGGACGTGTGAGAAGTTTGACGTCGAGTTCTACGACCCCAAATCGCGGCGGGTGTACTGCGACGATTGCTACTCGGCGAAGGGCGAGATGAACGGGAACTGGCGGGGTGCGAAGCGGACGGCGACGTGCCAGACCTGTGGTGACGACTTCGAGTACTACCCCTCGGACAAGGAAGGAGTGTACTGTTCTGCGTGTGTAGAGTCGGCCGAAGGTCTCCTCCCCGAGAACTACTCGGAGCGCGTCGACCGGGAGCGAGTCCCGTGCGAGCATTGTGGGGCCGAACTCGAACGACTCCTGTCGGACGTTCGCGAGGAGGGGTACGGCCAGTTCTGCGACGCCGACTGCTACGGCGCGTGGCTCTCCGAGAACGTCGTCGGGGAGGACCACCACCAGTGGGAGGGCGGGACTCTCGACTACGGGAAGAAGTGGTGGCGCGTTCGGCGACGCGCACTGGAGCGCGACGAGTACACCTGCCAGCACTGCGGAGAGACGGAGGAACAACTCGACCGGAACCCCGACGTCCACCACCTCCGTCGGGTTCGGGATTTCGACGATCCACAGGATGCTCACACGCTAGAGAACGTCGTCACGCTCTGTCGACCCTGTCATCGGTACGTCGAGAGCGGCGCGGTCACACTCGACCGGAGAAAGTAACCTTATTGTGCGCCTGCGTTCCTACACCTTAGTGAGCAGTCCCGTGGTGTAGTGGCCAATCATACGGGCCTTTGGACTCGTGCGGTTTCCAGCGTACGGGGAAGTAAGCCCGTGACGGCAGTTCGAATCTGCCCGGGACTATTCTGCGACGAACGACGGTGAGGAGCGGATAGCCCGCAGATTCGGACTCCGAAGGACGAGGGAAACGAGTCGTTCGATAGTTCGAATCTGCCCGGGACTACTACCAGATTTCCTACACTTCTTCGCTGACGTCTAGTCACGTCACCAGCGGCTTCACCCGTCGCTCCGAGTACCCGATACCTGCGACACGAGAGGCTGCCGTCGAGGGACGGTCGAGACGGCTCACTACTCGTTGTAGCGCGACTCCTCGTTGGTGTTCGATTGCTGTGGTGTCGACGACTTCGACGGTCCCGACGACGAATTCGGCGTCGAGTCGGCGTCACGGTTCGACCCGCCGGACTTCTTCTCGGGCGTCGGTCGTTCGAGGATGGTCCCGCTCCCGCCGACGACGAGTTCGGGATCGGTCGCGAGTTCGAGGTCGCGTAGCGGTTCGTCCATCGGGGTTTGGACGCGGGTCCACTGGCCCGGTGCGACGCGGCGGAAGAGCCGCCCGCTGGCCCCGACGGCGACGAGACCCTTCGGGTCGCGGCCGACGCCGTAGAGCGGGCCGCTTGCGACGTCGGAGGCTTCCCACGAGGAGTCGACTCGGCGGTAGACGTACCCGTTGGCGCCGACTGCGAGGGTGACCTGCTCGTCGACGTGGACGTCGTATATCGTCGACTCGGCCGCCTCGATCCCGGTGTGGACCCACTGGCCGTCGACGACGTGGAACAGCCCGCCGCTGGAGTTCGTCGCGTAGGGGGCGTCGGGTCCCGCCTCGATGGAGTGGACGCTCGACCCGCCGCCGAGACCGTCGCCGTCGTCCGAACTGGCTGCGTAGACCCAGTCGACCGTCTCGGGCTTCCCGCCCGAAATCGTTCCGCTCAGTACTTCGGCGCTCCCGTTGGCGACGAGGACCTTCTCCCTGCCGGCGGTTCCGGCGACGGCGATGGCCTTCCACGACCCCGTGATTCCCTCGGGTGCGGAGTAGTCGACGACCTCGTCGGCCGCGACGTCGTAGTACCCGAGTGCGCCGCTGGACCCGCCGAACCAGACGCGCTTCCCGTCGTCGGTGCTCGCGGCCGCGTACAGCGAGTTCCCGGCGTCGCCCGGGCCGTCCGCGTCGGCGGTCGTCCACCCGCCGTCGCGTCGGACGAGGATGTTCCCGCCACTTCCGACGGCGACTGCGCCACTGCGAGTGCGTTCGACGGCGTAGAGCGTCGACGAGACCGGCGTCGACACTTCGGCCCACTTCGACTCGCTGCTCTCGCCCATATCGTCAAGTAGGGTGCAGACGGTGGAAAAAGTGGACGTTCACTCGCGGCGGAGCGATTAAGTACCTCGGTACCGTTTGTCTAGGTGGAGTTCCGCTGATGGCAACCGGTACGGTAGACTTCTTCAACGACGAGAAAGGGTACGGCTTCATCGAAACCGACGAGTCCGACGAGGACGTGTTCTTCCACATGGAGGACGTCGGTGGTCCCGACCTCGAGGAGGGACAAGAGGTGGAGTTCGACATCGAACAGTCCGAGAAAGGCCCGCGCGCGACGAACGTCACGCGCCTGTAGACTCTCGGGCTGCGGCTCTCCGTTTTTCTTCACGCGTGCGGCAGTGTCTACAACGTGGACACAGTCTCCAGTGTCTTCACTGGCCAGTCATTTTTTACGTAGCCAGATTCTATAATTTTATAGGTACAAGAGAGTATGAATTGTGAGTCGCCCGAGCGGAGCGCGAGAGGCGAGACGCGCTCGTTCTCGGGCACGGATCCGGTGGTATCGCTCTCTCACCGACCGAGTGCACCCCCCAGGAGGCGATAGGAATGGCACGTCAAGACATGCGGAAAGTGGAGATGATGGTGATGTCCGCGGAGGCCCGCGACCGGGTCACCGACGTTCTCGAACAGGAGAACATCGACTTCGCGGTCTCGGACCAAACCGCGGACGCGGACGACTCCGCCATCGTCATCTTCACCCTCCCCGCGGGCGAGGTCGAGTGGATTCAGGACGAGGTCGACGAGAGCCTCGTGGACATCAACGCGGGCAAAGACGTCTACACCGTCGTGAGCGACCCCGAGGCCGTCGTCTCGCCCCGACTCGACATTCGCGAACAGCACGGTGTCATGGAGTCCGAAGGTCCCGAGCGTATCTCGCGCGACGAGTTGCACTCGACGGCCGCCGACATGCTCCCGGACCTCACTATCTACTCGATCCTCACCGCCATCGCGGCCATCGTCGCGACCTCGGGGGTCCTCCTCAACTCCCTCTCGGTGCTGGTCGGCTCGATGGTCATCGCCCCGCTCATCGGCCCGCCGATGGCGACGAGCGTCTCGACCGTCCTCGACGACGAGCACCTGTTCGCCCGGGCGGCCGAACACCAAATCGTCGGCGGCGTCCTCGCCATCGTCGCCGCGACGGCGTTCGCCTACTTCGCGAAGGTGACCGCGCTGGTCCCGAAGGGGATCAACGTCGCGCAGACCTTGCAGTTGAGCAACTACTCGTCACCGACGTTCCTGCTCATCACGGTCGCCATCGGCGCCGGCATCGCGGGCGCCATCAGCCTCTCGACGAGCGGATCCGTCGAACTGGTCGGCGTCATGATGGCCGCGGCACTCGTCCCGCCGATCGGCGTCATGGGCGTCGGTATCGCGTGGGGCCGGCCGATGGCCGTCGTCGGTTCCGGTGCGGTCGTCCTCGTGAACATGCTCTCGATCAACCTCGGTTCGATCATCAGCCTCTGGTACCTCGGCTACCACCCGAAGGCCTGGACGAACCTGCGGAGTACGCGTTCGACCATCCTCCGTCGGGTCCTCGTCCTCATCCTGATGATCGGTTCGCTCGCGCTCGTCCTCTCCTCGCTCGCCACCGAGGGTGGACTCAGTCGCATCTTCGGCGTGTAACCAGCAACTACCAGCTATGTCCGTTTCGAAAAACGACGTCCTCGGGTACGGTGTGAAGCTCTTCGGCCTCCTGTTCGCGGGAGTGCACGTCGCGGCCAGACTCGGTCTGGTCGCGGTCCGCGTCCTCGCGAGGTACGGGTGGGGGGCCGGTCTACTCGGCGCCCTCGCCCTCGCCGACGAAGAACGACGACACGACGCCCACCGGTGGCTCGTCCTGGAGGGGAATCGCTGGCACCTCGTCGGTGCGCTCACGGGCGGTATGTTCCTCCTGACGTTCTCCCTCGGTATCGTCGACGTCATCGGCGTCCGGGAGAGCAGTTTCGTGACGACGATGTTCTCGACCATCATCGCGGGGCTGTTCTCGTTCGTCCCCATCGTCATCGCCATCAACTCGCTGACGATGACGCGGCTGTTCGGCACGCCGGAGGGGTTGCGCGAGCGCCTCGACGACGTCCGGTCGTTCCGCGCGGACGTCGAGGAACTCGCCGACACGCCGGTCTCGCCGACCGACCCCTCGGCGTTCCTCACGCTCGTCCTGGAGACCGTCCGCGACCGGTCGCAGACGCTCCTCGACGACGTGAGCACCGCGCCCGAGGAGACGCGTCACGCCGTCGGGGACTTCGTCCGCGACCTCGACGAGGACATCGAGGAAGTCGAAGCCGAGGTGGCCGCACACGGCTCGACGCTGTTCGCCATCCTCCTGCCGATGATGAACCACGACTACTCGACGTACGTCAACCGGGTTCGACACATCCGCGCCGAACACGCCGACGACCTCTCGACGGGGGCCGAAGAGACGCTCGCCACGCTCCAAGAACTCCTCGTCGCCGTCGACGTCGCCCGGCAGTACTTCAAGTCGGTCTACCTCCAGCAGGAACTTGCCGCCCTCTCGCGGTGGCTCGCGTACAGCGGCATCGCCTCTTTCCTCGCGTCGACGTTCATCGTCATGCTGTACGCCAGCGGCTACCCACCCATCGTGAACGCGACGCCGCTGCTCGTCCTCGTCGCCGCCGGACTGGCGGTCTCGTTCCTCCCGTTCTCCATCCTCTTCGCGTACATCCTCCGCGTCGCGACGGTCGTCCAGCGGACCTCGGCGCCTGGAACGTTCACGCCGCAGCGAGAGCGTCCGCCCCACGAGCGATAGTCTATTTTCAGACTGTTTCCGGCCGTAATTAATTAAGCCGTCTGGTGCGTAGAAACGAACATACCACGACCGATGTTCCGATTCTGGCCCTTCGGCGACCACGACACGGACGAGTCGCTCCACACCTACGGACACGCCGCCAACGCCGCCCGCGAGGTGACTCGATGAGCTTCCGCGAGCACTTCGACGAGCAACTCGACAGTCGCTTCGACACGGAGGCGCTCGGCGTCGAGTCGAACCGGACGACCGCGACGGTCACCGGCCTGGTGCTCGTCAACGCCGTCTGGTGGTTCCTCCTCCTCCGTGGCCACGTCCCCATGCCCGGGATGATGTGGCTGATGGAGCAGGGCATCCCGATGGCCGCGCCCGGTGCCGTCGAGGCCGCCGTCGCACACGTCGGGACGGTCACCGCCGTCGCGAAGTACTTCGTGATGTGGGGCGTGATGATGTGGGCGATGATGTACGTCGCGATGGCCCGCTACGGCCGCGACTACGCGAACGCGCTCAGCGGGTCGACTCCCGCCGTCGCGGCGACTATCGTCGTCTTCTTCGCCGGCTACAACCTCGTCTGGATGCTCTCGGCCGTCGTCCCGCTCGCCTTCGAATTCGCCCTCCCCGGCGGCATCTACGGCGTCACGAAGGCCCACACGCCCCTCGTCTTCGGGACGGTCCTCGTGCTCACCGGGTTCTACCAGCTCTCGGAGTTCAAACAGTCCTTCCTGCGGGAGTGCTGTGCCCGCGTCGAACCGCGCGACGCCGGCCTCCGAGAGGGACTATCCCACGGCCTCCACCACGGTGTGAAGTGCATCATCATCAGTTTCGGCGTCTTCTTCCTCCTCATGCCGTTCTTCGGGGAGATGAACCAGTTCTGGATGCTCGCCTTCACGTTCGTGATCGCCGCCGAGCGCATCCCCGTCTGGGGCGAGGAACTCGCCGACGCGACCGGCATCCTCTGTCTGATCGCCGGCGTCGTCGTGCTCGGTCTCCAACCCGCCCTGCCCGTCGCCTTCTGAGCCACACGCTCGGTCGCGACGGCACGGGCACAACCGATTTATTTCCTCGAATACAATGGGAATACAACTCACCAGCCAATGCAACGAACTCGTCGTGCGTACCTCGCAGTGGCCGGGTCGGCGTTCGCCAGCGGTCTCGCCGGTTGTCTCGGCGGATCGTCGGACTCGACGCCGGACTCGGCGTGGTCGCCGGTCGACTCGCCGGTACAGGGCACCCTCTACGAGGTCGTCGGCACTCGCGGTGGCCCGTTCGCCGTCGGCGCCGGTGGCGTCGTCCTGAAGCGCGGCGATGGGGACTGGTCGCCGGTCCTCGAACACGGGCCACAGGGGCAGGACACCGCGCTGGTCAGTGCGGCCGTGACGGACAACGGCGGCGCCCTCTGGCTCTGTGGCGGCGGCGGCGTCGTCGCGCGCTACGACGTCCACGCCGACCAGTTCACGGACTACTCCTACCCCGAGGGACACACCTCGTCGTGGACCGGCGTCGCCACCGTCGGTCTCTCGGGGACGGAGTGGGTCTTCCTGACGAACAGCTCCGGCGAACTCCTCTACGGACAGAACGACCACGGGTCGATGAACTGGGTCGACTCGTTCCAAAAGCCCGGCGGCGGCGCGTCCTCGACGGGTATCGAGTTCGACACCCACGGCTTCCTCTACCTCTGTAACTCGAACAGCGAGGTCCTCGAATCCGTCGACGGTGGACACTCCTGGAAGCAGATCGGAATCTCGGGGTCGAGCGTCGCCCTCCACGACATCGCCCCCTTCGACGCGACGACCATCGACGTCGCGGGTGGGGACGGCCACCTCTACCGCTTCGACGGCTTCGAGTGGACCGACCTCGACCTCGACGCGAAGACGTTCAACGCCATCGAGCGCTCGCGACAGAGCGGACTCCTCGTCGGCGAGGACAGCCACGTCTACCGCTTCGGTGCGAACGGGTGGGTTGCGGACCACCCCACGACCGACGTCCACCTCCACGGCGCGCTCCTCGCGTCGCCGGGCAACCCCGCCATCGCCGTCGGAACCGGCGGAACCATCCTCGAACGCACTAAGTGAGCGCGGACGGCCGAGGGGTTTTTAGACCTTTGGAGTATAAATTGAAGATAGATACTAGCGGTAAAAATCCGCTACCAGCTACACAATCATGGTTCTAGAAGACGTCGCCCGAGCGTTCGCCCTCTTCTTCGGGATGTTGTGGGACACCTGGTGGGCACTCGTTCTCGGGTTCACGATCACGGGCGCAGTCGAGACGTTCGTCTCCGAGGAGACGATGACGTCGTACCTCGGCGGAGACGACTGGGAAGAGGTCGGACTCGGGACGGCCCTGGGCGCCGCCTCGTCGTCGTGTTCGTTCGCCGCCACCTCGACGGCGAAGTCGCTCTTCAAGAAAGGGGCCTCCGCACCGGCGAGCATCGCGGCCTACCAGTTCGCCGCCACGGACCTCGTCGCCGAGTTGTTCCTCGTCATGCTCGTCCTCCTCGGCTGGCAGTTCGTCGTGGGCGAAATCGTCGGCGGCGTCATCGCGGTCGTCGTCATCGCCTACCTCTGGATGAACTACGTCCCCGAGTCGGTGTTCGAGGGCGCCCGCGAGCACGTCCTCTCGCTCGAAGACATCCAGTGTGCGGCCTGCGGGATGTCGGTCGACCTCGACGACCCGGACACCGCCTCCGAGACGTTCCACGGCGAGACGAAGTACTTCTGCTGTGGCGGGTGTCTGAGCTCCTACCAGCACATGGAGCGCAACCCCGACGAGGAGCGCGGGTGGCAGGAGAAGGCCACCTCCCTCGAAGGGTGGAAGGACGCCTCGCGGAACACGATGAAGGAGTGGGACATGCTCTGGGAAGACATCTTCGTCGGCTTCGTCATCGCCTCCCTCCTGGGCGCGTTCGTCCCCAAGACGTGGTGGGCACAGCTCTTCCCCGCGGAGGCTGGCTTCGGTGGCGTCGTCGTCGCCGCCGTCCTCGGCGTCGTCATCGGCGTCGTCACGTTCCTCTGCTCGGTCGGGAACATCCCCTTCGCCGTCATCCTCTGGACGAACGGTGTCCCCTTCGGCGCCATCATGTCGTTCATCTACGCCGACATGATCATCCCGCCGCTGGTCAACACCTACAAGCGCTACTACGGAACGACGATGGCGACGGTCATCTTCCTCTCGTACGCCTTCGCGTCCGTCGTCGCCGGCGTCGTCGTCCACTACGTCTTCGGCTTCGCGGGCCTCATCCCGGCCGCGGGCGAGACGGGCAGGACCATCTCGCACGGCTACACGCTGTGGCTGAACCTCCTGTTCACCGCCATCTTCCTCTGGCAGGCGTCGGTCGCCTTCGGCCGCGAGTCGGTCGAGGACACGCTCGTCGCCATCCCGGGTCTCGTCGCGGCCGTCGTGGCCGACCTCCGCGAGGCGGCGAGTCTCGTCGCCGAGGGACTCTCGGAACTCGCGAGCGCCCTCCGGACGGCGTTCCGACTCGCCGAGTCCGCGGCCCACGACCTGAGTCGGGGGGTGAAGCTCCTCGCACGCGGTGGACGACTCGTCGGGAGTGGGTTCGCCACGGTCTGGAACGCGCTCCGTCGCGTCGGCCGCGCGCTCGTCCTCCTCGGGCGCCGAACTGTCGAAGCCGTCCGCGTCGTCGTCGAGTAGATGGCCGTGGACGACTCGGACGGTCCCCTGGGGCCGAACCCACTCTCGGACGTCGAGTCACTCGGCGACCTCGTCGGCGGCCGCCCGGAGATTCTCGTCCTCGCGACGAGCGTCCTCGGCTACGACCTGGTCGTCCAGTTCACCAACCGATTCTTCGCCGGCCAACTCGCGCACGTCGGCGCCTCCGGTCTGACGATCGGCCTGTTCGGGACGCTGGGGATGTTCCTCGGGATGGTGTTCCCGTACCTGAGCGGCGAACTGCCCGAGAGCGCCGACGAGCGACTCGTCCTCGTCGTCGTCGGCTGTCTCTCCACTCTCGGGATGGTGATCTGGCTGGCCGCCCCACCGTTCGAGAAGACCGACCCGCTGGGGGTCCACCTCCCGGCGTGGATGTGGTTGCTCGTCGGGCAGGTGTTCGTCTACACCTGGCGACTCCGCGGTGCCGGGACCGCCTTCGCGAACGTCCGCCGCCGGACGCCCCACGAGGCGCTCGTCACCGGTCTCGACACCGGCGAGATGCTCCGCCGCGGCGCGCTGGTCGTCGGGATGGTCCCCGTAGTCGTGGTGTTCTACTTCCTCTCGTTCCACCCGGGGTTCCAGGTCCTCGTCGCACTCGGGGGCGCGCTCGGGTTCACCGCGCTCGTCGTCCAGTTGGTCATCGGGACCGGCGGGAAGCCCCCCGAGCGCATCGAGTTCCGCGGGGTCGAACGGCTCTCCGCCGACCTCCGCTCGTTCCCCCGCGACCTCGAACCGCTGCTCGTCGGCGACACGCTCGCCCGGTTCGCCGTCGGGATGATTCATATGTTCCTCGTCCTCTACGTGATGAGTGTGAAGAACCTCGACGCGTCCGTCCTCGGTGTCCACCTCGACAGCGTGGTCGTGTTCTCGCTGTTCATGGCCGTCGAGGCGACGGTCGCACTCGTCAGCGCCCCACTCGGCGAGGAACTCGTCCGCGAGTTCGGCGCGCGCTCGACGCTCGCCGGCAGCCTCGTGGTGACCGCCGCGTTCCCCGGCCTGCTCTTCCTCGCCGGACAGGACGTCCTCGCCGTCGCCGTGCTGTTCGGCGTGTTCGGTCTGCGCCTCGTCGGCCAACCGGCCCGCGAGGTGTTCGTCGAACAACTCTCGGACGCCGGCAACGAACGGGCGGGTCGCTCCTACCGGACGGTCCGGAACGCGCTGGTCGTCCCGAGTTCCGTCGTCGGCGGCGCCCTCTACACGGTCTCGCCGGACCTCCTGATGCTCGCCGCGAGCGTCGTCGGTCTCGTCGGCGCCGCGACGTTCCTCCGGGTCGAACCGCTCCCCGACTACCTCACCCTCTACGAGGACGATGGACGACGTTGACCGCCTCGACCCGCTGTGGCCGCTCCGGTGGGTTCTGACCACCGACCACGAGCGCCTCGGTCTCCTCTACCTCGTCGTCGGGACGGGGACCGGACTGTGGGGCGCCGTCGACGCGATGATGCTCCGGACGGCGCTGCTGACGCCGAAGGCGAACATCTACGGCGAGATGACGTACAACGCGCTGTTCACCGCCCACGGGCTGACGATGCTCTTCCTCTTCGCGGTACCCGTCGTCTTCGGTCTCGGGAGCTACCTCCTGCCGACGCTCGTCGGCGCCGACGAGGTGGCTCTCCCCCGCGTGAACGCCGCGTGTCTGTGGCTCCTCCCGCCGGCCATCGTCGTCGTCCGCATCGGTCTCCTGACCGACCTCGTCGGCTACCACGTGATCGAACCGCCGATGACCGGGTGGACGTTCTACCCGCCGCTCTCGCTAGAGAAGCAGAACGCCGGCGTCACCATCGTCCTCGCGGGCATCTTCGTCGCCAGCGCGGGGTTCGTCGCCAACGCCGCGAACTTCCTGACGACCGTCGTCTCCGAGCGGACCGTCCCGTGGCACCGCCTCGACATCTTCTCGTGGACGATGCTGGTGACCAGCGGGATGGTGTTGTTCGCCTTCCCGATGTTGATGGCCGCGGCGCTGATGCTCGTCCTCGACCGCGTCGCCGGGACGCCGTTCTTCGTCGGCGACCCGCTCGGCTTCCAGCACATGTTCTGGTTCTTCGGCCACCCCGTCGTCTACATCCTCGTCCTCCCGCCGATGGGCATCCTGAGCCTCGTGATTCCGCGCTTCTCCGGCCGTCGGCTGTTCGGCTACGAGGGCGCCGTCTACTCGACGCTCGCCATCGGCGTGCTCTCCTTCGGTCTCTGGGCACACCACATGTTCACGACGGGCCTCGACCCGCGAATCCAGTCGAGTTTCATGGCCGTCACGCTCGCCATCGCCGTCCCGAGTTCCGTGAAGGTGCTCGACTGGCTAGCGACGATGTGGAACGGCCGCATCCGCCTCGACGCCCCGATGCTGTTCGCCGTCGGCGCCATCGCGAACTTCGTCGTCGGTGGCGTCACGGGCGTCTTCGTCGCCGCCGTCCCGGTCGACGACTTCCTCCACGGGACCATCTACGTCGTCGGGCACTTTCACTTCCTCTTCGTGGGAACCATCGTCTTCGCGCTGTTCTCGGCCTCGTACTACTGGTACCCGCTGTTCACCGGCCGGACGTACAACCACACCCTCGCGGCCATCCACTTCTGGCTCTCGATGGCCGGCGTCGTCTTCGCCTTCGGCGCGATGCTCGTCATGGGGATGGACGGACTCCCGCGCCGGATGGCCGCCTACCCACCGGCGTTCGCGGGCGCCCAGCAGTTCGCCACCGTCGCCGCCTTCGTCCTCGGCGTCGGCCAACTCGTCTGGCTCTGGAACGTGGTCCGCTCGCTGTGGCACGGCGAGTCCGTCGGCGCCGACCCGTGGGACCTCGGTGACTCCGGACTCCGGACGCCCGAGTGGGAAGAATGACCCTTTCTTGGCCATTGTATTTATTCGATTAGGTAGTGTAATTTACCTCGTCGACCAATGTCGAACACGGACATCGCCCTCGCACTCTTGCAGATGATCGCGCTCGCCATCCCGCCAGTCGCGGTACTGGTGAAGATGCTCCGGAAGTCGGACAACATCAAGTGGCGGACCCGCCAGTTCAGTTTCCTGCTCGCCGCGGGGAGCATCCTCTCCTTCCTCGGTGGGGAGGCGGCGGTCCTCCTCTACTTCTTCAACAACCTGAACCTCCCGCACATGCTCCGCGTCGCCATGGTGCTCATCATGGCCGCACTGGTCCCGTTCGCCCTCTTCATGGGCGTCCTCTACCGCGAGCACCAACTCGAGTACGCCTGAGATGTTCGAACGCCTCGCCCTCACGCTCCTCGCGACGTCGGTGTTGAACACGCCCGCGATGATGGCCATCTACCGCCGACTCGACCACGTCGACGACGTGAACCTGACCGTCCGCCGCTTCTCGGCGGTGCTCGGGACGCTCGCGCTCCTCGGCGTCGTCGGCGGGGGCGCGGCGAGCGCGTGGTGGCTCCTCCGCGAGACGGCGACGCTCCAACCGATCACCGCGGCCATCGTCCTCACGGTCGTCGGAATCGTGCCGTTCGTCCTCGTCGCCCAGGTCCTCTACGCGGAGTACGCCGAGGTACACGGCTGAACCGAGACGAACTGAGACGAGGAACCTTTAGCCCGTGACGCCCTCTTCTTCGGTATGTCGAGCGTCCTCGAATCGCTGCCGGACCGCCCGTTGACGACGAAACAACTCACCGCACTCAACCACGCCGACGCCTTCGACCTCGTCGTCCCCGTCGAGACCGAGGAGGCCGTCGACCCCGAGAAGATGGAGGACGTCGAGATCTCGGAGGGCGTCATCCTCGCCACCGAGACCTGGGTGAAAGGCATCGCCTACGACGACGAGACCGGGTGGACCGTCGTCGCCTCCGAAACCGTCGAGGGCGACGACCGCACCGACGAACTCGTCGCCGTCGAGGCCGCCGTCGAAGACGCCCTCGCCCCCGGTGTGAAGGCGTCCGCGACCGACGTCGACGCCGACGACCGGGACGACTGACTACCGAAGTTCGAACCGAACGCGCTCTTCCTCGCTGCCACGCGTCTCTCGCCCGGTGACGACGAACTCGCCCACTTCCTCGGTGTTCGAGACGTGCGTCCCCGCACACGCCGTACGGTCGACGCCCGTGATCTCGACGAGGCGAACCTCGGTGATGCTGTCGGGCAGGAGTTCGAGACGCGTCCGCTCGGGGTCGAGTTGCTCTTCCGCCTCCTCGCGGTCGAGCGTGTACCAGTCGACCGGAATCGACCGCTCGACGTACTCGTTCACCCGTTCCTCGATTCGGTCGAGGTCGTCGTCCTCGAAGCGCGGGTAGGCGCAGTCGAGACGCGCGCGGTCCTCGTACAGTTGGTTGCCGGTCGTCTCGGCGTCGAACTCCTCGAGCAGGACGGCCGAGAGGAGGTGCTGGGCCGTGTGGTAGCGCATGTGCGCGTGGCGTCGGTCCCAGTCGAGTTCCGCGGTCAGTGTGGTGCCCGCCTCGGGCGGTTCGCCCTCGACGTGGTGGAAAATCTCGGCGCCCTTCTGGACGTCCGTGACGCGCCAGTCACGACCCTCGGGTCCGTAGAGCCAGCCGTGGTCGGCGGGTTGGCCGCCACCCTCGGGGTAGAACGCCGTCCGGTCGAGGACGACCCGGTCGCCCGAGACGGCCTCGACGGTCGCCTCGAACGACCGCAGTTCGGAGTCCTCCAGGTAGAGTTGCGTCGTGTCGGTCATCGTTCGGTGGGTCGTCGCTCGCCCACTTAGGCGTCGTGGGACGGTCGACGCGACGGAACGTTTCGCAGATATAGGCGCGACAACTGAGATACGGGCGACGTTGTCGAGATATGGGCCGGATTTCCACGATATTCGGGCCGTTTCTCAGATGTGGGACGTATATCTGAGAAATGGGTCACTCGTCCGGGTCCGTGCTCGCGTCCGAGTCGAAGAAGGTCACGCCCGAGCAGGCCGGACACTCGACGGCGTCGGCGGTCTCGGCGGTGAGTTCGGCGGTCGCGCCGAAGGCGACGAGGTGCTCGTCCGGGAACGCGATTTGGCGGCCACAGAGCGGGCAGTCGACCGCGCCGGCGCGGACGTCCTCGCGGAAGACGACGTTTCGAGTCATACCGTCGTTCGGGTGTGGGACGGCCGAGACCGTAGGTGTGGCGCTGTCGTCGCGCGGGTGAAGCCGAAGACGTTTACACCGGTCGGGGTCCGAGTACGACCAGATGCAGTACGGGTTGGTCCTCGTCTGGTGGCTCGCGTTCGTCGCCCTCGGTGCCGTCGGGCTCCCGCTCGCGGCGCGCCTCCTCCCGCGCGCACCCGACCGAGGCGCGTTCGTCGCCATCCCCCTCGCGCTGGTGACGCTCTCGCTCCCGGTGTTCTGGCTCGGGCACGTCTTCTACGGTCCGCTGACGGTGCTCGTGGGCGCCCTCGTCCTCCTCGCCCTCTCGGCGGTGGCCTACCGGGGCTGGCGCGGGACCAGGAGTGGGAACGAGAGCGGCGCGGACCTCGGTGCCGACCGCCGTCGCTACGCCGAGGTGCTCGTCGTCTTCACGCTGGCGTACCTCTTCTTGATCGCCGTCCGGTCGGTCGACGCCGGCGCGATTCCGGGTGGCGGCGAGAAGTTCCTCGACATGGGACTCCTCCAGTCGCTCCTCCGCGCGGACGCCCTCCCGCCGGAGGACATGTGGTTCGCCGGCGAACCCGTGGTCTACTACTACGGCGGCCACCTCCTCTCGGCGAACCTCGCGACGCTCACCGGGACGGCGGGCCGCTACGCCTACAACCTCGCGCTCGCCGGCTTCTACGCGATGGAGGTGACCGCGGCGTTCGGTCTCGCCGCCGCCGTCGCGCGCGAACGTGGCTACCCCCGGTTCCTCGCCGGCGTCGTCGCCGCGCTCTTCTTCGGCCTCGCGAGCAACCTCTACACGAGCGCTCGCCTCCTCGCGGGCGCGCTCCCGACCGGTCTCACCCGCGCACTCGCCGACGCGCTCGGCGTCCCGGTCGACGAGGCGACCGTCACCTTCCGCGAGTTCTCCTACTGGCCGCCGAGTCGCGTCATCGAGGGCACCATCAACGAGTTCCCGCTGTTCTCCTACCTCAACGGCGACCTCCACGCGCACATGATGAGCGCGACCGTCCTCTTCCTCGTCCTCGCGACGCTCTACGCCTACTGGCGCACGCCCGGACGTGACCTGCGACGCCGTCGCCTCCTCGTGCTCGGCGTCCTCCCGCCGCTCGTCGGCGTCCTGACGATGACGAACACGTGGAGTCTCCCGACGGCGCTCGGGTTGGCGACGCTCACACTCGCCGGCGCGCCCGCCCGACCCCGGACGCTCCTCCCCGACGCGGTCGCGACCCGTCTCGACACACGCGACCCGCTCCGTGCGGAGGGCCAGCGCATCGTCCTCGCGCTCTTGCCCACCGTCGTCGTCGCCGGTCTCGCGCTCGCCTGGGTCGCCCCGTTCGTCACGGGCGTCCTCCTCGGCGGCGTCGGCGGCCGCCACCCCGTGTTCTGGCCCGACCGGAGCGGACTCGGCCGGTTCCTCCTCGTCCACGGCGCGTTCCTCGCCGTCTTCTGGACCTACCTCGCGGGCAAACTCGACCTGACGCCGCGTCGGGCGGCCGGCCTGCTCACGGCCTTCGCCGGGTTGCTCGTCGTCTCGAAGGTCTGGACGCTCGTCGGTCTCGCACTCGTCGGTCCCCTCGTCGTCGGCGGGTGGGTGCTCCTCCGACGGACCGACCGGACGGGCTTCGAGACGCTCTTGCTCGTCGCGGCCGGCGGACTCGTCGTCCTCGTCGAGTTCGTCTACCTCGCCGACCTCGCCGCCCCCGGCCGGTTCAACACCGTGTTCAAGGTCTACTTCCAGGTGTGGACGATGTGGGCGGTCGTCGCCGGCGTCGCGGTCGCCGCGCTCTGCGTGAAGTGTCGAACGTGGCTCCCGAACACCTCCCCCGACCGCCGACAGGTCGTCGGACTCGTCTTCGTCTTCCTCGTGTTGAGTGCGGTGCTCGTCCCCTACCCGACGATGGCGCTCTCGAAGCACTTCGCCGGCGCGGACGACCCGACGCTCGACGCCATCCAGTTCGCCCACGACTCCCACCCCTACGAGGCCGAGGCCATCGAGTGGTTCGTCGACACGACCGACGGCGAGCGCCCGCACATCGTCTCGCGGCCCACCTACGCGGTGTACACCTGGGGCAACCCGGTGTCGAGTCTGACCGGCATCCCGACCGTCGTGGGGTGGGCCCACGAGACCGGCTACCGCGGGACCGCGCCGTTCGAGGCGCGCGCCACCGAGGTCGCGGTCCTCTACACGACGAACGACACCGACTCGCGGGCGACGCTCCTCGACAAGTACGACGTCCAGTACATCTACTACGGCCCGCGCGAGCGTGCGAAGTACGGGAACGTCACGTTCGCGTCGGAACCGGGTCTCTCGGTGGCCTTCGAGAACGAGAAGGTGACCGTCTACGCCGTGAACGAGTCGGTGTGGAACGCCTCGGGGGACTAGACCGAGAGTTCGCTGCCCTTCTTCACGACCGTGACGTCCTCCTCGTCGACGGTCTCGACGTCGAGGAAGTGCGGGACGTAGTTGCGTTTCTCGAAGTCCTCGCGCTCGCTCTCGTCGCCGAAGATACACCAGAGCTGGACGCGGTCCGGCCCGTGCCAGTCCCCGTTGCGCGTCACCTGGAAGAGCGTCCCTTCACCGCCCTCGTACTCTATCACGGCGTCCTTGCGTACGCCGGGGTCCCCGTGGATGATGAGCCGCTTCATGGTCGCTCGTTCTCCGCGAGGGGAGTAAACGTTTAGGTTTGCTGTGGCCTCCCGATGACGACGCCGAGCGCTCACTCTACACCCGACTTCGAGAGTGTCGACTGAGTGCCGAGGACGTAGCCAGCGTAGTAGACCGGGGTGCTACACACGTACACGACGGCCGTCCAGAGGGCGAGGACGAGGGCGAGGAAGAACGGCCCGAGTCCGCCGACGGGCAACAGCGGGACTGCGGCGACGGCCGGGAGGAAGGCGGGAGCCACCCGATACCCCCAGCGGGCACGCGAGTCGCGGGCCGTCGCGTGACCGAGGAGGTAGACGACCGGCGGTTGGGCGGCCAGGGTAGTCAGCGTCAGGAAGCCGAACGGGCCGGCGACCGGACCGACGAGCGTAGCCGCGACGGCGACCGCGAAGACGAGCGAGACCGTCGCGCCGACCGCCCGCGTCGGCGTCGAGACGCCGCGACCGCCCAGGACGCACGACACCGCGACTGCGACGCTCGTGAGGACGACGACCGCGGCGAGAGCCGATTCGACGCCGGCGACGAGTGCGAGGCTGCCGGCGACCGCGACGAGTCCCGCGCCGCCCGCGACGGCGTCGCCGACCTGGCGTGGGTCCCGCGCGCCGGCCAGTCGCTTCCCGAGGAACGCGTACGCGCCGAGCGCGACGACGGTCACGAGGAGTGACGGCGGGTAGACTCCCTCTAGCTGGGAGAGGACGAGCGGTGCGAGCGCGGCGGCGACGGCGAGGTCCGTCCTGACGACGGAACGGCTCGTCGTCTCGGGCGCGAAGGCGGCGAACTCGCCGCCGGTTTCGGTCGTCTCGAAGGGGTTTCCGGCGGACGACCCGTGCCACACCAGCGAGCCGTTTCCGGTCCGCGAGGCGCCCGTGGGGACACGGGTCGGAACGTAGCCGTCCGGCGGGTGGAGGCGCAGCGACTCGGCGTTGACGTACGTCAGCCCGGGCGCGTAGTAGAGTTCGTCGACGAGCAGGACGCCGAAGGCTCGACTCGCAGGGTCGGCTACACGGAACGTGACGACGAGTGTATCGCCCTCGAAGTGGACGGAGAGGTCTCGCGGGTCACCGAACCAGTGGCTACGGAGAGTCTCACGGAGGAAAGTGTCGAGTCTGCTCCACCCGCGGAGACGGTCGGCGCTCGCGTTCGTCAGCACCGTCCGGGCGGTCCAGCGTGCCGACCCGTTCGCCGCGAGGTGGACGTCGACCGTCGAGCGGGTGACGTTCACAGCGTCGTCGGGTCCGGCGCTGTCTTCGTCGTACTGTCCCGCCCGCTCCTCGAAGGCCGTCCCGCAGACGTGGCAGGCGGGGGTCGGCTGTGGCGAGGCGACGGCGGACTGGACGGGCGCGAGGAGGGCGAGTGACAGAAGTGTCACGAGGAGAACTCGACGAACCACGGAAGAATGTGTGTGGGACGGTCCCAAGTGATTTCTGGCTGGTGGACTCTTCTGGTGGGACAGTCTCGCTCGGGCCAGCGGCCGCGGGAGTCCGCGACGGAGATGGGACGAGGGCGTCGTGTCTAGTGGGCGTGGACGGACCTGTGCGGGACCGGAGTGAGTGTCTGCTTCCGGAGGTATCTGCGGCTGACAGTGGTGCGACCGCCGGCGAAAAAGGGGAGTGGAGTCGACCGACCGCTATCCGTCGCCTCAGAGGGACGTCTCGACGGTGACCGACGTGTCGGTCTCCGCGTCGGCGTCGACCGTCGCGTCGGCGTCGCTGTCGCCGGAGACGGTCACGTTGCCGTCGGAACCGGCGTCGGTCGTGGTCTCGGTGGACGTGTTCGTCTCGGCGTCGACGTCTGCGTCAGCGTCGGCGTCCGCGTCGACGTCGACGTCGGACTGACCGTCACCGTCGGCGTCGGCCGTGCCCGAGACGGACGTGCCGTCCTCGGTGGCGTCGGCGTCGGTGGAGACGGCCGTCTCGCTCTCGTCGGTGGCCGAGGAGTCCGATTCGGCGCTGGCGCCGGTCTCGGCGTCACCGTCGGTAGTGCTGTTCGCGTCGGCGTCAGCCGACCCCGAGGCCTGCCGGTCGCCGGCGCTGGCCTGGGCGCTGGACTGGCCGTTCGCGTTCGCGCTGGCGGAGGTGCCGACGAAGGTCTCGAAGAAGTCACCGGGGACCAGGGCGGCGATGTGGCCCGTCACGGAGACGCCCGAGTCGGCGCTGGCGTCAGCGGCGATGTGGCCGGCGCCCGACGCGTTCGCGTCGAGCGAAATCGTCTCCTGCCACTCGCCGTCGGCCGGGACTTCGAGCGTCACCGTACCGGCCGCGCGGGTGTCGTCGGTTTCGACGACGAGACGCACGGTCTCGCGCTCGTCGGGAGCGGGGAGGCGGACCGTGCCGTCGGCGTCGGCCTGGTACTCGCCACTCCCGGCGAAGGAGGCGCTACCGACGGCCTCGACGGTCACGTCGGCGTTCGCGGCCGCGTGGCCGTCCTCGTGGACGGTGAGGACGGTCGCGTTCTCCGTGACCTCGACGGTCACCGAGACCGACTCGGAGGCGCTCGCGCCGGCACCACCGGTCCCCGCGGCGGCGCTCGCGGGAGCGGCGCTGACCAGCACGAGGAGCGATACCATCAGGGCGGGTGTGAGTTTCTCTCCGAACATCGCGTCTGGTACTGTACTCGCAGACGGAAAAGTCGATTCTGGCAAAACCGTCCAAAGGGTCGGTATCGGTGGGTAGCGACTCCAGCGAGACAGCCGAAAGAAGTACCCCGTCGGAGACAGAACAGTGTCGTCGACAGGAGGTTCCCACACGTGAACCGAACGACGACCGCCCTCCTCGCCGTCGTCGGTGCCGTCCTCCTCGTCGGGCACGCACCGCTCGCCGTCGCCGCCAGCCCGACCGGGACCCTCGACGGCGTGAACACGTCGACGACGAACGACTCGACGACGCTCGACACCGACACGACCGTCGAGACCGAGACGACGGTCACGAACGCGTCGACGGACGAACCAACCGACACCACGGTCACGTCGACGGCGTCGACCGTCGAGTCGCCCGACCTCGAAGCGACCGAGACGGTGACCGATACCGTCGACGAGACGGCCCGAGTCGAGGGCACAGTCGAGACGAGCGTCGAGAGCTACCAGCGAGTCGTCGACGACGAGACGGCGACTCCGTCGGCACGAACCGACGAACAGACGTCGACGGACGCACGGGCACGCGCCGGAGGAGATGACGCGAGCGCGGGGACGAATGCGAGTGCGAACGCGAACGCCACCGACTTCGGCCGGGAGCCACGTCCGTCAGACTCGTCCGCGCCCGCGCTCCCGGCGAGCGGCGTCGTCTTCGTCGGGGCGGTCTCGGCCGTCGGTGCCTCCGCGACGCGGTCGTGGTGCCCGACCGCTCAGGCCGTCCGCACCGGTGTCGTGTCGCTCCGCCACGCGGGTCTCTCTGAGTGGGGCCGACGGCTCCTCGGACTCTTCGGAGTCCACCAGCACGACGAGGACCCGCTGGCACACGACACCCGCGCGGCGGTGTACGAACACGTCGCGTCGTCGCCGGGTACGTACCTCTCCGAGATCAGCGAGGAGACCGACGTCCCGCTCCCGACGGTCCGCTACCACCTCAAGGTGCTCCACCGCGAGGGGTTGGTCGAACGGACGAAGGTCCGCGGGCGGCGGCGGTACGTCCCGGCCGGTGAGGAGGCGTCGGCGCTCGACGCCGCGCTCGCGGACGAGGCGCCCGCGGCCGTCCTCCACGCGCTCGCCGACCACGGTCCCGACTCGGTCAGCGGGCTCGCGTCGGCACTCGACCGGGACCCGAGCACGGTCAGCCACCACCTCCAGCGTCTCGAAGAGGAGGGGCTTGTCGAGCGCGAACGCGACGGACAGGCCGTCGTCAACCGGCTCACGCCGTCGGTCGCGGCCGCACTCGGCACGGGCGAGTCCGTCGAAGCGTCGCCCGACGCGGCGGCGGCCTCGCAGGACTGAGTGGGGGCACGCGAGTCGATGTCGTGACGAAGCCGAACCGTGCCCATTTTAAGGGACCGAGTCGAACCTGCACACAACAGAGCTGATTCGCTATGGAGATGCCACGTCGCTTCAACACGTACTGCCCGCACTGTAACGCTCACCACGAACACGAGGTCGAGAAGGTCCGCCGCGGTCGCGAGACCGGCATGAAGTGGATCGACCGCCAGCGTGAGCGCAAGACCAGCACCATCGGTAACTCCGGGAAGTTCTCGAAGGTGCCCGGTGGCGACAAGCCGACCAAGAAGACGAACTTCAAGTACCGCTGCAGCGACTGCGGCAAGGCCCACCTCCGCGAGGGATGGCGCGCCGGCAAAGTCGAGTTCCAGGAGTAAGACAATGGCAGGAAGCTTCTACCGCGTCGAGTGTCCGGATTGTGAGAACGAACAGATCGTCTTCGGGAAGGCCTCTTCCGAAGTCGCCTGTGCCGTCTGCGGGACGACGCTCGCGCGTCCGACCGGCGGCGAGGCCGACTTCGAGGGAGAGGTCCTCGAAGTCGTCGAATCTCGGCCCGAGGCGGCCGAGATCCAGTAACGTATGAAGTACGAAGGGTGGCCCGAGCCCGGTGAACTCGTCGTCGGCAAGGTCGACGAGATCGAGGACTTCGGGGTCTTCGTCGACCTCGAGGAGTACCAAGACAAGCGCGGACTCGTCCACATCAGCGAGGTCGCCTCCGGGTGGATCAAGAACGTGCGCGACCACGTCCGCGAGGGGCAGACCGTCGTCGCCAAGGTACTGGACGTCGACGAGTCCTCCCAGCAGATCGACCTCTCGATCAAGGACGTCAACGACCACCAGCGCTCGGACAAGATCCAGGAGTGGAAGAACGAGCAGAAGGCCGACAAGTGGCTCTCGATCGCCTTCGGCGAGGAACTCTCCGACGAGCAGTTCCGCGCCATCGCCTCCGAACTCATCCACGAGTTCGGGTCGCTCTACGACGGTTTCGAGCAGGCCGCTATCCACGGCACCGAGGCGCTCGAGAGCGTCGACCTCGACGAAGAGGAGATCGACGCCATCGTCGAGACCGCCCGCGAGAACGTCTCCGTCCCCTACGTGACGGTCACGGGCTACGTCCACCTCACGTCGCCGAACGCCGACGGCGTCGACGACGTGCAGGAGGCGCTCAAGGCCGCCGAGGGGAACGGCGAAGTGCCCGACGAAGCCGACCTCGAGGTCACGTACGTCGGCGCGCCCGAGTACCGCATCCGGGTGCAGGCGCCGAACTACAAGACCGCCGAGGACGAACTCGAGGCCAGCGCCGAGCGCGCCGTCGAGGCCATCGAGTCCGTCGGTGGCGAGGGCGAGTACCACCGCGAGCGGCAACTCGAAGAAGAGCAGTAGATGAAGTCGGACATCCGGGTCTGTCGCGCGGACGAGCACGACCGCCCGGTGTACACCCTTTCTGAGACCTGTCCGGAGTGCGGCCGCGACACCGAGAACAGCGCGCCCGCACCCTTCAGCCCCGAAGACCAGTACGGCGAGTACCGACGCAAACTTAAGCGCCGCGTTCGCGACTAACGCACATGGAAGAGATCGACATCGAGCGGGTCGAAGAGGTCGACCTCGACGACCCCGTCTTCGTCGAGGGGCTCCCGGGCGTGGGACACGTCGGCAAACTCGTCGCCGAACACCTCGTCGAGGAACGCGAATCGACACTCGTGCGGCGAATCTGCACCGAGCACTTCCCGCCGCAGGTCACCGTCGACGAGGACGGCGTCGCGGAACTCGCCGACGCCGAGATTCACGCCGTCGAGACCGAGGGTCGCGACCTCCTGGTCCTCACGGGCGACCACCAGGCCAACGACAACCAGGGCCACTACCGCGTCACGAACACCTTCCTCGACGTCGCCGAGGAGTTCGACGCGAGCGAACTCATCGCGCTGGGCGGCGTCCCCACGGGCGAACTCATCGAGGAGTACGCCGTCGTCGGGGCCGTCAGCGACGCGGACCTCAAAGAGGACCTCGAAGACGCGGGCGTCGAATTCCGCGCCGAGGAACCCGCCGGCGGCATCGTCGGCACTTCGGGACTCCTCCTCGGACTCGGCGGTCGTCGCGGCTTCGAGGCCACCTGCTTGATGGGCGAGACGAGCGGCTACCTCGTCGACCCGAAGAGTTCGAAGGCCGTCCTCGAAATCCTGGAGGACCTCCTCGACCTCGACGTCGACTTCGAGGCGCTCGACGAACGCGCCGAGGAGATGGAGGAAGTCGTCGAACAGATGCAGGAGATGGAGCAGGGACCCGCACCGGGCGAGGAAGACCTGCGCTACATCGGCTAGTCGCGGTCGCAATCGCGCTCGCGGCCCGGTTCGCCGTCCGTCACTCGTTCTCGCCGTCGAGCAGGTCCGCCAGGAGCGACTGCACCGCCTCGACTTCCCCGCCGGTGATGGAGTGGCCCGCGTCCGCGTAGATTTCTTCGGTGACGTCGCCGTCCATCGCCTCGAGGACGCGGGCCGACTCGTGGACTCGTTCGACGGGGACGTGCGGGTCGTCGTCCGCGCACCCGAGGAACACGGGCGTCCCGTCGAGTGACTGCTCGCCCGGGTCGGGCGTCTCCTCGCCGGGGAGCGCCCCCGCGAGGACCACGACGCCGCCGTAGCGCCGTGGGTGACGGCGGACGAACTCGGCGGCGACGCACGCGCCCTGCGAGAAGCCGAGGATCACGGTCCGCGCCGGCGGGATTCCGACGTCGGCGGCCCGGTCGAGCGCCGCGCCGACGCGGTCGACGGCGGAGGTGAGCGCGGGTTCGTTCGCCTCGCGCGGCGCGTCGAACGACGCCGGGTACCAGTTCTGGTGGGCGGCCTGTGGCGCGAGGAAGGTGACGCCGTGGCGATAGAAGTCGTCGGCCGAGGCGACCATGCCCTTCGCCGTCGCGCCACGGCCGTGGAGGAGGACGACGGCGACGTCGGCGGCCATCGCGGGCGCCCCGCCCGTGACGATTGGCTGGTCGGCGTGGGGGTCCTCGGGGTCGCTCGCGACGAACCGTTCGCTCATCAGTACGGGAGGTCGAGGTCGGGGAGTTGACTCTCGACGAGGTCGCGGTCCTCCTCGAACCGCGGCGGGAGGTAGAGCGACTCGCCCAGTTCCTCGACGTCCTCGGCGCCGGCGAGGCCGCGCCCCGACGCCGGTTCGGTGGCGAGTTCGAAGAGGACGCCGCCCGGGCCGCGGACGTACAGCGAGTGGAAGAAGTGGCGGTCTTTCACCCGCGAGACGTGGTAGTCGCGCTCGCGGAAGAAGTCGTGCCACTCGTACAGTTCTTCCTCGTCGGGGACGCGCACGGCGACGTGGTGGTGGGTTCCCGTCCCCTCGCGGCCGTACTCCGCAGACTCCGTGAGAACGTCGACCGTGTTCGCGCGGTCGCCGTGTGCCCGGTAGCGCACGCGGTCCTCGGTCTCGGCGACGAGGTCGAACCCGAGCGTTTCGAGCGTCCCCGCAGTCGCGTAGGGGTTCACGGGACAGAGCGTGACGCCGTGGATACCGCGGATGGCGTGGTCGGCGTCGACCGGGCCGCCGGTCCAGGGTTCGACTGGTTGGTCGCCGCCGACGAGTTCGAGGCGCGCCCCGTCCGGGTCCTCGAATCGGAGGACACGCTCGTCGAACCGGTCGGCCCGCTCGACTCCCGTGTCGTGCTCGGCGAGGTGGTCGTGCCAGTGGTCGAGGCTGTCGGGCGGGACGACGAACGCGACGTCGCGTGGCTGGGGCGCGCCCACTCGACCGGGGTCGGCCTCGGGGGAGGGGAACGTCGTCAGGACGGTCCCCACCTCGCCGGTGCGGTTGCCGTAGTAGAGGTGGTACTGGAGCATGTCCTCGAAGTTGACCGTCCGCTTGACGAGTCGGAGTCCGAGGACCCCCGCGTAGAAGTCGAGGTTGCGCTGGGCGTCGCCGGCGACACCGGTGACGTGGTGGATGCCGGGGGTGTCCGAGACCATCACTCGGGCATCCGCTCGTCGCCACACTCCTCACAGAGCACTTCGCCGGTCTCGGGGTCGAGGTAGAAGCTATCGCCGGCCTCGATGGCCGCGCCGCACGACTCACAGCCGTCCTCGTGGACCAGGTAGTGACGGTTCTCCTCGTCGCCGGTCTCCAGGTGTCCCCGCTTGCGGGCGAACTTCGTCATCCCTTCGCCGATGTGCGTCCGGTCGTCGGAGTCGGCCTCCTCGAAGTGAATCGGCTCCATGGGTCGAGGTTTACGCGGGTGGCTGAAAACGCTACGGGCGGCGGGGGACGTTCCGTAAGCGTTAGCCCCTCGCCAACGAAGGACGGCACATGGACACGACCGAGACGTTCGTCGGTCTGGCGTGTGTGGACTGCGACGCGGTCCACGACCCGGACGAGACGACCGGCCGCTGCCCCGACTGCGGGGGGATCCTCGACCCGACGTACGACTACGACGCCGTCGACGTCTCCCGTAAGACGTTCGAGTCGCGGCGCTTCGACACGATGTGGCGCTACGCGGAACTCCTGCCGTTCGCCCGCGAGAGCGCCGTCACGATGGACGAAGGCGCGACGGCGCTCGTCGACTGCCCGGCGCTCGCCGACGAACTCGGCGTCGGCCGCGTCCTCGTCAAGGACGAGGGGCGGAACCCGACGGGGACGGTCGCCGACCGCGGACAGAGTCTCGCCGTCACCGCGGCCGCCGCACACGACGCCAGCGACGTGGCACTCGCGTCGACGGGCGAGAGCGGCCAGTCCGCCAGCGCGTACGCCGCCCGCGCGGGCGTCGACTCCCACGTCTTCGTCCCGACGCGCTCGGGGTTCACGAACAAGGCGATGGTGAACGTCCACGGCGGCGACATGACCGTCGTCGAGGGACGCATCGGTGACGCGGAGGCCGCCTTCGACGACGCGCTCGCCGACGAACCCGACTGGCACTCGCTCGGGGCGTTCCACACGCCCTACCGTCACGAGGGACAGAAGACCGCGCTGTACGAGACGGTCGAGCAACTCGACTGGGCGGTCCCGGACGCCGTCGTCTACCCGACCGGGTCGGGTACGGGTCTCGTCGGGATGCACAAGGCCGCGGGCGAGTTGGTGGACCTCGGTCTCACCGACGACACGCCGGCGATGTACGCCGCACAGGCCGAGGGGTGTGCCCCGGTCGTCCGGGCCTTCGAGGAGGACCGCGACGTCCCGGAGCCGTGGCAACAACCGGACACCATCTGTGGGACCATCGAGATTCCCGACCCGGCGGGTGGCGCACTCGTCCTCGACGCCCTCCGCGAGTCGGACGGTGGGGCGGTCGCGACGAGCGACCAGGACATCCTCGACGCCGCGGTCACCGCCGCACAACACGAGGGTCTGGAGCTGAGTCCGTCGGCCGCCGCGGCCGCCGCCGGCGCGTGGGAACTCGCCGAGCGCGACGAACTCGACGCCGAGGACACCGTCGTCCTCGCCAACACCTCGGCCGGGAGCAAGGAGGATGACGTCCTCCGCTCGCACCTTATGAGCAAGGGCATCTGAGGGGGAGCGAACTCGTCGTAGTGCCAAACTATTAGTTTAGACGGATCTAATTTCGATGTAACTGATGCTCAGTGACGTCATGGAGGACTACCTGAAGGCACTCTACGCCCTCCAGCGCGAGGAAGACGGCCGCGTCGGGACGTCGGCGCTCGCCGACTACCTCGACGTGACCCCGCCGACGGTCACCAGCATGCTCGAGAACCTCGAAGAGCGGGGGTTGGTCGACCGCGAGAAGTACAAGGGGGCGATGCTCACAGACGAGGGCGAGACGGTCGCTCTCGAAGTGCTGCGCCACCACCGGTTGCTGGAGGCGTACCTCGCCGAGCACCTCGACTACGAGTGGAGCGAGGTCCACGACGAGGCCGACGCACTCGAACACCACATCTCCGAGGAGTTCGAGCGACGCGTCGCCGAGGCGCTCGGCGACCCCTCGGTCGACCCCCACGGCGACCCCATCCCGACCGAGGACCTCGAACTCGCGGAGGACGACACCGCCCCCCTCACCGCGTTCGAGGAGGGTGAGCGCGTCGTCGTCGCCCGCGTCCGCGACCGTGACGAGGAAGAACTGCGCTACCTCGCCGACGCCGGCGTCGAACCCGGCCGCACCTTCGACGTGGTCGAGGTCGCCCCCATCGGGATGGTGACGCTCCGCGGGGTCGCAGCGGACGAGGAGGTCAACCTCCCCGAGAACGTCGCCGCAGCCATCCGCGCCCGGCCGGCGGACGTCGAAGCGAACGCGGAGGTGTCGTGACGTGGGGAGTACGCTGCTCCCGCTCGCGACCGGCCTCGACGCCATCGTCGAACGGTACGCCCACTTCGGACCGCTCCTCGCGGCGTTCCTCGCCAACCTCTTGGCGACGTTCGGCGACAAGGGCCAACTCGTCGTCATCACGCTCGCGACCAAGTACGACGCGAAGAAGGTGTTCCTCGGCTCGATGGCCGCGTTCGTCGGGTGGAGCGCGCTCGAAGTCGCCTTCGGGCAGTACATCACCGCGGTCCTCCCGGCGGACGTGATGGCGGGCGTCACCGGGACGCTCTTCCTCGTCTTCGGGGTCTGGACCGCCTACCAGGTCGTCCGGAAGGCCCGTGCACAGCGGCTCTTCACGACCGACGGTGGGCTAGAGGCCGCGAGCGGGCGGGCGCTCCCTGACCGAATCGCCCGCTTCACGCACGGCCACGGGGCGGTCGCGACGAGTTTCGTCTTCATCACCTTCGCGGAGTTCGGAGACAAGACCCAACTGTTGACCATCAACCTCGCCGCCACGTTCCCGTCGTCACCCGTCGCGGTGTTCGTCGGCGTCGTCGGTGCGCTCACGTTGCGGACGGGCGTCGACGCCTTCATCGGCGAACAGGCCGAGCGCGTCCTCCCGACGCTGTTCATCGAGGCGGCGTCGGCCGTCGTCTTCGTCGCCTTCGGACTCTTCGTCTTCGGCGTCGTCGGCAGTCTCGGGCTCGTCGTGACCATCGTCGCAGCGGTGTTCTTCTGTATCGGCGCGGCCACGCACCGCTACGTGGCGTGAGAGAACGCGACGTTTTTCACGGATTCGCCCCGATTTACGGGTAGATGTTCGCAGCCGCCGTCTCGCTCCTCGCGGGTGGACTCCTCGGGCTGTCGCTCGCCGCGCCGCCCGGACCGATGAACGCCGTCATCGCAGAAGAGAGTGTCAACAGCGGCGTCCGCGCGGGTCTGGCCGCGGGTCTCGGCGCGATGTTCGCCGACGTCTGCTTCTTCGTCCTCGCGCTCGCCGGCGTCACGACCGTCGTCCAGGAGGTCCCGACGCTCCGCGCGGTCATGGTTGGCGCGGGCGGACTCCTCATGTGTTACTTCGCCTACGGTGCGGCCCGGAGCGCCACCGCGGAGTTCGTCGCCGACGACGTGGCGGCCCGCGCGGCCGACCCGGTCGCGGGCTTCCGCAAGGCGTTCGTCCTCGCGCTGACCAACCCCTTCCAGGTCGTGTGGTGGCTGACCGTCGGCGTCTTCCTCCTCGAACCGGGGACCGTCTCCGTCCTCGGCTACAGCGTGACCGTCGCGAGCGGCGTGCTCACGGTCGTCGGCTTCTTCGCCGGCGTCCTCCTGTGGGTGACGGCGTTCCCGGTCGGACTACGCGTCGCGAGAAATCGGGTCTCCGCGATCGGTCCGGCCGTCGCCTACGGGAGCGCGTTGCTCCTCGCGGGCTTCGGCGTCTTCTTCTGTTACGACGCCGCGCGCTCGCTCCTGCTCTGAGCGCTACGGGTGGTACTCGGGGTCCTCGGCGTCCATGCCGGGGACCTCGGACTCGAGCCACTCGCGAAACCAGCGGACGCGCTTCAGCCGTCGGTGGGCGATGCTCTCGCCGGCGTCGGTCTCGATCCGGTCGGTGGCGTCTCGGCCCCGTTCGAGGACGCGTTCGACCATCTCGGCGGCGTCCATGTGCGTGCGCGCCTCGTAGCCCATCCGCAGGAGCATCAGCGCCGCGCCGTTCGCACCGACCTTGTCGAGCAGGTCGCCCTCGACGAGACAGCGCGCTTCGAGTGTGAGGTCCGAGAGGTCCCCCTGGTGGGAGTGGTTAGCGACGGCGCGACACACGCGGTCGACGAACGACGACGGGTAGTCGCCGTGCGTCTCGAGGTACTTCCGGGCGATGCGCGCGCCCTCCTCGGCGTGGACCTCCTGGTCGGCGTCGAGTTTGGCGATGTCGTGGAACAGCGCCGCGACCTTCACGACGTCCGTGTCCGCCCCCTCCTTGCGGGCGATCTCGGTCGCGAGGTCGATCACGTTGAGGATGTGGTTGTACCGGTACTCCGCGGAGTGCCAGGGGTACCAGCGCATCCGACCCCCGGCGTCCTCGTTCTCGACGCTGGCGTCGAGGTAGTCGTAGACGAACTCCTTCATCGACTCGAACTCGGTGTCCGAGACGCTCGTCTCCTTTATCTCGACGCCCATGGCGCCACCTCCGTGGGGGGCGTGTCTCCGTTTCGCGTAATCATTATTGTATAACTAGACGCCTGTTGCGCTCTTAGGCCTTTTGCAGACGGTACTCTCCTGACGAAGTAGCCACGGCGACGCTCAGGACGACGCCCCGTCTTCACGCGCCGTCTGTCGGAACTGTGAGAGACAGCCGAAGGAGACCCCACACACTTCGCAGGTCCACTCCGCTGTGACGCGGTGGCCGCCGACGTCGTGTGGCCAGTCGGTGCTCGTACGGGGGTGGTCGGCGCGGGGTCACTTATGTACTCCCGTCGGGTATATAAACGAGTAGTTGCCCGTCGTACGGACCCGTTCGAAAGTCGAGTTCGAAAGGAAGTAGCGGGAAGTGGATTTGAACCACCGATCTCCGGGTTATGAGCCCGGCGGAATCTCCTGGCTATCCCATCCCGCTACTATCTCGTAACGCGGTCATCCATTAAAGGATTGTGATTGCGACGCCGTGTGGCAGTTACCCCCTCGGCCCTTTTTACAGGTCGAGTTCGTCGACGAGGGTCTCGGCGGCGGCGGCCGAGGAGCCGGGACCGCGGGCGGTGAGTAGGTCGCCGTCGACGGTGACGCTGGTGTCGGCGTCGAGTTCGGCGTCCCAGTTCCCGCCGGCGGCCTTCACCTCGTCCTCGACCCAGTAGGGGAGCTTGCGGCCTTCGAGACAGTCGTTCTCGTCGACGATGTCCTCCTCCCACTCGTTGGGGAAGCCGGTGACGTCGCGGCCCTCGACGAGGTAGCTGTCGCCCTCGCGAGTGAACGCCAGGATGCCGACGGCGTGGCAGACGACCAGCGCCTTCCCCTCGTCGCCGGCGACGGCCTCGTAGAGGAGCGTCCGCGCGTGGGTGTCCTGGTTGACGTCCCACAGCGTGCCGTGGCCACCGGGGAACACGACGGCGTCGTAGTCGTGCGCGTCGACGGTAGCGAGGGGTTCGGGGTCGTTCAGCGCCTCGTTGTTCTCGTGGACGTCGACGACGAACTGCGCCGTGTCCGCACCGACGTTGTCGGGGTTCGTCGAGCGCTCGTCGACGACCGGTTTCGACCCACTCGGCGTCGCGACGGTCACGTCGGCGCCCTCCTCCTGGAGAGTGACGAGCGGTTCGGCACACTCCTCTGCCCAGTAACCTTCCTCGCTGACGACGAACAGTACAGAAGTCATGACGGTCGGCGCTACACGCGTCCGCGTGAAAAAGACGATGCCCGGAGAAGCGACTGCCGGGTCCGAGTGGTCGGTCGACCCCTCCCCTCGATGGGGCCGCGGGAGACGCCGCGTCAGCCGTCGCCGTGCGCTGCCGGAGACGTCGCGTCAGCCGTCTCCGTGTTCGTCCGTGATGACGACTTCGCCGTCGACGACGTCGACGTTGATGAGCGTCTTCACGTCGTAGGGCGAGTCGTCGAGTTCGTTCGGGCCGGCCTTCTTGATGACCGCGACGACGTCGACGACGTCCGCGCCGATGTGGTCGAGCGCCTCGGTGATGGCCCGGAGCGTCCCGCCCGTCGAGAGCACGTCGTCGAGGACGAGCACGCGGTCGCCCTCGTCGACGTCGTTGATGTACATCTCGCTCTCGGAGTAGCCCGTCTGCTGGGTGAGAGACACCTCGCCCTCCAGACCGTACTGGCGCTTGCGGATGACGACCAGCGGAATGTCGGTCATCAGCGAGACGGCCGTCGAGATGTGGATGCCCATCGCGGCGGGCGTGACGATCTTGTCGACGTTCTCCAACTCCGCCTTCCGGATGATCTTGATGACGATCTCCCGGAGGAGCTGCGGTTGGAGTACGGGGACCCCGTCGCTGATGGGGTGGACGAAGTAGTGGTAGCCCTCTTTCTCGATGATGGGGGCGTCGAGCAGGGACTGCTTCAGCCTATCCATGTCGGTGATACGGGACCCAAGAGTAAAGTCTGACGGATGCGCGAGCCTCGTGTTCGTGAATCGCACGCTCGCGGTATCGGCGTCGCTCGCCGCCAATCTTTGCGAAGCATTAAGTCTCACGTCCCGGTGGATTCGAACGTGCAACCGACACCGGACCTCCTAGCGGTGCTTGCGCTCGTGGGCCTCCCCTTCGCGGGGGCGGCCGCGACGCCGCTGGTCTACCGGGTGGCGGGCGAACGCACGGCCTACTTCGCGGCCGCCATCGCGTTCGTGTGTTTCGGCCTCGCCGCGTCCCAGTACGGGACGAAAGGCGCCGTCGCCATCGGGTGGGTCAGTTCGATAGAGCCCGCCGTGTCGCTCCGGTTCTACGTGGACGGACTCGCGCTGCTCATCTCGTTCCTCGCGAGCGGCGTGGGCGTCCTCATCTTCACGTACTCACGGGGCTACATGCACGGCGAACCGGGCCAGATGAAGTACTACGCGACGCTCCTCGCGTTCATGGGGTCGATGCTGGGCGTCGCGCTCGCGGGCGACCTCGTCGCCCTCTTCGTCTTCTGGGAACTGACGAGCGTCGCCTCGTTCCTCCTCATCGGCCACTACCGGGGGGAACGCTCGGCGCGATACGCGGCCCGCAAGTCCATGATCATCACCGTGGGCGGTGGGCTGTTCATGCTCGTCGGCTTCGTCCTCCTCGCGAACGTCGCCGGGACCTACAGCATCGCCGAGATGCTCCACCACTCCGAGTCGGTCCGCCACGCCCTCCGCGAGGCCGGCCTGCTCGTCCCCGTCGTCGGTCTACTGGGTATCGGCGCGGCGGCGAAGTCCGCACAGGTCCCGCTCCACGTCTGGCTCCCGGACGCGATGGAGGCGCCGACACCCGTCTCGGCGTTCCTCCACTCCGCGACGATGGTGAAGGCCGGCGTCTACCTCGTCGGTCGCTTCCGTCCCCTCCTGCTGACCGAGGAGTGGACGCTCCTCTTCGCGGTGATGGGCCTGTTGACGATGACCGTCGCGGCCATCCTCGCGGTGACCGCGACGGACATCAAACAGTTGCTCGCCTACTCGACGGCCTCCCACCTCGGCCTCATCGTCGCCGGCTTCGGCTTCGCGACCGTCTACGGCGCGGAGACCGGCTCCTTCCACATCCTGAACCACGCGACGTTCAAGGCGCCGCTGTTCCTCGTCGCCGGTATCGTCGCCCACGAGGCGGGGACCCGCGACATCCGCGAACTCGGCGGTCTCTGGCGCGACCTCCCGGTCACGGCGGCGGTCACGGTCGTCGCCGCGCTCGGGATGGCCGGACTCCCGCCGTTCAACGGCTTCTACTCGAAGGAACTCCTCTTCGAAGCGGCCTGGGAGTTCGGCGCGCACGCGGGCGGTCTCGCGTGGCTCGCGCCCGTCGTCGCGGTGTTCGGCAGCGTCTTCACGTTCCTCTACTCCGTGCGCTTCCTGATGCTGTTCTTCGGTGAGAAACCCGAGGGACTTGACCACGTCCACGCTCCGCCCGTGGCGATGCGCGTCCCGCCGGTGCTCCTCGCCGCGTTCGCGCTCACGGTCGGTCTCGGCGGGGTGGCCGCCTCGTTCGGCGTCCACCTCACACCAGTCGAGTCGTTCGTCGGGACCGTCGTCGACGCCACGGCCGCCGGCGGGCACGGCGGGGGCGGCCACGGCGGCTTCTCTTACTACGTTCCGACGCACCTCACGCCCGCGCTGACCATGAGCCTCGTGACGATCGGTCTCGGTGCCGCCGTCTACCCGCAGTACGGCCGCCTCCACCGCGGCCTCCGGGCGGGTCTCGCGGCCGCGCCGCCACTCCGGGCGGACTGGTGGTACGACTCGGCCGTCTTCGGACTCAACCGCCTGAGCGTGGCCGTCGAGGACGCCGTCCAGACCGGTCTCCTCCGCACGTACGCGTGGTGGACGTTCGCCGGGATGGCCGCCCTCTCGCTCGGCGGCTACCTCGCGGCGAGCGTCGAACTCTCGGGCATCGCGGTGACGCTCCCGCTCTCGCTGATAATCGTCCTCGTGACCGCCGTCGGGGCCGCCGCCGCGGTGACGTTCTCGCCCTCGCACGTCGCGGGCGTGTTGACGCTCTCCATCCTCGGATTCATGGTCGCCATCTTCTACATCCTCGCGAGCGCGCCCGACCTCGCGCTCACGCAACTCGTCGTCGAGACGCTCGTCCTCGTCATCTTCCTGCTCGTCCTCGACCGCCTCCCGGCGTTCTACGGCGACTGGAAGGGCCACCGCGTCGCCCGCGACGCCGCCCTCTCGGTGTTCGTCGGGGTCGCCGTCGCCGCGAGCGTCCTCCTGTCGACGGCCGGCGAGGCGGACCAGGTCATCGCCGACTACTTCGTCGAGAACGCGGTCCCGAAGGGCGGCGGCGGGAACATCGTCAACGTCATCCTCGTCGACTTCCGGGCGTTCGACACGCTGGGGGAGATCGCCGTCGTGGCGCTCGCCGCCATCTCGGTGTTGACACTCGTCGCCATGCGCGAACGGGGTGAGACGCAGTGACGACGGTCATCCTCCGGACGGCGACCCGCGCGGTTGTCCCCATCATCCTCGTCACCTCCTTCGCCCTGTTCTTGCAGGGACACAACCTCCCCGGCGGTGGCTTCATCGCGGGCGTCCTCACGGCGACGGCGTTCGCGCTCGTCTACGTCGCCTTCGGACTCGACTTCCTCGAAGAGGAGGTGCTCGGCCGGAACGTCACCGAACCGGTCGACCACATCCGACACGGCGTCGTCGCCGACTACCGGACGCTGTTCGCCGTCGGCCTCGCGACGGCGGTCGTCTCCGGTCTCGCCGCCGTCGCGATGGGCTACCAGTTCCTCTCGTTCACGGACGGCTACACGCCGGTCCTCCCGCTGTACGGGAAACTCCACTGGGCGAACGCGGTGGTCTTCGACCTCGGCGTCTACGCCGTCGTCGTGGGCTCTCTCCTCACGATTCTCTCGGTGGTGGGTGAAGAATGACCGAAGTGATACTCGCACTCGCACTCGGGACGGTCTGCGCGTTCGGAACGTTCCTCGTCCTCCGCCGCGACCTCGTCCGCGTCGTCTGGGGAATCACGCTGTTGAGCCAGTCGGCCAACGCCTACCTCATCACGATGGGCGACATCGGCGGGACGGTCCCCGTCCTCGCCCACGGCGGACACGGCGGGGGCGCCGGCCACGTCACCGACCCGCTCGTGCAGGCACTCGTCCTGACGGCCATCGTCATCGGTTTCGGGACGACCGCGTTCGCGCTCGTCCTCACGTATCGCGTCTACGAGGAACACGGCTCCATCGACCTCGACGAACTGGGTGACCACTCGTGACTACACAACTCGTCATCGCACCGCTGCTCGTCGCGCTGGTGACGGCGGTCTGTACGCTCCCGTTGCGCCGGTGGACGCGCGCCCAGCAGGCGGTCAGCCTTCTCGGCGTCCTCGCGTACGCCGTCGCCGTCGCCGCGCAGGTCTCGCTCGTCCTCCCGGACCGAACCGTCACCTACCAGTTGGGTGATTGGCCCGCGCCGTTCGGTATCACGCTGGTCGCCGACCCGCTCTCGGCGTTCATGCTCTCGATGGCGGCCGTCGTGGCCGTCCCGTCGCTCGTCGCCTCGATCCGCTACCTCGACGAGTTCGGCCAGCAACTCTCCTACCACACGCTGTTCCACCTCATGCTCGTCGGCGTGACCGGGTCGTTCCTGACCGGCGACATCTTCAACCTCTTCGTCTGGTTCGAGGTGATGCTCATGTCGAGTTACGTCCTGGTCGTCTTCTTCAGCGGTCCCGACCAGACGCTCGCGACCATGAAGTACGTCGCGCTCAACCTCGTCGGCAGCGCGGTCATGCTGTTCGCCATCGGCGGCATCTACGCCGTCACCGGCACGCTCAACATGGCGGACCTCGCTCGCCGACTCGCCGATCCGTCGGCGTACAGTTTCGACCCCGCGCCCGTACTCGGCCTCTCGGCCCTGCTGTTCGTCGTCTTCGCGCTGAAGGCGGGACTCGTCCCGTTCCACTTCTGGGTGCCGAGTGCCTACCAGGCCGCGCCGAACCCCGTCGCCGCGATGCTCGCGGGCGTCGTGAAGAAGGTGGGCGTCTACGCGTTCGTCCGCCTCTACTTCACCGTGTTCGCGGCCGCCTCGCTCGACCTGTCGCTCCCGCTCGTCTCCGGGTCCTCGCCGCTCGACTTCTTCGGCCCGGTGTTCTTGCTCCTCGCGGCGTCGAGCGTCGTCTTCGGGGGACTCGCGGCGGTCGACAGCGACTCCCTCGAAGAACTCCTCGCCTACTCCAGCGTGGGACAGGTCGGCTTCATCGTCCTCCCGCTGGCGGTCGGTGCGGCCGTCCCGTCCGTCCGCCCGCTGGCTATCGCCGCCACGCTCGTCTACGCGCTCAACCACGCGCTCGCGAAGTCGCTGCTCTTCTTGGTCACCGGCGTGGTCCGCGATGGGACGGGGACGACGCGGTTCGCGGACCTCGGCGGACTCACCGGCGAGGCGCCGGTCGTCTCCGCGGCGTTCTTCGTCGGCGGTCTCTCGCTCGTCGGTATTCCGCCCCTCACGGGCTTCTTCGCGAAGTTCCTCGTCTTCAACGCGGCGGCCACGGCGGGTGCGGTTCCCGCACTCGCGGTCGCGCTCGGTGGGGCACTGCTCACCATCGCGTACGTCTCGCGGGCGTGGAACCGGGCCTTCTGGGGGGCGGAGACGCCCGCCGTCGACGCACTCCGGACCGACAGCGTGCAGGTGGCCACCGTGGCCGTCCTCGCACTCGTCGTCGTTCTCGTGGGCGTCGGATTTGACCCGGTGTACCGCTTCGCCGAACACGCCGCCGCCACGGCCCTCGACCGTGGCCAGTACGTCGACGCGGTCCTCGGAGGTGAGACGACGTGAGCGACCGTCGGACGATTCCGCGGTGGGTCGCACTCGGTGTTACGCTGGCCGTCCTCTGGTTGTTCGTCCGCGGCGTCCAGCCGTCGCTGCGGAACCTCGGCCAGGAACTCGTCATCGGACTCGCGCTCGGCCTGCCGGTCGCCTACCTGTTCCGCCGGTTGTTCGCCGGCCGGGTCGCGCCCGGGTTCGCCGTCGAGGCGACGCCGTACGCGACACTCTACCTCGCGACGTTCCTCTACGACCTGCTGACCGCGAACGTCGACGTCGCCTACCGGACGCTCGCGCCGAGCAAACCCATCTACCCGCAGGTGTTCGAGGTGCCCCTCCGCGTGGAGAAGTCGTCGGCCATCACGACCATCGCGAACAGCATCACGCTCACGCCGGGCACCCTGACCATGGACCACGACCCCGAGAGAAACGTGCTCTACGTTCACGCAATCGACGGGCGCGACCGCGACGCCGTCGTCGCGCCCATCCGTCGCTGGGAGGACTACGCCCTCGTCATCTTCGGCGAGGAGAAGAAGCCGGGTGACCCCATCCCGACGCTCGAACCGCCGAGCGAGGACGAAGCGGAGACCGGAGGTGAGTCCGATGGCGAGTGAGACCCCGGCGTTCCTCGACCTCGTCCTCACGGGCGGACTCGTCCTCGCCAGCGCGCTCACTCTCCTGTGTGGCTACCGCGTCGTGCAGGGACCGACGGTTCCGGACCGCGTCGTCGCACTCGACACCATCGGGACGAACGTCGTAGCCATCGCCGCGCTGTTCGCGTTGCTGACCGGTCGTGGACTGTTCGTCACGGTGAGCCTCGTCCTCGCCATCGTCGGCTTCATCAGCACCGTCACCGTCGCGAAGTACGTCGTCGAAGGGGACATCATCCAGTAACCATGTCCGGACTACTCGTCTCGGCCGTCGTCGCCGCACTGGTCGTCGTGGGGAGTTTCTTCCTCGCGATCGGAACGATCGGACTGCTCCGTCTCCCGGACGTGTACAACCGGATGCACGCCACGAGCAAGGCGACGACCCTCGGCGCGGCCTCCATCCTCCTCGCGGCGTTCGTCTCCTTCGGCCCGATGGAGGAGGGACTGACTGCGCTCGTCGGCATCGTCTTCCTCTTCCTGACCGCGCCGACCGGCGCGCACATGATCTCGCGCTCCGCTCAGAAGATGGGTGTGCCCTTCTTCGGCCGGGCGGACTGGCCCGACGGGAACCGGTCGGTCCACGAACCCGGCGAGACCGAGTCGGGGTCCGAGTCCGAGTAACACCCGGCCCGCCGATTACGTCTCGTCGTCGAACACCGTGGCGAGTTCGTCCGCGACGCGCAAGCCGAGTTCCTCCTTCGACCCGACGAACTCGTCGGACGAGTCCGTACGGACGAACAGGGTACGGGTCTCCTCGCCACCCATGACGCTGGCGTCGTTGGCGACGACGAACGCCGCGTCCACCCGGTCGACGAGTTCGCGGGCCTTCGCGACCATCTTCTCGTCGTCGCCGGTGGTCTCGGCCTTGAAGCCGACGATGGGGAGGTCCGGGTAGTCCGCGCGAATCTCGTCGACGAGTTTCGGCGTCCGCTCGAACTCTAAGACGAGGTCCTGGCCGGAGCGAATCTTCTCCGCCGCGGCGTCGACCGTGTAGTCACTGATGGCGGCCGCGGAGACGAGGGCGTCCGCGTCGGCGCACGCGTCGCGACAGGCGTCGAGCATCTCGGCGGCGCTCTCGACGTGCTCGACGTCGGCATAGGGGACGTCGTCGCCGTCGTGGACGAGCGTGACGTCCGCGCCGCGGACGTAGCACCCGCGCGCGATGGCCCGACCGGTCTTCCCGGAGGCGCGGTTGGTCAGGACGCGCACGGGGTCGATGCGCTCGCTGGTCGCGCCGGACGTGACGACGACGTCGCGGCCGTCGAGTGGCGAGTCACCGACGGCGCGGGCCACGTCGAGACAGATCGTGTCGTTCTCGGCTATCTTGGCCTTCCCCTCCTCGACGCGCGGGCCGACGAAGTCGACGCCCCACGACTCGACGGTGTCGATGGCGTCCAGCACGCCGGGGTGGTCGTACATCGGTTCGTGCATGGCCGGCGCGACGACGATGGGGACGCCCGCGCCGAAGGCGGTGGTCGCGCAGGTCGTCACCGGGGTGTCGTCGATGGCGGCGGCCACCTTCCCCACGGTGTTCGCGGTCGCAGGGGCGACCAGGAAGACGTCGGCCCACCCCTCTTCACCGCAGAGTTCGACGTGCTCCACCTGACCCGTGATTTCGGTGACGACGGGGTTGTCCGTGGCGAACTCGACGGCCCACGGGTGGACGATTCCCTGCGCCGAGTCGGTCATCACGGCGCGGACCTCCGCTCCCCGACGCCGGAGTTCGTGGGCGAGTTCGACCACCCGGACGGCGGCGATACTCCCCGTCACCCCCAGCGCGACGTTGACTCCCGAGAGCATTCGTCCGGACGGTCGGCCGCTCGTGACTTAAAACGATCCGGTCCGCCGGACGGGACTACTCCCGCCGCTCCTCGACGTCGACTGGGTCGTCGAAGGAGAACTCGTGTCTCGTGTCGGGCCGGCCGGTCGCCGCCTCGTACACCTCCGCGACGGCCGCGAGGCCGAGACACGCGACGGCGAGGACGACCGGCCCGCCGACGAGCACGCCGAACCACGACCCGCCGACCACGCCGCCCGCGACGGCGGTGTAGAGCAGTTCGAAGAGGACGCCGACGGCGGCGACGACGGCCCAGCACACCCCACAGCCGACGGCGAACTCCTCGAGGTCGGTGATCGTCGCCGTCGCGGCCCGTCTGCCGAGGTCGTCTACGTTCGGTCGGCGCATACACTGACCTGTGTGACCGAGGCACATATGGTTCACGCTATCAACTGGGTCGGTGACAGTTTGAGGGACGGCCACCTCGGCGGCGAGCGAACGCTCCGGAACGGACTCTGCAGAAAAACGGTCGGTGAGTCGCTACTCGTCGTCTTCGTCCTCGTCCTCGGCGACGCTCGGGTGCATCGTCGGCTCCTCGGGGTGGGGTTCGTCGAAGTAGTCGCGCATGATCTCGATAGACTCCTCCTCGCGGCGCCGCCGTTCTTCTTCGTCGATCTCTTCACAGCCCGGCGGCACCTCGCGGCCACGGCCGGTGAAGTAGCCCTCGGGAACGACCCAGTCGTGGTAGAAGGGGACCTCCGAGTCCTCGACGACGGTGATTCCTACCTCGCCGCCGTGACCCGCGGCGACGACGGTCTGGTGGGGTTTGGCGGCGAGACGGCCGGCGACGTAGAGTCCCGGCACGTCCGTCCGGCCGCGCTCGTCGGCCGAGACGTAGGTCTTCGACCCCTGCTGGTCGAGTTCGAGGTCGTCGGAGAGCGGGTCGAGGTAGGCGGGCGAGGACTTGGTCGCGGCGACGACGACGTCCGCGGTGTAGGCGTCGCCATCGGCCGTCTCGACGACGAACGGTTCGTCGGCGTCGGTCGGGTCGTCGCGGTGGACGGCCGTCACCTCGGCCTGCTCGCGCTCGACGCCGGCGCGTTCGGCCTGGTCATCGAGCATGTCGAGGAAGAGTCGGGAGTTCACACCCACGGGGAAGCCGGGGACGTTCTCCAGGTGGGCGTTGCGCCGGAGGATGGACTCCGGTTCGTCGAGGACCGTGGTCGGCATGTCGGAGCGGCCGGTGAACAGCGACGCCGTGAGGCCGGCGGGACCGCCACCGACCACGACGACGCTCGGGTTCTCGTCGGACATACGTGCCCGTCGGCGGGCGGCCGTCCAAAAGCCATCGGTCCCGGCACGCCGCGGAGGTGAGAACGGGCGCAGGTACGGGAGTTAAGGGCGTCGCCCACCCAGGGGGAGGCGTGCAGACGCTCGAAGTCAGTACCGTCGTCTACCTGCCGCCCTCGGAGACCTACGAGTTCCTCCTCGACTTCCCCCGTTACGCCCGCTACTCCGAACACCTCGCCCGTGTCGAGCAGGAGGGCGAGGGCGGGCCGGGGACGACCTACCGCCTCCATTTCGAGTGGTGGAAACTCTCCTACGTCCTCCACACCCGCGTCACCGACGTCGACCCGCCCCACGAAATTTCGTGGGAGGTGACGAAGGACGTCGACGCCGAGGGCGCGTGGGAACTCGACGCCGTCCCGGAGGAGGCCCCCGCGGACCGAACCTCCGCGACGCGCGTCACCCTCCGCGTGACCTACCACCCACACCAGGTCGACTCGGGCGTCCTCGACCTCCCGCGGTTCGTCCCGTTCGACGTGGAGTCGAAGGTCCGCTCGCTCGTCGAGAAGGAGGGAAAACGGGTCGTCGAACGCGTCGTCGCCGACCTGGAGGGCGAGTCACGGCCGGTCGACGTGACGGTCCGGAGTTACTGATTACTCCTCGCCGCCCTCGAACTCGGCGTCCGCCCCGAAGTCGCCGCCGAAGCGCATGAAGACGTAGCTGAACCCGAGCGCGAGCGTCATCACGGCGGTCCCGGCGATGCCGATGATCTTCGCGCTGTCGGGGAGGATGGACACGTAGCCGCCACCACCGCCGGTCGGGACGTCGTCGCCGACGGCGACGGCTCCCTTCATCCCCATCGAGACGTGCGGGTCGCACTGGTAGTCGACGATACCGCCCGACTCGAAGGTGTGCTCGAAGTGGACGCCGGGCGCGGTGTAGAGGTCGCTCTCGAAACTGGCACCCTCGACCGCGTGGACGTTGTGCGCACCCCCGTCGCCGGTCCACTCCCACTTGACCGTCGTCCCCGGGTCGACCCAGAGTCCGGCCGGCGAGAAGGCGTACGCGCCGCCGTTGCCCTGTGCGCCGACCATGACGGTCACCTCGCTCTGTCCACGTGCGTCTTTGAACCCGCCGTCGACGCCTTCGAGCCACCCGCCGAAGTCGGGTTTGCTCCCGCCGCCCCCTTCGGCGGCGACGGCACTCCCCGTCGCGCCGCCGGCGAGCGCGGCACTCGTCCCGGCCGCACGGAGGAACCCGCGCCGCGAGAGTTGGGTGTCGTCCGTTGTCATGGTACACGGGTTGGGCACGGGGGTATTTAATATTGGTAGTCTCTCGCAGCCACCGACGTCGCCGCGGGTCGCCCGTCGACCGCAGGTCCATCGCCCGGAGTCGCGGCGGTCACTTATGTACTCGACGGAGGTATAGAAGGGGCCGTCGCCTCAGAGCGTGTAGTCGTTCTCGCCGTCTTCGGTGTCGAGGAAGGCGGTGAGGAGGTCGACGGCGGCGTCGACGTCGTCCTCGTGGGCGGCCTCCGTGACGGTGTGCATGTACCGGAGGGGGATGGAGATGGCGCCGACAGGCTTGGCGCCGTGGGTGTTCTGGAAGCCCGCGGTGTCGGTCCCGCCCGAGGGGAGCACTTCGAGTTGGTAGGGGACGTCCTCGGTCTCGGCGACCGTCCGCATCCGGCGGTGGACCTTCGGGTTCGTGATGACGCTGCCGTCCTTGAGTTTGATCGCCGCCCCGTCGCCGAGTTCGGTGACGTAGTCGGCCTCGTCGCTGATCTGCGGGATGTCGTTGGCGACGGTTACGTCGAGCGCGACGGCGAGGTCCGGGTCGAGGTCGACGCCGAGTGCCTTCGCGCCGCGCAGGCCCACTTCTTCCTGGACCGTGGCGGCGAAGTGGATGGTCACGTCGGGGTCGACGCGCTTCGCCGCTTCGATCATCTGGAAGAGACAGACGCGGTCGTCCATCGACTTCCCGGTGACCGTGTCACCGACCATCCGGGTGTCCTGATCCATCGTGATCTGGTCGCCGACGGAGACGCGTTCTTCGACCTCGTCGGCGGGGAGTCCGAGGTCGACGTAGAAGTCCTCGACCTCGTCCGTGCTCTCGCGGTCCTCCTCGTCCATCGTGTGCGGCGGCGGCGACCCGATGATTCCGGGGAGGTCCTCCTCGGGCGTGTGGACGGTGACGCGCTGGGCGCGGAGCACGCGGGCGTCCCACCCGCCGAGGGTGTCCATCTGGAGGAACCCCTCGTCGGTGACGTGCTTGACCATGAAGCCGATCTCGTCCATGTGGGCGGCGATGGCGACCTCGTAGTCGGGGTTCTCGCTCCCCTCGACCGTGGCGACGACGTTGCCCATCGAGTCGGTGCGAATTTCGTCGACGTGGTCTTCGAGTTCGCGCTTCACGATGGTGCGGATGCGGTCCTCGTAGCCGGGGACACCGCGCGCTTCGGTGAGTTCCTGCAGCAAGTCGAAATCTGCGTCCATACGCGGAGTGTCGAACGGTACGACGTAAAACGTATCGGAGGACGGTGGCGACGGCCGCTACTCCTCGTGTTCGATTACGTAGCGGGTGCACGACCGACGTCGCTCGTCCGACTCGGCGGAGAGCGGGACGTCGACGCGAGCGGGCAAAACGCTCCCAGTTCGGGGCGTCTGCGAACGACCGTCCCACAATCCTTTTCGTCGGCCCGCGTGCACTGCTACCCATGCCGAGTGAAGTCGAAGCCGAACTTCGCCAGGAGCTCACCGACGCGTTCAAGGACGCCGACTACCCCGTGAAGAACCAGATGGGCCTCGTCCCGGCGCTCCCGAACGGACCCGCGACGAAGTTCCAGGCGGGCGACAAACAGTACTCCGCGATGGAACTCGCGACGAAACTCTCCGGACAGGCCGAATTCCCCTACGACAACGTCGACGACCTCGTCGACGACATCATCGCGGGTCTGCGGGAAGAAGGCGAACTGTAGCCCGGCCGCCGACGCTCCGTTCTCCGAACGTAGCACCTTAGCGCGCCGAGTCACAACTCCGAGCATGGACACGCTCTACGACCTCGTCTCCGTCCTCGACGGCGAGCGCGACGCGCTACGGTGGGACGGCCGAGCACACTCCGCCCGCGAACTCCGGACGACGACCTACCGCGCCGGTAACTTCCTCCGCCACCACGGCGTCCGCGAGGGCGTGGACGTCGTCGTCGCCGACGACTCCGTGCCACAGGCGGTCTTCTCCGCCCTCGGTGCGACCCTACTCGGGGCTGCCGTCCGCTTCGGCCTCCCGGACGAGTCGGACGCGCGCGCCGTCGTGGGACCGGCCGACGACATCGGCGCGGTGTCCCTCCCGCCCGGCGGGCAGCGGGTCGCCTACGGCGACGAACCCACAGACCCCTCGTGGGGCTACTTCGAGCGTGACGCCTGGAGCGAGAACCCAGCCTTCCCGCCCGTCGGGTTCGACGGAGAGACGACGGCGCTCCGTACCGAGGACACGGCCTACAGCCACGCGGCCCTGCTCGACGCCGCGGAGACGGTCGCGGACGGCCTCGACGCGAACGACGTCGTGGCGGTCCGTGGGTCCCTCACCGACCCCGGCGTCGTCGTCGCGGGCCTGCTCGCCCCGCACTTCGCCGACGCCGTGTCGCTCCTGCCGACACCCGACGAGACGGGGACCGTCGCCGTCGGCGGCGAGGACGTCCCGGAAGACCGAGTGATGTCGCCGTCGTCGGTGTCGTTCTGACTCGCCGAGGAGCGACTACTCCGCGTCCTGGAGTCGGTCGATGGCCTCGGGGTTCTCGATGGAGGAGGTGTCGCCCAGTTCCTCGCCGGTGTAGGCCCCCTCGATGGCCCGGCGGACGATCTTCCCCGACTGGGTCTTGGGGAACTCGTCGACGAACAGCACCTCTCGGGACTTGAACGGCTTGCCGAGTTCCGCGCCGACCTGCTCGCGCAGTTCCTCGCGCAGGGCGTCGGAGACGTCGTACCCCTCCTCCAGGATCACGTAGGCGACGACCGCCTCGCCCGTCGTGTCGTCGGGGACGCCGACGGCCGCGGCCTGGTTGACCGCCTCGTGGTCGATGAGCGCGCCCTCGACCTCGGCCGGGCCGACCTTCCGCCCGGCCACGTTGATGGCGTCGTCGGCACGGCCGTGGAGGAACCAGAAGCCGTCTTCGTCCTTCTGCGCCCAGTCGCCGTGGTCCCACATCGGTGGGTCTTCGAACGTCGACCAGTACTCCTCGAGGTAGCGCTCGTCGCCGCTCCAGAGGCTCTTGGTCATCGACGGACACGACGACCGGGCGACGAGGAAGCCGCGTTCGTGCTCGTCCGCGACGGACTCGCCCTGCGAGTTCACGATGTCGACGTCCATCCCGAGACCCGGTCCGCCGAGCGTACACGGCTTGAGCGGTTCGTTCGGGAGGGGCGCGAGGAAACAGCCGACGATTTCGGTCCCGCCGGAGATGTTGATGATGGGTGCCTCGCCGCCGCCGACCTCCTCGTAGAACCACTTCCACGACTCGGGGTCCCACGGTTCGCCGGTCGACCCGAGCAGGCGGAGACTGGAGAGGTCGTGGTCCTCCACCCACTCGTCGTCTCCGGGTCCGTCGGACTCGGATGGCTCGTCGGACCCCGTCCGGCGGCTGCCGTGCTTCCGGAGGGCGCGGATAGCGGTGGGGGAGACGCCGAAGGTCGTGATGTCGTGGCGGTCGATCATCCGCCAGAAACGGTCCGGTTCGGGGTAGTCGGGCGCCCCCTCGTACATGAAGACGGTGCCGCCGAGCGCGTGGTTGCCCACGAGCGTCCACGGTCCCATCATCCACCCGATGTCGCTCACCCAGAAGAAGCGATCACTCGGCTTGTGGTCGAAGTTGAAGTAGATTTCTTTGGTGGGTTGGACGACCGTGCCGGCGTGGGTGTGGACGATGCCCTTGGGCTTGCCGGTGGTGCCCGAGGAGTAGAGGAGCATACAGGGGTCGTCGGCGGCCATCGAGCGCGTCTCGAACTCGTCGTCGGCGGTTTCGACGGCGTCGGCCCACCACTCGTCGCGCTCGTCGTCCCAGGGAATGTCGGCACCGAGTCGTTCGTAGACGATGGTGTGCTCGACGTGACCGGCCTGTTCGATGGCCGCGTCGGCCTGTTCTTTGAGGGTGACCTCGTCGCCGCGGCGGTAGAAGCCGTCGCCCGTGAAGAGGACCGAGCACTCGGCGTCCGCGATGCGGGTCGCCGTCGCGTCCGTCCCGAACCCGGAGAAGATGGGCACCGCGATGGCGCCCACCTCGAAGATGCCGTAGAGAATCGAGACGACTTCGGGCACCATCGGCATGTACAGTCCGACCGTATCGCCCTCCTTGATGCCGCGTTCGACCAGTACGTTGGCAACCTGGTTCGCCTGCCGAGAGAGTTCGTGGTAGGTGAGTTCTCGAACTTCCCCACCTTCGCCCTCCCAAGTACAAGCGACCTTGTTGCGCGTCTCGCTGTCCCGGGCCACGTGGCGGTCGACCGTGTTGTGCGCGACGTTCAACTCCCCACCCACGTACCAGTCCGTGAACTGCGGTCCGTCCGTGTCGTCCCGGACCGTGTCGTAGTCCTCGTAGAACTCGATATCGAGTGTGTCGACGACCTCGTCCCAGAACCACTCCAGGTCCGAGGCCGTCCGCTCGCGGAGTTCCGCGACGTCGTCGATACCGTGCTCGTCCATGAACTGCTGGACGTTCGTCGAGTCGACGAACTCCTCGGTGGGTCGGTGAACGATTTCGTCTACTTCCGCGAGTGAGTCCATACGCTGTACTCCACCACCGGTGACAAAGAAATTTCCCACGGTCGTTCGGGAGGAACACTTTACTCCTTCGCCGTGGGGGAGAGGAACGTGCGCGCTGCTGTCCTCACCGAGTACGGAGAACCGCTCGACGTCCGCGACGTCGAATCACCCGCCGCCGACGCCGACGGAATCGTCGTCGAGACGGAAGCCTGTGGCGTCTGTCGGAGCGACTGGCACGCCTGGCAGGGCGACTGGGACTGGATCGGTGCGAAACCGCCGGAGGGGCAGATACTCGGCCACGAACCCGCCGGGACCGTCGTCGAAGTCGGCTCCGACGTCGAGCACTTCGACGTCGGCGACCGCGTCGCGGTCCCGTTCACCCTCGGCGACGGGACCTGCCCGCACTGCCGCCGCGGCGACGCGAACGTCTGTGAGAACCTCCGACCGCTCGGCTTCACTCCGCAGGCACCGGGCGCGTTCGCCGAACGCTTCCCCGTCCCGGACGCCGACTTCAACGCCGTCAAACTCCCCGACGGCGTCGATCCGGTCGACATGGCCGCCCTGGGCTGTCGGTTCACCACTGCCTTCCACGGTCTCGCCCACCGCGCGAACGTCGAGGGTGGCGACTGGGTCGCCGTCCACGGCTGTGGCGGTGTCGGACTCTCGGCGGTCCACATCGCGGAGGCCCTCGGGGCGCGGGTGGTCGCGGTCGACCTCGACGAGGCGACGCTCGAACGCGCCGAGTCGCTCGGCGCCGAACACGTCGTGCACGCCGGGGAAGTCGACCACGTCCCGGGAGCGGTCCAGGAACTCACCGACGGTGGGGCCGACGTGGCCGTCGACGCACTCGGTATCGCCGAGACGTGTCGAAACTCCGTCGCGAGTCTCGGCCGGAAGGGCAAACACGTCCAGATCGGCCTCACGACGGGCGAAGAGGGCGGCGAGGTGTCGCTCCCGACGGACTCGATGGTGATGCGGGAAGTCGACTTCCTCGCCTCGTTCGGGATGCCACCCGCCCGCTACGACGAGATCCTCTCGATGGTCGAGAGCGGGCAACTCGACCCCGGCGCCATCGTCTCCGAGACGGTGTCGCTCGACGAGGTCTCGGAGACGCTCGACGCGATGAGCGAGTTCGACACGGTCGGCGTCCCGGTCGTCACCGAGTTCTAGGACTCTTCGGACTCTTCTCGCTCCGTCCCCGACTCCCCGCGTTCTTCTTCGGGGGCGCGGACGGTCAACACGGGGACCGGTGCCTCTCGGACGACGCGTTCGGTCACACTCCCGAGGAGGAAGTGTCGGAACCCCTTCCGGCCGTGTGTCCCCATCACGACGACGTCGGCGTCGATCTCCTCTGCGTACCGGACGATCGTCCGGTGCGGGACGCCCTCGCGGACCTCCCCGAACGCGGTCACGTCCTGACGTTCCGCCGTCTCTCGTGCCTCCTCGACCGCGTGTTCTCCCTGTCGGTGGAGTTGTTCGACGAGGGACCCGGCGTGTTCGTCGAGTGCGAACCCTTCGACGTCGACGACGAAGAGGAAGTGGACCGTGGCGCCGAACGCGCCGGCCAGTTCGACGGCCTCGTCGACTGCGGCGTTCGAGGGCGCGCTCCCGTCGACGGGGACGAGTATCGTGTCGTACATGGCCGAACGCACAGTCGGACGGGTGAAAAGTGTGTTCGCGCTCGTGCCGAGGGTGCCGGCACTGGCGTCGCACAAACCCTTTTCCGCTCGGGGACGAAGGTGTCGTCATGTACGTTCGGGACGCGAAGAAACGAGAGGAGGTGTGGCTGCTCGACCGCTTCGAGGAGTTCGGGTTCGAAGACCCGGCGTTCCGCTCGCGGGACTACGTCTTCGCGGTCGACGAGGACACCGGCGAGAAGGCGGGATTCGGTCGCCTCCGTATCCATACCGAGGGTGGAGAATCGGTCTGTGAGATTACGAACATCGGCGTACTCGACGAGTGGCGCGGCCAGGGCGTCGGCGCGCACGTCGTCGAGGCGCTCGTCGACGACGCCGAGGAGGAGGGGCTCGACGTCGTCTACTCGCTCACCGAGGAACCCGACTATCTCGAACAGTTCGGCTTCGAGCGCGTCGACGAGGCCGACCTCCCCGAGAAACTCCGAGACCGTCTCGACGAAGAACGCGCCATCGCCGACGGCGGGGTGACGCCCGTCCGCGTCGCCGTCGACGAGTTCGCCATCCCGCGTGACCTGCGTGGCCGCTTCGAGGGCGAGGACGAAGGCGAACAGGAGACCGCCGAGGACTTCGGCATCGACGCCGAGTCGGCGACCTACAAGTACGACACCGGTCGCTAATCTCCGACTGCTCCACTGTCACACCCACCGAAGGCTTTTCTCGCGGGTCTCCGTCCCGCCGGTATGACCGAGTTCGTCACGCCGCCGGCGCTGGAACCCGGCGACGAGGTGGCCGTCGTCGCGCCCTCGTCGGGCGGTGCACACGACTTCCCGCACGTCCTCGAACTCGCACTGGAGCGGTTGCGTGGGGTGTTCGACCTCCGGCCCGTCGTCTACCCGACGGCCCGGCAGGGAAACGACTTCCTCGAAGTGCACCCGGAGGCACGGGCCGCCGACGTCCACACGGCGTTCCGGGACCCGGACATCTCGGGTGTGTTCGCGACAATCGGCGGGAGCGACCAACTACGGGTGCTCCGACACCTCGACGCCGACACCCTCCGCGAACACCCGACGCGCTTCTACGGGATGAGCGACAACTCGAACCTCGGCCTCTTCCTCTGGCGAGCGGGCGTCGTCTCCTACAACGGCGCGCAACTGCTGAACGAACTCGGGGTCCGCGGCGAACTGCCCGAGTACACCGAGCGCTACGCACGTCGCGCCTTCTTCGAGGACGCACTGGGCGAACTCGAAGCGAGCGAGCGGTGGACCGACGAACCGACCGACTGGTGGCCCTCGGGCGAGGTCCCGGACACGCCACCGGACTACGAGGCGAACCCCGGGTGGTCGTGGCACGGCGGCGAGGAGCGAGCGACCGGACGGTTGTGGGGTGGCTGTCTCTCCGTCGTCGACTGGCACCTCGCGAGCGACCGCTACCTCCCCGACCCCGCCCGCCTCGACGGCGCGGTACTGGCCGTCGAGATCGCCGAGGACCTCCCCCGTGCCGACGACGTGGCGGCCTCGATGCTGTGCATGGGTGAGCGGGGCCTGCTGGAACGGTTCGCCGCCGTCCTCGTCGGCCGGGTTCCGGGTCGGAGCTTCCTCGAACAGCCACCGGCCGACGAGCGCGCGGCCTACCGTCGACGCGTCCGCGAGGCGGTCGTCGAGAAGGTCGGGCGGTACAATCCGGACGCACCGGTCGTCACGGGTCTCGACTGGGGGCACACGACGCCGACCGCGCCGCTCCCACTCGGTTCGGTGGTCGAGGTAGACCCCCGCGAACGGTCGGTCGCCTTCCGCTGACACGGACGTACAACCATTAAGGTCGCCCTCGTCAATCGTCACCATATGTTCGACGAGGACGACTTAGCCGAGATCCGCGAGGCGAAATCCGAGTGGGAAGACGAGACACTCGACCCGACGCTCTCACGGTTCGGCGAGCGCAAAGCGGAGTTCGAGACCGACACCGACGGGCAGTCGGTCGACCGCCTCTACACCCCGAACGACGTCGCGGACCTCGACTACGACGAGGACCTCGGGTTCCCCGGCGAGGAACCGTACACGCGCGGGGTGTACTCCACGATGTACCGCGGGCGCCTCTGGACGATGCGCCAGTACGCCGGCATGGGAACCGCGGCAGAGACGAACGAGCGGTTCAAGTACCTACTCGACGAGGGGCAGACCGGCCTCTCGATGGCCTTCGACCTGCCCACGCAGATGGGCCACGACTCCGACGACGTGATGGCCGCCGGCGAGGTCGGGAAGTCCGGCGTCGCCATCGACACGCTCGACGACATGGAGACGGTGTTCGAGGGCATCCCGCTCGACGAGGTGTCGACGAGCATGACCATCAACGCACCCGCGAGCGTCCTGCTCGCCATGTACATCGCGGTCGGCGACAAGCAGGGCGTCCCCCGCGAGGAACTCCGCGGGACCATCCAGAACGACCTCCTGAAGGAGTACGTCGCGCGCAACACCTACATCTACCCGCCGGAGCCCTCGATGCGCATCGTCACGGACATCTTCGAGTTCTGCGCCGACGAGGTCCCCAACTTCAACACCATCTCCATCTCGGGCTACCACATCCGCGAGGCCGGGTCGACCGCGGCCCAGGAACTCGCTTTCACCCTCGGGAACGGCATCGAGTACGTCGAGGCGGCCCTCGACGCCGGCCAGGACGTCGACGAGTTCGCCCCGCAACTCTCCTTCTTCTTCAACGCCCACAACAACATCCTGGAGGAGGTGGCGAAGTTCCGCGCCGCCCGCCGGATGTGGGCGAAGATCATGGAAGAGCGCTTCGACGTGACCGACCCGCGCTCGAAGCAACTCAAGTTCCACACCCAGACCGCGGGGTCGACGCTCACGGCCCAGCAGATCGAGAACAACGTCGTCCGTGTCGCCTACCAGGCGCTCGCGGCGGTCCTCGGCGGGACGCAGTCGCTCCACACGAACGGGAAGGACGAGGCGCTCTCCATCCCCACCGAGCAGTCCGTCCGGACCGCCCTCCGGACCCAGCAGATTCTCGCCCACGAGTCGGGTGCCGCCGACACGATCGACCCCCTCGCGGGGAGTTACTACATCGAGTCACTCACCGACGACCTGGAGGAGGAGGCCTTCGACATCCTCGACGAGGTCGACGCGAAGGGCGGGATGTTGCAGGCCATCGAGGACCAGTGGGTCCAGCGACAGATCCAGGACGTGGCCTACGACCGCCAGCAGGAGATCGAGGAGGGCGAGCGGGTCATCGTCGGCGTCAACGAGTTCGAGGTCGACGAGGAACCCGAGATGGACATCGAGGAGGTTACCGAGGAGGACGAGCAGGCCCAAATCGACAGTCTCGAACGCGTCCGCGAGGAGCGCGACGACGAGGCGGTCGACGCCAAACTGCAGGCGCTCCGCGAGGCGGCCGAGGGCGACGAGAACGTCGTCCCCTACATCGTCGACGCGGTGAAGGTGTACGCGACGGTCGGCGAGGTCTGTGACGTCCTCCGCGACGTCTTCGGGGAGTACCAGTCCGGCGTCTCCTTCTGAGCGCGCGCTCGACGCGCCGCGCTCAGCACTCGTCTAGGGCGTCGAGGAGGACGTCGACGTCTTCGGCCGTGTTGAAGACGTGTAGCGACGCCCGGACGTTCCCCGTCGGGAGGTCGCGGACGACGACGCCGTGTTCTTCTTTTAGTCGCTCGACCAGCCCCTCGGGGTCGTCGGCTTCGAACGTGACGAGTCCCGACTCGTAGGCCGCCGGACTGACGAGGCGGTCGCCGAGGCCGTCCTTCAACCGGTCGGTGAGTCGTTCGACCCGCGACTGGATGGTGTCGAGTCCGACGCGCTCGACCGTCGCGATGGCCTCCTGGAGTCCCGCGTAGGGTGCGGGCGAGGTGGTTCCGATTTCGAGGCGCTTGGCGCCCTCGGCGAACGCGTAGCTCTCGTCTTCGGCTTCCTCGGCGCCCATGTAGCCGAGTTGGACCGGTTCGAGCGACTCGACGGCGTCCGGGTCGACGTAGAGGAACCCCGCGCCCCACGGTCCGAGGAGCCACTTGTGGCCCGCCGCGGCGACGAAGTCCGCGCCCCACGACTCGACCGGCATCGGGCGCTGGCCGGGCGACTGGACCGCGTCGACGAGCACCTCCGCGCCGGCGTCGTGGGCCTCGGCGACCAGGTCCTCGACGGGGAGGTGCGTGCCGTGGGTCCACGTGATGGCGCTGAAACAGACGAGTCGGGCGTCCGCGACGGCGTCGGCGTAGGCGTCGCGGTCGACGCGGCCGTCCTCGGTCGGGACCGTCCGGAGTTCGAGGTCGTGGACGTCCGCGAGTCGTCGCCACGGGAGCGTCCCCGCCGGGTGTTCGAGGTCGGTGTTGACGACGACGTCGCCGGGTTCCCAGTCGACGGCCGAGGCGACGCGGTTCACGCCGTCGGCGGTGCTCTGCGTGAGCGCGACGTGCGACGCGTCGGTCCCGAGGAAGTCGGCGACGGTCTCGCGCGTCTCCTCGAACAACTCGAAGGCGTAGGGGTACGGTCCCTCCGCGCCGGGCGAGTCGAACGCGTGGTGTTCGAGGGCGTCCTCGGCCGCCTCGACGACCCGTCGCGGACTCGGCCCGCTCGCGCCCGTGTTCAGGTAGACGACGTCGTCGAGTGCCGGGATGTCTTCGCGTAGCACGTGCGGATCCATGGGAACGTGGTCGTCCGCGAGGCTTATGACGGTGCCGTCCGCCCACCCGCGTATGCACTTCGATCACGTCGGCGTCGCCACCGACGACGCCGCGGTGCTCGCGGACCTGTACGGCGACCTCTTCGACGCGCCCGTCGCCCACGAAGAGGTGTTCGACGGCCTGCGAGTGACGTTCCTGCAGGTCGGCGAGAGCTACTTCGAGTTGCTCGAACCCGTCTCGGACGAGGGGACCATCGCGAACTACCTCGACCGGGAGGGACCGGGCATCCACCACGTCGCGCTCGCGACCGACGACGTCGGGGCCGCACTCGACACCGCCCGCGACCACGGCGTCGAGTTGATCGACGAGGAACCCCGCGAGGGCGCGTGGGGCCACGACGTCGCGTTCCTCCACCCGCGGGACACGGGCGGCGTGCTCGTGGAGTTCGTCCAGCACTAGCGAACAGGCGACGCCGACCAGCGAACGCCGAGACGGGGCGTCGCGCTCCCGCGAATCGTCTCGGACGTCGGTTACAGGATAGGGGGTTCTGGTCCCGGCTTCCGTGATAACGTCTCGGGTGAGTCGCACAACGGCTAAGTTCTCGCTCCGAGCACCGACACCCGTGACGAACGTCCTCACCGACGACGTGGCGGCGCTGGTCGCCGCGTCCCGGCCCGACCCGGACCCGGTCGTACAGGCGATGGACGAGTACGCGAACGAACACGACTTCCCGCACGTCGGCCCCGACGCCGGGCAGTTCCTCCGCGTCGCCGCGACGCTCGTCGGCACCGAGCGAGTCTTCGAGTTCGGCTCGGGGTTCGGCTACTCCGCGGCCTGGTTCGCGCCCGCGCTGCCCGAGGACGGCGAAATCTACCTCACCGACCTCGACCCGGAGAACCTCGACCGCGCGCGGGAGTTCTTCGACGTCCTCGACGTCCCGGCGGACGTCCACTACGAGGTCGGTGACGCCGTCGACTCGTTCCAGGACACCGACGGGTCGTTCGACGTGGTGTTCCTCGACGTCGAGAAATCACAGTACGTCGACGCACTCGACGCCGCCCGCGAGCGGTTGCGTCCGGGCGGACTCGTCGTCGCGGACAACGTCCTGGCCGGGCCGTTCGACCCAGCCGAGTTGCGCGCCGCCTTCGAGGGCGAGGAACCGTCGAGCGACGCCGTCGCGGGCGTCGAGGCGTACGTCGAGACCGTCCGGGACGACCCCGCCTTCGAGACGTCGGTCGTGCCGCTCGGCGAGGGACTCGCGCTCAGTTGCTACTGCCCGGACTGAGTCAAAAGAGGTCGTGGAAAACGAAAGACCGCTGAAACGGCCGAACGGCGGTTAGCGAGTGTTACGGCGTTACGCCTTACGGACAGCCACGAGGGCTGCACCGACGAGGGCGACGAGGGCGACGGCGACACCGAAGCCGGGGCTCCCGCCTTCAGTGGTGGTCGTCTCCTCGGCGGCCGTGGTCGTGGTCTGCTCGGACTCGGTCGTCGTCTCTTCGGACTCCGTCGTGGTCGTCGTGGTGTCCTCGGACGTCGTAGTCGTCGTGGTCGTCGTATCGGACGCCTGGCCGATGGCGAGGGTCGCGGTCACCTGACTGCCGCTGGACTGGTGGTTGATGTCGAGGGTGACGTTGTACTCGCCGGCCTCGGAGGGGTTCTGGACGTCCTCGTAGACGACGACGACTTCGTCGCTCTGGTTGAGGGCGTAAGACCCGCCGAGGCTGAAGGTGAGGGTCTTGCCGTTGTTGCTCGACTTGACGTCCTGCAGGTCGTCCTCGACGTTCACGTCGATGGTCGAACCGGCCTCGTCGTCGTTGCGGTCGATACCGATCTTGACGACGTCAGACTGGTTGACGTTGCTCACGTCGGCACCGGTGCCCTGGTAGTCGACCTGGTAACCGGTCCAGGAGCTCCCACCGATGGTCGAACCGGCCATCTCGGTGACGGTGTGCGTCGACGTGGCGCCGGGTTCGGCGGGCTGTGCAGTGATCGAACCGGCGGACGCCGCGGCGGCGACACCGGCGAAGGCGCCACCGAAGACGGTGAGCGCCAGCAGTGCTGCCAGGAGACGGGACGAGTGCTGATTCATCGTACGTCCACATCCAACGGTGGGTGACGTAAGTGGATTTGGGCCAGATGAAACGAGTGTGAAATTTTGCTGTACAGTGGTACACACACGCATGCAGGGCATCCGTGCCCGGCCGGTCGGGAGCCGAATCCACGACGGGACGGCGACGAGTGCAGTCGAGAAGTCGGGGCGTTCGTCTACCGAGACGAACGGGTCGCGCGTGAGACCTGGAGGGTCTCGTCTCAGTCGTGTGTTTCGCGGAGGGTCTCGGCACGGTCGAGTGCCGCTTCTTCGTCCGCGACGGTGCGTCGTTCGTAGCGGGGGCCGTCGTCGGCCTGTTCGAGGACGTCGAGGGTGACCGCCCAGTCGCCGGTCGCGGTCTGGCGGAGGGTCAGGACGGCCAGCCCGTCGTCGCGCTCCCACCGTCGGCCGGTGCGGGCGTCCACTTCGGACCAGGACATGTACGCGGAGAGTCGCGGCCGGGGGCGCAAAAGTCTCGCGGCCGACTCAGAGGTCGACCGTCCGTCCGACGTCCGCCTCGACCGCCCGCTCGTAGAGGTGTGTCGCCGTCGCGGCGTCGAAGACGGCCGACCCGACGCTGAGGACGACCCGCCGGCCGCCCCGCGGTTCCTCGTCGAGTGCCTCGGAGAGCGGGCGCAGGTCGGCCGCCTCGAACCCGGCGGCGGTCGCGTCGCCCGTCTCGGCGGCCTCCCCGGGCACGTCCGCGAAGACCGCGCTGGCGGTCCGGAGCGTCTCCGGTTCGAGTTCCTGCATCCCGTGCTGGTAGGCCCCGACCGCGACGACGGCCGCGTCGGGCGCGATGGCCTCGTCTGCGACGACCGGTTCTTCGGCCGTCGTCGCGGTCACCACCACGTCCGCCCCGTCGACGGCGTCGGCGGCGGAGTCGGCGGCCTCGGCGTCGATTCCGGCGTCGCGGAGGTCGGCCGCGCAGTCGAAGCGCGACTCGCTCGGGGAGAACACGCGCACGCCGTCGACCGGGAGCGCGGCGGCGATGGCGTACGTCTGCCAGCGCGCCTGTGCGCCCGCACCGATCACGCCGACGCGGACGGGCGGGTCGGCGAGCGCTCTCGCCGAGACGCCGCCGATACACCCCGTCCGGGCGTTCGTCACGCGACGTCCGGCCACGTAGGCGACCGGCGCGCCGGTCGCCGCGTCCGTCACGGCGACCTGTGCGTTCACCGTCGGTCGGTCGCGGTCGGCGTTCCCCGGGTGGACGCTCGCGAGTTTCGTCGCGTAGTAGTCGGCGCCGTGGAGGTAGGCGGGCATCGTCAGCCCCGTCCCGAGGGGTTCGTCCGGGGCGTCGGCGTCGAGACCCACGCCCACCGGGAAGTGGGGGCGTTCCGGTCGTTCGACGTCGCCGCGGTCCTGTTTCCGGACGGCGTCGGCGATCACGTCGAGCAGCGCGTCGAGTTCGAGGAGGTCGGCGACGTCGGACTCGGAGAGGATACGGACCATGGCGGCGGTTGGACGGCGACCGAATTAGTCCTTGCCCGTGTCCGCGCCCGTGCCCGTGTTCGTCCTCCCGTCCGTCGGGCGGCTCGGGAGACCCACGCTTATGTGGGAGCCACCGCCAGTCGGGGTATGCACGTCGTCATCGTCGGTGGGGGCGTCGTCGGGACCGCGGCCGCCGCGACACTCGCCGAGCACCCGGTGACGGACGTGACGCTCCTCGAACGTGACGACCTCGGCGGCGGGACGACCGCGGCCTCCGCGGCCGTCTTCACGACCCAGCAGACGCTCCCGCGGCGCGTCGACCACCGCCTGCGCCAGCGCGCGTGGGAGACGTACGAACCGGCGGTCGAACGCGGCGAACTCTCCTACGAACGGGTCGGACTGCTGACCGTCGCCGAGAGCGAGGGGTACGCCGTCGACTGCCGCGACGCGGTCGACACACTCCGACGGTTCGGCTACGACGCCGAGTGGGTCGACGCCGCGGAGTTCGACCGGTTCGACCTCGCGGGCGAGTCCGCGGTGGGCGGACTCTACACGCCGGAAGAGGGGTACTTCGACACGGACGAACTCGTCGCGTTCTTCGCCGAGCGCGCCCGCGAGCGCGGCGCGACCGTCCGGGCGGGCGAGGGGGTCACCGGCCTCAGAACGGCGGACGGAGTGGTGTCGGCCGTCGAGACCGAGAACGGGCTCCTCCGTGCGGACGCCGTCGTGAACGCGGCCGGTCCGTGGGCGACGCGAGTGAACGAGTTCGTCGGCGTCGAGGCGCCGATGCGCCACACCGTCGGCCCGATACTCGCGGTCGAGGGCGCGGCCCACGACCTCCCGTTCACCATCTTCGAGTCGAAGCACTACGTCCGCCCCGCGGGCGAGGCCGGCGCCTACGTCGGGGCGTACCGCACCGACTACGCCGACGGCGAGCGCCTCGACCCCGACGAGCCACGGGCGGTGGACGAGGCGTTCCGCGGGGCGGCCGACGCCCTCCTCGACGAGTCCGTGCCGCCGCTCCGGGACGCGACGGTCGAAGACGAGTGGGTCGGACTCCGGACCGTCACGCCCGACGGTCGCCCGCTCGTCGGCGAGACGGAGGTCGACGGCTTCTACCTCGCGGCGGGGATGAGCGGTCTCGGCGTCACGCTCGCACCGGCCGTCGCGGACGTGCTCGACGCGGCCGTCCACGGCGAAGAGAGCGCCCTCCTCGACGTCGTCCGTCCCGACCGGTTCTGACACCGGGTCGGGCAACGCTTATCTCCACACACCCCCCGAGAGAAACACATGCACGCAGTCGTCGTGGGAGGGGGTATCGTGGGGCTCGCGAGTGCGTACGAACTCGCCGGTCGGGGCGTCGACGTGACGCTCTGTGAACGCGGGAGTCTCGGCGGCGAGAGCACACAGCGCTCGGCCGGCGGCATCCGCACGCAGTTCTCGACGCCCGTGAACGTCGACCTCACACTCCGGAGTCTGTCGGTGTGGGACGAGTTCGAGGAGCGCTTCGGCGTCGACATCGGCCGCCGACGCAACGGCTACCTCTTCCTCGCGCGCGACGACGAGACGGCCGACGACTTCCGCGAGAACGTCGCGATGCAGAACGAACGCGGCGGCGAGAGCTACTTCCTCGACCCGGCCGAGGCCGCCGAGCACTGCCCGGGCCTCCGCGAGGAGGCGTTCGTCGCGGCCACCTACTCGCCGCTCGATAGCTTCGCCGACCCGAACCTCGCGTCACAGGGGTACGCGCAGGCGCTCCCCGACCGCGGTGTCGACGTCCGGACCAAGACCCGCGTCACGGACGTCCTCGTCGAGGACGGGCGCGTCGCTGGCGTCGAGACCGATTCCGGCACCGTCGAGGCGGACTACGTCGTGAACGCCGCGGGCGCGTGGGCGGGCGAACTCGCCGCGATGGCCGGCGTCGACCTCCCCATCGTCCCGCGCCGGCGACAGGCGATGGTCGCCGCGCCCGAGTCGCCGGTCCCCGAGGACGTCCCACTCGTCGTCGACCTCGACAGCGAGGTGTACTTCCGCCCCGAACGAGAGGGGGCGGCCATCGCGGGCGGGCACTTCGGCGGCGCGGACCCCGCACAGGACCCCGACGGCTACGACGGCGACGCCGACCTCGACTGGGCGGTCGACTGCCTCGAACGTCTCGCTGGGTGGACCGACTACTTCGGACTCGACGCGGGGATGAAGCGCGGGTGGGCCGGTCTCTACGCCGTCACGCCCGACCACCACGCCATCCTCGAAGAGACGGTTCCGGGGTTCGTCGTCGCCGCCGGGTCGTCGGGCCACGGCTTCCAGCACGCGCCCGCCACCGGGAAGATCGTCGCCGACCTCGTCGTCGACGGCGAGACCGACCGCGTGGACATCGACCCGCTCCGGAGCGACCGATTCGAAGGCGAGGTGCGCGACGAACGCAACGTCGTCTGACGCCACGCTTCGACGGTCATCGATATCTCCGCAACGTCGCCTATATCTCGACAACGCGGCGCATATCTCGACAACGTCGCGCGTAACTCAGTTATTGTCCCGATAGTCGAGATATCGAGTCGATAACTGAGATACGGCGGCCATATCTGAGAAACGGACCGCCGCGCGTCCGCAACCTCCTTTCCCGCGCGGGACGACGTCCCTCACATGCCGTTACTCACGTTCAGCGCCGACTTCGGTATCGACGCCCCGGACGCCGACGCGTTCGCCGAGGCCGTCGCCGAGCACTACGCCGAGGAGATGCAGACCGAGACGGGCCACGTCGCCGTCTCGGTCGACGCCGACCCCGAGAACCACCTCTGGCTCGGCCGCTCGACGGGTGGCCGACACCTCTTCCTCGACGCCGACGTTCGGCGAGGTCGCGACCAGGCGCAAAAACGGGCGTTCGCCCTCGCCGTGATCGACCTCGCGGGCGAGCACTTCGACGTTCCCGAGGCGAACGCGAAGGTCGTCTTCACCGAGCACGAGGGACCGCAGATGATGGGCGCGAACCGCGTCGGCGGCGAGTGGTCGCCCGAGGAGGAGTAGCTACTTCTCCAGCGGTGTCGCGTGGGCCAGCGAGACGTCGTAACCGACGGCCGCCGCGTCCTCGCGCGCCCAGTCGCCGGCGGTGAGGCACTCGAATCCGTCCTCGGTGACGAGCCAGGTGTCCTCCGTCTTCGTCCCCTCGACGGTCGGGTTCCACGCGTAGGCCATCGGGAGGTGGACGGCGGCGTCGTGGTTCGGCGTGGCGATCCACTCCCGACCGGCGAACCCGGCCGCGCCGCCCTGGTGGTGACGTCGCCACTCGCCCTCGAAACCGGTCTCCGCGTAGGCGTCCTGAATCGCCGCGAAGACGTCTCCGGCCGTGCCGTCGCGGCGTCCCTCCTCGCGGGTGGCCGCGAGCGCGGTCGAGGCGACACGGGCCGTCGCGTGTGCGCGCTCGTCGAACCACGTGGGCGGCGAGAACGTCACGGTTCGGGTGAGGCTGGCGAACAGGCCGTCACGCTCGGCGGTGACAGAGACGAGCGCGTAGTCGCCGACCTCGACCTCCTTGGGCGTGTAGTGGCGGTACTGTGGGGCGCGTACGGCACCGCCGACGAGGACGACCGGGGAGTCGATGCCCGCGCGCGTGAGGCGCTCACGGAGTGCCGCGGCGGTCTCGCGTTCGGTGTCGGTGGGGTCGAGGTCCTCGCAGACGGCTTCGACGGCGGCCGCGGCGTCGGCCCCGAGTGAACGGTAGGCGTCGACGTCCGCGTCCGTGAGCGGTTGGCGGAGCGCGCTCGCGTCGACGTCGTCCATCCCCGGGACGTCGAAGTCGGCGGCGGCCGGGTCCGGACTCGCCTCGGCGACGGCGTCGGCGAGCGACGACGCGTGCCAGTCGAACTCGACGACGTCGACGCCGGCGGGGAGTTCCTCCGCGCGGAGTCGCGGGGCCTCGATGTCGTTCGTGACGACCGTGACGCCGTCGCCGTCGTAGCCGGCGGCCGCGACGCCGACGTCGCCGGTGCGGTCGACGACGTTGTCGCCGCCGGTCAGCCACGCGAAGGAGTTCGGGCGCGCGAACCAGACGACGGCGAGGTCGTTGCGGTCGAGGTACGCGTCGAGGCGTGCAGTGTGGTCCATAGCCGCACTGCCGATGGAACCGTAATCAATCGCCCGGAGTCGTCGAACCCTGCGTGACGATCACAATCGAGTGTGGTACAACGAGTGTAGTAAAATCCTAAATTATTTATTCCACTGTGTCAATGTACCACTACCCATGGCGGAAGAGCAAGACAGTCGAACGAAGGGGTCAGTTTCGAGACGGCGTTACCTCGCCGGTGCGGGTGCAGTGGGGGCCGCCGGTCTCGCAGGATGTTCCGGGGGGAACTCCAACGGGACGACGACGGGAACGGGCGGCGACGGGATCGGCGGGAAGGTCACCGTCTTCTCGGGTCCACAGTACGTCGACGCCGGGATGCCCGAAGCACTACACGAGGCGGGTGTCCCCGACTCGATCACCATCGAGATGGTTCGTCCGCCACAGCAGAGCGGGAGTAAACAACAGCAACTCCGGACCGCGATCAACGCGAAGTCGACGGACCCGGACCTGGTGTTGACGGACAACGGGTGGACGATTCCGTTCATCGCCCGCGGCGACCTCGTCAACCTGGAGAAGGAGATGTCCGACGAGTTCATCTCCCAGGTCAAAGACGAGGGCGTCCAGTCGATGATCGAGACCGGTATGCACCCGAAGACCGGCGACCTGTACTCGATTCCGGCGTTCCCGGACTTCCCGACCATCCAGTACCGCAAGGACCTGTTCCGGGCGGCGGGCTACACCGACTCGGACTTCGAGACCTGGCAGAGCAACCCGCCGTCGTGGTCCGAGTTCACGGAGGCCGTCTCCAAGGCCCACGAGAACGCCGACGCGAAGTACGGCCACGTCTGGCAGGGTGACAACTACGTCGGCCTGGCGTGCTGTACGTTCAACGAGTTCCTGACGAGTATGGGCGGGGCGTTCTTCGGCAGTCAGGAGAACCTCTTCGGCCCGATCGGCGAACGGCCGGTCACCATCGGCAGCGAGAAGTCCACCGACGGGATCGAGGTCGCGGTCGACCTGATCCACGGCGAGGGGCTCGCGCCGACGGACATCACGGCCGTCTCCCCGCAGGAGGTCGCCGGGTGGATCGAACCCGACACGAAGTCAATCTTCGAGAGCGGGAACGCGGTCACCCAGCGCAACTGGACCTACGCCATCGGCGGCGCCGCGAGCAAGTTCGAGGGGACGGACATGGAACTCGGCGTGATGCCCCTGCCGAAGGGACCGAACGGGTCCTGGCACGCACAGGGCGGGTGGCTCCTCTCCATGAACCCCTACAGCGACAACAAGGAGTCCGCCAAGGAGGTCATCAAGGCCTGGTGGTCCGACTCCTTCCTCAAACACCAGTTCGACGCGGCGAACTTCATGCCGCCGAAGCCGTCGCTGTACAGCTACGTCCAGCAGAGCGAGACGTACGGCCCGTACTTCGAGCCGCTCAAGTTCTCCGCGCAGAACCTGATCCCGCGGCCGACGACGTCGGTCTGGCCGAGCCAGCGGACGATCGTCGCCTCCGAGGTCAACGCCGCGCTCCGCAAGAAGAAGTCGCCACAAGAAGCGGCGAAGGCGATGCAGGAGAAGATCGAGGCCATCGAGGAGCAGGCAGGGTGATGGTGCGTGCCGCTCTCTCCGGGTCCGCCGGGAGCGGCACCACCGGTCACAGGGGTACGACAATGCTAACCAATCTCGTTACCACACTACACAGTATGTCAGCGCTACAACCACGAGCGGTGACAGCAGGGGGTGTCGTTCGTCGTGGCAGTTGACCAGGGCCAGTCACGACGCTCCGGGCTGTTCACGCGCATCGGAACTTGGACCGAGAACTTGAGCGAAGAGACGTACGCGTATCTCCTGTTGACGCCGGGATTCGTCGTCCTGTTGCTGTTCGCGTTCTGGCCACTGGCCTCCGCGTTCAGGATGTCGTTCTTCGCCGACGTCATCACCGGCGGCGGACAACTCGGCGAGTTCGTCGGTCTCAAGAACTACGTACAGCTCCTCACGAACAGCAACGCGCTCGCGCCGGCGGCGTTCCTAGACCCGTCGTTCCAGGTCCCGATCCTCGAACAGGCCCTGTTCATGACGCTGCTGTTCGCCATCCTGAGCGTCGCGGGAGAGACCCTGCTCGGGTTCCTCTACGCGATGTTGATGAAGGGTGAGTACAAGGGCCGGAAACTCGTCCGGGTGCTCATCATCCTCCCGTGGGCGATTCCCATCGTCATCCAGGGGATGATCTTCTTCCTGATGTTCCGGCCGGGGTACGGACTCCTGACCGAACCGCTCCAGAACCTCGGGATCTTCTCGAGTCTGCCGCTCAACACGACGTTCGACGGCTTCGTCATCGTGACGGTCGCCGACATCTGGAAGACCTCGGCGTTCATGGGGCTGTTGATCCTGGCCGGCCTGGAGAGCGTCAACCAGGACCTGTACGAAGTGGCCGACGTGATGGGCGCCACCCGGTGGCAGCGGTTCCGATACATCACGTTCCCGCTCGTGTTCCCGGTCCTGATGGTCGCGATGCTCTTCCGGACGATGGGTGCACTGCGGGTCTACGGCATCATCGAGGCCACCGGCGTCGGCTGTACGACCGTTCCTTCGATGAGTTGTCTGGTCGTGCAGTTGATGTTCGGCTCGGCGTCGATGTACGGCTCGGCGGCGGCCGCGAGCGTCCTCATCGCGATCGTCGTTGGACTGTTCATCTCGATCTACCTCCTGTTCATCAGGTGGAGCAACCAGAGTCTGGGGATAGCGTAGTATGAGTATCGACGCACGCAATCACGACGACGCCGAAACGTACGACGAACGAGACGGAAGCACGGGCGGTGGCGCCAGCGAGGGCGGCGACGACGGACCGAACTCGCCCATCAGCCGGTGGGCCGACGACTGGCTACGTCACCCGGAGAAGGCCTACGCCGTCATGACGGTGTTCCTCGGCGGCGTCCTACTGACGACGTCGCTGTTCCCGCTCTACTGGCTGTTCGTGGTCGCGATGGCCCCGCCGGGACAGACCAACATCCCCCTGATCCCGACGACGATCGACCTGTCGGCGTTCGTCGTGATCTTCCAGAAGGTCCCGTTCGCACGCTTCATGTTCAACAGCCTCTTCTACGCGACCACGGTGACGATCGTCGTGCTCCTCATCGGGAGCCTCGCGGGCTACGCCTTCGGTCGACTCGAGTTCCGCGGGAAGACGCCGCTGCTCTTCTCGCTGCTGGTCCTGAGCTTCTTCCCCCCGGCGACGCTGTTCCTCCCGCTCTTCCGGGCGTTCAACCAGCAGGTCGAGATGCTCGGGTTGTTCATGCTCCCGGTGGAGATCTACGGGACGCCGGGCGCAGTCATCGCGCCGCTCAGTGCGTTCACGATGCCCCTGGCGATCTTCATCCTGACGACCTTCTACAGTCAGATTCCGGACGGTCTCGAAGACGCGGCACGGGTCGAGGGGACGACCCGACTCGGCGCGCTGTTCCGAGTGATCATGCCGCTGTCGGCGCCCGGCGTCGCGACCGCCGGCATCCTCACCTTCATCACGGTGTACACAGAGTTCTTCTTCTCCTACCTGATGACCGGCAACAGCGCCGCGGAGTGGGCACCGGTGGTCAACGGGGTCCTCGCGTTCCAGTCGCAGTACACCACCCGCTACGACCTCCAGGCGGCAGCGAGTCTCGTAGCGATCATCCCGGTCGCGATACTCGTCGTCTTCGCACAGGAAAAGATCATCAGCGGCCTCACGCAGGGGGCACTCAAGGAGTAACTAACTATGGCACGAGTACAACTCACAGACGTTGTAAAGCGGTACGACGACGTAGTCGCAGTCGACAACATGAACCTCGACCTGAAGGACGGCGAGTTCATCACGCTCGTCGGTCCCTCGGGGTGCGGGAAGTCGACCACCCTCGAAACGATCGCGGGACTGACGAAGCCCACGTCGGGCGAGATCCTGATCGGCGACCGCGAGGTGACGAACCTCCCGCCGAAGGACCGAGGTATCGCGATGGTCTTCCAGAACATCGCGCTGTTCCCGCACATGGACGTGTACGACAACATCTCCTTCGGTCTCCGACTGCGTGACTTCCCGCAGGAGGAGATGGACCGCCGAGTCGAGGAGGCCGCCGACATCGTCCAACTGGAGGGGATGCTCGACCGGATGCCGGACGAACTCTCCGGTGGGCAGCGCCAGCGCGTCGCCATCGCCCGCGCGATCGTCCGGGAACCGGACGTGTTCCTGATGGACGAACCGCTCGCGAACCTGGACGCGAAACTCCGGGTGAACATGCGGACGGAACTCCAGCGCCTCCACAAGAAACTGGACACCACGATCATCTACGTCACGCACAACCAGGCCGAGGCGATGACGATGTCCGACCGCATCGCGGTCCTCGACACGGGCGAACTCCAGCAGATCGCCCCGCCGCTGACCTGCTACAACGAACCCGCGAACCTCTTCGTCGCGAGTTTCATCGGGAGTCCCTCGATGAACTTCGTCGACGGCGAACTCACGGAGAACGGGTTCGTCGCGGACGACCTCGACGTCGAGGTCTCCTTCGCTCCCGCGGACGTCGGCGCAGAACCCGGCGACCGCGTCACCCTCGGCGTCCGCCCCGAGGACGTCTACCTCGAGCGGACGGCCGACGACGAGGTCGAGAACCCGAGCGTCCCGCTGACCGCGTGGACGGACGTCCTCGAACCGATGGGCGACGAGATTTTCGTCTACCTCCGGACCAGCGAGAGTCCCGAGGAGGCCGAACGCGCGATGAGCGGCGCGGAGGGGACGGCTGACCAGTTGTTGATGTCGGTCGACCCGGACTCGGAGATCGCGGAGGACACGCAGGTGTCCGTCGTGCTCGACCAGCGCAACGTCCACCTCTTCGACTCGGAGACGGGTCAGGCGATTACGCACACCGTCGTCGGTGACCAGACCGGCGTGACGAGCGACACCGGTCGGGCCGCGAGCAGCGACTGACGGACGTCGCGACACTCGTCCCTGTGGACTTCTTCCGCTCTTCTGGGCGCTCAGGCCGTCGGCGAGGAAGGGAAAGCGTTACAACCCACTTCCGAGTGAATATTGGTATGAGTCAACAGCCACAGTCACCAGTCCGCGTCGGTATCGTGGGTCTCGGTGGCATCGGTCACCACCACGCGGAGCGACTCACGGACCTCGGCGAGACGCTCGTCGGCGGCGTCGACGTCGTCGACGAGGCACGCGAACGCTTCGAAGACGAGTACGACGTGCCCACGTTCGGCACCTACGAGGAACTGTACGAGGCGGACGTCGACGCGGTCGTCGTCACGACGCCGAACAAGTTCCACGAGCAGTACGCCGTCGAGGCGCTGGAGTCGGGCGTCGACGTCCTGCTGGAGAAACCCCTCGCGAACACGCTGGAGAGTGCAGAACGCATCGCCGAGGCCGCCGAGTCGGCCGACGGCTTCTGCATGGTCGGGTTCAACAACCGATTCAACCCCGGCGCCGAGGTGTTCGAGGCCTACCAGGAGGAGGGGCGCTTCGGCGACATCACGCACGTCGAGGCGAACTACGTCCGCCGCCGGGGCGTCCCCGGTCGCGGCGGGTGGTTCACGACGAAGGAGGTCTCTGGTGGGGGCGCGCTCCTCGACATCGGCGTCCACGCCATCGACCTCGCGCTCCACTTCCTCGACTTCCCCGAGATCACCGAGGTCACCGGCGAGACGCGCTCGGAGTTCGGCGGGCGCGAGGACTACACGTTCCTGGAGATGTGGGGCGAGGACGCAGAAGAGATCGAGTTCTCCGTCGACGACCACGCGACGGCGTTCGTCCGCACCGCCGACGGCCAGTCCATCTCCCTCGAAGTCGCGTGGGCGACCAACCGCCCGCCGACCAACGACTTCGTGATTCAGGGCACCGAGGGCGGTGCCACCTTCGACCGCGAGACGGGCGACCTCACCATCCACGAGGTGAACGACGTCGGCGCGAACCACTTCAGCGACACCGAGATCGACACCCGCGAGGTGGACACCCACGAGCGCGAGCAGGAGTACTTCTTCGACGCCGTGCGCGCGGGCGAGGCGCCCGATCGGAACACGGTCGAACAGGCCCTCGAAGTCCAGCGCGTCATCGACGCCATCTACCGCTCCGACGAGGAGGGGCACGCGATTCAGCTCTAACCATGGACGTTGGCGTACTCACCGTTCCACTCGGCGACGAATCGCTCGACGACGCCCTCGACTACCTCTCGGGACTCGGCGTGGGCGCCGTCGAACTCGGCTGTGGCGGCTTCCCCGGCGAGGACCACCTCCCGCGGGAGACCTACCTCGACGACGAGGCCGTCCAGGAGGAACTCCACGACCTGCTCGACGAACACGACCTCCGCGTCTCCGCGCTCGCGACGCACAACAACCCGCTCCACCCCGACAAGGAGCGTGCCGCGGAAGCCGACACCGAACTCCGCGAGGCCGTCCACCTCGCCGACCAACTCGGCGTCGACACCGTCACCTGCTTCTCGGGGCTCCCGGCCGGCGGACCGGACGACGAGGTCCCCAACTGGGTGACCGCACCGTGGCCCGGTGAACACGCCGAGGCCCACGAGTACCAGTGGGAGGAGGTCGCCATCCCCTACTGGCGGGACCTCGCCGAGCACGCCGCCGACCACGGCGTCGACCTCGCCATCGAGATGCACCCGAACATGCTCGTCTACGAGCCACACGGCATGCTGAAACTCCGCGAAGCCACCAACGAGCGCGTCGGCGCCAACTTCGACCCGAGTCACCTCTACTGGCAGGACATCGACGTCACGGACGCCATCCGTTTCTTGGGGGAGGCGGACGCCATCCACCACGTGCACGCCAAGGACACGAAAGTGTACGACGCGAACGCACGCACGAAGGGCGTCCTCGATATGGCCGGCTACGACGAGGTCGCCGAGCGCTCGTGGCTCTTCCGCTCCGTCGGCTACGGCCACGGCGAGGAACACTGGAAGGACGTCGTCTCGACCCTCCGGATGGTCGACTACGACGGCGCCCTCTCCATCGAACACGAAGACGCCCTCACGAGTAGCCGCGAGGGCCTGGAGAAGGCCGTCGACGTGCTCCAGCGCGCCGTCTTCGAGACGCGACCCGGCGACGCCTACTGGGCTAACCGACACCCGACCACTCCACCGACACACGACACTCACGACACATGACACTCGACGTCGCATTCCTCGGCTATCGGTTCATGGGCGAGGCGCACGCGAACGCGCTCGACCGTCTCCCCATGTTCTTCCCGGACGCACCGGACGTCAACCGCCACACCCTGATCGGCCAGGACGAGGACGCCCTGACCGACGCCCGCGAGCGCCTCGGCTTCGACCACGCGAGGACCGAGTGGGAGGACGTCGTCGACGAGGTAGACGTCTTCTACAACCTCGGGCCGAACTTCCTCCACGTCGAACCCTCGGTCGCGGCGCTCGAAGCCGACACGCACGTCCTCTGTGAGAAACCGCTCGCGCCCACGCTCGACGGCGCCGAGCGGATGCAACTCGCGGCCGAAGAGAGCGACGCCCACGCCGTGGCGGCGTTCAACTACCGATTCGTCCCCGCCATCCAGTACGCGAAGAACTTGATCGACGACGGCGAACTCGGCGAGATTCGACAGGTCCGCGGGCGTTACCTACAGGACTGGCTGGTCGACCCCGAGGCGCCGTGGAGTTGGCGTCTCGACGAGGAACTCGCCGGCAGCGGCGTCCTCGGCGACCTCGGCGCGCACACGGTCGACCTCGTGCAGTTCCTCGTCGACGACGTCGTCTCGGTGTCGGGACACCTCCGGACGTTCGTCGACGAGCGCCCGGTCGAGGAAGGGGCCGAAGAGACCGAGGCGGTCACCGTCGACGACGCCTTCTCCGCGCAGGCCGAACTCGCGAACGGCGCGATGGCAACCTTCGAGGCCTCCCGGTTCGCCGCCGGTCACAAGAACGACCACACCATCGAGGTCCACGGGTCGAAGGGGAGCCTGAAGTTCTCGCTCGAACGCCTCAACGAACTCGAAGTACTCCGCGAGGGCGACAGAGGGTACCAGACCATCCTCGTCACCGACGAGGACGACCCCTACGGCGAGCACTGGTGGCCGCCCGGCCACGTCCTCGGGTGGGAGCACACCTTCGTCCACGAGAACTACGAGTTCCTCACCGCCGTCGCCGAGGACGAGGCGTACCACCCCTCGTTCGCCGACGGCCTGCGCGTGCAGGAGGTCCTCGACGCGATCCAGGAGAGCGACGAGCGCCGCGAGTGGGTCGCCGTCGAGTAGCGGGCGAGCGCGGAACGACTGCCTTTTTCTCCCCGTTCTGCGAGGTTCGGGTATGGTTTCGGTCACCGTCTGGAACGAGTTCGTCCACGAGCGCGAAGACGAGGAGGTCGCCGAGGTGTACCCCGACGGCATCCACGCGGTCCTCGCCGATTTCCTCGCCGACGCGGGCCACGACGTCCGCACCGCGACGCTCGACGAGGACGAACACGGTCTCACCGAAGCGGTCCTCGGCGACACCGACGTCCTCCTCTGGTGGGGGCACGCCGCCCACGACGAGGTGCGCGACGACGTCGTCGACCGCGTCGTCGAGCGGGTTCACGAGGGGATGGGGTTCGTCCCGCTCCACTCCGCGCACTACTCGAAGCCGTTCAAACGGCTGATGGGCACGTCGTGCTCGCTGAAGTGGCGCGAAGAGGGCGAACGCGAGCGCCTCTGGGTCGTCGAACCGGGTCACCCGGTCGCCGACGGCGTCGGCGAAGCTATCGAACTCGACCGGACCGAGATGTACGGCGAGCGCTTCGACGTTCCCCAACCCGACGCCCTCGTCTTCACCTCGTGGTTCGAGGGCGGCGAGGTGTTCCGCTCGGGGTGTGCCTACCGCCGCGGTGCCGGGCGCGTCTTCTACTTCCGCCCGGGCCACGAGACCTACCCCATCTACCGGAACGAGGAGATTCAGCGAGTGATTCGGAACGCCGTCGCGTGGGCCGCGCCCGGCGAGACGGTGGACGTCGAGTTCGGGAACGTCGACCCGCGGGAGTGAGTGAGATATCTCGCGAACGTCGTCAATAGTGGAGATATGGCGCCGATAGCCGAGTTATCGGGCGAGTAGCACGGCCTGTGGACTACACAACTGAGTTATCGAGGCTGTTTCCCAGATATCGATGCCGGGCCCGCGACGCTCGGTCGCCGCCTGCGCCGGCGCCCTCGTGAGTGACGAGCAGCGGTGAACCCCCTCACCGCACGGTGGTTTCTTCTACTGCCCATTCGTGGGCCGACGTATGCGGAGCGCCATCCAACTCTACACACTCAGGGAGTACGGCGACTCGACCACGGACCGCGTCGAACTCGCGGGCGAGGCCGGCTTCGACGCCGTCGAACTCGCGGGCGTCCCGAACGAGGAGGAAGTCGGGGACCTCTCGCTCGAACTCGCGGCCCACGACCTCGACGTCGCCGCGGCACACGTCGACGCCGAGACCCTCGAAACCGAACCGGACGTCGTCGCGGACCGCCTGGGGCAACTCGACTGTGGGCGTGCCGTCGTCCCCTACCTCCCCGAGGAGGCGTTCGCGTCGGCCGCGGCGGTCGACGAGACGGCCCACCGGCTGACGACGCTCTCCGAGGAACTGTCGGCGCTCGGGGTCGACCTCTCGTACCACAACCACGACCACGAGTTCCAGTCGCTACGGAGTAGCGACGACCGCGCGAACGGGGAGGGACGACCCGTGAGCGAAGCGGGAGACGGGACCGCCTTCGACCGCCTCCTCCAAGAGACAGACGACCACGTCGGCGTCGAATTCGACGTCGGGTGGGCCGTCGCGGCCGGTTCCGACCCGGTCGAGTTGCTCGAACGCGTCCCCGAACGAGTCGACCTCGTCCACTTCAAGGACACCGCCGACGGCGTGCCGGTCCAACTCGGCGAGGGCGACGTCGACCTCGACGCCTGTGCGGAGGCGGCCCGCGAAATCGGTGCCGAGTGGGCGGTCTACGAACACGACGACCCCGACGACCCGGAGACCGACGTCGCGGAGGGCCAGGAGGCGCTGGCGGCCCTCCTCGAGTGAGCGACGTGGTTGCAGGTGTCGTAGCTCTTTCGGTGCCGCGGGACGACCACCGGGTATGTCCGACACTCCGTCCGTCCTCGTCGCCGGCGAGACGCTCGTGGACTTCCTTCCCAACCGCGTCGGCCCGCTGACCGAGGTAGAGACCTTCGACCGGCGCGCGGGCGGCGCCCCCGCGAACGTCGCGGTCGCACTCGCCCAACTGGAGGAGACGCCGTGGTTCCTCTCGAACCTCGCGGCCGACGCGTTCGGCGACTTCCTCTCCGCGACGCTCGACGACTACGGCGTCCCCGACCGCTTCGTGACGCGCGACGAGGACCACCAGACCGCACTCGCGTTCGTCACCCACGACGTCGACGCCGACCGCTCGTTCTCTTTCTACCGGGAGGACACCGCCGACCTGCACGTCGACGCGACCGTCGTCCCCGACGAGACGCTCGACGAGGTCGAGTGGGTCGTCGTCGGCGGCGTGATGCTCGCGGCCGACCCCGCGCGGACGGCGACCTTCGACCTCGTCGAGCGCGCCCGCGAGCACGACTGTCAGGTCGTGTTCGACCCGAACAGCCGTCCGGAGTTGTGGGCCGACGCCGACACCGAAGCCGAGGTGGTGAGTCGGATGCTCGGACTCGCCGACGTCGTGAAGACGAGCGCCGAGGACTTCGCCCGCGCGGACTACCCCGACGACCCCGAGGCGTTCGCGACTGCGCTGCTCGAAGCGGGACCACACACGGTGCTCCTGACGCTCGGCGGCGCCGGGTCGGCGTTCCACGCCGCCGAGGACGCGCCGTGGGGCGAGACGGCGGTCGAACACGAGGGGTACCCGGTCGACCCCGAGGATACGACGGGCGCGGGCGACGCGTTCCTCGGCGGGGCGCTCGCGGCACTCTGTCGCGGGGACGGTCCGGAGGAAGTACTGGCGTTCGCGAACGCCGTCGCGGCCGTGACGACGACCGACACGGGGGCGATGGCGGCGCTCCCGACGCGCGAGGAAGTCGAGGCGTTTCAGGCAGAACGCGAGTGAGGAGAGACCGGAACTGGGGCGTCAGATGGAGTACTCAGACTCCTGAATCTTGACGTACTTGGCCTTCCGGAAGCGGAGTTTCGCCTGCTTGTAGTCCTTGTAGAGGCGGAGTCCGTCGAGACCGACCGACCGGGCAGCCTTGATGACCGAACCGGAATCGGCCTCGCGGAGCGCCCGGTCGACGACGCCGAAGGTCCGGTCCCAGTCCTCCGGGACGAAGTCCTCGACGACCTCGGCCATCGCGACGTTGCGGAGAATCTCCTTGCCGATGGCCTCTTTCCACGCGTCGTTGTACTTCGAGAGCGTGCCCTCCGCGGCGAACTCGCCGGCGAGCGCGCCCGTCCGCATCGCGACGTGGTCGCCGCCCTCGTGGAACGCCGAGGTCGTGCCCATCGCGCCGCCGACGACGGCGATACCGGCGGCAGTCGGGGAGTCGATGGGCCGCGTCGAGGAGATGGCGTACGTCTCCGTTCCCTTCGACTTGCCGTAGCCCTCGTCGACGACGGGGAAGTCCTCCTCGACGTCGTACTCGTCGCCGTACACCTCTTCGAGGAGGCGACGGATGTAGACCTTCCCCTGGGGGATGCGCTCGTCCTCCTCGCGGAGGAGGCGCCACTCCGACTTGTCGAAGTCGTCGATGTCCATCCCGATGGGCATGGTCAGGCCGACGCGACAGACGTTGTCCGCGTTCGGGAACACCCACGGGTAGGCGGTCTCGCCGGGCATCCACCCCCACCAGAAGACGATCTCGTCTTTCAGGTCCTCGAACACCTCGTCCGGGAAGCGGCGGTACTCCTGGTAGGCGATGTGGTTGTTCTCGGGCGGCGAGAGGCGCTGGGAGGCGTCGTCGAGGTACTCGTCGAGGACGCGCATCGTCACCTGTCGCTGGGGACCGTCGGCGAGGACCAGGTAGTCGGCCTCGAACTCGTCGCCGTTCGCGAGGGTCACGACGTGGGTGTGACCGCCGTCGAGGTCTGTCTCGACGTTCGTGACGCTCCGGCCGACGCGGTAGTCGGCGCCGGCGTCCTCCGCGCGGCCGCGGAGGTAGTCGTCGAAGCGTGCCCGCTGGAACGTGAAGCCGAACCCGTCGTGCGAGGACTCGACGCCCGTCTGGTCGATGTAGACATCGTCGGACGGCCCGACGAAGCGCGCGCCGTCGAGTTCCTGCTGGACGACGCCGCCGGGGAGGTCGTCGACGTCGAGTTGTGCGATGTCGACCCAGTAGTCGAGGAAGCCGGCGGCGTCGGTGGAGTCCGGTCCGAGTTCCTCTCGGTCCGCACGGGGGACGCCCTTCTCGAAGAGCACGACGTCCGCACCGTTCTCGGCAGCCGCGCGGGCGGCCGACGACCCCGCCGGACCGCCGCCGACGACGGCTACGTCTACGCGTTGCATACCTTTCCTTCACCGGCGGGCGCTAATATAGGTTGAAGGTTCGACGGGATGGATTTATGGTACCTGGTTCACACGTCACCGATATGGACACCGGGAGAACGGTCTATCGGCTGACTCAACTCTACGTCAGCGGTCTCTGTCTCGCCGGCGTCTTCACCCTGGGGTGGCTCTTCGTCCCGCGCGTGCGGGAGTCGATACAGGTCGCCGGCCTCTGGTTCGGGCTCGCGGGGTTCGGGTTCCTGATCGCGGTCACGTTCCTGCTCCTCCACACACAGCGGTGACCGCGCGGACCGGTCACAGTGGGCCACGGACCTCGTGGGCCGCCGCGACCCGGTCGAGGGCGACGACGTAGGCGGCCGTCCGGAGATCGGGAACGTCGCGCGACTCGTAGACGTCGAGGAGGTCCTCGAACCCGCGCGTGAGACGCTGGCGGAGGTCCCGGTTCACCTCCTCGCGCGACCACGAGTACTGTTGGGTGTTCTGGACCCACTCGAGGTGGGAGACGACGACGCCGCCCGCGTTCGCGAGGATGTCCGGGACGACCGGGACGTCGCGCTGGCGGAGGACCTCGTCGCCGGCGGCCGTCGTCGGGCCGTTGGCCGCCTCGACGACCACGTCCGCGGAGAGGTCGCGGGCGATCTCCTCGGTGATCACGTCCTCGATGGCCGCCGGGACGAGCACGTCGACGTCCTCCGTGAGGAGTTGTTCGTTGGTGACGGCGTCGGCGCCGGCAGCCACGGTCTCGAAGCCCTCGACGTACCCCGCCGTATCGACGTGGTCGAGGAGGGCCTGGACGTCAAGTCCGTCTGGGTCGTGGACGCCGCCCGAGACGTCGCTGATGGCGACGACGTCCGCCCCGCGCTCGTCCAGTAGACGGGCGGCGACACTCCCGACGTTCCCGAAGCCCTGGATGGCGACCGACGCGCCGTCGAGGTTGGTGTCGAGGTAGTCGAACGTCCGTTCGGTGACGATGGTGATGCCGCGACCGGTCGCCTCGACGCGCCCCTCCGTCCCACCGATTTCGAGGGGTTTGCCCGTGACGACCTCCGGGACGGCGTGGTCCTCGTAGCGCGAGTAGGTGTCCATCAGCCACGCCATCGTCTGCGGGTCGGTGTTCACGTCCGGCGCGGGGATGTCGGTGTCCGGCCCGATGACCCGGCGGACGCCGTCGGTGTACGCGCGGGTGAGCCGCCGCAGTTCACCCTCGGACAACTCCGCCGGGTCACAGACGACGCCCCCCTTCGCGCCGCCGAACGGCAGGTCGACGACGGCCGACTTCCACGTCATCCAACCGGCGAGCGCGGTCACCTCGTCCATCGAGACGGCCGGGTGGTAGCGGATTCCGCCCTTGTACGGGCCGCGCGCGCTGTCGTACTGACAGCGATACCCCTCGAACACCTCGACGGACCCGTCGTCCCGGCGGACCGGCAGGCTCACCTTCAGCGTCCGCTCCGGCGTCCGGAGCTGTGGGTAGACGTCGTCGGGGACGTCGACGAACTCGCGGGCACGCTCCACCTGAGATAGCATGTTCGCTAACGGGTCTGACTCTCCCATACACTTTAGTACGCAATCATTACGTAAGGAAAGAAGGGTCGACGACCGGCGACGTCGACCGGGACGGGTGGTGTCGGAGTGGGAGCGAGGGGTGGGTGTGTCCCGGTCGCGTCACCGCGTCGTCGGTCGTGACGGTACGCTCGGTACCGTCCCATCCGACGGGACGACGATCACCGGACCGACGTGAGTCGGACTGGCGGGTGTCGACACGGCCGAGCAGGCGTGGGGGTGCTGCGTCGGCGGTGTTGCTCGACACCGGCCGTTGCCTCTGCGTGGTCGCGGTCGACGTGGTTGTCCGACCGCGGCCGAAGGGAGTGGTCGGACAGCGCGAGGGGAGGCGGGAGCGAAGGGGCCGCCCCGCCCGAACCGTGTCGCCGCCGCGTGCCGGAGGAGTGGGTCGTCCGGTCGGCGGGCGGCGTGTGCCGTGCCTCTGTCGCGCTGTCCGTGGTCGTCCCGTCGCGACGAGCCACACGGCGGCGCTCCATGCGCGCGCTGGCGAGATTGGCGTGTCCACGCCGACTGCCGCGACCGCGCACAGGGGACGTCGCGGTCGCGGTCGCAGGGGGCACAGTGGGGGGACAGCTGCGCCACGGTAACCGGCGTCAGAGAGCCGATCGGACCGTTACCCAGCGTGGACACCCCGTGTGCCGTGTGGTTCATCGCACTCGTCCGTAGTGACCGGGAAGACATATAGGGACGTGACAGTCGCGGTGGATTTAGCGCAGTTAAGCGGAGTTAAACGGTCTAAACGGTCGGTGCGTACCCGGGTCGCGTCAGCGCTCCGACCCGTTCGACTCGTCTTCCGTCTCGGCCTCGCCCGCACCGACGTCGACGTCGGGGAGTTTGATGACGTTCTCACGCCCGATGCGGAAGCCTTCGAGGTCGCCCTCCTCGCGCATCCCCTTGAGGACCTGGCTCGTCTTCGCCTCGGTCCAGCCGAGTCCTTCGACGATCTCCTGTTGTTTCGCGCGGCCGCCGTGCTCGCGGAGGAACCGCACGACGCGCTCCTCGTTGCTCAGGAGTTCCTCGGGCGGTTCTTCGTCGCCCTCCTCGGACGCCGCGCCGGCCCCGGCCGCCGCACCGGCTTCCGCCGCGGGGGACTCCGCCGCTTCCGTGGACTTGGTCGCGCTGCTGGGTGGTCCACCGCCCTCGGACACCTCACCGCCCTCCTCGCTGGGTCCGCCGCCGGGAACACCACCGCGTCCGCGGTAGTACCACGCCGCACCGAGGACGACGAGGGCCGCGACGAGTGCGACGAGGACGTAGCCGACCGGCCCGAGACCGCCGAGTCCGTCGCCGGGTTCGGGTGTCGTCTCACCCGCGCTCGTCGTCGGGGCCGCCGTCGAGACGACGACGCGCGGTTCGTCGTCGGTGAAGTCGAACGGACCGGTCCACCCGACGAGGCCCGACCGCTGGACGCTCGGCGTCGGGTCGACCGAGACGAGTCCGTACGCGTCGGGGTAGGTGAAGGAGAGACTCGTCTCCTGGTCGAGGTAGAAGCCGGAGATAGCGTCACCGGCGTAGAGTCGCGGTCCCTCGACGCGGGCGAAGTTCGACCAGGTGAACGAGTAGGTGAGGATCCCGTAGTCGGTCTCGCCGAAGGGTTGGAGACGCGTGGAGACCGCGAAGTCGCTCGCACCCATCTCCCGGCCGGTCGCGTTCTCCGCGGCCGCGACCGTGGCGGTGATCCGGTCGCGGAACCGGTCGAGGTAGGCGCTCGTGTTGTTCCGCACGTCGGCCTGGAGGTCCTGGAACGCCTGTGTCTCGTTCTCGGTCTGGAGGCGCATCCGGTAGGCGACCGTCCACCGGGCGTCGCCGTCGGGTTGGAGAGAGACCGTGATGTCGACGGCGTCGGGGTCGACTTCCTCCGGTGAGAGCGACGCCACCCCGGTGCGAGCGGGTTGCTGGTCCGGCCCGGTCGCGGCGCCGACACCGGTTCCCCCCGCGGCCACGACGGAACCGACCAGGAGAACCACGAGGAAGAGCGACCGCAGTCGAGACCAACGGATTCCGTCCATACCGAGTGTATCCGGACAGCGGCACCTTTCTTCTTTCCCTCTCGTCCGCCGGACGGAACGGAGTAGACTTATCGGCGCCGACACGAGTCATCTGGTAGTGATGGACGAGAACACCCAGCACGATTGTTCGTTCCTCGCCGACGTACTCCCCGAGGAGCGATTCAGTCTCGACCGGGCGGAACGCGAGCGGTTCGCGGCGGACGAGGGCCCACACCCCGCCTCGGTCCCGGATGCCGTCGCCCGCCCCCACTCGACGGCACAGGTCTCGGCCGTCCTCGCGGCGGCGAACGAACGGGGCGTGCCCGTGACACCGTGGAGCGGCGGGTCGAGCATCGAGGGGAACCCGATTCCCGTCGAGGGCGGCGTCGTCCTCGACACCTTCGAGATGGACGACGTGACGATTCGGGCCGCGGACCGGCAGGCCGTCGTCGGGCCGGGCGTCGTCTACGACGAACTGAACACTGCCGCCGAGTCGGCAGGGTTGCGTTTCGCGCCGGGCATCGCCGCGGGCGACGTCGCCACCGTCGGCGGGATGGTCGCGAACAACGCCTCGGGGCTGAACGCCGTCAGGTACGGCCAGACCCGCGAGCACGTCTACCGCCTCGAGGTCGTCCTGCCGGACGGCGAGGTCGTCGAGTGCGGACGCGACGTCGTGAAGACCGCCTCGGGGTACAGCCTCCGGGACCTCTTCGTCGGGAGCGAGGGGACACTCGGCGTCGTCACCGAGGCGACGGTCGCGCTGGAGCCGATTCCACGGGTACGCCGGGCCGCCCTCGCCGTCTTCCCGACCCGCGAGGCGGCGGGCGAGGCGGTGGCGGCGGTGATGCGCTCGGGAATCACGCCGGGCGCCATCGAGTACCTCGACACGCGCACGATGGAGATGGTCGCCGCACGGACCGACGTCGACGTTCCCGAGGCGCCGACGCTCGTCCTCGAAGTCCACAGCGAGAGCGACGCGGGAGCGAAGGCGGCACTGGAGGCGGTCCGCGAACGTTGCGAGGGAGCGGGCGTGTCCGAGTGGCGCGCGGCAGCGGGCGACGACATCGACGACGTCTGGCAGGCCCGGCGGGACGTCTACCCCGCCGCCTGCGACTACCGCGAGGGGGCGACCGTCGCGGTCATCGGCGACGTGACGGTCCCCGTCTCGAAGTACCCCGACATCATCCGCGCGACGGTGGACGCCGCCGACGAACTGGGCGTCACGACTCCCTGCGTCGGTCACGCGGGCGACGGGAACCTCCACTTCCTCCCCATCGCGGACCTCGACGACGAGGACGAGGTCGCGCGGGCGATGGCACTCAACGACCGGCTCGTGGCGGCGGCCATCGACGTGGGCGGGACCGCGACCGGCGAACACGGCGTCGGCATCGGGAAGCGGAAGTTCATGGACAGGGAGCACGCCAACGCGGTCGACCTGATGCGGGAGGTGAAGGACGCGGTGGACCCAGACGGAGTGATGAATCCGGGGAAGGTCCTCCCCGACCCGGACGAGTGAGGATTTGGAACGACACGGCCCCGAGACGCGACCGCCGCGGTCGGCGGCGTAGGAACTGCGGACGGAGTGGGGTCGCGAGCACCGCTGGAGCGAGGGGCGCTCGCAGTGAGAACAGCGGACACGGTGGTGTCGGCTCCGTCCGGTCGTCGCGTCCAGCACGAGTCGAAGTGCCGATTACTGCGGACATAGTGGTGTGGTTTCGGCGGCGTCGACGACTGGCTAGAGCGTGTCGCGGACCTCATCTAGCGCGTGTTGCGGTCAGTGCAACACCACAAAGTCCGCAGTAAGCCGGCTCGTCAGGCGTCGTCCGGAGGGAATCCTGTATCCTCCGTACGACGGCGTCGAACGGCGTGAGGCAGGAGGACGAGACCGCGAGTGGGGAGTGACGGCCGACGAGGGGGGGTCGAACACACCCCCTCCACTTTGTCCGCAGTTCCCCGTCAAGAGGGGTGGCGGGAGGGAGCGTCGACGGGACGGACAAAAGAGTTGACAGGAGCTGGCGAGAACGATCAGACGGCTAGACGAGACGCAGCACGATGAAGGTGGACTACGGACTAATTTTTTGCACCTCGACTTATAGATACCGCTTCTCTAGGGGCCTTCCCTCACCCCGCCCCCACCCGTTCCCCCACAACTGCGGACAGAGTGGTGGGGGTGTGTTCCCGGCGTTCTTTATAAACTCTCAGAACTGCGGACGCTCCGGACGCCGCGGACGCGGTGGTGTTATATACCGGGGCGCGGAAAGGGCTACTCCATGGCGCTGTTCGAGCGGGACTACGACATCTATCGGGAGCGCGACGCCCTCCGCGAGGACTACCAGCCCGACGAGTTGGTGGGACGTGACGAGGAACTCCGGACGTACAAGGCGGCGCTGCAACCGGTCATCAACGGCGAGCAGCCGAACAACGTCTTCCTCTACGGGAAGACCGGCGTCGGGAAGACTGCCGCCACTCGGTACCTCCTTGGACACCTCCGCGAGGACGCCGCGAAGTACGACGACATCTCCCTCTCCATCCAGTTTCTCAACTGCGACGGCCTCACCTCGTCCTACCAGGTCGCCACCCACCTCGTCAACGAGTTCCGCTCCGAGCACGACCAGATATCGACGACGGGCTACCCGCTCGCGACGGTCTACGACATGCTCTGGGAGGAACTCGACGACTACGGCGGCACCGTCCTCATCGTCCTCGACGAGATCGACAACATCGAGGACGACTCGATCCTCTACCAACTCCCGCGCGCCCGCGCTAACGGTAAACTCGACGACACCCAGGTCGGTATCATCGGCATCTCGAACGACTTCTCCTTCCGAGACGACCTCTCGCCCAAGGTCAAGTCCTCGCTCTGCGAGAACGAGATCCACTTCCCCGCCTACGACGCCGAGGACCTGAAGGCCATCCTCCGACAGCGTGCCGACGTCGCCTTCTACGAGGACGTCCTCGAGCCCGGCGTCATCCCGCTGTGTGCGGCCTACGGCGCGAAAGACGCCGGCGACGCGCGACAGTCCATCGACCTCCTGATGAAGGCCGGCGACATCGCCCGCGACGCCGAATCCGAGACCATCACCGAGGACCACGTCGAGGAGGGTCGCACCGCCCTCGAACGCGGGCGCATCGAGGAGGGCATCCGCGGCCTCACCGAGCACGGCCACCTCGTCCTCTACTCGCTGGTCACCAACGAGATCGAAGGGGAGACCCCCATCCGCTCGCGAGACATCCGCCCGCGTTACACCCGGTTCGCTCGTCTCGCCGAGCGCGACCCGCTCGTCCCCCGACGGATGCGCGACCACCTCTCCGAACTCACGATGCTCGGCATCGTCTCCGTCACCGAGCGCAACGAGGGCCGCCGCGGCGGTACCTACCGCGAGTACGAACTCGACCTCCCGGTCGAGCAGGTGCTCTCGGCACTCTCCGAGACGGTCCAACTCGTCGGCGTCCACGAGTCCGTCGTCGACATGGCCGACGTCGACCTGGCCGCGTCGAGTTGAGGACCCCCCGAAACTGCGGACACGGTGGTGTTCCGCGGTCGGGGTTGGTCAGCCAGGGTCTCGTCCGCGCGCGCCGTCGACTCTCCCTCGTCACCGGCCCACACGGCCCGAACGTTCTTGTACGAGAAGTCGTCTCGTAGAGTCGCGACGCCGGCGACTTCGAGAACTACCGTTCGGAGGGCCACAAGGTACTTTTCGGGCGATAGAGCGGCCGAAAGCACTAATCAGGGTGCCCGTGTCTGCATCGATTGCGATGTCCAGTAAGACCGACGGACTCCGGGACATCTTCATGGAGGTCTCGGACACGGACACGGTGGTCGAAGAGCAGACCGGACAGGAGAAACGCATCGGCGACGAGGAGATGGACCTCGAAGCCGCCGCCGCCGACGGACTCGACGAGGCCATGGATAGCGGCGACGACCAGCTCGCGAACCAGTTCGACTAGGTGTGGTCGGTCGCACTCGCCGCCGACCACGATACTCTTCCTGACCCGGATCGACGGACCCATCCACCGAACGCCGGACCTATAGCCGCCCGCGTGTAGGTGTGTGTATGCGCGTCGAGAACAGTTTCATCCCCGTCGACGGCGTCGGCGAGACGACCGAACGACGGCTCTGGGCCGACGGAATCACCCACTGGGACGAGTTCCACCCGGACGCGGTCGGACCGAAGACCGGCGACCGAATCGAGGAGTACATCGCGACCGCCGCCGAGCACCTCGACGACGGGAACGTCCAGTTCTTCGCGGACACCTTCCCGAGCAACGAACTCTGGCGTCTCTACGAGAACTTCGCCGACGGTGCCTGCTTCTTCGACATCGAGACGACCGGCCTCGACGAACACCGAAACGACGTCACGACGGTCAGTTTCCACCGCGACGGCGAGACACGGACCTACGTCCAGGGACGGGACCTCACCGCCGAGGCGCTCGAACGCGAACTCCGCGGGTCGACCATGCTCGTCTCGTTCAACGGCAAGCGCTTCGACGCGCCGTTCCTCGAGGCGAACTTCGACCTCGACGTGACGACCCCGCACCTCGACCTCATGTACACCTGCAAGAAACTCGGTCTCTCGGGCGGGCTGAAGGCCATCGAGGACGACCTCGGTATCGGTCGCGAAGGCGTCGAGGACGTCGACGGCCGCGAGGCCGTTCGTCTCTGGAACCGCTACGAGAATCGGGGCGACGAGGCGGCGCTGGACCGACTCGTCGAGTACAACCGACTGGACGCGGAGAACCTCCGCACGCTACTCGAGACAGTACACGGTCGGCTCCGTCGGGAAGTGTTCACTCCGCACGTTTGAGCGGCGGAGTAGGCCGGGCGGCCGTCGTCGACGACCGTCCGGTGGCTCGCAAGACCGAAGGTTCCCGTCAGAGACCGACCCAGTTGGTCTGCTGGCCGTAGGTGGGAACGTGCCACCGCTGTTCGGCCTTCGGACCGTTGCGTCGGAGTTCGACGCGGGCGTCGAAGAGCGTCGCGACGGACTCGACGGTCTCGGACCCCTCGGGGACTGGCAGGTGGTAGTGTGCCATCCCGTTGGCGTCGGAGACCATGTCGCCGACGCGGCGGATGAACCGCGTGACCTCCGTGTAGTCGTGTTCGACCAGGAGGGGGTACAGCGAGTTGACGGACAACCGTAGCTCCGCGGGGTCGAGGTCGTCGCTCTCCATCTGGAACTCCGAGATTCCCTCGGAGATCGCGTCTTCGAGCGCCTGGAGATCTGAGCCGACGGTTCGACTCTGTGGCGCGGACCCGGCGCGCGTCGCGGCCGAGCGCGAGCTGATCTCCTGGCGGACGACCTTCACACTGTCGTCGTCGGCGACGGCAGCACCCGGGAGGTGAGCACCGACGCCCTTCGCCTCCGAGTCGGTCAGTACGAGTAGCCGTTTCCGGTCTTCGAACGGCGCACCCATGAGCCGGCGGCTCGCGAGTGCGGTAACCTCCTGCGCGACCTCCCCCGTCACGAGCAGGTTACATCCGCACCGCTTGAACCGCGACAACACCTCGTCGAACGCGAGAGGTGCGTCGTCGCCCCGGAATTGTATTTTTGAGACTGACACTCTAAATTGATAGTCGTCCTCCGAAAATATAAAACCCACGGCCAGGGAGAAATCCAGTGGTTCGCGGGGATTCACGCCGGTTTCACGCCTCCCGACCGAACCACAGTTCTTTCCATCCCCGAGTACACACACTCGGATATGGCTGCACGGCCGCCCCAGTCGGACGACGAGGAACCGGACACGATCGCGTTCGGAATCCCCGTCGTCGAGGCACACCTCGACGGGGCCGACCTGTCGTTTCCCGCCACGGACGACGAGATCGTCGCGGCGCTCGGGAACCCGGACGTCCCCTACGACGCACGCGGACGGTCGGTCCCCCTCGACGAGGCGCTCGACCGGACGGGGAAGGACCGCTTCGACTCGCGTCGGGAACTGCTCAACGAACTCCACCCGGTCCTCGAGGAGTTGCGGACGTCGGGTGGGACGGGGCTCGTCGACTGGCTGAAGTCACTGCTCCCCTGAGCGCCGACGCGTTCTTTGCGGTCGCCGTGGTAGACGACGTCGTGAACGTCCGCGACATCCACTGTCCGACGTGTGGCGACAGCGACGCGGTCCAGAAAGTGGGAATCGGCGACTACGAGTGTGTCGACTGCGGGGTCACGTTCGGACCGCGCGACCTCTAGATGCGCGTCGGTTCGGCGTCGAGTTCCGACCACGCGCGAGCGGCGCCGACGACGTCCTCGCTCCCCTCGGCTTCGTTCTCGACTTCGAGTACCGTGTCGAACAGCGGTTCGACGACGTGGACGAGTTCCGTCGACGCACTGGCGTCGAGGTGGGCGTGGCACTCGCCGCCGACCGTCCGGACGCGAGCGATGGCGGCGTGGAGGAAGCGAAACAGCGCCTCGCGGGCCGGGTCCTCCTCGACGTGTGGGAGTCCGTCCAGACAGACCTGGAGTGTCTCCTCGCCGGCGGAGTCGTAGTTCCCGACTGCCTCCGAGAAGGCGACGCCGACCTCTGTCAGTTCCATGTCGCCGAAGACGACGCCGTCCTCGAACGCCGGAATCGCCTCCGTACAGACGTGTGCGTCCGACTCGTCGGTCGTGACGCGGAGACAGTCCCCGGTCTCCTCGCCGACGAGGTGTCGACAGGCCCGCTCGTGGGCGACTTCGTCTGCACCGACGACGAGCGTCGCGTCAGCACCGCGGGGGGAGTCGTCACTCACGATTACGTTGTGGTCGACTGACGGGCATAATTATTGCGGCCGACGGGAGAAAGGGGATAGACGACAGCCAGCGGCAGTTCGGCTTACGCTTCGCTTCCGAGTTCGTCGGGGTCCATCTCCCACAGTTGGCGGGCGAGCCCGTCGACCGGACCGCGGTTCCGGTCGGAGGTGTCGTAGCCCGCGTCCTGTAGGGCGTTGCGGACCCGGTTGTACGTCGTGTCGTCGACGTGGTCGACGATCTCCCGGATCGACCAGTTGTACTGGTCGTAGAGCAGTTCGTACGTGTCGACGCTGGGGTCACTGGGTAGGTCGCGACGGCTTGGCATTGTGGGTCACCTGAGGGAGTTGCTCGCGGTCGTACGCGGCCGGTCGGGTGTGCGGAGTGTCGGGTCGTTCGAGTGCGCGTCGGGCTGCCGACGGTCGGCTTCGTCCGCACCGTGGGACCGCGAGGTATTATTCCGACGCGTCACAGATTGAATTAACTCACCTAACACATTAAGGTTGTCGGCCATCTGCACAAATTCCGGAGTGTGTGGAAACTGTTCCGAGTGTAGTTTACGTACAATTGGCGAGTAAATTTATTACATTGGGTGGTGTATGAATCAAGTGCGAACGCGCCGCCGACGAACGCCGTCGGCGACTTCCCCCAAGACCATGAACCCTGTCGAAACCACGACCACGCCGAGCGAGAAGAACCGCTGTCAGGAATGTGGCTCGACCGTCACGTCCCGCTGGCGCAAGGTGTTCGGGAACAACGAAAACGAGGTGTACGGCTGTCCCGACTGCACCAACAGCGTCGAGCGCCGTAACGGACACACTCGCGCGGCGTTCGACGGTGAGATCGACCTCGGCGACGCGATCTGAGGCGGTCTCCGTCGACGATTTCCTCGACGGCCCGTCCCTCGGCCGTCACTCGCTGCTGGCTGTCATCCTCGGTGGGCACCCGCCCACCGTCCCTTCTCCGTTCACTTTCTGTCCACGAGAGCCGTGAGTGGTTCGCTCGTCGAAGAAGCGTGAGCCGTAGCGACGGCGTCGAAAACGACGTCGAGTCGGTGGCCGTTCAGACGAAGAAGAGGAGACCGCCGTAGGCGAGCCCACCGACGACGGCGAGTCCGACGCTCGCGGCCCCGACCGGTTTGACGAGGTCGCTGTCCATCGAGGAGACGAGTCCGACCTTCACGAAGATACTCGCGGCCGAGGAGCCGAGGATGCTCAGCGCCGCGGTGCCGACGTCGATCTTCCCGGCTTCGAGGAGGGTCACGGCCGCGGTCGTCGCGGAGGCACTGGAGACCGCGCCCGCGAGGACGTTCGTGAGGACGAAGGCGGAAGAGCCGACGTACGTTCGCGCGAGACTCGAGATGGCGAGGACGCCCGCGAACAGGACGCCGAACTTCACGGCGCGTTCGAGTTCGAACGGTTCCTCGAACTCCATGTCGATGGACTCGTTCCAGTCGGCGACGAAGACGGCGGCGATCACCGCGACGACGCCGGCGGCGACGAGCGGCGGGGTCACGGTCGCCGCCATCTCGGGGACGACGAGGACGACGAGACCGATGTTGCGGACGAGCATCGCGGCGTTCGCGAGGAGGACGATACCGACGACGGTCCGGACGGCACCGGAGTCCCCGTCACCGAACCGGGACCCGACCGAGGCGATGGCGGCCGTCGAGGAGACGAGTCCGCCGACGAAGCCGGTGAGCGCGAGGCCGCCGCTGTCGTAGTACTGCATCACGGCGTAGTTGACGAACCCGAGCGCGCCGATGGCGACCATCAGGATCCACGCGTCGCGCGGGTTCACCCCCAGGATCGGGTGGTCGGGGAGCACCGGGTAGAGGACGAACGCGAGCAACGCGAGTTGGGCCGCGCTCTCGATCTCCTCGTCGGTCAGACTGTCGGCGAACGCGCCGAGTTCGTCTTCGAGCAGGAGCAGGAACGACGTCGCGACGGTCGCGGAGATGCCCGCGAACGGTCGCCCGAGACCGACGAGCGCCCCGACGACGAAGACGAGGACGAGCGCGGCCGAGGTGAGCAACACTTCGTCGTCGCCGGCGACCGACCCGCGGACGGTCAGCGCGCCGGCGTGGAGCAAGACGAGGGTTCCGGTCGCCCCGAGGAGGAGCGTCGACCCCGCGCTCGCCCCCAGCGCTCCGAGCAGGCAGGCGATGGGGAAGACCTGCGCGCCGAGGAACCGGTCGGCCCACTCCCGCTCGAGACCGACGAACAACCCGAGGGCGAGCGCGAGGGCGTACGTCGACAGTTCGGCGAACGTTCCGGGTAAGGAGACCCCTCCGAGGAGGAGTAGCTGGTCCATATTGATTGCATATCACCTCTGTATAAATTAAAGGGTAGTGGCTCCGTACTCCTCTCGGAGGTCGTCGGTGCTCGGGGTCTCGCCGTACTCGATGTAGTAGGACGCCGCGAGGTTCCCGAGCGCGAGTGCGGCGTGCCACGGCCACCCGGCGCCGAGGCCGTGGGCGAGTGCGGCGCTGAAGCGGTCGCCCCCGCCCATGTAGCGTGCCTGCTCGTCGACCTCGACGTTCGGGACGTTCAGCGTCTCGTCGGTGCGGGCGGCGACGGCGTAGTCCGAGGCGTGGATGACGACGCCCGTGATACCGAGTTCGTCGCGGAGCGCGCGCACACACGAGGAGTCGTCCAGGGTGGTGACGTCGAGCGCGTCGGCGATGTAGCGTGTCTCCGCCCGGTTGGCGCTCAACACCACGTCGAAGGAGTCTTCGAGGGTCGCGAGGGCGCCGGCGAGGTCCGGAATCGTGTCGGGGTCGCGGATGGTCACGTCGCCGGGGTCACAGACGAACACGTTGCCGTCGATGTCCGCCGCACCGAGCGCTTCGAGGGCCTCGGTCGTGTTGTTCACCGAGGCCCAGTTGGTCCAGACGACGGCGTCGGCGGCCGCGAAGTAGTCGAGCGACACCACCGCTCGGAGTTCGTCGAGCGTCCAGGTCTGGATGTCCGGCGACTCGTCGGTCATCATCACCGCCCCGTCCTCGAACTCGTAGATGCGGACGTCCGCCGGTTCGCCCATCGAGAACCCCTCGACGTCGAGTTCGTCGAGGACTGGGTCGTCGAGATGCCCGAGGAGCGTTACGTCGTCGCCGAGTGCGTGAGCCTGTTTGGCCGCGTTGACCGCCTGTCCGCCGGGGTCGGTCCGCAGGTGTTCGGTCATGAACGACTTCGCCGTTCCCGAGGCGATGCGTCGGCCGAACGTCTCCCTGCTCTCGACGGTCCCCTCGTTGTCCTCGACGGCGTAGCGGCGGTCGACGCTCCCGTCGGGGAGAGTGACCACCCGAATCGACTCGCTGTCGAGGGACGAGACGACCTCCGGTACGTCCATGCCTCGGTGGTGGACCGAGACGCACAAAAACCGACCGACCGACGCTCACTCCAGTATCCGCTCGACGGCGGCGAGGAAGCCGTCGGCGTACTCCGCTTCGACGACGACGTCGGCCGCGGCCTTCGCGCGGTCGTCGGCGTTCGCGACGGCGTACCCCGTCCCGACCTCCGCGAGCATCGACTCGTCGTTCGCGGAGTCGCCGACCGCGACGAAGTCGGTCAACTCGTGGCCGAGGGAGTCGGCCACCGAGATCAGCGCCTTCCCCTTGCTCAGCCCCGGTTCCTTCACGTGGTAGGCGAAGCCGGTGTCGACGACCTCCAGCCCGCGCTTCTCGGCGATCTCCTGGAGCGGTCCGAGCGGGGACTCCCGGTCGACCGCGATCTCCGTCTCGCGCCAGCGGTTGACCAGGTCGACCGGTCCCCACCCGACCTCGTGGCCACGGGCGCGGTACTCGTCGACGACGTCCTGTGCCGCCTCCCGGTCGCCGTGGAAGACGAGATCGTCTTGGACGTAGGCGACGCCGCCGTTCTCGGCGACGACGTTCTGGTCGATGCCGGCGTAGTCACAGAGGGCGATGGGGTAGGGGAGGGCTTTCCCGGTCGCGACGACGACCGGCGCCTCCCACTCGCGCAGGACGTCGAGGACGCGGCCGTCGATGGAGCGGTCGGGTCGACTCAACGTCCCGTCGATGTCGACTGCGAGCGGCGGTGTCATAGACGGGGGTTCATCGGCGCGGGTCAAAGACCCGTCGCCTCCCCGCCAAGAAGGAAGGGTGGGTGCTCCCGGGGAGAGGAGCGTGTGGGCAGCCATCGGGCACGTGGGTGGGCAACTCCGCACGTGCCACTCCATTCTATACGCTGACACATATTAAATCTAACCACTCTCGAAAGTGAATATATCACTCCCCGGCTGCGTCGAGCGCTTCCTGCTGGAGTCGACGCTCCTCGTCGGTCTCGACCTGGAGGTCGGGCACCTCGACCGGAGTGCCGTCGTCGCCGATGGCGACGAAGACGAAACGTGACTCGGTGGTCCGCTCGCGCTCGCCGGTCCGGGGTTCCTCACGCGAGGCGCGGAGTCGGACCTTCACGCTCGTCCGCCCGGTGTCGTAGACGTAGGACTCGACGAGGACGGTGTCGCCGACCGGGACGGGCCTGATGAAGTCCATCTCGTCGATGTTGGCGGTCACGCAGGTCTCGCCGGCGAGGCGCATCGCCGACATCGCACCGATCTCGTCCATCCACTTCATCACGTTCCCGCCGTGGACGGTCCCGTAGTTGTTCGCATGGTTCGGTTGGACGCGCTGGCGGTTCTCGATGTGGGTGTCTTCGAGTCGGGTCACGTCCCGACGTTCGTGGGCGCGGGCGAAGAAACTGGTCGCCGACCCGGACGTCCCCTACACTCGCCACCCGCGGGGCGTCGTGTTCAGCCGTTCGTGGCCGTCTTCGGTGACGACGACGAGGTCCTCGATGCGGACGCCGAACTCGCCGTCGAGGTAGATACCGGGTTCGACGCTGAACACCATCCCCGGTTCGAGTTCGCGGTCGTTGCCGTCGACGATGTAGGGGCTCTCGTGGACCTCCAGGCCGACGCCGTGGCCGGTCCGGTGCACGAACTGCTCGCCGTAGCCCGCGTCCTCGATCACGCTCCGGGCGACGGCGTCGACTTCCTGCGCCTCGACGCCGGGTTCGACGATGGAGACGGCCGCGTTCTGGGCCTCGCGGACCGTCTCGTGGACCGTCTCGAACTCGGCCGGCGGGTCGCCGTCGAAGACGACGGTGCGCGTCTGGTCGCTCGGGTAGTGGTCGACGCGCGCGCCGAAGTCGAGGACGACGGGGTCGCCCGACTCGATGGTTCGGTCGCCGGCGCCGTGGTGTGGCTGTGCGCCGTTCGGTCCCGACCCGACGATAATGTCGAACGCGAGGGTCTCGGCGCCGTGCTCGTAGAGTCGTGACTCGACGTCGCGGGCGAGTTCTCGCTCGGTCATCCCGACCGCGTCGGCGCCCAGGTCGCGGACCCCCTCGACGACGGCGTCGGCCACGTCGGCCGCTTCGCGGAGGGCGTCAAGTTCGTGTTCGTCCTTGCGGACTCGGAGTGCCGTGAGCACCTCGTCGGCGAGTCCGACCGTCGCGTCGGGGAGCGCCCGCTGGAGGTCGAGGACGAACCGTGCCCACATCGTCGCGTCGAGCAAGAGGTGCGCGTCGGCGACGTCGAGGTCGGCGGCGACCTCGCGGACGACTTCGAGTGGGTCCTCGTCGTCGGCCCACGTCCGCACGTCTTCGACCCACGTCGATGTCTGTACCTGTTCGGCGTAGAGTTCCGGGACGACGAACGCGGGGTCACCGCTCGAGGGGACGAAGAGGAAGAAGTGACGTTCGCCGGGTTCCTCGTCGAAGCCACCGAGGTAGTAGCAGTTGGGGCTCGGGAACAGGACGAGCGCCTCGTCGTCCGCCAACTGACGCTGACACTCCCGCGTCCGCGCTTCGAACGACGTCATACTCGGGGATTCTCGTCGGTCACCATTAGTCCTCCCCTCCGAACCCGTGCTAGCGGTGCGCTCGGCACGGTTATCTCCTCACGACGCCTCTATACCACTCGGTGATTACACGATGAGCCGTCGCACCTTCGACGAGATGGACCGCACGTTCGAACAGATGGAACGGATGATGCGCTGTATGCAGTCCCGGTGGGGCGCGCCCGTCGCGACCGACGAGAACCGCCTCGACCACGGGTCGACCGACCACGGCTACGAGGGGTCCACACCCGTCGGCGCCGACACCGCCGAGGTGGCCCTCGACTGGCACGCCGCCGACGACGCCTACACGCTGGTCGCCGACCTCCCTGGCTTCGAGAAGGAGGAACTCGACCTGACCGTCGAGGAGGGCGTACTCCGGATCGACGCCGAACACGTCGTCGAGACCGAGTCCACCCACCGTCGCCGCCACGTCCACGAGCACGTGACGCTCCCCGACGACGCACTGGTCGACGACGACGCCGTCGCGGCCACCTACCGCAACGGCGTCCTCGAAGTGACGATTCCCCGGTCGAGTGAGTCGAGCGGGACCCGCATCGACGTCGAGTGATCGGACCACGGTCCCGTCACCCTGGGACGGACCCGACGCCGTCTGCCGTCCACGTCGACGTGTGTGTCGAATTCGCAGACGGCGTCGATGCCACCACGTTTTTGCTCGGCTCACACTGACGATGAACCATGAGCCGGAACCTCGCGTCGCGTCTCGGGCCACAGCAGTTCGTCGGTGGGCTGTTCGGCCTCGTCGCCGCCATTCACTTCGCCCTCTGGACGAGCCACGCCGGGAACCCACTCCGCACGTCGCTCCAGCGAGGTGAGGTCGCCGCGGTTCCCAGTGCCGTCGTGAGTTACCTGAGCATCCACCCCGCGTACGCGCTCCTGTTCGTCGTCGGCGTCGCGGTCGTCGCTCGCGCCACGCTGGAGTAGCCGTGGTGGAAACTGACACCGAGAGCGGCGCATCCGGTCCGACGCGGAGTTGGCCGGCGGTCGGAACCGTCGCCGGGTGGCAAGTCGTCGCCAGCATCTGCTACTACGCGACGTTCGCCGCCACCGCGGGCATCAAGGCCGAGTTCGGCCTCTCGCGCTTCCAGGTCGGCATCGTCATCGCGACGCTGACGCTCGGCTACACGCTCTTCCTCTTCCCCGCGGGCGCGCTCGTCGACGCCTTCGGCGACCGACCCGCGATGGTCGGCGGACTGCTCGGGCTCGGACTCGGTGCGCTCGGGGTCGCCGCCGCACCGACGAACGGGTTCCTCGTCCTGCTCGGGGCCGTCTTCGTCCTCGGGGCCGCCTACTCCGGCGCGATGCCGTCGACGAACCGGGCCGTCGCCGACCGGGCCCCGCGGGGCCGATACAACCTCTCCGTCGGGTTGAAGCAGGTCGGTGTCACCGCCGGGAGCGCCGTCGCCGCGCTCCTCGTGACCGGGTTCGCCGCCATCGGCTTCTCCTGGCGAGCGGGGTTCGTCGCGGCCGCGCTCTGCTCGTTCGCGGTCGCCGTCGGGTTCGCCCTCCGGTACCGTGGGACCGGCGGGAGCGGCGAACTCACGATTCCGGAGGTCTCGCTGCTCGTCCAGAACCGCTCGCTCCGCCGATTGGTCGCCGTCGGGTTCTTCCTCGGCGCCTCGGTGTTCACGGCGACGGGCTACGTCGTCCCGTACCTCGACGAGAGCGTCGGCTTCTCCGTCGGTGTCGCCGGACTCGTCCTCGCGCTGATGCAGGTGACCGGGAGCGCCGGTCGCATCGTCGCCGGGAGCCTCGCCGACCGTCTCCCGTGGGGGTCGGCCTCCGCGTCGCTCGCCGTGCTCGGGGGACAGGCGGTCGGGGCGGCGGTGCTCCTCTGGCTCCTCCCGCTGTTCGAAGGCGTCGCCGTCTACGTCGCCTTCGCGGCCCTCGGCGTCGTCGTCCTCGGGGGGACCGGTCTCTACCACGGCGCGCTCGTCGTCATCGCCGCCGACGAGCGGTCGGGGGCCGCCACCGCCGCCGGCCAGACGACCATCAACCTCGGTGGACTCGTCGTCCCGCCGGTGTTCGGTCTCGTCGCCGACCACGGCGGGTACGAGGCCGCGTGGCCGGTGCTCGGGGCGTGCATGGCCGCCGCGTTCCTCCTCACCGTCTTCGTCCGGCGAACCGTCTAGGCGTACTTGGCGAGATTGGGCCGTTCAGGCGGCGTTTCGCCGGCGTGTGGCGGCACCGTCCGCCACGTTCTGCCGGCGCTACTGCTCCGCGAGGTGGGTCGCCGCACTCACCGAATCCGCCACCCCGCGGCGGTCTTCAGCGCACCCGGCAGAGTGGTGCCGTCTTCCGACTTGAACCTTCGTCCCGACCCGCCACACTCTATACGCCAGCGACCGTGTTCGGAGACGTGTACCGCGCGGGTCACTACGGCGTCTCGCTGCTCGTCTACGCTCCAGTGCTGGCTGTCCTCCTCGCGACTGGCTACCGCGCCGCCGCCGTCGCGGGCCTCGTCGGCGTCCTAGTCCTCGCACCGGTCCCCGACTACGACCAGCGTGTCCCCTTCGTCTCCCACCGCGGCCCGACGCACACGTTCGCCTTCGCCGGACTCGTCGGTGCCGCATTCGCCGGGGTGGTGCTCCTCGCCCCCGTCGAGGGTGTCGCCCGCCTCCCGCTCGCGGCCTTCGCGTTCGGTGTCGGTGCGCTCGGCATCGTCGCGCACCTCGCCGGCGACGTCCTCACACCCGCCGGAATCGAGCCGTTCTGGCCGCTCTCCTCGCGTAACTACTCGCTGTACCTGACCCGTGCGGACAACACGCTGGCGAACTACCTTGTCTTCTGCTGCGGCGTCGCGGCCACGGTCGGCGTCTACGTCCTCTTCGTGTAACTCATCTTTCAAAAACGCATTTCCGCAAACGTACTTGGTGGTGGCTGTCCTCTCTCTACACATGAGTTCCCTCGACGTCGACACCGAGGACCTCCCCGAGAGCCTCGAACCCGCGGCCGCGTTCGCCCTGCTCGGGAACGAGACCCGAATCCACATCCTCCAGGAACTCTGGCGTGTCGACGACCGACCGCTCAGTTTCTCCGAGTTGCGGCGCCGTGTCGGCGTCGACGACAGCGCACAGTTCAACTACCACCTCGGGAAACTCACCGATCACTTCGTCACCAAGACCGACAACGGCTACGACTTCCGGTACGCCGGCGAGAAGGTGGTTCGCGCCATCCTCGCGGGGACGTTCACCGACCACGTCGAGATGGACCTCCCGGTCGAGGGGTCCTGCCACGAGTGTGACGGCGACCTCCGTGCGGTGTACACCGACGAACGCCTCGCGGTCACCTGTGCGGACTGTGAGGCGCGCTACGGGCGGTACCCGTTCCCGCCCGGCGGACTGGCCGACCGCTCCCCGACCGAGGTCATGTCGGCGTTCGACCAGCGCGTCCGCCACCTCCACTGTCTCGCCGCCGACGGTGTCTGTCCCGAGTGTAGCGGCCGCATGGAGACGTCGTTCGTCGAGTGCGACGGGTCGCGCGAGGAGTGCGCCACGACCGACGACTTCGGACTCGACGTCCACGTCGCCCACGAGTGCGAGCAGTGCCACCACGTCGTCCGCTCGCCGGTCGGTCTCCGCCTGCTCGACCACTCCGCCGTCGTCTCCTTCTACGACGACCACGGCGTCGAACTGTCGTCGGAACCCTACTGGACGCTCGGGTGGTGCGTCCGCGACGACACGACCGAAGTACTCGAACGCGACCCTTGGCGCGTCCGTGTCGCCATCCCGCTCGGCGACGAGATTCTCTTCGTCACCATGGACGAGAACCAACGCGTGACGGACGTGACCCGTCGGAGCGGCACTCTCGAAGACACGAAGGGTGTCGTCTGAGCCGACCCGGTAGTACTCCTCGCGATTCGGCGGTGTTCGCTGCTTTCTCGACACTTAGTGTGACGCCCGACTAACGGGACGCTGCCGCGAGGCCAGGGGAACGGCCACCGGTCCGTTTTTCGAGGGACGCACTTTTGCCGTGGTGACCACTACCCGGAGCTATGACCCCGACGACCGGCGGCACCTACCGCGTCCTCTCGGCCGTGCGTGACGCGCCGGCGCTCCGTTGCATCCCGCTCGAAACCGACTCGGACGCCCCGCCCGACCCGGTCCGGGTCCGAACTGACGGGTACGACGGCGGTCTCGCGGACGCGTCGGCCGTCGCCGGACTCCGACCCGGATACGTCGTCGGCGCGACGCTCTCGTGGTCGGACGGCGAGGCCCGCTTCGCGTCGGTCGACGTCCGCGAACACACCCTCTTCGAGTTCGTCGAGGGAGTCTCCGGACTCTTCGAGGCCGCCCTCGACACGTGGGAGGAGGCCCGCCGCGAGGGCGTCGGCGTGAACAGCCGGCCCACGTTCAGTACCGACGGCGAACCGAACGGTGCCGTCTACACCTTCGCCGAGCAGTCCGGCGAGCGAGACGTCTTCGCCGAACTCCGCGACGGCACGCTCCCGCTCGAACCGCTGGTCGCCCGCCTCGACGAGCGAGCGTCCTGCGACCACGAGGTGTTCGTCATGCGGCCCGCGGCACACGACTTCGTCCTCGTCTACGGCGTGCTCCGCAAGGGGTCGGTCCTCGCGAACACCGTCCGCGACACCTACGACTGCCCTCGCCCCTCCGAACCGCTCGCCTCCGACGACGCCGACGCACCCTCGCTCTAACGCCTGTCGTACCCCGTCTCCGTGAGACGCACGAGGTCTGCGAGCGTCGACACGACCGGCGTCTCGATTCCCAACTCGAGACTCCGTCGCGCGACTTCGCCGTAGAGCGCCTCGACCTCCGTCCGCCGGTCCGCCTCGACGTCCTGGCGCATCGACGAGCGATTGCTCGCCGTCTCGTGTGCGACCCGCCGCGCCCGTTCGACCGCCGTCTCCGTGTCGACGTCACGCCCGTCCGCCCGCGCGACGGCCGCCCCCTCACGGACGGCGCGTTCGAGGAGGCGTTCGCCGGGGTTCGAGTCCACGAGTGCACCGTTCTCCACCCGCGCGAGCGCCGTCTGCGCGTTGATGCCGAGGTTGACCAGGACCTTCTGCCAGACGGCGCTCCGGGGGTCGTCGGTCACGCTCGTCTCGATGCCCGCCTCCGTGAGACGGGCGGCGAGGTCGCGGGTACGTTCGTCTGTCAGGGCGAAGTAGCGCCCGACGGTCGTCTCGCCCGTTCCGGCGTGGCGGACGTGGCCCGCTCGCTCGCGGGTCGCGCCGTGGGTCGTCGTCCCCGCGAGGACGTCGCCCTCCGGGACGAACTCGGCGACGGTCTCGGCGTTCCCGAGACCGTTCTGGAACGTACAGACCGCCGCGCCGTCGAGGAGTGCCTCGGCGTCGGTGAGGGCGTCGGCCGTGGCGTAGCTCTTGACGGTCACGAGGACGACGTCGACCGGGGCGACCGTGGCGGGGTCGGCCGTCGCCGCGACGTCGAGTGTTCGCGTCTCCCCCTCGCGGTCGGTGAACCGGAGGCCGTCCTCACGGAGTGCGGCGAGGTGCTCGCCCGGCCGTCCGACGAGCGTGACGTCCGTGCCCGCGTCGGCGAGGTGAGCGGCGAACAGACAGCCGAGGGCACCGGGACCGAGGACGGCGACGTGCATGGCTCGGGTTTCGCCGCGGTCTCGCAAAAACGATACGGGTCGTCGCCCGCGTCGGATTCCGGTACGGCTAACACCTCCCTCGACACACCTTTCGCCGTGCGACGAGACGCCGCCGCGCTCGGTCCGCCGACCGCCGCCGTCCTCTGGGGCGGGATGTACGTCGTCAGCAAGTGGGGATTCGGCGCGATTCCGCCGGTCACGCTCGCCTTCCTCCGGGTGCTCCTCGGTGGCGCGACACTCTACGCCGTCGTCAGTATCGTCTCCCCGGAGCGCGACTTCTCGACGTCCGAACGGCGTCGCTTCGCCGGTCTCGGAGTCCTCGTCGCGCTCACGCTCGTCACCCAGTTCGTCGGGACCGACCTGACGAACGCCAGCCAGGGGTCGCTGCTCACCGTCCTGACGCCGGTGTTCACGCTCCTCCTCGGTGCGACCGTCCTCGGGGAGTCCCTGACCGCGCGGAAGGTCGGCGGGATGGCACTCGCCGCCGTCGGGACGCTCGTCGTCGCCGCCGGGAGCTACGACCTCTCCTCGCTCGGGGCGGGCAACGCCCTCGGACTCGCCTCACTCCTCGTGGCGGGGGCCGCGTGGGCGGCGTTCACCGTCTACGGCGCGCCGCTCGTCCGACGCTACTCCGCGCTGGAGGCAGCCACCTACGGAACGCTGCTCTCCGTGCCCATCTTGGGCGTGCTCGCGGCCGTCGAACTCTGGACGCTCGGGATCTCTCCGCTCGCGCTCCCCACGTCGCTGCCGGTGCTCGGTGCCGTCGCCTACCTCGGCGTCGCGAGCACGGCGGCCGCCTGGTACTGCTGGTACGCCGGCGTCGAGCGCTACGAGGCGGGGACCGTCGCGGGCTTCTTCTTCTTCCAGCCAGTCGTCGGCGCCGCGCTCGGCGCCCTCTTCCTCGGCGAGTCGCTCGGCCCGCTCTTCCTCGTCGGCGGCGGCGTCATCGCCGTCGGCGTCTACCTGTCGAGTGTCGCCCGGGAGTGAGTGGAAGCGGGTCGCGGGGCCGGTCGAGCGGCGCACGAATCGTCCCGTTGAAGGCGGTCCGTTCCGCTAGTCGCTGGTAATGGACCAGAACGACCGCGCCATCACGGGACTCGTCACGCTCGCCCACGCGATGGTGCACACCTACGAACTCTCCATCCCCATCTTCGTCACCATCTGGCTGACGGAGTTCCCGGTGACGGCCGCCGACCTCGGCCTGCTCGTCACTGTCGGGATGGCGCTGTTCGGTCTCGGCGCGCTCCCCGGTGGAGTGCTCTCGGATCGCTACAGTTCGAAACGCCTCATCCTCGGCTGTCTACTTGGGATGGCCGTGAGCTTCGTCGTCCTCGGACTCGCGCCGTCGGTCGCGGGCGTCGCCGTCGCGCTCGTCCTGTGGGGGGCGGCCGCCAGCGTCTACCACCCCTCGGGGCTCTCGCTCATCAGCAACGGCACGACCGAACGCGGTCGCGCCTTCGCCTACCACGGGATGGCGGGTAACCTCGGAATCGCACTCGGCCCGCTCGTCACCGCGCTGCTTCTCTTGCGCTTCGAGTGGCGGACCGTCGCGCTCGTCCTCGCGGCCCCCGCGTTCGTCGCGGTCGTCGTCGCCGCCCGCGCCGACGTCGACGAGTACGCGGCCGTCGAGGAGTCGGCCGCCGACCGGAGTGCCGACCAGCCAACGTCCATCGGCGAGTTCGTCGACGCCTCGAAACAGTTGTTCGCGAGCGCCTTCGCCCTCGTCTTCCTCGTCGTGATGTGCTCGGGTCTCTACTACCGCGGCGTCCTCACGTTCCTGCCCGGCCTGCTCGCCGACCTCTCGGCGCTCCGCTCGGTCGTGGCCACCTACGGCGTCGACAACCCCGCGCGCTACCTCTACGCCGGATTGTTGATGGTCGGCGTCCTCGGCCAGTACGTCGGCGGCCGCCTCACGGACGTGATGCGTCCCGCTCGCGGCCTCACCGTCGCCTTCGCCGCCCTCGCCGTCGTCGCACTCGGGTTCGTCCCGCTCGCGAACGCGGGGACCGTCCCGCTCCTGCTCGGCAGCGCCCTACTCGGCTTCTCGCTCTTCGTCGTCCAACCGCTGTACCAGGCCGCCGTCGCCGAGACCACGCCCGCGGGCACGCGGGGCATCTCCTACGGGTACACCTACCTCGGCGTCTTCGGCGTCGGTGCTCTGGGTGCCGCCGTCGCGGGGACGATCCTCACCTACGCGACGCCGGCCGTCCTGTTCGTCGTCCTCGCCGGATTCGCCGCCCTCGCGTCGGCGACCGCCCTCGTCCTCCTCTTCCGGTGGTGAGTGGTGCGGCGGGACGAGCGCCGCTAGAGCGAGAACCTATATAGGCGACGAGACGGAAGGTGGGAAGCGATGGATCGGTCCCGGAGCCGCGCCCAGCTCATCCTCGTCGCGGGAGTGGGCATCGCGGTCACGTTCGTCGCGCTCGCACTCATCCTCAACACGGTCGTCTACACGGAGAACCTCGCGACCCGCCAGGGCGTCGACGGGCAGGACGCCATCGTCTTCGAACGCGCCGCCGAGGACGGCGTCGGTGGTCTCGTCTCACAACTCAACTACTACGACTACGAGAGCTACAAGGGGATCCACAGTTCGCTCGACGAGTCGGTCGCGGCCTGGGAGAACGAGTCGGCGTGGAGCGAGGCGTCGAGGGGGACCGCGGTTTCGGTCGGAGTCACCAGGGTGACGAACGGCGCGCACATCGTGCAGGAGTCAGAGCGAAACTTCACGAGCGCGGGTGGGAACACGAATTGGACGCTCGTGAACGACTCAACCGGGACACGGCGCTTCCGGATGAACGTCTTGACGTCGGCTCTCAACACACTCGACACGTCCCCCTTCACAGTCGTCGTCGACACGCAATCGAAGGGAACCTGGCGGGTGAGCGTCGGTCAAGACACCGAGTCGAAGGTCGCGGTGTCCGGCCCGACGTCGGGAACGTGCACGCGGAGTGCCGGGTCGAACCTCATCGTCGACCTGACCGGCGGGACCGTCGAAGGGACCGAGTGTGACCCCCTCACCACGATTCCGTGGGAGAACGCCACGTACTCGATAGCCTACGGCAACGCGGACAGCGTACAGGGCCGCTACACCCTGATCGTCGACGACCCGATCAGTTCGAGTTCGTTCACGTCGCCACCCTACTCCGGGACCTTCGGAGAAAACCCGTACGTCGTCCGCGCCATCTACGACGCGACGCTGAACCTCTCCGTCCAGAGCGAGAAACTCTCCTACACGTCGACGGTCGAGGTCGCCCCCGAGCGACCGGCAGGTGGGGAGACGTACGAAGTCGACGTGGGGACGCGGGCAGTTGTCTTCTCACCGACGGCAGGAAACCTCTCGTACGTCTGGCCGGACGGGACAGTCATCCGCACTTCGGTTCCCGTCTCCGAGGTCGAGGCAATCGGGCCACGACAGGTCGATCTCGATGGGGACGGCTACGTCGGAATTCCCTACGTCGACAGCAGCAACACTCTCCGTATTGTCGACGCGAACAGCAACCACGAACTCGCGACGGACGCTGTCGGCTCGACGACGCTCCTCGGTATCGGTAAGTGGCGCGGTGAGACGAGTGTTTACTACGTCAACTCCACGAACTATCTCTATCGGGTCGGCTGGAACACAGATACAGACACGGCTAGTACGCCGACAGAGATACAGGTCGGTGGGGCTCCGGTCGAAGCGAAGGCAATAGCGGGCGTCGGCGACTACACGAACGACGGCGATGCCGACCTCGTGTTCACTGGGACTTCCTACACCGCGAAGTACATCGACGACAACGACACGTACTCGACAGGAGTTACGGTCAGTTCGAGTACTGGTGTCGGCCTCGGGGACCCTCGACAGGTCGACAGTGACCCCGAAATCGAAGTCCCTATCGTGAAGAGTAACAACGTCAAGTTCCTTGAGTACGGGAAAGAAATGGAGACGCTCACGCCGAACGGCGGTGCCGAGGTGACACCCATCGCGGCCGTCAACTGGGTCGGCGGCCCGGCGAAGGAAGTCGTCTACTCCGATATGGACACAAACACCCTCTACTACGTGACACAGAAGGGTGAAACTGTCCAACTCCAGACGGAGAACGGGACGATTACCGTCGACGAAGGCGCTGGCGTCGCCTAACCACTCACTTCGACTTCCCGGTGACGATGACCGGGCGGTCGCTGCTCAGGATGACGTCCTGGGACGTACTCCCCAATAGCGCTTTCCCGGCCGGCGAACGCTTTCGTGCGCCGACACAGATCGCGTCGACGTCGAGGTCGTCGGCGGTCTCGACGATGAGACCCCCCGGATTGCCGCCGCCGTCTTCGTGGAGTTCGACCTCGACGCCCGCGTCTTCGAGGGAGTCGCGAGCGCGTCGGGCGCCTCCGTGCTGGCCGACCGACGCCCCGCTCGGGTTGTCGGTGAACACGTGGAAGACGTGCGCGACGATCTCGTCTCTACCCGGGAGGTCGGCGACCGCCGCCGCCTGTGCTCTGGCACGCTCCTCGTCGTCGTCGACTGGGATGAGTACTTCGTACACGCTACCTGCTGCGGCGTGCCACCACATACCAGTTTGGGATGAACATTTACTATGTTCGTACTCAATAAGTTCCAAATTTTTATGTGCGCGGGGGTGTGATGGGGTAGCATGGAACTACACGCGCGGAGCGTCGGCGAGGACGTCCGGGAGTTGGCCTCGCTCCTGGGGGACGTGCTGGCCGACCACGCGAGCGAACGAGCGTTCGACGCCGTCGAGGCGTCGCGGACGACTGCAATCGAACACCGGAAAGAGGGCGACGTCGACCCGGCGGCCGTCGCCGAGGCGCTCCACGACGCACTCGAAGACGAGGACACCGCTCAAGCAGTTGCCCGGGCGTACACGGTCTACTTCGAGTTGGTGAACCTCGCCGAGGAGCGCGAGCGAGTGCGCGCGCTCCGGACGGCCGAGCAGGAGGGAACGCTGGCGGACAGCGTCGCAGCAGCGGTCGAGTCCCTCGTTGAGAACGGTGCCGACGCCGACGAACTCGCCTCGGTCCTCGACGACGTGGACGTCGTGCCGACGTTCACCGCCCACCCGACCGAGGCACGGCGCAAGACCGTGAAGGGCATCCTCCGGCGCGTCCAGGACGACCTGCGCGACCTCGACGAGCGACGCCTGACCGACGCCGAGAAGGCCGCCCACGAGGCGAGTCTCGACGCGCTCGTCGAGTCGCTCTGGACGACGGGCCAGATTCGCGAGCGCCGCCCCGAACCCTTCGACGAGGCGCGCAACGTCCACTGGTACCTCGCGAACACCCTCTTCGACGTCGTCCCCGAACTCTACGACGAACTGGAGAACGCTCTCGACGAACAGTACGACGACTCTTCCGAGGTCCCCAACGTGCTCTCCTTCCGGTCGTGGGCCGGCAGCGACCGCGACGGCAACCCCTTCGTCACGCCCGAGGTCACCACGAAAACGCTCGAACGTCAGCGGTCGCTGGCTCTCGAGCGCTACGACGAGAAACTCGAGAGCGTGGGCGGCGTCCTCAGCCAGGAGGGGAGCCGACTCGCGGACGGCGAGATTGCCGAGTCGCTGGCCGACGACCACGACGCGGTCCCGACCATCGCCGAGCACGCCGCCGGGCGCTACCCGGACGAGCCGTTCCGCCAGAAAGTCTCGGTCGTGCGGGAGCGCCTCGACCGCGTCGAGGACGTCCGGCCCGGTGGGTACGACGATGCCGAGGAACTTCTCGCTGACTTGGACGACGTCGCCGAGGGACTGCGTGCGAACGGTCTCGACCGGCTCGCCGACGAGTACGTCGACCCACTGCGTCGGCAAGTCGAGACCTTCGGCTTCCACCTCGCGAGCCTCGACCTGCGCGACCACCGCGAGATGCACACGGACGCCATCGACGCCGCGCTCGCCCGTGAGGGCCTCGACTACGCGGGCATGAGCGAAGACGAACGCGTCGAGTTCCTCACCGACGCCGTCCTCCAGGACGAACCCGTCCTCGACCTCGCCGCGGCCGCCGACACGCTCGCCGAGTGCGAGGAGAACGACGATGCAGCGCGGGTGATGCGGCGGTTCGACGCGCTGGGCGACTGGCAGGACGAGTTCGGCGTCGAGGCCATCGACACCTACTGTATCTCGATGACCGAAGAGCCGAGTCACGTCCTCGAAGTGCTCTTCCTCGCCGACCAGGCCGGGGCGGTCTCGCTCCCAGACCACGCGGGCCTCGACATCGTCCCTCTCTTGGAAACCGAGTCCGCGCTCGCGAACGCCCGCGAGATTCTCTCGACGCTCTTCGAGAACGAGGCCTACTCGCAGGTCGTCGACCTCCGGGGAGACACCCAGGAGGTAATGCTGGGGTATTCGGACTCGAACAAGGAGAACGGCTACTTGGCGGCGCAGTGGTACGTGCACACGGCCCAGCGGCGTCTCTCGCGCATCACGGACGACCACGGCGTCGACCTGCGCCTCTTCCACGGTCGCGGCGGGTCCATCTCGCGCGGCGGCGGCCCGATGAACGAGAAACTGCTCGCCCTCCCCCGCGAGACCGTCACTGGTGAGGTGAAGTTCACCCAGCAGGGCGAGTCTATCGCGGAGAACTACGGGAACCACCGCATCGCCGAGCGGAACCTCGAACAGATGCTCGACGCACAGATTCGTGCCCGCCACGAGGCCGCCCACGGCGAGGGTCCCGACGTCGCCGAGGAGTGGGAGGAGGCGATGGACACGATGGCCGACGCGGCACAGGAGACCTACCGTTCGCTGCTCGACTCGGACGGATTCGTCTCCTTCTACGAGCAGATGACGCCCATCGAGGTCATCGAGGAGTTGAACCTCGGGTCCCGGCCCGCCTCGCGGTCGAGCGAGCGGACGGTCGAGGACCTGCGGGCCATCCCGTGGGTGTTCTCGTGGACGCAGACCCGCGCCATCGTGCCCGGGTGGTACGGCCTCGCGAGCGGTATCGACGCCTATCTCGACCAGGGCGGTGACGTCGAGACCCTCCAGGAGATGTACGAGGCGTGGCCGTTCTTCCGGACGGTCGTCGACAACGCGGCCAAGGCACTCGCACAGACTGAACTCGACGTCGCCCGCGACTACGCGGACCTCGCCGACGACGACCTGCGCGACGCCTTCTTCCCCCAGATAGAGCGTGAGTACGAGCACGCCGTCGACCGCGTTACGACAGTCGCCGAACGCGACTCCCTCCTCGAACGCGGCTGGCTCCAAAAGAGTCTCGAACGTCGCAACCCCTACGTCGACCCCCTCAACGCACTCCAGGTCGACCTCCTCGAACAAGACGAGCGATCCGACACCGAGGAACGCACCCTCCGACTCACCGTCAAGGGTATCGCCGCCGGCATGAAAAACACCGGCTAACCGGTCGGTTACTTATATACTCTCGAACGGTATATAAAAGAACTCAGCCGCCACAGCCGTCGCAGCCATCACATCCGCTCCCGCCGCCGTGGTGGTGTCCGCCGTCGGTTTCGTTCGTCCCGTCGTGGTGGTGTCCGTCGCCGTCACAGCCACAACCGTCGTCGATTCGGCAGAACGAGACGTCCTCGCCGGAGGCGCTGGCCCGTGGGACGAGGACGTACTCCCCGCTGCGGTTCACGACCGTCACGTCCACGACGAAGTCGACGACGCGGCCGTCCTGCACGCGGAAGCGGTCTTTCACCTTCAGGCGGTCACGTGGGAGGTCGACCCGGGTGGTAGAGCCGTTCGCCAGGGTGGCGTTCACGTCGCTCACGTAGACGAACGCCTTCTCGTACGTCCCGTTCTCGACGCTGAGGTTGCCCAGGAGCGTGGCGTTCTGTCCCTGCAGGCGGGTCAGGTCGACGGTCCGGTTGTCCACGTCGGCGACCGTCCAGCGGTTCCGGTGGTGGTGTTCGTGGTCGCCGTGGTGGCCGCTCCAGTTCCCGTCGTCCTTCTTCAGTCCGACCTTCGTGACGGTGACGTTCAGGTGCCGGAAGTCGTCGATGGCGTTCGTCTCGTCCGAGAGGTAGAGCGAGACCGTTCCGGTGTCGGCGCCGGCATCGCCGTCGGAGAGCGGGGCGACACCGGCGCACCCCGCGAGGACGACGGCGAGGACGAGCGCGACCGAGGCGAGTGTCCGAGACATACACGGAGTCAGGGATTCCGACGGAAAAGCGGTGGTGGCCACCTCGGCAGGAGGTGACGCCGGACACACGTCGTCCATCGCCGGGGCTTCGACACTCGAACGTAACAATCGGCCGCCCGGGCCGATTTCCGGCCCCTTTTCCCCGCGCTGCCAGTAGTTTCGGGTGAATGCCGCCAGCCATCCGGACACGAAATCTGGAGAAGGACTACGGCGACGTCCGGGCGCTGAAGGGGTTGGACCTGACGGTCCCCGAGGGCTCGTTCTTCGGTCTCCTCGGTCCCAACGGCGCCGGGAAGACGACGTTCATCAACGTCCTCGTCGGTCTCGTCCGTAAGACGGGCGGCGAGGCGGAGGTGTTCGGCCACGACGTCACGGAGGACTACCAGCAGGCCCGCGACGCCATCGGTCTCGCGCCCCAGGAGTTCAACGTCGACCGCTTCTTCCCCATCCGCGAGGTGCTCGAACACAAGGCGGGCTACCACGGCGTCCCGCCCGCGGAGGCGAAACGCCGTGCCGACGAGGCGCTCCGCCGGGTCGGCATCTACGACAAGCGCGACACCCGCTTCGACTGGCTCTCCGGCGGGATGAAACGGCGATTCGTGCTCGCCCGCGCGCTCGTTACCGACCCCGACCTGCTCATCCTCGACGAACCGACCGCGGGCGTCGACGTCGAACTCCGCCACGACCTCTGGGACCTCATCACCGACCTCAACGACGAGGGGACGACCATCCTCCTCACGACCCACTACATCGAAGAGGCCGAACGCCTCTGCGACCAGGTCGCCATCCTCGACGAGGGCCGTAAGGTCACCGTCGAGACGCCCGAGGAACTCACCCGCGAGGGCGTCGACACGCTGACGCTCACCCTCGATTCGGTCCCCGAGTCGGTCCCGACCATCGACGACGAACGGGTCGACTCGGTCGAACTCGACGGCGACGACCTCGTCGTCCGCACGCCCGACGGGAGCGGTCTCGCCCCGGAGGCGGTCCGCCAACTCGACCGGCAGGGAGTCCGCGTCGTCGACGTGGACGTCGAGCGCACCTCGCTCGAAGAAGTGTTCGTCAGCATGACCCGCGAGGGCGACGACGCCGAAACGAGCGACGAGTCGGCGTCTGAATCCGGCGACGACCTGGAGGTGTCGGCGCAGTGAACACCCTCGAACCCCTCACGAAGTTCCTGCCGACCGGGTTCGCGACGCTCGTCGAACGCGAGATCACGCGCTACGTCCGTCGCCCGCTCAACACCTTCCTCCCGCCGTTCATCACGAACGTCCTCTACTTCTCGGTGTTCGGGGTCATCCTCGGCGGACGCATCCAACAGCAGGGCGGCGTCCCGTACATCCAGTTCATCCTCCCTGGGCTGGTCGTACTGGGAGCAATCTCTAACGCCTTCGAGAACGCCTCGTTCTCCATCTTCCACGGGCGGTGGAACGAGTACATCCACGAGGCGCTCACCGCACCCCTCACCTACCGCGAGATGGTCGGTGCGTACGTCGCCGCCAGCGCCCTCCGCGGTGCCCTCATCGGCGTGCTCATCGCGCTCATCGGTGCCGCCTTCACCACCGTCGGTCTCGCCAGCGCGTTCTACGTCGTGGCGTTCATGGTCGTCATCACGACGCTGTTCGCCGCGTTCGGCGTCGTCGGCGGACTGTGGGCCGAGGACTTCGACCACCTGACGGTGCTCTCGCAGTTCATCCTCCGCCCCCTGGTGTTCTTCGGCGGTGTCTTCTACTCACTGGACGTCCTCCCGCCGTTCTGGCGCACCGTCTCGCTCCTCAACCCGATGGTCTACATGGTCAACGGCGTCCGCTACGGGTTCCTCGGGCACGCCGACATTCGCCCCGGAGTCTCGCTGGCCGTCCTGACCGGTCTCACGGTCGTCGTGCTCGCGATCGACGTCTGGTTGTTCGAGCGCGGCTACGGCCTGACCGACTGACTCCTTCTTTCTCGGCTCACTCCGTCCGCGAGAGCAGGACGTGGTCGGCACGTTCCTCGACCGCGACCGGGTAGCCGAAGGCGTCGAGGACGTCGAGACAGGTGTCGACGTGGTCGGTGGCCTCGGGAACGGCGACCTCTCCACCCGCGACGGCGAGGAATGGGAGGAGTTGGTCGCCGAGGTTCGCGTCGACGGCCGCCCCACTACGGCGGAAGTCGCGGAAGTCCTGGACGACCGAGTCGGCGACCGACTCCGAGGGAGTGCCACGCTCCCCGAGTCGAGCGAAGCCGGCCCGGGAGTGCTCGTACTCGGCGACGACGACGAGCACCGACCCGGCGGAGGGGGCGCCGACGTAGTCGGCGTTCGCCTCGATTTCGACGTCGAGGTCGAGTGCGTTCTCGACGTGCGCGGCCTGCCTGTGGGCGACCTCGGCGGCGCGGAGTTCCGTCGTGGCGACCGAATAAACCGCCAGTCGCTTTATCGAATCGCGCGAAGACAGGTCGAGCGCGGTCGCGTCGCTCGGGTCGAGTGTGAGCGTCGCGGCACCGCCGCCGTCGGGGTAGAACCCACGCTTATCGACGTCGACCGTGGCGTCGACGCCGTACTCGCGGAGCAGTGGGAGTTTCGCGTGTCGCTGGTAGTCGATCGGCGGTGCGTGTGGGACGTCGGTCCCCGCCTCCTCGACGGCGACGGTGAGCGTGTCGTCGAGGGCGTAGGCCACCGGGAGCAGTGCGTCGAAGACGAGCGTGAGGTTCCCGGCGGTACCGACCGTGACCTCGACGTCGCCGGCGTTCACGGGACCTGGCTCGAAGCGGACCGTCTCGGAACCGACCTCGTCGCCCTCGACGTCGGCGTCGCAGACCGCGGCGACGGCCCGCGTGGCCGCGACGTGCTGGTGGCGTAACCCCGCGTTGCTCCGGGCGCCGCGGACGTTCTCCATCTCGAAGGCCTCCCCCGTCAGCGCCGAGAGTCCGAGCGCCGTCCGGACGAGTTGGCCACCCCCGCCGCTTCCGTCGAGTTCGATCATCGTCGGTCCCCCGTCTCACCGAGTCGGCTTCTAGTTCTCTCCCCAATCATGGGCGTAATTTGTGGAGAGACCCCGAAGAACGTTCTGGCAGGACCGGTCTCCGGTATCCGACACGTGTACCTGTCCGGCGAACGAACTGCACCCCATGTCCGAGTCCGACTTCGACGAAGAGGCGTGGCGCGAACGCGTTACGGAGTTCCGCCGCGAGAAAGACGAGTTCTTCACCGACCACCCGCAGTCCCCGATCCCGCCCGAGAAACGCGACGCGTTCGAGGGGCTGAACTACTACGATCTCGACCCCGACTACCGCGTCACGGCCCGCCTACAGTGGGTCCAGCACTCGAAGACGGTCTCGCTGGAGATGACGAAGGGGAACGCCGCCGAGTACGAACGCGTCGCGACGCTCGGGTTCGGTCTCGATGGCGAACACCACGTCTTCGACGCCTTCCGTGCGGAGGGGATGGAGAGTCTCTTCGTGCCCTTCGCCGACGCTACGAACGGCGACACCACCTACGACATCGGTCGCTACCTCGAACTCGACGTCACCGAGGAAGAGGCCGACACCGGCGACGAGGTCGTCCTCGACTTCAACGTCGCCTACGCCCCGTTCTGTGCGTACTCGGAGACCTACGCGTGTCCGCTCCCGCCCGAACAGAACCACCTCGACGTACGTGTGGAGGCCGGCGAGAAGCGTCTGGAGTTGTGAGGAGCGCGTCGGCTACGCGGTGTGAGGACCGGAGAACAGAACAGTTCGGCGTCGGTTTCGTCTTCGTCTCTTCGGGAAGCGACACCCGGGCGCGTCGCCCGAGTCCAGCGACCAGCGAGTCGTCGGTTCGCCCCGATTACGTCATCACGTCGGTCGCTTCCAGGAGCTCCTGGTAGCGGTTGCGGATGGTGACCTCGGAGACGTCCGTGACGTCGCTGACCTCGCTCTGGGTGACCTTCTGGTTGGTCAGCAGGGAGGCCGCGTAGATGGCCGCGGCGGCGAGTCCGACCGGCGACTTCCCGCTGGTGACGCCCTTCTCCTGGGCGTCGGAGAGCAGTTGGCGAGCGCGGCGTTCGACCTCGTCGTTGAGGTCGAGTTCGGAGCAGAACCGCGGGACGTAGCTCGCGGGGTCCGCCGGCGCGACTTCGAGGCTGAGTTCGCGGACGATGTAGCGGTAGGTCCGCTTGAACTCCATCTCGCCGATCCGGCTGACCGTCGCGACCTCGTCGATCGAGCGCGGGGTCTTCATCTGCCGGGCAGAGGCGTAGATGGCGGCCGTCGCGACGCCCTCGATGGAGCGGCCGGGCAGGAGGTCCTCGTCGAGCGCGCGGCGGTAGATGACGGAGGCCGTCTCGCGGACTTCCTTGGGCAGGCCGAGTGCCGACGACATCCGCTCGATCTCGCCGAGTGCCTGCTTCAGGTTGCGCTCCTTGGAGTCACGGGTGCGGAATCGCTCGTTCCACGTGCGGAGGCGCTGCATCTTCTGGCGCTGGCGACTCGACAGGGAGTTGCCGTAGGCGTCCTTGTCCTGCCAGCCGATGTTCGTCGACAGCCCCTTGTCGTGCATCATGTTCGTCGTCGGGGCCCCGACGCGGCTCTTCTCGTCTTTCTCCTTGGAGTCGAACGCACGCCACTCCGGCCCGTGGTCGATGCTGTCCTCCTCGGCGACGAGCCCACAGCTCGCACAAACGGTCTCGCCGTGTTCCTCGTCGGTGACGAGGTCGCCGCCACACTCGTTGCAGACGTGTTCGCCGGTCTTCTCCGTCTCTTCTTGTCGGGATTCGGTGCGCTGGCGGTCGCTGGCGTACGTGCGGATACTGGTGTCGCTCATGGTGATGGGGTGAGGGGTGGGAGGGAGAAGGTATAAACGTCACCTCCCGCGCTTCCTAACTATGGATTAGAGCGAAAGTAACTTAAATCTTTCGCCACCCGGTTGTCAACCCACCACACGATAGAGTCGCTATTAGCGCCTGTACCGGCGTAAAACGCCGACTTTAGCTACACCAAAAACAACCCGTAGCGACGTCGGGTGAGGGAAATACTTTATACTGTCAGCCAAAAATACTTCAAAGAAGAGTACGTTACTCCGATATGACCTCTCTCGACAACGTCTCTACCGAAGACCTCCGCCAGGTCTTGGCGGAGGTCGAGGGAAAAAAGCCGTCACAACGGCTCATGGCGGCGATCAATTACCTTGAAGAAGACGGTGCGACGCTACAAGAGGTCGCTGAACGCTATGGATACACTGCTGGCTGGCTCTCGCGGTGGCTTGATCGACTCGAACGGCTCGCCGACGAGCCGTTCGAGGAGGTCGTCTACGACGAACACCGTTCAGGAAGGCCCTCAAAACTCTCCGACAAAGAGCATGAACAGTTCGTTGAAGCGCTTCACAAGTCTCCAGAGGAAGTTGGACTTGACGCGCCTGCGTGGTCTGTTCCACAGCTCGTCACTATCTCGCCGAGGAATTCGACGTTGAGTACTGTGAGCGTCACGTTCGACGATTGATGACCGAGGCCGGGCTGTCCTGGAAGACAGCCCGGCCGGAGTTTCACAAATCCGATGAGAGAGCACAGGAAGCATGGCAAGACGGGTTCAAAAAAAGCGCGACAACCTGGACGACGAATACACGATCTTAGCCATTGATCAGACGCGACAGGTTCTCTCGACACTGATTCACGCATGGTTTCCAAGGGTGAGCGCCCGTCACTCCCGGTGACGGGCGCGTGGGACAGCATCAAACTTCTCGGTGCAGTCAGCGATACTGATGAGACGTTCTTTCTCCCCTGCGAGGAAAACTTCAACAGCGACACGACGATTCGTCTTCTGGATGCACTCCAGACAGAGTTCGGCGAGAAAATCTGCGTTGTCCTCGATAACGCCTCGTATTTCACGGCGAACAGAGTCCAAGAGTTCGTTGAAGATACTCCGATCGAACTGTGTTACCTTCCGCGGGGTTCACCAGAGCTGAACCCCGCGGAAGAGTGCTGGCGACAACTCGATCAATCACTCGGCAACCGCCTATTCGAAACGCTTGACGAACTTCGTGATGCTGCTCTCTGTGCACTGGACGATATCAACGTACCAGATGTCTTTACGTACTTATGTCCGTGAGTATTAGTACTAGTTGTCTACCGACTCGCCGGGGAGCGAGGTGGCGTCGCGTCCCGGTCGCCGTGGGACCGAACCGTTATTGAGAGAGGGTCCACAACTTTGTACGCACGTATCGAGATGACGAAGGAACGGGAGACCACGCAGCGAGAGGAGACAACGATCCTCGCCGTCGACGACCTGCCCGAGTACCTGGAGCTCTACGAGGCTCGACTCGGCGACCGGTACGACGTCGAGACTGCCGAGGGTGGCGAGGAGGCCCTCGACAAGCTCGACGACGAGGTCGACGTCGTTCTCCTCGACCGGAGTATGCCGGGACTGTCCGGTGACGAGGCCCTGGCGCGCATCCGCGACTCCGACTACGACTGTCGCGTCGCGATGGTCACCGCGGTCGAACCGGACGTCGACGTCATCGACCTCGGGTTCGACGCCTACCTCACCAAACCGGTCTCGAAGGAGACGCTCGTCGACACCGTCGAGCGCCTCCTCCAGCGCTCCCAGTACGACGAGGAAGTGGCCGACCTCTACAGACTCTGTACGAAACGCGCCGTCGTCCGCCAGCGCGTGAGCGAGTCGGACGTCTCCGAGAGCGAGGAGTTCCGCGAACTCCAGTCGAAGATTCGCGAACGCCGCGACGTCGTCGACGACCTCGTCGCAGACTTCGACCACGACGACTTCCGTGCGACCTTCCGCGACCTCCCGTCGACGGAGTGAGGTGCCCTTTTCCCCTCCCGTCCCCGACTTTCGTCTATGAGTAGAGCCGAGACGTACGCCGAACCGCTAGCGCCTCGCGCCCGCGAGGTCGTCGCGGCCGGGCTGGACGCCGAGGCCGTCGTCACGCTGTTCGGCCGCTGTGAAGTCGACTACGAGGGGCGTGCCTCGTCCTACCTCGGTCCCGGCGACCGACTGGTCGTCCTCAAACCCGACGGGACGTTGCTCGTCCACAAGCGCGAACAGCGCACGCCGGTCAACTGGCAACCACCGGGTTGTGACCACCACGCCGAACTCGTCGACGGCCAACTCCAGGTCGTCAGCGACCGCTCGAACCCCGACGAACACGTCGAGATTCTCTTCGAGGAGATCCACGCACTCGTCCGCTACGACGCCGAGGACGTCGAAGAACTCGAACTCACCGGCACCGAAGAGGACCTCCGCCAGCGCATCCTCGACGACCCGTCGCTCGTCGAGGCGGGCTTCGAGGCCGAAGAGACGGAGTACCAGACGGACGCGGGCGCGGCCGACATCGTCGGGACCGACGCCGAGGGGCACACCGTCGTCGTCGAGTTGAAGCGCCGACGGGTCGGGCCGAAGGCCGTCGGACAACTGAAACGATACGTCGACGCCGTCCGCCGAACCGAGGACGAGGCGGCCCGCGGCATCCTCGTCGCGCCCTCCGTCACCGACACCGCTCACGAACTCCTCGACGAGGAGGGCCTGGAGTTCGTCAGTCTCGAACCCTAGCGGTCGAGGTTCTTCGCGATGTCTGCGAGGGTGTCCTTCGGCTTTCCCGTCGCCGCGTAGGTCGACTCCTCGCCGGGTGCGCGGAGACCGTACTTGAACCCGGACTCGACGACGTCCACGTGGACCGACCGACCAACGTCGAGTCCTTTCTCGTCGACCCACTCGCGCAGTCTGTTCTCTCCGCCCGAGGGGTCGCGTGCGAGGTCCGGTGTGTCGTAGGCGCCGCGGATCACCGGGCGCCCGGCCGAGTCGCTGCGGACCTGTGCCCGGTACTCGCTGCCGTCGAGGACGAGGCGGACGACCTCGCCGTCGGGGAACTCGTCGGCCGCGTCCGCGGGGAGTACCACTTGCGGGCGCCGCGTCCCGCCGGCGCGTTCGAGCGTCGCGTCGTAGGTCGTACAGGTCTCGTGAGTCACGCGGTCGGCCATACGCGTCAGTGACGACACCGACCGGGAAAAGCCCGTGGGACGCCTCGATCGGCGATTCTGTATCGTAGTATGGAGTTTACGGCGCGGTCAGTGGCCGCTCACCACGTGCAGTCCGACGATGCCGACGACCACCACGCCGAGGAAGAAGGCGCGGGCGGGGGTCGCCGGTTCGTCGAAGAGGACGATTCCGAGGATCGCCGTGCCGACCGCGCCGATACCGGTCCAGACGGCGTAGGCCGTCCCGACCGGGAGGTTCTCGACGGCCTTCGCGAGGAGGAGCATGCTGATGGCGAGGGCGACGACGGTGGCGGCCGTCGGGACGGGTTTCGAGAAGCCCTCGGAGTACTCGAGGCCCACGGCCCACGCGACCTCGAACAGTCCGGCGACGACGAGCACGTACCAGGACCACGACATCGACTCGGCGTAGACACCGGACGGGAGTGTGCCTTCCGTTTCGCTCGTCCCGAAGCGTGGTCATTTATGCTCGTGTGCGCCCCAGACGAGACACATGACGTTCTCTATCTGTGTTCGCGAAGAGACCGAGGACGGGACTGTCTTCGGCGCCGGCGTCGCGACCGGTGCGCCCGCGGTCGGCGCGCTCTGTCCGTACGTGAGCGCGGACGGCGTCGTCTGCACGCAGAGTTTCGTCAACGTCCGTATCGGCCGTCGGGGTGTCGAACTCCTCTCCGACTTGGCGGTCGACGACGCCGTCGCGGGCCTGCTCGCACAGGACGACCACGCCGAACTCCGGCAGGCCCACGGACTCGACGACCGAGGTAGCCACGTCGTCTACTCCGGCGAGGGGTGCGACGGGTGGTTCGGCCACCGCGTCGCCGACGACGGCGACGCGACCGCGGCGGGCAACATGCTCGCGAACGGCGAGACCCTCGACGCGATGCTCGACGCCCGCACCGAGCCGGCCGAGGACACGGTCGAACGACTCCTGAACTGCCTCGCCGCGGGGCAGGCGGCGGGCGGCGACGGGCGTGGGGAGCGCTCGGCCGCCGTGAACGTCTGGGCGCCGCAGACCACCGCGTACCACGACCTCCGCGTCGACGAACACGAGGACCCCATCACGGAACTCCGTGGCGTCTACGAGCGGACGAAGGAGGCCAGCAGCGACTTCTCCGAGGAGTCGAAGTCACGCATCTTCGACTGACACGGGATGTCCGCGAACCGCGAGCGGGTGGCACTGGCCCTCGTCGTGTTCGCCGTCCTCCTCGCGCAGGTCCTCCTGTACCCGGGCATCGACGTGCTCGTCGCCGCGCTGGGGGCGGACACCCGCCTCGACGCGAGTATGTGGTTCCTCGCGACCGAGTTCGCCGCGTTCGTCCTCTTCGCCCCCGTGTGGGGCGCCCTCAGCGACGCGACCGGCGAACGCGCCCCGTTCGTCCTCGTCGGCGCACTCGGCGGGGCCGCCGGCTACGCCCTCCTCGCGGTGGTGCCGACCGTCGCGTCGGTTCCCTTCTGGGCAGTGCTCGTCCTCCGGTTCTGTCAGGGCGCGACGACCATCGCGGCCTTCTCGTTGGCGATGACGATGCTCATGGACCTCGGCGGGGGCCACGGCCGCAACATGGGTGCCGCGGGCATCGCCATCGGTCTCGGGACGGCACTCGGCGCTCCGCTGGGCGGCCGACTGTACGAAGTCGGTGCCTTCGTCCCGCTGTACGCCGCCAGCGTCCTGCTCTTCGGCGTCGCCTTCCTCTGTCTCGTCGTCACCGACCGTGCGGGCCGTGCCGAACGGGGTGGCCGGCGCGACGTGGCGGCCGCCGTCGCCAGTCTCCGCCGACGGCCCGAGTTGGGCGTCCCGTACGCCTTTGGCTTCATCGACCGACTGACCGCGGGGTTCTTCGCGCTCGTCGGCACGCTCTACTTCCGGGACGTCTTCGGCCTCGACCCGGGCGCGACCGGCCTCACGCTCGCGCTCTTCTTCGCCCCGTTCGCGTTGCTCCAGTACCCCTTCGGACGCCTCTCCGACCGCGTGGGCCGGACGCTCCCCATCGTCGTCGGGTCCACGCTCTACGGCGTCGCCGTCCTCGGCGTCGGTCTCGCACCGACCGTCGGACTCGCGCAGGCGGGGATGGTCCTCGTCGGCGTCGTCGGCGCGTTCATGGCCCCGGCGACGATGGCGCTGGTCACGGACCTCGCGGCCCCCGACGAACGCGGCGTCGCGATGGCCGGTTTCAACGTCGCCGGGAGCGTCGGCTTCCTCGCCGGCATCGTGGTCGGCGGGACCGTCGCCGACCACTACGGCTACCTCGCGGCGTTCGCCGTGGTCGGCGGACTCGAAATCCTACTCGCGGCGGTCGCGCTCCCGCCGCTCCGTCGGATGGAGACGGACCGGACGGCGACGTTCGACGACTGAGAGAAGAGTTCGACGGATAGAGTCAGTTGAACAGTTGTGCAACTGTTCAACTGTATTGGTCGGGTCGTCTCAGGCGGCTTCGAGGCGCTCGGTTTCCTGTTGAATCTCGTCGGCGAGGTACGCCGCACAGCGCTCGATGAGTTCCTCGCCCTGTTCGGGGTCGGCCTGCTCGGGGTCACCGAGCACGCCGTTGTCGGTGAGTGCGTCGAGACCGTCCGCGACGTCCGCCTCGGCCTCGTCGATGTCGCCGACGAACCCGGTCGTCCCCGCGGTGTCGTGGACGAGGTCGGGGTCGGTCTCCATGACGAAGGCAGTCTCGGCGGCGCCCGCGTGGGCACCCGCCTCCTCAGGGCTGACACCGAACTCCGCCATCGCGCCGGTGCGGGCCGCCATCATCCCCTCGCGGTCGCCCGCGACGAAGACGTTCGCGTCGAGGTCGGCGTCGAGTTCGGGCGCCAACGCCTCGATGCTGGCGGTGTTCCCGCCGTGGCTCGTGAAGAGCGCGATGTGCTCGAAGCCGTGGGCGACGAGGCTCTCACAGTAGTCGCGCACGACACTCCGGAACGTCTCCTCCGCGAGGCTGATGGTCCCCGGGAACGCCATGTGGTGGTCGGAGCGACCGGGCCGGACCGTCGGCGCGACGAAGCAGTCGAGTCGGTCGGCGATTCGCCGGCCGAGTTCTCGTGCGCGGATGGTGTCCACCGCGAGTGGGAGGTGCGGTCCGTGCTGTTCGATGCTTGCCGTCGGAACGACGACGAGACGGGTCTCGTCGAGGGCGTCCTCGACGGCCGGCCACGTCATCTCTTCGAGTACGTACGCCATGTGGTGTGCTACGGGTGTCTGTGTGTCGTGTGGATGGAGTCGGTAGGCTGACGGTTCGGTGGCGCGTCCTCAGTCGCCGTCTCCGATGCGGTGACAGGACGCGACGTGCTGTTCGCCGACGCGCGTGTCGTCGGGGACCTCGCGCTCGCAGGGCGAGGGGAACGCCTCCCGGACGACGCGCTCTGCGAGGTCGTGGTTCTCCGATGCGATGGCGTCGGCCGCCTCGCGGACGGCGTCGGCCGCCTCGCCGGGGAGCGAGTCGGGGTCGGCCTCCAGCATCGTCTCGACGACGTAGTCGGCGACGGCCGCCTCGTCGGTGGCGCGTCCTTCCGAGTCGAGACGCGTCCGGATGGCCTCGACGTCGAGGTCCTCGGAGAGAATCCGGTTGCGGAAGGAGAACGCGGCGCGGAAGGCCGACTGGTCGGCCGACGAGTCCTCCGGCGGGATGACCTTCGGACACCGGGTGTGGAAGCGACACCCCGACGGCGGGTCCGCCGGCGAGGGCACCGTCCCTTCGAGGACGATGCGGTCGGTCCGGTGTTCCGGGTCGATTCGCGGGACCGCCGAGAGGAGACTCTCGGTGTACGGGTGACTCGGTTCGGCGAACAGGGTGTCGACCGGCGCGGTCTCGACGAGTTCGCCGAGGTACATGACCGCGACGCGGTCGGCGACCTGCCGCACAACGCTCAGGTCGTGGCTGATGAACAGCAGGGCGAGGTCGTACTCCTCCTGGAGGTCCTCGAGGAGTTGGAGGATCTGTGCCTGGACGGAGACGTCGAGGGCACTCACCGGTTCGTCGGCGACGATGAGGTCCGGTTCGACCGCGAGCGCGCGGGCGATGCCGACGCGCTGCTGTTGGCCGCCGGAGAACTGCCGCGGGTAGCGGTCGTAGTGGCCCGGTTTCAGGCCGACGCGCTCCAGCAGTTCCTTCGCGCGTTCACGGCGGTCTGCCTTCGAGTCGCCGATGCCGTGGACCTCCATCGGCGCGGTCAGGATCTCGCCGACGGTCTTGCGCGGGTTCAGCGACGCGAGCGGGTCCTGGAACACCATCTGCGCCCGGCGGCGATACTGCTTCAGGTCCTTGCCCGAGAGGTCGGAGATCTCGTCGCCGGCGAAGCGGACGGTGCCGCCGGTGGGCGTATCGAGGTTGAGGACCGTCCGCCCCAGGGTGCTCTTCCCACAACCGGACTCACCGACGACGGCGAGCGTCTCGCCACGGTCGAGCGAGAAGTCGACGCCGTCGACGGCGCGGATCTTCCCGCCTTCGCCGACGAGTTTGTCGAGGAAGCCGTCGGCGCGGTCGAAGTGTTTCTGGAGCCCCTCGACTGCGAGGAGGGGACCGTCGGACGATTCGGTCTCGGGGGTAGATGCTGCGCGACTCATAGACGTTCCTCCTCGGGACCGCGCCGCAGACACGCCGCCTGGTGTTCGACGCCCGCTTCACCGACGTCTCGGAAGTCGGGGTCGACCTCGAAGCACTCCCGTTTGGCCTCCGGACAGCGCGGTGCGAAGTGACAAGCGTAGGGGATGTCGACGAGGTCCGGGACGTTGCCCGGGATGGCCTCGACCTCCGCGTCGGGATCGTCGAGGCGGGGCGTGCTGGCGATGAGTCCCTGGGTGTAGGGGTGTTGGGGGTTCGTGAACAGTTCGTCCGCGTCCGCGCGTTCGACGACCTCGCCGGCGTACATCACGTTGACCCGGTCGCAGGTCTCGGCGACGACGGCGAGGTCGTGGGTGATCATCAGGATGGCCGTGTCGAACTCGTCTTTGAGACCCTCGAGTTCCTCCAGGATCTGGGCCTGGATGGTCACGTCGAGTGCGGTGGTCGGTTCGTCGGCGACGAGCAGGTCGGGTTCACAGGAGAGCGCCATCGCGATCATCGCGCGCTGGCGCATCCCTCCGGAGAACTCGTGTGGATAGTCGGCCGCGCGGGCCTCGGGTTCGGGAATCTCGACGGCTTCGAGCATCTCGATGGCCCGTCGCCACGCCGCGGAGTTCTTCGCGGACCCGAGGATCTTGCGTTTCACCTCGGCGGGGAGCGAGACGGACTCGCCGACGTCCTGGTGGAGTCGAACCGTCTCGGCGATCTGCTCGCCGACCGAGATGGTCGGGTTCATCGAGTTCATCGGGTCCTGGAACACCATCGCGACGTCGCCGCCACGGATGGTCGCCATCGCCGACTCGGGGGCGCGGGTGAGGTCTACGTACCCCGCGGCGATCTCGCTGTCCGGCCCGTCGCCCACCCACTCCTCGACGAAGACGAAGTCCTCGGGCGTGAGGACCTCCTCGTCGAGTTCGGGTGCGGCCGCCCCGTCGAACTCGGGGTGGTCGGTGAGGTCGACGACGTGGTCCGGGAAGGCGTCGGCGAGCGTCCGGACCGTGTCGAGACTCCGGAAGCGGACGTCACCCTCGACGATTTCGCCCGGTTCTTCGAGGATGCCCACGATGCTCTCGGAGAGCACGGACTTCCCGGAACCTGATTCGCCGACTAGCCCGACGATCTCGCCGGGTTCGATGTCCAGGTCGACGCCGTCGACGGCGCGAACGGTGCCTCGGTCGGTCGGGAACTGCGTGTGGAGGTTGTCGACTTCGAGTAACTTCATCGGTCTTCCACCTCGCTCTCGCTGACGTCGAAGATGTCGCGGAGACCGTCACCCAGCATGTTGAACGCGAGGACGGTGATCATGATGGCGATACCCGGTTCGACCGAGATCCACCACGCGCGGCTGATGAACTGCCGCCCGTCGGCGAGCAACAGCCCCCACGTCGGGGTCGTGGGCTTGACGCCCAACCCGAGGAAGGAGAGACCCGCCTCCGCGAGGATGGCGAGGGGGATCATCAGGGTCGCCTGCACGATGAGGGGCGCGATGGCGTTCGGCAGGATCTCCTTGAACATGATGCGCTTGTTGGACATCCCGACCGCGCGGGCGGCGGTGACGAACTCCTCTTCGCGCAAGGAGAGGACTTCCCCACGCACGAGGCGGGCGAAGTCGTCGATGTAGGCGATACCGATGGCCAACACGACGTTCTCCACCCCCAACCCACCGAGGAAGGCGATGATGGCCACGCCGAGGATGATCTCGGGGAAGGCCCACTGGAAGTCGATGTAGCGCATCAACACGCTGTCGACCCACCCGCCGTAGAAGCCGGCGACGAGACCGATGGTGGTCCCCGCCGTGAAGGCGACGAGCACCGTCGAGAGCGCGACGGCCAGCGAGATTCGCGCACCGAAGATGATGCGCGAGAGGATGTCGTGGCCGAAGGAGTCGGTCCCGAGCGGGTGCCAGATGGCCTCGACCTTCGGGTCCGAGTCGACGTTCACGTGCGAGTAGCTGTTCGGTTCCTTCATGAAGCCGTACGTGGCCTCCGGCGGGTGCGGGGCGATGTACGGCGCGAATATCGCCATCAGGATGAACCCGAGGACGACGATAGCGCCGAACAGCGCCATCTTGTCCTCGAGGAGACCGTAGACGAGTCGCTGCCCGAGCGTGTGGTGTTCTTCTTCGGCCTCTTTCTGGCGGTACTCGGCGGGGACGGAGACCGACTGCGACTCCTCTTCGAACTGGGGAACCTCGGCCGGACCGGGTTCCTCGGGCGTGTTCGGTCCGACGCCGGGACCGACACTCGATTCGTTCTGTGTGTTCTCTTCGTTGGACATGGTCACTTCTCACCTCCGTAGCGGATGCGGGGGTCGAGGAACGTGTAGACGATGTCCACCACGAGGTTCGTGAAGACCATCACGCCGGCGACGAGGAGGATGGTTACCTGGACGACGGGGTAGTCGCGGTCCAGGATGGAGTTGATGAGGACACGGCCGAGTCCCTTGATCCCGAAGACGATTTCGACGGTGACGCTCCCCACGATGATGAGCGCGAGCTGGATGCCCGCGACGGTCACGACGGGGATGAGCGCGTTCTGCAGTGCGTGTTTGAACAACCGGACGCGGCCCTGGACGCCCTTCGCGCGGGCGGTCCGCATGTACGGCTCGTCGAGGACTTCCAGGAGCGAAGAGCGGGTCATCCGCATCACGACCGCGGTGTAGGGGAGTCCGGTGGCGATGCCGGGGAGGATGACGCTCTTCAGCCACGGGACGAACCCCTCGCTGAGCGGCGTGTAGCCGAAGACCGGGAGCAGGTTGAACCAGACGCCGAAGACGAGCGCGAGCAGGATACCCACGAAGAAGGCAGGCATCGAGATACCGAGGAACGCCGCGACGGTCGAGACGTAGTCGATCGGCTCGTTCTTCCGCGTCGCGCTGATGATGCCGGTCGGGATGGCGACCGTGAGCCCGATAACGATACCGACGAGGGCGATGGAGAGCGTCTTTGGCGCCGCCTGGGCGATCACTTCGCCGACTTGCTGGTTGCTGGCGATACTCCGTCCGAAGTCGCCGACGAGGAGGTCGGTCATCCAGTCGACGTACTGCACCCACAGGGGTTGGTCGAGTCCGAGTTCGTGTCGGAGTTGCCGGACCGCCGCCGGGGTGGCCTCCTGGCCGAGCATGGTGCGGACCGGGCCGCCGGGGATGAACCGCAGGCCGAAGAAGACCGTCGTGGCGACGAGCCACATGATGAAGGCGGCGTGGAGGAGACGTTTCGCGATGTACTGTTTCATTCGTTCGAAGAGAGTCTGAGAGAGTGAAGTTGTTGGAGGTCGGTTCTATCGTTACTCGTCGAGCCAGACAGTGTGGAAGTTCCGCATGTACGGGACGTGCTCGAACCCGCGCACCCGCTTGCGTGCGGCGGCGAGGTCGTCGCGGTGCGAGAGGTAGACGTGCGGGACGTCCGCGATGAGGCGGTCCTCGAGTTTCTGGAGAACCTTCGCACGCTGGTCACGGTCGAGTGCCCGCCGCTGTTCGGCGAGGAGTTGGTGGACCGTGTCATCCTCGTAGCTCGTCCAGTTCCACGAGCCGTCCTTGCGGTAGAAGTTCCACAGCGACTGGTCCGGGTCGGGGTCACCGACGGACCCGGAGATGGTGACGTCGTAGTCGAGCGCCTGGTAGCGCGACCAGTACGTCGAGGCGGTGACTTGCTCGATGCTGACGTCGAAGCCGGCGGCGTTGAGCTGCTGGCGCATCGCCTTCGCGGCGCGCAGACTGCTCGACGTCGTGAGGATGTCGAAGCTCGCACCGTAGGCGCCCGTGTCCTTCAGGATCTGCTTGCCCTCTTCCGGTGCGTAGGCCTGGTCGTCGGGTTTGTCCTCGCGCCACGCCCAGCGGGTCGCCTTGTTGATCGGACCCTGGGCGGCGAGCGCGTTGCCGAAGTACGCCGACTGGACGAACTTCTCGCTGGAGACGACCTTCGCGATGCCGCGGCGAACTTCCTTGTCGCCGAACGGCTCGCGGGTCTGGTTCATCGCCAGGCCGTACCAGTTGACGCCCGGCGCTCTGAGCTTCTCGACCTCGCTGGCCTGCTCGACCTGCGAGACGTTCTGGAGCGGGACGAGGTTCGTGAAGTCGACGTCGCCGCCGCGGATGGCGCTGACGAGCGTCGCCGGTTCGGGGATGGGGTTGATGTCGATGCCGTCGAGGTACGGGAGCTGACGGTCTTCGGAGTCGGTGTCGAAGTAGTCCTCGTAGGCGTCGAGCTTGATGCCCGAACCGACGTCGTGTTCGACGACCTCGAACGGTCCCGTCCCGACGGGCGTGATGGAGTACTGCTCGCGACCCATCTCCTCGATGGCCTCCTTGCAGACGATAGTCGCGGCGCGGCCGGGACCACGCGTCAGGTAGACGAGCGCGGGAGCCATCGCCTTCTCGAAGTTGAGTTCGACCGTGTAGTCGTCCTTGACGACGACGCCGCCCTGGTCGACCGGCTCGAGCGTCGAGAGCTTACCCGCGGCAGGGGTCTTGTTCTCGATGGTCCGGTTGATGGTGTACTTGACGTCGTCGGCGGTGAACTCCGTCCCGTTGTGGAACGTCACGCCCTCGCGGAGGTCGAACGTGAACTTCTTGCCGCCGTCCGAGATGGTCCAGTCCTTCGCGAGGTCGCCCTCGATGGTGAGGTCCGTCGTGAGCGTGACGAGTCCGTTGAAGATGTTCGCGGCGACTTGGAAGTACTGGCCGACGCTGATGTACGGCGGGTCGAGCGTGTCGATGCTGCCCGTGAACCAGCCGGCCTGCAGGCGGCCGCCCATCTTCGGGCCGCTCTGCGTCGTCCCGGACGTCGTTCCGCCGTCGCCGCCGCTGTCGCCGCCACCGCCGCCCGAACAGCCGGCGAGACCGCCCATCCCTGCCGCACCGAGGAGCGAGATGGTCGTCCGGCGGTCGACGACGGGTCCGCTCATCGCTTCGAGTGATTCCTTGTCCAAGTCTGGCATGAGTTGACTACGCATGTATTTGCCAGTCGTGTGCTTCCATTTGTTGCCGGATATATCCGGGTGGCGCCGCGAGAGGCGCTCGTCGTCGCAATAATTGCCGACTCGACCGAACGGCGTATATTCTCCGAGACCCTTCCCCACACCCGATGCGCGAAGTGACGCTTCGGGTCCGTCACCACGGCGAACCCGAGAGCGACGTCAGCGCCACGCACCCGAACGTGACGATACGCTCGGTGTCCTCGCTAACCGGGACGGCGGCCGAGCGGAAACGAATCGTCGAGCTACGCGGCCCGGCAGAGGAGATCGCCTCGTTCCTCGAGGCGTTCGAGGACGCCGACCCGGTGCTCGCCGTCGAACCGTTCTCGCCGCTCGACAACGACCGCGTGTTCGTCGGCGTGACCTTCGATAGCTACAAGTGGGACAGTATCGCCCAGCGGTTGGCCGACCACGGGGTCCACTACCGCGTCGGGACGACGATCCGTGGTGGGTGGGAACACTGGACGCTCTACCTCGGCGACGACGACAGCCTCCCGGACATCGTCGCGTCGCTGGAGCAGGCGGGCAACGACACCGAACTCGTCCGCGACGTCTCGCTCGACGAGGTCGAGAGCCACGAGCACCTGACCTTCTCTCGGATCCTGGACCAACTCACCGAGCGACAACGCGAGGTGCTCGCGACGGCGATCGGGTGTGGCTACTACGAGTCGAACGCGGACGTCGCCATCGCCGACGTCGCCGACAACCTCGACATCGCCCCGACGACGACGTGGGAACACCTCGTCCGCGCCGAGGAAAAGGTCATGACAGAGGTCGGTGACCACCTCTCCTCACGCGGGGTGTAGGATGGCGTCCCCCACGGTGTGAGGTAGGTCACCACGTTGTGGATTGTCCCTCGTGGGTATAGCTGACACACCGGATATATTCAGGAACATCCTTTTTCACCGGAGTATCGACTGTCGTACTATGCGTGAGGTCGTCTCTGAATGAGTAACGAACCGGACCACGCCGAACGGGCGAGAGAGGTCCTCGGGTTCTCGCGGTGGTGGCTCGTCGCCGCCGCCGCCGGGATGATGGCCGTCGTCGGTCCCTACCAGTACGTCTGGTCGGTCATCCGCGAACCCGTCGCCCGTCAACTCGGCATCGAACAGGCGGTACTCAGCACCGTCTTCACCCTCTTCGTCATCTTCCAGGCCGGGTCACAGTTCCCGGTCGGGTGGTGGCGCGACCGCCACGGACCCCGGGGGATCAGCCTCCTCGCGGCCGTCCTCGCCGGTGGTGGCTACCTGGGTGTCGCCTACGCGAGCACCGTCTGGCAGGTGTACCTCTTCTACTCGCTGGGTGCCGTCGGCGTCGGTATCGTCTACACGGTGGCGGTGAACACGGCGCTGAAGTGGTTCCCCGACCGTCGGGGCCTCACCTCCGGCGTCGGCACGATGGCGTTCGCCGGCGGGAGCGCGGCACTCGTCCCCTACATCCGGTGGCGACTCGGTCCCGAGGCCTCCCAGTACGCGTACGTCGAAGTGCTCCGGAACATCGGGCTGCTCATCACCGTCGTCATCCTCGTCGGCGCGTTCGTCATCCGTGACCCGCCCAGCGGGTGGCTCGAGACCGAGGAGGGCGTCGACCTCTCGTTCACCGGTCCGCAGTTCACCTGGCGCGAGATGCTCCGTACGTGGCAGTTCTGGCTGATGTACGCCATGTTCGTCGCCGTCTCCGGTGCGGGGCTCATGGTCACCGAGAAGATCGTCTCCTACGCCGACCACCTCGGGACGGCCGCTATCGTCGCGACGCTCGCGGCGACGGTGCTCCCGCTCGCCAGCGCCGCGGGCCGGCTGATCGTCGGCGACCTCTCGGACCGGTTCGACCTGACCAACGTGATGGCGACGTCGTTCGTCCTCTGTGGAGTCGGTGTCCTCGGAATCGTCTACTTCGGAATCCACGGCGCGGGCGCGGCGCTCGTCGGTGCGGTCGTTCTCGGGACCTTCTTTTGGGCGCCCCAGTACACGCTCTTCCCGAGTGCGGTCGGTCAGTACTACGGCGAGGAACACTCGTCGGCCAACTACGCGCTGCTCTACTCCGGGAAGATGTGGGGCGGCGTCTTCGGTGGGACCCTCACGGGGTTCTTCGTCGGGTCGATGGGGTGGAACCAGACGTTCCTCCTCGGTGGGGTGCTCGCCATCCTCGCTGGCGTCGCCGCGCTCTTCCTCCGCTCCCCGTCGGCCGCGCCGGCCGAGTAGTTCGACCGGTCACCTCCGGGTGGCCACTCGACTTATCCCCCCGTGGCCGTTACCGTCAAATAGCAGTATTCTAAGAATAAATTACGGTCCGTTCGGTCAAATCCAAATACAATACATATTTTATATATCCGCCCTTTCGTTAGAATGCGCATGTCCGATACCAGCATCCAGTCGCACCTGACCGAGAACCCCCGTGCGGTCGGTGTGCTGTTCACCGTCGCGGTCCTGCTCTCGCAGGCCGGGAACGTCGCCGGTGCGGCTGCGACGACGATCAGCGGTCCCTGAGCTCGGCACTCCACGGGACCGAGGCACGGCAGAAACGGCAACGGCGAATCGACTCCCCCAACCTATCTTTCTCGCGTCGGAATCCGACACGGAGCGTCGCCTCAGAGGATCAGTTCGGGAAGCTCGTGGCTCCAGTAGAGGTCGTCTTCCGTCTTGACCGGGACGTCCTCCAGTTGGAGGAGGTCGACGAGTTCGCCCTCGCTCAAGACGAAGGAGTCGACCTGTCCCGAGTTGAGGTAGTAGCGGTTCTCGACGAACGGGAAGAGGATACTCCCCATCCCCGCGTCGCTCGTCGGGTAGGCGTGGATCGTGAGGCGGTAGTCGTCGTCCACGTCGTCGACTTCCTCGACCTCGTAGACGATGGGCGTCCGCGACTCGCTCTGGGTGAGCGCGAACGTCCCGTCGCCGACGACGACGTAGCGATTCGACATGATGCTCTCGTCGGAGGCGACGTCGAGGGCGGCGTTCAGCGTGAACCCGCGGTTGAGGAGGTGGGCGATGGTCTTGCCGATGGCCTCCGCCCCGCGGTTGACGACGTCGCGGACCGTCGCGACGCCGGAGATGGAGCCTTTCTCCAGTAGTTCCATCCCCTGCCCGTAGGACTGGCAGGCGTTCAGGAAGAACGCGTCGACGCCGACGTGGTCCAGGTCGGCCACGTCGAGGAGTCCGTCGGGGCACTTGAACCCCTCACCGTCGATGTGGCCGATGAAGTGGAAGAAGTCGGTCGGTTCGGCGAGCACCTCGCGGAGTTCGTCGGTCGTGAGGTGCCGGTGGACGTTCACGTCGAACGGAAGGTCGGAGCGCTGGCCGTAGGCGTCGTTGACGACGTCGCCCTCGGCGTCCATCTCCTCGTCGTTGCAGACGACGGTGATGTCGATGTCGCCGTCGGAGTGGTCGCGGTCGAGTCCGTTGCGGAAGGCGACCGTCGTCGGCTTGCTCGCGCCCAGCGGGGCGCCCTCGCCGACCCACGACTGCTCGACGGAGTCGACCTGTTCGGGGCGGACGGTGTGTGGTGTGTCGTCTCGGAGTCCGGCGCTCCGGGTCCCGTCGCCGCCACGCATGAAGTCGCGGACCGCCGCGGTCTGCAGGTCGTTGTCGCCGAGTTCGCGGGTCGTCGGCGAGCGGACGACCGCGAGGTCGTTGACGACGAACGGGAGGACCTCGACGCTGTTCGGGTCCGGCGAGACGTGCGTCGTCTGCTTCCAGTCGGGGACGTACGGTTCGACCGTCTCGTAGTCGACGTCGAGGTACGCCTCTAGCTGGGTCGCGAGGTCGGCGTCGTACAGCGTGTCGAAGTCGAGGTCGACGAGCGACTCGAGCGCCTCGCGTTCGTGGAGGTCGACCTGGTAGAGTCCCTCGGTCCGGGTGACGCAGTCGAGGACGAACACCTGCTTGAGGACGCGTTCGACCTCGGCCTCGAACCCGCGGTGGGTGTCGAGGCGGTGTTCGAACTCGCCGTCGCCGACGACGAGTTTCGGCGCGGGTGCCGGTTCCATCGTGGCGCCGAGGTAGTACGCCAGCGGTGCGCCGACGTAGATCGAGCGGTACTCCGCCGGCAGTTCGAGGCGGATTCCGTTGTCGGGTTTGGTGACCGAGTCGGGGATCGACACTTCGTCACCGAGTTCGACGAGTGGTGGGTGTCCCCGGAGCGTCGGGTACGAGCGCTCCGGACTCGTGGTCTTGAGCGCCGACCCGAGGTGGGAGACCGCCTCCATCATGTCGACGGGGTCCGTCGTCGTCGTGATGGTCCCGGCGGGGTTCTCGTGGCGCGATCGGGCACCGACGAGGATCTCTCCCGCGTCTTCGAGTTCGACACTGATCTCGCTCACCGACGTCGAGACGGTGAGCGGTCCACTCGCCCGAACGTACAGTTTGACGGCGGCCGCCAGCTCGATGCTGTACGTCCCGGTGTCGACGCTCACCTCGGCCGGTGGCGTCGCTTCGGAGACGGTCTCGCCGTCCGCGGTTCGGACGAAGACGGCGGGGCCGTTCGGGAGCGTCAACTTCGAGGTCTCGACGGACACTGCCGCGTCGACGGGGAAGAGAAAGCGGTCCGAGTCGGCGACGGTCGGGACGACGTCGCCGTCCGCCCACAGCGTACACTGGTGGCGTTCGACGGCGTCGAATACCGTCAGACCCTCGCTCGTGGCGTCGATGGAGAGGGGCCCACTCCACTTCCCCTCTGTGTCCCCACGCCTGCGCGAACTCATCTACATTATAGAACATCCCGACTGAATAAAAAGATGCTGGCCGTCGTCACCTGTCCACCTGGACAGAAACTGGGAACCGGTGGACAGTGTCCGGCTACTGTGCACATTCTGGCCACTGCCACCTGAACGTTGTGGGCGTTCGTCGCGGAACGACCCCCGTGATCGGGCGCGAGTGGGCCGAATCGTGTCGGGTTAGAGATACCCGGCGTCGACGAGGCGGTCGACGGCTTCGCGGAGGCGCGACTCGTTGGCCGCGTAGGAGATGCGGGCGTAGCCCGGCGCGCCGAAGGCGCTCCCGGGGACGGTGGCGACGTGGGCCTCTTCGAGGGCCTCCGTACACCACGTCTGGTCGTCCTCGTCGACGGGCACCATCATGTAGAAGGCGCCGTCGGCCTCGGGGACGTCGACGCCGTGCTCGTCGAAGAGGTCGACGAGGAGCTGGCGGCGCTCGTCGAAGGCCTCGACCATCTCGTTCACCGCGGTCTCGGTGTTCTGCAGGGCTTCGACGCCCGCGTGCTGGACGAAGTTCACCGCACAGGAGACGGAGTGGGAGTGGACCTTCCCGGCCTGCGAGACGACCTCCTCGGGAGCGGCGAGGTAGCCGAGGCGCCACCCGGTCATCGAGTAGGCCTTCGAGAAGCCGTTGATGGTGACGGTCCGCTCGTACATCCCCTCGAGGCTGGCGAGCGAGACGTGCTCCTTCCCGTAGTTGATGTGCTGGTAGATTTCGTCGGAGATGACCTGGACGTCGTTGTCGACGGCGAGGTCACGGACGCCCTCCATCGCGGCCTCGGAGTAGACCGCGCCGGTGGGGTTGTTCGGGGAGTTGACGACGAGGAGGTCCGTCTCCTCGGAGACGACTTCGCCGAGTTCGTCGAGGGCGGGTTCGAGTTGGAAGTCGTGGGGAGAGAGGTCGACGCGCTTCAGGTCGGCGCCGGCGACCTTCGCCATCGCCTCGTAGGAGACCCACGCCGGGTCGAGGAGGACGACCTCGTCGCCCTCGTCGACGAGCGTCTGGAACGTCTCGAAGAGCGCCTGCTTCGCGCCGGGCGTGACGACGACGTTGTCCGCCTCGTAGTCGAGACCGTCGCCCTGGAGTTTGGCGGCGATCTCCTCGCGGAGTTGCGGGATGCCGTTCGACGGCGCGTAGCCGGTGTGGCCCGCGTCCATGGCGTCCTTCCCGGCCTGGACGATGTTCTCGGGCGTGGGGAAGTCGGGTTCGCCCACGGAGAGGTCCACGACGTCGACGCCGTCGGCCTCCAACTCGGAGGCGAGGTTGCTGACGGCGAGGGTCGCGCTCGGTTCGACTCGTTCGACGCGGTCTGCGAATTCGAAGCTCATTGTTCCAGTTCCTGGTAGAGGTCGAGGGCGCTCTCGACGGCTTCCGCACCCTTGTCGGTGCGTTCACGCGCTTCGGCGCCGGACATCCCCGGACCGATGACCCCGAGCGCGACGGGCGTGTCGCGCTCCAGGCTCACTTCCGAGAGTTTGTCGGCCGCCGTCTGGGCGATGACCTGGTCGTGGTCCGTGTCGCCGGTGACGATGGCACCGAGGACGGCGACGGCGTCTACGTCGTCGCGACGCGCTAGCCGGTCGGCGGCCAGCGGCGTGTCGTACGCGCCCGGGACGCGGAGCGTCTCGACGACGTCCGCCCCCGCGGCGTCCGCCGCACGACGGGCCGACTCCTCCATCTGTTCGGTGACGCTCGCGTTGAAGCGAGCGACCACCAGTCCGAGGGAGACCATACTGGTGGGGTCACTTCGCGGCGTCAAAGGCCTACCGTTCTCTACAGAGATTGTCGGTCGGGTCGACCCTCGTCCGGAAAAGTTGTATGGGTCCCACACCCCCACTTCCACAATGACCGACTCGACGCACGCGCTCGACCGCCGTCACGTCCTCGGCGGCGTGCTCGCGGTGACGGCGCTCGCCCTCCTCGCGCGCTTCGCGTTCCTCGGCGCCCGCATCTTCCACTGGGACGAGGGACGCGTCGGCTACTGGGTGCTCCGCTACGCGGCGACCGAGGCGTGGAACTACCGCCCCATCGTCCACGGACCGTTCCTCTTCCACGTGAACAAGTACGTCTTCGCGCTCGCGGGCGCGAGCGACTTCACCGCCCGCGCCGTCGTCGCCCTCGTCGGCGGCCTCCTCCCGCTCTCGGCGTGGCTCTTCCGCGAACGCCTCCGCGACGTCGAGGTCGTCGCCCTCGCCGCCTTCCTCGCGTTGAACCCTGTCCTCCTCTACTACTCCCGGTTCATGCGCAACGACGTGCTGGTGGGTGGGTTCGCGCTGGTTGCCCTCGGCTTCGCCGTCCGCACGCTCGACACGCGCGAACCGTGGTACCTCTACCCCGCGACCCTCTCGCTCGCGCTCGCGTTCACGACGAAGGAGAACGCCTTCGTCTACGTCGGTGGGTGGGTCGGGGCGCTCGCGCTGGTCGTCGACCACCGTGTCGTCGCCGAGGAGTACGGGTGGCTCACCGAGTACGACGCCGTCGTCGACGCCGTCCGGGACCCGAGTGACGAGGCCCGTGAGTGGTTCGCCGTCCTGCTCACACTCCCCGTCCTCGCCTTCCTCGTCCTCGGGTTCTTCTACGCGCCCCGTCCCGACCTCTGGAACGCGCTGCCGAACCCCGTCGCCACCCTCGGCTTGTTCGCGAGCGCGCTCGTCACCGCGTGGACGGAGTTCGTCGCCACCTGGGTCGGCGGTCACAGCAGCAACTACGTCTCCTACTTCGTGGACGCGCTGAAGGTCCATTACCGGGCCGCCCTCCCGCTGACCGTCTTCGCCGTCGTCGGATTCCTCTACGACCGCTACACCGGCGAGGCCCCGCGTGACTTCGTCGCCTTCTGTTCCTACCTCGGCTTCGCGAGCCTCGCGGTCTACCCCGCGATTACGGACATCTCGGGCCACTGGTCGGTCGTCCACGCCGTCTTGCCGCTGACCGTCCCCGCGGCCGTCGGGGTCGGTCTCGTCGTCGAGCGCGGTCGGGCCGCGCTCCGCTCGGAGGACCGGGTGGGCGTCGCCCTCGCCGCTATCGTCCTCCTCGCCGTCGTCGCGCAGGTCGGCGTGACGGCCGCCCAGACCTCCTACGTCGCCCCGCAGGACGAGGACAACGTGCTCGTCCAGTACGGCCAACCCGGGAGCGACCTCCGACCCGCGCTCCGCGACGTCGAGACCATCGCACCGGCCAACGAGGGCGTCGACGTGTTGTACTACGGCGAGCACTTCTACGTCGCCGGCGAGCAGGTCGCACAGACACCACCGGGTCCGCAGAAGTGGCTCTGGCGGATGCCCCTCCCGTGGTACTTCGAGCGCTACGGCGCGACCGTCGACAGCACCATCTCGACGACGCCCGTCGAGGAGAGTCCCCCGCCGGTCGTCGTCGCACTCGCGAAACACCACGACGAACTCGCCCCGAAGCTAGAGGGCTACTCCGCGCGCACGTACGAACTCACGTCGACGAACACGGAGGTCGTCTTCTACGTCGACCAGTCGGCGCTCGCGAACGCGACGGCGACCGCGTAGCCGAGCGGCGACATACACGTACGTGACTATCATCTCGGGAGTTTCGGTAACTATTATGCACTGGTGGCCATATCGACGGGCACATGCCCGAGAGCGAAATCGCCGTACCCGGCGCGACGCTCGGCGTCGTCGGCGGCGGACAACTCGGCCGGATGCTCGCGGAGGCGGCTAGTCCCCTCGGCGTCGACGTCGTCGTCCTCGACCCGACGCCGGACTGCCCGGCCGTCCCGCCCGCGGCGGACCAGATCGTCGGCGGCTTCGACGACCCGGAGGCCCTCGACGAACTGGCCGCCCGGTCGGACGCGCTGACCTACGAGATAGAACTCGCGGACCCGGAACACACCCGCGCGGTCGCCGACGAGCACGGGGTCCCGGTCCACCCGGACCCGGAGACGCTCCGGACCATTCAGGACAAACTCGTCCAGAAGCGGACGTTCGCCGAGGCGGGGATTCCGGTCCCCGAGTTCCGCCGGGTCGACGACGCCGCGGACCTGGAGGCCGCCTTCGACGACCTCGGCCGGCCGGCGATGTTGAAGGCCCGAACCGGCGGGTACGACGGCCGGGGGAACGAACCCGTCTCCTCCGTCGAGGAGGCCCGCGAGGCGTTCGACCCCCTCGCCGACGCCATGGTCGAGGACCTCGTCGACTTCGAGCGCGAACTCTCCGTCATCGGCGTGAAAGGCGACGGCGAGACCGACGCCTTCCCCGTCGTCGAGAACCGACACGAACCCGAGATCCTCCGCGAGACACTCGCGCCCGCCCGGACGAGCGACGCGGTCCGCGAGCGCGCCCGCGAGGTCGCCCTCGACGTCCTCGACGAACTCTCGGGGCGGGGCGTCTACGGTATCGAGTTGTTCGAGACGAGCGACGGCGAGATTCTGGTGAACGAGGTGGCCCCGCGCCCGCACAACTCCGGTCACTACTCCATCGAGGGCGCGGTCACCTCGCAGTTCGAACAGCACGTCCGCGCCGTCCTCGGACTCCCACTCGGCGACACCTCGCTGCGCGGACCGACCGCGATGGTCAACGTCCTCGCCGAGGTCGACTCGACCCGTCCGGCCGACCTCTCCGGCGTCGACGACGCCCTCGACGTGCCCGGCGTCGCGTTCCACTGGTACGGGAAAGAGGACGCCCGCCCCCTGCGGAAGATGGGCCACCTCACGGCCGTCGGGACCGACGGCGGAGCGACACTCGACAGTGTACTCTCGCGTGCACGCAAGGCACGCGAGGCCATCGACTTCCAGTAATCCACAGCTATGACCGACGTAGACGACCTCATCGACCTGTTCGAAGCCGAAGCGGCACGCGACCGACCCGCCGACGAGACGCCCGACGTGGGCATCGTCATGGGGAGCGACTCGGACCTCGACGTGATGGCCGGGGCGCACGACGCCCTCACGGACCTCGGGTTCGCCGAAGTGACCGACTACGACAACCCGCCCGAGGGGTACTCCTTCGAGACGTGGGTCGTCTCGGCCCACCGGACACCCGACCTCATGTACGCCTACGCCGAGACGGCGGAGGCGCGCGGTCTCGACGTGATAATCGCTGGCGCGGGCGGGAAGTCCGCCGACCTGCCGAACATGACCGCCTCCATCGCCTACCCCGTGCCCGTCGTCGGCGTGCCGGTGCAGGAGAAGTCCGTCGACTCCGTCATCGGGATGCCGACGGGCGCACCCATCACGGCCGTCGACGCCGGAAAGTCGTACAACGCGGCCCTCTCGGCCGCCCAGATTCTCGCCCGCTCCGACGAGACGCTCCGCGAGGAACTCGTCGACCTCCACGAGGAGCGCCGCGCGGGCGTCGCCGACGTCTCGCGACGGCTCCACGAGTCCGGGACGCCGGCGTTCCGCGAGGAGTAGTCCGTCGAACCCCTCCGAGATTTTCCGCGTTCGAAATTCCGGCGGCGACGGGGCTGCTACTCCGTCAGTAGGCCGCCCGTCCCCGTCGAAGCCCCCAGTATCACCTCGCAGTCTTTATAAGAATGGGGCATAAACCGGCGCACGATACGAAGCATGAATCCCTGGATCGCCATCGGCATGCTGGCGGTCGTAGCAATCCTCATCCCGGCGAGTATGATGGGGGTTTCGGCGCTGCTCCGCCCTAGCGTGCCCGAACAAGGAAAGCGGGCCATCTACGAGAGCGGCGAGGTCCCGACCGGGGGAACGCGCAACCGGTTCAACATCCAGTACTACATGGTTGCGTTGCTGTTCGTCGTGTTCGACATCGAGACGGTCCTCATCTTCCCGTGGACGGTCATCTACCGGGATGCCGTCTCGGAAGCCGGTCTCGTCGCCGCGCTCGTGCCGATGCTCGTCTTCATCGGGATCCTCGTCGTGGGCCTCGCGTGGGCGTGGCGTAACGGCGCGGTGAGTTGGGTCCGCAGTCCACGGTACGAAACGGAGACACGCACATGAGTAGCGATACGCCTCGGGAAGACATCGTCAGGAGCACCGAGCCACAGACCAAGACGCGAGCGGCCCGGATGGAGGGAGCCGACAGCCGGTTCAACTCCAAACTGCGAGAAGCGTTCGGGTCGACGCCCTTCATCCTCACCAAGTTCGACAAGTTCATGAACTGGGTGCGGGGGTCGTCGATGTTCATGCTGCAGTTCGGCATCGCCTGCTGCAGCATCGAGATGATGCACACCTACGCGGTCAAACACGACCTCGACCGCTTCGGCTCCGGGGTCCCGCGGGCGTCGCCGCGACAGGCCGACGTGATGATCGTGCCGGGGACCATCGTCTCGAAGTTCGCCCCGCGCATGAAGCGCGTCTACGACCAGATGCCCGAACCGAAGTTCGTCGTGAACATGGGCAACTGCTCGACGTCCGGCGGGCCGTTCCAGGAGGGGTACAACGTCGTGAAAGGTGCAGAGGAGGTCATCCCGGTCGACATCCACGTTCCGGGGTGCCCGCCGCGCCCCGAAGCGCTCGTCTACGGCATCGCCAAACTGCAAGAGCGCGTCGCGAACGGCGAGTCCTCTCCGGTGACGGTCAAGCCGTACGAACTCGAACAGTTCGGCGACCTCGAACGCGACGAACTCGTCCAGCAACTCGCCGACGACATCGACGAGGACGACCTCGTCATGCGCTACAACTGGGCTGATGCACCATGAGCACGCAAGAAGAGGAACCGGCCGAATCCGACGAAGCCGAGGTGGTCGAAGAGGTCCCGACGCCCGGCGTCGACTACGACGCCCTCGAAGACCTGCTCGGTGACGCCGTCGTCGGCCGCGAGACGCACACGAACGCCGAGGGGTTCGTCGTCCGCGCCGACCGGGTCCAGGACGCCCTCTCCGTGCTCAAAGAGGAGGCGGGCTTCGACCACCTCTCGCTCGTCTCCGCCCAGGAGTACGAGGACCGCTTCGAGTCCATCTACCACCTGAAGAAGTACGACGACCCGACACAGGAGGTGTCGGTGGTCGTGCCGACGCCGCGCGACGACCCGGTGAGTCAGACGGCCGAACCGGTGTTCCGGACGGCCGACTGGCACGAGCGGGAGGCCTACGACCTGGTGGGCGTCGAGTACGACGGCCACCCCGACCTCCGGCGTATCCTGCTGCCGGAGACGTGGCAGGGCCACCCGCTCGGACTCGACTACAACCAGGACCGCCCGCAGATCGTCTCCTTCGAGGAACACGAGAACCCCCTCGCGGACTCCTACAACGAAGAGGGTTCGGACACGATGTTCCTCAACATCGGTCCCCACCACCCGGCGACCCACGGGGTCCTCCACCTGAAGACCGTCCTCGACGGCGAGCAGGTGGCGGACGTCGAACCCGACATCGGCTACCTCCACCGCTGCGAGGAGCAGATGGCCCAGTCGGGCAACTACCGCCACCAGATCATGCCCTACCCGGACCGCTGGGACTACGCGTCGGCGGGCATCCTCAACGAGTGGGCGTACGCCCGCGTCGCCGAGGACCTCAACGACATCGAGGTGCCGGAGTACGCGCAGGTCATCCGAACGATGTCGGCGGAACTCTGTCGCATCGCCTCGCACTGTCTCGCGCTGGGGACGTTCTGTCTGGACATCTACGGCGACTTCACCGCCATCTTCATGTACGCGATGCGCGACCGCGAAGTCGTCCAGAACATCCTCGAGGACCTCACCGGCCAGCGGATGATGTTCAACTACCTCCGCCTCGGTGGTGTCGTCTGGGACCTCCCCGAACCCCGCGAGGAGTTCTTCGAGAACGTCCGGGACTTCCTCGACGAACTCCCCGAGCGCCTGGAGGAGTACCACGACCTCATCACGTCGAACGAACTGTTCCAGGCCCGGTGTGTCGACACCGGCGTCCTTGAACCCGAAGTCGCCAAGGAGTACGGCGTCACCGGTCCGGTTGCTCGCGCCTCGGGCATCGACTACGACCTCCGACGCGACGACCCCTACGGCTACTACGAGAACCTCGACTGGGACGTCGTCACCGACGACGGGAAGGACAACTACTCCCGACTCCTCGTGCGCCTCCGCGAGGTCGAGCAGTCCGGTCGCATCATCGAGCAGTGTATCGACCTCCTCGAGGACTGGCCGGAGGACGACCGCGAGATCCAGTCCAACGTCCCCCGGACGCTGAACCCCGAGGAGGACAAGGAAGCCTACCGCTCCGTCGAGGCCGCGAAGGGCGAACTCGGCATCTACATCCGCTCGGACGGGACCGGGAAGCCCGCCCGTTTCAAGATTCGGAGCCCCTGCTTCAGTAACCTGCAGGCGCTCCCGGAGATGTCGAACGGCGAGTACATCCCGGACCTCGTCGCGACCCTGGGCAGCCTCGACATCATCCTCGGTGAGGTGGACAGATGACGACGCTCCCGGTCATCCTCTCCCGGCTACTCGGGTACGGCGCGAACCCGCCGCTGTGGGTCGAGGTCCTCACGGGGTTCATCGGGGCGGCCCTCATCGGGACGCTGATGCTCACGATGACGGCCGTCGCCGGACCGTGGGCGAAACGGAAGATCACGGCGGCGTTCACCGACCGCATCGCCGTCGACCGTGTCGGGCCGTTCGGCCTGCTCATCATCGTCGCGGACGCGGTCCGCCTCCTCTCGAAGGAACTCGTCATCCCCGAGGGGGCCGACCGGCCGGCCTACGACCTCGCGCCCGTGATGTTACCGTTCTCGGCGCTGCTCGGTTTCGCCGTCATTCCGATGGGCAACGGCATCCAACTCGCCGACCCCGAGACCGGACTCGTCTTCGTCTTCGCGGTCTCGTCGCTCTCGACGCTCGGACTCGTCGCCGGCGGGTACGCCTCCGGCAGTAAGTACTCGTTCCTCGGCAGTCTTCGCGCGGTCGCGCAGAACATCGCCTACGAGATTCCGCTCGTCGTCATCGCGGCCTCGGTCGTGTTGTTCACCGGGTCGCTCCAGATGAGCGAAATCGTCGCCGCGCAGACACAGACGCTGTTCACGCTGGGCCCGATCCAGGTCCCGTCGTGGTACGCGTTCGTCAACCCCTTCGCGTTCGCGCTGTTCGTCGTCGCGAACCTCGCCGAGGTCGGCCGCAACCCCTTCGACCTCGCCGAGGCGCCGACCGAACTCGTCGGCGGTTACCAGACGGAGTACTCTAGCGTCTACTTCGTCCTCTTCTACCTCGGTGAGTTCGTCCACATCTTCCTCGGTGGCGCGCTCATCGCCACGCTCTTCCTCGGCGGTCCGGCCGGACCGGTCCTGCCGGGCATCGTCTGGTTCATCATCAAGATCTGGGCGGTGTTCTTCTTCACGCAGTGGTGTCGCTCTGCGGTTCCGCGCGTGCGTATCGACCAACTCATCGAAATCGGCTGGAAGGGGATGCTCGTACTCTCCTTCGCCAACCTCGTCCTCACCGCGATTATCGTCGGGGTGATCTCCGCATGATCGGCGTACTCAAATCGATGGCGACGACGATGAAACACGCACTGGACGGCGAGACGTTCACCGTCGAGTACCCGGAGCAGGCCCCCGAGGTCTCGCCCCGGTTCCGCGGCATCCACAAGTTCAGCCAGGAGCGCTGTATCTGGTGCCGTCAGTGCGAGAAGGTGTGTCCGAACGACACCATCCACATCGTCACGGACGAACAGCGACAGGGCGAGCAGTACAACCTCCACGTCGGGCAGTGTATCTACTGTCGACTCTGCGAGGAGGTGTGTCCCGTCGACGCGATTCTCCTCACGGAGAACTTCGAGTTCAACGGCGACACGAAACACGACCTCGTCTACAACAAAGACCAGTTGCGCAACGTGCCCTGGTACAAGGACATCGACCCGCTGGCCGCACGCGAACCCGACCGTAGCGCGTGGGTTGGCGAGGGCGAGAAGGAGGTCGACTACCAATAATGGCGCTCGCCGAAACAGTCACGTTCGGGTTCTTCGCCCTCGTGACACTGGTCAGTAGCGTCGGGATGGTGCTCGTCCGCGACGTGTGGCACTCCGCGCTCCTCATGGGCGCGGCGTTGCTCTCCATCGCGGTCCACTACGTGATGTTGCAGGCGGAGTTCGTCGCCGCGATGCAGGTGCTCGTCTACGTCGGCGGCGTGCTCGTGCTCATCACGTTCGCCGTGATGCTCACCCAGCGGAAGGGAGGTGTCGCCCGGTGACGTCCCGTCCGCGCTTCGCCGAGGACGCGACGTTCAGTCGCGGCATCGCGGCCGTCGCGCTCTTCGTCGTGATGGCGGCGGTGTTCCTCACCGCGTCGTTCGGGGCGCCCGCCGGCTTCCCGGCCGACGCGAGCATCACCGCGACGATCGGCTACGCCCTCATCGGGCTCCCGGACCTCGCGGGGGCACCGACCGAGAGCTTCCTCGCTGCGTTCGAACTCATCGACCTCGTCCTCGTGGCCGCGCTCGTCGGCGCCGTCATGCTGGCGCGCCGCGACGACGGGTCGATCCTCCCGCTCAAACGGGGTGACGAATGATGGTACCTGTCGAATACTACATGCTCCTCTCGGCGGCCGTCTTCTGCGTCGGCGTCTTCGGCGTCCTCACGCGCCGGAACGCGCTGGTGTTCCTCATGTCGGTCGAGCTCATGCTCAACGCCGCGAACCTCAACTTCGTGGCGTTCTCCCAGCAGTGGGGGAACCTCGTCGGCCAGACGTTCAGTCTCTTCACGATGGCGCTGGCCGCCGCGGAAGTCGCCGTCGGTATCGGAATCGTACTCGTGTTGTACCGCAACTTCAAAGACGTGGACGTGACCACGGCTACCTCGATGAGGTGGTAAGATGGCAGGTGCATTCGCCTTCGCTGCGGCCGTTCCCGTCCTGCCGCTGGTCGCGTTCCTGATCGCACTCCTCGTCGGCTACGGGGCACCACGGCTCCTCCCGAAGGGCGGCGCGCTCCCCGGCATCCTCGCGACGGCCGGGTCGCTGCTCCTCTCGGTGTGGCTAGCCGTCACCGTCGCCGGCGGCGCGACCTACGACCAGACGCTGTACACGTGGGTCGCCGGACAGGGGACGTTCGACCTGACGTTCGGTCTCCTCGTCGACCCGCTGTCGGCGATGATGGCCGTCGTCGTCTCGCTCGTCTCGCTGCTCGTCCACGTGTTCAGCCTCGGCTACATGAACGACGAGGGCGAGGGTGGTCTCCCCCGCTACTACGCGGGACTGGGGCTGTTCACCGCGAGCATGCTCGGTTTCGCGCTCGCGTCGAACCTCGTGATGGCGTTCGTCTTCTTCGAACTCGTCGGCTTCTGTTCGTGGTGGCTCATCGGCCACTGGTTCCGCGAACCCGGCCCGGCGAGCGCCGCGAAGAAGGCGTTCCTCGTCACGCGCTTCGGTGACTTCTTCTTCCTCGTCGGCGTCGTCGGCGTGCTCGGTACGTTCGGCACGGCGGCGTTCACGGCGTTCCCGGAGACGGCGGCCGCCGTCCTCGGACCGGAAGGGGTCACCGTCCGGACGTTCTTCGGACTCGGAGCGCAGAACTGGTTCGCCGTCCTCGGCCTGCTGATTCTGGGCGGCGTCGTCGGGAAGTCCGCGCAGTTCCCGCTACAGACGTGGCTGCCCGACGCGATGGAGGGTCCGACCCCGGTCTCCGCGCTCATCCACGCGGCGACGATGGTCGCGGCCGGCGTCTTCCTCGTCGCCCGGATGTACGGTTTCTACGCGCTCCTCCCCACGGTGCTCGCCATCATCGCGCTGATTGGTGGGTTCACCGCCCTCTTCGCGGCGACGATGGGCGTCGTCAAGCGCGAGATCAAGCAGGTGCTCGCGTACTCGACCATCTCGCAGTACGGCTACATGATGCTCGGTCTCGGTGCGGGCGGCTACGTCGCCGGGACGTTCCACCTGCTCACCCACGCCGTGTTCAAGTCACTGCTGTTCCTCGGCGCCGGTGCGGTCATCGTCGCGATGCACCACGAGGAGGACATGTGGAAGATGGGCGGTCTGAAGGAGAAGATGCCCGTGGTGTACTGGTCGTTCCTCGTCGGGTCGCTCGCGCTCGCGGGCATCGTCCCGTTCGCGGGCTTCTGGTCGAAGGACGCCGTCCTCCACGAGGCGCTCGTCTACGGCGCCGGCGGGCACCCGGCCCTGCTGGCCGCGTGGGCGATGGGACTGCTCGCGGTGTTCTTCACCGGGTTCTACACCTTCCGGATGGTCCTGTTGACCTTCCACGGTGAACCCCGCTCGGACGCCGCCGAGTCGGCCCACGACGTCGGCTGGAACATGAAGGTTCCCGTCGCCGTCCTCGGCGTCGGTGCGGTCGTCGTCGGGTTCGTCAACCCCGGCCTGCTCCACGAGTTCGCGGGCGTCCCGCTGTTCTTGGAGAACTGGCTGAGCGGACCCATCGAGGCGACGTCCTACGAGCACTACCACCACCTGCTGGAGGAGTTCGCCGGCTACCACGCCGCGAGCATCCCGGCGGTGGTGTCGGCGGCGCTCTCGCTCGGTCTCGCGCTTGCCGGTGTCGGCGTCGCGTGGGTGCTCTACTCGGGACCGGAACCCGAAGAGCACACCGAGAAACTCGGCGCCGTCAAGACGCTGTGGTACAACAACTACTACCAGGACGAGGTCCAGGTCTGGCTCGCGGAGTCCGTCGCCGTCCCGGTCGCACGGGCGGTCGACACGTTCGACCAGAGCATCGTCGACGGGGTCGTCGACGGTGTCTCCTCCGTGAGCGTCGCCTCCGGCAAGCGCGTCAAGCGCATCCAGTCCGGCGTCGTCACCGACTACGCGACGATGCTCACCCTCGGCCTCGTCGCCTTGCTGGTCGTCTTCGGCATCCTCGGGGGGTGGTTTTGAATGTTGATCGAAGCACTACTCGCAGTCACGTTCCTCGCCGCGTTCGCGACGCTGCTCGCGCCCAACCGGTGGGCCGGTCGCGTCGCGTTCGTCGCGAGTCTGCTCCCGCTGGTCGGGAGCCTCTGGATGTACGCAACGTTCGAGGCGTCCGGTAACGCCCTGCTGGGCGGTGACGTCGCCTTCGAGACGGTCGCGCCCTGGATCACGGTCGGACCGTACGACGTGTCGTGGCACGTCGGTCTCGACGGACTCAGCCTGCCGCTCGTCGTCCTGACGACGGTACTCACCACGCTGGCGATCGCGTACGCGTGGAACAGTGTCGAGGAGCGGCCCTCGCAATTCTTCGGCCTGCTCCTCTTCACGGAGGCGAGCCTCGTCGGCGTCTTCTCGGCGCTCGACTTCTTCGTCTGGTTCGTCTTCTGGGAGTTCGTCCTCGTCCCGATGTACCTGCTCGTCGCGGTGTGGGGCGGACCCCGCCGGAAGTACGCCGCGATCAAGTTCTTCGTCTACACGAACGTCGCCAGCCTCGTCATGTTCGTCGGGGTGATGATGCTCGTGTTCGCCAGCGGCGTCGACAGTCTCTCGCTGGCCGCCATCGCCGGCGCCCACGTCGGGTCGCTGTACGGTCTCTCGGCGTCGACGGTGAAGGCCGTCGCCTTCGCGGCGATGTTCTTCGGCTTCGCGGTGAAGGCCGCGCTCGTCCCGGTCCACACGTGGTTGCCCGACGCCTACGTCGAGGCGCCGACGCCCGTGACCATCGTCCTCGCGGGCGTGGTCACGAAGATGGGGACGTACTCGCTGCTCCGGTTCAACTTCACGATGCTTCCCGACGTCGCCGACGCGTGGGCACCCTACATCGCGACTATCGCCGTGGTGACGGTGCTCTACGGCGCGACCGTCGCCATCGCCCAACACGACATCAAACGGCTCGTCGCCTACTCCTCGATTCCGTCGATGGGGTTCGTCGTGCTCGGACTCGTCGCCTACACGACGTACGGCATGGCGGGTGCGGCGTTCCAGATGGTGAGCCACGGGTTCCTCATCGCGCTCCTCTTCCTCGCGGCGGGACTCGTCGAGGAGTCGACGGGCACCCGTGCGGTGGAGAAACTCTCCGGACTCGCCGACGAACTCCCGGTCGTGTCGGCGCTGTTCGTCGCCGGCGCGTTCGGCTACATGGGGCTCCCGTCGATGTCGGGGTTCGCCGCGGAGTTCTTCATCTTCACCGGTTCGTTCGCCGGGGGCTACCCCGGCGCGGCCGCGTTCACCGCCGTCGCGATGTTCGGTATCGTCGTCATCGCGGGCTACCTGCTCTGGACGATGCAGCGCGTCCTCTTCGGCCCCTACGAGGTCGAGGGTGACGTGACGCCCGCACCGCGCGTCGACCTCGCGGTCGGCGTCGTCCTCGTCCTGCTCGCGGTCCTGCTGGGCGTCGCGCCCGCAGTGTTCATGGCGCCGATCCAGGACGCCGTCCAGCCGCTCGTCGCGGCCTTCGGAGGTGGTCTCTAGATGGAACTTCCGCCACTCACACCACACTACGTACTGGGCCTGACGGCCCTGCTGTTGCTCGTCATCGACACGGTGTCGCCCGACACCCGAAAGGACACCCTGCTCGCTGGCGTCGCCGCGCTCGGTGCGCTCGTGGCCGCGGCCACGAGCGCGTGGTTCCTGAGCGCGGGCACCGGCCGCTCGGTGTACGAACCGTTCGGCGGTGCGATGGTCGTCGACAGCCTCGCGCTGTTCTTCACCGCGCTGGTGAGCGTCGTCGCCGCCCTCGTGGTGGTCGCGAGCTACGACTACGTCGCCGGCCGGAAACACCGCGCCGAGTACTACTCGCTGGTGATGCTCGCGACGACCGGGATGGCCGCCCTCGCGGCAGCCAACTCCCTCGCGACGATCTTCGTCGCCATCGAACTCGTCAGTCTCCCGTCTTACGCGCTCGTCGCGTTCCTGAAGGACGACGCGGGCAGCGTCGAGGCGGGGCTGAAGTACTTCCTCGTCGGCGCGCTCTCCTCGGGCGTCATGCTGTACGGCATCTCGCTCGTCTACGGGGTCACGGGGGCGCTCGAACTACCCACCGTGGCCGCCGCCATCGAGGGGACGCCGCTGGTCGGCGTCCTCGGTCTCGGGGTGCTGATGATCGTCGGTGGCTTCGCGTTCAAGACGGCCAGCGTGCCGTTCCACTTCTGGGCTCCCGAAGCCTACGAGGGTGCACCGGCACCCATCGCGGCGTTCGTCTCGTCGGCCTCGAAGGCCGCGGCGTTCGCCGCCGCGTTCCGCGTGTTCACCGTCGCCTTCCCGCTCGACGTCGTCCCGGCGGGCGTCGACTGGGCACTCGTCTTCGCCGTTCTCGCAGTCGTGACGATGACGCTCGGGAACTTCGCCGCGGCCACGCAGGACACCGTCAAGCGGATGCTCGCCTACTCCTCGGTCGGGCAGGCGGGCTACGTGCTCATCGCGCTCGCGGCGCTCGCGGGCGACGCCGACTCGCTGGTGCTCGGCGCCGGCATCGCCCACCTGTTCGTCTACGGCTTCATGAACACGGGAGCGTTCCTCTTCGTCGCCCTCGTCGAACACTGGGGCGTGGGCCGCACCTTCGAGGACTACGCGGGACTCGCCAGCGAGGCGCCGGTCGCCTGCGCGGCGATGACCGTCTTCCTCTTCAGTCTCGCCGGGTTGCCGGTCGGCGGCGGCTTCTTCTCGAAGTACTTCCTCTTCGGGAACGCCGTCGGCGCGGGCTACACGTGGCTCGTCGCCATCGCGGTGGTCAACAGCGCACTCTCGCTGTACTACTACTCGCGGGTCGTCAAGGCGATGTGGGTCGAGGACCCCTCCGGGGAGTTCGGTATCGACTCCCGGCCGGTCGGTCTCTACACCGCCGTCGTGACGGCCGGCGTCGGGACGGTCGCACTCCTCGTCGCCTACGGTCCCGTCTACTCGACGGCCGTGAAGGCCGCGACGATCCTCCTCGGGTAACCACCCCGGACCCGTCCCCGGTCCCTCCGGGTTGTATGCAACACACTTTATAGCGCTACGGCGGAAATCCGAACTACGATGGTCACCCGGCTCGTGCTGGGGTGTGGCGCGATCGCCCACTCCATCCTCGACGAGTTCGTCGAACGCCGCGGCGAGACGTTCGTCCTCGACCCCGACGCGAGCCGTGTCGAGTCGCTCCGAAACGAGAAGATCGCCGCCGAGCAGGCCGACGTGACCGCGCCCGCAGTACTCCGGGGCGTCGACCGCGACCCGGGAATCGTGTTCGTCGGCAGCGACGACACACTCGAGAACCTCCAGACGGCCCGCGCCGCCGAGCGAGTGTTCGAAGACGCCTACGTCGTCGCCTACGCCGCGGCCGACGCCACGCGCGAGCAGCGCGACGAACTCGAATCACTGGTCGACGACGTCGTCACGGCGGGGTTCCCGATCGTCGAGCGGGTCGAGTCGACGGTCGCGTCCGGGGACAGCCGTCGCGTCCGTCGACTGCGGGAGACGCTCCAGTCGGTCGACGGGACACTCGGCGTCTTCATGCACGACAACCCAGACCCGGACGCGATCGCGGCGGCAGTCGCCCTCGCGCGCATCGCGGACTCGCTCGGGCTCGACGCCGAGCCGTGCTACTTCGGGGACATCTCCCACCAGGAGAACCGGGCGTTCGTCAACCTCCTCGAACTCGACCTCCGGCAACTCGACGCCGAGGAGTTCGACGCCGAGGAGTTCGGCGGTATCGCGCTGGTCGACCACTCCCGTCCGGGCGTCAACGACCAACTCCCGCCCGAGGTCGACGTCGACGTCGTCATCGACCACCACCCGCCGAAAGAGGAGATCGAGGCGCGGTTCGTCGACATCCGCGAGGACATGGGCGCGACGAGTACGCTCATGACGGAGTACCTCCAGCGGTTCAACCTCGAACTCGACCGCGCGGTCGCGACTGCCCTGCTGTACGGCATCCGGGTCGACACGAAGGACTTCTCACGGGAGATCACGACGACCGACTTCGAGGCGGGTGCCGACCTCCTCCCGACGGCCGACATCGACGTCCTCGAACGGGTCGAGAGTCCCTCGATCAGCGCGGACACACTCGACATCGTTGCCCGCGCCATCAAGAACCGTCACCTCGACGGGACGACGCTCGCGACGTGCGTGGGGTCCATCTCCGACCGCGACGCCCTGGCGCAGGCCGCCGACCGCCTCCTCGCGATGGAAGGGGTCACCGTCACGTTCGTCTACGGCTTCATGGAGGGGACGATCTACGTCTCGGCGCGCTCGCGCGGGAACGAGATCGACCTCGGCGAGGTCCTCCGCGAGGCGTTCGGCGAGATGGGGAGCGCCGGTGGCCACGCCGACATGGCCGGCGCACAGATTCCGCTCGGCGTCTTCGAGGAGATCGCCGAGGAGTCCGAGTCGATGGTCTCGATCCTCGAAGACGCCATCGGCGAGCGCTTCTTCGACGCGGTTCGAGACGCCCGGTAGCGACGGAGTGCTTTTCACCTCGACCGACGTACGTAGAGACGACCGATGGACGAGGCGTTCGACAACGGGCAGGGAAAGCCCAAGGTGAAAGACTACATGACGCGGGACGTCTCGACCGTCTCGCCGGACGACACCGTCACCGAGGTATCGAAGCGGATCGTCGAGAGCGACGGCCACAACGGGTTCCCGGTGACGGACGGCCGACGGGTCGAAGGGTTCGTCAGCGCCCGCGACCTCCTGCTCGCGTCCGACGGCGACCCGATATTCACGGTGATGAGCGACGAACTCATCGTCGCACACCCCGACATGGACGTGACCGACGCCGCCCGCGTCATCCTCCGCTCGGGGATCCAGAAACTCCCGGTCGTCGACGACGCGGGCAACCTCGTCGGCATCATCTCGAACGCCGACGTCATCCGCTCGCAGATCGAGCGCGCGACGCCCGAGAAGGTGGGCAAACTCCTCCGGACGCTGGAGTCGATCCACGACGTCGAAGCCGGCGAGGAGCGCCGCGAGGTCGACATCGACGACCTCGTCCCGACCCAGTCGAAGGTGTACGCCGACGAACTGGAGGGCCGCCAGTACGAACTCGAACGCGGGCTGACCGAACCGCTGGTCGTCATCGACAACGGTGGCTCCCTCCTCCTCGCCGACGGCCACCACCGCGTGATGGCCGCCCGCAAGGGAGGTGTCGAGACGATGGACGCCTACGTCATCGTCCTCGACAAGCGCGTCGACCTCGGGATGGCTCGGACCGCCAAGAAGGAAGGACTCGACACCGTCGACGACATCTCCGTCGTCGACTACGCTCGCCACCCGCTGGTCGAGACGACCGAACGACTCCAGTAAGAGACCGTTCGGACGTCCGTTCTGAGTCGTCCGTAGTGAGAGAGCCGTCCGGCGTCCACCCGCACGGAACCTTAATCATTCTCCCGGCAAAACTTACGACACATGTACGACGACGAGGACCTGGCGGAGATACGTGAGTCCCGCGAGGAGTGGGAGTCGGAGACGCTCGACCCGGCCCTCGAGCGTCACGGCGAGCGACAAGAGCGCTTCGCCACCGTCTCGAACCAGGCGGTCGAGCGCCTCTACACTCCCGAGGACGTCGCGGACCTCGACTACGACGAGGACCTCGGGTTCCCCGGCGAGGAACCGTACACGCGGGGCGTGTACCCGACGATGCACCGCGGGCGGACGTGGACGATGCGGCAGTTCGCCGGCTTCGGGACGGCCGAGGAGACGAACGAGCGCTTCCACTACCTCGTCGAGGAGGGACAGACCGGTCTCTCGACGGCCTTCGACATGCCGAGTCTCATGGGTATCGACTCCGACGACCCGATGGCGCTCGGCGAGGTCGGTAAGGAGGGCGTCGCCGTCGACACGCTCGCCGACGTGGAGGTACTCTTCGACGGTATCGACCTCGACGAGGTGTCGACGTCCTTCACCATCAACCCGAGTGCGCCCGTCGTCTACGCGATGTACATCGCGCTCGCCGACCAGCAGGGCGTCCCCCGCGAGGAGCTCCGAGGGACCCTCCAGAACGACATGCTCAAGGAGTTCATCGCGCAGAAGGAGTGGGTCGTCCCGCCGGAGCCCTCGCTGAAGCTCGTCACCGACGTCGTCGAGTTCTGTGCCGAGGAGACGCCACGCATCCACCCCATCTCCATCTCGGGCTACCACATCCGCGAGGCCGGGTCGACCGCGGCCCAGGAACTCGCCTTCACCCTCGCCGACGGCTTCGCCTACGTGGAAGACGCGGTGGACCGTGGTCTCGACGTCGACGAGTTCGCTCCACAACTCTCCTTCTTCTTCAATTCGCACAACTCCTTCTTCGAGGAAGTCGCGAAGTTCCGCGCCGCCCGGCGTATCTACGCCCGCGTGATGGACGACTGGTACGGCGCCGAGGCGGACGCCTCGAAGAAACTCAAGTTCCACACCCAGACGGCGGGACAGTCGCTGACGGCCCAACAACCGCTCAACAACGTCGTCCGGACGACGGTCCAGGCGATGGCCGCCGTCCTCGGCGGCACGCAGAGTCTCCACACCAACTCCTACGACGAGGCGCTCGCGCTTCCCTCCGAGCAGGCCGTCCGCGTCGCCCTCCGGACCCAGCAGATCCTCGCCGAGGAGTCCGGCATCGCGGACATCGTCGACCCGATGGGCGGGAGTTTCGCCGTCGAGTCACTCACGGACGAGGTGGAGGAGACGGTGATGAACTACCTGGAGACCATCCGGGAGAAGGGCGACGGGTCGATGCGCGACGGCGTCCTCCGTGGCATCGAGGAGGGCTACTTCCAGCGCGAGATTCAGGAGTCGGCCTACGAGTACCAGCGCCGCGTCGACGACGGCGAGGAGACCGTCGTCGGGGTCAACCAGTACGACATCGGTGAGGACACGAGTCCCGACCTGCTCCACGTCGACGAGGAACGCGCCCGCGAGGTCCAACTCGCCCGCCTCGAACGCGTGAAGGAAGAACGCGACGACAAGGCGGTCGCTGCCGCACTCGACGCCCTCCGCGACGCGGCGGAGGCCGATGAGAACACGATGCCCACCGTCGTCGACGCCGTGAAGGCGTACGCGACGATGGGCGAGATCATGGCCGTCTACGAGTCGGTCTACGGCAGCTACCAGGAGTCGATCACCGTCGCCTGACGACTCGTTTTCGTCTCGACAAGTCGACGCCTTCGCACGGTTTTCGCGCCCTGATAGGGTAATCCTTATCAAGATAGTCTCCCACTATCACGGTGAATCATGAGTGACGAAGCCGGTGCCGAAGACGTAGAGTTGGAGGCGCGACTCGAAGAGCAGGCGGAGTTCGAGCCGCCGGAATCGTTCGTCGAGCAGGCGAACGTCTCGGACCCGGAGATTTACGAGGAGTTCGATGAGACGTGGCCGAACTGTTGGCGGGCGGCCGCGGAACTGCTCGACTGGGAGGACGACTACGACCAAGTGTTGGACGACTCGAACCCGCCGTTCTACGAGTGGTTCACGGGCGGGTCGCTGAATGCGTCGACGAACTGTCTGGACCGCCACCTCGAAGAGCGCGGCGACGAGGCCGCCGTCGAGTGGGTCGGCGAACCGACCGACGAGGCGAATCGTACCTACACCTACGAGGAACTCCACCGCGAGGTCAACGAGTTCGCGGCCGCACTCCGCGACATCGGCGTCGAGGAAGACGACGTCGTCACGATGTACATGCCGATGATTCCCGAACTCCCCATCGCCATGCTCGCGTGCGCCCGCATCGGCGCACCCCACTCCGTCGTCTTCGCGGGCTTCTCCGCCGACGCCCTCGCGACCCGCATGAACTCCGCCGATTCGGAGTACCTCGTCACCTGCGACGGCTACTACCGCCGCGGCGACGCTCTCGACCACCTCGACAAGGCCAACGAGGGTCTCGAGAGCGTCGAGCACGACGTCGAGTCCGTGGTGGTCGACCGCCTCGGCGACGAACTCGAACACTCCCTGGCTCCGAACCAGCACGACTACGAGGAACTCGTCACCGAGCACGCCGGTGCCACCGTCGAACCCGTCGACCGCGACGCCGAGGACATGCTCTTCCTCATGTACACTTCGGGCACCACCGGTCAACCGAAAGGGGTGAAACACACCACCGGGGGGTACCTCTCCTGGGCCGCCTGGACCTCCCAGGCCGTCCTCGACATCAAACCCGAGGATACCTACTTCTGCACCGCGGACATCGGCTGGATCACCGGTCACTCCTACATCGTCTACGGGCCGCTCGCACTCGGCACCACGACCACCATGTACGAGGGGACGCCCGACCACCCCGAGCGCGACCGCCTCTGGGAGATCGTCGAAGACCTCGAAGTCACCCAGTTGTACACGGCGCCGACGGCGATTCGGGCGTTCATGAAGTGGGGTTCGGAGTACCCCGACGCCCACGACCTGTCGAGTCTTCGCCTCCTCGGGACCGTCGGCGAACCCATCAACCCCCGCGCGTGGAAGTGGTACTACAAGTACATCGGCGGGGAAGAGTGCCCCATCGTCGACACGTGGTGGCAGACCGAGACCGGCGGCATGATGGTCACGACGCTACCGGGCGTGAAGAACATGAAGCCCGGGAGTGCGGGACCGCCGCTCCCCGGTCTCGACGTCGAAATCGTCGACACGAACGGCGACCAGGTCGAACCCGGCCGTGCCGGCTACCTCACCGTCCAGAAGCCCTGGCCCGGGATGCTCCGGACGCTCTACCAGAACGACGAGCGCTACATCGAGGAGTACTGGGAGGAGTACTCCGATACGGACTCGGACGACCCCGAGGACTGGGTCTACTTCCCCGAGGACGGCGCGAAAATCGACGAGGACGGCTACATCACCGTCCTCGGCCGCGTCGACGACGTCCTCAACGTCTCCGGCCACCGCCTCGGCACCATGGAGATCGAGAGCGCCATCGTCGGCGTCGAGGGCGTCGCGGAGGCCGCGGTCGTCGGCGGCGAACACGAACTCAAAGGCGAGGCGGTCTACACCTACGTCATCACCGAGGACGGCTACGAGGGCGACGACGCCCTCCGCCAGCGCATCACGGAGAGTATCGAAGACGCCATCGGCCCCATCGCACGGCCCGAGGAGATCGTCTTCACGCCCGAACTGCCCAAGACGCGTTCTGGCAAGATCATGCGCCGCCTCCTCGAAGACATCGCCAACGAGGCCGAACTCGGCGACACCTCCACCCTCCGCAACCCCGACGTCGTCGAAGAGATCCGCACGAAAGTACAGGACTGACTGGCCGAGCACTAACGCCAGCACCGACTACATCTCTCTTCTCGACTGGACCGTCCGCCACCGTGGTTCGATGGAGCGGAAAGAATATCATCATCGTCCATTATTCTACGATTACAGATGGAGCGACCACTCCTCGTCACGGACTTCCTCGACCGGGCGCGCAAGTACTACGGCGACGAGACCGCCGTGGTGGCGACGACCGGCGAACGGTACACGTACGACGAACTCGGCGAGCGTGCCGACCGCTTCGCCGCCGCACTCCAGGCACGCGGCGTCGAGAAGGGCGACCGCGTGGCCGTCCTCGACCCGAACACGCACTACCACCTCGAAGCGGCCTACGGGTCGATGCAGGCCGGTGCGATCCACACGCCGCTGAACTACCGCCTGACCCCCGAGGACTTCGAGTACATCCTGAACGACGCGGGCGTGACGGCGATCTACGCGGACAGGGAGTACGCGGACAGGATCGAGGCCGTGCGCGAGGACGTCCCGACCGAGACCTTCGTCACGAACGACGCGGACGCGGTCGAAGGGTCGTGGGAGGAGTTCGACGACGTCCTCGCCGACGCCGGGGCCGACTACGACCGCCCAGCGATGGACGAGGACGATGTCGTCACCATCAACTACACCTCTGGGACGACCGGCGACCCGAAGGGCGTCTGCCGGACCCACCGCAACGAGACGCTCCACGCGTACCTCGTCTCCTACCACCAGGACATCCGGGACACCGACACCTACCTCTGGACGCTCCCGATGTTCCACGTCAACGGGTGGGGACACATCTACGCGGTCACGGGCGTCGGGGCGACGCACGTCTGCACGCGCGGGGTCGACGCCGAGTGGATCTTCGACACCGTCCGTGCGGAGGACGTCTCCTACCTCTGTGCCGCGCCGACGGTCCTGAACATGCTCCAGGACTACTACGCCGACAACGATGTCGGGACGACCGGCGACGCCGACGTCCGCGTGGCCACGGCGGGCAGCGCGCCGCCCGAGGCGACGATCCGGACTGTCGAAGAAGAGTTCGGCTGGGACCTCGCTCACGTCTACGGCGCGACGGAGACCGGTCCGCTCATCACGACCTCCGAGGTCGGCCGCCACCTCGACGAGGAGAATCGGTACTCACTGAAGAAACGCCAGGGCATCGGATTCCTCGGGACGGAGGTCCGCGTCGTCGACGAGGACGGTGAGGACGTGCCGTGGGACGACTCGACGATCGGCGAGATCGTCGTCGCGGGCAACCAGGTGATGGAGGGATACTGGCAAAAGCCCGAGGCGACCGAAGAGGCGTTCAACGACCGTATCGAGGGGTACTACCACACGGGCGACCTCGCGGTGGTCGACGAGAACGGCTTCATCTCCATCCAGGACCGCAAGAAGGACATCATCATCTCCGGCGGCGAGAACATCTCGTCCATCGAGTTGGAGGACACCCTCTTCGAACACCCGGAAGTGAGCGACGTCGCGGTCGTCCCCGCGCCGAGCGAGCAGTGGGGCGAGACGCCCAAGGCGTTCGTGGTGCCGAACTCCGGCGACCCGAACGCGCCGGGCGTCACCGAAGAAGACCTCGTGGAGTTCACCCGCGAGAACCTCGCGGGCTACAAGGTCGTCCGTCGGATCGAGTTCGTGAGACAACTCCCGACCACGGCGACGGGCAAGGTCCAGAAGTACGAACTCCGCGAACGGGAGTGGGACGACGAGGACTCGATGGTCGGGCAGGGCTGAGGGCGCGACGACCGCACCCGAAACCGGTCGAACGATCGGACGGTCTCGCAACTGTTCGACCGACTCGTCGTGACTCGAAGCCCGCTGGTGGTGGCCGGCCGTCGCGTCCTCAGAGGTAGGCCGCGTCCCAGCGCGACGGCTTCCGGCGGTTCCCACACTCGTTGCACTCGATGCGGCCCATCGAGTCCATCGCCGTGTCGAAGGAGTCGCAGTTCCCGCAGAACAGCCCGTAGCGCTCCTCGTCTTCGAGTTCGGGGCTCCGGTACACCGCGTAGAAGGGTGCCTTCGACCCGTGGTCGCGCTCGTCGAAGGAGACGTACACCGTCTCGCCGTCGGGGGTGACGCGCTCTTCGACGAGCGGTTCGGGGGTGTCCTCGCCGGTGAGTTTGAGGTAGGTGTTCTCGACGTACGTCTCGTCGCCAATCTCGACGGACACGTCGTCGAGGAACTGGTAGCCGTGTTCGGCGTAGAACTCGTTGCCCGACTCGTTGGTCGCGAGGACGCGGGCGCGGATGCGGGTGACGCCGGTGTCCATCAACTCGACTTCGGCCTCTTCGAGGAGGCGCGCGCCGTACCCTTCACCGCGGTGGTCGGGGTGGACGTGGAGCCAGTAGATCTCACCGACGGTGTCGTGTTCGTGTGGCGCCTCGTACTCGACGAAGGCGACGACCTCGTCTTCGACGACGGCGACGCGGTAGTAGTAGTCGTCGTCGGCGAGGTGGCTGTCGACCGTGTCCGGGTCGTACCACTTCTCGACGGCGCTCTCGACCATCGACTCGCCGAGTTCGGCGTACGATTCGGAGAGCGACGCTTCGGCGACACGACGGATGTCGTCGGCGTCTTCGGCGACGGCCTTGCGGACGTCCATGTCCGGTCGTTCGGCGGGGGGTGACTAATAACCTCTCCCCAGTTCGCGCTGGGTCGTCACTGTGGATTTCGATCCCGGGGCGTGGCGTCGTCCTGTTTGGCGACCCAGGCGACGACACCGAGGAGAACGCCGAGAATCGCACCGACGGACACGACGCCGTAGAGCGCGAGGTTGATCGGGGTGAGTGGGAACGTCACCGGGCCGAGCGTGGCGACGACGCCCTTCTCGACCGCGTTCTCGAAGACGGTCGCGCCGAGGATGTAGCCGAAGCCGCCGGCGACCAGGACTGAGGCGGCGTACATGTAGAGGACGACGCGACGACCGCCGACCGGGGTCCACTCGGTTTGCACGTTCGGCGGTTGGGGTCGGATGGATTAGCCTTTTGCGCTGTCGTCCCGACGTACACGTATGGAAGAGAAGGAAATCCTGTTCCTGACGCTCGCGGCCGTCGCAGCGCTCATGTTCACGTCGGCGTTCGTCCTGGTACTGACGTAACGCGCGAAGAAGGAAGGTCGAAAACGGCAGGGACGGAGTAGACCGCCGACTCAGTCGTCGTCCTGGTCCTCGCCGCCGTCGGCGAGCATCGTCTGCTGTTTCTGTTCGAACCACTGCCAGTCGTAGGTGAACTGACCGACTTCCTTGAGGTTCCACGGGTCGCCGTCCTCGACGCGGGGCCCCTCACGCCACGACTGGACCATGTTCCAGACCCAGAAGATGGTGCTGATGGTGATGAGGAGCGCACCGATCGTGGCGACGACGTGCCAGTCGGTGAACCGCGGGAGGTACGTGGCGTAGCGCCGCGGCATCCCGCCGTAGCCGAGGATGAGCATCGCGATGAACGTGATGTTCGACCCGAAGAGCGCCGTCCAGAAGTGCCAGTGCGCGAAGCGCTTCTGGTACATCCGGCCGGTCATCATCGGGAAGAAGTAGTACGACGCACCGAACAGCGCGAACCCGATGGCGCCGTAGACGATGAAGTGGAAGTGACCGACGACGTAGTAGGTGTCCTGCATCACGAGGTCGAAGGGGACCGCCGCGAGGAAGACACCGGTGACGCCGCCGAGGATGAAGTTCTGGACGAAACCGATCATGAACAGCATCGGCGCGGTCATACGCAATTTCCCGTTCCACATCGTGGTGATCCAGTTGAACACCTTGACCGCGCTCGGGATGGCGATAGCCAACGAGACCGCCATGAAGGAGCCACGGAGCCGCGGGTCGAGACCCGTGGTGAACATGTGGTGTGCCCAGACGCCGAAGGAGAGCACACCGATGGCGAGCGTCGAGTAGACGATGAACTTGAAGCCGAAGAGCTTGCGGCCCGCGAACTTCGGCAGGATGAGGCTCACCAGTCCCATCGGCGGGAGGACGAGGATGTACACCTCGGGGTGGCCGAAGAACCAGAAGAGGTGTTGCCAGAGCATCGCGCCGCCGCCCTCGGGCGCGAAGAACACCGTTCCGAAGTTCCGGTCGAGCAACAGCATGATGACTGCCGCACCGAGCAGCGGGAACGCGAACAGGATGAGCGCACCCTGCGTGAGGATGGTCCACGAGAAGATGTCGAGGTTCGCCCACGACACGTCGTCACCGCGCTCGGCGACGATGGTCGCGATGAAGTTGATACCGGCCATCGTCGTCGAGATACCCGAGAGGTGGAAGCCGAGCAGGAAGACGTCGACGCCCGGGTTCTCGGCGACGACCGAGAGCGGCGTGTACATCGTCCACGAGATGGCGGCGGGACCGACGCCCTCGAGGAAGGGCTTCGTGAAGAAGCCCGCCCAGATGAGCACCGTCGCGAACGGGAGGATCCAGAACGCGATAGCGTTGATCCGCGGGAACGCCATGTCGTCGGCGTCGATGAGCAGCGGCACCGCGAAGTTCGCGAACGCCGCGATCATCGGCGCGGCGAACAGGAACAGCATCGTGATGCCGTGGGTCGTCATCAGCGCGTTGTAGAACGTCGCCCCGCCGATGGAACTCAGGACGTCCATCGACGGCGAGATGAGTTCGAGGCGGATGAGCAACGCGGCGAGTCCGCCCCACGCGAACGCGAGCGTCCCGTACACCGCGTACAGGATGCCGATGTCTTTGTGGTCGACCGTGGTCAGCCATCTGGTCAGGCCGCCCGGTTTCTCTTCGTGTCCGGTCGCCTCACCGTACCCCCCACCAGTACCGAGTGGGGTGTACGAACGCCAGTCTTCGAGACGCGTGAGCCAACCCGCCACGATGACCAGCAACACCCCCATGAGTACAGTGAGGACGATCTGGGGTTCAGCCATAGGTAGCCGTGGGGAGGCCACAGTAAAGAAAGATAGGGTTTCCTTCGACCGGATTCCGGCCGGCGGTTCTTCACTCCTCGGCGACGACGTTCTCGCCCTCGCCGTAGTCGTGCTCCGCGCCCTCGATCTTCTTCGCGGAGACGTAGGTGAGGATGGCGAGTCCGACGAACGAGAGCACGAGGATGGCGTACTGGAGGATGCGCCCGAGCGTCGACTCCGCGCCCCACGGGTTGAACACCCAGAAGAGGCCGACGAAGAAGAGGATGATGAACAGCGGTACGAAGTTGACTACGAGGTCGAGGAGGACCTCTTTGTTCCAGAGGGATGGTTCGTTGCTTCCGTTACTCATTACGCAGACGTGTGTGGGCCGTCCAAATATACCTTGGTGGTTTTCGGGAGCGAACGGTAGTGAGCGAGCGAAAACGCCGCTGGACTTGTCCAGCGGAAGTTCGCCGAGCGACAGCGAGGCGAGAACGCGAGTGTAGCACGAAGAACGGTAGTGAGCGAGGCGAGAGCGTGAAGGTAGAACGGGAGTGAGCGTCAGAGACGCTTCGACTCCACGAGGAAGAGGACGACTCCGGCGACGAGTGCGATGGCTCCCGCGCCGACGAGCGAGAGCGCGCGCGTGTGGTACGTCGTCAGGACGAGCAGCAGTCCGCCCGCGGCGCCGACGAGCGCGCCGAGGCCCAGCGCGGACGGCCACAGCGACCGGGTGTACCCGGACTCGCGGAGGATTCCGGCGACGCTCGCTTCGAGGATGAGGACCCCGCCGACGGCGACGGGGACGAACGGGCCGCCCATGAACACGCCGAACTCCGAGAGGACGAGTCCGAGCGCGACGAACATCGGCCACGGACTCGACTTCCGGTACTGGCTACTCAGGCCCGGTTGTTCTTCCATGGACACGAGTTGGCAGTCGAGCGTAAGAAGCGTGTCGCTCCCGTGCCGTGAGAACGGTTGGGAGGATTTTTGGTGGGGGCCGCACAACTCCCGGTACATGACCGCAACGGACGAATCAGACGAGCACGGCCACCACGGCTTCCTCCCGGCCGTCCGTGACTTCCCACGTGGGTACGGTGAGGCGAGCTGGTGGCCCTTCTTCGCCGCCGTCGCCGTGACCGGAATCTACGTCGGGGCGTCGCTGTACGTGCTCGGCATGGGTGAATCGCCGCTCCTCCCCAAGAGCATCGGCCTCGGCGTCTTCGGCGTCTCGGCCGCCGGATTCGTGTTCAGCCTCTTCGGGTGGATGTACCACGCCTTCTCCAGTCACTTCTGGGAGGACACCTCCCACAACGAGGGGAAGTCGCTCCGGATGGGGATGTTGCTGTTCCTCGCGACCGACATCGCGACGTTCAGCGCCGGATTCGTCTACTACTTCTTCATCCGTTCGGGCGCGTGGTCCGCCGAAATCCTCCCCCACGGCGGCGTCCTCGGGGCGCTCGTCGTCGTCAACACGCTCCTGCTGGTCACGTCCAGTTTCACCTACCACTGGGCCGAGAAGCAACTCCAGCGCGGGAACAAGGACGCGTTCATGCGCTGGCTCGGTCTCACCTTCGTCATCGGTCTCGTCTTCCTCGCTGGGCAGGCCTACGAGTACTTCGAACTCATCGAGCACGCCGGCTTCACGCTCACTTCGGGCATCTACGCGAGCGCCTTCTTCGGACTGACCGGCCTCCACGGTCTCCACGTCTCGCTGGGTGTCTTCCTCATCGGCGTCATCCTCTTCCGCGCGGCGCGCGGGCAGTTCTCCGCCGAGCGCCACGTCGCCGTGACCACGGTCTCGTGGTACTGGCACTTCGTCGACGCCGTCTGGCTGTTCCTCGTCGCCGTCCTCTACGCCGGCGCGGAACTCGGCCTCGGCGCCCACTGAAGGACTACACTCTTCTCCGTCCGTTCGCTACGTCGGGACCGAGACCACACTATGGACCCCGACGCACTCGACGCGCGCGTCGCCGCGCCCGTCGAACACCACGACACGCTACCTAGTACCAACGACGTCGCTCGGCAACTCGGCCGCGCCGGCGAACCCCACGGAACGTTCGTCGTCGCCGACGAGCAGACGGCCGGCCGCGGACGGACTGGTAACGTCTGGGTCTCGCCCGAGGGTGGCGTCTGGTCGAGTACGCTCCTCCGTCCCGACTTCTCGCCCGCACACGTCGGCCGACTCACCTTCGCCGGTGGGCTAGCCGCCGCGGAGACCGCCGAGTCGTTCGGCGTCGAGGCGGGGCTGAAGTGGCCAAACGACGTCCTCGTCACGGCTGACGGTACCGAAGCGAAGAAGATCGCCGGCGTCCTCACGGAAGCGGTCGTCGACGAGGTCCCGGTCGCGGGTAAGCCGGTCGACGAAGTCCTCCCCGGGACCGACCCCGAGTCGGCGGACCTCTCGTTCGTCGTGATGGGCATCGGCGTCAACGCCGACCTCGCGCCCGCCGACCTGGAGACGGACCGTGCCGTCGCGACACTTCGCGACGAACGCGGCGAGCCAGTCGACCCCGTCGAGGTCGCGGCGATACTCCACGGCAAACTCCTCCACTGGGCGGAAGTCGTCGAGACCGCGGACGGATTCGCCGAGGCACTCGACGCGTGGCGCGAACGGAGCGTGACGCTCGGCGAGCGCGTCCGCGTACAGATCCGTGGGGGTGAGGAAGTAGTCGGACGGGCAGCGCGTGTGACGGAGACGGGCGCGCTCGTCGTCGAGACTGACGAAGGGACGGGGACAGTCGAAGTGACGGAAGGAGAGTGCGAGCGGCTTCGACCGACTTAGGCCGCCAACTGACCGGCCGACGGGGCGGCGACACTCGCGGAGGAGTTGTTCGCGGTCCCCGAGGAACCGGAGCTAGCGCCCGAGCCGGAGCCACTGGACGTCTGCTGTTCGACCCAGTTCTGGTACTCCTGCTGGGAGACGACCTTGAAGCCGGCGAGCATGTTCGAGTGGCCCGCACCGCAGAACTCCGCACAGTAGAGGACGTACGGGTCGTCGCGGATGGCCTCGGAGTTGATGGTCGTCACGATGTAGTTCTTCTGTCCGGGTATGGAGTCTTTCTTCAGTTTGAGCGCCGGGATGTGGACCGCGTGGATGACGTCTGTCGCGGTGGTCATGATGGCGAGTTGGCGCTCGGCCGGCACGACGATGGGTTTGTCCTGCATGTTCGCCGTGTAGCTGATGTTGTGTTCGGGGTACTCGGCCTTCCAGTACCACTGGACCCCGATGATGTCGACTTGCACGGCGCCGTCGTCGACGGCGTTCTGATAGGTCGTCTGCGTGGCCGTCACGGAGGGTTGGGCCATCGCTCCGTACGCGGCGACGCCGACGAACAGGAGGACGACCGCGGTCGCGACGGTCCAGGTGATTTCGAGTCGTCGGTTCTCCTTCGTGGGCTTCGCCTCCTCGGTCTTGCGGAACTTCCAGACGACGTACGCGAGGATGCCCTCGACGAGGAGGGTGATGGGAAGTGCCGCGGCGAGCAGGAGGTTGCTCACGTTGTCGATGTACCGCGCGGTGTTGCTCAACGGCTCGGCGGCCGCGGGGCTGACGCCCGCGACGAGGAACGCCGCCAGGGCCGAGAAGAACAGCGCGTACCGCTTACCTCTCATTACTACGTGTACGTTGCGTCGGTGTCCCATAAATAGCTGACCCATTTCCCGACGGTCGCGCGCCCGAGGATGCGAGGACAATAAGTAGCCGTAGCCGCAACGGTCTCTCATCGTGACCGTGCGTCTCCACTCCCGTCTCGGTTTCGTCGGCCTGCTCGCGGCGGCGACCGTCGGCGTCTACGCCCTGCTCGTCCTCGGTGCGACGACGGCGCTGACCGACGCCGCCCACGCTTGCCCGACCTGGCCCGCCTGTAACGGGGAGTGGTTCGCACTCTCGTCGCCCTCGCTCGCGATCGTCTGGGCGCACCGCGCCCTCGCAGTGGTCGTCGGCGCCCTCGTCGTGGGCGTCGCGTGGCTCGCCGTCCGCGGCGGCGAGTCCCGTCGGGTCCGCGCAGCCATCCTCGTCGCGGCCCTCGCCTACCCGGTCCAGGTCGGTATCGGCGCGTTCGCCGCGACCACCGGATCGGCGGCACTCGTCTCCGGCGCCCACCTCCTCCTCGGCGTCACCATCCTCGCCGGTCTCGTCCTCGCGCTCGCCTGGACGCTCGAGGCGCGTACCGCCCACCTCCCGTCCGCCGAGTCCAGCGGTGCTCCGCGCGGCGCCGACGACCCGGAACCCCCATCGTCCGGCCCGCTCGCGACGGCCCACGCCTACTTCCGACTGATGAAGCCTCGGCTGATGTGGCTGCTCTGTCTCGTCGCCTCCGCCGGGATGGCCCTCGCCGCCGGTCCGACGCTCTCGGCACGGACCGTCCTCTGGACGCTCCTCGGCGGAGTCCTCTCCATCGGCGCGAGCGGGACGTTCAACCACGTCCTCGAACGCGAGAAGGACCAGAAGATGGACCGGACGGCCGACCGACCACTCGCGACCGACCGCGTCCCGCCACGTAACGCGCTGGTGTTCGGACTCGGTCTCGCCGCCGCCTCGCTCGCCGCGTTCTGGCAGGTCAACCTCCTCGCGGCCGTCCTCGGTCTCGTCGCCATCCTCTTCTACAGCGTCGTCTACACGCTCGTTCTGAAGCCCAACACCGTCCAGAACACGGTCATCGGTGGATTCGCGGGGTCGCTGCCCGCGCTCATCGGGTGGGCGGCCGTCACCGGCGACGTCGGACTCCCCGCCCTCGCGCTCGCGGCCGTCATCTTCCTCTGGACGCCGGCGCACTTCTACAATCTCGCGCTCGCCTACAAGGACGACTACGCGGCCGGCGGCTTCCCGATGATGCCGGTCGTCCGGGGCGAGGCGACGACTCGGAAACACGTCGTCCTCTACCTGGGCGCGACGCTCGCCAGCGCGGCCGTCCTCGGACTCGCCGCCCGCCTCGGTGCGCTCTACGCGTTGACGACGCTCGTCTTCGGTGCGTTGTTCCTCTGGGCCGCCGTCCGCCTCCACCGCGAGCGCGACCGATCGGCCGCGATGCGCTCGTTCCACGCCTCGAACGCCTACCTCGGTGCACTCCTGGTCGCGGTCGTCGTCGACGCGCTCGTCCTCTAAAACGGAACCCTTACTCCCGCGCCCGCCACACCACGAGACATGTCTGTAGTCGTCGCCGACGACGTACACGAGACGTACGGCGACACCGTCGCCCTAGACGGGATCTCGCTCGCCGTCGACGCCGGCGAGGTGTTCGCGCTCGTCGGCCCGAACGGTGCGGGGAAGACGACGCTCACGCGGTGTCTGACCGGGACCCGACGCCCCGACTCGGGAAGCGTCTCGCTCATGGGCGACCCGCCTGCCGAGTCGGCCCGCGAGCGACTCGGTCTGCTCCCACAGGACTTCGACCCGCCAGAGCGACTCACTCCCGGAGAACTCGTCTCCTACTACGCCGGCCTGTACGAGGGCGCACGCGACCCGGACACGCTCCTCGACGAAGTCGGGATCGACCCACGAACCGACACCTGGTACACGGACCTCTCTGGTGGGGAGAAGCGACGGACCTGCGTCGCCGCTTCGCTCGTCAACGACCCCGACGTCCTCTTCCTCGACGAACCCACGACGGGCGTCGACCCGGCCGGCCGGCAGGCGCTCTGGACGCTGTTCGAGGACCTCGCCGCCGGCGGGACGACGATCTTCCTCACGACACACTACATGGCCGAGGCCGAGCGACTCGCCGACCGCGTCGGTCTCCTCGCCGACGGGGCACTCGTCGCGAGTGGCTCTCCCGACGAACTCGTCGCCGAGTACGGCGGCGCACCCTCGCTCGACGTCGAGACCGACGCCGTCCCCGCCGACTTCGAGGAGTCCCGGTACACCCCCGAACGCGCCGACGGGGCGCTCGTCTTCGAGGGCGTCGACCCGACCGAGATCGGTGACGTCGCCTCGGCGTTCGCGGAGCGCGGACTCGACTTCGAGTCGCTCTCGTGGTCCGAACCGGACCTCGAAGACGTCTACCTCGCGCTCGCCGGGGACCGCGTCGACGTCGTCGAGGAGACAGAGGAGGAGGTCGTCGCATGAGTGCGGTCGACCGCGTCGGTGCGGAGTTCGTCGCGTCCGCCCGGTCGTTCCTCCGGCGGCGGACGGCGGTCTTCTTCACGTTCTTCTTCCCGGTCTTGCTCATCGCCATCTTCGCGGGACTCATCCGCGTCCAGCCGACTGGCGGTGGACTCTTCTCGAAGCCGACCGGCTACTACGTCCCCGCGTACCTCGCCGTCGTCGTCCTCTTCACGCCGCTCTCCCGGGTCGGAAGCGAAGTCGCCCGCCACGTCGAGGGCAACCGATTCGAGAAACTCGCGACGACACCGCTCGCGGAGTGGGAGTGGCTGCTCGCTCAGACGCTGGTGAACGTCGCGCTCATCGTCGTCGCCGCGGTGGCGCTCGTCGTCGCGTTGCTCGTGCTCGGCGCGTCGTTCGCCCTCTCGCCGTGGCTCGCGGCCTTCGTCGTCGTCACTTCGGTCCTCTTCTGCGGCGTCGGGGCCATCCTCGGTAGCCTCGCGGACTCGCGGGACGGCGCCATCTCCATGTCGAACGGCGTCGCACTCCCGCTCCTCTTCCTCTCCGATACGTTCGTCGAACCGTCGCTGTTCCCCGCCTGGTTCCGACCGCTCCTCGACCTCTCGCCGCTCACTTACTTCGCGCGGGGGGTTCGACAGGCGACCTACGCCGGCGGGTCCGTCCTCGGTGAGTTCGTCGTCGTCTGCGTCCTCGCGGTCGCGTTCTTCGCGCTCGCGACGCGGATGCTGCCGTGGGCGTCGGAGTAGCGACTCGGGCCTACTCCTCGCCGTCGAGTCCGCACCGGACACGGAGGCCGGGTGCTGCGAGGAGCACGAGGAGACCGCGCTCCATCGCCTCCCACGAGTAGACGTGGTTGAGCAAGACGTAGGTGACGACGCCGAGGAAGAGGCTGAGTCCCCACGCGAACGCCGCGACGCGGCCGACGCGCGGGTGGGCGGTGTCGCCGAGTTCGTCGGGCGGGTGGGTGAGTCCGAGGAGGATGGCGTAGAGGACGACCGGCACCGCGACGACGGAGAGGACGATGTGGACCGCGAGCATCAGGAGGTAGAGCGGTTCGACGACGCCCGCGTACTGGTCTAGGAACTGTCCCTGCCGGATGACGATGGACTTCTCGAAGCCACCACCGACCTTCCAGAGGTAGAGGACGAGGAAGACGCAGATGAGGAGGAACGTCGTCACCATCGCCCGTCGGTGGCGGGCGACGTCCCCGCGGCGAATCGCGCGCCATCCGACGAGGAGGACGACCAGCGCGGTGGTGTTCACGACGGCGATGAGGTCGGAGAAGAGGAGTACCTGTGCGCGCGTGAGGTCGGGGAACAACGGGATCACGCCGGCGAACGCCGAGGCCACGAGTCCGTAGCCGACCACCGAGAGGACGGCCGTCACGAGTTTCGCGTGGTCGGCCAACCACTCGCCGGTCGGCCCGTCGAGGACCGCGTCGGTTGGACGGCTCATGGCCGTCCCTTCCGGCGTCAGACTATACCCTCTTTCGCTTCGGCGGTCAAACTGAGTTGCTGTAGCGCAACTACAGTATCGTTCGTGACCGTTAGAGTGAAAGTCGGGTGTGTGTAACCTTCACGTATGAGTGTCGAAGCAGGGACAGAGCAGGAGCGGAACATCCGCTGTCTCATCGCGAAGGTCGGACTCGACGGGCACGACCGGGGTGCCCACGTCATCGCGCGGGCGTTCCGCGACGCCGGCTTCGAAGTCATCTACTCGGGGCTCCACAAGGCGCCGGACGAGATCGTCAACGCGGCCGTCCAGGAGGACGTCGACGTCGTCGGGATCTCCATCCTCTCGGGTGCGCACAACACGCTCGTCCCGAAGGTCGTCGAGGGCCTGAAGGAGTACGATGCCTTCGAAGACACGTTGCTCATCGTCGGGGGAATCATCCCCGACGACGACCGCGAGAAACTCTACGAAGAGGGAGTCGACGCCATCTTCGGTCCCGGCACGGAGATGGAAGAGACTATCCAGTTCGTCCGCCAGAACGTCAAACGATAGGATGGAGGACGAGGACGGCGACGAGCCGAGAGACACGAGGCGACCCTCGTCGGAACTGCGTTCCGACGGCGGCGAGCCACGACTCGTCGAAGAGTTGCTGGCGGGGAAACACCGCGCGCTGGCCCGCGTCATCACGAAGATCGAGAATCGAGAGGCCGACTACCGCGACATCGTCTCGGCGCTCCACCAGCACACGGGCCACGCCGACGTGATCGGCATCACCGGGAGCCCCGGCGCCGGGAAGTCGACGCTCGTCGACAAACTCGCGAAGGCCTATCGCGACGAGGGGCTGACGGTCGGCGTCATCGCCGTCGACCCGTCCTCGCCGTTCTCCGGCGGGGCCGTCCTCGGCGACCGCGTCCGGATGGCGAGCAACGTCGGGGACATGGACGTCTTCTTCCGCTCGATGTCCGCGCGCGGGAGCCTCGGCGGTCTCTCGACGGCGACCGGCGACGCGGTGAAGGCCCTCGACGCCTTCGGCAAAGACAAGATCATCATCGAGACGGTCGGCGCCGGACAGAACGAGGTCGACGTCGTGAAGACCGCGGACACGGTCGCGGTGCTCGTCCCACCGAGTTCCGGCGACGACATCCAGATGCTCAAGGCGGGGATCCTCGAAATCGGCGACGTCTTCGTCGTCAACAAGGCGGACCTCGCCGGCGCGGACAAGACGGTCTCGGAGTTGAAGGGGATGCTCGACATGCGCGACCGCGAGGAAGACGGCTGGGACCCCCGCGTCGTCGAGACGGTCGCGACCCAGCGCGAGGGACTGGAGGAACTCCTCGACGCGTTCGCGGCCCACGGCGAGTGGCTCGACGAGACCGGCGAGCGCGAGGAGAAAGAGCGCCAGCGATACGCCGAAGAGATCCGGATGCTCCTCCGCGAAGACGCGAGTGCGCTCCTCGAAGACGAGATCGAGCGTCGCGGCGGGATGGACCACCTGGTCGACCGGGTCCTCGACCGCGAGACGGACCCCTACACCGTCGCCGACGAGGTCGTCGCTCCGCTGGAGGAGTGCTTCGACGGAGCGCACGAACCCGAGTGAGACCTCGCGGACGACCGGCCGACTCCGCGAACTTTTAGGCGCCGACGCCCCGACTCTCCGGTAGTGACCCGACTCGTCGCGGTCTGTGGACTCCCCGGTACGGGGAAGACGACCGTCGCGGAGGCCATCGCCGAGCGCCTCGACGCCGAACGCCTGCGGACAGACGTCGTCAGGAAGGAACTCTTCCCGGACCCCGAGTACACCGAGGAGGAGGTGTCGGCCGTCTACCGCGAGGTGCTCGACCGGGCGCGCGAACGGCTGGAAGCGGGCGAGAGCGTCGTCGTCGACGCGACCTTTCAGGACGTGCGCTACCGCGAGTGGGCGCGCGAGCGGACGGCCGACGCCGGCGCCGACTTCGAACTCGTCGTCGTCGAGTGCGACGAGGACGTCGCGAGAGAGCGCATCCGCTCGCGGACCGAAGACGAGAGCGACGCCGACGTCGACGTCTACGACATCTTCACCGAGACGTTCGACCCCGTGGAGATGGACCACGTCACCATCGACAACTCCGGCGACCTCGAAGCGACCTACCGACAGGTCGACGAGCAGTTCTGAGTGGCTGACGGACCGGACGCTCCGCTCTCGACACGCCGGTGTCCGGCCGACGTCGCGTGGCCGGCGTGTCGCTCCAGCTATCGCACGGGGCGTCTGGTCCCGTCTTCGTACGTGAACCTTCGCCGGCAGCACGCGCTGTCTCCACCGGCCGAGTCACGTGGCAACCGTGACCCCATCGAGACCGTGAACGCGCAACCTTCAGGAGTGGCCCGCGCGAATCCGTCGACATGGACGCTGTCTGCGTGTACTGCGGTTCGAGTCCCGGTGATCGACCCGAGTACCTCGACGCCGCCCGGGAGATGGGGCGGACGCTCGCCGAGCGCGACCTCACACTCGTCTACGGCGGTGGGAGCGTCGGGATGATGGGCGCCGTCGCCGACGCCGTCCTCGACCACGGCGGCGAGGCGGTCGGCGTCATCCCCGAGGCCCTCGACGCCCGCGAGGTCACCCACCAGGAACTCAGCGACCTCCGGGTCGTCGACTCCATGCACGAGCGCAAACAGACGATGGCGGACCTCGCCGACGGGTTCGCCGCGCTCCCCGGCGGACTCGGCACGCTCGAAGAGATCTGCGAAATCCTCACCTGGGCACAACTCGGCATCCACCGGGACCCCTGTGGCTTTCTCGCCGTCGAAGACTACTTCGACGACCTCGTCTCCTTCTTCGACCACGCCACCGCGCAGGGGTTCGTCTCCGAGGACCACCGCGACCTCGTCCTCGTCGCCGACGACCCCGACGACCTGCTCGACCGCTTCGAGGCCTACGAACCGCCCGAGGTCCCCCGGTGGCTCGACGAGTCCGAAACCTGAGGGCGTAGTCGAAACGCACTCGGTCCCCGATTTCGAAGGTGGGGTATGACTCTGCGCGTCGGTCGGGCGCTCCGGAGCGGAGCGGCCCAACTCGTGACGCCCGTCGGCGTCTGTCTCTACCTCGCCTACGCGCTCCTGTTCACGGTGTTCCAGTCGACCGTCTACGGTCTCGTCTCCCGGCTGTTCGCCAGTCGTTCCGGCTCGCTCGTCCTGACGCCAGTCACGTCGCCGCTCGGCTACCACGCCAGCTACCCCGTGTACGCACTCGCGCTCGCGGTGACCGGTCTCGGACTCGTCTCACTCACGGTCGTCCTGACGCGGGCGTTCGCACGCGGTTGCCAACACGGGCTTCCGCCGGGCGTCTTCCGGCGTCGTGCGGGGTGGGCCGTCTTCCACTTCGTCGTCGGCGGACTGACCGTCGCGCTCGTCGTCGCCGCGGGGACGCTCCTCTTCGTCGTCCCAGGTGTCCTCGCGTACCTCGGGATGCTGTTCACGCAGTTCTACATCGCCGTCGAGGACGCACCCTTCCCGCGCGCGATTCGGCGGAGTTGGCGGGCTACCGCGGGCCACCGACTGCGTGTCCTCGCCCTCGTCGCATCGTTCGGGGTGTTCTCGCTGCTCGACGCGTTCGTCGCCGTCTTCCTCACGAACCGACTGTTCGGTCTCGTCCCCTTCGTCGCCCTCGAAGTGCTCGAAGTGTTCCTCAACACCGTCGTCTTCGTCTTCTCGATGGCCACGATGGCCGACGCCTACCGACAGCTCCGGGCCGAGTCGTACGTCACCGACTGACACACACGGGTAAGGCTTATGGGTTCACCCGTTGACACTCCAGTCACGTGAGTCGCCCTACGAGGGCGATTCGCGGGTGACCCGAGATGACCACCTACCGCACACCGAACCCCGCCGCTCGCTTCGCCACGAGCGCGGGGTCTCTCCGCGCACCGAAGGGTGCCGGGGTGTGCGTATCCGGGTGGTCTCTCGCATCCGCCCGCATCAGCGCGCATCCCGCCGCCGCGTGACGTCACACGCGGCGGACTCGGGGTGCGTCCCCGGTCCGCGACCGCCGAACGGAACCGGACCGGGATACGCCTTCTCCGACGCCGCCGCGAACGACGTCACAGCGACGGGAGCGTGCCGCTCCCGCGGACAGGGCCGCCGGCCGAGTTCGACGCTCGGCGGGAGCGTATGGCCATCCAGATGCCACGAGTCGGTGTCACCGCCGACCTCCGCGTTCAGGTCCCGCGCAACGACCAGGGCACCCTCGTCGACGGAGCACAGTCCGTCGTCGAACGCGTCGACGCCGTCGACGCCGTCGAAGACCTCGGCGTGACGGCAGTTCGCCCGGACCTCAACACCGTCCACACGGACGTCCGGGTCGACCTGACGCTCGCCGCCGACCGGGACGCCGACACCGAAATCGACGCGGACCACGTCGCCGAAACCCTCCGCGAGGGATTCGGCGTCCAACGCGTCGACGTCCGCGACGTCCGCGACGTCGGCCCGCCCCACTAGCACCGTCCCCGAACCGCCACCCGACCACCGCGAACAGATGCGACGACCCGACCACCGACGATTCGACGTACAGCGCGCCTACCGACGGGCACCCGCGCCGTGGAAGCCCCTCCTCTTCGCCGCCGCGATCCCGGTCGCCCTGTACCTGCTGACGCACCCGGTCCACGCTGCCCTGCTGGCCGGTCTCGTCGCAGGCCGACTCTCGACTCGGTTCGCGCCCCACGGCCGGCGCGTCCTCCGGCACCGCTTCCGCCTGCTCGCCCGGTTCGTCCGGCGTGAGTTCGCCGCCGTCCGATAGGTCGCCCGCGGGACCGATCTCGCACCCGTGGGTCGACCGCCCACGTTGCCCACAGCGGTACGTTTTACTTCCTCCTCTCCGCGGTCCAACTATGGCGGACCGTCGAGACGTCGTCTTGTTCCTCACACTCGCCTTCCTCTGGGGGTCCGCGTTCGTCGCAATCAAGTTCGGCCTCAACTACTTCCCACCGGTACTCTACGCGGCGCTGCGCTACGAATTCGGCGGCCTCGTCGTCCTCGCCTATGCCGCGGCGACGTGTGAGCGTTGGGTCCCGCGGGGGTGGGCCGACGCCCAGCAGATTCTCGTCCGCGCCGTCCTCATCTTCGCCGTCTTCCACGCGCTGTTGTTCCTCGGCCAACAGTACGTTCCGAGCGCCATCGCGGCGATTCTCGTCGCGATGAACCCGGTCCTCACCGCGGGGTTCAGCCGCGTGTTGCTCCCCGAGGAGGACATCACCGTCCGCGACGCCGCCGGACTGCTGTGTGGGTTGGCCGGCGTCGTCGTCCTCGTCGGTCCGGACGTCGCCGGACTCGGCGGACTCGGCGGCCTCGGTGGCGGTGAGAGTGGCGGACTGCGAGGCCCGCTACTCGTCTTCGGTGGCGTCGTCGCCATCGCGCTCGGGAGCACGCTCGCCGAACGCCTCGACCAGCGACTCGACGCCCGACCGCTCACTGGGTGGTCGATGTTCCTCGGCGCGCTCCTCATCCACGTCGGGAGTCTCGCCTCCGGGGAGTCGCTCGCGGCCGTCCAGTGGACGCCGCTCTCCATCGCCGCGCTCCTCTACATCGCCATCCTCCCGGGTGCAGCGGGGTTCATCTGTTACTTCGAGTTACTCGACAGCCTCGTCCCGTACAAGGTGAACCTCGTCAACTACGTGGTCCCGGTCGTCGCGACGGTCTTCGGGTGGGTGCTCCTCGGCGAGGTGCTCGGGCCCGAGGCGCTCGTCGGCTTCCTCGTCATCCTGCTGGGCTTCTCGCTCCTCCACTGGCGACAGGTACGGGGATACGTCGGCTGAGAGTTTCTCGGTCAGTTCCCGCCGGTCGGGAGTTCCGCGGCGAGGCGTGCGGTGAGCGCCTCGAAGTCACGCGTCTGGAGCCACACCGTCCCCGGCCCTGTGAAGTCGCAGACCCACCCCTCGCCGCCGAAGAGTTTGCCCTTCAGCCCTCGCTCGATGGAGCGCGTCGAGAAGGAGACCGTCTCGTCGAACGCGACGACGTGGCCGGTGTCGACGGTGTAGGTCTCGCCCGCGGCGATTTCGACGCGGTCGACCGCGCCGTAACTCCCGAAGAAGGCGTGGCCGCGCCCGGAGAGTTCGAGCAGGACCAGACTCTCGGTGCCGAAGAAGGAGGTGGCGCCGCCGAGACCCGAACTCACCTCGACGTCGGACTCGGCCGCGAGGAACGCCCCCGACTGGAGGTAGAGCGTCTCGTCGGCGAGTTCGTGGGCGACCACGTCACCGGGGAGCGGTGGCGCGAACTTCACGTGACCCGGCTGCTCGGCCCGGAACGTGTTCACGAAGAAGGACTCGCCGCCGAGCGCGGACTTCGCGGCGCCGAGTAGCCCACCCGAACCGGCGGTGCCCGTCTCCATCGCGATACCCTCGGACGTGGCGACCATCGCGCCGGGTTCCGCGTCGACGGACTCGCCCTCGTCGAGGTCGACGGTCAACTGTGCGAACGACGGGCCGTAGGAGACGTCGTACTCCATGGGGGAGAGTGCGTCGTCATCGGGGATAAACGTCGACTGAGCCGTGCTACGCCCCCACTCGGGTGGGACTACTCCGCCTCCCAGTCCTCGTAGAACGACTCGATGCGGTTCATCGCCTCGCGGAGTTCACTCAGCGAACGGGCGTAGGAGATGCGGAGGTGGCCCTCGCCGCTCTCGGCGAAGACCCGGCCCGGCACGACGGCGACGCCCTCCTCGCGGAGGAGTTCTTCGGCGAACTGCTCGTCGTCGCCACCACACCGCGGGAAGACGTAGAAGGCGCCCCTCGCCTCGAAGCAGTCCATGCCCATCTCCTCGAAACGGGAGAGGACGAAGCGCCGCCGGCGGTTGTACTGCTCGCGCATCGAGACGACGTCCTCGTCGCAGGTACGGAGGGCTTCGAGGGCGGCGTGCTGGGCGGTGGTGGGCGCCGAGAGCATCGTGTACTGGTGGATGCGGTTCATCGCGTCGACCACCTCGGGCGGTCCCATCGCGTAGCCGAGGCGGAGACCGGTCATCGCGTAGGCCTTCGAGAAGCCGTTGAACACGAGCGTCCGCTCACGCATCCCCGGGAGCGTGGCGATGGAGGTGTGGTCGTCGCCGTAGGTGAGTGCGGCGTACACCTCGTCGGAGAGGACGGCGAGGTCGTGTTCTTTCGCGAAGTCCGCGACCTCCACCAGGTCGTCCTCGGTCATCACCGCGCCGGTGGGGTTGTTCGGGAAGCACATGACGAGCACCTCGGCATCCTCGGCACCCGCGTCGGCGAGGGCGTCGTAGGTGAGGCGGAACTCGTCTTCCGCGCGCGTGGGGACCGAGAGGGTCTCGCCACCCGAGAAGGAGGCGTCCGGGCCGTAGGAGATGTAGGCTGGTTCGACGACGGCGACGGTGTCTCCGGGGTCGACTAGCGCGCGCATCGCGAGGTCGACGGCCTCGCTGACACCCGTGGTGACGAGAATCTCGTCTTCGGCGTCGTAGTCGAGGTCGTAGCGCCGGACGTGTTCGGAAATCTCCTCGCGGAGTTCGCGCATCCCGCGATTCGACGTGTAGGAAGTCTTCCCCTGTTCGAGGGAGTCGATGGCGGCGCGGCGGGCGGCCCACGGCGCGCTGAAGTCGGGTTCGCCGACGCCGAGGGAGATGACGTCGTCCATCTCCTCGGCTATCTCGAAGAACCGCCGGATGCCGGAGGGCGGCGTCTGCTTCGCTCGCTCCGAGAGCTTCATGGCGAGTACGTGAGTCGGTCGTCCTCGTCGGCGCGCTCGAAGTCGATGCCGGCCTCCTTGTAGGTCTCCATCACGTAGTGGGTGACCGTCTGGGTGATCTCCGGGATGGGAGCGATCTGCTCGGAGATGAACTGCGAGACCTCGTTCATCGACTCGCCCTCCACCTCGATGGCGAAGTCGTAGTCCCCGCTGACGAGGCGGAGTTCGCGCACCTCGGGGTACTTCGCGATACGGCGAGCGATGTCCTCGTAGCCGGTCTCGCGGTCGAGTTCGACGTTCAACTCGACGCTCGCGCGGACGCGCTCCTCGTCAACGTTCCGCCAGTCGACGACGGCGGTGTAGCCGCGGAGGACGCCCGCGCGTTCGAGCGCGGCGAGGTGTTCTTCGACCGTCTCGGCGTCGACGCCGAGTTGGCGTGCGAGGTCGGCGACCTCGTAGCGGGCGTTCTCCCGGAGCAACTCGAGAAGTTCCCTGCGCGTCTCGTCCATGCCTACCCCGTTCACGGGCGGAGACTTAGAGGTTGGCGACGTGTGCCAATTCTTCCGGGCGGCTGTCGACCCGGGTGGAGACCGAAAACCCGACGGCGCTACGGCGGGTAGGCGTGGTACCTCCGCTGTCGCGTCCCGCCGCGACGGAACGCGGTGTCTCCTCATGCCGACGACACAGATCAAAGATCCCGTCCACGGCTACATCGAACTCGACCAGTCACTCGTCGACCGGATCGTCGACACGCGTCCGTTCCAGCGGATGCGTTACGTCCGGCAACTCTCGGCGACGCACCTCGTCTATCCCGGCGCGAACCACACGCGCTTCGAGCACAGTCTGGGCGTCTACCACCTCGGCCGGACCGTCTTCGAGAACCTCCGGACGCAGACCTACTTCACCCGGAACACCGACGAGGGCGTCCTCGACGAGATTCAGCGCACGCTGGAGTGTGCCTGTCTCCTCCACGACGTCGGCCACCCGCCGTTCTCTCACCTCGCCGAGCGCTTCCTCGACACCGACGAGTTGTACGCGCGCCTCGACGACCACGGACTCGTCGAGGCCTTCGAGGAGGCGGGACTCGACGACAGCCCCCTCGGGGACGCGAGTCCCCACGAACTCCTCGGCTGTCTCACGGTCCTCCGCGAGTACCGGGAGGCGCTGTCGCGCCTCGGTGTCGACCCCTACGAGGTGTGTGGCTACGTCTTGGGGTACAGTCTCGTCTACGAGCGCGGCGGACCGTGGCAGTTCGGCCTCGGTGCACAACTCCTCCACTCGCCCATCGACGTCGACCGACTCGACTACATCACCCGCGACAACCGGATGACCGGCGCCGACGTCCTGAGTTTCGACACCGACCGGATGGTCGACGCCTACACCGCCCACCCGGAGGAGGGACTCGCGCTCTCGGAGAAGGCACTGAGCACTATCGGCAACTACCTCGAAGGGCGCATCGCGCTCTACATGTGGGTGACCCAACACCACAAGTCGGTGTACGCCAACGTCCTCCTCCGCGCGATGCTCGACGAACTCGACGACCTCACCGACGAGCGGCCGGTGACCGTCGACCAGGTCCTCGACGGCGAAATCGACGACAACACGCTGATGGAACGGCTCCGCCACGCCGCCCGCGACCACCCCGACTCGACGCTCGCGGCGCTCTACGACCGATTCCGAGCGCGCCGGTTCCCCAAGACCTGCTGGAAACACCGCATCGCGTACGCGGACCGTGTCGACGTGGACCTTGACGCCTTTGGTGAGTGGCTGACCACGAACGCGGACCGACTCGAACGCGCGCTCGCCGACGAACTCGACCTCCCGACCCACGAGGTGTGGATCGAACGCTCGTACGTCCCCGAGTACGAACCGGGAGAACTGCGGGACATCCCCATCGCGTACGGCGGGACGACGCGGTCGGTCGGCGACTGGGGACTGTACGGCGAGCGGGCGTTCGACACGCCGATTCCGTTCGTCTTCGTCCCCCAGGGGGAGAAGAAACCGGCGACCGAATTCCTCGTCGCGAAGTTTCACGAGGAACACCAGGGCGGCGACTGAGACCCGTCGAAAACGACCGCACAGGGCCGTCTGCGTGGTGAACATTTAAGTACAAAGTGGAGGTGAGGTAAATCCCTGGTACCACCACCCGTCATCGGTGTGAGGGTAACCCTTTTAGTCGTGTGAGCCGTTAACATAAACCAGTACCGATACCGCACCGGCACTGCGCCCCGCCCTCCCCCCGCCGTCGCGCACGTCGAACCCGAATCGTGGTGGGTCGCACTGGCTGTGTGCATCGGTAACAAAGAACACGGCAAGCGCCACGACCTAACCATGCCTGGGAACACACTCGAACGGCTCAGCGAGCAGTACCGTGACTCCACGCCCGACGACCTCCGCGAAGCCCACGACTTCGCGTGGTACCTCGAACAGTGCCAGGACGACCCGAAGGTCGCACGGGCGGCCCACCAGCGGCTCGCCGACATGTTCGACTACTACGGGACGACCTACGACGAGGACGCGGCCCTCGTCGAGTACGAACTCGCCTCGGAGGACCCGCTCCACGACGGCGAGAACACGTTCTACGGCCGAGAGGTCCACGAGGCTATCCACGAATTCGTCAACAAGGTCAAGAGCGGCGCTCGCGGACTCGGCCCGGAGAAGCGTATCCTCCTGCTCCTCGGGCCGGTCGGTTCGGGGAAGTCGGCGTTCGACTCGCAGGTGCGAACCTACTTCGAGGACTACACCCGCCGCGACGCCGGGCGGATGTACACCTTCCGCTGGACGAACCTCTGCGAGATCGTCGACGACCAGGACCCCGCGGACGACACCGTCCGGTCGCCGATGAACCAGGACCCCCTCGTGTTGCTCCCGAAGGAGCAGCGCCAGGAAGTCCTCGACGACATGAACGAGGGTCTCGACGCGCCCTACACGCTCCGCAACGACCAGGCGCTCGACCCCGAGTCCGAGTTCTACATGGACCGGCTTCTGGCGCACTACGACGACGACCTCCAGGCCGTCCTCGAGAACCACGTCGAGATCGTCCGGTTCGTCGCCGACGAGAACCGCCGCGAGGGCATCGAGACCTTCGAGCCCAAGGACAAGAAGAACCAGGACGAGACGGAACTCACCGGCGACGTCGACTACTCGAAGATCGCCGTTTACGGCGAGTCCGACCCGCGCGCGTTCGACTTCTCGGGGGCGTTCTGTAACGCCAACCGCGGGCTGTTCAGCGGCGAAGAACTCCTCAAACTCCAGAAGGAGTTCCTCTACGACTTCCTGCACGCCACCCAGGAGCAGACGATCAAGCCGAAGAACAACCCCCGAATCGACATCGATCAGGTCATCGTCGGCCGGACGAACATGCCCGAGTACCGGGACAAGACCGGCGACGAGACGATGGAGGCGTTCAACGACCGCACCAAGCGCGTCGACTTCCCGTACGTCCTCGAGTACGAAAACGAGGCGCAGATCTACGAGAAACTCCTCCGGAACGCCGACGTCCCGGACATCCACGTCGAGCCACACACCCTCCAGATGGCGGGACTGTTCGGCGTCCTCACCCGCGTCGAGGAACCGGACAACGACACCGTCGACCTCGTGCAGAAAGCGAAGGCGTACAACGGCGAGGTCGACGAGACCGAGGACGTCGACGTGAAGAAACTCCGTGAGGAGGGCGCCGACAAGGCCGACGTCGCGGAGGGGATGGAGGGGGTCTCCCCGCGGTTCATCGGCGACGAGATCGCCGAGGCCATCATGGATTCGATGCACCGCGACCGCGGGTTCCTCTCGCCGCTGACGGTGTTCGTCCACCTGGAGGAGAACCTCGAGAACCACGGCTCCATCCCCGAAGAGCGCTTCGAGGTCTACCACCGCTACCTCGAGATGGTCCGCGAGGAGTACAAAGAGCGCGCCATCGAGGACGTCCGCCACGCGCTCGCCTACGACGTCGAAGAGATCCAGCGCCAGGGCGAGAAGTACATGGACCACGTCATGGCCTACATCGACGACGACACCGTCGCCGACGAGGTGACGGGCCGCGACCGCGAACCGGACGAGACGTTCCTGCGCGCCGTCGAGGAGCAACTGGAGGTCCCCGAAGACCGGAAGGACGACTTCCGCCAGGAGGTCTCGAACTGGGTCTCCCGGCGCGCCCGCGAGGGCGACACCTTCCACCCGCAGGACAACGAGCGCCTGCGCCGCGCCCTCGAACGTAAACTCTGGGAGGACAAGAAACACAACATCAACTTCTCCGCGCTGGTGTCGGCCAACGACCTCGGCGAGGAGCGCTCGGCGTGGGTCGAGGCACTCAAAGAGCGCGGCTACTCCGAGGGTGGTGCGCGCGAAGTCCTCGAGTTCGCCGGCGCGGAGGTCGCCCGCTCCGAACTGGAAGCGGAGTGAACCATGACCGAGGACTACCTCCGCGCCGCGGACGAGGAACTCGCCGACGCACGCGAGGAGCCGATGAGCCTCGCGGAGTTCGTCGACACCCTCGACGACCACCCGACGCGAGCGGCCCACGCCTCGCGCTACCTGCTCGACGCCATCGAGCACTTCGGGACCCGCGAGGTCGTCGAGGACGGCGAAGAGCGCGAGCGCTACCGCTTCTTCGACGACCCCGCCAACGACGGCGAACACGCCGTCCTCGGCAACACGGAACTCCTCAACGGGTTCGTCGACGACCTGCGGAGCGTCGCCGCCGGCCGCGGGAAAGAGGAGAAGATTCTCTGGTTCACCGGCCCGACCGCCACCGGGAAATCGGAGTTCAAACGCTGTCTCGTCAACGGCCTGCGCGCCTACTCGAAGACCGAGGGGGGCCGTCGCTACACCGTCGAGTGGAACGTCTCCGCCGCGGACGCCGACCCCGGCCTGACCTACGGCGGTGGCGACACCCGACCGGACGACGACGAGTGGTACGAGAGTCCGGTCCAGTCGAATCCGCTGGCCGTGTTCCCACCCGAGACGCGCGAGCGTATCCTCGACGCCGTCGCCGAAGAGGACGACGTAGCTCCGCCCCGTGCTGACACGGGTCTCGACCCGTTCTGCCGGGAAGCCTACGACTTCCTCGAAGAGCAGTACCGCAGGGAGGGCCGCGACGACCGCTTCGCGGCGGTCACCGACCCGGCCCATCTCCGGGTGAAGAACTACGTGATGGACGTCGGGCAGGGAATCGGCGTGCTCCACTCCGAGGACGCCGGCTCACCCAAGGAGCGTCTCGTCGGTTCGTGGATGCCCGAGCAACTCGCCCGCCTCGACTCCCGCGGGCGGAAGAACCCGCAGGCGTTCAGCTACGACGGCGTCCTCTCGCAGGGGAACAGCGGCATCACCGTCGTCGAGGACGCGGCCCAGCACGCCGACCTCCTGCGGAAACTCCTGAACGTCCCCGACGAGGGGGCGGTCAAACTGGACAAGGGCATCCACATGGACGTCGACACCCAGTTGCTGGTCATCTCGAACCACGACCTCGAGGCCCAACTGAACCAGCACGCCGACAAGCAGCGTTTCGACCCGCTGAAGGCACTCAAGCGCCGCCTCGACCGCCGCGAGTTCACCTACCTGACGAACGCGAGTCTCGAAGCCCAACTCCTCCGTCGCGAACTCCTCGGTGAGACGAGAGTGTGGACCGAGGCCGAAGAGGAGTCGCGCACCCGCGAACGCGTCGCGGTGACCGTCGAATCCGACGGCGAGCGCCGCGTGCGGGAGTTCGCCCCCCACGCCGTCGCCGCGGCCTCGCTCTACGACGTCGTCACCAGACTCCACGACGACGACCTCCCCTCGGGGATGGACCTCGTGGACAAGGCGTTGCTCTACGACCGCGGGTACCTCCGCGACGGCGACGAACGCGTCACGCTCGACGACGTGGAGTTCGGCGACCGCGAGGAGGGCCAGGACGGCGTCCCAGTCACATTCACGCGGGACGTCCTCTCGGACCTCCTGCACGCGAAGACCGACCGCCACCACCCCGACCTCCCGGTCGAGGACGTCGTCATGCCCCGCGACGTGCTGAACGCGATGGTCGACGGACTCGCCGAGGCGCCGGTCTTCTCCGACGCGGAGCGCGAACGCTACGAGGACCGCGTCGTCGCGGTCAAAGACGAGGTGTTCGCCCGGCAGGAAGACGACGTAGTCGACGCCATCATGTTCGAGCGGACGGTCGACGAGGCCACCGTCGAGGAGTACGTCGAACACGTCTACGCGTGGGCGACCGACGGTGCCGTCGAGGGCCCGGACGGCGAGGACGACCCCGACCCGTTGAAGATGAAGGTGTTCGAGACCGAGCACCTCGGTCGCTTCGACGAGGACGCCTACGACGGCACCGACCCCTCGAAGAAGGTCCGCGAGTTCCGCGAGGGGAAGATTCTGACCGCACTGAACCGCCACGCGTGGGAGCACCGAACCGACGACTTCCGCGTGCAGGACGTCGACCTCTCGGAGATTCCAGTCATCGAGACCGTCCTCGACGCGACCGACTGGGACGACGTCGCGCGGGCGTTCCCCGACCTCGACCCCGACCAGTGGGACGACCCGCCCGAGGGCACCGAGACCGAACGCGTGAAGGAGGCGACCGTCGAGCGCCTCGTCGCCGACTTCGGCTACACACCGGCGTCGGCCGAACTGACCAGCAGACACGTCATGAATCAGGTGAGCTACCGATGGGACTGAGAGAAGACCTCGAACGCTACCGGGAGGTCGGTGAACAGCGTCGCCAAGACCTCGCCGAGTTCATCTCGCACGGTGAACTCGGTGACGGTGAGAAGATCCAGGTGCCGGTGAAAATCGTCGACCTCCCCGAGTTCGAGTACGACCAACTCGACCAGGGTGGAGTCGGACAGGGCCAGGGCGGCCAACCCCAACCCGGCCAGCCGGTCGGCCAGCCACAACCCGGACAGGGCGACGGGGACGGCGACGGAGACGAGGAGGGCGACGGCGACGAGGCCGGCGACAGCGCCGGCGAACACGAGTACTACGAGATGGACCCCGAGGAGTTCGCCGAGGAACTCGACGACCGCCTCGGACTCGACCTCGAACCCAAGGGCAAGAAGGTCGCCGAAGAGTCCGAGGGCGACTTCAACGACATCGCCCAGAGCGGGCCGAAGGGCACTCTCGACTTCGACAGCCTGTTCAAGCGCGGCCTGAAGCGCAAACTCGCGACCGACTTCGACGAGTCGTACGTCGAGGAGGCGCTGAAGGTCGACGGTTGGGGCGTCGACGAGGTGTTCCGCTGGGCGCGCGGGGAGAACATCCCCGTCTCCCGTGCCTGGATCGCCGACCGCGCCCGCGACCTCGACGACGAGGAGCGCTCGACGTGGCCGAGTATCGACACCATGGAGGCGAACGTCGAACAGGAGTCGACGGCCGCGCGTATCCGTCGCGAGGGCGTCGACCGCGTCCCCTTCCGACGGGAGGACGAGCGCTTCCGCTACCCCGAGATCGAGGAGGAGTACGAGAAGAACGTCGTGGTCGTCAACATCCGCGACGTCTCCGGTTCGATGCGCGAGGAGAAACGCGAACTCGTCGAGCGGACGTTCACGCCCCTCGACTGGTACCTCCAGGGGAAGTACGACAACGCCGAGTTCGTCTACATCGCCCACGACGTCGAGGCCTGGGAGGTCGAACGCGAGGAGTTCTTCGGCATCCGCTCCGGCGGCGGGACGAAGATCTCCAGCGCGTACGAACTCGCTGACGAACTCCTCTCAGCGTACCCCTGGAACGAGTGGAACCGTTACGTCTTCGCCGCGGGCGACGGCGAGAACTCCCACAGCGACACCGAGGAGAACGTCGTCTCGCTGATGGAGGAGATCGACGCCAACCTCCACGCCTACGTGGAGACCCAACCCGGGTCGGTCCAGCGGGGTCGCCACGGTGACAAGGTGCAAGAACGCCTCGGCGACGCCGACAACGTGGCCGTCGCCCACGTCGGCGGCCGCGACGACGTGACCGACGCCATCGAGACCATCCTCAGCACCGAGGGTGGGGGTGATTCAGAATGAGACCTGCCGACAGAGAGAAACGACGCATCGCCGACGACCTCGAAGAACCGGCGGCGGCGGCGCGCCGCCTCGCCGAGAAACTCGGACTCGAACCGTACGACGTGAACTACTGGATCGTCGACAACGACGAGATGAACGAACTCATCGCCTACGGCGGGTTCCAGACGCGCTATCCCCACTGGCGCTGGGGGATGCAGTACGACCGCCAGCGCAAGCAGAACCGCTACCTCGGCGGGAAGGCCTTCGAAATCGTCAACAACGACGACCCGGCCCACGCGTTCCTCCAGGAGTCGAACACGCTGGCCGACCAGAAGGCGGTCATCACGCACGTCGAGGCTCACTCGGACTTCTTCGCGAACAACCAGTGGTTCGGGATGTTCCGCGACGACCCCGACGCCGCGGCGATGCTCGAACGCCACGCCGAAACCATCGGCGAGCACATGGCCGACCCCGACGTCGAACGCTCCGAGGTCGAGGCGTTCGTCGACAGCGTGCTCTGTCTGGAGGACAACGTCGACCAGCACCACGTCTACGAGGAACGGCCACTCGACGGCGACGGCGACGTCGACGGTCCCGACGTCGAGGAGACGCTCGAAGAACTCGGCCTCTCCGAGGAGGTGTCGGCCGCCATCTTCGACGAGGAGTGGCTCGACGACAACCGCGAGGAGGGCGAGACACCGACCGTCCCCGCCGAACCGGAGCCAGACCTCCTCGCGTTCCTCCGCGAGCACGGCAAGCGCTACGACGAGGACGCCGAGAAGGCCGTCGAGTTCGAGGAGTGGCAGGTCGACGTCCTCGACTGTCTCCGCCGGGAGGCCTACTACTTCGCCCCGCAGAAGATGACGAAGGTGATGAACGAGGGGTGGGCCTGTGTCGCCCCGGATACCCTCACGTTTACCGAAGACGGGCTAATTCCGATGGAGGACGTCGTTGACTCGCACGTCTCTGTCTCTGACGGCGACCAGAAACGACGTGTATACGACTCGAACGTCATCCCTGACCACGAGACCGTCACTGTGCAGACACGTCGTGGGTTCGAGCTCACCGGGTCGAATAACCACCGTATTCGACTTCCAGACGGGTCGTGGGTACGCCTTGACGAACTCTCTCAAGGTGACGAAATAGCGATTTCCGGCGGCAATGGAGTGTGGCCAACGGAGTACGCCCCGGTCGACTGGGATAATCCGACGAACACCACACTCCAGGACGTTGCCGACGAGGCCGGCGTCTCTCTGTGGACCGTGATGCGATATCGAGAGACCGGCCAGGCGCGAAAGTCTGAGGCTATCGAGACGGCACTCACTGAGTACGACGGTGAGAACCAGAGTGTCGCCCAGCGCGATCCTATCCGGATTCCGAACGAGGTAACCGAAGACCTCGGTCGATTCCTCGGATTGCTCATCGGTGACGGCCACGTCTCCGTCGCTTCGAAACAAGTCGGATTTACGACCGCATCGAGAGAGTACGCTGAAGAATTCGCGACCCTCGCTACCGAACTATTCAGTATTGAGCCGTCGCTCGAAGAGCAAGGCTCACGTTGGCGTGTCTATCTCTACTCAGCGAATCTGGTCAACTTCCTCAGAGAGGAATGCGACCTGCCTGGGGGCAAGTCGGCCGCGAAGAAGACGATTCCCTCGAAGATTCTCCGCTCGCCGAAGCCAGTCGTCGCCGAGTTCCTCACTGGGCTCTTCGACGCCGACGGCTACGCTGGAGAACAGGGGGCAATCCTCAGCACGAAGAGCGAGGAACTGAGTCAGCAGGTACAGTTACTGCTCACGAACTTCGGTATTCTGAGCCGCTGGCGTGAACAGACGGACGGCTGCTACCACGTCCACCTGACCGGAGAATCTGCACAGATATTCGCCGACGAAATCGGGTTTGCGTACGTCAAGAAGTCCGAACGGCTACACACCTATCTCGACGACCTTGCCTGGTTCGAGACGGAGACGTGGACAGACAAAGTCGTCGAACTCGAAGAAGGAACTGAAGACGTATACGATATCTCCGTCGAAGAAACCCATCGATACGCTGCAGCCGGGTTGGTGAACCACAACTCGAAGTGGGAGTCGCTGATGATGGGCGAAGAGGCGTTCGCCGGCGTCGACGAGTTCCTCGACTACGCCGACCACCAGGCCCGCGTCCTCAACTCGCCGGGGTTCAACCCCTACAAACTCGGCAAGCAACTCTGGGAGTACCTCGAGAACACGGCCAACCGCCGCGAGGTCGCGGAGAAACTCCTCCGCGTCGAGGGCATCACCTGGCGGAACTTCCACGACGCTGTCGACTTCGACGCGGTACAGGAGCACCTCGAACCGCCCGAGGCCGTCGACTCGGTGACGTCCGTCGAGGACCTCTCGGACCTCCCCGACGCGTGGGTCGACCACACTGCGGTCCAGCGCGCTCGCGAGGGCGAGACCGACCTCGAACGCTACCCGTGGGAGGCGCTCACCTTCGAGGGACTGGCGGTGCGCCACTACTCGCTGGCGAAACCGCAGAACCACGGGTTCCTCCGGGCTATCGGGCGGGACGAACTCGAACAGATCTCGCGCTATCTCTTCGAGACCGACCGCTACGAGAGCGTCGAGGAGGCGCTCGACGACGTCGACCGGACCGTCGCCTGGGAACGGATGTTCTCGGTCCGCGAGAGCCACAACGACGTCACGTTCGTCGACGAGTTCCTCACCCAGGAGTTCGTCGACGCGAACGACTACTTCACCTACGAGTACAGCTACTCGACCGGGCAGTACCACGCGGCGAGCGTCGACGCCGCGGACGTGAAGAAGAAACTCCTCTTGCGCTTCACGAACCTCGGGAAGCCCACGGTAGTCGTCGCGGACGGCAACTTCCGCAACCGGAACGAACTCCTGCTCGAACACCGCTACAACGGCGTCGCACTCGACGTCGCGCAGGCCCGCAAGACGCTCGAACGAGTGTTCGACCTCTGGGGACGACCGGTCAACCTCACGACCATCGTGAAGGACCTCGACGAACGGGAGATCGAACTCGCCCAGCGACAGAACCGCGAGCCAGAACCCGAGGAGAAGGGCGTGCGCATCCGCTACGACGGCGAGGAGTTCGAGCGCGAAGAACTCGACTGGGCGGACGTCGAGCACCTCTCGGCCGACGGCGTCGACTACGACACCAAACCCGAAGACTGGTTGGCCTGAGTCGGCCGGAGGGGACGAGGGGGCGAACAGGCGGCCACGTCGCGTCGCTCGCCGGTCGGCGTGGCCGCACACCCGCGAGACCGACCGGCCCGCGTTCAGGACACCGGCGTTCTGGTCCCGGCTTCTCTTATGAACTCTCGTCGAGTCGCAGGTTCGCGACGACGGGCAGGTGGTCGGAGGGGTAGTGGCCCGCGTCGTCGTGGTCGGTGGCGGTCCCACACTGCTCGGCGTCGAACGCTCCGGTGACGAATACGTGGTCGATGAGCATGTCCTCGACGAGCGAGTCGAACTCCGTGAACGACGTCCGCGGACCGTGTGGCGCGTGGGGTGAGACGTCGCGGACGTCCCGGAACGGGGACGCCTCGGCCGTGAGGGCGTCGTAGGCTGGCTCGCCGGGTTCGCAGTTGCAGTCGCCGGTCAGAACGACCGGTCCGTGTTCTCGGAGGTCGGCGGCGCGCTCGCGGACGAGTCGTGCACCTTCGAGGCGGGCGGTCTCGCCCTCGTGGTCGAGGTGCGTGTTGACGTGGACGAACCGCGTGTCGCTCGCCGCGTCTTCGAGGACGGCCCAGGTCGCGATTCGTGGGTGCGAGCCGTCCCACCCGACGCTCCCGACGTCGTCGGGGGTCTCCGAGAGCCAGAAGGTGTCGTGGTCGACGCAGTCGAAGCGCTCGGAGCGGAAGCCGACGGGCGTGTGCTCCCCGTCCTCGCCGTCGCGGGGTTCGCCGACGAACGTGTAGTTCGGCAGTCGCTCGCAGAGGTCGCGGAGTTGGTTCGCCTTCGGCTCCTGTAACCCGACGACGGCGGGGCGGTGGAATCGGACGGTCGACGCGACGGCGTCCGCGCGGTGGGGCCACGCGTGCTCACCGTCCTCGTCGGTGTCCAACCGGACGTTGTAGGTCATCGCGCGGAGGGGACTACCGCTCACGGGTCGGCGTGCACGCCCCGGACGCTAAACGGTTCCGGCGGGCGCGTCGACTCACTCGTCGCCCCGGCCGGTGAATCCCGTCGGGTCGAACGACTCGCGGCCGGTCCGCCGCGCCCACCAGACGCAGGCGCCGGCGCCGACGAGGACCGCGGCGACGCCGAGGAGACCGGCCTCGGGTCCGAACTTCCCGCCGGTCGCGACGGTCGGACCGTGCTGGTCGACGGCGACGACGGTCGCCGGGAGGGTGAGACCGCTGACCGGCAGTCCGTAGACCGCGCCCATCGCGGTGTTCCACGACAGGTGGGCGCCGATGGGGAGCGCGAGTTCGTCCGTCAGGACGTAGCCGATTCCGAGAAAACCGCCGGCGACGAGGACGCCGAGCACGCTCGTCACCGTCGCGTCGGGGTTCGCCGCGTGCGCGAGCGCGAAGACGAGCGAGGAGCAGGCGAGCGCTGCGGCGAGCGCCCGCCGACGGCCGAACCCGACGAGTCCCTCGGCGGCGTTCCGCAGCAGGTAGCCGCGGGCGAGCAGTTCTTCGTAGAAGGCGACACAGCAGAAGAGGGCGAGTTCGAGTGCCAGCGGAACGGCGAACGACCCCCACGCCTCACGGACGACGAGGACGCCGGTGACCGACGCCCACCCGAACGCGAGTTCGACGGCGACGATGGCGGAGACGAGCACCGCCCCGAGTGCGAGTCCGAACCCGAAGTCCCGCCACCAGTCCCGGTCGAGGTGGAAGCCGTAGGCACGGACCGGCCGGCGGTCGAGGAACCGGGCGGCGAGCGGTATCCCGACGAGTGCGCCGACGAGCATTCCGACGGTGCTGACCGTGAGCGCGACGAGGCGTGGCGACCCCGTGCCGAGGCCGACCGTGACGGCGAAGAGTCCACTCGCGACGACGGTCGGGACCGCGACGAAGAGGAAGGCGAGGAGGAGACGCCACCCCGCGCGGAGGCGGCGTTCGTCGTCGTTCCAGAAGAGCGACCGGAGGTTCATAGCGAGTCGGTCGGTCGCCCCGAAGTTGAAAGCTTCTGCTCGCTCTTCCTCGGTCCCGCTACTCCTCGCCGGACTCGTAGTGCTCGCCGGACGCTTCGGGAATCCGGGTGCGGCCGACCAGCGCGAGCACGACGACGACGGTGAGGTAGGGAATCATCCCGATGACGGGGTCGGGGACTTCGTAGCCCTGGATCTGCTGGAGTCGGATCTGGAGGGCGTTCAGCCCCGCGAACAGTAGGGAGGCGCCGAACGCGCCGACCGGGTTGTAGTTACCGAACAGGTAGGCGGTGATGGCGATCCACCCGCGGCCGGAGACCATCGTCGTCCCGCCACCGATGAACTGGCCGACCTGTCCGAGCGCCAGTCCGGCGCCGCCGATGCCCGAGAACACGCCCGACAGCAGGACACTCGCGTAGCGGACGCGTTTCACGTCGACGCCGGCGGTGTCGAGGGCCTTCGGGTTCTCCCCGCTCGCACGGACCCAGTGGCCGAAGTTCGTCCGGTAGAGGACGTGCCAGCACAGCGGGACGGCGACGAGCATCATGTACACCGTCGGGAGCGCGTCGAAGAGGATGCCGCCGACGATGGGGATGTCCGAGAGGACCGGGATGGTCCAGTTGTTCAGCGTCGGCACCGAGGGGCTATTGACCGACCCCCAGACGACCTGGGAGGCGAACGGTGCGAGTCCGAGCGCGACCAACCAGACGGCGAGACCGGCGATGATCTGGTCGGCCTCGTAGCGGATACAGACGACGGCGAACAGCGCCGAGAGGAGGGTACTCGCGACGATTGCCGCGAAGAAACCGGTCCAGACCATCCACTGACTGGTCGTGCTACCCTCGCCGAGCAGCGAGACCGTCGCGACGCCGGTGAACGCGGCGACGATGAGCAACCCTTCGAGACCGATGTTGATGACGCCGCTCTTCTCGGCGAAGATACCGCCCAGCGCCGCGAAGGCGATGGGGACGGCGAGGCGGAGGGCGGACCCGACCGCCGAGGCGTCGACGACGGTCGGAACCATGAGGAGCGTCTCGACGAGGACGTCCCCGAAGAAGACGAGGAACAGGACCGTGGAGACGAGTGCGACGCCGGCGGCGACCTGCTTGCCACGCGACCAGCCGGCGACCGTCTCGGGCCACGTCGCGGGGTCGACGTTCATTCGCGCTCACCTCCGCTGGCCGCGGCCTGCTCTCCGAGTCCCGCGTGTTTGCCGAGCAACCGGAAGAACTCCGGCATGGCGACGAAGAGGATGATGAGGCCGCGGAGGACGCCCACGAGTTGTCGGGGGACGCCCAGCGCGAACTCGATGGTGATACTCCCGCTCTTGAGCACGCCGAACAGCAGCGCGGCGGGGACGACGCCGAGGGGGTTGTTGCCGGCGAGGATGGAGACGGTGATACCGTCGAAGCCGAGTGACGGGACGCCGGCCTGGAAGTAGCCGAGCACCATCAGGACGTACACCGTCCCGCCGATGCCGGCGAGCGCGCCCGAGAGCGCCATGCTCGTCACCATCGTCGACTCGGCGTCGACGCCGCCGTACTCGGCGGCCTTCGGCTGGATTCCGCTGACGCGGAGGTCGTATCCGAGTGCGGTCTCCGTGAGGAAGAGCGCGATGCCGGCGACGAGCAACAGGCCGAAGACGAACGCGACGAGCGAGAAGGGTGCGCCCGACCCGAAGAGGACGGGGTTGAGCTGTGCGTACTCGGGAATGGTCGCGGTGCGGACGGTCTGGACGCCCTCGGCCTGGAAGTAGTTACTGACGAGGACGAACGCGAGGTCCGCGGCGACGAAGTTGAGCATGATGGTGGTGATGACCTCGTTGGCCTCGGCGTACGCCTTCAGCGCGCCGGGGATGGCGGCGTAGAGCCCACCGGCGAGTGCGCCGACGACGACGGCGAGCGGGATCAAGACGAGCGTGCCGACCGTCCCCGCGGGGACGTACGGTGCGGCCCAGAGGACCGCGAGCGCGCTGGCGAGCGCGCCCAGCACCAGTTGACCCTGGGCGCCGATGTTGAACATCCCGGCGCGGAAGGCGACGGCCACCGAGAGGCCGGTGAACAGCAGGAGGGTGAGTTCCTTGAGCGTGATCGAGAGGTTGAACAGCGACAACGACAGCGACTGCGGGTTCGCGAACGACCCGACGAAGAGGTACCAGTACACTTCCAGCGGGTTGTAACAGAAGGTCCCGAGGACCGGGACGCGCATCGTCGCGCCGGCCCACCCCGGCAGGAGGGTGAGCGGCCAGAGTGACGCGGCGCCCGAGGGACACGTCGCGAGCCACCCGGCGAGGAGCATCACGAACGCACCGACCACGATGGACGTCAGCAGGGCCGCGAAACTGATGAGCACTCGTTCGAGCGCGGAGGCCTCGACGAGGCGGCCGAGCGTGTTGCGCGCCCGGTCGTGCCACGGCCCGCGCTCTTTGTCCTCGTGTTCGGGGTCGGCGGCGCGACTCATCGCTCGACACCTCCGGTGTCACCCTCGGCCTCGGCCCCGGCCGCACCGGCGATGGCCGGCATCGAGGGCGTGTCGGCCCGTTCGCCCGCCATCAGGAGACCCAGTTCCTCTTCGGTGACGTCGTCGGGGTCGACGACGTCCATGAACTCGCCGTCGTGGACGACGCCCAGGCGGTCGCTCAACTGCTGGACCTCGTCGAGTTTCGAGGAGACCAGCAGGACGGCCTTCCCCTCCGCGCGGAGTTCGAGCAGGCGGTCGTGGATGAACTCGATGGAACCGACGTCGACCCCGCGGGTGGGGTGGACGGCGACGACGAGGTCCGGGTCGCGTTCGAACTCCCGGCCGACGATGAACTTCTGCTGGTTCCCACCCGAGAGGGCCTTCGCGTCGGCGTCCGCGTTCGCCGGTCGGACGTCGTACTCGTCGATGACGTCCTCGGCGTGCCCGCGGACGCCGTCCCAGTCGATTCGGCCCGAGCGCTCGAAGACGCCGTGTTGGCTCCCGAGCGTCGCGTTCTCGACGAGGTCGAAGTCCATCACGAGTCCGCGCTCCTGTCGGTCCTCGGGGATGTAGGCGATGCCCGCGTCGATGCGTTCGCGACGGGAGAGGCGGTCGATGGACTCGCCGTGGAGGGCGACCTCGCCCTCGCGTGCGTGGCGGAGGCCCGTGATGGTCTCGACGAGTTCGGACTGGCCGTTCCCGTCGACCCCGGCGATGCCGAACACCTCGCCCGAGCGCACGTCGAAGTCGACGTCGGAGACCGCCTCGATGCCGCGGTCGTCGTCGACGGTCAGGTCCTCGACGGTGAGGACCGGCGCGCCGGGCGCGACCGACTCCTTCTCGACTTCGAGGAGGACTTCCCGGCCAACCATGAACTCCGCGAGTTCCTCGCGGGTCGCGGTGTCCGCGTCGACCGTCCCGACGTTCTTCCCGTCGCGGAGGACGGTGATGTCGTCGGCGGCGGCCATCGCCTCGTCGAGTTTGTGCGAGATGAAGATGATCGTCTTGCCGCTCTCGGTGAGTTCCTCGAAGACGTCGAAGAGTTCCTCGACCTCCTGTGGTGTGAGGACGGCGGTCGGTTCGTCGAGGATGAGCACGTCCGCGCCGCGGTAGAGCGCCTTCAGGATCTCGACGCGTTGTTGTTCGCCGACGGAGATGTCGTCGACGGTCGCAGTTGGGTCGACGTCGAAGCCGTAGCGTTCGGAGAGTTCACGGACCTCCTGGACGGCCTGCTCGCGGTCGACCGCGAGACCGGCCCACTTGCGGGGTTCCTGGCCGAGGACGATGTTCTCGGCGACGGTCATCGTGTCGACCAGCATGAAGTGCTGGTGGATCATGCCGACGCCCGCGTCGATGGCGTCGCGCGGCGAGTCGAAGTCGCGGGGTTCCCCGTGGACGGAGACGGTCCCCTCTTCCGGTTGGTAGAGACCGTAGAGGACGTTCATCAGCGTCGTCTTCCCCGCGCCGTTCTCGCCGAGGAGGGCGTGGACGGTGCCCTCTTCGACGCGGAGGTCGACGTCGTCGTTGGCGACGACCCCCGGGAAGCGTTTCGTGACACCGTCGAGGTGGACAGCGAGTGACTGTGACATCAGTGGTGTGCGTGTACGAAAATGGTCGAATCGGGTTCAGTCGGTGTCGATGGACTCCGGTCAGGCGTTCTTTGGCTCCGTCGGGACGTCGATCTCGCCGGAGACGATGGCCTGCTTCGACTGGTCGAGTTTGTCCTTGACGGACTGGGGGATGGCGTCGCCGACTGCCTGGCCGTAGATCGCTTCGACGCCACCGTCTTGGAGTCCGAGGCGGACGTGTGAGCCACCCTTGAACTTGCCCTGGACGACGTTTCCGATGGACTCGAAGACGGCCGTGTCGACGTGTTTGACCATGCTCGCGAGGATGACCTCCTCGAAGTCGGTCGACTTCGACTGGTCGGAGTCGACGCCGATGGCGTAGCGACCCTTCTCCATCGCGGCCTTGAACACGCCGATGCCGCTCCCACCGGCCGCGTGGTAGACAATGTCTGCGCCCTCGTCGTACATGGAGAGAGCGATCTCCTTTGCCTTCGAGGGGTCGTTCCACGCGCCGACGTACGCCGAGCGCACCTCGATGTTCTCGTCGGCGTACTTCGCGCCGGCCTCGTAGCCCGCCTGGAACTTCTTGATGAGGCTCGTCTGCTTGCCGCCGACGAAGCCGACCACCAGGTCGTCCGGGTTGGTCGACACCGTGTGCTCCGACCCGTTGGCGGTGTAGGTCGTCGAGAAGTCCCGTGCGGTCAGCAGGCCGCCGAGGTGACCGACCTGGAAGGACCCCTGGTGCTCCTTGAACGTGTAGGAGGCGACGTTTGGCTTGTCGACGACGGAGTCGATGATGGTGAACTTCTGGTCGGGGAAGCGCTCGGCGTTCTGCTGGAGCGGCGTCGCCTGCACGTAGCCGACCGTCGTGACGAGTTCGTACGTCGGCGACGTCGACTGCGCGAGCTTTCGCTGGAACGTCTCGATGTCGTTGACGGACCCCGGCTCTGTGTTCTTGTAGGTGATGTCGTACTTCTCCTTCGCGTGCTTGACGCCCTGGAGCGCCATGTCGTTGAACGACTTGTCGCCGAGTCCGCCGAGTGCGTACACCATTCCCACGTTGAACGGGTCCGACTCGGTCGTGGTGTCGCCGCCACCCGACTGACCGCCACTCCCGCCGTTCCCGCCACTACAGCCAGCGAGTCCAGTCATGCCGATGGTCCCTATCCCACTCGTGAGCTTCAGAAACGTCCGCCGGTTCTGGTCCGCCATACTTGCCTAATGGGCGGGAGGGTATCGACATAAGCCCACCGTTTCGACGGTTCTCCTGAAAGATCGGCACTAGGTTTCGGCTTCGACGGCCCGTTCGACCACTTCGACGACGGCGTCGACGAGTTCGTCGACGGTCTCACTCTCGGCGTAGACACGGACGTAGGGTTCGGTCCCGGAGGGGCGGACGAGCGTCCACGACCCGTCGGGGAACTCCGCGCGGACGCCGTACTCCGTCTCGACGGTCGCTTCGGGGAACGTCCCGGGAATCTGCTCGCGGAGCACCGCCATCACGTCGTCTTTGGCCTCGTCGGGACAGTCGACGCTCACCTTCCGGTAGGGTCGCTCGGTGACCGGTTCCCGGAGCGGTCCGAGGCCGCCGGCGTCGGCGACGAGTCCGGCGACGACCGCCGCACTCGTGACGCCGTCGATCCACCCGCCGAACGCGGTGTGGATGTGTTTCCACGGTTCGGCCGCGAACACGACGTCGCCGCCCTCGTCGCGGACCCGTGCGATTCCCTCGTGGAGTGCACCGAGGTGGACCCGTTCGACGCGGCCCCCGGCCTCGCGGACGCGTTCGTCGATACGGGCGGAGGCGTTGGGCGTCGTCACGACGACGGGGTCCGCGCGGTCGAGTTCGCGGGTGTAGTGCTCGGCGAGGATGGCGAGGATCGTGTCCTCGTGGACGACCTCCCCGTCCGCGTCGAGGACGACGATGCGGTCTGCGTCCCCGTCGTGGGCGATACCGAGCGCGAACTCCCCGTCCTCGACGAACCGCTGGAGGTCGCCGAGCGTCTCGGGCGTCGGCTTCGAGGGGCGACCGGGGAAGTGGCCGTCGACGTTGGCGTTGAGCGTGACGACGTCGGCGCCGAGCGTCCGGAGGACGTGTGGCGTCGCGAGCGCGCCCATCCCGTTGCCGCAGTCGACGGCGATTCGGAGCCCGTCGAGCGGGCGCTCCTCGTCGCGGCCAACCGCTTCGCGTGCGTAGTCCGCGACCGCTTCGCGGTAGTCGGCCAGCACGGCGAGGTCCTCGCCGTCGCCCCACTCGTCCCAGTCGGCGGGGGCGGTGCCGCGTTCGACGCGGTCCTCGATGGCTTCCTCGGCGTCGCGGTCGTACTCGACACCGTCGGCGAAGAGTTTGATGCCGTTGTCGTGCGGTGGGTTGTGCGAGGCGGTGAGCATCACGCCACGTCGACCCTGCGAGGCGTAGGCGAGCGCCGGCGTCGGGAGGACGCCCACGCGTCTGACGTCCGCGCCCGCGCTCTCCAACCCCGCCTCCACCGCGGCGGCGAGCGCCGGACCGGTCTCGCGGCCGTCGCGACCGACGACGAACTCGTCGCCGTCCCGTCCGGCGGCGCGACCGACCGAGAGCGCCAGTTCCGGCGTCACTTTCTCGGTCACGTCGCCGCGGATTCCTGCGGTCCCGAAGAGACTCATGTCCGGGGAGTGGAGCGGGCGCTACTTAGCGGCCGTGGGTTCGGCGAGCGAGCACGGCCGGACAGAACGACCGGCGCAGCGACCGCGAGCGCAGCGTAACCGGTGCAGTTAGAGCTCTACCCCGCTCGGAATCACGCTCTTCGAGCGGAGGAGGTCGCCTTCCTCGTTGTAGACGAGGAAGGTGTCTTTCTCGTAGGTGAGGAGTTCCTCGCCGTCCTCGCGGATGACGACCCGATAGTGTGTGTCGCCGGTGCGCTTGCCGTACTCGCGGGCCGCCTCGACGAAGCGGAACACGTCGTCGGCGTCCACGTTGAGTTCGAAGACGAAGTCCCCGGTGAGGCGGTCTGTCACCGCGACGACGCCGCTGGGTGGTTCCTCGTCCGACTCCCGGAGGCGGAACGCGACGTCCGTCTCGTCGGCGTCGAGGAACCCGCCCGCGCCGTCCGAGAGTCGCTCCCGGAGCTGGGTCGCCTCGCCGTGGAAGTCGATCGTGACCGTCGGCTGGGCCGGGTCGGCGCCGCTGTCGACCCACCCGATCTGGCTCGCGTCGAGTTCGAAATCCTCACGCCTCATTCCGTGATCTGTGCTACGCCCTCACAACCTATGAACGTAACGCCGACGGCGACGGTCGGAACGGAGGCACAGCGGTGGGTTTTAAGCAAGGTGCCGTCGAACCCAACAGCAACCGACTCAGATGTCAAGCGATTTTCTCGACTCGCTGGGCGACGACCACGGACTCCGCTGGAAGCTAGAACGCCTCTACGAGGTGCTCCGTGGGGCGGAGCTCGACGTCGAGAACTACCGCCCGGCCGAGCACGGTCCGCTCGTCGACTTCGACGGGATCGACCGACTCGAAGAGGTCGAGCGGTACTGGCTGAACGCGCCCTTCTCCTTCGCCTCCATCAACTACGACCCCGCCGAGAACGAACACCGCTACTTCGTCGTCGAACCAGAACTCGACGACTTCGAGTCCGAACTCCTCGACGAACTGTACGAGGACGTCCGGGAGACGCTCATCTTCCGCGCCGAGTACGACCCCGACAACCCCGAACACCTCCTCGCCGAGCGGATGGAGGAACTGTTGGAGGAGTACGGCGTCGTCGTCGAGACGAACACCTTCTACCGGCTGTTCTACTACCTCTACCGCTCGTTCGAGGGGTTCGGGAAGATCGACCCGCTGATGCACGACAGCCACGTCGAGGACATCTCCTGTGACGGCTACGACCTCCCGCTGTTCGTCTACCACGACGGCTACGCCGACCTCGAGACGAACGTCGCGTTCGACGAGGAGAGTCTCGACAGTTTCGTCGTCCGCCTCGCCCAGCAGTCGGGTCGACACATCTCCATCGGCGACCCGGTCACCGAGACGACGCTCCCCGACGGGTCGCGTGCGGAACTCGCACTCGGTCGCGAGGTGACACCGCGCGGGTCGGCGTTCACTATCCGTCAGTACTCCGAGGAGCCATTCACTCCGGCGACGCTCGTCGACTACGGCACGTTCGACCTCGACCAGATGGCGTACCTCTGGTTGGCCATCGAGTCGAACAAGTCGTTGCTGTTCGCGGGCGGGACCGCCTCCGGGAAGACCACCTCGATGAACGCGGTGTCGATGTTCATCCCGCCGCGCTCGAAGGTGCTCTCCATTGAGGACACCCGCGAGTTGACGCTCAACCACGACAACTGGCTCTCCTCGGTCACCCGCGAGAGCATCGGCGAGAGCGAGGACATCACGATGTACGACCTCCTGCGCTCGGCGCTCCGTCACCGCCCCGAGTACATCCTCGTCGGGGAGGTCCGTGGCCGGGAGGCCATGACGCTGTTCCAGGCGATGAACACGGGTCACACCACCTACTCGACGATGCACGCCGACAGCGTCCAGACCGCGATCAACCGCCTGGAGAACGAACCAATCAACGTCCCGCGGGCGATGATCCAGAGTCTGGACATCCTCTGTGTCCAGACGCTCACCTACGTCGACGAGAACCGGGTTCGCCGGAACCGCATCGTCGCCGAGATCGAGGGCATCGACCAGCGGACCGGCGACCTCGACTACTCGACGGCCTTCGAGTGGCACGCGACCGACGACGAGTTCGTCTCCTACGACAGCGTCATCCTCGACGAGATCCGCGACGAGCGGGGGTGGAGTCGCTCGCAACTGCTGCGCGAACTCCGCCAGCGCAAGCGTGTCCTCAAGTACCTCGTCGAACGGCACGTCGACGACTACCGTCAGTTCACCGCGCTCGTCAACGAGTACTACTCGAACCCCGAGCAGGTCGTCGAGCGCGTCGACGAAGCGCTCGATACCGACGTCGGCGCTCCCGACGTCGCACGAGAACGCTGACCGATGAACGGGCTACTCTTCCTCCCGCTCGTCGGCGTCTTCTTCCTCCTGGGAGTCGTCGCGCTGGTCCCGTTGAGCCGCCGCGTCGACCGGTTGCTCACTCGACTCGCGATTGCCGTCTTCGGAGCCTACGTCCGTGAGCGAGAGTCGGTCAACTCCCGGCAGGCGAACCTGCTCCGCTCGATACACCACGGGACGACGTACCGGGTGTACGCCTCGAAGACGTTCCTCTACGCGACGGTCGCGGCGTTCTCCGGGAGTGTCCTCGGCGTCTACCTCGTCGTCGCGTTCATCGTCTGGATGCGGACGGGCCAGCAAGCGCTCCAGACCACACTCCCGACGGAGGTCGCGGTCTTCCTCGACGCGACTGGGCCGCTGCTCACGCCGACCGAGGTGTTCCTCTTCTTCCTCGCGAGCGGGGCGACGGTCGGCGTGACGGCCGCGTTCGCCGCGTACCACGTTCGCTGGTCGCTCCCGAAACACCGGGCCAACGAGCGGGAACGGCAGATCGACAGGACCATCGAGCGCAACGTCGCGTTCATGTACGCGCTCTCGCGCAGCGGGATGGCGTTCCCGGAGATTCTGCGCATCCTCGCGCGCAACCGCGAGGTGTACGGCGAGACGGCCACCGAGTTCCAGGTGGCCATCAAGGACGTCGACCTCTTCGGTGCGGACATCCTCGAAGCGACGCGACGACTCGCCCGTCGGACGCCCAGCGAGGAACTGAAGGAATTCGCCGAGAACCTCGTCAGCGTCCTCCAGAGCGGACAGGACCTCCCGAGCTTCCTCCGCCAGGAGTACGAGTACTACAAGGAGGAGGCAGAGTCGAAACAGGCGCAGTACCTCGAACTGCTGGCCACGCTCGCGGAGGCGTACGTCACCGTCTTCGTCGCCGGGCCGCTGTTCTTCATCACCATCCTCGTCGTCATCGGCCTCGTCATGGGCGGGACGCTCGACTTCCTCCGTGCGTTTGTCTACCTCTTGCTCCCGCTGGCGACGGTCGCGTTCGTCGTCTACCTCGACAGCCTGGTGGAGTCCGGCCGCCTCTCGGGACAGGCCCCCGAGCGCGGCGAGGTCGGCGAACGGTCCCCCGGCCGGCCGGCGTCCCTCTCCCCCGCGACGACCGACGGAGGGGTTCCGAACACGGCGGCCGAGGAGGCTGACGATCGGCGCGTCGAGAACCGCGCCCGCCTCGACCTCTACCGGCGTATCAGACCGTACCGGCGGCTCGTCCTCGACCCACTCGAGGTCGTCCAGCAGAAGCCGCGACGACTCCTGTACGTGACGATCCCGCTGGCGTTCGTGTACGTCGCGTTCACGGTCTGGTCGACCGCTCAGACCGGGACACTGGGTGTCCGCGACGTCGACGGACCCCTCGTCTACGCGGCGCTGTTCGTCGTCGGGATGTTCAGCGTGGCGTACGAACTCCGGAACCAGCGGATCAAGTCCATCGAGGCCGTCGTCCCGGACTTCCTCGACCGCCTCGCGAGCACCAACGAAGCGGGGATGCCGATCGTCGGGAGTCTCCGGCGCGTCGTCCGCTCCGAACTCGGCGAACTGACCCCCGAACTGCAACGGACGTGGGCGGACATCTCGTGGGGAGCGAAAGTCTCGACCGCGCTCCACCGCCTCGACCGACGCGTCGGCACTCCGACGGTCACCCGGGCGGTCGCCCTCATCACGAACGCCATCTCGGCGAGCGGGGACCTCGGGCCGGTGCTCCGAATCGCCGCCGACGAGGCGAAGGCCAGCCGCCGACTCGAACGCGAGCGCCGCAGCGAACTGTTCACCTACCTCGTCGTCATCTACCTCTCCTTCTTCGTCTTCCTCACGATCATCGGCGCGCTCGTCCTGGTGTTCGTGCCGAGCATCCCGACGATGCCCTCGGTCGGGACGGAGACCCTCCCCGTGACCCCCGAACTCGGATTCGGTGGCGCGGGTGCGGCCAAGAAAGACGCCTACACTCTCCTGTTGTTCCACGCCGCGCTCATCCAGGCGGTTTGCTCGGGGTTCGTCGCGGGACAGATGGAGCAAAACGACGTCCGGGCGGGTGCGAAACACGTCGTCGTGATGCTCCTGCTCGGATACGTAACCTTCCTGATACTCGGACCATGACTGACGACGACCGACCACGGACCGACTCGGTGCGACAGACCTACGACTACATCGCCGGCCACTTCTCGAAGACCCGCGAGTACGCGTGGCCCGAAGTCGAGACGTTCCTCGACGGCCGCGAGGCCCGCCGCGCGCTCGACCTCGGCTGTGGGAACGGCCGCCACTCCGAGTTGCTGGCTGAGCGGGCCGAGCGCGTCGTCGGCGTCGACCTGAGCCGCGGGCTTCTGGCGGAGGCACGCGAGCGCGCTACCGAGCGGTCGTTCGCGGTCGACCTCGTGCAGGTCGACGCCGCGACGCTCCCGCTGGTGGACGACGTGTTCGACCTCGCGGTGTACGTCGCGACGCTCCACCACCTCCCGACGCGGGAGACACGCCGGGCGACCCTCGACGAACTCGCACGCGTCCTCGACGCCGACGGCGAGGCGCTCGTGAGCGTCTGGAGCACCGCTCACCAGAAGTTCGACCGCGAGGAGGGCTTCGACACAACGGTCGAGTGGACGCTCCCCGGCGGCGAGACGGTCCCCCGCTTCTACCACATCTACAGCCCCGAGGAGTTCCGCGAGGACGTCGCCGCGAGCGACCTCGAACTCGTCGACTTCGAGGTGTCGAGCGGGAACTGCTACGCGGTCGTCACTCCGGAATAGCGAACGGGCAGCGCACTCCTTCCGCGGAACGTCGCGCTGCACTGGCGAATCCCCGTCCCGCGGCGACGGCTACGTCACGCGAGGGAGTGGTGCCGTCATCGTACTTAGGGATAGAGCGAATGGAAACGCCCATTAACGACCGGCGGATATGACCGAGTGCAACGCAGTGCACCGATGTTGAGGCGAACGCCGTTCGCCGATGCGCGGTGCGAACGTAGTGAGCACCGATGGTCTAGTGGCAGGACCTGAGCCTTCCAAGCTCATGGCCCGGGTTCAAATCCCGGTCGGTGCATCATTTTCCGACACTCCGAGTGACAGTAGACGCCGGCACTGAACTCCGCCACGACGAGGTCTCACTGTGCGTTCCGCGTACTACTTGGTGCTCGTCGACCTGTCAGTCCACGGGCTTATACGGCCGGTGCCACATCGTCCCGTATGACTGTCATCGCCGAGTACACGGTATCGGCCGACGACTTCGCGCTGGCCGAGACGCTGGAAGCGGTACCGGAGGTGGTCGTTGAGATCGAGCGCGTCGTCGCGCACGACGTGGGACAAGTGACGCCGTACTTCTGGATACGGGGTGACGACGACGACGCGTTCGCCGACGCAATCGAGCGAGACCCGACGACGCAGAGCGTCACCAGACTCGACGAGTACGAAGACACGACGCTCTATCGGGCCGAGTGGACCCAAAACATCGAGAGCATCGTCTACGCCTACGTCGACATCGGCGCGACGATTTTGGACGCAGTAGGACGCGCGGACAACTGGGAACTCCGGATGCGCTTCGACGACGAACAACACGTTCGCGATTTTGGAGACTACTGCGACCGCAACGACGCTCCGTTCACTCTCCACCGACTCTACCATCCCTCGGAACCGAGGACGAGCGGTCAGTACGGTCTCTCGACGAAGCAACGGGAAGCACTGACGATAGCACTGGAGCGGGGGTACTTCGACGTCCCGCGCAGCGTCTCGATGGAGGTGCTGGCGGACGACGTCGACATCTCCCAGCAGTCGTTCTCGAAGCGACTCCGTCGCGCCCACCGGAACCTCATCGCGAACGCACTACCGGTAGACTTCGCAGAAGACGACACGAGACTGTAGCGCCGTCCGTCCGGGAGAATCGGTCGTGGGGTGTTGACTTAAAGGAGCGTATATACGCCCCACAGTTCTTCGCCGCTGCTGGCCCGAGATACGGACACCCCAGGAGGTCCGGCGATTCCTCCCCCGTCGACTCGGGCCATCTGGGACGACTCCCCCACCCCCCACCTGCTGTCCGACTCGCCTCACACCCGCTCCTCGACCTCGGGCAGTACTTCGGTCACGTCGCCTCGCACGACTACGTCTGCGTAGCGGTCGCTCTCCGTCTCGTCGAAGTTGACGATGGAGAGGTGGCCGTCGCGTGCGGCCCGTCGGGGGAGCGACGCCGCGGGTTCGACGGTCAGCGACGACCCCGCGACGAGGAAGGCGTCGGCGTCGTCGGCGAGTTCGCGGGCGCGGTGCATCGCCATCGTCGGGAGTTGCTCGCCGAAGAGGACCACGTCCGGCTTCAGCGGGCCGCCACACGCCCGACAGGTCGGCGGGAGTTCGCCGTCACGGGCGCGCTCCCGGGCGGGTTCGGCGTCCTCCTTTTGCTTGCACTCCTGGCACTCGACGCGGTGGTTCGCACCGTGGAGTTCGACGACGTCTTCGCTGCCGGCGCGCTGGTGGAGACCGTCGGTGTTCTGCGTGATCACGGCGTCAAGGTGGCCCTCGGCTTCGAGCGACGCCAGGGCGTCGTGGGCCGCGTTCGGTGCCACGTCGTCGGGGAACATCCGCTCGTGGAGTTCGAGGCGGTCGGCCCAGAAGCCCGCCGGGTCCGAGCGGAACCGCGAAACGTGGAAGGACTGCGGGTCGAACTCCGTCTCCCACACGCCGTCGTCGCCGCGGAAACTCGGGATGCCCGACGCCGTGCTGACGCCCGCGCCGGTGAACGCGACGGCGGTGTCGGCGTCCCGGAGTGCGTCGGCGATGGCTGCCACGTCGGTCTCGGCTTCGTCTTCGTCCATACGTGCGCCTAACGGGGAGTCGAAGATAAGTCCTCGTCGCTGGCCGGAGCGGTGGCTCCGAGGGGTGAACACCGAAAGAACATCCGGGCCGCAGGCAGGGTACCCCTACCCGGAAGCGCCTACGACCTCGTTCCGTACACGATACTGGGGCAAGGGAGGATATATGCCTTGTGCTGTCTTCGAGTCGTTAGTCGTCGCCGCCGGCCTCCTCGACGCCAGGGGCGGTCGGGTCGCGGTGTCTGGAGTAGGTGAAGACGAACACGCCCGAGGCGAAGACGATGAACCCCGCCGCGACGAGGAACGCCCGACCCATGCCGAACAGGTCGGTGACGACGCCGACGAGGAGCGGTCCGAGGACCTGCCCGATCTTCCACGAGATCGAACGCAGCGACATCGAACTCGCCACGGAGTCGAAGCGTTCGCCCTCCTCGACGAACATCGACATGCTCGCCGGGAGTCGGATACTGTCCGCGACCCCGATGACGGCGTAAGCGGCGAACATCGCGACGATGGCCCCCGATGCGGAGAGAGTCTGTCCGAACCCGGTGAGGGTGAGCATCGGGAGGAGACGTTCGGCGGGGGCGGCGAGCGGAATCATCGCCGTCCCGACGGCGTACAGGAGTGCGCCGACCAGGACGAAGCGGTGTTCGTTGCCGAGTCTGTCGGTGAGGTCGCCCATGTACGCCTGGAGTCCGGCCTTCACGAGTTTCCCGCCGGCGAGGATGCCGCCGATTGCGAGCGCGGAGACGCCGAATTCGGTGCGAGCGTAGATGGGGAGGAAGATGATGACCGCCATCTTCCCGACGGAGAATGCGAGGCGGAAGGAGACGAGTGCACGGACCATCGGCCGACGGAGCAGTCCCTTGAACGTCTCCACGCTCGTCTGCTCTTCGGGGTCCATCTTTCCGCCGGGGTTGTCCCGGAGGAAGAAGTAGACGAGGACGGTCACGACGAGCGTGATGCCCGTCAGGACGAGGTAGGTCCACTTGAACGAGTAGGTGTAGAGGAGGTAGCCACCGACGAGGTCGCCGGCGAAACTGGAGAACGCCCCGACCTGGTTGTACGTGCCGAGCCACCGCCCGCGTTCGCCCTCGTCGCTGATCTCGCCGACGACGGTCGACCCAGTTATCCAGAGGACGCTCGCACCGAGGCCCTGGACGAGGCGGACGAGGATGACGTGTGCCGGCGACTGGACGAAGATGAAGCCGACGAAGACGACGACGTTGACGAGCAGGCCGACGAGGAGGAACTTCTTCGCGTCGTGGGTGTCGACGGCGCGTCCGAGTGGGAGGACGATGAGGAGTTGGACGAGGGCGAAGGACGTCCCGAACAGTCCCTCGACCAACCCGCTCGTGTGGAAGAGGTCGGCGTACAGCGCCAGCGCGATGAGGATGGTCGAGTACGCCTGACTCCGGGCGAACGCGGTGCCCGCGAGCGCGACGAACTCCCGATCACGGAAGAGAGACAGCGGACTGTCTGTCGTCGACACTGGTACGTGTGGGGGTAGGAGTATCGGTGTGTTAAAAGACGCGACACCGGCGTCGCGTTCGGAGAACCGACCGGGCTACAGTTCGATTCGCTCGACGAGTCGTTCTTCGGCCTCGCCGCTGACGTTCAGCGCCACGATACGGATCTCGTCTTCGATCATCGAGTCCTGGAGTTTCTTCTTCAGGAGGTTGTCGACCTGGTAGACGCCGGCGGCGTTGCGCATCTTGATCTCGACGAGGACCGGGACGTCGTCGCCGGACTGGAGGGTGACGTTCTCGATGGCCTGACTGGAGACGGTGTTGATGCCGCGCCCGCCGCGCTCGTAGGGGAGTCGCGAGCGACCGCGCTCCATGTCGAGTCCGTCGGCGACGCGGATGACGCCCGCCTCGGTCGTGAGCGGCGTCTCCTCGGTGTGGTGACAGAGGATAGCGTGGAGGACTTCGCCCTTCACGCGGACGGCGTCGGTCCGGTCGTAGAACTCGGTGAGGAAGTCGTCCATGAGGTCGGCAGCGAGCGGGATGGAGTAGTAGGGGTGGTCGTCGCGGTGGACGACGTGGCCGATGTCGTGGAGGGTCGCCGCGAGCGCGATGATGACCGCCTCGTCCGCCTCGTCGAGTCCCTGGTCGGTCGCGCCGTTGAAGTCGACGCCGCCCTGTTTCAGGAGGTCGTAGAGGTGGAGCGCGCGGTTCCGGACGATCTCGATGTGCTTCGCGCCGTGGTCGTTGTACCCCTTCCGCTCGACGGGGTTGACGTTCTGTGCGTCGAGGTAGGTGTTGACGACGGGGTCGTTCTGGAGGAACGAGAGCACCTCGTTGAGTTTCTCGTCCGGGAAGGCGTGCTCCTCGTCGGGATCGTACGCGTGGGGACCCCGGTCCGGATCGTCGTTGGCGTCGGCGTCAGCGTCGGCCTGGGCGTCGCTCATACCTGTTACTCCACGCCCCAGGTCGAAAAAAGCGGGGGCCTTCGGTTACTCCGCGTCGGCCGCGGCGTCGCGCACCGCCTCGTAGGGCGGTTCGACGCCGAGGTTCTCGCCGACCCAGTCGTAGGTAATCTCGCCCTCGGAGTTCACGACGAAGACCGCGCGCTCGGCGACGCCCTCGACGCCGAGGTCCGGCATCGACGTCCAGACGTCGTAGGCCTCGATGAGTTCTTTCTCGTGGTCGCTGACGAGACCGAAGGTGAGGTCCTCCTGGTCGCGGAACTCGTTGAGCGCGAACGGGAGGTCGACGCTGACCCCGACGACAGTCGCGCCGACGTCCTCGAAGCCCCCGAGTTGGTCCTGGAACGTGCACATCTCGGTCGTGCAGGTGCCCGTGAAGGCCGCCGGGAAGAACGCGAGGACCACGGGGCCGTCGTCGAGGTGTTCGGAGAGAGTGAACTCCGCGACGTCGCCGTTCGCGAGCGGTGCGGTGAAGTCCGGTGCGTCGTCGCCAGTCGAAACCATGTGTGAACCCACGGAACCCTCAGATTTGACGCTTCGGGAAGGGGCGAACGAGCAAAAGGCCTATAATCCGTAATAGGCTACAGGAGAGTAGAGATGTTCACCAGTACCCCACTGTTCGCCGGGCTCCCGGGCGGGATGGAACTCGCCGTCATCCTGCTCATCGCCGTGCTCCTGTTCGGTGCGAACAAGATTCCCAAGCTCGCCCGCTCGACGGGTCAAGCGATGGGGGAGTTCAAGAAGGGCCGCGAGGAGATCGAACAGGACCTGCAGGAGATGCGCGAGGGCGAGGGCGAGGGCCCCGAGTCCGAAGCGGAGCCGGCCACCGAGGTCGAATCCGAGACGGAGACCGAATCGGCGTCCGAGTCGACGCAGAAGTAACGGTTTTTTCTCGACGGCGATCTACTCAATTTCGAGGGCGTGTGGCCAAGCGGATACGGCGAGAGGTTCCTAACCTCTAGATCGCGGGTTCGAACCCCGCCGCGCCCGCTCACTCACTTCGTTCGTTCTCTGCGCGGCGTACCTCGCGAACGCTCCGCGTTCGCTCAGTCCCGTCACGCCCGTTTTTCTCGTCGAGTCCCCACGACCAGTCGCTGGCCGAGAGGTCTTTCCCCGTGGCAGCGGTGGGTTCCGACGTGTTCGGTTCGTCGGTCTGGTCTGTCTACGCACTGGTCCTCCTCGCAGCAGTCCTCTGGGGAGCGGCACCCGTCCTCACCAAACTCGGCCTGAACCGCGGCGCGGGACCACGCCAGGCGGTGTTGACCGTCCTCGCGGCCGACACGGTCGCGGTGTGGGTCGCCCTCCTCGCCGTCTACGGGCCGTCCGCCGTCGACCAACTCGCGACCCTCGACGCCAGATTCCTCGCCCTGTTCGCCGTCACCGGGGCGCTCGGGACTGGTCTCGGCCGCCTCGTCGGACTAGTGGGTATCGACCGCCTCGGCGCGAGCATCTACGCCGCCGCGCTCAGCGTCCGGCCGCTGTTCGCCACCGTGCTCGGCGTGGCACTACTCGGTGAAGCCATCGAGGCGCTGACGGTCGGTGGCGTCGTCGTCCTCGTCGTCGGTCTCGTCGTCCTCGAACGCTCCCGCGAGCACGGCGGCGGCGAGACTGGTGGGTGGAACACCCGGGACCTCGCGTTCCCTCTGCTGGCGGCGGCCGCCTACGCCGTGAGCCGTGTCCTCCGGCGCGTCGGCATGCAGGCCGAAGAGGTCGCGGCGCTCGAAGCCGTCGCCACGAACGAGTTGGCCGGCCTCCTCGTCCTGGGCACACTCCTCGTCGGGTGGTACGGCCGGGACGTCCTCGACGTCCCGCGAGCGAGCGTCCCCTACTTCGTCGCGAACGGCGTCTGTATCGCCGCGGGGATGGTGGCGGTCTTCACCGCGCTCGCGGCACCCGGCGGCCGAGTCGTCGTCGTCGACCCGCTCGTCGCGACGGTCCCACTGTTCACCGCCGGTTTCGCCGCTGTCTCCCTCGACACGGAGCGGGTGACGGCCCGCGTCGTCGTCGGTGCAGTCCTCGTCGTGGTCGGCGCCGTGCTCGTCGTCTGGTGAGTCACGTCAAGATACGGCCACTAGGCACTTACTGGTCGGCTCGGACGTTTTACCCATGCGCCGCCGAACGTTCCTCGCCGGCACGGCCACGACTGCTGCGACCGCCCTCGCCGGCTGTATGGGTGGGGGTTCGACTGGGACGCTCGCGACGAAAGTGAGCGACCAGCCAGGTGACATCGGGGACTTCGAGACGCTCATAATCCACGTCACGACGGTGTACGTGAAGCCGACGGACGGCGAGCGGAAGTCCTTCGACGTCGACCAGACCGTCGACCTGACGAAGCTCACCGGCGAGAACACGGCCCTCGTCGGCGAGCAGGAACTCGCGACAGGCGAGTACGAGTTCCTCCAACTCCAGGCCGAGGCGACCGAGGCCAAACTGAAGAGCGGCGGGTCGGCCGACGTCAGCACGCCCGGCGAAGCCCCGTTGAAGTTCAACAAGAACTTCGAGATTCGGGCGAACCAGACGACGACGTTCGTCGCCGACTTCACGCCGGTCCAGCAGGGACAGACGAACCGCTACGTCCTCCAACCCGTCGCCGACGAGGTGAAGGTCATCTACGAGGGCGAGGGCGGGTCGGGTAACCAGACGAACAGTTCTTGATCGTACGCCGGTACCTTCTTTTCTGTCGGACGCGCACGTTCGTACCGTATGCGTGGCCCCGGCACTCCGAGCGACGACGCCCCCGACCGCGGCCAGTCCGAAGTCATCGGGACGATTCTCCTGCTCAGCATCACGATCCTCGTCGTCGGGGTGGTCGTCGGCGTCGCCGGGTCGGCACTCGACCAGACGCGCTCGACGACCGAGGTACAGGGCGTCGAGCAGTCGCTGACGCTCCTCGACTCGCGGGCCGCCCTCGTCGCACTCGGTAAGTCCTCGTCCCAGCACGTCGCACTCGGCCGGGTCACGAACGGCCACTACACCGTCAACGAGAGTGCGGGCTGGATCGAGATCCGCCACCTCAACTACACAGGCGACGAAAGTTCCGAGTCGGAGCGGATTCTGCGGTCGAACCTCGGCGTCGTCCGCTACGAGGCCGAAGGCTCGGACGTCTCCCTCGCGTACCAGGGCGGGGGTGTGTGGCGCGGGGCGGGCGAGGGGTCGGTGATGCTCTCGCCACCGGAGTTCCACTACCGCGGTGAGACGCTCACCTTCCCACTCATCCAGGTCGTCGGACGGGACAGTGCGAGCGGTCCCGTCGAGGCCCTCGTGACCGAGCGCACCGTCGGGCAGCCAGTCTACCCGAGTGCCGAGACCTACAACAACACGAGTCGGACGTACCGGAACCCGATTCAGAACGGGACCCTCCAGATCACCGTCCACAGCAAGTTCTGTGGGGGGTGGCGGAGCTACTTCCAGCAGCGAACCAGTGCGAACGTCTCGACGTGTACCAACCAGACAGTCACCGCCAACCTGACGACTGTCGGGACCCGGGGACCGTTCTCGATGCCGCTCCAGGGGAACGCCATCGACGTCCGCGGGATGGAACCGCACACGATGCGTGACTTCAACGTCACCATCTACCCGGACGAAGACAGCGCGGACTTCGCGAACCTCCAGTGGTCGCTGTTCGCCCAGCAGGGGAGCGGTGAGACACTGGAGTACAGTATGTACACCGACGGCGGGAAACTCTGTAAGGACGGGAACAGGACGTCGTCGAACCTCGTCACACACGTCTACTACTCGAACGGGGGCGGGACCTACGAGGGGTGGACGAGCACCGTGAACGACACCGGGGTGTCAGGCGGTATCGAGGTCCGCTGCCCCGGCGGCACCGCCACCCCGTACATCGTCGCCAACTTCTCCGGACCCTCGACGTTCACCTACGGGACCGTCCCCGACCAGCACCTCTACGCGACAGTCAGCGGGTCGCTGCAGGAATCGACGAACTTCGAACACGACAACGTCGAGTGGGAGAACGACACGGCTACGGGCACGAAGAAGGCTTACTTCCTGCCGGGGAACACGACGAAGGGAGGCAACATCACCGAACACTACACCGCGAAACTGGCGCCGAACCTCGACCTCGTCGTCTACGACCGCGGGAAGGGTGGCGGCGGCGGTGGCGGCCACTCACAGTCCGGCGCGGTCAGCGAACGTGCGTCGTTCGGGACGATCGACTACGAGACTGGCGAACGGGTCATCACGTACATCCACATCACGAAGAACGAAGTCGAGGTCGACCTCAGATGAAGTGGACGTCGACTTCGACGACCTGGACGTAGACGCGTTTCGCGTCGAACGAACAGGAGACGGTCTCCGCGTCACCTGAAGCCGGCTCGACAGAGCAGTTCGTCCGCGGACTCTCACTCAGCGTCCCGTTCCACGCGCGCCACCGCTCGGTCGTGACGTTCAGCGTCGCGTTGTACGGTCCGTCGGTGTACGCCTCGACGTAGCGGTTGGCGAGGTCGGTCCGGACGAGGACGCGCGTCGATCCCCCGACGCTCTCGCGCCCCGTCGGACGTGTCACGATGTACGGGACGACGGTCCGCTCCCCGAAGACGAACCCGGGGTCTTTGAGTGCGACCGACCCACCCGGTTGTTGGCGGATGACGGCACCGGACGTGTAGACGATTCGGGTCCCAGTCCCGGTCTCGTAGACGATGGGCCGTAGTCTCGTCTGGTAGTACCCACCGTCGATGGAGAGGTTCATCGTCACGGTCTCGCCGTAGGTGAGGCGGGCGTCGGAAAGTTGCAGTTCCGTCCCCCTGCTGGGTGCTCCCCGTTCCACGAGGTCTTCGACGTTGTTCGCGAGCACCTCGAACGCCCGCTCCGCGTTCGCGGACTGCTCGGCCTGCCGGAGGTGGGTGAGTCCGTCGAAGCCGGCGGTGTAGACGGCCCCGACCGTGAGGATAATGAGCGAGAAGACGAGGACGAACCCGACGACGTCACTCACCCCACGGTCGTCGAAGACGTCACTCATCGGTCGCGAACACCTCCAGTCGGTTCGCGCCCGCGTCCAGTGCCACGACGACGCGCCCGCCCGAGACAGTCTTCGTCGCGACGTCGGCGTCCGTCTGGAACTCGACGACCACGCGGACGGCGGGATTCTCGGTCGTCAGGACGAGTGACCTCTCGCGTACCTGAATCCTGTAGTTGCGTCCGGCCACCGAGGGCGGGAGGGAGACGACGAGGCGGGCGTCGTCGCCGGTCGCCGCGAGTCGGTCGACGCTCTCCAGGGCGCCCGCGAGTTGGGTGCCGCTGACCTGGAGTCCGTCCGCGATTGCGCGTTCCCGTTGGTCGCCGACGAACGTCCCCGCGGCGGCGAGGAGACTCGTGACGAGGAGGAGCGCGACGGTGAGGTTGAGGATGTACCCGACCGTCGTCGAGACGCCACGACTCCGGCGGCGCCCGCTCACATCTGCCATACGACCACCTCCACCTCGACGACGTTGTAGAGGTGCCCGCCGGGATAGGCATCCGGTGCGAAGAAGGGCGCCTCGTCGAGCGTCCGCGGCGACTTCCCGCCCGACGCGTCCCGGAGGAAGTCCCCGTCGTAGAGGGTGACCTTCCGGGTAACGGCGACCGCGTCGTCCGAGGGGTTACCGCTGTAGACGAAGCGGCGGACCCGTCGCTCGCCCGACGGCAGGTGGTAGTAGAAGTTGACGTTGTACGCCACGCCCTCGAACGACTCGTTGAGTAACTCGCCGAATCGGGTTCCCGGCGGGTGCGTGTCGTAGTACCCGATGGTCCCGACGCCGTGGAAGCGCCGTTCGTCGGCGTTCCAGTAGAGGATCGACGGGCGAAGTGCGTGCTCTTGTGCGGCGACGGCGAGGAGGCCCGCGGCGGCCGCCCGCTCCTGGTTCTCGATGTGTTGGTTGGCGGTACTCGCGGTGAGCGGAGTCACTGTCGCCATCTGGAGCGCGAACACGACCGAGGAGACCACCAGCAGCGCGGCGATGACTCCTTCGAGTGTGTGGGCTTGGCCGCGCATGCTACCACACCCTCACTTGGAGGTCGGCGCGGTCGTCGGCGACCCACACGATTCGCCAGGCCGCGACGACGCTCTCGCCGTTCGGTGGGGCGGGACCGAGTCGACAGATCGACAGCGACCCGGGACAACCGCCGCCGTCGGTGGTGAGCGTGACGTTGATGCCGACCGACGAGTCGAGTCCGAGGCGCTCGCGGACGTAGGTCTGGTTACCCTGTGCCTCCGTGAAGAACGTCGAGACCGCCTCGTCCTCCAGCACGTAGGGCGTGTCCGCGTCGCCGAGTTCGTCGCTGACCAGTTGCGTCGCGGACCGGTCGGCCGTGAGCGCGAGTGCCCCGTCGTCGGCCGTGAACGGCGCGACGAGCGTCGGCGTGAACGAGAAGACGAACGCGACCGTCACCAAGAAGAGGCTCACGCCGACGGCGAAGTCCAGGGTGGTCTGTCCACGCATAGTTAGATGAAGGCGAAGACGACGAGCGAGATGGTCGGCAGGATGACCGCGAACTTCACGCCCGAGAGGACGTCTGCACTCCGGATGTATCCGGCGATGAAGCCGGCGAGGATGCCCTGGAGGGTGACCGCGTGGAAGAACAGCATGTTCAGCAACTCCACGTTGATGGCGCCGCCGAAACTCATGCCGCCGGCCGCCGCCGACCCGCCGCCACCGGCGCTCCCGGCCTGCGAGACGAGTCCGGCCATCACGTCGAGGAACTTCACCTTCAGGATGGCCATCACCGCCAGCATCGTGATGTAGGTCATGATGATGATGACGACCTGCATCCGCGAGCGGGACTTCCGCTCGCGGTCGATGTCGTCCTGGTTCTCGGAGGCCTGTGCGGCCGTCGAGAGGACGGCCGTGATCTGGCTGGAGGCCTCCTGGGCCTTGCTGATGAGTTTGACCGTCCGGGCGAGACGCGGGATGTGGTACTTGTTGTTGAACTCGACGAGCGCCTCCTTCAGACTCATCCCGTAGTTGACCTTCGTGTACATGACTTCGAACTCCTCACCGAGTTTCCCCGGCGAGGTCTCGGCGACGGTCCTGATGGACTCGAGGAGGGTGAGCCCGGTGTCGTTGGCGCTCGAGAGTTTCCGGAGGTTGTCCGAGAGGTTGTCGATGATGCGGTGACGTGCCCGGAGGTTCCACTCGTAGAAGAACGCGAGCGGGACGAAGGCGATGTAGAGTGGGAGGTACACCCAGAGGAACGTCCCGCCGATGGGGTTGGCGATCATCCCGTCGAGGGAGGTGGGCGCGATGCCGACGACGACGATGTCGGCGACGTAGGCCAACACGAGCGGGACGGTCAGCCCGAGCGTGTACGTCGGGTGCTTCCGGAAGAAGATGTGGGGGTTGGTGAGGACCTCGATCATCGAGTGGGTCCCCTCGCGGTCCTTGATGCGGTCGAAGATGGCGAACTCGCCGACGTAGTTCTCGACGATACCGAGGTGGAGCAGGCCCGGTTCCGAGCGCGTGACCTCGCGCGTGTCGGAGGGGTTCAGGTAGCCGTCGCCGGGTTCGTCCTCCTTGACCGTCGCGACGAGGACGAGGAAGCCGACGCCGACCATCGGGATGAGGCCGTAGACGGTCCCGTAGAGCATCACGTTGCTCCCCTGGCCCATCATCTTCATGATGACGAGGATGATGATGAGGAGCAGCGGGAACAGCGAGAGCGTCATGTACATCTCGCCGAACAGCTCCAGGGTTTCGAGCGTGAGTTCCTGTTGCTGTTTGGCCGTCCGCATGTGCTTGTCCTTCTTGTCGGAGAGGAAGCCGGCCATGTCCCCACCGGAGTTGATGATCGAGAGCATGTCCGTGAGGAACTGGCTCAACTCGTCGGAGGGCGTCTCCATCGAGCGGTTGCGGATTGCCGTCCGGTAGTCGGTGTCGAAGTAGTCGGTCTCCTTCTGGATGGACCGGAACTCCATGGCCACCTCGCCGTAGGTGTCGTCGGCCTTCGCCATCGCCTCGATGATCTCGAGTTGGTTGAGGCCACCGATGGAGAGGGCGTACATGAAGGCGACGGCGTCCGGGAGGAGCATGTTGATCTCCCGTTTCCGCGCGTCGGCCCGCGAGTAGGGGACGGCGAGGAGGCCGCCGAACCCGGCGGCGAAGCCGAGCGTCCCGAAGAACAGCCCCGTGACGAGCACAAGCGCGGGAATCTTGATGGCGTTGATGATGGCCAAGAGGGTCTCGCTCGGCACCGGGAGACCGATGAGGTTCTCCGTGGAGACGATGCCGGTCACGAAGAGGACGTAGCCGACGAAGACACCCAGGAACCAGAGGGTGAGGCCGACGAGGGTCCCGACGCCGATGGCCCGCGAGATGTACATCTCGACGGGGTCCGACATCCGCGACTCGGCGAGTTTGCGCTCGACGTCGGCGACGAAGTCGCTGTGCTCTCCGAAGGCCCACTTGTAGACGGGGTAGAACGTGTCTGCGAGGACGTCCGACCCGCCGCGGTAGGAACTCTCCGTGCTCATCTATTCCTCGTGCTCGTTCTCGTCGGTTTCCTCGGGCGTTCCCTCCTCGGGGAGTTCGGGCGACGGTTCCGACTCGGGGTTGGGGTCCTTCGACGGCGACTCGTAGGCGTGTGTGTCTGCGCCGTGGGCACCCTCGTCTTCTGGGCCGTCGGCCTCCTCCGCCCCTTCTGCGACGCGCTCGACGACTTCGTCGAGTTCGGAGTGGTCCGGACGCGGTTCTTCGACGACGACGTCGGATTGGGACTGTACCTGCTCGGAGACGGTGAAGGAGATCTCCGGCGCCGACTCGCCGCGGTACTCCTCGAAGACGCGTTCTTCGGCCTCTTCGAGGATCTCTTCGGCCTCCGCGCGGATCTCTTCGGTCGGGTCTGGACGGGGGACCATCGCCTCTTTCTCCGGGTCGACGTCGATGAGGACGCTCTCCATCCCACGGAGGTCCGCGAGACTCTCTTCGAGGCGATCGTTGGCCATGAGCGTCAGGATGGTGTCGCGGTCGGAGATGTACGCCTGGAGGGTGGCCGCGACCTCGGTGTAGGTCTTGAGGCCGTTGGAGATGAGGTAGGCGAGGACGGCCCGGCGCTCGAACAGTTCCTCGTCGAGTTCGTCCTGTGTCCACCCGCGGTCGAACTTGATCTCGTCGAGCGTGTTCGAGTCCGAGAGTTGTCGGTACTCGTCGCCTTCGGGTTCCCACTGGAAGACGTCGGAGACGTTGATCTCGTCGTTCTCCGCGTCGTAGCGGTTGATCTCGGTGATACTCCGGTTCCGGCGGACCTTCCGACCGGCGACGCGGGTCTGTGCCTGGATGGAGACGAGGTCGAGGGCGGTGAACAGCGTCTTCGAGACGTTGATGGGTTCGGTGGTGAAGCGCTTGAGGACCTCGCCGACGTTGTCCGCGTGGAACGTCGTGTAGGTCGTGTGCCCCGTGCTCATGACCTGGAAGAGGGTTCGACCCTCCTCACCACGCACCTCGCCCATGACGATGTAGTCCGGGCGTTGACGGAGGGCCGCCTCCAGCAGGTCGAACTCGTCGATGTTGCCGGCCTCGGACTCGCCGAAGGACGGGCGGGTGACCGAGGCGATCCAGTTGCGCTGTGGGAGTTCGACCTCGCGGGTGTCCTCGATGGAGACGATCTTCGTGTTCGAGGGGATGAACAGCGAGACGGCGTTCAGACTCGTCGTCTTCCCGGATGCGGTCCCGCCGGCGAAGATCATCGACTTGTTGTTCTCGATACAGAGCCACATGAACGCCATCGAGTCGAGCGAGAACGTCTTCCAGTTGATGAGGTCGACCGGCGTGAACGGGACGTCCTTGAACTGGCGGATGGTGTAGTTAGTCCCGTGGTCGGAGACCTCGCGGCCGAGCGTGAGTTGGGCGCGCGAGCCGTCGGGGAGGGTGGCGTCGACCTGCGGTTGTCGCTTGCTGATGCCCTTCCCCGAGCGCTGGGCGAGTTTCACGACGAAGTCGTCGAGGGTCTCCTCGCCGTGGTAGACGTTCGTAATGAGGTTCTCGTAGTCGGAGTGGTAGACGAACACCGGCGAGTTGTAGCCGTCACACGAGATGTCCTCGACGTTGATGTCGTGTTTGATGCCGTCGATGCGCTGGTAGCCGATGAAGTCGCGCTGGAGGACGTACAGGAGTTTCTCGACCTGGTACTGCGTGAGCGTCTCGGGGTCCTCTTCGAGGACCGCGGGTTCGGGTCGAGCAGAGATGCCCTCGATGGGTCCGGCTTCCTCGGTCTCCTCGCCCGCTTCGGCTTCCTCGCCGCCGGCCTGCCCGACGAGTTCGAGGAGTTGGTCGAGGAAGGACTGTTCGCCCCGGACCGGCCCCTCGTAGATGTCGTAGCGTTCGAGGAGTTTCCGGGTCTCCTGTTCGATGACGGAGCGCCGTTTCTCTTCGCCCTCCGCGACGACCTCCTCGCTCTCGTACTTGATGGCGGTACGGAGTTTCTCGGTGAGGAACGCCTCGACGTCCGCCTCCAGTTCGTTGCGGTACGGCTCGACGAGATAGTACTTCTTCTCGTTCTCCTTCTCGGAGTGGAAGATGACGACGAACGCGTAAGGTTTGTTCACCCAGTAGCGTTCGATCTCGTAGAAGTGGGACTTCTTCGAGGGGCCGACGGCCTTCTCGAGGTCGTAGCGGTTCGCGTACGTCGTCCGGCCCTGGACGTCCGTGAAGAACTCGTCCTCGTCGATGTCGGGGTCGACGTTGACGGTTCGACGGTCGACCTCGTCGTCGAGGTCGGTGGCCTCGTCCTCACCGAACGAGAGCGCGCCGGGCAGGTCGTCCGGGTCGAACCCGAGGTAGTCGGCGGGCTCGAAGGGGATCTGGTTCCCCTCGGAGTCCGTCGGCGGTTCGCCGTTCTCGTCGTAGTAGTACTCCGCTTTGAAGTCCTCCCAGGAGTACTCTCCCGCGACGACGGCGGGTTCCGTCGGCGCCTCGTCTTCGGACTCGGTGTCGGGGGGAGCGGAGCCCTCGGCCTGCTCGGTCGACATTCGACTTCTTTCTTCGCGACACAGTCTGAAAAAGCCTTGCGGCGAAGACGAGGAGTGAGTGTCTCAGTGCGTCGCCGTCGTCGCGGTCGTGTTGTGTCCACTACCGGAGTGGTTCCCCGTGTGATACTCCCCGGTCAGCGTCGACCGGAGCGTCCCGAGGAACGGGACCTTCGCCGTGACGGTTCCCTGAATCCACGCTGGCTCGACCGGCCGCGTGAATCCGGCGGCCTGGTCGTACCCCGGGTTCGCGTCGCCCTTCGTGATGAACCCGCTGTTCGGGGCCGGACAGTTCGTGAGTTCGGCACAACTGTCGGCCCGGAGGAACCGTTGGTTCGCCTCGTCGTACCAGTTCTCCCCCTCCTCGACCCAGAAGCGCGCGCGGTGGATGACCGGTGTCTTCCACTCGCCGTTCGGGTAGTAGACGATCACGTCGCCCGGCGCGCCGACGCTGGTGTAGCCGGTCTCTTGGCCGCGCTGGTAGGTGACGACGCCGGTGTCGTGGACGCCGGCCGGTCCGAAGCGGTCCGGTTCGGCGACGATCACGGCGTCACCCGGGTGGAGGTGTGGTTCCATGCTCCCGCTCTCGATGGCGGCGACCGGCGGCCAGACGCCGGTGACGCCGAAGAGGAGGAGCGCGACGAGCGCGACGGCGAGCACACCGCTCGCGGCCTCGCGACAGAACGCGACGAGTCCGTGGTCGGTTCGATAGAGCCACCGGAGGGCGGCCAGCGGTCCCTGTCGTGGGTCCGGGACGTCGTCCGAGGAAGTCACTTTATTTTCCGTTGTACTCGAACACTCAAAAATTACGTTGTCGACTGTCGCGGGCGAACGGTGTGGTGACCGGGGCAACGGAGCGGCCCGCCGGAACCGTATGGGTTCCGACCGGACGGGTAGCGGGTCGGGCGGCGACTGTCCGTCGTTCTCTGTCCCTCACTCGGCGGGTTCGTCGAGGATACCGGCGAAGAGTTTCTTCTCCGCCGAGCGGAGGTGCTCGGAGAACGTCGGCGTCGAGATGCCGAGCGACTCGGCGACCTCCCCGCCGGTGGTGTCCCGCGGCCACTCGAAGAACCCGGAGAAGTACGCGGTCTCGACGACCGTTCGCTGTCGGTCGGTCAGTTCGTCGGTCCAGACGCGCTGGATCTGCTCCGAGGGGTCTTCTTCCTCACTCACCTGGCGGCGGGCGACGGCCTCGGCCTGTGGGTAGCGTTCGTGAATCGTCTCCACGACCTGCCGGACTTCGACGTCCTGTGGCAGGCGGACGGTCATCTGGAGGTCGTTCGCCTCGACGACGACGTACTCGATGGAGCCACCGAGGGAGGCGACCTCCGACATGATCGGGGCGTCGGAGATCCGGAGTTCGAAGCGGACGCCCTCGAGTTGCTCGCTGACGACGTCGAGTGTCTCCCAGGAAGTGATCTCCTCGACCATCGCCCGGAGCGACTCGATCTCCGACTCGGAGGCGGTCCCGTAGACGAGGAACTCGTCGTCGGAGACCGGGACCGTCCGGTCGAGCGTAATCGCCTCGTCGAACGACCCCGCGCCGTCGAACGAGTCGACGAGGTTCCGGATCTCGAAGTCGAGTTCGACCTGCGTGTCGCCCAACAAGGCCCGCTTGCGTTCGGCGGCGGCGATGGCGTGGCCGAGTATCTCGCCGAGGTGGCTGACGACGCTCCGCTCTTCGTCACGGAAGGCTCCCTCTCGCGTCGCGTACACGGTGAGAACGCCGTACACCGTGTCTTCGTGGACGATCGGTATCGCGGCGCCGGACGCGAACTCCGGTGCCCGCTCGCCGTCTCGTGATTCGGTCACGGGCGAGACCGGGGCGTCGTGCATCGTCTGGACCGCCTGTGTCTGGAGCGCGCGGGCGGACGGGCGCGACTCGTCGCCGTCGGTCGGGACAGTCACGTCGTCGAGGTCCGGTTCGTCGCCGGACGCTGCGCGGACGGTCAGCGTCTGCGAGCGCGAGTCGGGTTCGCCGACCCAGGCGAACGCGTAGGAGTCCGACTCGGCGAGTCGGTCACACGCAGTCTGCTCGATCTCCTGTCTGGTCGAGCGGTCGATGACGGCCTCGGTGACGCCGTGGACGACGCCGTTGAGTTGGTTGAGGGCGGCGAGCTGACGGCGTTGCTGTTCGAGTTGTCGTTCGCGCTCGCGGCGTTCGGTGACGTCGCGGGTGTAGACGACCAGTCCGTCGATAGCCGAGTCGTCGAGCAGGTTCCGGCCGCGTGCGTGGAGGACGATCCACGACCCGTCCCGGTGTTTGAACCGGAACTCGGACTCCGAGCGGCGGTCGGGGTCGGTCACCAGTGCGTCGAACTCCCGTCGCACGTCGGCGTGGTCCTCGGGGTGGATGTAGTCGAAGACGGATTCGCCGACGAGTTCGTCGGGGCTGTACCCCAGGACGTGTTCGGTCGACGGCGTGACGTACTCGACCGTTCCGTCCTGGTTGAGGATGGCGTTCGCGTCGGTCGACTCCTCGATGAGCGTCTCGTAGCGCTGCTGTTCGCGCTCGTGTGCCTTCCGCTCGATGGCGTGGTAGACCGAGCGGACCAGGAGGTCGGGGTTGATCTCGTCTTTGACGAGGTACTCTTCGGCCCCCTGGCGGAGCGCCTCGATACCGACCTGGCGGTCCTGGAGTCCCGTGAGGACGACGATGGGGACGAACCGGTCGTGGTCGACGACCGTCTGGAGCGTGTCGAGTCCCGTGCTGTCCGGGAGGTTGAGGTCCAGCAGGACGACGTCCGGGTCCATCGCGTCCATCTGTTCGAGTCCGTCCGCGAGTCGTGTCTCGTGGACGAACGTCGTGTCGTCGGCGGCGGCCGTGCCGCCGCGCCGTTCGAGGAGTCCACCCTGTCGCTGGAGCGACCGCTCGGAGAGCGCGACCGCCTCCTCGAGGAGTTCCTGGATGTACCGGGCGTCGCCAGGGTTGTCCTCGATCAGGAGCATTCGGGGGGACTCGTCGTGGGTCATGTGTTGTCGGGTTTCGGTGGCAACTCGACGAGGGTGAGCCAGAAGTCTTCGAACGACTGCACCAACTCGACGAAGTCGTCGGGGTCGATGGGCTTGGTCAGGTAGGCGTTCGAGTGGTTCTCGTAGCTCTCGACGACGTCCTCTTCGGCCTCCGAACTGGTCAGGATGACCACCGGAATCCGGCGGAGGTCCGAGTCGCTCTTGACCCGTTCGAGGACCTCCATCCCGTCTACCTTCGGGAGGTTGAGGTCGAGGAGGACGAGGTTCGGACACGGTGCGTCCGCGTGCTCGCCGCGTCGGTAGAGGAAGTCCAGTGCGGCCTCGCCGTCGCGGACGACGTGGAGGTTGTTGTTAATGTGGGCCTCCTTGAACGCCTCCTTCGTGAGGCGGACGTCGCCGGGGTTGTCTTCGACCAGCAGGATGTCGACTGGCTCCCCGGACCGATGTTCAATCATGGGTTCCCTCCAACGTTGGGAGAGTAAACGTAAAGGTCGATCCCTCTCCGGGCTCGGACTCGACCCAGATCTCCCCGTCGTGTCGTTCGACGATGCGCCGACAGAGCGCCAACCCGATGCCGGTCCCGGCGTGTTCGTCCTGCGTGTGGAGTCGCTGGAACACCTCGAAGACCTCCTCGGTCTGGTCGGGTTCGATGCCGATCCCCTCGTCGCGGACCGAGACGTGCCACTCGTCGCCGTGCCGGTCGGCCGAGATGTGGACGGTCGGCGGTTCGTCGCCGCTGTACTCGAGGGCGTTGTCGACGAGGTTCTGGAACACCTGCCGGAGTTGCTCTTCGTCGCCGGCGACCTTCGGGAGCGACTCGACGGTCACGTCGGCGTCCGTCTCTTCGAGTTTCATCCGGAGGTCGGCTTTCGCGTCCGCGACGATGTCCTCCAGGTCGATCGGTTCGAAGGGGTCGCCGCGCGTCTCGACTCGGGAGTACTTCAGGAGCGCGTCGATCATCCCGCGCATCCGTTCGGCTCCGTCGACCGCGAACTCGAGGAACTCCATGGCCTCCTCGTCGAGGTCGTCCTCGTAGCGCCGCTCGATGAGCGAGAGGTAACTCGACACCATCCGCAGCGGCTCTTGCAGGTCGTGGGAGGCGGCGTAGGCGAACTGTTCGAGGCGCTCGTTCGACTCTTCGAGGCGCTCGACCAGTTCTTCGAGTTTCTGCTCGCGCTCGACCTGTTCGGTGATGTCCTGCGTGAAGCTCAGACCGGCGAAGATCTCGTCGTCGGCGTCGCGCAGCGGCGTCGCCCACACCCGCCAGATGCGGCCACCGAACTCGGCCGTCGTGCTCCCCGTCTCGCCCTCGTCGACGGCCGCGCGGAACAGCGGTTCGAGGTCCGCGACGGTCTCCTCCGGGTAGACGTCCGGGATCCGCCGTCCTTCGAGTTGGTCGGATTCGGGGAGGTTGTCGCCGAGGACGGCCCCCTCGGTCAGGGTGTACTGGAGCGACTCGTCGTACACGCCGACGGCACCGTTCGGGAAGTGCTCGGCGAGCGTCCGGTAGCGGCGCTCGCTCTTCTCGAGGGCTCTCTCGCGCTCCTTGCGCTCGGTGACGTCCTCGGCGATTCCGACGATACGGGACATGTTCCCGTCTTCGTCGTGGACCGGCGCACCGCGGGCGTGGACCCACCGGACGTCGCCGTCGGGCCGGACGACGCGGAACTCCTCGTCGTACTCCTCGTCCGGGAGCTGGGAGTACGACTCCCTGACGCGCTCGCGGTCTTCGTGGTGAATCGCGTCGATGAACGACCGCGGGTTCTCGTACAGCGTCTCGCGCTCGCGTCCCCACACCATCTCGTACATCGGGTTGATGTAGAGCATCTCGTCGGTGTCGGGAGTCGACATCCAGACGATCTCCTCTAAGTTCTCGGCGAGCGTCCGGAACTTCGCCTCGCTCTCGCGGAGTTCCTGTTCCATCTCCTTCCGGTCGGTGATGTCTTGGACGACGAGCATCCCCGTGTCGACGTCGCCGTCGCCATCCTCTCCGCCGACCGGGAGCGTGTGCGCCGACAGGTACCGGCCGTGGTACTCCGTCTCGAAGGAACTCGCCTCGCCGTCGAGGGCGGCCCGGAAGTGGGGTTCGACCTCGTCGACGAGTTCGTCGGGGTAGATGCTGTGGACCCGACTCCCGATCCGGTCGTCCGGGTCGATGCCCTGCGCTTCGACGAGTTGGCCGCCAACAGCGGTGTAGCGGAGGTCGTCGTCGAACAGACCGACCGCGCCGTTCGGGAAGTTCTCGACGAGCGTCCGGTAGCGGCGCTCACTCTCCTCGACCTGTCGGCGCTGTTCGACCCGTTCGGTGATGTCGCGGACGACACCGACCCGTTCGCTCCGGTCGTCGGCCGGGAGCGACGCGAACGCCGCTTCGACCGGGACTTCCTCCCCGCCGGCCGTCTCTATCGTCGCCTCCATCGTCGGGTTGTCGACGTCGCCCTGGGCCATCTCCTCGCGGATCGCACTCGCCTCTTCGAGGGTCTCCTCGTCGAGGAACTGGGAGGCGTGCTGACCGAGGAGGTCCTCGCGACCGTAGCCGGTCAGTTCGGTGTAGGCGTCGTTGACCATCGTGTACCGGCCGTCCTCGTCGACCACGTAGATGCCGTCGTTGATCGTCTCGACGATGGTCTCGTACTTGGCCAGCGTCTCTTCGTGTGCCTTCCGCTCGGTGATGTCCTGGGTCATCGCCATCCCGCCGAAGACGTTGCCGACTTCGTCGGTGATCGGCGTCACGTAGACGAGCCAGTCGCGGCCGGCGTACGTGACCTCGATCGAGCGTTCCTCACCCGCGAGCGCGCCCTCGTACGCCGATTGGAGCGTGTCGACGGTCTCCGTCCCCCAGACCTCATCGAGGCGGTTCCCCTCCACGTCGTCGACGTCGACGTCGATGCCGTCGAAGGCCTGGCCCGCTACGAGTGTGTAGCGGAGGTCGTCGTCGAACAGCATCACGGCACCGTTCGGGAAGTTTTCGGCGAGCGCACGGTAGCGGCGTTCGCGCTCCTTGCGCTCGGTGACGTCGTGGAAGTACACCGAGAGACCGGTCTCGGATGGGTAGGCCCGCACCTCGAACCAGGTATCGAGCGGGGCGGGGTAGTACTCCTCGAAGGAGACCGCCTCCTGTTCGTCCATCGCGTGTCGGTAGTACGTCTCGAACTTCCGTTCGGTCGCCTCGGGGAACTGCTCCCAGAGGTTCTCGCCGAGGAGGGCCTCTCCCTCGGGGTTGATGAGTTCGTTCGCGCGGTCGTTGACGTGCGTGAAGCAGAACTCCTCGTCGAGCGCGAAGAACGCGTCCGAGACGCGTCCGAGTATCTCGCTCAACTCGGTCTCCAGTTCTTCCTTGCGCCGTTCGAGTTGCCGTTCGCGCTTCTTGAGTTCGGTGACGTCCTCGCCGGCGGTGACGACCCGGTCGAGGTTCCCGTCGGCGTCGTAGATCGGCGCGGCGTTGACCCGGAACCAGAGTCGCTCGCGTTCCGGCGGTTCGACGGCGACCTCCTCGTCGAAGACTGGTTCTCCGTTCGCCCGGACGCGAGCGGTCGGCGTCTCCTCGCGGGTGATCGGCGTCCCGTCCTCGTCGTACAACTGCCACCCCGCGAGGTCGTCGCGGTCGTCGAACTCGCCCTCGGACAGGCCGAGGAACTCCCGTGCGCGCTCGTTCGCGAGGACCGTCTCCCCGTCGGTGTCCTCGACCGAGAGCGCGACCGGCACGGTCTGGAGGAGTTTCTCGGTCTGGTTCTGCTCGCGCCGGAGTTGCTGTTCGCGCTCCTTGCGCTGGGTGACGTCCTCGTACGTGACGACGACCATCGAGAGGTCGCCGTCCGCCCCGAAGACGGGAACTGCGTTGTAGGACAGCCACACTCGCCGTCCGTCCTGGCGTTCGACCTGCGCCTCGAAGTCGGTCACGCGCTCGCCGGTCGCAACTACTCGACCGAACGGCCGCGACCCGGGCGGGATGCGTTCGCCGTCCTCGTCGTACATCTCCCACTCCGACGGCTCGTACTGCTCGATGGAGGGCTGGTCCGGGTCGTTTCCGAAGATTTCGGCCGCCCGGTCGTTGATGGTGATGACTTCGCCGTTGGGACCGAGCGCACAGATGCCGATGGGACTCGCCTCGAACACGCGGTCGAGGAGCGTCCGCTCGCGCTGGCGGACACGACTCGGCTCCTGGTCTGTGTCCTCGCGGACGACGACGACGGTGCCCCGGTGCTCGTCGTCGACCACGACGGGGTTCACCCGCAGTTCGCGCGCCGCTGGGTCACCACCCGCGGTCCGGACCGTCACGTCGAGAGTGACGACGTCGTCGGCCGTCGCGTCGTCGGCGAGGGCGTCGACAGTGGTCTCCAGTCGGCCGGCGTCCTCCTCGCCCAGCAGTACCGAGACGTGTTCGCCGACGACCTCGCTCCGTGCGTAGCCGAGGCGCTCGACGACGACGTCGTTGACCGCGGCGACGCGACCGTCCGTGTCGAGTCGGACGAGACCGTCGTCGAGCGTCTCGACGAGGGCTTCCGAACGGTGGAGCGCCGCCTCCGAGTCGGGTTGCCCCCAGAACCCGGCCGGCGAGGCGTCTCCCTTCTTACTCATACATACAGTGTGGCACTTCGTGCGAATAAACCCCCGGTCCGATTCGGGGCTGTGAGAGGGGTTCCCGAGGGCTCTCCCGCCGAACGACCGGTTTTCGTAGAACGGTCGCTCTCGGGACGAGTCACCACCTGGACTCGCCGGTTCGCCGCCGAGCACCTCGGCGATTCGAGGTGTCGATTTCCGAGATATGGGCGCCATATCTCAGTTATCGACCGAATATCTCGGCAAATCGGTCCATATCTCAGTTGTCGGGCCGATAACTCGGTTATCGGGTCGGATAGTGGGGATATGGAACGCGGCGTCGACGGTTTCGGAGAAGAGCAGTCGCAGGAGTCGAGTGGGCTTCGACGAACGGCCCACTCGGCGGTTCAGGTACTTCACTCAGGGATGGACTCGCCGGGACCGAGCGAACACGGAGCGTTCGCGAGGGTCGGCGAGGACACGAACGACTGAGCGGAACGAAGTGACGCGAAGGAAGTGAGTGGACTCGCCGGGACCGAGCGAACACGGAGCGTTCGCGAGGGTCGGCGAGGACACGAACGACTGAGCGGAACGAAGTGACGCGAAGGAAGTGAGTGGACTCGCCGGGATTTGAACCCGGGGCCTCTCCCATGCCAAGGGAGTGATCTACCCCTGATCTACGAGCCCTCGTACGCATTCACCAGTTACCCCCGTTTATTCATAAACCTCTCGATTGACAGGCGCCGCGTCAGTCGTTCGCGTACGTCTCCTCGACGTAGTCGACGACCGGCCGCGCACGGTCCTGGTCGAGCGTCCAGAATCCCTCGTACTCGTCTCCGTCGCCGTCGAGGAGTCGGGCGACGAGCGCGGCGCACTCGTCGGTTTCCTCGCACCGGTACGCGACGAACCAGTGTCGGCGCGTCTCGGGGTCGTCGCGGGGGTGGACGGTGTAGGGAACGTCCTCGGGGAGGTCGACGTCGGGGACACCGTAGACGTGCACGTCGACGCCCACCTCCGCGAGCCGGCGGAACACCTCGCGCGTCCGGCGGAACGAGGTGAGTCGCGAGAGGGTCTGGAACCCGGCGTGGAGTCGGCCCGACCGGTTCTGCCAGGCGAGTTCCTCGATCACCTGGGACCCGCGGACGAGGCGGCGTCGGCGCTCCTCCGCGAAGGCGGTCACCGACGCGTCGGCGACCTCGACGATGGCCGGTGGCTCCGTGTCGGCACTCGACAGGGATGGGTCGACCTCGACGTAGTCGACGAGGTCGGCGAGCGACCCGGTCTCGACGACGCGCTCGTCCGACGTGAGCACCGCCGTTCCGGCGGGGTAGGTGTCGGTGTCGGCCCCGGGGCCGCTCCCCTGGCCGGGTGCGGTCACCTCCACGCGGACGTTCATTGCGTCGAAGAAGCGTCGGAGGTCGGCGAGTGTCGAGTCGGGGACGTCGCCGTAGAGAGTGAGCGTTCGACGGTGGGCACGCGCCGCTCGGAGGAACTCGTCGAAGGTCACCGGTGGACACCTCCGGACTGCTGGATCGGCCGCCAACCTGTCGTATCGTCGTCCAATCCGCGGGTGCGGACCTCTGGGCCGTCCTCGCCCGCCCGCGTCTCGACGGTGGCGTCGAACAGCGAGCGGAAGCGGGCGATCTCGGATTCGTCGACGCCGCTTGTGTGCGCGAGACACAGTGCGAGCGCGCCGACGGAGCGAGTCCGACCCGTCAACGCGTGCAGGAAGCGGTAGAGTTGGTCCGGCGTGGAGTAGGCGAGGAGCGTCGAGATCGAGTCGAGGTAGAACCGGACGGGCGTCGGTTCCGGTCCGTCGGTATCGGTGTCGGCGTCGACGTCGTCACCGTCGACGTCGGCCTCCCCACCGGTGTCGAGTTCGTCGAGGAACTGGCTGATGCCGATACCGATTCCCGTGAGGTCGGCCGGGGAGCCGACTACGTAGGTTCGGTCGTCGATTCGGCCCCGTTCGACCGCGCGCCCCGAGGCGGCGCTCACGCAGTCGACGACGAAGAGTGGGGCGTCGGCACCGTGTTGCTTGCGGTACCACGACGCGGGTTTCTTCGTCGCGACGACGATGGCGGGTTCGCCCGCCTCGAAGCCAACGTCGAGCAGTCGTTGTGCGAGATTCGCCTTCCCGCTCATCGGCGGCCCTTCGAGGAGGAGGACCGCCCCCGGACCGAGCGGTGGAGTGTCGAGGACCGGCGCGAGGCGGTACATCGATACGTGTCGGTGCTCGTTCCGCCGAGTAAAAGGTTCGCACACCCACGAGTAGTAACCCTTTAGTCCGCGAGCGCCGGATACGTGTGTAGGGAACGGCACGGCCGCAGTTCTGACTCGCCGCACGCGTCTCATTGTGCGGCTTGGGAATGCGGTAGTGCGTCGCGCCACAGTGCGCGTACCGCCGACGGTCGCGGTCCACGTGACAGTCGCCGGTACCCGTCGAGCACCGACGGGACAGCGGTTCGTGCGGTTCCAATCATCAACAATGGCACGAATGCACACCCGCCGTCGCGGCTCGTCCGGTTCGGACAAGCCGACGGCAGACGAACCACCGGAATGGAGCGACGTCGACGAGGAAGCTATCGAAGACCGCGTCGTCGAACTCGCGGAGCAGGGGCACGACCCCAGCCAGATTGGCCTGAAGCTCCGCGACGAGGGCGTCCAGGGGACCCCGATTCCCGACGTGAAGCTCGCGACGGGCAAGAAGGTCACCGAGATCCTCGAAGAGAACGACGCCGCGGCCGACATCCCCGAGGACTTCCGTAACCTCCTCGAGAAGGCTGTCAACCTCCGCGAACACGTCGAAGAGCACGGCCAGGACCACTCCAACCGTCGGGCCCTCCAGAACGTCGAGTCCAAGATTCGCCGCCTCGCGGACTACTACCGTGGCGACGAACTCCCCGAGGACTTCACGTACTCCTACGAGAAGGCCCAGGAAGTCCTCGAGTAACTGAATGGCGACGACCGGTCGACCCGCCGACACCGACTCCGACGCCAGCGCCCTCGCGGGCACGCTCGCCGAGGCGTCGTTCGTCCACGTGGCAGCCCACGCGGACGGCGACGCACTCGCCGCGAGCGCCCTGCTCGCCCGGGGACTGGACGGTGTCGATGTCCCGTACCAGGTGAGCCTCGCGCGGTCTTCGACGGCCGCCGAGCGCCGCCTCTCGGACGCCGACGGTACGACGCTCGCGCTCGGCTTCGGCGCCGAGACGAGTGCCGACACCGTCTCGACGGAGCGACCGGTCAGCCAGCACGCGTACGACGTCGCCAGCGAACTCCACGACGGCGGACGGACCGACGCGACGCTCGCACTCGCGGGCGTCCTCGCGTCCGACTCCCCGCCGTCGACGACACCCACCGACACGCTCGTCGAGGCGGCCGACGCCTCGCGCCGACCCGGTGTGGGGATTCCGACCGCGGACCTCGCGGACGGTCTCGCCCACTCCACCCTGTTCCACGCCGGCATCTCCGGCGACGAGGGACAGGCCGGCGCGCTCCTCGCGGAACTCGAACTTCCCGCGGAACTCGATGAGAGCGCGTGGCGGCGACTCGCCTCGCGGGTCGCCCTCGACGCGACCGAGGCCCCGGCCGGCCCCCGCGCTGCCGTGGCCATCGAACGGGCCCTCCGCCCGTACGTCTTCTCGGACGGTCCCGTCGAGACGGCCGACGGCTACGCCGACGTGCTCGACGCCCTCGCCCGGGCCGAACCGGGACTGGGCGTCGCGTTCGCGCTCGGTCACGCCGACCGCGCCGCCGCGCTCGACGTCTGGCGGGAGACGGGCCGACGCGCCCACCGCGCGCTCCGACGGGCCGACCTCGACGGCCACGACGGCCTCGTGGTCGCGACCCTCGGGGACGACGCCGACGTCGACTCCGACGCCGACAGTCCGCTCTGGACCGTCGGCCGACTCCTCCGGGACTTCCGTTCGGACCAGCCGGCCGCCCTCGCCGTCGAGGGCGACGAGGCAGTTCTCGCGACGATCCCGGCGACCGGAGACGACGCGCGGACCGACGCTCGCGACGCGCTCGCCGAGGCGGGCGCGCGAGCGGTGGGAGGTACGGCGACACACGCGTACGCACAGTTCGAGGCTATCGACACCACCGACGTCGGACGCACCGTCCGTGATGCGCTATGAGTCGACGGCACGCGACGATTCGCACGACCGTCGACGACCCAGAACTCGTCGCGGCGGCCCTCCGTCCCGACAACACGTCCGAGATGGACACGACAGTCGAGGACGACGCGGTCGTCACGACTATCGAGCGCGACACGACCGGCGGTCTCCGAACCACGACCGACGACTACGTCGTGAACCTCACGGTGGCGAACGAAATCGTACAGCAGGCAGACAACTTCACACAATCCAACCATGAGTGAACGATCCGTTTCCAAGAAGTCTCAGCAGAAGCGGTGGTACACCGTCCTCGCGCCGGAGCAGTTCGACCGGCAGGAGATCGGTGAGACCGTCGCGAAGGAACCCGAACAGGTCCTCGACCGCACCGTCGAGACCACCTACGGCGAACTCTCCGACGAACAGGGCGGCGAGAACAACGTCAAGCTCACCTTCCAGGTGAACGACGTCGGCTCGGACTCCGCGTACACCGAGTTCACGAAGGCCGAACTCGCTCGCGACTACCTCCGCAGCCTCGTCCGTCGCGGTTCGTCGAAGATCAAGGCCGTCATCACGGTCCGGACGACCGACGACTACCGCGTCCAGCTCCAGCCCGTCGCCTTCACGACGAAGCGCGCGGACCAGAGCCAGCAGAAGGCCATCCGTCGCACGATGATCGACCTCGTCGAGGACGCCGCGGAGGACAACACCTTCGAGGACCTCCTTGACAGCGTGCTCGAAGGTCGCCTCTCCTCGGCCATCTACGGTGAAGCCAAGACCATCTACCCGCTCCGCCGGGTCGAGGTCCAGAAGCTCACCGTCGAAGCCGCACCCGAAGAGGTGCAGGCCGAAGAGGAGACCTCCGTCGAAGTCGAGGAAGAAGACGTCGAAGTCTGACGCCTCGGCTCACCAGTTTTCGATCTTTTTCGCGCGTACTCGACCGCACTACCCCGCCGAGCGACGGCGCCGCGGGCACTCAGTCGACGACGTGGACGTTGCCCATCATCCCCGCTGGCCGGTGGGGGATACAGAAGTAGTGGTACCAGCCGGGGGTCTCGAACGTGTGTTCGTACGTCTCCCCCGGCGGGATCATCCCGCCGCCGTTGAGGTGGTTTCGGAAGTCCTCGACGGCCGCACGCTCGGTGTCGAAGCCGCCGGAGGCGAAGTAGGCGGCGCCGTCGGGGAACTGCGGCGTGTGGTGGTGGCCGGTCTCGTCGGGGTAGATCTCGTCGTCGTTCGTCGTCGCAGCGGTCACGGTGTGGTTGCGCGCCCCCGTGTTGTACCAGACGAGCGGTTCGCCGACGCGGACCTCGACCGTCGGTTCGTCCGCCGGGACCCAGTGGGGGGCGTCGTCGGGGACGTCGACGGGGTTCTGTGGGACGAACGCGTCCGAGCGCATCCCGACGTCGTAGTCGATGCCGGTGACGGCTCGACCGACGCAACCGGCGCTGCCGACCGCGGCTGCCGTCCCGACGGCGGCGAGGAACGTTCGGCGTCGCATGGACGGGAGTTGGCCGCTCGCCCATATATGCGAACCGGTCGCGCGTGGGTGGTGACCGTCGGCGGCGGACGGCGGGCGACGGCAGGTGACGGAAGGCGATGGCGGACGCCTCAGTCGTCGCCGCGTTCGTCGGCGACGTAGGCTCGACGCGTTCCGGTGCCGAAGAGCACGTCGCGGAGGTCGAGTTCGTGATCGACTGGACCGCGGGCCAACTCGCGGCGCTCCGAGGTGGTCTGGAAGAAGTTCACCACCGTCACCAGGAGGACCCCGCCGGTCGTGTTGCCCAGGAGGACGGGCAGGACGAAACCGGCCAGCGGCCCGAGGAGGGCGGCCTGTCCGCTCGCGACGAGGTAGACGACCTCGGTGAAGGAGACGACGACGTGGAAGAGGTTACCGAAGGGGATGGCGAGGAAGCCGACGTAGACGAGGACGAGTCGGGAGATCGTGTCTCGGGCGGCGTAGTCGACCCAGACGATTCCGGCGACGATGAGACCGGCGAAACAGGCCTTGAAGAACAGCGTCCAGAACGGTGTTTGGATACCCTTTGTCGCTATCTTGCTCGCGGCGACTGCCGCGTCTGGCGAGAAGACGCCGGTCGTCGCGAGGACGATTCCGCCCAGTCCGCCCCCGACGAAGTTCCCGAGCAACACGACGGCCCAGATGTGGAGCAGTCGAGGGACACTCGCCAGTCGTTCCAGCACGAGGACGACCGGTGGGAGAGTGTTCTCCGTGTACAACTGGTAGCCGCCGAGGACGATGAAGATGAATCCCAGCGGGTAGAGGAGGGCACTCAGGACGGGGTTGCCGTCGGTCGCCGCGGTCATCGAGGCGTACAGGAGGTAAGTCACCGTGATCGCGAATCCGGCCGCGAGCGCGCTGAAGAAGAGTTCTCGGTCGCTCGTCGTCGCCTCCTCGTCTGCAGCAACGGTGATGCGCTGGAACACCTCGTGCGTCTCGAAGCGGTCGCGAACGACCGCCCCGACGGCGGGTGCGCCGTGCGCTGACTGTACTGCGTTCTCGTCGGTCGACTCTGACTCGTCGTCGGTCATCGGCTGGCGTTGGTCCGAGAAACGACCGCCCCCGGTAAGAAACTCCTCGCCGCGCCCGCTCCCGTCGCCTGTCAACCGCCGACGGTGATTCGGGAGGGATATAAAAACGTAAGGAGACACTCTCCCTTCTCGGGTGTATGCAACCCCGCTTCGTCGGCCGCCTCGGCGTCGCCGACGCAGTGACCGCACTCAACGCCGCGCTCGGCTTCTGTGCCGTGGTCGCGGCCACCGTCGACGTCGGGCTGGCCGCACGCGTCGTCCTCCTCGCGGCTATCGCCGACGCCATCGACGGTCTCCTCGCCCGGAAGTGGGGCGGGACCGCCGTCGGCCCGCACCTCGACTCGCTCGCGGACGTCGCTTCCTTCAGCGTCGCGCCCGCCGTCATCGTCTTCGCCGCCGTCCGCGAGGTATGGGGCCCTCTCGCGACGCTCTCGCTCCCCCAACTCGCGGCGGTCGTGGGCGTCCCTGCACTGTTCGTCGCGGCCGGCGTCGTCCGCCTCGCGCTCTACACTGCCTTCGACTCCGGGAACGCCCACACGTACGGCGTCCAGACCACGCTCGCGGGCACCGTCCTCGCGGCGGGGTGGCTCGCGGGCGCGGGTGCGATCGCCCTCCTCGCGACGACGGCCGCGTTCGGCTACCTGATGGTCACGCGCGTCCCCTACCCGGACCTGAAGCCTGCCCACGCGCTGGCGATGGGGGCGGTACAGGCGCTCGCCGTCCTCTTCCCCGTGTTCTTCCACCGACTGTTCCCGCGCGTCCTCCTCGCGTTCGCGCTGCTGTACCTCGTGCTCGCGCCGTGGGTGTACCCCCGCGACGCGGCCAGCGGCGAGCCGAACCACTCGGCCGAGGCGGAGTGACGAGCCCCTGAAGGGAAACGCTCATAGGCGCTTCGTCGGAACCATCACGGTATGAGCGACGGGGACGAGGAGTCCGAGCCCGAGACTGAGACCGAACCCGGAGTCGACGAGACCGAGACGCCGGAGTCGGCGTCGGAGTCGGAGTCGACCGAGGAATCGACGGACAGCGGACCGGTCGAGGCGTTCGACCACCGACTCGACGAGGCCGAGTCGGCCCTCGACGCCGCGGAGACGGAAGCCGACCTCGACGAGGTCGAAGCGACACTCGACGAGATCGAGTCTGACCTCGAAGCGGCCGACCTCCCCGAACCGGAGGCGCCCGAAGGCGAGGAAGAAGAGGCCGAGGTCGAGGACCCCCGCGAGCAACTCGAAGGGCGACTCTCCGACCTCCGCGACGACCTCGAAGACCAGCGCGGTCCCTACGCCGAGGACGTGGCCGAGGGAATCCGCGAGGCCGCCTCGACCGTCGAGGACACGCGCTGGACCGAGGCCGGCGCCGAGGACGTCGCGGCCGCCGTCGAGGCGTTCCTCGACACCGTCGAGACCGAGACCGGCGTCTCGGTGAGCGCCGACGGCGCGGACCCCGACGCGCTGGAGAAAGCCGCCGACGAGGTCGAGTCCGCCGGTCTCGATGCCGACGAGGACGCCGAGACCATCCAGACCCTCCTCGACGCGATCACTACGCTGGAGGGGGGCCTCGACGAGGCTCAGGAGTGGTCGGACCTCTCCATGCGCGAACGCCTCCGCCGCGAGGGGTTCTACGAGCCGATCGAGGGGAACAAACACAAGGACTACCCGCCGGAGTGGAGCGCACTCAAGGAGTGGCAGAAGCGTGACAACGCCGAGATGGTCATCCTCCTGCTCGACACGATGAATTCCGAGCACTTGGAGCGCCACGCCCTCGACGCGCTCGTCCACATGGGCAACGAGGACGCCCTCGACGCACTCGCCCAGCGCGCGAACAAACGCGACATCTCCGCCATCGAGGCCATCGGCAACGTCGGCAGCGAGGAGGGCGTCGAGGCCGTCCGCGACTACTCCGACTCCGCGAGCAACCCCGAACTCCAGAAGGAGGCACTGAAGTCCCTCGGGAAGATCGGCGACACCGACACTACGGAGGACGTGGCCGTCGAACTCGCCGCCGAGAACGAGGGCGTCCGCAGTCAGGCCGCCCGCTCGCTCGGCCTGGTCGGGGACACCCGCGCCATCGACCCGCTCGCGGACGTGCTCGCGGACGAAGACGAGTCGGACAACGTCCGCGCCAGCGCGGCGTGGGCGCTCGTCCAGATCGGGACCGAGCGCGCGCTCCGCGAGGCGGCGGAGTACGCCGACCACCACAGTTTCCTCGTCCAGAAGGAAGCAGAACAGGCCGCCGAGGCGCTCGACCGCGACGCCGTCCCGGCCTGACGTCTCACTCTCTATTCGTTCCACTCGACTTCTCCGCCCTCACCCGAGGAAGACCGCGAAGAACTCCAGGGCGAACGCGAGTGCGAGGAGCAGCGCGCCGATTCGCCCGATCCAGGTGTGTTCGGTCACCTCCTGCGGGCTGAGGTCGACGTTGTAACTCTCGAACTCCGGTTCGTAGGAGATGTAGCTCGGTTGCTGGAAGAACTCGACGAACAGGAGGACGGCGCCGAGCGCACCCAGCGCGTAGCCGGCGAGCCGTAGCGTCGTGACGACCATACCGGTGGATGGTGCGGGCAGAGCGCAAAAAACCCGCGTCTCCGCGTCCGGGTCGATTCCCGCGAAGGTTCAAGTACAGGAACGCGGCCAAGAGCGTCCGTGCGTCGTCTGGTCGTCGCCGTCCTGCTCGTCGGATTGGTCGCGGGCGTGAGTCCGGGAGCGGCCGCGCCGTCCGACACGACGAGCACGACCAGCACGCTCGACGCGACTCGCGCCACGCTCGTCGGCGTCTACCCGAACCCCGCCGCCGACGGCGACCGCGGCGAGTTCGTCCTCGTCTCCCTCCCACGGGGCGCACTGGCGTCGGCGAACTACACGCTCGGCGACGACGGGGGACGCGTGTCCATCGCGAGCGCGCGAACCGGTCTCGTCGCGTTCTCGACGGCCCCGAACGCGACCCGCGCACTCGTCGAGTGGCCGGTCGAGTCGCTCCCGGACGAACTCCAGTTGTCGAACGCGGGCGAACCGCTCGTGCTCCGTCGGGGGACCGAGGCGCTGGACGCCCTCTCCTACACGGACGCGCCCGAGGGTAAACTCCGACGCGACGGCGTGTGGCGACCGCTCGGAACGACCGACGTCGACCCCCTCACGGTCGAAGGCGTTCCCGTCCGGTCGTTCGTCCTTCCCGACGCACCGGCCGAACCGCTCGCCGCGCTACGGAGCGCCGACGAACGTCTCTTCCTCGCCGGCTACACGTTCACCTCCCGACGCGCGACCGACGCCCTCCTCGCCGACGCGGGCGTCGACGTGACCGTCCTCGACGGGCCGCGAGCACGCTACGCGTTCCACCACGCGAAGTACGCCGTGGCCGACGACCGGGTGCTCGTCCTCACGGAGAACTGGAAGTCGGGTGGGACCGGCGGCCACGGGAACCGCGGGTGGGGGACGGTCGTCCGCTCCGCGCGACTCGCCGACGGCCTCGCCCGGGTGTTCGCGGCGGACGCCGGGTGGGCCGATGGCCACCCGTGGACCGGTACGCCCGAAACACGACTTTCGTCCGTGGCGGTCCGTCGGCGAACGCCACCTATCCGGCGCCCTTCCGGCCCGTCGAGGTACGTGCCGACCACGTCGAACCCCGATCGCGCTTCGAGAAGGTCCACGCGAAGGGCGCCGTCGTCGACGGCGAACGCGGCCTCCTGGGGAGCCTCAACTGGAACCCGCACTCGCTCCGGGAGAACCGCGAAGTCGCACTCGTCGTGGCGGACCCCGCGGTGGGCCGCTACTACGCTCGGCTCTTCTGGGCGGACTGGCGTGGCGGCGTCTGGCGCCTGCCGCTGGGGTTCGGCGCGGTGGCGCTGCTCGCCGTCGGCGTCGCGGTACTCGTCGGGAGGAAGGAGATACGGTTCGGCTAGACCCTCAGCGCGTGGGGGCGCTGTGGAGTTCTTCGTCGATCTCGGCGTCGGCCATCTTCTCGACGAGGGCGTCGAGGACCTCCTCGCGCATGCCCTTCACGAAGCGGATGGACCCGACGACGAGGTGGCCGCCGCCGGAGACGCCGGCGCCGGGGAACTCGTCATTGAGGTCCGAGACCATCTTCGGGATGTCGAGGCGGACGCCGTCGGAGCGGAGGACGGCGAAGTCCGGCCCGTAGCCGATGGTGATGACCGGTTCGCCCGTCTCGACGACCTTCCGGTCGTGGATCTCGCCCGTCGTCTTCCCCGGTGCGGGGTAGGTGAAGCGATGGGCGTAGTTCTCCAGGTCGATCTTGTAGAGGTTCGCGCCGCTCGCGACGCGTTCCGATTCGACGTGGGACATCGCGGCGTCGAGTTGCTCCTCGACGTCCTGGTCGGCGCGGTCGGCGAGGAACTCGACGAGTTCGCGGTGGCGCGTCTCGTCGACGTCGCCGACGTTGAGCACGTCGTTGATGAGTTCGCGGCCGGCGTCGTAGCGCAGCATGAACGCCTCGTAGTCGAGGGCTTCCGAGATCTGCTGGAGGAACTCCTCGTCGTAGCCCGCCTCGCGGGCGAGTTCGAGGTAGTCGCTCATCGCGTCGGCCTTCGAGCGGTCCGCGAGGCCCGCGACGGCGGGTACGTGGTCGAGTTCGTCGTCGAGTTCGGGCGCGACGAGGCGCGCGAGTTCGACGCACATCATGCCCGTGGTGATGCGGTAGTCCTCGCCGTGCGTGTAGGGGTTGACGTGGGCGTCGACGAGGGGTTCGACCGCCTCGGGGTCGGGGTGGTGGTGGTCGACGACGACGATGGGGATGTCGTAGTGGCTGAGGGTGCGGTACGCGGGGGTGTCCTCCTCGGTCGACCCGTTGTCGAGCATGAGGAGGAGCGGGAGTTTCTGTCCGTGACGGGCCTGGTCCTCCAGCGAGAAGTTGAGGTCGCGCGTGGCGTCCTCCATCTCGTAGTAGGGGGCCTTACTCGGGAGGCGCCGGAGGAGGTGACGCGTCGCGTCGGGGTCCTCGTGGGTGGCGTCGATGAACTTCTCGAGGGCGAGTTGGACCGGAACGCTCGCACACATCCCGTCGCCGTCGGCGTGGTGGCGCATCCGGATGGGACGACCCTCCAGGACGGTGCGGCGGAGGAAGCGCGCGACCTCGCGGAGTTCGGGGTAGAGTTCCTCCATCGCCGGCCAGTCGATGAGGGGGTCGAGTTCCGGTGGTTCGGCGCGCGCTTCGGTGGCGGCTTCGAGGCGGGCGCGGAGGTCCTCGGCCTGACCGTCTTTGAGAACTTCGATGTTCTGTGCCTCGACTTGGAGCGACCCCTCGCGGCGCTCGACCTCGCCGTCGACGTGGACGAGGTCGTCGACCTCGATGTCGGGGTAGGCGCGCACGCCCGCCTCGACGAACGCCGTACACGGGACGGTGCCGGTCTCGTCGCGGACGTGGAAGATGGTCGGGCCGCCGGTCTGCTTGACCTGGACGACCTCGCCCTCGACGTGGACGTCGTCGCCCACGCGCTCGTCAAAGTTCTCGACGTCGGCGACGTCGTACTCGAACTCCCGTTCGACCGTCTCGAACTCCTCGAAGTCGACCGTCGAGAAACTCAGGTCGCCGTTCTCGCGAATCTCGACGAGTTCGACGACGAGTTCGTCGCCGACGTCGTAGGACTCGTCTTCGGGAATCTCGGACTCGTGGAGGAGTCCGGAGAGCGCGTCGGAGAGGTCGACGAACACGCCGTACTCGACGACGCCGTTGACCGTCGCGTGGTAGTACTCGCCCGTCTCGAGTGCCGTCTCCGTACACTCGTCGGCGAGTTCGTAAACGACGGGCCGCTCGTCGGACCCGTCAGCATCGGAATCAGTCATTATCGGCTAGTCGAACGGAGTGCGTTTAAACGCCACGCTACCGAGTTCGTGCGTCGGCACCCCCGAACCGGGTTCCGGAAGCCTTAGCAATCGCGGGCGACCAGTTTCGAGTATGCTCTTCCGTTCGCGGCCCTCGGTCCTCGGAATCGCCGAGGACACCCTCGAGTTCGCGCTCGAGGCCGCCGAGGACGCCCACCCCAACGAGTACCTGGGGGTGTTCCGCGGGACGCCCGCCGAAGAACTCGATCTCGACGCAGACGGCGACGTCATCACGGACGTCCTCTTCATCCCCAAGACGACGTCGAGTCCCGTGCAGGCCACCCTCCAGTCCGACCTCGTCCCCAACGACCGCCACACGGTCGGGACGGTCCACTCCCACCCGAACGGCGTGCTCGCGCCGAGCGACCAGGACAGACAGATGTTCGGCCGCTGGCCGGTCCACGTCATCCTCGGTGCCCCCTACGGGCGCGACTGCTGGCGCGCTTTCGACCGCGAAGGCGAACCCAGAGACCTCGACGTCCTCGACGTCGAGATTCCCACGGACGAGGAGTTCTTCGACTTCGACCAGGAAGACATCGACGAGGAACTAGGCCTATGAGACGCGTCGTCGCACAGGGTACCTTCGACATTATCCACCCCGGTCACGTCCACTACCTCTCGGACGCGGCGTCGATGGGCGACGAACTCCACGTCATCGTCGCCCGTCGAGAGAACGTCACCCACAAGGAACCGCCGATCCTGCCGAACCGCCAGCGCCGCGACGTCGTCGCCGCCCTGGAGATGGTCGACGAGGCGCGGGTCGGACACCCGAACGATATCTTCGCGCCCATCGAGGAGATCGACCCGGACGTCATCGCACTCGGCTACGACCAGCACCACGACGACGCGGCCATCGAGAACGAACTCGAATCACGGGGCATCGACTGCGTGGTGCGCCGTGCGTCGCCGCGCGACCCGCACTACGAGGGCGAACTCCTCTCGACCGGCGACATCGTCGACCGGATCCTCGAACAGCGCGGCGACGAGTAGCGCCGCTCAGTCCGCAGTCCCGCCGGCCGCGTCCGCCCCACCGACGGTCTCGCGGACGTCCGGGTGGTTGTCGGGGACGACTCCGTCTTCCGTCCACCCGCGTTCGTCGTAGTACTCTGCGATAGCCGCGTCGAGGTCCGGGAGTTCGTCTGCGAAGGGGAGACGGTCGTCGTCGGCGTCGCGCCCGCGCTTGTTGTTGAAGTGGCGTTCGAGCGTGACGACGCGGTTGCCGACGGCGAGCAGGTCGTCGAAGTCGGCGTCGAGGATATCGGCGAGTTGCTCGTCGCTGAGGAAGTCACGCGAGAACCGACAGACGATACCCGCGTCGAGGAGCGCGTGGTGGTTCTCGCGCTCGACGAGACGGGCGGCCTTCCCCTCGAAGCCCGACGGCGGCATCGCCTGCTCGTCGGGGACGAGCGGGTACTCGACCGAGTAGAACGAGGCGTACATGTGGTCGGCGCCCCGGTTGGCGGTAGCGTAGGAGAGCGCCTGCCCGTGGAGGAGTCGGCCCTCGTGGCCGGGGAACTCCATACCCTTGACCGACCAGTTCTCGACGCCGAGTTCGTCGTGGGCGCGGTCGATACCCTCTGCGAGCAGGTCGCCGACCCCCTCGCGGTGGGCGATCTTCTCCACGAGGTCGTGGATCAGGTCCGTGTTACCGAACTCGTCTTCGCTCGCGAGGTAGGCGGCGATGGTGTCGCCACAGGAGATTGTGTCGAGGCCGTAGTCGTCACAGAGGTCGTTGGACTGCATCACGTCGACGATGTCGTCGACGGCGCAGTTCGACCCGAACGCCATGATGGTCTCGAACTCCGGTCCCTCGGTCTCGACGCCGCGTTCCTCGTCCTTCGTCGGGAGTTTGCAGGCGAACGCACAGGAAGAACACGTCCCTTTCTGGTACTTCTTCTCCTCGACGCGGTCGCCGTTGATACCCTGGGCGCCCTCGAAGCTCCGCTCGGAGTGGTAGCGCGTCGGGAGGCCGTCCATCTCGTTGGCGAGGTCGGTGACGCTCGCCGTCCCCTGGCGCTTCATGATGTGGTCGGAGGTGGCGGCGTCGCGGTGGACGTCCATCGCGGTCGCTGGGATCTCGATGTCGGGCCGGGAGTCGCCCTCGAAGGTGATTCCCTTCACGTTCTTCGCGCCGAGGACCGCGCCCAGTCCGCCGCGGCCGAACGCGCGCTCGGCGGTGGTCATGATGGAGGCGAAGCGGACCTGGTTCTCGCCGGCCGGCCCGATGGCGGCGAGGTGTTCGGCGCCGAGGTCGCGCGTCTCCTCGACGTGGTCGACGACGTCGGGGACCGTCGCGCCTTCGAGGTCGGGGACCGCCTCGAACTCGACGCCGTCGTCCGTGACGTGGACGAGCAGGAGGTCGTCGCTCGCACCCGTCACCTCGACGGCGGCGTAGCCCGTGTCGGCGAAGTTGCGGGACATGAACCCGCCGGCGTTCGAGGAGAGCAGGCCGTCGGTGAGCGGCGAGACTCCGGTCGCGTTCATCCGTCCGGTGAAGCTCATGTTCGAGGCTTGCATCGGCCCCGTCGCGAAGAAGAGGCTGTTCTCGGGGCCGAACGGGTCGGCGTCGAACGGGACGCGCTCGTGCGCGAGACGTGTGCAGACGCCGCGTCCGCCGATGAACGACTCGTTCACGTCGTCGATGGCCGTCGTCTCCGTGGTTCGCTCAGCCACGTCGACTGTCAGCAACGGTCCTTCCGTGTGGAGCATACCCGAGAGAGTATCACGAACGACGTAAAGCGTTTCGCCAAGCGGGCGGTGTGGTGGTCACTCTTCGAAGCGCTCGGCGAGTCCAGCGGCGTCTTCGGCGACCTGTTCGGGCGGGACGCCCGCCTCCTCGGAGACGGCCCGGAGGTGGAGCGCGAGCAGGGAGAGCGCCTGCATCCCCGTCGTCTCGCGGTCTGTGAAGGTGTGGCCGAAAGCGTAGTCGAGTTCGTCGTCGTGGACCGCGCCGGCGAAGAAGCCGTCGAGGTCGTCGCGGTCGAGAATTTCGCGGGCGCGTTCGAGGTCGTCGTCGAGCGTAGACATACCTCTCTCTGTCACTGCCCGTCCAAAAGGTGTTCCGTCACCACTCGGCGACGGCACGGACGGGGGCGGCGTCGGCGTCGACCGGGAGCGGGTAGGCGTGGAGCGTGAACCGGTCCGGGAGCACGTCGAGGTTACAGACGTTCTCGACGATGGGCAGTCGCGCGCCGAGGAGTGCCTCGTGAGCGGGGAACCCGTTCGGTTCGTCCTCGGTCGCGTTCGGTGAGGGCGTCGGATCGGGACCGAACGCGTCGACGGCGACGCCGCACCCGCGGTCGGCGCACCACTCGGCCGCGGCGGGAGAGAGGTAGGGGTGGTCGCGATAGCGGTCGCTCCCCCAGTGACTCGCCCACCCCGTGTCGAGGACGAGGAGGTCGGCGCCGCCGGGAACCGGCAGGTCGCCGACGGTCACGGCGTCGCGTGCACCACGGTGGCGGCAGTCGACGCGCCGCGCGTCGAAGCGGAACTGGTCGAGCGCGAAGTCACCTAGCGAGTCGCCGTCGGCGAGGACGTGGCTCGGCGCGTCGACGTGCGTGCCGGTGTGCGTGCCACACCGGAGTTCCGAGACGGCGTACCCGTCCTCGTCGTGTGTGGCGTGGGGTTCGACGGCGACGGGCGGGTCGCCCGGGTAGACCGGCATGTCGGACTCGACGGGGCGCGAGAGGTCGGCGAGAGGCACACTCGGTCGGTTCGACGGCCGCAACAAAGAGCGTGGTGTCGGGAGGGGCGAACAGGCGGCCGGACTGGGAACCACGGCGGCGGCCGCACAACCGCGGACACCGTGGTGTGGGTCGTCAGGTCACCCCACGAATTCGTCGCGTCTCCCTACTTGAAGGTCAGTGTTCGGTCTCGTGGAGTTTCTCGCCGCGGTGGAGGCGCTCGGCGATAGTGTAGGTCTGCTCGCGCTCGCGGCGGGTGGGCGTGTGCGCCGCGAGGTAGCGCGCGGCCGCGACGAGGTACACCGTCTCGCGCTCGGAATCGTCGGTCTGGTCGGCACCGCGGAAGGCGGCCTCGACGGCCTGGAAGGTGTGGAAGCCCGCGTCCTCGGAGACGAGCGTCTCGCCCAGTTCGGCCCGGACGGCGGCCGGGTCGCCGCCCGCGGCGAGGCAGTCCGCGACGGCGCGCCCGGCGGCGTTCACCTCGCCCTCCGTCTCGAACGTCTCGCGCAGACGCGCGAGCGCCGCGTCGGGGTCGGCGTCCGCGTCACCCTCGGGGATGGGAGCGGGCGGGGTGTTGAGGAAGCGGTCGAGGTAGACCGAGGCGGCCGCGTCGAAGACGCCGCGGTAGAGTTCCCAGCAGTCGGTCCGGGTGGTCGCGCCGTGGACGGCGTTCGCGTAGGTGAACGTGTGGTGGACCGTGTTCCAGTCGCTGAACTCGTTGCTCGTGCCGAACTGTGCGACGCGCGTCGCGGCGGCGAAGCGGACGGCGTCGGCGAGTTGGGTAGTCGTCGCGCCCGCCTCCACGGCGTCGAGGAGCACGTCGACGATGGCTTCGGGGTCGTCGGAGCGGAGGACGTCCTGGAAGTCGTCGGGTTCGGTCCACTGGCCGGCAGGCGTGCCGGTGTCCGGGAGGTCCGTGAAGGCGTCGTCGAGGAGGCCCGCGAGGTCGACCGGCTGGCGCCACGACGACGTCTCCTCGGCACGCTCGGCGTTCGCGAGGTTCGCGACGTGCGTGGGGAGCACCTCGTCGGCGTGCTCCCAGCCGACGTGGTCGAGAGCCTCGAACGCCTTGTTCAGGTGGTCGAGAGTGTGGCCAGTGTCGATGTAGCGGTGGTCGGTCGCGGCACTGAACAGGAGGTCCGCGACGTCCGCCTCGTCGAGGTGGTCGATGGCCGTCCGGAGCGTCCGCTCGGCACCGTCGGCGTCGCGCACCTCGACGTTCTCGCGGAACCACGCTTTCAGCCGCGCGGGGTCGGGGTCCTCGACGTCGAGTGCGGGTTGTTCGAAGAACGGCGGTTGGCCGGCACAGTCGCCCGCGACTTCGACGAGTCCCTGGTAGAGTCCCCGGCGACGGGCCGACTCCGGGAGGGACTCGCGGACGTTCGCGAGCGCAGTGTGGATGGTCAGACCGGACGCCCACCCCGACTCGCGGTAGGTCGTCCCGAAGCGTAGGCCGGTCGCGAACGGGTCGGTGTAGTCGGCGTCCGCGTCGAGGAGGCCGATGACGGACTTCGCGAGGACGAGGCGGAGGTTCTCCTCCAATCCAGTATCGAGGCGATTCGCCCAGTGTTCCTCGGGTGGACCCTCCCGTTCTGGTTCGGGGCGAACCCACACCTCGGCACCGGCGCCGTCACCTTCCGGGCCGTCGCGCACGTCGACGGGGTACGTGGGGACGTCGTCGGCCCAGGGGTCGAACGTGTCGCCACACGAGAGTTCGAAGCGCGCGTGGTGCCAGTGACAGGTCAGGATGCCCTCGTCGACGGTCCCCTCCGTGAGCGGGAAGCCCATGTGCGGACAGCGGTTGTCCACCGCGCGCACCTCGCCGTCGTGGTAGAACAGCGCGATGGCCTGCCCGCCCTTGTTCACGAGTTCGCGCCCCGACTCGCGAAGGTCGTCGAGATCGACCGCGTACACGTAGTCGCTCTGACTCATAGCTAGACAGTGTCACTCGCCCCACATAGCTATTCGCCGAACGACACTTTTGTAGCCGTACTGACCGGTTCTCGGCGTCGCGTCCGGTCGCCGACGCTCCGACGCACCGCTCACTGGGCCACAACCATCAAACGGCGTCCGTTTGTCACCTCTACCTGTATGGCGAAACACGTCTGGCGTGTGTACGCGACGCTGGAACAGCTCTCGTGGCAGGAAGAGGGGCAGTGGTTCACGACGCGACGAATCTCGACCATCGCGGCGCTCTCCATCGGCGAGACCGAGCGCGCCCTGGAGTACCTGGAGGACATCGGCGGCACCGAGTCGTCCCGCGACGGCGAACTCGAGTTCGCCCTCACCGACACCTCGATGGAGGACCTCGCCTCGCGACACGACTCCATCGAGGACCTCGACCGCGAACGACGCACCGCGCTCCTCGACGCGCTCGACCGCGGCGACGTCAGTCCGCAGAAACTCTACAACGTCGACGAGGCCCGCGAGGCCGCCGACCGCGCACTCGGCTCGCAGACCGCTTGACGTCCTCCCAGGGCTGAAGCCGTGGGATTCCTCCGTAGGCAATCCGGCCAGCAGATTACCTCGGCTGTGAACTTGCGGGTTTGCTGATGCTAGTTTGGTCAACTGGGCTCGACTGTTCCCCAAAACTCGCGGGTGTCCAGTCGTGTCCATTCCACTCCCAGTACGCTCCAGAATTGGGTGCGTCCCCGTCGCGTTCAGCCAACAGGGCAGCGGGCCGCGCCATCGGCCCTACCTCAGACTGCAGCAGGTTCCACGCCCCCACAATGTCACTATGCGCATCCAACTCGCACTCGTGACAGCGGAACGCGTCGCCCTCACGAGTTACATCATCGCTCCCACAGACAGGACACTCGCTACTCGACTCACACTCGTTTACTTGCTCGACAGTGATGCCGACATCACCGAGCGTGAGTTCGAGACGGTCGACCAGCTGGCGGTGTGACCAAAATGCGTGTGTCTTCTCGTTCACAGTAGCCGACCAGTGTGTGTCCAAGACGTCCGTGAGGTCACCGACGTATACGGTGTCTACATTGCGTTCGAGGAGCCAGTCTGCCGCGTGTTTGACCGCAGCATCACGACTATGGTCGCGTTTCTCCCCACGTTCATCGTAGACGCGTTGGATCCGCTTGCTCCTATACTGGTCCTCGGGGAGTTCTGATTGCAACTCGGCAATCAACTCTGAGAGACCGTGGAACTGGTCGAACTCGGGGCGAGCGTGGTACACGGCGGTTTCTCTGGTTGTGGTGACGATCGCGAGCGTGTTGTTCGCGCCCACGTCGATGGCAGCAGAGTGCGTCGTGTTCTCGGTGTCGAGTGTGTGAGTGAAGGCATCCAATCGCTGTTCTCGCAGTCGGTCTGGCCGTATGCGAACTGGATGCTTGACACGAAGCGTGTCCGCTGCCTCGTCGTAGACGAGTTCCACCCTACTATCGTCTCCTTCCCATTGGGGTTTGCCGCGGACTTCGAGCGTGATGCGTTCCTGATACTCGAAGTCGTACTTGTCTTTTAAGACGTCGCCGACGCCGAATTCAAGCGTACTCTGATCCTCGCCCCAGTCGAACGTGTATAGGTCGTTGCGAACGAGGCCGTGGAGCTCATATCCGTCCTTGCGAGTTCCCCAGTAGCCGGGTGGACTGGGCTTCTCGGTGACCGCTGGATCATCGGAGTGATACTTCTCAAGGAGGCGGAAGTGACTTCGCCAGGCCTCGCTGTTCTTGCGGGCGACTTGCTGGCAGGCTGCCTTGCCGAGGATTGGTGCGTACTCATCGTATAGGTCAGTGTACGCGGCGTCCCAGACATCGCCGTCGGCAGCGAAGTATTGTTGTCGGCGTCGGTAGGTGAGTTGGTTCCACAATGGGGCATGGGCGGCCAACCATTCGAACAAACACTCACGGTACCGCTGACTAGTGGGCTCCGCGGTGTATTCGTTCGTGCGCTGTGGTCGGTCGCTCACACTGTAAATATCGGTATATTAGCTTGTAAACGCTGGGATTGCGGGCAGGCTACGTAGTTGTGGTTTGTTTCAGAAGTGACGGATTCATCCCACGACTCAAGTCCTGTCTCTTACCCATAAGTCCGGGCTGCTCTAGAGCAGCAAGTCGGCTGCTCTCGGCAGCGATCTAAAACTGGGAGAAACCATCCGTCTTTAGTTAGGAGACGAACCGCGTGACAGTGGCGGCTTATCGAGGCTACTTTTCGGAAGGAATGAGGAGGTGTCGAGTGTGCACAACGAAACCTCCTCATCACGGATTATGCGTCGGCTCACTACACTGTTTCCCTCCGAGTTCCTCGAAGAGCACGCCGAGGAACTCGGCGTGGTCGAACGCGACCGCAAGCTCCAGATTCCCGTCTTCGTCTGGGCATTCGTGTTCGGCTTCGCCGCAGGCGAACGCCGAACACTCGCAGGGTTTCGACGCAGCTACAACTCCACAGCTGACGAGCCGATCTCACCGGGTGGGTTCTATCAGCGGTTGACGCCGACGCTCGCGGAGTACTTCCGCGACCTCGTCGAGCACGGTCTCGACGAGGTCGCTGTTCCCGACACTGTTGACGTTGACATCGACCGATTCAGTGATGTAATGATCGCTGATGGAACGGTGTTGCGGTTACACGAGTTTCTCGCTGATCAGTTCGAAGCCCGCCACGAGGAGCAGGCTGGAGCGAAGCTCCACCTGCTCCACAATGCCACTGAACAGACGATTGAACGGATCGACGTTACCGACGAGAAAGCACACGACAGCACGCTGTTCAAGACAGGGTCGTGGCTTGAGAACCGCCTCGTATTGTTCGACCTCGCGTACTTCAAGTACCGACGGTTTGCGCGGATCGACGAGAACGGCGGCTCCTTCGTGAGCCGGCTGAAACAGAACGCGAATCCGGTGATTACGGATGAATTACGGGAATGGCGCGGCCGCGCCATTCCCTTGGAGGGCAAGCAACTCCGTGATGTGCTCGACGATCTCGACCGGACGTACATCGATGTGGAAGTCGAAGTCGAGTTCAAGCGCGGGCCGTACAACGGGACGCGGTCGCTGGATACGAAGCGGTTCCGCGTCGTCGGCGTCCGCGACGAGGACGCCGACGACTACCATCTATACGTGACAAATCTGTCGCGAGAGGAGTTCTTTCCGGCGGATTTAGCGCAGATCTACCGGTGTCGGTGGGAAGTGGAGTTGCTGTTCCGTGAGTTGAAGACGCAGTACGACCTGGACGAGTTCGACACGAGCAACGAGCACGTGGTGAAGATCTTGCTGTACGCAGCGTTGCTGTCACTGCTTGTGAGCCGTGATCTGTTGGATCTGGTCACCGAGCAGGCGGATGATGAGCTCGTGTTTCCCCCGGAACGCTGGGCGGCGACCTTCCGGTCGCACGCCCAGCTCATCCTCCACGAACTCGGTGAGCACCTCGGTTATTCGCCACCGCCGCTGTTGGAGCGGCTGATCGAGGACGCACAGAAGATCCACAAGCAACGACCGATCTTACAAGAGACGCTCGCTACCGCTACACAACCGAGGTGTGAGTCTTAACTAAAGACGAATGCTGGGAGAAACACACTGGAGATGCGAACTGCGATCGGCTCCCGGCCACGGGGGTGTCCAAATTTCCCAGTCCACTCAACAGGGACCGCTCCGACACGCGATGAACCCGGAGAATTTCGGAAATCTGTTGGTTCTTGTTACTGAGACAGTTCATGCTGACGACTCGATTTGTGGGTAAGAGACAGGACTCAAGTCGTGGGCTTTCTCCTGTATTCTATGTAATCCTCCGTTCTCCGTTCTCCGTTCTCCGCTCTCGGCGCGCTACCGTCCATCTCCGCCGTTCTCCCGTCACTCACCAGTGCCAGCCTCGGCGCCGACGAGGTCGTCCCAGACGACGAACGCCGACGGCGTGACCACGATAGACGTGAGGTACGAGTAGAAGATGGAGAGCGCGGTGATGACGCCGAACTGCCCGAGGATGGGCGTGATGGCGATGGCGAGCACGCCGATGCCGGAGACGGTCGTGAGCATGCTGCCCGTGAGTGCCCCACCCGTCCCGGTCACCGTCGCCTCCATCGCCTCGTAGAGGTTGTCGCCCCCGTACTCGTCGGCGAAGCGGTGGACGAAGTGCGAGGAGTAGTCGACGCCCATCCCGATGGTGATGGAGAGGATGGTCGCCGTCATCGCGTTGAGCGGGATGCCGAGGAAGCGCATCGTCCCGGCGATAAGCGCGAGCGACAGCAGGATCGGGACGAGGTTGACGAGTCCCACCGTGGCGTGTCCCTCGAAGAGGCGGAAGACGAGCAGGAGGAACAGCGCGGTCGCGACGAGGGCGATGGCGAGACTCCGGAGCGCCGACTCCAGGATGGTGTCGGTTATCTGCTGGAAGATGACCGCCTGCCCGGTGGCGGTCGCGTCGAAGCGGTAGTCGGCGGCGATGGCCTGCGCGTCGGCCGTCACCGCGTCCTGTGCGGCGCCCGATTCGACGGGATAGACGACCCGTGCACTCCGGTAGGACGGCGTGAGGTAGTTCTCGGCGCGCTCGCCGTACGGTGAGGCGAACAACCGGTCGTAGATGGTCTTCAGGTTGTCGTCGGGGACGCCGTCGGCGTCGACGTCGTTGCGAGCGACGAGCGCGGCGAACTCGGGGTTGGCCGCCGCGTAGGCGTCGATGACGTCGACGATGCTCGACGGCTGGGCGCTCCGGTTCGCGGCGACGAACGTGCTCGGCGGGTCGCGGTTTGCGTGTTGTATCTGTTCGAGGGCGTAGTCGCGAGTCATCTGCCCCTGGACGTAGACGACGACCTGCCCACCCCCGGTCGTCGCGAAGTGCTCGTCGAGGTAGTTCGTGATCGCGGTCGACGAGTAGTCACTCGGCTTGAACGGTTCGGGGAGGTTCTCGAGGTAGTCCGGCACGTCGGCCGGTGGCAGGAAGTCGTCCTGCTCGAACGAGGTGTCGACGCCCGTCCCGTACGCGCCGACGACGGCCGACGAGAGGAGGACGACCACGAGGAACAGGCGCGGTGCACGCTTCCCGACGAAGACGCCGACTCGAAGGGCGCGTCCGAGCAGCGACCCCTCCGTCCCGATGGGCCGGCGCCCGAACGCGGGGAGGTCGTGGTGTTCGCGCCACCGGTCGACGAGTACCTTCCCGGACGGGAGGAAGACGCCGAAGATGACCATGGTGAACGCGATGCCGATGGCCGCGACGAGACCGAAACTCCGGATGGGACCGAGCGAACTCGTCAGGTTCGCGGCGAACCCGAGCACCGTGGTCCCGGTGACGATGAAGAACGCGGGGAGGAGTTGGTCGGTCGTGGTCGACATCGCGTCTTCGAGGTCGGCCCCCTCGGTCCGTTCCTCGCGGTAGCGGTTGATGGCGTGGATGCCGAAGTCGATGCCGACGGCGAGGAGCAACGGCGGGACGGCGACGAGCATCTGGGAGAAGGGGATGCCGAGTAGCCCCATGAACCCGAACGTCCAGACGACGGTCATCAACAGCGAGACGACGCCGAGGAACAGGTCGAACGGGTCGCGGTAGGAGAAGACGAGGAAGACGAAGATGAGCAGCGCCGCCGCGGGGACGACGATGATCAGCGAGTCGACGATGACGTTCGCGAACTCCGCGGAGATCATCCCCGACCCGAAGACGACGACGTCGCCGGTGACGCTGTTCACGACGTGCTGGGCCTCCTGCTGGATGGCGGTGAGCGGACTCGTCCCGCTCGCGCCGATGCCGGAGCCGAGTCCACCCGGCAGTCGGTGGGTGACGACGCCGACGGTCGCGGAGGCGGTCGCGGACTCACGGTTGAAGTCCTCGCTGAGTGAGCGAGCGATGCCGCGCTCGCGGGCGGCCTCGCGGACCGCGGCGTCGAGTTGGCTCGGCGTGGCCGACTCGACGGCGTCGATTTTCTCGGCCATCGTGTCCGCCCGCGGGTCGAGCGACAACGCGACCGACTCGGCGACGCTCGACGTCCCGGCGACCCGGAGTCCGGGCCGTTCCGCGAGGCGTTTCTGGATGGTCAGCATCCGGAGCAACGACGGCTTCGAGAGGACGTTCTGGTTGCGCTGAACGAGTTGTGTCGAGCCAGTGTCGGGGGCGAACGGGTCGCTGAACTCCCGTTGGACGTCCTCGTAGGCCTGCATCGCGGGGCTGCCCTCGGTGAACTGGGAGGTCCCGGCCTCGGTCGAGATGTTGCCGAGTCCGACGGCGAACACCGCCGTCAACAGCAGGCAGGCGACGACGACTGTCTTCGGCTGCTCGACGACGAGCGTGTCGACGCGGTCGATGACGTCCTGGTAGTCCATCGATCAGTCCTTGAAGTACCAGTAGGCGCCGCCCGCGAGGACGAGCAGGAGGACGACGACGCCACCGACGACGACCGGCGAGAGGCCGGTGTCGGTCGGCTCGTTCACGTCGGCCGCGACGGTGTACGTCTCGGAGAGTTTCTTCTCGCCCTCCGGCGTCTCGTACTGGAAGTCCATCTCGACGGGGTAGGGTTTGGCGAGCGCGCCGGCGGCCGCGCTGAGTTCGAACGTCATCTCGACGGTCTCGCCCGCGGCGATGGTGGGCGCGAAGGCCGTGTCGTCGCTCGCCGAGAGCGGACTGTCGACGAACAGTTTCGCGTTCACGTTCGAGAGTGGGCGGTCGCCGTTGTTGGTGACCGCGACGGTGAATTTCGACGCGGATCCGGCGGTGACCGAGACGTCCACCGGTTCGACGCCGAACTGCTTGCGCTCCTCGGCCACGCCGACGGTGAACGGCAGTTTGTCGCTCTCGCGCGTCTCACCCTCTCGATTCTGGTACTCGACGGTGAAGCGGAACTGGTGGGGGCCGGCCTCGCCCGCGTCGCTGATCTCGACGGGGAAGGACACCTGCGTCGACGCGCCCGGCGCGAGCGTGCCGACGGCGTACTCGGTCCGCTGGGGGTGGACCGCGTTCGCGTTCGCCCCGAGGCGGACGACGGCCTCGGAGATGCGCCGCGGACCGTCGTTGGTGACCGTCGCCGTGACCGTTCCCTCCTCACCGACGCGGAGCGACGAGGTGACGTTCGAGACGGTGAACGACTGCTTCGGGAGCGGCGTCACGCCGGCCGTGACGGACTCGGACTCGGCGGTCCGCCCGTCGTCGTTCTCGTAGTGCACCGTCGCGGAGACGGGGTAGCTTCGGGTCTCGGCCTGGTCGAGAGCGCTCGCGCGCACCTCGACCGTCCGATTCTCGCCGCGCTCCCAGGTACCGACGAACCGACTCGCGCTGCCGGACTCGCCGAGACGGAGCGCCGACGACCCGGAACGGAGGGTCACGCGGGCGTCGTGGGCGACGGCCGACCCGTCGTTCTGCAGGGTGAGCGAGACGGTCCCGGAGTCACCCACCGGGACGTCGGTCGAGGCGTTCACGACCTCGAACTGGGGGCTATCCTCGACGTGGAGCGTGACGTAGAACGTCCGGGAGACCTGGTCCTCGTCGTGGTAGTTCTGTCGCGGGACGATCTGGTTCGTGTACTCGTAGTCGACGTGGACGGGGACGCGGTAGGTGCCGGGTTTCGCGTTCTCCTTCACCGAGATTCGGAACGGTGCGGTGGCCACGCCGCCGTCGGGGAGCGACCCGAGCAACCGCGTTCCGGTCCGCACCTCGATTGGCGCGTCGCCGCTCCCGACCGAGACGGACACGCCCCGGGCGGTCGTGACGCGCTGTTCGTGCTGGGGGTTGTCCCCACTGATCTCGATGCTCCCGGTGTTCATCACCTGGACGTCGAGCGTCGTCTCCTGTCCGGGCGCGACGTCGTCGTCGGGGAGCGAGACCGAGAGGTTCGGCTGTCCTTCGACGGCGGCGACACCGGTCGGGACGAGCAGTAGTCCGACGAACAGGACGGCGAGGAGGCGGCGACTCACGAGACGGGACACTCCATTGCCGAGACGTAGTCCCGAGCCAGTCAATAATCTACTGTAAACACGAGAAAACAACCTCGGAGTTGTTTCCTGTCACGGAGGTGCTCGGTTGGGCACGCCGAGGGCGTCGAAGACGTCGTCGACCAGTTCCGGTTCGTAGGTGAGGACGCACGCACACTCGCGGTGGCCGTCGACACCCGTCTCGGCGAGGAAAGCCGACTTCTTCGTCTCGTCGCCGCCGCCGTCGTACGCGACGAACCGGTAGTCGGTCACGTCCGCGTCGTCGAGCGAGTGGACGTCGACGCCGTCGAGGGGTTCGGGGGCCGGACCCGCGACGTAGACGTGGACGTCGAGTGCGTCGCCGAGCACGCGGTAGGTGTCGCGCCGGTCGTCGAACGCGGCGGCCGACTGGAAGCCAGCGACGAGGCGCCCGGAGCTACGACGCCAGGCCCGGTCCTCGACTTCGCGGCGCGCGTGACGACGCTGTCGCGGGTCGTCGAGTGTGAGGGTGGTCGCGTCGACGTGGTCGAGGAGCGCGGTGTACGCCGGGTCCGGGTCCGTGCCCGTGTCGCCCTCGTGGTCGTCGACGAGGGGTTCGAGCGCGCTCAGCGGGAGCGACTCGCGACGCGCTCCGCCGTCGATCAACTCGATCCGGCCGGGTTCGTCGTCCGAACACGGGACGTAGTCGACGGTGAGGTTTCGCGTAGCGAACCGCTCGCGGACCGCGGACACGAGGTCGTCGGTAGGGGCGTAGACCGTGAGCGTTTTCTCGCGTTCGCGGACGTGCGCGAGGACGTCCTCGAGTGGCACGGTCGGTGGTTTCCGGACTGCGGGCAAATAGCTTGTGGCTCGGTCGAGCGCCGACTCCTCGTCGGGGTGAGGACGGCGCTTTTTCCCGCTGAACACTGTAGATTGTTGATACGTATGTGGTCCTTCGTCTCGGACGAGCAGGCCGGTAACTGGCGAACCGTCGAGATCTCCGTCGAGGAGACTTTCAGGAGCGCGACGCGAACCGTGAACGGCCCGTGTGCCGTCGGTGACGACGGCGTCGTCGTCGGGCGCGCGAAGAACGGCGAGTGGGGCGTCGTCGTCGAGGACGGTCCCGGCGCCGACAACCGCGCCCTCCACGCCGTCGCCGCGACCGACGACGGGAAGCGGGTCTGGTTCTGCGGCGCGAACGGCGCGCTCGGCTACTACGACCTGGAGAAGGGCGAGCGCTCGAACGAGTCCGAACCGCTCGGACAGACCGACCGGTTCCGGTCCATCGCTGTCGTCGGGAAGCGCGGGTCCGAGAAGCTCATCGTCGGGTCGAACGCGGGGACGGTCGTCTCCGCCGTGGCCGACGGCGAGGAGGTCCGCTTCGGCGCGATGGCACGACCCGCGGGCGCGACCGCCATCAACGGGGCCGTCGGGACCGCGGACGGCGTCGGATACGTCCTCGACGAGAGCGGCGACGTGTTCCGGACCACCGCCGAGGAGGGGTGGCGTCACGTCGGCGTTCCCGAGGCTGAGACGACCTACCACGCGCTCGACGCCGCCAACGGTCGGCTCTACGTCGCCGGTGGAAACGGCTGTGTGAGCGCGTACGACCGAGAGAGTGGGAAGTGGACGCCGTACGACCTCGACAGCACCACGTTCTACGGACTCGCGGTCGACGAGGACGTCGCGCTCGCCGTCGGCGGGAGCGGGTCCGTCTACCGGTGGCACGACGACGACTGGGCCGCCGCGGACACGCAGACCGGGAAGAACCTCCACGACGCCGTCCTCGGGAAACACCCCATCGTCGTCGGCGTGAGCGGGACCGCCCTCGAACACACCTCGAACGTCTGGTGACCGGCGCTCGCCGCACCGGTGCCCGCGGCGAGAACGTAGTACTTTTGGGACAAGTTCTTTAGTTGCGCTGGTGTAGTCGTACTCGTGCGTCCCGACTTCGACCGCCTCGACTCGCGTCCGGGTGTCCGCGTCGATGACCCGATCGAGAGCGCGCAGTTCACGCTCTACACCCCCGACGAGGTCGAGTTCCGGTCGGCCGACGGCGGCTCGTTCTACTTCCCGGTCGACCGGGCGGTCCGCTTCGACACGACCGCTATCGAACTCCCGACACGAACCCCGCTGCTCGTCCGCGACGAGGCCGGCGACCTCGTCACCGACTTCGCCCCCGACGAGAACGACGAACGAACCCTCCCCGCGGCACGCTACAACCTCGAACCGAGCAACGCGCCGCTGAAACTCTACCTCGCCGTCGACGGCGACATCCGACTCGAGGTACTCGACGACAGGGTCCGCGTCGACTTCGGCGAGTCCCGCCCGGTCGACGTCGGCGTTCGCTCGCTCCACCAACAACCGGCCGGCACCGTCACCGTCGGCGACGACGTGACGGACGTGATGCGTGCAGTCTCCTTGCTCGGGTCCGCGCTGAAGACGACCTCGCCCGAGCGGTCGTTCCCGACCCTCCGCGGCCACCCGCCGCTCGTCGAGCGCGGGGACACGTTCCACGCCCCCGAAGCCCTCGAACGGCCCGACACCGGCGTCCGCATCGAGGTCCCGCCGGAGCGGCGCTTCGTCTACCCGGTCGCCCCTCTGGCTTACTACCTAGGCGCGGAGGTCGTCGCCGGCGACACCCCACGACTCGTCGCGGCGGGGACGGAACGCCGGTTCCCCGAGGAACGCTTCGAGTCCGCCGTCGCCGAGACCCTCCAGACCTGTTTCCTCCTCGACTGCGTCGTCCGAACCGAGGGGTACTACGAAGTCGACCTCCACGAGCGCGCGGTGCTCGACGAACGCCTCGACTTCGACCCCGCGGCAGTGTACGACCAACCCATCGACGAGCGCACCGCCGAGTACCTCTCGGTCCCCTACGACGACGTCTCGGACCTGCTCTCGCGCTGGCACCTGACGACGGACGTCGTGCCGACGCCGAACAACGTCGAGATGCTCCCCTTCGTCGCCGACGACCTCTCGGTCGTGCGCTGTCCCGACCGGACGCCCTCCTCGACGACGAGCGAACCCGAACCGCTGACCGACTTCTACCGGGCCGACGAGACGTTCACGCGCAGCGAACGCGCGCCGGCCGAGTCGCACGCCGAGGTCGAGACGTCGACCCCCGACGAGGTCGGCGACATCGTCAAGCCGGACACCGTCGACACGCTCGAACACGCGTGGGTCGGCGACGGCTACCCCCTCGGCGCGAACAAGGCGACGCCGACCTCCTACCGGCGGCGCTTCGACCGCGAACCGCCCGAGAAGACGTACATCGACATCCACGTCGTCTGTAATGACGAGCGGATGGCCGAGGAGGGCGTCGTTGAGGAGTTCTACGGACTCCGCGACATGCTGGAGTTCGACGTGACACTCCACTCGAGTGTCGAGACCGAGGACCTCCGCGACCTCCTGGCGGAGGACGTCGACCTCCTCCACTACATCGGTCACGTCGACGAGAGCGGCTTCCAGTGTCCCGACGGCGCACTCGACGCGCGCACGCTCGACGACGTGAACGTCACGACGTTCGTCCTCAACGCCTGTCGCTCCTACGAGCAGGGCGAGGCACTCGTCGACCGCGGGAGCCACGCAGGCATCGCGACGCTCGCGGAGGTCGGCAACCAGATTGCGACGCAGGTCGGGCGGACCGTCGCGCGGTTGCTCAACTACGGGTTCACGTTCCGCGCCGCGGCGGCCATCGTCCGGGACCAGAACCTGACCGGCCACCGCTACATCACGCTCGGCGACGGGAAGACGACGCTCGTCCAGAGCGAGGGCGGAATCCCGGCCATCGTGACGGCGAAAGACCTCGTCGACGACACCGTCCGGATGGCGGCACAACCCTACCCGACGCCGCAGAAGCACGTCGGCTCCCTGATGATGCCGCTCGGGAAGGGCCCAACGCGACACCTCAACGTCGGCACCATCAGCGACATCGAGTACACCGTCGAGGAGTTCGAACAGGAAGTGTCGATTCACACGATTCCGCTCGAAGTCGGCGGGGAGCTTCGCTGGAGCGACGAGATCAGCACGCGAGAACTGCGAGAATTGTTGAGTCGATGAGCGAACTGGGCGTCGACGACCGCCTTACGGACCGGGGTTGCAGGAGAACATCGCGGCAGCGTTTCCGGCCTGCGACAGCAGCAGGGCCATCGTGAACAGGACGCCGATCATGCGTGGGTGGTCTGCCAGCGTTTGGGGGAGGTCGGACATTACACTTCCACCTACTGGCGGGAACTGACTGAACTTAACTCAAGAATAAAGAGAGGTCTCCAGCTAATTCTTCGCTCTCGGCCGCGAGATTACCTCTTCGGAGCGACGAGAAATACCGGCCCGAGCCGACGAGCGTGCATCGGAGACACACCCCGCATCTACAACATTATAAGATTTATGGCACCCGGCTGGGCAAAGGGCTTAAAGCTACCGGTGTACTTGAGTAACGTACAATGGTTCGCCCGAGCCGGCAACAAGAGCGAGAGGCGGAGCAGACGGAGTCGGAATCCGAAGGGACACAGACCTGTCCCGAGTGTGAGTCCGACAACATCAGCATGAGCGCGGACCAGGGGGAGCTCATCTGTCAGGACTGTGGCCTCGTCATCGAGGAGGACAACGTCGACCGCGGGCCGGAGTGGCGAGCGTTCAACCACTCCGAGCGTCAGGAGAAGTCCCGCGTCGGCGCACCCACCACGCAGACGATGCACGACAAGGGCCTGACCACCCAGATCGACTGGAAGGACCAGGACGCCTACGGTCGCTCCATCTCCTCGAAGAAGCGCTCACAGATGCACCGTCTCCGCAAGTGGCAGGAACGAATCCGGACGAAGGACGCCGGCGAGCGAAACCTGCAGTTCGCGCTCTCCGAAATCGACCGGATGGCCTCCGCGCTGGGTGTTCCCCGCTCGGTCCGCGAGGTCGCCTCCGTCATCTACCGTCGCGCGCTCAAAGAAGACCTGATCCGTGGGCGATCCATCGAGGGCGTCGCGACGTCGTGTCTCTACGCTGCCTGCCGGAAGGAAGGCATCCCCCGCTCGCTCGAAGAAGTCGCCGAGGTGTCCCGGGTCGACCAAAAGGAGATCGGTCGGACCTATCGCTACGTCGCCCAGGAACTCTCCCTCGAGATGGAGCCGGTCGACCCCAAGCAGTTCGTCCCCCGCTTCGCCTCCGAACTCGGGCTGAACGAAGAGACGCAAGCGAAGGCCAACGAGATCATCGACGTCTCCGCCGAACAGGGACTGCTCTCCGGGAAGTCCCCGACGGGCTTCGCCGCCGCGGCCATCTACGCGGCGTCGCTGCTCTGCAACGAGAAGAAGACCCAACGCGAGGTCGCCGAGGTCGCGCAGGTGACGGAAGTCACGATCCGCAATCGCTACCAGGAGCAGATCGAAGCCATGGGCTTCGAGTGAGCCGGACACTGCACACACTGCTCGTCGAACGGCCGACGACGCGCGTCTGACGCGCGTCACGGCCCACGATTTCTTCGCAGAGAGCCACTGTCCCCCCAGAATCAGTGTTCGACGCTCACCAACACACATTGTACAGTGTGCACCGAGTGTACACCGTCTGCACAGGGTTTAATGCGGGTGACCGTTGTACAGGTGAGACACACGCGCGAGGGAGGACACGCTCGGCGTCCGATCACCTCGCGATCTCCCCCAAGCATGTCGACTAACACGAATCCACGCGCGGTCAGTGTCTCTATCCTCAAGGGTGGTGTCGGGAAGTCGACCATCGCGGTCAACCTCACCGACCGGCTCGCGGCCCGTGGGAACGACGTCCTGTTCATCGACCTCGACCCGAACGGCCACGCTTCCATGGGGTTGGGCTTCAAGGAAGTGTACCGAGACGGCGACGAGGACATCGGCGACGTCCTCCTCGACGACGGCGACGCCGCTCCCGCGGACGTCATCCACTCGACCGAGTTCGGCTTCGACGTCGTGCCCTCCTCGAAGGGACTGGAGAAGGTCGAAGACCGCCTCCGGAACTCGATGTTCTCCGACGTCCGACTCCGCCGCGACATGGTCGAACCCCTCCTCGACGAGGGCGTCTACGACTACGTCGTGACCGACAGCCCCGCCTACCGCGGGAAACTCGCGGACAACGCGCTCGTCGCGACGCAGAACATCCTCATCCCCCTCACACCGGGCAACGAGTCGCTGGCCGGGTTCGAACGCACGCTCGAACGACAGATCAAACCCATCCGCAAGCAGATCGGTCTCGACATCCTCTCGGTCGTCCCCAACCGCATCTCGAACCGCATCGACCAGCGGAACTCCGATCGCATCCTCATCGAGGACCTGAACGAGAACTTCGGCGAGTTCGTCCCCGAGTTCGCACGCATCGGCCCGGAGACGTTCGACCGCATTGACGACGGCGAGCTAGACGAACTCCCCAAACCCGGTATCCGCGACCGGCGCGCCTTCACCAAAGCCTTCGGAGAGAACATGCCCCTCGCACACTACGACCCGAACAACGACCAGGTAGCGCACCTCGATACGCTCGCCGCCACCGTCGAGGAGGAGGTGGGCGAATGAGCGAAGAGACCCCCCTCGGCGACCTCCGCGAGCAACTCGACGAGAGCGGTCCCGCGGAGGTCGACGCCGCGGCGGTCGAAGAGCAAGTCGAAGAGGAGTCCGGTGGGCCAGCCTTCGACTTCACGAACGACCTCCAGCGCTCGATCTACCCGCGCGAGGAGTCCTGGGAGGAACTCCAGGACGTCATCGACTTCGAGGTGAAGCGAATGCTCGCCGAGGAGGACATCCGCGACTTCGCCGGCCGCGAGGCCCACGACGCGATGGTCCGTCTCGCCGTCCAGAACCCCGAACGCATCGTCGAACTCGTCCTCGACGCACGCGGAATCGACCCCGAAGAACTGGACGAGTAGCCGACCGACGACGACGGCGAACACACTTTTCTCCGTGCCGTCGGTTCCCACGAACGTGACAAACGACACCGCTGGAAGCGACCGCTGGCGAACTGCAGGACTCGTCGTCGCCGTCTTCGCGGTGGTCGGCGTCGGACTCGGATTGACCGGACTGGTCGGCCTCTCCTGGGTGAAGTCCCGGGTCGGCGGCGGCGCATTCGGGATGGGACAGGTCGTCACGACGCTCGCCTTCCTCCAGAGTGCCGTCGTGACGCTCCTCATCGGCCCGACCGTCGGTGGCATCGTCGGCGCGATTCTCGGCCGGGACGCGACGCCGGGCGGGGCACGCGACGGCGCATTCGCGGCGGGCGTCGGTTCGTTCTTCGGGTTCTACGTCCTCGCCGGTCTCGCGCTGTTCCTCATGTCGCTCGCGCTCGGTGGCGGCGACGGCGGGGGTGGCGCGAACCTCGGCGACCTCGTCGTACCGGTCGTCCAGGCGGGCGTCCCGACAGCGCTGGTCGGCGCGGGGGCCGCGCTCCTCGGTTCGCGGTTCTGAGAGACCGGGTCCTCAGTCGTCCGCGGACACGTTCGTCTCGACGTCGAAGTCGTGTGGGCTCTGGCGGAGGTACTCGTTCTCCCACTCGCGGCGGTCCGCGATCTCGCGGCGCCCGCGTCGGGTCAGCGTGTAGTAGTTCGTCCGCTGGTCGACTTTCCCCTTCTCGACGAGTCCCTTCTCGACGACCGTATCGAGGTTCGGGTAGAGGCGACCGTGGTGGACCTCCGACTCGTAGTACTCCTCCAGTTCCTCCTTGACGTCGAGTCCGCTCGGGTCGTCGAGCCCACCGATGACGTAGAGGAGGTCGCGCTGGAAGGCGATGAGGTCGTACATGGGCGACTCTTCCGCGTGTCCGCATAAAGACATTTGGGCGGCCTCGTCCACGGAAACTGTCGGTTCGTGTTAACAGAACGGCCAAAGGTCATTTTGTGTGCAGGCCCCTCTTCTGTATCAAGAGTATGGACGAGAGACGACTTTCTCGGCGGTCGCTCCTCGCGACGGGGGCCATCGCCGGCGCGACCGCCCTCGGGGTGGGCGGCGTCGCGTCGGCGACGGCCAACAGCGAGTGGGTGGAGGTCGACTCACCGACCGGGAACGCGCTCTACGACACCGTCTTCGCGGCGGGCAAGTCCTACGCGGTGGGCAGTGGCGGGAACGTCCTCCGGCGTGGCTCGGACGGGTGGACCATCGTCGTCGCCGACGGCGTCACGGGCGACAACAAGACGCTCCACGCCTGTGACACCACGAGCGACGGGAAGTACCTCTGGATGTGTGGCTCCAGCGGGCGCGTGGGCTATTACGACCTCGAGACGGGGACGATGCAGGGATACACCTCGCCCGTGAACAACGGGACGACCTACAACGACGTCGTCGCGTGGGGGCGTTCCGGGAAGGAGCGTGTCTACCTCGCGACGAGTTCCGGCCGCGTCGTCGTCGGCACCCGCGACTCCTCGGGAGCCATGCAGTGGCACACCACCGACACCGGCGGCGGCTATACGGTCAACGGTATCGACTTCTACGAGCGGAAGAAGGGTCACGCCGTCACCAACGGCGAAGCCGTCTACGCGACGAAAGACGGCGGCGAGACGTGGGACCACGTCGGCATCGAGTTCTCACAGGTCCCGCTCAACGACGTCGTCAGTCGACCCGACCACGTCTACGTCGTCGGCGGGAGCGGACAACTGTACCGCGGCGACCGCCACTGTACTCGGTGGACGCCATTCAGCCCTGGGTCGAAGGAACTCTCGGCCATCGTCCACAACGACGACGGCGAGTGGCTCGGCTGTGGCGGGTCCGGCCGCGCACTCCGCAAACAGTGGGCCGGGTGGGGCGAGTACCAGACGCCGGTCGGACTCCACCTCAACGGCTGTGCGCTCGGGAACCCCGACGTCGTCGTCGGGGACAGCGGGACCATCCTCGAGCGGACGTGACGGGTGGCCACAAGTTCTAAATTGCTGTCTGGTAGGCCATTGGTTGAATATCTATAACTAGGCCACAATTCCTTTTCTGTTTCCGTTCTTCTCTGAACGTAGGTGACTCAGCATGGGTGAAACCGACCAGACTCGGCGGACGTTCCTGAAAGCGGCCGGTGGCGTCGCCGCTACTGCGGCCGGTGGGGCAGCAGTCGTCCAGACGACCTCCGCCGCGACGGCGAGCAGTTGGAGTGAAGTGAGTTCCCCCGTCTCGAAGACGCTATACGGCGTCTCCGACACGGTGAACGGCCACGTCGCCGTCGGGAAGGCGGGGAACATCCTCCACCGCCGGAACGGCTCGTGGCAACTCGTCTACAACAGTGGTCCAGCCACGCGGAGCAACAGCATGCGGACGTGTGCCGTCACGGACGACGGGAAGCGCGTCTGGTTCGCGGGGTCCTCCGGTGCGATGGGGACCTACGACGTGAACACCGGCGTGAAGACGAACTACTCCTACCCCAAGGAGAAGACGTCGACGTGGGAGGCCATCACCGTCACCGGCAACGCGAACAGCGAGACGGTGTACGTCGCCAACGGGTCCGGTGAGATCCTGAAGGGGTCGATGGACTCCGACGGCTGTATGCAGTGGGGCAACGTGATGAAGCCCGGGAGCGGGTCGAACATCCCCGCCATCGACTTCCGCGAGGCGAACGTGAAGGTCGGCCACGCGTGTGACACCTCCGGCAACGCCTTCGAGACGAAGGACGCCGGCGGCACGTGGTCCGACATCGGCGTTCCGAACGCGCAGGTCGCCTTCTACGACCTCATCAGTTTCGCCACGGGCGACGGGACAAAGCACGTGTACATCACGGCGGGCGGTGGTAAGGTGTACCGCCTCGACTGTGACTGTAACCGCTGGACCCCCATCGACCTCGGGAACGCCGACCTCCGGAGCATCGACCGGAAGGACACCGGCGACAAGTTCGTCGTCGGGTCCGGCGGCACCGCCTACCACAAGGCGCCCTCCTCCGACTGGGAACCGGTGAAGATGCCCGTCTCGGACACGCTCAACGAGATGTCCTACGGCGCCCACTTCGGAAACGACACCCCGGACGTCGTCGTCGGCAACAACGGCACCATCCTCGAACGCTGACGCCGTCCGGTCTGCGAGCCAATCTTTTTATCAGAGTAGGTAGTGTAATAAATACTCGTGGCGGCGTCTCTGCCACGGGAAACACAATGGGCGATATCGACATTCAGGAGGTAGCGTCGCCGACAGACGGTGAACTACGCGACGTCGTCTCCACCGTTCGCGGGCCGGTCGTCATCGGTCCCGAGGGAACGGTGTTCGCGTACGACGACCGGACGGACGAGTGGGAGCAGTTCCGCGGCGCCGGGCCGGGTGCGGACCCACACGAACTCAACGCGCTCGCGGTCACCGACGACGGTCGGCGGGTGTGGTTGGCCGGCGCGGCCGGGGCGCTCGGTCACCTCGACCTCGACCGCTACCGGAAGACCGACTACACCGCGCCGATGGAGAAGACCTCGACGTGGGAGACCATCGCCGTCCACGGCGACCGCGGGTCCGAGACCGTCCGCGTCGCGAACGGGTCGGGAGAGGTCCTCCCGATCACACTCACCGACGACGGTCCCGAGTGGGGCGAGGTGATGGAACCCGGCCACGGGTCGACGCTGGGCGAACTCTCCGCCGGGCCGTCCGGTCGGTGTGTCGCAGTGGACACGAACAGCGAGGTGTACGAGGAGACCGCCGACGGGTGGGAGTACCGCGGCATTCCGAACGCACAGGTCAACCTCAACGACGTCCTCGCCCTCGACGACGAAATCCTCGTCGGCGCCAACGACGGTCTCGTCTTCCGCTACGACCGCGACCTCGACAACTGGACGCCGACCCGCATCGGCGAGAACGCCATCCGCGCGGTGGCACGTCGCCAGCGCGACGATGTCGTCCTCGTCGCCTCGGCCGAGGGGACACTCTTCGAACGCCGTCCGGTCGAGGGGTGGGTCCGACTCGAGACGGACGTCGAGTCAGACTTCTTCGCGGTCACCGACGGACCCGAACACGTCGCCGTCGGCGAGGATGGCGTCGTCGCCGTCTACGAACCCGATTCGGACGCGGTCGCCGACCCGCCGGACGAGTGGGTCGAGAGGGGAGCGAAGCAGTCCGACTCGGTCCCTGCGGAGCGTTCCACAGACACGAACGACGAGAGTGGTGACACGACGACCGACACGACCGACGGCGAGGCGGTCGAGGAACCGGTCGACACCTCGACCACGTATTCGACGAGCGACTCGACGGCTGATTCGGCGTCCTCGCAGTCGACGACGACCGGTCCCGAGTCGGTCACGGAGATCGACGGCGACGGGTCTTCGGACACCTAGATGACGTCGTCGAGTTCGTGTTCTTCGGCCATCCGCTGGGCCTCCGACGCGTAGCGCTCGCGGTCTTCTTCCGACGTCCAGCCGAGATTCTCCGGGTCCGCGAGGAGTCCCGCCGTGGTGTCCCGCACGTCGCTGAAACTCGTCAGCGCCCGCTCCTTGCGGAGGTAGCGTTCGCCGTCCGTCGTCGCGTACACGAGGATGATGAGGTTCTGCTCGTCGTCGGAGTAGGTTCGTTCAACCAACCAGACGGGCACGGCGTCGGTGTCCTCGGTCATACACGCCCCGACGGCGGCGCCGCACTTACTCGCTACGGCACCGGGGATAGTGTTAAGTGCTATCAAACCTCACTAAACGTGTATGAGTGACGCGTCCCACCCCGGCGACGAACTCCGGCCTACGGACCGGGCGATACTCGAGTTCCTGGCGGGAGAACGGGTGGAGTACGCCGCCATCGTCGCCAACCGCGTCGGATTGCACACGCCCCTCGCGGAGCGGCGGTGCGCCGCCCTCGTCGAGCGCGGGTACCTCGAAGCCGTGAGCGGGGAGGTCGTCTACCGGATTACCGAAGAGGGGCGTTACGCGGTCGAACGGTAGCCGTCCCCGGCGAAACGGCCCGCGGATTTTTGTAGCAACTCCATATTGTATATACAAGCATGGACGAACTCACTGGCTTCCAACGCGACCTGCTGTTCGTCGTCTGCGGGCTCGACGACCCGAACGGACTCGACGTCAAGGCGGAGCTAGAGGACTACTACCAGTCGAGTATCAACCACGGCCGCCTCTACCCGAACCTCGATACGCTCGTCGACGACGGACTCGTCGAGAAGGGGAGGGCCGACGACCGGACGAACCGCTACGCACTCACCGACACCGGCGAACGGATGGTCGAGCGACGCCGCGACTGGCAAGACCGGTACGTCGACGGGTGATTTTTGCCGCGCGCCCGTGAGGGTGTAGGTATGGAGTTCACCGAAGCACTCGCCGCCGAGGGAGTCGTCTGTGCGGTCGGCGCCGGGGGGAAGAAGTCGACGCTGTACGCACTCGCCGAGCGTCTGGACCGCGCGGTTGTCACGGCGACGGTCCGCATCCCACCGTTCGCGGAGTACGTCGCCGACCTCGTCGTGACCGAGGACCCCGCGGCGGCGATTCGCGCGGCCGACGAGGGCGACTGGCCGCTCGGCGTCGTCCCCGAACAGGAGCGACCCGACCGCTACCTCGGCTACGACACCGACGTCGTCGAGGCGATGGCGGCGGCCGCGTCCGACCAGGACGTCGACGCCGTCCTCGTGAAGGCCGACGGCGCGCGGATGCGCGACTTCAAGGCGCCCGCGGAGCGCGAACCACAACTCCCCGCCGACGCCGACACGGTCCTCCCGGTCGCGGCCGTCGACGTCGTGGGCGAACCCCTCACCGAGGAGCGCGTCCACCGCGTCGAGCGCGTCGCCGCCCTCACGGGACTCGACCCGGGCGACACTATCACTGCCGAGGCCGTCGCGACCGTCCTCGCCCACGAGGAAGGGGGTCGCAAGGGGGTCCCCGAGGGCGCGACGGTGGTTCCGGTTCTCAACAAGGTCGACGACGACACGCTCGCCGAGACGGGACGCGACGTCGCCGAAGCGATTCACGCCCGCACCGAGGTCCCGCGCGTCGTCCTCACGAGTCACGCCCGCGAGGACGGTCCGCTCGTCAACGTCGTCGAGGCGTGAACAATTGAACGATTGTACAACTGTCCGCGCCTACCCCGAGAAGTGTGACTGCGCGGCCTCGAACTCCTCGCGTGTGTTGAGGTTCTCGAAGGTGTCGAGGCCGTTCGCGGCGTGTTCCTCGACCTCGTCCTCGGTGACGACGACGTAGTCGAGGTCGAACAGCGGTTCGATAATCTTGCGCGCGTCGCGGGCGAGGGCGTCGTCGCAGGCGTCGGCCATCGCGTCGGCGTGGTAGACGGCCTGCGTGGTCTGGAACCACCCACCCTCGCCGACGCGGGGGACCGCCGCCTCGTGGCCCGCAGCGCGCTCGAAGAGGTAGTCGAGGAATCCGGGGTCGAGGAACGGCATGTCGCAGGCGACGACCGCGGCGAACTCGCCCGACGCGCCGCGGAGTCCGTTCCGGATACCGGCCATCGGCCCCTGGTCGGTCTCGGGGTCCTCGGCGAAGGTGACCGGGAGGGGGTAGCCGTCGAGGGCGTCGTCGAGTGCGTCACGCTGGTCGGCGCGGCAGTTCACGACGAGTTCGTCCACGATGGGTTCGAGACGGTCGGCGACCCGGCGGGTCATCGGCGTACCCGCGAGGTCGGCGACGGCCTTGTCCGCGTCGCCGAACCGAGTCGACCGGCCGCCAGCGATGATGACGCCGCTGTGCATACCCGCCCATTCGGGGTCCGCGGGAAAGAGCGTGTCGCGACGCGTACGAACGTGTCAGTGACCTTTCGGCGGGAATCGCGACGAGGCAGTAACCCTTACCCGCTCGGACGCGTAATCCGGTGACATGAACTGGACCCGCCCGGACCGCGCGCTCCGGGTCGACCTCTCCGCGGGAACCGTCACCAGCGAGGCGATTCCCGAACCGTGGCTCGACCGCTACCTCGGCGGGAAGGGACTCGGTGCGCGCTACCTCCACGCGGAGGTGCCACGGGGAGCCGACCCGCTCGGACCGGCGAACGCCCTCGTGTTCGCCCTCGGTCCGCTCACGGGTGCGCTCCCGGGCGAGCAACGCTACGCGGCGGTCACCAAATCGCCGCTCACGGACACCTTCCTCGACTCCTACGCCGGCGGAACGTTCCCCGAGCAACTCGCGGGTGCGCTCGGCGAGCACATGCTCGTCGTCGTCACCGGACGGGCCGAAGAACCGACCGCGCTCGTTGTCGAGGACGGCGACGCCCACCTCGAACCCGCGGACGACCTCGCCGGAGCGGACGCCGCCGGGGTGGACGACGCCTACGACGGTGCCGTCGCCTGCGTCGGGCCGGCCGGCGAGAACCGGGTTCGATACGCGACCATCGCCTCCGACGGCGGCGACCACCACGCGGGTCGGGGCGGTGCCGGCGCCGTGATGGGGTCGAAGAACCTGAAGGCCGTCGTCGCCCGCGGTGACGCGCCCGAACCGCCAGCGGACTTCGCGGCCGCCCGCGAGGACGCCGCCGAGGCGTTCGCCGACTCCGACGTGGGCCGCTGGCAGGCCGCCAGCGAGACCGTCGAGACCGTCGACTTCGCCAACGAGGTCGGTGGGCTCCCCACCCGCGGGTGGCAGGAGGGGACCTTCGAGGGCGCCGACGACATCGGTATCGAGGCCGTCCGCGAGGCGGCCACCGGCCGCGAGCACGACGACGCGGCGATGCCCGGCGGCTTCGAGGTTGAGAGCGCCGAGGGGACGACGATTCCCCGCGGTTCGACGCCCATCTCGCTCGGTGCGGGCCTCGGCATCGACGACTTCGACGCCGTCGCCGAACTCGGTGCGGTGTGCGACCGACTCGGCGTCGACGTCATCACCGCGGGCAACGCCGTCGCGTTCGCGGCGCGCGCGAGCGCCGACGGTCACCTTGACCGCGACGTCGCGTTCGGCGACCCCGAGGCTGCCCGCGACCTCATCCGCGACATCGCCGGACGCGAGACCGACCTCGGCGACGCGCTCGCGGACGGCGTAGTCGCGGCCGCAGAGGTTCTGGGCACGGACGAGTACATCCCCTCGGTGAAGGCGATGGAACTGCCCGCGTACGACCCGCGGGCCGCGCCGACGATGGCTCTCGCGTACGCGACCAGCGACCGGGGGGCCTGCCACCGCCGCGCCCGTCCGGTCGAGGAGGAGGCCATCGCTGCCGACGGGTGGACGGACGCCGACCGCGTCTCGGCGGTCGTCGAGGAACAGGACCGCCGCTCGGTCCTCTGGAGTCTCGTCGCGGACGATTTCGTCGGCGAGACGGTCGACGACCTCGGGACCTCGTGGCTCCGCGCGGCCGGCTACGACGTGACGCCCGCCTCCCTGCTGGAGACCGGCGAACGCATCTGGACGCTCGTCCGCCTCTTCAACGTCCGCGAGGGCCACACCCGCGCGGACGACTCGCTTCCCGACCCGCTGACGGAGCCACTCCCGGACGGGCCGGCCGCGGGCGAGACCATCGACCGCGACCACTTCGACGTGCTACTGGACCGCTACTACGACCGCCGCGGGTGGGACGAACGGGGTGTCCCGACCGCGGAGACGCGCGACCGACTCGACGTCGACGTCACGCTCGACGAACTCGACACACTCTCACAGACACGATGACAGAGAAGATCAATCTGGACGAACTGGACACGGGTACAGACGAGGACGAAGAGACCGGCAACCGCGGCGACTGGATCTGGAAAGGCGAGGGTAGTCCCGACGAGGAACCCGAACCGGCCGACGAACCGGAGACGACCACCGCGAGCGACGCCGTCCCCCACGTCCCGAATGACGACCGGAAGAAGCCCGCAGGCATCCCGAAGGATCAGGGCGGGAGCGGTGGTGGGAGTGGCGGCGGGACCGACCCGAGGGAGCCACAGCACCCCGAGGACCCACACACCGAGTCGCGCGCGTCCGGCCCACACGGTGGCGGCGTCGACGATATGACGACCGCCTACACGTACGAGGCGCTCCAGCGAATCGACGACGTGCGTCTCGCGCTCGCGGAGACCAACGAGTGGTCCGACTGGGTGGGCATCGTCGGCGAAGTGGCGGCCCACGACATCAACAAGTTCCAGCGCGACCACGGCCTCGACACCGACTTCTTCAACGGTTCGGGGTCCGGTCCGGCCGAGCGCCTCGCGGACATCGGCGAGCACTCGATGTTCTACGCCGAGCGGATGGTCGTCGTCGGCACCGAAGACCAGGAGTGGATCGCCGAGGAGGCCGGCTGGGAGTTCGTCCCGCTGGAGGAAGCGGCAGCGGGCGCCGGTTGGGAACTGGAAGAATGATTTTTGGTGCTCCCGTACGCAAGGGAGAGTGAGACCATGAGTATTCGAAACGCCGTAGACCAGGCGGGCTTCGTCACGTTCGCCGTCCTGCTCGGGTTGCTGTGGACCGTCGTCGTCGGGCTGAACGTCGCCTCGACGATGCTCCCGGCCACCGCCTCGACGGGCACGATCGGCCAGTACGTCGGACAGACGTTCTTCCCCGGAATCGTCGGCCTCGCCGTCATCGCCGTCCTCGCCGGCGGCCTACTCTACCTCGCCAGCGAGCTGGGCCAGGGCGAACCGACGGCCGAGACGTTCCCCCCCGAGGAATAATGTACTACGAGTGCACCGAGTGCGGACAGATGGCCGAGATGCACGGACAACCCGGCGACCAGTTCGTCGACCAGTGCCCCGTGTGTGAGGAGACGACCACGTGGACCCGTGCGTTCGAGGGTCAGGGGGTGTCGTTTTGACGCTCGAGTTCGAGGCCAGCGACCGACTCCTCGCCGCCGCCGAGGAGTGGGGGAACAGGCAGATGAAAGAGACCGACGAGGCGCTCGAGTCGAAGGTCGAGCAGGCACTCCTCGAGATCGAGAACCTCGTCTCCGGTGCCACCGAGGTCGACTTCGAAATCGAGGGTGCGACGGTCCGACACCACCCCAGCGACGACCTCGAAGCGTTCCTCGAAGCACAGACCGAGGACACGGAGCTCTCGCCGTCGGAACTCCTCGCGAAGCACGTCGACCTGTTCGCGACGGTGTTCCTCGACAATTACGGCGACGACGTCGAGCGACCGCCGAACGCGCCGCCGGTCGAGTGACGACCCGCGGCGCCTCACAAAGCTTTAACCGCTCCGCAACCGATAGCGACGAACATGGCACACAAGGACTCCGGCTGGCGTCCGACTGGTAGCGGGATGAACTACAAGGGCGACGAAGTGTGGGACTACTGCATCGGCCCCCACGAGATCAACGAAGGCGAGAAAGACCCCGACTGGAAGAAGGAACCGGACGCGGACGGCGACGACGATTGACATCCTCCGCCGCCTGAAGACGGGGGAATCCCGAGCGGTGGGAGTTTCAGGTTTAGAGTCAGCGGCCGACGAATGGCTTTGACTCATGGCCGTGCCAAGCGGCCGTTACTCCTATCCTCGGAGGGGCTGTTCCACGTATTTCTACGTGGCTTCAGCCGTCTCGTCGACGGATTCAGAGGTACTTTGTTGACTTCGAACGATCGACACGGGTGAACAAGGGCATTGTTCAGTGTGCATCGATCGGATTTCGGATATTGTCCGATTAGGGTAGGCGGACAGGCCGCCTCCAGCGGAATTACAGTGGCCGCTCACCACCGTGTGAATCCACTCATTTCTTCGAGAGTCAGCCACTTAATCGACGTAATATCGACACTCCAGACCGGTTCACCGCCTATTGAATGTCTCCGAAGTGTCGGATTCATCCTGGCCCTGAAGGACCAGGCATTCTCCTCGTACCCGTGTAATCTCTCCGCTCTTTTACGGTCTCACGAATCTCGACGCAGTGCAGCGTGTGCGCTGTCGTGACGAGTGTGTACGGAGCCGACCGAAAAACTGGACGCGTGAGTGGACGTGTCCGAGGTGTCAGGCCATCTGCGCGGCCAGTTCGTCCTCGAACTCGACGAGACCCGCGAAGACGTGGGCCGCCGAGAGGTAGAGCGGTTCGTCGGTGTTCTCTTCGACGTCGTCGACGAACGGTTCGTACCACTGGAGGACGTGCTCGTCGAGGAAGACGCGCTCGAAGCCGAACGCCTCGACCTGCCCCGCGCGCTGGCGGCCGACGAGATTACGCAGGAAGGCGAGTTCGACGGCGACGTGGTCGTTCTCCTCGGGATAGTCTTCCGGTGGCTTCCAGCCCGCACCGGAGTAACTCGCCTCGACGTCCGCGAGTCCCTCGCCGATGAACTCCGTATCGTCGCGGTAGTACGTCTCGTGGGCGAGCACCGGCGGACGCGGGCCGACGAAGACGCGGGTGTACTCTTGGGCGAGTTCGTCGCGGACCTCGGAGACGTCGCGGCCCTCGTTCTCCGCGACGAACTCGCGGAGGTAGTCGAAGCCCGTGTCGAGTTCGTCGTTGACGGACTCTCCCGGGGTCTCCAGGTCGCCTTCGAGGAGGTTCGTGAGGAACTCCTCCTCGGGGGCGTCCCAGAACACGTCGATGCAGTAGTCGATGAGTTCGGTGCGTGCGTCGTAGATTGCTTCGTCGTCCATGGTTCGGTTAGGTGTCGTAGACGAGTTGGGCGCGGCAGTCGCCACAGTACTCGAAGATGCTGCCCTCGGCCTCGTCGGGTGCGATGCCGGCGACCTGGTCGCCGACCTCGGACTCGATCTTCGCCGCGGAGGCGGTGCTCGTGAACTCCTTCCCGCAACTCCGACAGGCGAGCATCTCGCCCTCGGCGACCTGCGACCAGGCCTCGCCGTCGTTGTTCTCGGGGAGGAGCGAGAGGTCGAGTCCCCCTTCGAGGGAGATGGCGTCCTCGACACAGCCCTCCTCGCAGAGACCGCAGTTCACACAGCGTTCGTGGTTGAACTCCAGGCCGGCCTCGCTCTCGCGGCGGAGCGCGTCGGTCGGGCAGAGACTCGAACACGTCGGGGTGAACGTACAGTCGTCGCTCACCTCGACGACGCCGAAGTCCTTCAGCCCGCGGATCACGTCGCGCTCGGGGTCGACGTGGTCGAGGATGGCGCGAACGCTCTCCAGCGTCCAGTCGTGGCTGTTGAAGTCGGGGTTCGGCTTCTCGGCGTCGACGACGCCCGTGGCCTCGTGTTCACCCGAGGGGACCGGCGACTCGTCGAGTTCGAGTTCGACGAACCGGGAGAGTTCCTCGGCGAACGCGTCAGGGTCGTCGGGGTCGGGCGCGAAGAACTCCACGCGCTTGCCGAGACCGAGGTCGTCGGTTGCGCGGTCGAGGCGACGGACGAGTTCGGCCTTCGGGTCGGGACCGGAGTGGAGGCAGTCGCCGCCACAACCAACGATGGCGACGCCGTCCGCGCCGGCCGCGAGCGCGTGCATCACGTGAGCCTCGCCGACCGTGTCCGTACAGTTGACGTTCACGGGCAGGATCGGCGGGTACTCGTAGTCGCCACGGCGAGCGGCCTGTCGGCCGAACTTCCGAAGCGAACGGGCGGCCTGTTCGGAGCAGACGAAGGCGACGACCTCCTCGTCGATGCCCTGCGAGCCACGGTTGAACAGCCAGCCACCCTCGTCGTTCTCGGTGTCGAGCATGGCCTCGACCTCGCGCGCGATACGCTCGTTCGAGGGGTCGCGGAGTTTCGTCGCGCCGGTCGGGCAAGAACTCGTACAGGCGCCACAGTCCTGACACGCCGTCTTGTCAAACTCGACGGAGTCGATGGAGGGTCGGGAGACGGCACCGTGCGGGCAGGCGTCGACGCAGGCGGTACAGCCCTGCTGACCGGACGTGCCGGCCGCACAGACGTCCATCTCCAGGTCGAGGTAGTCCGGCTTCTCCACGCCGCCGAGGAGGCTCTCGATGGACGCGACCGTGCCCGCGTCGACGGGACCGGTGTAGAAGCCCATCCGGCCACCGCGGGTGTCGCGGTTGGCGGCCGGGTAGACCACCTGGTCGAACTCCAGGGTCCGCTCGGTGCCCTCCGGTTCGATGGCGTCGGTCGGACACCCGGTCATCCACTCGCCCGTCGGCGCGTCGGGCAGGATGTCGACCGGCGTGGCCGTGACGACGTCCTCCGAGGGCGCGTCTCGGACGCACTTCATACAGGAGACGCAGTCCTCGGTGACGCGGGCTTCGAGGTGGACCTCGAACTCACCGAACGAGCCGTCGACGTCGACGACGCGGCCACGCTCGATGGTCACGTCGTCGAGGTCGTAGTCGACGTCCGAGAAGTCCTGGCCGTCCGCGACCAGCGTCACGTCGGCCGTGTCTGCGAGCGCGGCCGCCGACTCGGGGTCGCCGACGACGACGACCGAGTCGCCCGCTTCCTTCGAGACGGAGCGGGTGGCCGGTTCCTCCGAGAGGGCGGCGTATTCGCGGTTGATCATTCGCGCGGTCTTGTCGGTCGCGTCTTCCTCGTCGTGGACCCACCCCGCACCCTCGCGCTGGTCCACGAAGGAGACAGCGTCGGGGTGGAGATCGGCCTCGTCGAGGAGGTCGCGGAACCGACTTTGGCAGCTCTGCTCGGGCGTCGTGACGATTAGGTGGTCGAGGTCGTGCTCGTCGACGACGTACCGAACGCCGTCCATTCCGTCCTCACAGAGCAGACTGGAACTCGCCACCACGTCGACGTCTCTGACGCCGTCGCGGGCTTTCTCCAGGTCGATGTTACAGGTGTCCGCACAGGAGCAGACGAACGCCCCAACGTTCATCCCGAGTATCTCAGTGCGCGGCAGTTGAAAGGGTTTGCGTGAGAGGGACGGTCGTGTCACCGAACGCACCATAATTTAGGCAGACCTAATTATTTCCTTGAACGAACGAATCCAGCGACGGCTGCCGGTTCTCGAAGTACCTTTCGGAACGCTGGGGAAACTTACTTACTCCTACCGCGAGAGTATCCGGTGACAGCAGTCAGGAGGCCATTAATGAGTACTGAACCAGTATCACTCGACCTCGACCGTCGCTCGTTCATGAAAGCGAGCGCGCTCGCCGGTGCACTCGCCCTCGGTGGCGGGGCGACCGGCCGAGCACTCGCCGAGGGTGACGAGGGAGAGCCGGACGGTGCAGGTACAGAACACACGGAACTGACGAAGACGATCTGTAACTACTGTGCAGTCGGTTGCGGGTTCCGTGGCGAGAAGAAGGGCAACGCCTTCGTCGGGCAGGAGCCCTGGGACGAGAATCCCATCAACAACGGGTCGCTCTGTTCGAAGGGAGCGTCCATCTACGGCGCCGAACACTCGGAGAAGCGCCTGAAACACCCGTTGAAGAAGGAAGACGGCGAGTGGAAGAAGATCGGCTGGCAGGAGGCCTACAAGCAGATCGGCGACGAGATCCGCCGCATCTGGGACGAGTACGGCCGAGACGCTATCAAGCTCCTCGGGAGTGCTCACCACTCCAACGAGGAGGCGTACGCGATGCGGAAACTCGCCTCCTTCATGGGGACGAACAACATCGACCACCAGGCGCGTATCTGCCACTCGACGACGGTCGCCGGCCTCGCGAACACGTGGGGCTACGGCGCGATGACGAACACCATCAACGACTACCGGAACTTCGACCTCAACATCATCATCGGGCAGAACCCGGCGGAGGCCCACCCCATCGCGATGCAGCACATCCTCGAGGGGCAGGCCCGCGGCGGGACCATCGCCTGCGTCGACCCGCGGTTCACCAAGACCGCCGCCCACGCGGACCACTTCTTCCGCATGCGTCCCGGGACGGACGTGGCCCTCATGATGGGTCTCATCCGCTACCTGAGAGAGCAGGGCGAACTCGACGACCAGATGATCGACGAGCGCGTCCAGGGGTGGCCCGACGTCGACGCCGAACTCGACCACTACGACCTGGAGACCGTCTCCGAGATCACCTGGATCTCGGTCGAAGACATCCAGAAGCTCGGTGACCTCATCATCGAGAACAAGCCCAACGTCCAGATCGAGTGGGCGATGGGTGGGACCCAGCACAACAACGGGACCCAGAACATCCGGTCGTACGCGCTCACCTCGCTCGCCTCGGGGAGCGCCGCCCGCTCGGGCGGTGGCCTCCAGGTCATGCGTGGGCACGCGAACGTCCAGGGTGCGACGGACCTCGCCGTCGCGAGCCACATCCTCCCGGGCTACTACTCGGTGTCTTCGCCCGGTTCGTGGCGCTACTGGTCCGAGGTGTGGAACAAGTCGCCGTACACGAGCGGGTCGACGTCGTTCCGCGACCTCTACAACAAGTTCGAGTTGATGCCGGAGAACCTCTACCGTCAGCAGGCGGGCGAGGACCCCGACGAGACGTTCCCGAACGACCGCTCGATGATGTTCCAGAAGGGCCTGACGGTGGCCCGCTGGTTCGACGCCGTCCTCCCGCAGGAGGACCGGCTCCTCGACACGCCGCTCTACCAGCCGAACCCGGTGAAGGCGGCGTTCTTCTGGGGGCACTCGTCGAACTCCATCAGCGAGATGTCGAAGATGCAGACGGCGATGGAGCAACTCGACCTGCTCGTCGTCGTGGACATCTTCCCCTCGCTGGCGTCGGTCCTCCCGGACCGCGACGACGGGGTCATCATCCTCCCGGCGTCGAGCCAGTACGAGCACTACCGCTCGCTCACGAACTCCCACCGCTCCGTCCAGTGGAGCGAGCCCGTCCGGCCGCCGAGCCACAACACGAAGCCGGACATGCAGATCATCCAGGAACTCGCCGACGAACTCGGCATGGGCGAGCACTTCGACTGGGGGACCGGTCCGAACCTCTACAGTGGGAAGAGCACCTACGAGGAGGCGCTGCGCGAGATCAACGTCGGCGTCCGCACCATCGGCTACCAGCAGGCGCCCGAACGCCTCCAGCAGCACCTCGAGTACGACTACGCGTTCAGTACCGAGGACCTCCAGGCCAACGTCAGTGGGACGCCGGTCGACGGCGACTACTGGATGCTCCCGTGGCCGTGCTGGGGTGAGGGACACCCCGGGACGCCCATCATCTGGCGCGACGACATCGACCCCCGCAACGGCGGGCAGGACTTCCGCGCCCGGTGGGGCGTGAAGGCTCCCACCCCACAGGAGTGGGAACAGTCGCACACCGACAAGGAGTACCCGCTCCAGAACACCTACGACCAGCAGGGTGAAGCCGGCCTGAATATGCTCCGGGCCGACTACACCCCCGACTGGCCGAACTCGGACTTCAGCGGCACGGTCGAAGGGGTCCCGCAGTACCCCGGCTTCGCGACGACGCTCCCGGACGACCTGACGAATCCGGACGAGCTAACGATTCCGTTCGAGTACGCCCTCTCGCCGAACAAGTCGGTCTACGACACGGCGAAGGCGATGAACAAGAAGTACGACTGGGCGAACTTCGACGAGGAGTTCTACAAGCAGTACGACAACAAACAGCCGGACGCGCCGACGGGTCGTGGCCGCGCACGTGGTGTCGCGTGGAACTTCATCGACACCGTCCCAGTCCACCGCGAACCCATCGAGAGTCCAGAGCCGGATCTGGTCGAGCAGTGGCCCGCCAACGGCCAACAGCACAACTTCTACCGGCTCGACCAGAACAACGCCGAGGTCCAGAAGAACGCGATGAGCGAACTGCAAAAGCAGGGTGACCTCAGCGAGTGGGTCGTCATGACCAGCGGTCGCCAGGTCGAACACCAGGGTGGTGGTGCAGAGACTCGTTCCAACATCTACACCGCCGACCTGCAGCCCCACATGTACGTGGAGCTGCACCCGGAGAAGGCCGAAGAACTCGGCGTCCGGGGTGGCGAACTCGTCGTCGTCTCGACGACGGACCGCGGTTCCATCCTCGTGAAGGCCCGTGTGACCCACCGGCCGAGCAAGGAAGAGGTCTTCCTGCCGTACCACTGGGGCGGCATCTTCGAGGGCAAGAGCCTCGAGGACCGCTACCCCGAGGGTACGGTCCCGTACGCCATCGGTGACAGCGCCAACGCGGTCACCGGGAAGGGGTACGACGTCGAGACCCAGATGCAGGAGACGAAGGCCGCGATGGTCAAAGTCGAGAAGGCGACCCAGCAAGTGTTGAACAAGTACAACATGGACGTCGACCTCTCGGAGTTCACGTTCCCGCAGGACCGCAACGGTATCGGGACCCAGAAGGACTTCGACGTCCGCGACAACGAGACGGTTCAGTAAAATGTCTAGCAAAGAACAACTCAGTCAAGGCGTCATGAGTACGGGTTCGCACACCCGTATCTTCCCCGACGTCGAGGCGTGTATCGACTGTGGTGGGTGTGTCGTCGCGTGCAAGCGCACGTGGGAACTCCCCCGTGACGAACAGCGCATCAGCATCTCGACGATGCTCGAGGGACAGGAGGGTGCCGAGGGGTACAACGCCAGTTCCTCCCAGGCACTCGCCAAGGGGATGGACCCCGGCGAGACGTCCATCCCGATGCAGTGTTACCACTGCGAGAACGCACCCTGTGTGTCGGTCTGTCCGACCGACGCGCTCCGGAAGGACGACGACGGCTTCGTCGACGTCGTCGACGACCTCTGTGTCGGCTGTCAGTACTGCCTCTCTGCGTGTCCGTTCGGTGCACCGCAGTTCCCCGAGTCCAACGACGGGGGCATCGCCGACTTCACGGGGAGTGGCGGTACGATGGACAAGTGTACGATGTGCGAGGAGCGCCAGGACGTCGGCAAGGGTCCGGCCTGTGCCGAGGAGTGTGCGACCGACGCCATCCTCGTCGGCACCACCGAGCAGATTGCCGACGAGATGGAGAAGCGCGAGTCCGAGCCGTTCTTCAACGACGAGGCGATGCACGTCATCTTCGGTGAGGAAGCGGAGGTGTTCAACTGATGGCCGAGGAGGGACCGCTCTCCGAGCGCGTCGCGGTGCTCGTCAGCGCCGTGGTCGGCTTCGCCGTCGCGATCGGCGTGACGTGGTACGTCAGCGGCCCCGCCGACACCTTCTACGAGGCCATCTTCCGTATCGGCCCGACCGTCGAGGGCGGCGGTGTGGGAGCAGACTTCGTCGTCGGCAACACGATGCCGTCGCTGAAGCTCCTCATCGACGTCATCCACTTCGTGGACTTCGCGATGGGCTTCTTCATCCTGCTGATGCTGTTCATCCACTGGGGCGCGTTCCGGCGTCTCGCTGCGCGGATGCAGCCACCGGCCGGCGAGGAGACCGTCGCGACCGACGGAGGTGAGAACCAGTGACGAATCTCGACCACGGGAAGTTCACGCGAGTCACGACGCTGTTCCACTCGCTGCTCGCACTCGACGTGTTCTTCCTCTTCTTCAGTGGCTACGCGGTCATGTTCAACGACGAGCTGTGGTGGCTCGTCGAGCTGATGGGCGGGAACACCGGCGTCCTCGCGGTCCACCGCGTCGCCGGATTCTTCCTCATCGTCCTGACCGTGTTCTGGATCACGCTGATGCTCATCGGTCCGGGTCGACAGAAGAACTTCAAGGAGGTCCTCCCGGACATCAAGAACGACACCCAGGCGATGATCCAGGACGTCAAGTTCGTGCTGGGGAAGGCCGACGAGCGCCACCCCCACGCCCGGCAGTTCGCCGGCTACACCGCCGACGAGGTCCCGCTGCTCTCGTACGTCGGGAAGGGCGTCATCTGGATCTTCGCCGTCGAGCTGACGCTGCTGATGATCTCCGGCATCCTCATCTGGAGCAAGCCGAGTCTGATGCAGTTCATGCAGACGAAGGCCGCCGCGATGGCGTTCGTCGCCTTCCACGGACTGCTCGGCGTCGTGATGTTCATGGGTGTAATGTTCCACATCTTCGAGCACGGCTTCCACCCCGCGTTCTACCCCGTCGAGATGAAGGCGTTCATCTCGAAGGAGGACACCCCCGAACACCACGCCGAGGGTGACCACGAGGGGACCGGCATCGAACAGCTCCGCCTCCGGCCGACCTGGTCGTGGGTGACCAACCTGATGGGTGCTGTGACGGTCGTCGGGATCGTCAGCGTGCTCACGGCGAGCATGTTCGACAGCGCCTACCCCATCCCGCTCGACCTGACGGTCGGCGGTGGACCGGTCAACCTCGCGATGACCGTCGGTGTCAACCTCGGTATCCTCGTCCTGTTCGTCGGGATGATGCTCTCCGTGTACGGGAACGTCCTCCGTGCACGCTTCGAGAGCCAGCGTCACGAGGAACAGGCCGCTGCCACGGACGGCGGTGAGCAGCGCGAGTAGGGCTGCTCACTGTCGATTTTCTTTCGCGACGACCCGATACGCCGATCGACGCCGGCGCCGGCGCGTCGTTAACCTATTTGTGCCCGCGCTCCGAAGGGGTAGTTATGGCAGGTCTACTCACCACGCTGTACGTCCTCGTCATGGTGGCGTTCGGCATCGCCGGCGTCTTCTACATGATGTGGACTGGCGAAGAAGGGATCAGCACGCCGAGCAAACGCAGCGACTACCTCCGGGCGGTGGCCGTGACCGCCCTCCTCGTCTACATGGTCGGCGCGGTCCTTGTCTAGACGGTCAGCAGCTCCGCACCTTCTTCCGAGAGTTCGACTGAAACGTCCTGCCGAGTCTGTTCTGAGATCTGGTCGATGTTCCGCGTGAGGACCTCGAGGATGTCCCGCGGCTCGGGGTAGACGAGTTTGTTCCCCTGGTCGTCCTCCATGACGAGTTGGGTGTCTTCGAGGGTGATCTGGTCGTCGCGGATGTGCGCGACGATGACGTTGAGTTCCTCGGCGCCGCCGGGGTCGCCCTCTTCGACCATCGTAATGTAGAGCGCGTCGAGACCGATGAGGTCCTTGTACTCGCGGACCTGCCGAGCGCAGCGGACCATGTCCTTCGTGACCGCTGTCTTCTCCGGATTCCCGTGCTCCCCCTCGTAACAGTGCTTACAGACGCGGAGTTCGATTCGCATGTACCCCTAGTCCGCCGTTCGCGACATTCAACTTGGCGGTCCCGTAGCAGGGTTCCGGCATCGACTGCCGACGCCGGCGTCGGTGTGTGACCGACGTGTCGTTCCTGCAAGTGTTGCTAGGTGAATACATACCGAGAATAAATCGAGAATGTTTAATGCACCAGGGTGATAGTGAGGTCCAGCATGCCGACTCTCGACTTCGAACCGCGCACGTTCGAGGACATCCCGGCCGAGCGCCGACCGTCGCTGCTGCAGGCGCTCGTCCCCGTCCTCGGTGTCATCGTGTTCCTCGGTGTCGGGTCGGGCTTCCTGAAGCTCGCCCCGCACGGACCGCTCCTCTGGAGTATCGTCCTGACCGGTCTCGTCGCGAAGTACTGGATGGGACTCGGGTGGGAGGACATCTACGACGGCGTCGCCGAAGGGCTCGTGATGGGGCTCCAGGCCATCCTCATCCTGTTCGTCATCTACGCGCTCATCGCGACGTGGATCTCCTCGGGGACCATCCCGGCACTGATGTACTACGGACTCGGCATCCTCACGCCGGAGACGTTCCTGCCGGCGACGGCGCTCCTCGCGGCCGTCGTCGCGTTCTCCATCGGTTCCTCGTGGACGACCGCGGGGACCATCGGCGTCGCGTTCGTCGGCATCGGCTCCGGGCTCGGAATCCCCGCACCGATGACCGCCGGCGCCATCCTCAGCGGCGCCTACGCGGGCGACAAGCAATCACCGCTCTCGGACACGACGAACCTCGCGGCCGCGGTGACCAACACGAACCTCTACGACCACATTGACGCGATGAAGGCCGGGACGGTTCTCTCGCTCGCCATCTCGGTCGTCCTGTTCACGTACCTCGGACTACAGGCCGGTGGTTCGATCCCCGCCGGGCAGGTCGAGCAGATCCGCGGCGCGCTCGCCGGAACCTACAACGTCTCGGTACTCGCGCTGGTGCCGCTGGTCGTCACCTTCGGCCTCGCACTGTACGGCTACCCCGCGCTGCCCTCGCTCGTCGCGGGTGTCTTCGCGGGCGTCGGGACCACGATCTTCCTGCAGGGCGCCGCCTTCACGTCGGCGTGGAACGTCTTCCTCAACGGGACGACGCCCGAGACGGGCGTCGACCTCGTCAACAGCCTGCTCGCCAGTGGCGGGCTCTCTGGGTCGGCGTGGACGATCTCCGTGGTCGTCGCCGCGCTCTCGCTCGGTGGACTCCTCGAAGGGACCGGTATCCTCGCGGTCCTCGCTAACGAGTTGGCAGAACTCGTCTGGAGTCGCGGCTCGCTCGTCGCCGGGACAGGTATCTCTGCGTTCTTCACCAACGCCTTCTCCGCACAGCAGTACATGAGCATCGTCGTCCCCGGTATGACGTTGCGGAACCTCTACGACGAATACGGACTCGACTCGCGGAACCTCTCGCGCGCGGTCGAGGCCTGTGGGACGCCGACCGGTGCGCTCCTCCCGTGGCACGCCGGCGCGCTCTACATGTCCAGCGTCCTCGGCGTCGGGACGCTCCAGTACGCACCGTACTACTTCTTCGCGTATCTCTCACCGCTGTTCCTCTTCGTCATCGCGGCGACCGGGTGGGGACTCGTGCCTTCCGGAGTGGACAGCGACGCGGCCGCCCCCTCTGGCGACTGATCCGAGCGCGGGGGCACCACCGTTAATTCGTCTGGTCACGAAGGAGTCACTATGGATACTGACGTGGCCGCCGAACTCGTCGAACTTCTCCGCGACCGGGACGGCGTAGACCTCCGGGTCGTACTCGCGTACGAGGGTGACGACTACGAGACCGTCTTCGTCCACGACGAGGTCGCCGAACAGTTCACCGACGAGCAGTTCGACGAACTCGCGAAACGGTTCGTCCTGAAGAGCCTCGACGACTGGGTCGAACAGCCCGAGTTCGCCACCTACGGCCACCTCGACGTCGTCACCCGGTGGTTTCACGAGATCGTCGTCGTCCAGGTCCCCGTCGGCGAGTGGTCCGGCGTCCTCCTCTCCTTCGAGCGTGCGGACGTCGAGGACGTCGGTGGAGTCATCGAGGAGATCCTCGACTACGTCGACGAACCGGACCACGGTCTCCGGGAGGAAGAGTTCGACGAGGAGGCCGTCGCCGAGGTCGCCGAAGAGCACTTCGACGACTAGTACTCGCTCCACTCGCTCGGCCCGTCACCGAGACCGACGACGCGGAGTTCCCGACGACCTCCTTCCTCCCGGATCTGGACCATCCCGTCGTAGAGCGGCGCGAACTTGTCGAAGGTGTCCCGGTCGCTCAACTCGACGAGGCCGAGTCCGAGGTAGTTCTGCGACTGGATGCGTCCGTTCAACACGTGGAGGAACCGAAAGACGCGGCGCGTGTCGGCGTACATCAACAGCGTCGGAATCGAGACGAGCGACGAGCGAACGCCGGGGAGCGAACGCCCCGAGAGTGACTGGAGGAGTCCAGTGAGCCGTATCCCGATGTCGGTGACGTCGCTCGGAGAGGCGACGTAGCGGATGGACTCGGTCTCTCTGACGTCTTCGCCGCGCTGTCGGGTCACGCAGTCGACGATGCCGGCGCGTCGCTCGCTCACCGCGTCGGCGAGCGGTGGGGACCGTGAGAGCAAGCGGTTCGCACTGTCCCGGCACGTGACGACGAGGGCGCCCTCCCCACGTTCGCACCCTCGTTCGAGAATGTCCATCGCGATTTGCTCCTTACCGGACATCGGGGGACCAGCAACGAGGAGATTGGTTCCGGGCGGAATCGTCTCGACGGGGAGGGTATCACTCACATCGTACATTTCCACTTCCTGTGTTGCGTTCTCCCGCATGGGGTAAAGTCCCGATGGGGGTCGACGACCGATACTTAAGTAGTGTCGCCATGACGTCGCGTTCGTGGCACTCGAATCGACGCTCGACGTCGAAGTGACCGACGAAACCGTCGAGTTCACGCTCCGCGTCCGGAACGCGGGCGACGGCCCGGTCGACCTCCAGTTCCGGAGTGGGAAGCGGATGGACGTCGCCGTCGAGCACGCCGAGACTGGTGAGATGGTGTGGCGCTGGAGCGAGGGACGGATGTTCACGCAGGTGCTCGACACCCGAACCCTCGAACCCGGAGAAGAGACCGCCTACGAGGTGACGTGGGAGTCGCCGTCTCCGGGGTCGTACCGCGCACGGGCGACGCTCGCGGCCGACCGCGACGTCGCCGCCGAAGCGACTTTCTCAGTCCCGTAGTTCGTCGTAGAGTTGGCGGGTCGCCCGCCGGACGGCTTCGTCGCTGGACTGGTCGGGCTCCCAACCGAGCGCGGAGAGTTTCTCGATGGAGAGGCGCATCTTCGGGACGTCGCCGGTCCACCCGCGCTCGCCGCCGGTGTACTCGTAGTCCGGGTCGAGGCCCATCTCGTCGGCGACGATGTCCGCGATGCGGTTGACCGAGGTGGTCGTCTTCGTCCCGAGGTTGTAGATGTTCACGTCCTCCTCGCCGTGTTCGACGACGTGGGCGATGGCGTCGACGCACTCCTCGACGTGCATGTAGGACTTCTCCTGGCGGCCGTCGCCGAGGATGGTGAGCGTCTCGGGGTTCTCCAGGAGCTTCTCGATGAAGTCCGGGATGACGTTCCCCCGCTGCTTGGGACCGACGATGTTGGCGAAGCGGAACAGCCACACCTGGAAGTCGTAGGAGTGACCGTACACCGAGAGGAGACCCTCGTCGGCGAGTTTGCTTGCGCCGTAGATGCTGATGGGTTCGAGGGGTGCGTAGTCCTCGGGCGTCGGCATCGGTGCCTCGCCGTAGACCGTCGAGGAGGAGGTGAACGCGATGTTCGAGACGCCGGCGTCCTCCATCGCTTCGAGGACGTTGTACGTCATCTCCTGGTTCTCCTCGAAGAGCTTCCGGTCGTTGTCGAAGTTCGTGTCGGTGTACGCGGCGAAGTGGAAGACGACGTCGACGTCCTCCGTGACGACGCCGCCGACCTCGTTGCGGTCGCGTAGGTCGGCCTCGACGAACTCGACGTCGTCGGGGACGCGCTCGCGAGTCCCCTTCGAGAGGTTGTCCACACCGACGACGTCGTTGTCCGCCGCGAGTTCGTCGGCGAGGTGCGAGCCGACCAACCCAGCGACACCGGTGACGAGAATCCGCTTGTCGGAGAGTTCCATACGCGTTGCCAGCGGGAGCGCGAGCAAGTGTGTTCCGCTTCCGCCCATAGGCGTCACTGACGAACCGACGGGACCGGCCGTCCTGGTGGGGCGTGCAGGTCGCGCGGCGATTGGCGCGCGAGAGGGGGCTACCGTCTTCCGAATCCGACTCCCGCGCGTCGACGATCAGGTCACGCGTCGAAGTGGCTCCGTCATCCGACTTGAACCCTCGGCGGCGAGTCGCCGTCGTCGCCTGGCTTCCGGAACCCCTTACCGCCGCCGCACCCACGCTCTAGCCATGCAAGGCGAACCCGAAGTCGCCGTCTGTCGGTTGGGCCACCGACCGGGACGCGACGAACGCATGACGACTCACGTCGGCTTGACGGCGCGCGCGCTCGGTGCGGACCGCGTCGTCTTCCCCGACAACGCCGGCCAGTCCATGGAGACCGTCGAGGACATTACCTCGCGTTTCGGCGGCCCCTTCGAGGTCGAACTCTCCGGGGAACAGAAATCCCTCATCCGCGACTGGGAAGGGCAGGTCGTCCACCTCACCATGTACGGCGAGCGGGTCCAGGACGTCGAGGGCGAGATTCGCGAGGCTCACCAGGAGCGTGAAGAGCCGCTACTCGTCGTCGTCGGCGGCGAGAAAGTACCCTTCGAAGTGTACGAGACGGCCGACTGGAACGTCGGCGTCACCAACCAGCCACACTCCGAGGTCGCGGGGCTGGCGGTCTTCCTCGACCGGCTCTTCGAGGGCCGGGAACTCGAACGCGAGTGGGAAGGCGCCGACCGGAAGGTCGTCCCGAAGGAGACGGGCAAGAAGGTCGTCGAACCCGACTCGGAGGCGAGCGACGAGTGAGCACCCCGAGCGTAACCCCGACGGTTTTAAGGGACTCACACACCCCAGTTACGGATAATGGCTTTTGAGGAGCTGCTCGAGGACCCCGTCGTCCAGAAGTACCTCAACGAACTCGTAGGACCGAAGGGGATGCCGGTCGCCGCCGCCCCGCCGGACGGCGAAGTGACGGACGAGGAGCTCGCCGAGCGTCTCGGCCTGGAGCTCAACGACGTCCGCCGCGCTCTCTTCATCCTCTACGAGAACGACCTCGCGTCCTATCGTCGCGTCCGCGACGAGGACTCGGGGTGGTTGACGTACCTCTGGACGTTCGAGTACGACAACATCCCGGGCAACATGATGGACGAGATGGAACGACTCCTCGAGGCGCTCGACGAGCGTCGCGAGTACGAACTGGACAACGAGTTCTACCTCTGTGAGGTGTGCTCCATCCGCTTCGAGTTCGACGAGGCGATGGACCTCGGCTTCGAGTGCCCCGAGTGTGGCTCACAGGTCGAGTCGATGGAGAACGAACACCTCATCGAGGCGATGGACGAGCGCATCGAGGACCTCGAACACGAACTGGGTGTTGCATAGTGGTCGTCCTCGCCTCCAAGGTGTACGTCACCGGGCAGGCCCGCGAGCGCGCGCTCGACGGACTCCGCTCGATGGTCGACAACGACGTCGGTGACCTCGACGTCGAGTTCGAGGTCGGCGTCCGTCACGACGACTTCCCCACGGTTACCGTCGAGGGGCCAGACGACACCGTCGCGCGGAACGTCCTCCGGGAACGCTGGGACGAGATTACCCCCGAGTTCGAGGAGGGTGAGACCTACACGGGCACCCTCGACAGTTGGGACGCCGAGGGCTTCGTCCTCGACGCCGGCGAGGACATCCGGGTGCCGGCCGACGAACTCGGACTGGGGCCGGGGACGCCCGAACAGGTCCGGACCCGTCTCGGACTGGTCCAGCACATCCCGCTGGAGTTCGTCTACCACGAGGACGGCTCGCGGCTCTCGGACGACCAGCGCGACGAACTGTTCGACTGGACGCGTGGCAACGGCCGCGTGAACGTCAACAGTTCGACGCGCGGTGAGGTACGCGCGACGGTCAACCGCGCGGGCCACGCACAGGACATCGTCACGGTCGAACGGCTCGGCATCCTCGAACAGAGCATCGTCTGCACGGAAGACACCGACCCGCCGGGCCTGCTCGCCAGCATCGGCGAGTACCTGCGCGCCGAGCTGCTCGCCGTCGTTCCATGAAGCGCCGCACGGTCGCCCTCTTCGCGCTCGCCGGGTTGCTCCTCTTCTCGGGGTGTCTCGGGGGCGGCGGTGTGAGCGAGGAACGGTTGAACCGCAACGTCACCTACGACTGGCAGACCGACGCAAACGTCACGGTCAACGTCACGGCGACGGAGTACCACGCCGTCTACGAGATTCGCAACCGGACGGTGCTGAACTTCACACGAGAGACCGAACTCTCCGGGAACCAACCCGTCTCTGTGGCCGGCGTCAAGTTCCGCTACCCGAACGGGACGGTCGTCGGCGCCGACCACCTCCAGGTGACCGAGGAGGGCTCGAAGACCGTGGTCCGCCTCCCGGCCGACCAGGGGAAGTTCGCCTACACGGCGTCCTCGGGAAGTCGGTCGGTCCACGTTCCCGTGGCCGTCTCCGGCTCCCACGAAGTGATCCTTCCGCCGGGCGTCCGGGCCTCGGTCCCGCTGTTCGGGAGCGTCGAGCCTTCCGCGGACTCGCGGACGGTGAACGAGACGACCGACCGCGTCCACTACCGCTGGAAGACGGTCGACGCCAACACCATCAGTATCGACTACTACCTCCAGCGTGACCTCTACATCTTCGCGGGGTTGGTCGGTCTGCTGGTGCTCGTCGGCATCGGCGGCGTCGTCTACTACCGCCTGAAGATTCGCCGACTGGAGCGCGAGCGGACCGAGATGGGTCTCGACCTCGAAGAGGAGTAGGACCTGCCGGACGGCCGACTCATAGAAGATCAAGGCGGAAACCCACGATGTTAGTCGTGGGAGGAAGCCGACAACGGCGGGTCAGTCCACGCTGCGACAACCCGGTTGGGTTTCGAACGCGAACGTTCAAGTGGCTCGTGACCGAATAAATTGATAGTGCCAGTAGGCCACAAGTGTCGGCTGGGACGGGCGGCCAGTCAGCCTGCCCCAAACTCGGGATCGTCGAAGCGAGCGTGCTAGCTTTGCCCGTTCTGGGCACGGCTTCTCCGCACCCCACAGTGGGTTAGAGTGGAGGTCACCGGGAATTAAATGGACGTGCCCTATCGCCTCACACTCGGAAGAGCGTGAGAGTGGCCTTCCATAGCCCTGTACCCCTCGTCGTTTGAAGCGACGATGGAGTACCCGACCGTGGAACGGAGTGGTTCCGCACGGGGAATCGGTAGGTTGCTGTCAGCCGACGACGCTGGTGGTCGCCCGGGCCGAAACCCCATCGCGGGTGGAAGCCCACGACTTCACTCGTGGGTAGCTGACTTTTTCACAGTGCCCCACCTAGGCGTGTCTATGGACGTGGCCGTGTTGACCGTCGGAGACGAGTTGCTGTCGGGAGACACGACGAACACGAACGCCGCGTGGCTTGGCCGTCAGTTGACCGAGCGCGGCGCGACCGTCCGTCGGAGCGTCGTCGTCCCCGACGAGGTCGACGTCATCGCCGAGACGGTCGGTGACCTGTCGGACGCCCACGACGCCGTCGTCGTCACGGGCGGGCTCGGACCGACTCACGACGACGTGACGATGGAGGGGGTCGCCGCTGCGTTCGACCGCGAGATGGTTGAGCACCCCGACGCCGTGACGTGGTTCCAAGAGCACGACTCCTACGACCACCAGAAGCTCACCGAGGGGACGACCCACCTCCCTCGCGGGGCGCGGATGATTCCGAACGACGAGGGCGTCGCACCCGGCGCGGTCGTGGAGAACGTGTACGTCCTCCCCGGCGTGCCCGCGGAGATGGAGGCGATGTTCGAGCGCGTCGCCGCCGAGTTCGGCGGGACCCGGACGTACACGGAGGTCGTCTACACCGACGAACCGGAGAGTGCGCTCCTCGAACGGTTCGAGGAACTCCGCGAGCGCTTCGACGTCGGCGTCGGGAGCTATCCGGGCAACGGCGTGCGTGTGAAGATTCAACACGAGGACGCCGCGCGGGCCGAAGAGGCGGCCGAGTGGCTCCGCGAACGCGTCGAGTTACAGGACGAGTGTCGGGAACCCGCTCAGCGATAGAGATACGCGGTCCAAGCGAGTGCGCAGGCGAGACCGACGAGCAGGACGACCCAACCGGACGCGGCGATGGGGATTTCCGGCGTGTACGCGAGTGGCGTGAACATACGCGGGTGGTCGAACCGCGCGTTCTTGAAGCTATTGAACCGCGGCGAGCGAGACCCGCGCCGTCGACACGGTCGGCCGGCCACCCACACCGCTTTTTCCCGGGCCGCACCTACCCTCGTCCATGCGCACCATCGGCTTCGTCGTCAACCCCATCGCGGGGATGGGCGGCCGCGTAGGACTGAAGGGTACCGACGAGATGGTCGCGGAGGCGCGCCGCCGCGGGGCCGAACAGCGGGCACCCGAACGCGCCGTCGAGGCACTCTCCGCGCTCCGGAGTGCCGACGAAGACATCCGACTCCTCACCTACGGCGGAGCGATGGGCGAAGACGAAGCCCGTGAGGCGGGTTTCGACCCCGTGGTGGTCGGCTACCCGGATCACGAGGAGCGTGGGGAGGGCGCCGAGACGAGCGCCAAGGACACGCGGGAGGCGGTCGCACAGTTCGTCGCGTGGACACCGCCGGAGGCGGAGTCCGACGAGCGAGCGGACGAATCGGGTGCCGAATCCGTCGACCTGATCCTGTTCGTCGGCGGCGACGGGACCGCCGTCGACGTGACGGAGACGCTCGACGACCTCGACGCGGACGTCCCGGTCCTCGGCGTCCCAGCGGGCGTGAAGGTGTACTCCTCGGTGTTCGCCGTCCGCCCGTCCGCGGCCGGACGCATCGCTGCCACCTTCGAGCGCACCGAGGAGCGCGAGGTCAACGACATCGACGAGGCGGCCTACCGCGAGGAGGGCGAGGTCCGCACGGAGTTGAAGGGTATCGTGCGCGTTCCGGTCGCCGAAGAACTCCAGTCGAGTAAGCAACTCGCCGGCGGGACCGTCGAGTCGCTGGCCGAGGGTGTCGCCGCCGAGGTCGAGGACGGCGTCACCTACGTCTTCGGTCCCGGGAGCACAGTCGGCGCTATCGAGCGAGAGCTCGGTTTCGAGGGGTCGCCGCTCGGCGTCGACGTCTGGCGCGACGGGGAGGTCCTCGTCGCGGACGCGAGCGAAGCGCAGATCCTCGACCACCTCGGCGAGCGCAACGAGATCGTCGTCTCGCCCATCGGCGGGCAGGGGTTCGTCTTCGGCCGAGGGAACCAGCAACTCTCTCCCGACGTCGTCCGTCGCTGTGAGGTCACCATCGTCGCCTCGCGAGCGAAACTCGACCAACTGGGTGCGCTCCGTGTCGACACTGGCGACGAGGAACTCGACGAGGAACTCCGCGGGTGGGTACGTGTCCGCACGGGGAAGTACGAGACGCGGATGATGCAGATCGTGTAGGCGCTACTCCTCGGCGTCCGAACGCTCGCCGACCCAGTCGGGACGGAGGTCGTCGAACGGTCGGGTCGCACCGCGGAAGACGCCCCACACCCCGACGGCACACCACGCGACGCCGAGGAGGAGTCGAACCTGCGAGGTCGCCCCTCGCGTCACCGTGACGAGGTAGAGTACCCCGCCACCGAGGAAGAGGACGCCTTGCAGGATCGCGACGGTCCGCCACCGGCCGGTGGAGACCGCGCCGACGAGAGTGAGACCGACGCCCGCGAGGAATCCGGTCGCTACCCAGTACATCGGAGAATTGCCCCCGCGCAGGAGCATCCCGCCGACGAGACCGGCGAAGACGAGGAGATAGACGGTGGCCCCGACGCGTCGCTTCGTCGCCGTGTCCATGGCTACCACGACCGACGGCGGGCGTGTCCAAATCAGTTGGGGGGCCGACCTTATCGATGTATAATGACTGAGAGACAAGACTAAGGTACCTGAGTGCTATCTCTCAGCACATGGACACCCGTAAGGTTCAGCGCCTCGGTCCGTCGACGCTGGCGATGACGCTCCCCGCGGAGTGGGCGCGCCAGCAGGACGTCGAGAAGGGCGACGAGGTGACGCTCAGACAGAGCGGGAAGGGGACGCTCACTATCACACCCGAGTCCGCGCAGGGCGAGGAGACGGAAGCGACCATCCACGTCGAGAACTTCGACGCCGACGCCGTCGAACGCGCCATCGTCGGCCAGTACGTCCTCGGTCGACGCATCATCCACGTCGAGAGTGAGGGCACTCTCGACAGCGCGGCCATCAACGCCGTCTACAAGGCCGAGACTCAGCTGATGGGCCTCGGCGTCATCGAGGAGACGCCCGAGCGCATCACGATTCGCTGTTCGGTCGACCCCGAAGACTTCACGCTCGACAACCTCCTGACGCGCCTGGAGAACACCGGGTCGACGATGCGCAGCGAGGCCGTGAAGGCACTCGCCCACAACAACCCGGACCTCGCCCAGCGCGCGCTCAACCGTGAGCGACAGGCGAACAAAATCTTCGTCCTCCTCCTGCGACTCATCTTCACCGCCTACCAGAACCCGAATCTCGCGCGCGCGGTCGGACTCGACGACGGCTTCCCGCTCATCGGCTACCGGTCGGTCGCGAAGAACCTCGAACTCACCGCGGACAACGCCGAAGACATCGCCGAAATCGTCCTCGAGACCGAGGACAACCCGATCGACATCGACCAGCAGACGATGCGACGCATCCGCGAGTTCACCGACCGCGTCGACGAGATCACCGAACTCGCCGTCCAGGCGGTCGTCGAACGCGACTACGAGCGGACGATCGAAGTTCGAGAGTTGTTCGCCGACATTGCCCACCGCGAGAACGAGATCCTCTCGGACCTCCCCGAGATGGAGAACGAACAACTCCTGCGGGTCCGCGAGGTGCTGGTCAGCCTCCAGCAGACCGCACAGTACGCCATGCGCAACGCCGAGATTGCCGCCAACCTCGCGCTCAACGAGGAGTCCGAGCACGCGACCATCGAGTAGCAGATCCCGCGCGACCGACATCTCTCCTCCACTCCGCTCCAACCCTTTCCGTCCTTTCTCGCCCGCAGCGGACTCTGAGTCGACAGCGTGTACGGTCTACTCGCCGACCACGACGGCAGTCCGCTCCGCGACGTCTAGAACGCCCCCGCTATCGGTCGTGGTCGTCGTGGTTGTCGTCGACGTGGTCGTCGTAGTCGTATCGGCCGTCGTGGTGGTCGTCCCCGACGTCGTCGACGTGGTCGTCGTAGTCGTATCGCTCGTCGTGGTCGTCGTGGTGGTTGTGGTCGTCTCGTTGCCACCGGACGCGGTCGCGTTCGTCTCTTCGAAGATGTGCGTCTCGACGAGGTGTTCGTAGGTCAGCCCACGCACCGGGACGCGGATGGACCCGGCCGGCCCCGCGTCGACGACGGCGTAGAAGTCGATAGTGAGGTGCGTCCGCTGGTCCCGTTCGAGGTGTGAGACCCACCACTCGTCGAGGTGCTGGTTCTGGATGACGGTGGTCGTCTGGACTGCCTTCGCGGTGTGCGGCGGGATGGTGACGAGTTCCTCGGACGTCCCCGAGCCCATCGCGACGTCGTTCATCGTGATGTTGTAGCCGAACTTCGAGACGGTGATGGGGTAGCTCTTCGGGTTGTACATCACGAACGTCATCTCGATGGGGGTCTTCGACTGCGTCACGTCGCCCCACCGCGCGTCGGTGCGGTTGACGTACAGTACGGGGTCGGAGACGACGGCCGTGTTCGCGTCGACCTCGCGGGTCTCGTTCGACTCGAACTGGCCGATGACGTTCGTCGAGATGTGCTGGGGCGCCGGCGAGTAGTGGACGGTCCGGCCGAGGAGTCCCGAGTGGATGGCGGTGTCGATGGTGAGTGTCGTGTTCTCGCCGTTCTTCACGTGCGAGACCCACCACTCCGGAATCTTCTCGTTGGCGAGGTAGGTCGTGAGGTTCACCGTGGAGTTACCGGTACCGATCTTCACTCCCTCTTTGGTCCCGTGAGCCATCTCGATACCGTTCATCGAGACGGTGTAGTCGATGGTCAGTCCACCGAGTCGGACGCTCACCGGGTTCGGGTTGTGGACGACGAGGTCGGTGTAGATGGTCGTCTGCGTCTCGTTGACCGGGCCGAAGTCGTTGTCCATCGCCGCCACGCTCGGGACGCCGACGACCCCGACGACGACGGCGCCGCCGACGGTGACGCCGAGTGCGAGGACGACCGTGACGGCCGTCTTCAGTGTGCTGCCGAACAGGAGCGCGCGGAGGTCCATACCTCGTGTGCCGGGCGCGGGCGACGAAAGCGTTCCGACCCGGAACCTCTAAGAGTTTCCCGTCGGAACGCCCGCACATGACTGCAGACTCCGCCTCCTCCGACAAGAGCCTCGGACTCGGCCTCGTCTTCGGCGTGGTCGCCGCGGCCGCCGCCCTCTCGATGTTCGTCACCGGGCAACTCACCTCCGCGTACGGGTTCGTCGGCGCCGTCCTCGTCGCGGGACTCGCAGTCGCCGCGCTCCACGTCTACGAGTGAAGAGGCGGTGAGTATTAAGTCCAGTAGCCCCTACCCCTAGGTGAATGAGCGACTACACCGAAGAGGAACGCCGTATCCTCGACTACCTCCAGGAGAGTGCGGAGGCGGGCGAGCGGTACTTCCGGGCGAAGTCCATCGCCAAACAGCTCGGCCTCTCGGCGAAACAGGTCGGCGTCCGCCTCCCCCGACTCGCGGAGAAGGCCGACGACGTCGACATCGAGAAGTGGGGGCGCTCCCGTTCGACGACCTGGCGCGTCGAACCCGTCTGAGTTCGAGGTCGGACCGGACCCGAGCGTGTCGGCGGACGCGACCCACGGCTTTTTCCTCGCCCGACCGAAACGGTCGGCTATGACTGTCCGGGTCGAGCGCACGTTCGAGTTGTCGCTACCACTGGAGACCGTCTGGGAGTTCATCGCGGACCCGGCCAAGAGAGCGTCGGCCATCAGCGTTGTCGACGACTACGAATCCGACGGGGAGCGGGGCGTCTGGCACGTCCGCCTCCCGCTCCTCGGTCGGACCATCGACGTCGAGACCCGCGACGTCGAACGTGACCCCCCACGGTACGTGAAGTTCGTCGGCGAGTCGTCGGTGTTCCAGGTCACGGGCGAACACGAACTCGAAGCGACTGACGAGGGGTGTCGGCTGACGAATCGCTTCGTCGTCGACGGCCGACTCCCCGGCGTCGAAACCTTCTTCGAACAGCGCCTCGACGAGGAACTGACGAACATCGAACGCGCCATCCGCGAACGGGAACAGGAGGGTACCTGAATGTCCGAACCACTTACACTCGCACTCGCACAGCTCGAAATCGAGGCGGCCGCGGTCGACGCGAACGTCGAGCGGGCGGTCGATGCCCTCGCCGAGGCCGCTGAGAACGGCGCCGACCTCGTCGTGCTCCCCGAGATCTTCAACGTCGGTTACTTCGCGTTCGACTCCTACCAGCGCGAGGCCGAAGCACTCGACGGCGAGACGCTCACCCGCATCTCGGCCGCCGCCGCCGAGCACGAGGTCGGTGTCCTTGCCGGCACCATCGTCGAGGACCTCGAAGCCTCTGCCGACGCGGGGTTCGACGTCCCCGACGACACCGGACTCGCGAACACGGCGGTCCTCTTCGACCGCGACGGCGAGCGCCTGTCGGTCTACCGCAAACACCACCTCTTCGGCTACCAGTCCGCAGAGGCGGAGTTGCTCGTCCCCGGTGAGACGTTCGATATCGCCTCCTTCGAGGGGTTCGACGTGGGCATCACCACCTGTTACGACCTGCGTTTTCCCGAACTCTACCGCGAGTTGACCGACGCAGGCGCGACGCTCGTCCTCGTCCCGAGCGCGTGGCCCTACCCGCGAGTCGAACATTGGAAGACGCTCCCGAAGGCCCGCGCCGTCGAGAACCTCTGCTACGTCGCGGCCGTCAACGGGTCGGCCGACTTCGAGGACGCCACGCTCGTCGGCCGCTCGACCGTGTACGACCCGTGGGGGACGCCGGTCGCGACGACCGACGACGACCCCGACATCGTCTACACCCGTGTCGACCCCGACCGCGTCGAGGCGGTTCGCGACGACTTCCCCGCGCTCCGCGACCGACGCTACTGAACAGTGGTAACATGGAACGCGAATCGGTCCCGGTCTCGGTGAGTAGGTTTATACGCGAGCGGGCAATACGTTCAGTCGCCGACGACGACGCTTTTCTCGTCGTGTCGGCAAGCCAATCAACGTCCGCACCTCGTCCACCGGCGCCCGCTCGTCCGGCACACCGGGACGGACCCCGCAGGCCACGGGGTTCGGCCCACGCGTCGGGCGACTCCTCGCCACCTTCCCGCCTCTCCGCCTCGCCGCACCTCTCTCACTCCCGCTTTCGAGCGCACGCTTCCGAACTCGACACTCGACCGCCGAGTCACCGCGCCGTCTGTCTTCGGCCGGACGAATTTTCAGGCGCCCACGAGACGACTCACCCATGACCGACGACTGGCAGCACGAGGTGACCGACCCGACGATCCGCGTACTCTACCAGGCCGGGATGGGGCTCTCCCCCGGTGCCATCGCCGCGAACCTCGACGTCTACGAGGACCTCTCGCCCGACGAAGACGCGATTCGAGAGGCACTCGACGACCTCGAAGCACAGAACATGGCCCGCGAACTCGACGGGCACGAGGGGTACTACCGCATCACCGAACACGGCCGCGACTACGTGAAACGCGAGTTCGGCGAGGACGTCTTCGGCTACATCGACTGACAGTACCTCTTGACGCCGTCGCTCGGCGGTGAGTCGAGAAAGGGAGGAAAACGGAAGAAATGACCGCAGAGAGCGGGCCGACTTACTCTTCGTCTTCTTCGGTCTTGATCTCCGCGGAGAGGCCCTGAGCCATCTCGATCTCCTTGGAGTTGTTGAGCGTCCAGGCTGTGCGCTCGGTGACGGCCTCGATAGCCTCGCGGGCGCTCGGGTAACCGTTGCCGGACTTCTTCACGCCGCCGAAGGGGAGCTGGACTTCGGCGCCGATACACGGGAGGTTACCGTAGGCGAGGCCGACCTCCGCGTTGTCGCGGTAATAGTTGATCTGGCGGTAGTCCTCGGAGATGATGGCGCCGGCGAGACCGTAGGGCGTGTCGTTGTGGATGTCGACGGCGTCCTCGATGTCGCCGGAGTACTCGATGAGCGCGACGTGCGGGCCGAAGACCTCCTCGCGGATACAGCGGACGTCGTCGGCGTAGTCGATTTCGTAGACGAACGGACCGACCCAGTTGCCGTCCTCGTGGCCCTCGGGAATCTCCTCGGGTTCGAGTTCGGCGCGGTCGACGAGGACATTCGCGCCCTCCTCGCGTGCGAGGTCGTTGTACTTCTGAATCTTCTCGACGTGCTCCGGCTCGATGGCCGGACCCATGAAGGTGTCCTCCTCGAGGGGGTCGCCGACGGAGACCTTCTTCGCCTTCTTGACGAAGCGCTCTTTGAACTCGTCGTAGACGTCCTCGTGGACGATGAGGCGCTCGGAGGAGACACAGCGCTGGCCGGTCGTCTTGAACGAACTCATGACCGCGGAGTGGACGGCGACGTCGAGGTCCGCCTCCTCGGTGACGACGATGCCGTTCTTCCCGCCCATCTCACAGGCCGCGAGACGGCCGGGGCGGCCGCCGACCTCGGAGGCGATCTCGTGGCCGACCTCCGCGCTCCCCGTGAAGAGGACCGTGTCGACGCGGTCGTCGTCAGTGATGGCGGCACCGGCGTCGCCGAAGCCCTGTACCATGTTGAACACGCCGTCGGGGATGCCCGTGTCCTCGAACATCTCGGCGATGATCTGGGCACACCACGGCGTCTGCTCGGCCGGCTTCCAGACGACGGTGTTGCCCTCGACCAGCGAGATGGCCATGTGCCAGAAGGGGATGGCGACCGGGAAGTTCCACGGCGTGATACAGCCGACGACGCCGCGGGGACTGCGGCGCATGTAGGCGTCCTTGGAGGAAACCTCCGAGGGGACGACGTCGCCGTGGGGGTGGCGGGCGTTGCCGGCGGCCCACTCGACCATGTGCCAGGCCTCGGTCACGTCGGCCTTCCCTTCAGAGATCTCCTTGCCACACTCCTTGGTGACGACTTCGCCCAGTTCCTCGTGGCGCTCGCGCAGCTCGTGGTAGATGTCCCAGAGGTATTCCGCGCGGTCGATGTAGGAGAGTTCCTGCCACTCCTCTTCCGCCTCTTCGGCCGCCGAGATGGCCTCGTCGATATCGGACTCTGTCCCGCGGTGGAACTCGGCCAGGGTCTTCCCTGTGGCCGGATTCCGGCTCTCGAAGGTCTCGGACCCGCTGCCCTCGACCCACTCGCCGTCGATGTAGTGTTGGTGTGTCATCGGCAAAACCTGCGCTTCGTGACTTCAAAAAGGTACACCCTTCCACTGGCGGGTGGGGGAGTCGCGATACTCGCATCCTCCGAGATTCTCGTTTGCTCCTACTCCTCGGCCGCTGCTTCGAGTTCGGTCTTGAGCGCGGCCGCGTCGAAGTCGTGATCCGGGCGGATGCCGACGAAGTCGAGAAACTCGCGGGCGGCGAGCAATCGGTCAGCCGAGTAGTGTTCGTGGGCGGCCTCAACGGCGGTGCTCGCGCCCACGAGCGGTTCCAGGACAGCGAGCGCACAGGCGAGGTCGTACGCGCGGGCGGCGGCGATCCCCTCGTCGCTGACCTTCGTCGCGTCGATGAGGTAGATCTCTTCTTCGTAGATGAGGACGTTCTCGGCCCGGAGGTCGCCGTGGGCGAGGTCGTTCTCGTGCATCGTCGCGAGCGCGGCGAAGAGTTCGGGCGCGTACGCCTCGATACACGCCTCGTCGAGTTCGTCTAGGGTTTCGAACTCGGGGAGGTACTCCATCACGAGGACGCCCAGCCCGTCAACATCGAACGACTCGACGGGCTTGGGGACGTTCAGGCCGACCTCACGCATCTGCTCGGCCGCTTCGAGTTCGTGGCGAGCCATCTCGCCCGGACCCTCGAACGGTTCGAAGAAGCCCTCCGTTCCGGAGGAGAAGACTCCGAGGTTCCGAATCCCGGTGAACAGCGAGTGGACGAAGGCGTTCTGCGCGGAGACGACCTTCACGAACCACTGCTGGTCGCCGGTCTCGCGTCCGGTGGTGTCGCTGCTGTCGGCGTCGCTCTCGGCGTCGGTACTGCTGTCGGCGTCGATGCTGGTGACGACACACGGCGTCGAGAACCAGTTATCGGCCGCGAGGAACTCGACGCGGAGTCCGTCCTCGTCGTAGCGCTCTTCGAGGTCGACGAAGACGGCCTCCAGTTGGTCCCAGGGGACCGTGCCGCGGACGAACCGCCGGACACTCATCGTCTGAATAGAGGGGCGGGCGGCATTTATGCCCGCCGGCTTGTCGACCCTCACGAACGTCCGGTGACTTTAACCTCGACTCCGGCGAGAAGTCGCGTATGGACTTCACCCTGCCCGACGAACACCGGATGATCCGGGACACCGTCCGGGAGTTCTGCGAGGAGGAGATCCGCCCCATCGCCCAGGAGATCGAGGACGAACACCGCTTCCCCGAAGAAATCTTCGACGAACTCGCCGACCTCGACGTGATGGGTGTCCCCATCGCCGAGGAGTACGGCGGCCTCGGTGGGGACACCCTCATGTACTCGCTCGTCGCCGAGGAACTCGGGCGCATCTCCGGGTCTATCGGACTCTCCTACGTCGCACACTCCTCGCTGGCCTCGAAGCCCATCGAGAAGTTCGGTACCGACGAACAGAAAGAAGAGTGGCTCCGTCCGCTCGCCGAGGGGGAGTACCTCGGCTCGTGGGCGTTGACCGAACCGGGCAGTGGCTCCGACGCCTCGGACATGGACACCACTGCCACGAAGGAAGGCGACGAGTACGTCCTGAACGGCACGAAGCAGTTCATCACGAACGCCTCCGTCGCTGGCTCCGTCCTCGTGAAGGCCGTCACCGAACCCGGCGCCGGCTACGACGGCATCTCCACCTTCGTCGTCGACCCCCGGAACGACGACGGCTTCGAGGTGACGACGGAGTGGGACAAGATGGGGCTGAACGCCTCGCCCACCTGCGAGATCCAGTTCGACGACTGCCGCATTCCCGAAGACCGCCTGCTCGGCGAGGAGGGCGACGGCTGGGAGCAGACGAAACAGACCCTCGACGGCGGCCGCATCTCCATCGCCGCGCTGTCGACTGGCCTCGCACAGGGCGCCTACGAGTGCGCACGCGAGTACTCCACCGAACGCGAGCAGTTCGGGCAGGCCATCTCGAAGTTCGACGCCGTCCGCGACAAGGTCGTCGAGATGGACCGCAAGGTCGAGCGCGCACGCCTCCTCACCCACAAGGCCGCCAGCCAGTACGACGTCGGCGAGGACGTGACCCGCATCTCCGCGCTCGCGAAACTCGACGCCTCGGAGGCCGCCCGCGAGGTCGCCGAAGAGTCCATCCAGGTCCACGGGGGCTACGGCTACACGACGGACTTCGATCCACAGCGCTACTTCCGCGACGCCAAACTCATGGAGATCGGCGAAGGGACGAGCGAAATCCAACACTTGGTCGTCGGACGAGAGCTAGGGCTGTAGTGGGTGCAGTCGGCCGACGACCCAACGTGGTGGGACTTAAAGGGGGAGGGAGCGAGCGGCGCAATCAAGGGGCTTCGACACCGATTAGCCCGCACGCCGCCGCACACTCGTCGAAGTGCTCCCGCAGTGCTCACAGGTCGCCGAGTCGGGAGTCGGTTCCGTCTCTTTGACGAACGTCTCGAACTCTTCGTCGCACTCGTCACACTGCCAGACGATCTTTTCCTCGTCGACGAACAGGTCTTTGACTTTCTCGATGACGCTCATGGTCGCGCCCCCAGTTATCGTATAGCACGCCAATAAGTATCAAACTTTCCCGCGCGGTCGCGGCCGACGGGAAACGACCGCTCTCACGTCAGTTGAACAGTTGTTCAATCGTTGACCTGACTACATACCCATGTCTTCGGCGGGGGCGGGAACCGGCAGGTCGGCCGGGTCGACGCCGAGGAGTTCGGCGGCGTGGTCGAGCGCCATGTCGAAGCCGTAGTAGCGTTCGAGTTCGTCGCCGTCGGCGGTGGGTCGGACCTTCAGCATGGCGTACCCCTCGACGTTCTGCGCGACGGCGGCAGTCTTCCCGTCGCGTTCGAACTCCAGGACGCGCTCCTCGTCGGTCTCGTAGTAGCGGGCGGTGATGCCGTCGGCTTCGGCGGTTGACTCGGTCATTATCGGGAGGTGACCGTCGAGGGCAAAAGCGCCGGCGGTTCGGTCGCCCGCGACTGTGAGAGTTTTCGTGTCGGACTGCGTACGTACCGACGTGTCCACCCTCCACCGACGCCGGCCGAGATCGTCGACCGTCCGGGCGTCGCTCGCCGCCGCACTTCCGACGGCTCTCGCGGCCCTGTTCCTCCGATACCGCCGGGTCGTCCTCGCTGAGCAGTTCGAACAGCAGTTTCGGGTGTCGACCATGGAGTGGGTCGTCTTCGGCGGTGGCTACCTCACGGTCGTCGCGCTGTTGTTCGTGGCCGTCCTCGTCGTCGCGCGTGGCGAGCGTCCCGCCGGGGCGAGACGGTTCCTCGTGACGGTCGCCGTGGGCGTGCTCGCCGGCCACCTCGTCGGTGTCTTCTCCGGGTGGGTCGTCTGGCCCGACCCGTCCTGGTTCGTCGCGACCGTCGACGGACTCGTCCCGGCCGCTTCGCTCGTGCACCCCTCGCCGCCCCTCGTCGGTGTCTTCGCCGAGGTGCTGACGCCGGTACTGTTCGCGGTCGCCGTGGCGCTGGCGGCCGTCGCGGTGGCCGACGCGGCGTCGTGAGCGGAGACCCTACTGTAGCATACGCTGAGCGATGGTGTTGCGCAGCACCTCGCTGGTCCCCTCGTAGATCTCGTTGAGTTTGGCGTCGCGGTAGTAGCGCTCGACGTCGAAGTCTTTCGTGTAGCCGTACCCGCCGTGGATCTGGATGCCCTCGTTTGTGACCTCCCGCGAGATTTCGGAGGCGTAGAGCTTCGCCTGGGCGGCCTCCTTGATGAAGTCCTCGCCGCGAATCTTCAGGTCGGCGGCCTTGTGCATGAGTAGTTTCGCGGCCTGGATCTTCGTGTCCATGTCCGCGAGTTTGTGCTGGATGGCCTGAAAGTCGGAGATGGGCTGGTCGAACTGCTCGCGCTGCTGGGCGTACTCCAGCGCGTCGTCGCGGGCCGCGCGTGCGAGACCGATGGAGCGGGCGGCGATGGTGATGCGTCCACCGTTCAGCGTCTCCAGGGCGTGACGGAAACCGTCACCTTCCTCGCCGAGGCGCCGTGACTCGGGGATGCGGAGGTCGTCGAAGCGGAGTTCGGCCGTCGGACACCCCTTGTCGCCGAGTTTGTCCTCGGTGCCCTCGACGTGGAACCCGTCGTCTTCCTCGGGGCGGACGACGAACGAGGAGATGCCCTTCGCACCGGCGTCAGTGTCGGTCTTCGCGAACACTGTCACCGTCTCGGCGACGGACCCGTTCGAGATCCAGAGTTTCCCGCCGTTCAGGACGTACTCGCTACCGTCTTTCTCGGCCGTGGTGTCCATCGCGGGGACGTCCGAGCCAGCACCGGGTTCGGAGAGCGCGAACGCACCGACGTCGTCGCCGCGGTTCATAGGCGCGAGGAACTCGTGTTTCTGGTCCTCGTCGCCGTACTGGTAGAGCATGTTGCCCGCGAGGCTCGTATGAGCGGCGACGACGGTGCCGAGACCGCCCGACCCGCGGGCGATCTCTTCGAGCGCGAGCGCGTAGGAATGGTAGTCGAGGCCCGCGCCGTCGTACTCCTCGGGGAAGGGCATCCCCATCAGACCGAGGTCGCCCATCTCGGAGACGAGGTCGCGGGGGAACTCGTCGGTCTCGTCGATTTCGGCCGCGCGGGGGGCGACCTCCTCGTCGACGAACTCGGTGACCATCTCCTCGATCTGTTTTTGCTCCGCGGAGAGGCTGAAGTCCATGCGGGAGGTTCCTCACCGTCGTTCCTTTACCTTTCCTATCACTCCGGTGCGAACGCGGCCACGACGCCCGTCCCGCCGGCGAACACCGTCCCGTCGACGATGGCACAACTCGTGTCGTCGACGCCCGTCACGTCCGCACTCCAGAGCGTCCCGCCCTGTTCGGTGACGAAGGTGTGGACCGACCCGCTGTCGTTGACGGCGACCGCGTTGTCCGCGAGCGCGGGCGAGGAGTCCGTCGCGGTCGGGACGCGCGAGCGCCAGACGACGCCGCCACCGCTGGCGTTCAGGCGGTAGAGAGAGGCGTTCCCGGCGACGGCGTAGACACTTCCGCCGCCGACCGCGACCGACCCGCGCGGGAGGCCGCTCACCGGCGTCCGCCACTGCTCTTTCCCGTCGACGGAGTAACGGGCGACGAACTCGCCGGACGTGGGGAAGAAGACGGAGCCGTCGGCGACGGTCGGCGCGTCGGTGACGGAGTTCCGGGTCGCCGACCAGTCGCGGAAGCCGCCGGCGCGGTCGTGGGCGTACAGGCCGAGGTTCGACGCGACGAAGACCCGCTTGTCGCCGACGGCCAGTGGCTCGAACTGCGAGGTGTTGAGCGGGACCGTCTGCCACTGGTGTTTCCCATCGAGGGTGTAGGCGTGGACGCGTTCGTCGGTACACCCGACATACAGGTCGCTCCCGGCGACGACCGGCCCGGTCACCGCCCGTGCGGGCAGGGAGATGCGCCGCTGGCGCTTCCCGCTCGCCGCGTCGACGACCTCAATAGCCGCACCCGAGGAGAAGAGGACCTGCGAGCCGTGGACGACCGGTGGGCCGGTCGCACCGCCCGCCTGCCAGCGCTGCTTTCCCGTGGCGCGGTCGAGGCTGTAGACGGTGCCGCTCGCCGTGACGTAGACGGCGTCCTCGCCGACGACGGGCGAGCGCTCGACCGTCCCGTCGATCGACGTCCGCCAGGCCCGGTTCGCACTCTCGCCGACGGTTGACGGTGAGTACCCGGTTCGCCCGGCGTCGTTCTGGAACTGGGGCCACTTGCCAGGGTGCTTGGGCTGTGTCGTGGTCGTCGACGTGGTCGTCTCGCCCGGTGGCTGTGTCGTGGTCGTTCCGCCCGGTGGCTGTGTCGTCGTTGTCGTCGTCTCGTCGCCGCCGAGACGGAGACACCCGGCGAGGCTCCCGAGCGTCACACCAGCGGCAGCGAGGAACGAACGGCGGTGTTTCGGCATACTGTTTCGGACGACACGGTCTGAAAGTAAAAAGCTTCTCGCGGACTCCTCAGTCGTACTCGTAGAAGCCCTCGCCCGACTTCTTCCCGAGTTTGCCCGCCTCGACCTTCCGCTTGAGGAGGTAGGCCGGCTTGTAGCGGTCGCCGAGTTCCTCGTGGAGCGTCTCGGAGGCGTCGAGACAGACGTCGAGACCGATGTGATCGGCGAGTTCGAGCGGTCCCATCGGGACGTTCGTGCCGAGTTTCATCCCGGCGTCAATGTCCTCCTTCGTGGCGACGCCCTCGTCGAAGGCGCGGATGCCTTCGTTGAGCCACGGCATGAGGATGCGGTTAGTGACGAACCCCGGCTTGTCGTCGGATTCCCACGTCTCCTTCCCGAGGTCCTCGGAGAAGCCGTGGGCGAGGTCGACGGCGGCGGGGTCGGTCCGCTCGCCGACGACCACCTCGACGCCCGTCATTACGGGGACGGGGTTCATGAAGTGGAGACCGACGACGAGGTCTTCTCGCTCCGTGGCGTTCGCGATGGTCGTGATGGAGAGGGTACTCGTGTTCGTCGCGAGCACGACGTCGTCCGGCACGACGTCGTCGAGGTCCGCGAAGACGTCCCGTTTGACGTCCATCTTCTCGACGGCTGCCTCGACGACGAGGTCGCAGTCCGCGAGGTCGTTGAGGTCGGTCGTGCCGGTGATCCGGTCGAGTGCGGCGTCGGCCTCCTCCCGCGAGAGTTTCTCCTTGTCGACGAAGCGGTCGAGGCTGTCCTCGATGGACTCGAAGCCACCCTCGACGAACTCCTCCTCGATGTCGCGCATGACGACGTCGTAACCGGCGGTCGCGCTCACCTGTGCGATTCCGGCGCCCATCGTCCCCGCGCCGACGACGCCGACCGTCTCGATCTCGTCCAGCGTTCGCATAGCACGTCGTGGGGCGGAACCGGTCGTAAAATTGCCGGTCTCCGCGCCCGGCGTTTACTACATCGATAGTAACAAATCGTCGAATTCGGGTGGTACGGGCGCCATGTCTCGGGAATAGAGGGACACTATCTTATAGGTGGTGTCCCCCATACCCGAGTGATGCGTCCCTTCGACGACACCCCACTCTCGCGCGACGGAAAGTCACTCATCCTCGCCTACGACCACGGCCTCGAACACGGTCCGGTCGACTTCGAACCGGTTCCCGAGACGCGGGACCCCGAAGTGGTCTGGGACATCGCGACCCACGACGCCGTCACCTCGCTGGCGGTGCAGAAGGGCGTCGCCGAGGCCTACGCCCCCTCCTACGAAGACGTCCCTCTCCTCCTGAAACTGAACGGCACGTCGAACCTCTGGATGGGCGAACCCGACTCCGCGGTCAACTGCACGGTCGACTACGCCGCCGAACTCGGCGCCGACGCCGTCGGGTTCACCCTCTATGGCGGGTCCAACAACGAGATCGAGATGGCTGAGGAGTTCCGCGATGCCCAGGAGGCCGCCCGCCACTACGACCTCCCGATGGTCATGTGGTCGTACCCGCGCGGCCAGGGCCTCAAGAACGATACCGCCCCCGACACCATCGCCTACGCCGCCCGCCAGGCGCTCGAACTCGGCGCCGACGTCGCGAAGGTGAAGTACCCTGGCTCCCGCGAGGCGATGGAACAGGCCGTCGCGATGGCCGGCCCCACGAAGGTCGTCATGTCCGGCGGGTCGAAGACCTCCGACCGCGACTTCCTCTCGACCGTGAAGGGCGCTATCGACGCCGGCGCGACCGGACTCGCCGTGGGGCGTAACGTCTGGCAGCGCGAGAACCCCCACCAGTTCCTTGACGCGCTTGAAGCGGTCATCTACGAGGAGGCACCCGTCGACGACGCGCTCGAACTCCTGTGATGACCGGAGACGTCGTCGACCGCGTCTTCGATGTCCTCGCGGCGAGTGCGCCGGAGATCCGTGCGGGCCTCCCCGGCCGCCGGACGAAGACGGCGGAGACCAACGAGAGCGGCGAGCGACAGTTAGCCGCCGACCTGTGGGCCGACGACCTCCTACAGGAACGCTTCCTCGCCGTCGACGGCGTCGGCGCCTACGCCAGCGAGGAGCGCGAGACAATCGAATCGGCGTCGGAAACCGAGGCCGACGACCTCGCCGTCGCGGTCGACCCGCTCGACGGTTCTTCGAACCTCAAGTCGAACAACCCGATGGGCACCGTCCTGGGTGTCTACGAGGACGACCTTCCCGCCTCCGGGCGGAGTCTCGTCGGCGCCGCGTTCGTCCTCTACGGGCCCATCACCACGCTCGTCACCGCACGCGAAATCTCGGGCGGCGAGGTGCGTGCGACCGAGTACGTGGTGGAGGACGGCGACCGACGGGAAGTCGGCACTGTCGAACTCCCCGCGGACCCCACCGTCTACGGCTTCGGCGGGCGGGTCTCCGACTGGACCGATGACTTCCAGACACACGTCCGCGGAATCGAACAGGAGACGGACCTCAAACTCCGCTACGGCGGGGCGATGATCGCTGACGTGAGTCAGGTTCTCACCTACGGCGGCATCTTCGGCTACCCCGGTCTCCGGGAGCGACCCGAGGGTAAACTCCGCCTCCTCTTCGAGGGCGCGCCGATGGCCTACATCATCGAGGCCGCGGGCGGGGCGTCTTCGGACGGCGAGCAGTCACTCCTTGACGTCGAAGCCGAGTCGCTCCACCAGCGGACGCCGGTCTTCCTCGGGAGCGAGGAGCTCGTCGACGACGTCGAGACGGCCCTCCGCTGAGTGGTCGCTGAGTGGCCAATACTTTCTTCCCGCCGTATACATTTTGTACAGGTACTCGATGCTGGAGACGGGGTCAATATCGATACTCTATACGGTGGATGGTGGGGATAGAGACGATCGACCACTACCAGAGCCTGCAGAGTTTGACGTGGCGACTCGTGCGAAGTCCGAGGTGTTCGACGCACTCGACGCGGGCACGTTGTTCGATGCGATACTCGTCGACGACGTGTTCGGCGGGAGCGAGTTCCTCGGTGAACTCTTAGAGCGAGTACCGGACCGTCCGTGTGTGTTGGTGGGAGACGACACGGACCCGGACGCACTCCAGAAGACGATCCAGACGGCGGTCCGCGAAGGGTGGAGTGGCTACCCGATTCCGGCGGACGAACACGCTCGACTCGACTGCCTCGACGAGTACGACTTCGAACAGCCGACGCTCCTCGCACACCTCGAAGGACTGACGACGACTGCACGCGAGTGCTTCGACGCTGACGTCGGCTTCGTCGGCGTCGTCGACGAGGACGAAGAGCAGTTCGTGACCTCGCAGGGCGTCGACTGGGAGACGCTCGACCGCAGTGACTCCATCTGCTCGCACGGACTCCTCGATGGCGAACCGCTCGTCATCTCCGATCTCCCCGAGGATTCGCGTGTCTCCTACGAGCCGATCCACAGCGAGGAGTTCGAACCCGACTTCTACGCGGGCATCCCGCTGAAGGCCGCGAGCGGCCAGCACGTCGGAATGCTCTGTGTCATGGACGAAGAGACCCGCGAGTTCGACGAGGAGGACCACTCGGCGTTGCAGTGGCTCGCCGAGCAGGCGATGGTCCACGTCGAACGCTACGGCCGAGCGAGTTAACGCGGCCTCGACAACCCTTCTCCGTCGATTTCTCGATACCCGCCGACTACCGCCTGCTGGGTCGTGCATGGAAAACCATTTTGAACCGCCCAGCGGACGTCAAGGTATGAAGGTCCGTATCGGTTCGGACGCCTCCGACGAGGAGGCGGCCGCCGTCGCCGCCGCGCTGGCCGAACACGTCGCCGACGAGGTTCGCGTGTTCGTTGGAGACGCTGAAGAGCCCGCGGTCGTCCACGAGGAGACCGATACAGACGAAACCGGGCCGAGCGCCGCCGACACCGGTGGCGAGGAGACCGAACTCGGTCCGACCGAGCGCGAGGAGCGCCTCTGGGAGGAGATTGCTGAGATCGAGTCGGGCGGCCCCGAGAAGTACAAAGAGCGCCTCGAAGAGCAGGGCAAACTGTTCGTCCGCGACCGGATGGACCTCTGGTTCGGCGAAGACGGTCTCGTCTTCGAAGACGGGAAGTTCGCGGAGTTCGACGCCGACGAGCAACTCCCCGCGGACGGTCTCATCACGGGCGCCGCCGACTTCGAGGGCCGGGACGTCCACTTCATGGCCAACGACTTCACCGTCAAAGCCGGGTCGATGGCCGAGAAGGGCGTCGAGAAGTTCCTCCGGATGCAACAGCGCGCGCTCGAGACCGGTAAGCCGGTGCTCTACCTGATGGACTCCTCCGGTGGACGCATCGACCAGCAGTCCGGCTTCTTCGCCAACCGCGAGGGCATCGGGAAGTACTACTACAACCACTCGATGCTCTCCGGGCGCGTCCCGCAGATCTGTGTGCTCTATGGGCCGTGTATCGCGGGTGCGGCCTACACGCCGGTGTTCGCCGACTTCACCGTCATGGTCGAGGGGATGTCCGCGATGGCCATCGCCTCCCCGCGGATGGTGAAGATGGTCACCGGCGAGGAGATCGACATGCAGGACCTCGGTGGCCCGCAGGTCCACGCTCGCGAGTCCGGGAGCGCTGACCTCGTCGCCGCCGACGAGGAGGAGGCCCGCGAACTCGTCGCCCAACTGGTCGGGTACCTCCCGAACAACTCCGACGAGGACCCGCCGAAACGCGAGGGAAAGCCCCCCGCGAAGTCCCCCGAAGAGATCGACGGCATCGTCCCTCAGAAACCGAACAAGGGCTACGACATGCACGAAATCATCGAGCGTGTCGTCGACGCCGACTCCTTCTTCGAACTCAAACCTGAGTACGGAAAGGAGATCATCACGGGCTACGGCCGCATCGACGGCCGGCCGGTGGGGATAATCGCCAATCAGCCGGCCCACCGCGCGGGTGCCATCTTTCCCGACGCCGCCGAGAAGGCCGCCGAGTTCGTCTGGAAGTCCGACGCCTACAACATTCCGCTCCTCTACCTCGCGGACACGCCCGGCTTCATGGCCGGTTCACAGGTCGAGAAGGACGCCATCCTGGAGAAAGGCAAGAAGATGATCTACGCCACCTCCTCGGCCACCGTCCCGAAGCAGTGCGTCGTCGTTCGGAAGGCGTACGGCGCCGGCATCTACGCCATGTCCGGGCCGGCCTACGACCCCGAGTCGACCCTCGCGCTTCCCTCGGGCGAAATCGCCATCATGGGACCCGAGGCCGCCATCGAGGCCGTCTACGCGAACAAGCTCGCGGACATCGAAGACGAGGAAGAGCGCCGGAAGAAAGAGCAGGAACTCCGCGAGGAGTACCGTGAGGACATCGACGTCCACCGGATGGCCAGTGACGTCGTCATCGACGAGATCGTCCCGCCGAGTACGCTCCGCGAGGAACTAGAGAACCGATTCGCGTTCTACGAGACGGTCGAGAAGGACCTCCCGGACAAGAAACACGGCACCATCCTCTGAGCAGGCGAGCGTTCAAGGGGGATGCCGGCACGACTCGGGGTTGTGTCCTGACCCGACGCCGTGGGCCGGCCCAGACGGGAGTGCGAGACACCGCCCACGGAAAAATCCTCAGTCCCGCCTGCTCGCCACTCAGTCCTCGCTCACTGCGTCACGGCCTCTTCCGCCCACGACGCCGCGGGTGTAGAACGCCGTCACTCGGCGTGTTCGCGCTTTAGGCTCAACACCGTCCGCTCGAACTTGCAGACGAGCGTGTCCTCGCCGTCGGGTTCGACGCGAAACGCCTCGACACGCATCGTGACGATTCCCCGCTCGCCGTCGCTCGTCTCTCGTTTGTCGGTCACCGTCGACTGCGCGCGGATGGTGTCGCCGTGGAACACTGGCGCGGGGTGTTCGACGCCGTCGTAGGAGAGGTTCGCGACGATGGTGCCGTCGGTCGTCTCGGGGATGGAGAGTCCGACCGCCAGCGACATCGTGTAGAGACCGTTGACCAGCCGTTCGCCGAACTGTGTGTCCGCGGCGAAGTCGGCGTCGAGGTGGAGCGGCTGTTGGTTCATCGTCATGTCGCAGAAACGCTGGTTGTCGCTCTCGGAGACGGTGCGGCGCTTCTCGTGTTCGATGGTCTCGCCGACCTCGAACGCCTCGTAGTACTTCCCGACCATACCGTCGCTGGCGCACCCACGGAGTAAAAACCGTGAGGGTCCGGAGCGGTGGCCGTCAGCCTCTTTCGGCGGAGTGCCCAACTCGCAGGTACTTCGCCGGATTACTCCGGCAGATTCCCCCATGAACGTGAGTCTCTCCCGACGGAGTAGTGTACTGCTGCTGGCGCTCGTCGCGCTCGCCGCCAGCGCGGGCGTTACCGCCGCGGCGAGCGGCGCGTCGCTGAACGCCGCCCCCGACGACCCCCGAGTGACGTCGACGCACACCGCGACCATCACGGTTGGACAGGCCACCGGGTCGAGTTCTCTGAACGGACTCTCGGTCGACTACCAGGGCACCGGCGCCGACGTGAGTGACGTCGACAAGGCCGACGTCGTGACAGTCGGTATCGACCGCGGCGATAACGAGTCCGGGAGTACAGTCGACGTGACGGTCCGCAACGACCTCGAGACCGTCGACATCAGCAATGGCGGTCGGACGCTCACCGCCGGATTCGGTGGGAGCTACACCCTCCAGGAGGGTGACGAGGTCGTCATCGTCTACGAGGGCGTGAAGAACCCGAAGGCGGGGACCTACGATATCCCGATGAACGTCAATCCGCAGTCCAGTGGTGGCAACGCGACGGCCGTCCTCTCCATCGGTTCAGGCAGTAGCGACGGCGGTTCCAGCGCCGACAGTGGTTCCGATTCCGACGCCGACTCCGGTGGTTCGACGACCGCCCAGAGTCCCGGCTTCGGAGTGCTCGTCGCCGCCTTCGCCCTCGTGGGTGCGGCGTTCCTCGCACGCCGGCGTTGAAGTCTGTGGGCAGTAGCTTATAGGCACGCGGGGGCGTCACCCCGCACATGGTTCGCAGGAGTCTTCTCTTCACGCCGGGCGACCGCCCGGAGATGATGCGCAAGGCACCGGCCAGTGGCGCGGACGTCGTCTGCTTCGACCTCGAAGACGCCGTCGCGCCCGACCGCAAGGCCGAGGCGCGCGAGGCGGTCCACGACGTCCTCGTAGACCCCGACTTCGACCCCGACTGTGAGGTGTGCGTCCGGGTCAATCCGGTGGGTGGTCTCGCCGACGACGACGTCCAGGGAATCGTCGGCGACGACCCCGAGGCCGTCCGCCTCGACGCCGTGATGCTCCCGAAGACGAGCGACGGCGGCGACGTAGACACACTCGAACGCGTCCTCCACGAGTACGACGTCGACGTGCCTGTGCTCGCGCTGGTCGAGTCCGCTGCTGGGGTGTTGAACGCGCAGAGCATCGCCACCGCGGACGCCACCGATGCGTTGCTCTTCGGTGCAGAAGACCTCTCGGCGGACATCGGCGCGACCCGCACTGAAGAGGGAACCGAGGTCCTCCACGCACGCGAGCACGTCGTCCTCGCGGCGAGCGCGGCCGAGGTCGACGCCATCGACACTGTCTACACCGACATCGAGAACACCGAAGGGCTGGCCGAGGAGACACGCTTCGCGGCGGGACTCGGCTACGACGGCAAGATGGCTATCCACCCGACGCAGGTCGACCCGATCAACGAGTCGTTCACGCCCGAGGCCGAGGACGTGGCGTGGGCCAAGCGAGTCCTCGACGCGAAGGAGGAAGCGGACCGCGCGGACCGCGGCGTCTTCCGGGTCGACGGCGAGATGGTCGACGCGCCGCTGGTCGCGCAGGCCGAACGGATCCTCGAACGCGCGGAAGCCGCAGAAGAGTGAGTGGGCCGGCTACGGCCAGAGACCGCGGTGCTCGTGGGACTCCGCGACACGCTGGAGCGCGACGACGTAGGCTGCCCGACGCCACGTGATGTCGCGCGCTTCGACCTCTTCGCGAACCTCGTCCCACGCGGTCAACATCTTCTCTTCGAGTTCCTCTCGGACGCGTTCGAGCGACCACTCCTGTCGGTTGATGTCCTGGAGCCACTCGAAGTAGGAGACGGTGACGCCGCCCGCGTTCGCGAGGATGTCCGGGATGACGGTCACGCCGCGTTCGGCGAGAATCTCGTCGGCTCGGGTCGTCGTCGGGCCGTTCGCTCCTTCGACGACGATGTCCGCCTGCACGTCGTGGGCGTTCGCCTCGGTGATGACGTTCCCGACGGCGGCCGGGATGAGCACGTCGACGTCGAGTTCAAGGAGTTCTTCGTTCGAGATGGTCTCCTCGCCCTGCCGGGTGACGGCCTCGGGTTCCTCGACGTGAGTCGGAATCTCGTGGGTGACGAGTCCCGCGGGGTTGTAGGCGGCGCCGTTCACGTCGCTGACGGCGACGACGCGTGCGCCCCACTCGTCGAGGAGGCGGGCGGCGTTCGCGCCGACGCTCCCGTAGCCCTGGACGGCGACGGTCGTCTCCTCGATGTCCTTCCCGCAGTAGTCGATGGCCTCACGGGCGATGATGGCAGCGCTGCGGCCCGGCGACTCCTCGCGGCCGTAGCTCCCGCCGACGACCGGTGGTTTCCCGGTGACGACACCCGGCGAGGTCTCGCCTCGCTGCATGCTGTAGGCGTCCATGAACCACGCCATCGTCTGGGCGTCGGTGCCCATGTCTGGTGCGGGGATGTCGCGGTTCTCGCCGACGACGTCGCGGAGTTCCTGTGCGAAGCGACGGGTGAGCTGTTCGCGCTCGTCCTCGGTGAGATCCTTGGGGTTGACGACGACGCCACCCTTCGCGCCGCCGAACGGGAGGTTGACGACCGCACACTTCCACGTCATCCACATGGCCAGACCGATGCATTCCTCGGCGTCGACGTCGGGGTGGTAGCGGATACCGCCCTTGAACGGGCCACGGACGCTGTCGTGCTGGGCGCGGAAGCCGGTGAACGTCTCCAGCTCCCCGTTCTCTCGCTCGATGGGGATGGTGACCTGCGTCACTTTCGAGGGATGGCGGAGCCGTTCGACGATGTTCGGGTCGAGGTCGAGCTCCGAGGCGGCCGAGTCGAGCTGACGGCGGGCCGTCTCCAGCGGTGTCTCGGGTTCCTCTTCCGGTATCGACTGGGTCTCGTCGGGGGCCGCGTGTTCCTTGCTGGACATGGGTATCAGGTGGCCGCGAGCGAACCGAGTGCGGAACGCCGACACCGCGATTGCCCCGGTCCGGGACCACTCTTGTCGAGATGGTTGTCCGCAGCCGTATATAATGGTTCTGGTTGTCTATATTCCTTATACACTGGCTGTTAGGGCCTGTACGCCGTGTTTTCGGCGCTTTAATTAATGACTGGACAAAGCATCCAATCGGTAATTAAACACCTTATATTGTCGTTCAATTTTGGTACAGACAATACACTTATTCAGTCGAGGGTGAATTGGTGGAACTAATGGCTGAGGAAAATCCGTTCGAGAGCCTGCAAGAACAGATCGACGACGCTGCGTCCTACCTCCCCTCGGATGTAGGCGACGACGTACTGACGCGACTCAAGCACCCCGAGCGCGTCCTCGAGACGAACCTCACCGTCGACATGGACGACGGGAGCCTCGAGACGTTCAAGGCATTCCGCTCGCAGTTCAACGGTGACCGCGGTCCCTACAAGGGCGGCATCCGCTACCACCCCGGCGTCACTCGCGACGAAGTGAAGGCGCTCTCCGGGTGGATGGTGTACAAGTGCGCCGTCGTCGACATCCCGTTCGGCGGTGGGAAGGGCGGTATCATCATCGACCCCGACGAGTACAGCGCCGACGAGATCGAGCGCATCACTCGTTCCTTCGCGAAGGAGCTGCGCCCGCTCATCGGTGAGGACCGCGACGTCCCCGCTCCCGACGTGAACACGGGCCAGCGGGAGATGAACTGGATCAAGAACACGTACGAGACCCTCGAGAACAAGACCGAGCCGGGTGTCATCACCGGCAAGGACCTCGAAAACGGCGGCAGCGAGGGCCGCGTCGATGCGACCGGCCGCTCGACGGTCATCGCCGCCCGCGAGGCGTTCGACTACCTCGGCGAGGACATCTCTGAGGCCACCGTCGCCGTCCAGGGCTACGGGAACGCCGGTTGGATCACCGCGAAGCTTGTCGACGAACTCGGCGCGACGGTCGTCGCCGTCTCCGACTCCTCGGGTGGCATCTACGACGAGAGCGGCTTCGACCCCGTCGCGGTCAAGGACTTCAAGCGCGAGACCGGTTCGGTCTCCGGCTACGAGGACGCCGAGTCCCTCACCAACGACGAACTTCTCACGCTCGATGTCGATCTCCTCGTCCCTGCAGCACTGGAGAACGCCATCGACGAGGAACTCGCCCACGACGTCAAGGCCGACGTCATCTCCGAAGCCGCCAACGGGCCGCTCACGCCCGACGCCGACGACGTCCTCGCGGAGCGTGACGTGACCGTCATCCCGGACATCCTCGCGAACGCGGGCGGCGTCACCGTCTCCTACTTCGAGTGGGTCCAGAACCGCCAGCGCTTCTACTGGACCGAGGAGCGCGTCAACGAGGAACTCGAAGAGATCATCGTCGACGCCTTCGACGACCTTGTCGAGGCTAAGGAGACGCTCGGCCTGCCGAGCTTCCGCGTCGCAGCCTACGTCGTCGCCATCCAGCGCGTCGTCGACGCCTACACCGGCAACGGCAACTGGCCGTAGACGCGACTACACACCTTCTTCGCGCTTTTTCGACTGTTCTCTGAGCGACATCTCTACGAGTGGACCGAATTATTTCGGGTCAGACTTCATACACCCCTCTGACAAATCCCCACCATGGATTTCGACTATCCCTGGCAGTTCTCTTCCCGTCGGTCCGCGGTGCAGGCGACCAACGGGATGGTCGCGACCAGCCACCCGCTCGCCGCACAGGCCGGCCTCTCGGTCCTGCAGGAGGGCGGCAACGCGGCCGACGCCGCCGTCGCGACGGCAGCCGTCCTGAACGTTGTCGAACCGCACATGACCGGCATCGGCGGCGACATGTTCGCGTTGACCCACTTCGACGGCGAGTACGAGGCACTCAACGCCTCCGGTCCAGCGCCCGACGAAGCCGACGTCGAGACCTACCGCGAGCGCACCGACGAGACCGACGACGAAGGTGAGCCTACGATGCCGACGGACGGCGGCCTCCCGGTCACGGTCCCCGGCGCGCTCGCTGGCTGGGACGCGCTCGTCTCGCGCTACGGCCGCGAGGACCTCGGCGCACTCCTCGAACCGGCCATCGGTTACGCCCGCGAGGGGTTCCCGGTCTCCGAGTACGTCGCCCGACAGTGGGCCGGCCAAGAGGACCGACTCGCCGCGTTCGACACCTCCGCGGAGACGTTCCTCCACGACGGTGAGGCGCCCGCGGCCGGCGAGACGTTCCGAAACCCGGACTTCGCTGACACGCTCGACCGCATCGCCGAGGAGGGAATCGAGACGTTCTACGGCGGCGACGTCGGCGAGGCCATCGTCGAGACGGTTCGCGAACACGGCGGGGCGCTCACGCTCTCGGACCTCGAAGCGTTCGAACCGGAGTGGACTGACCCCATCAGCACGGAGTACCGCGGCGTCGAAGTACTCGAACATCCGCCCAACGGCCAGGGGACGGTCGCACTCGAGGCGCTGAACGTCGCCGAGCAGTTCGACATCCCCGCGGACCCGGCGAACCCGGACCGCCTCCACCACCTGCTCGAAGCCATCAAACTCGCGTTCGCGGACGGCTACGAGTACATCTCCGACCCCGACTACACGGACGTCCCGCTCGAGACGATGCTCTCGAAGGAGTACGCGGCCGAACGCGCCGCCGAAGTCGGCCACCGGGCCGCCGACTACGGCGCGAAGGCCAAAGAACAGGCCAACACGGTCTACCTCACCGTCGTCGACGGCGACGGAAACGCCGTCTCGTTCATCAACAGCGTCTACTACCCGTTCGGGTCGGCGCTGACGGCTGGCGGGTTCGCCGTCCAGAACCGCGGACACTCCTTCAGCCTCGACTCCCAGCACGCCAACGCCCTCGAAGCGGGCAAGCGCCCCTTCCATACCATCATCCCGGCGATGCTCCGCGTCGACGGCGAGTTCCGGGCCTCGTGGGGCGTTATGGGCGGGTCGATGCAACCGCAGGGCCACCTCCAGGTGACGTCGGCGATGGTCGACTCCGGGTTGAACCCACAGGCCGCCCTCGACGCGCCGCGGTTCCGGTGGATCGACGGCAAGCGCGTCGCTGTCGAGACGAACAAACTCCCGGACAGCGTCGTGACGAACCTCCGCGGGCGCGGGCACGACGTCGTCGACGAGGACGAGTTCTTCGAGTCGGGTGGCCACTGGGGCGGCGGTCAGGTCATCTACCGGGACGAGGACGGGACACTCGTCGCCGGTTCCGATCCCCGCCGCGACGGGCAGGCGGTCGGGTTCTAGCCTAGGCCTTCTGCTTCAGTTTCTCCTCTGCCTTGTCGATGACCGAGTGAGCCGTCTCGAGTGCCTTCGACTTGGCGCTATTGGAGGTCTTCTCCTTCGCCTTGTCCACACGGTCGCGGACGTGGTCTGCCAACTCGGAGACTGCCTCGTGTTTCCACTCGGACTCGGAGGAACTGTCGTCGGTGGACATACCCGTCCCTAGTGGCGCGAAAAGTAAGAAAGGGGTGGCCGACTGCCCGCCGTGCCGCCACGGGCGCCTCAGTGCGTCTTCTTCAGGGTACTCTCGACTTTGTCGAGGAGGTCCTGCGCGCGACTGAGTGCGATGGACTGTGCCCCCGACGCGTCGGTCTCGGCGCTCTCGAGTTCCGACCGGAGCGAATCGATCGCTTCGGCCAGGGACGACGTCGCCCACTCGTCGTCGTTCGAGACCGACTCGTTGGCGTCCGTGGTCGAGTGAGAACTCCGTGACATCGACTCGCACGGGAATATGAACTTCGGCCGGAAAAGTCTTGGCCGCACGCGCGTCTGACGTCTGGGCGACGTCCGTATCGCCCCTTCCGGCGTGTTTTTGACCCCCGTACGTCAAGGAGTAACTATGACGAACGTTCGTGTAGCCGGAGTGGGGTTGACGCACTTCGGCGAACACCCCGAGCGGACGACGCGGGACCTCTTCGCGGAGGCAGGCACGACGGCACTCGACGACGCGGGCATCGACCGCGACGCCGTCGAGGGGGTCTACTACGGCAACTTCATGGGCGAAGTCGCCGAACACCAGGGCCACCAGGGACCGCTCGCGGCCGAGGCACTCGGTCTCGACGTCCCCGCGACGCGCTTCGAGAGTGCCTGTGCGTCCAGCGGCGTCGCCGTCCGCGAGGCAGTGAAGAACGTCCGAAACGGTGAGGCCGACGTACTCCTCGTCGGCGGGGCCGAACGAATGACCAACCTCCCGACGAGCGAGACAACGGAGGGACTCGCCATCGCGGCCGACGACCTCTACGAAGTGCGCGCCGGACTCACCTTCCCCGGCGCGTACGCGCTGATGGCCGACGCCTACTTCCAAGAGTTCGGCGGCAGTCGCGAGGATCTCGCACACGTCGCGGTGAAGAATCACGCGAACGCCGTCGGCAACGAACACGCACAGTACCAGAAGGAGATCTCCGTCGAGGACGCCCTCGACTCGCCGACCGTCGCGGAACCGCTCCACCTCTTCGACGCCTGCCCCATCACCGACGGGGCCAGCGCGCTCGTCCTCGTCAGCGAGGACTACGCCGAGGAACACGGACTCGACGCCTCGGTCGCCGTCACCGGAACCGGACAGGGCGGCGACAAGATGGCGCTCCAGGACCGCGAATCGCTCTGCCGGACGCCGGCCGCCGGCGACGCCGCCGACGAGGCACTCGGCGAGGCGGGTCTCGACACCGGCGACATCGACGTCGCGGAGGTCCACGACTGTTTCACCATCGCGGAGGTGCTCGCGCTCGAAGGGATGGGGTTCTACGAATCTGGCGAGGCAATCGCTGCCGCTCGGAACGGTGAGACGACCCGTGACGGCCACCTCCCGGTGAACCTCTCGGGTGGGCTGAAGGCGAAGGGCCACCCCGTCGGGGCGACCGGTGGGAGCCAACTCGTCGAACTGACGAAACTGCTGCGCGGCGACCACCACAACAGTGACGCCGTGCCCGACGCAGGAGTCGGCCTCGCGCACAACGCGGGTGGGACGGTCGCGAGTGTGACCGTCCACGTCCTCGAGGAGGTGGAGGCATGACTGACATCCGTACCGCTGGCTACGATGAGTGGCTCGACTCCATCGACACGGGAGAGGGGTACTACCTCGCGTGCCCGAATGGCCACGGGTCGCTCCCGCCGCGAGCCGTCTGTCCCCACTGCGGGTCCGCAGAACTCGAAGAAGAGACACTCCCCGACGCGGGGAGCGTCGAAGCACACACCATCGTCCACGTCCCGACGCCGCGCTTCGACGGCGAAGCGCCGTACGTGACTGCGGTCGCGGACTTCGGCGACGTTCGGCTGACGGGCGTCGTCCGGGGGCTCGCACCCGCGGACGTCGAGGACGGACTCGCCGTCGTCCCGACGGTCGTCGACCGCGAGGACGGCGAGGGTCGGCTACTCGTCCTCGAGGCGCGGTAGTTCCTCGGTGACGGCCTGGAGGAAGGCGTCGGGGTGTTCGGCGTGGGGCTGGAGGCGCGCCTCGTCGATAACGACGAGTCGGGCGTCGGCGCGCTCCGCGAGCGCCCGTCCGGCGGCGAGCGGCGTGATGAGTGCCTCGCGACCCCACACGAGCGTCACGGGCTGTTCGCGCTCGGCGAGTTCTTCGCCGAGATCCACGACGGGGTCGAGGTACCCGCCGAGGAAGGAGGCCGGCGCGAAGCGGGCGTTCTCCTGGTGGGCAGTCCGCCACTGGTAGTCGACGACCTCGTCAGGGATGTTCTGTGGGTGGTAGTACGCTTCGCGCTGGTCGAACCACTCGAGGACAGGCTTGCAGGTGAGGAGGTTGAACAGCGACGTTCCGACGGCCGGTGTCCGGAAGAGCGTGCGGAGCCACGGTCGGCGGACGGTCGTGTCGGCCGTCGGGCAGACGAGGACGAGCCGTGAGAACTCGGCCTGGTCGGCGGCGATGGCGGCGTACGAGCCAGTGAGCGACGTGGCGACGCAGATGGGTTCATCGGTCACTTCGGTCGCGAAGTCCTCGACGAACGACTCGTACATCGACGCGGTGTAGGCGACGGCCGGGCGGTCCGAACACCCGAAGCCGGGGAGGTCGGGGGCGACGACGTGATAGGACTCGGCGAGGTCCTCGGCGATTCGCGTGAACTCCTCGGTCGACGCAGCGGCGTGGATTCCGTGGAGGAGGAGGACGTCGGGATCGTCGGGGTCGCCGAGGTCGCTGTAGGAGACGTCGAACCCCCGCCACCGGTAGGTTCGCTGGTCGCCAGGGAGGGCCGGTTCGAGCGTGCCGGCGCGGGCCGTCAGGAGGCGGTTGCCGAGGGACGTCGCCCCCAGTCCGGCGGCCGCACCCGCGAGAAGCCTTCGGAATCGCATGTGCGAATCCGCACTCGCCAGTCGCATAGGCGTTGTGCCGGTCGACACCGGTCTGGGCCAGGCCGGTGGTCTCGCCGTGCCGGCACGAAAGCCGTTAGTGGTCCCGCACCGTATCCACGTACAGTGACCGAGGACGCAGACGCGGTTCCGGACGGTATCGAGATCGGCGAGTTCTACGACGTGCTCGACCGCGTCGAGCGGCCGGTCGTCACGGCGAGTCACGTCGCTCGCGTCCTCGACTGTACGCAGGCCGAGGCCGAGGACGCACTCGACGCACTCGCTGGAGAGGGTGTCGAACGCCTCGACGTCTCGAACGACCCGGTCGTCTGGTACCCGACCGACTGGTCGGATACCCAGGAGCGAGAACGCGTCGTCGTGTTCGACGAGAACCGCGAGATCGTCGTCGACAAGCCCACGCAGTACACACGGGCGCGCCTCTCGCAGTTCGCCCACCTGACCGACACCACCGGCGACGAGGCCTACCGCTACCGTATCCGGAAGGAAGACGTCTGGAACGCCCCCTACGACCACCTCGACGACCTCCTGACCGCACTCCGTGAGGTGACGAACGAGCGCGCGGCCACCATCGAGGAGTTCGTCGAGAGCCAGTGGCAACGCGCCCACCAGTTCACTCTCCGGACGCACGAGGACGGCTACACGGTCCTCGAAGCCGCGAGCGACGACGTGATGGGCAACGTCGCCCGGCAGAAACTCGACGATACGCACCTCCGCGCGCCCATCGAGGACGACGTCTCGTGGGTGAACGAGGAGAAGGTCGCCGAGGTCAAACGAATCCTCTACGAGGCGGGCTACCCCGTCAGCGACGAACGGAGCCTCGACACCGGCGACCCCCTCGACGTCGAGTTGGACCTCGACCTCCGGCCCTACCAGCAGGAGTGGGTCGACTGGTTCGTGGAGCGCGAGGCCGGTGTCCTCGTCGGCCCGCCCGGGAGCGGGAAGACCGTCGCCGCGATGGGGGCGATGGAGCGCGTCGGCGGCGAGACGCTGATTCTCGTCCCCTCACGCGACCTCGCCGCCCAGTGGCGCGACGAACTCCTCGCGCACACGAACCTCGATCCCGAGCACGTCGGCGAGTATCACGGCGGCGAGAAGCGTATCCGCCCCGTCACCATCGCCACCTACCGAACCGCGGGGATGGATCGCCACCGCCACCTCTTCGACGACCGCAAGTGGGGACTCGTCGTGTACGACGAAGTTCACCACCTGCCCGCGGACATCTCGCGTCGGACGGCCGACCTGCAGGCCGTACACCGCCTTGCGCTCTCCGCGACGCCGGTCAGGGAAGACGACCGCGAGGAGGACATCTACACGCTCATCGGCCCGCCCATCGGCACGGACTGGGACGCGCTCTTCGACGCCGGCTACGTACAGGAACCCGAAGTCGAGATTCGCTACGTCCCGTGGCAGGACGACGACCACCGCTACGAGTGGGCGAGTGCCGACGGCCACGAGCGCCGCCAACTCGCGGCGACGAACCCCGCGAAAGTCGAGGAGGTCCGCCAACTCCTCCGCGCACACTCCCGCGCGAAGACGCTCGTCTTCGTCGACTACCTCGACCAGGGCGAACGTCTCGCCGACGAACTGAACGTCCCGTTCGTCAGCGGGCAGACGCCCCACCCGCGTCGCGAGCGCCTGTTCGCCCAGTTTCGCGCGGACGAGCGCGACACTCTCATCGTCTCGCGCATCGCCGACGAGGGGATCGACCTGCCCGACACCGAACTCGCGGTCGTCGCCTCCGGTCTCGGCGGGTCGCGACGGCAGGGCGCCCAGCGCGCCGGTCGAACGATGCGTCCCGAGGGACGGGCGCTCATGTACGTCCTCGCGACCCAGGGCACGGAGGAAGAAGACCACGCCCAGCGTCGGCTTCGCCATCTCGCCGGGAAGGGCGTGCGGGTCCGCGACGGTCCGGCGCAGGCGGCGGCGTTCCGGGCCGACTCCGACGACTAGGCGATTCGGAGCGAGCGACACGCGAGTAGCGAAATTTGCTCCGAACGATCAATACTCTTGTCAACACGCCACAACTAGTCTTTTGTCGACATTCGTGATACGATGTACCATGGGACGTCCCGACGACCAGCTGACAGACCGTGCACGGGGGTGTCTCCTGGGCCTCGCGTGCGGTGACGCGCTCGGCCGACCGGTGGAGTTCGCGACACCCGAGCGGATCGAACGGACCCACGGACGGGTGACCGAGATGCTCGGCGACGGGACCCACGGCAAGCCCGCAGGGACCATCACCGACGACACGGAGATGGCGCTCTGCGTCGCGCGGAGTCTCGCCCAACTCGGCGAGTTCGACGGCGCGGACGTCGCACGACGGTTCGTCGAGTGGTACGAGTCGGGGCCCTTCGACATCGGATTGATGACCCGGGAGGCGATCGCGTCGATCCGCGACGGCACGCCGTGGGACGAGGCGGGCCGGGCGGTCTGGGAGCGAAAGCCCGAGGGGCAGAACGCGGGCAACGGCAGCATCATGCGGTGTTCGCCCCACGCAATTCGCTATCGAGAGGACCCCGAGCGGCTGGTGACCGTCAGTCGAGAGTCGTCGGCAATCACGCACGCCGACCCGCGCTGTACGTGGGGCTGTGCGGTGTTGAACCTCGTCCTCGCGGCACTCCTGCGTGACGAGTCGGATCCGCTTGAAGGTGCGCTCGGACGCGTCGACGGCGCGGCGCCGACGGAGCTCCTGAACGCTCTCGAACCCGTCGCAGACGCCTACGACGCCACCGACCTCGTGAACAGCGGCTACGTCGTCCACACCCTCCAGGCGGGACTCCACTACGGACTCGGTGCGGATACGGCCGAGGATGCAATCGTCGAGGCGGTGAACATGGGTGGCGACGCGGACACGATCGGCGCCGTTACGGGTGCCGTCGCCGGTGCGCGGTTCGGCGCGTCCGCGCTGCCCGAGCGGTGGGTGAGCGAAATCGACGAGGCAGAAGAGATACGGGGGCTGGCCGACCGCCTCGCCGCCTTTTGACTACTTCATGTAGCTGTCACCCATCTGCACGCCGCGCTCGACGATGCGCTGTCCGTAGGCGAGACGCTCGCTCTCCCAGTCAGCGAGTGCAGCATCGAGGTCCGCGTGCGACTCGATGGCTTCGGCAAGAGTGACGCCGTCGCCCGCGGCCTTCGACGTACCGGCGGCGGTGTGTGGGCGGGCGACGAACGCGGCGTCGCCGACGAGACAGACTCGATCCTCGACCATCGACGAGACGGTCAAATCGAAGATGGACTGGACGAAGGGGTCGTCGGTTTCGCGGACGAGCGTCTCGAACACGTCGGGAAAGCCCGCGAGACGCTCGCACTTCTCGTTCCACACCGCCTCCCAGAGCTCACCCGGCGGGACTGCTCCCTCGCGACGCCGGCCGGCCGCGTCGGTGAGCACCGTCTCCCGGTCGAGAGAGCCGGAGAGGTTGTCGTACCAGACCCAGTTGAGACGTCGTTCACCGGGTTCGACGCTCCCGTCGGGGCCGGGAATCGGGTAGCCCAGAATCAGATGGTTCTCCGCCTCGTGGAAGGTGAATACCGAGGTGAACTGCTCGCGGACCTGTTCGGGGACGGCTGTTTCGGGGACTGTCCCGCGCCACGCGACGTAGCCCGCGTACTCGGGCTCGGCGTCCGGGAGGAGTCGCTCGCGAACCGTCGAGCGGAGCCCCTCCGCCGCGACGATGAGGTCCCCCTCGACCCGACGGCCGTCCGCGAAGGAGACCGCTGGATCCTCAGGCGTGATATCGACCGTCTCGTGGCCGGGGTGGTAGTGATTGTCGGGGAATCCGGCCCGAAGCCGTCGGTAGACGGCGTCCCACGACGTGAACCGCATCGGGCCGTGGCCCCCGCGAGCGACCGAGCCATCGGGCGCGAGGAACTCCCGGCGTTCCGTCTGGGTCGTCACGTCGGCGGGGTTGGCGAGGTCGTGGCGGTCGAGGAAGTCGAGGACCGGTTGCTGGGCGACGATGCCCGCACCGCGCTCGCGCCGTTCGCCGGTCGAGCGTTCGTAGACGTCGACGTCGTGGCCGCGGGCGCGGAGTGCGACGCCGGTGAAGAGTCCGGCCATCGATCCGCCCGATACGACCACGTCGAGCGTGTCGGTGGCGGTGTCGTCGGCCGTCATCCGTCGTTACTCGTCGTCGGCCGCCTTGCGGTACTGCTCGAAGAGGCGTGCAGCGTACTCGCTTTCGCCGGCCTCAGCGCGGACGCCCTCGGCTTCGGGGACGTCCTGCCACTCGGTCTCACGGTGGCCAATCCACTCTTGGAGTGCCTCGTTGGCCTCTTCGGCGAGATCCATCGCAACCTCGGGGTCCTCGAATGTCTCGTGGTAGACGCGCTCCCACCCACCGTCCTCGACGGAGTAGCCCACGCCGAAGACGCGGCCATCTCGGACGAGGACGAGCGCGGAGACGAGTTTGTCGTCCGACCCGTTCTCGGTGGAGACGCTGGCGGGCGTGACCATCCGAAAGCGGTCGCTCTGGTGGAGCGCGAACCCCTCGGCCGTCGTCAGGGGCCGTGCGGGGAGCGAGTCGAGTGCCATACCCGCGAGTGAGAGACCGACCGGGAAAGCCCCACCGGACTCGGCCGATGCGGGAGACGGCACAACGCCCTTCTCCCCGCGACGCCAATCAGTGTGCATGAGCGACGCCGACCACAACAGCGAGCGCGACCGCGACCGCGAGGACCTCCCCGAAGACGAGTCGGAGTGGCACGAAGTCCTCACCGACGAGGAGTACCGCGTCCTCCGGGAGCAGGGGACCGAACCGAAGTTCACCGGCGAGTTCGTCGACAAGCACGACGACGGCGTCTACCGGTGTGCGGGCTGTGGGAACGTGTTGTTCGACTCGGAGACGAAGTTCGACGACGCCACCTCGGGATGGCCGTCCTTCTTCGACGTCACCGAAGAGGACGCCGTCGAACTCCGCCGCGACGACAGTCACGGGATGAACCGCGTCGAGGTCGTCTGTGCGGAGTGTGGCGGCCACCTCGGCCACGTCTTCGAGGACGGCCCCGACCCCACCGGGAAGCGCTACTGCATCAACTCCGTCGCGCTCGACTTCGACCCCGAGGAGTAAGCCGTCGCGAGCCCGAAATGTAAGGAGGCTCCGCGCTGAACGCCGAGCTATCTTGATTCAGCGAGAGAACCCCGCCGTTCACAGTAGTTGCCGAACCTAGCTGAGACTCATCTTGATTCAGTTCCATTCTTCGGTATGGTCGAGACAACTGAGGCAAAACAAGTCTCTCGTGCTGCTTCGACACTCTTGTTCCCGGAACTGGAGTTTGATGTGAAACCATGCGGCAAGTACACGAGAGAGGATTTTCTCGAAATCCTCTCTCGTATCGCCTTCGACCAGGAATTCGCCAATACGGGCGGGAAGACACTTCAGTTGGATCGTAACGAGCAGGTAGACATCACGTCCACTGCTCGGAACTCACTCGCTAAATCGGTGCTCTACCACTTGCGAAATCTCTCGATGGACGCCATCAACGCACAGTTCGATGGCGTCCGAGACCGCCTATTCGAAGTCCTTCGATCACAACGGCGACTTCCCGCTCATGTCGACGTTGCCATCGACCTCCACGAATGGCGGTTCTACGGTTCAGCTGACACCGACCACGTGATAACGACGTATCCTGACTTGGGAACGAACAGAGCGTTTTGCTTTGCAACGCTCTGTATCGTTGCGCCACGCACTCGGTTCACTCTCGCTGTACTGCCGATGGACGCGAACGGCTTTCGCGCCAAGCGCGAAGCCGTTCGCTCCTTGATCGAAACTGCACGAGAGTACGTCTCGATTCGACACGTCTACCTTGATCGTGGCTTCTACCAAGTCCACGTCGTCGCAGAGTTAGAGGAGCTGGTATTGATTACATCGTCCGTGCACGCCCGAGTAGTGGAATGAAAGACCGTCTCAGCGCCGGTGCTGAGACGGTCGTCGATGCATACACGATGCAGCGAAACCGCAAACCCACAGCGTCGGTAGATGTCACGGTTTTCGCGGTTCCGCACCGTTCGAACGACGACGAGCACGTCTGGTTCGTGACGAGTTTGGACGTCGATGCTACAACAGCCAAAGCGTACGCGGCGGCGTTCCGCCGCCGCTGGGGGATAGAAACATCATATCGGCAGATCGGTGACTTCCTTCCGAGAACGTCGTCGCCGACGTTCTCGGTGCGGTTGTTCTACTTTCTGTTCGCCGTTTCGCTGTACAATTTGTGGATCCTCGCAAACATCCTTGTCAGTGGTAAGCACCAACCAGAGAAACCACCAATCTCGACGCCGATCTTTCAACGACTCATCTTGACAGACCACGGCTAAGCGAGCTGTTCAGTTTGACCGGGAAACCGGTTAGTGAGGGTTCTCTGGAGAGGTATCGCTCGGGAACGCCGTCGAAGCGGCGTTCCCTCGCTTGCTCCGAGCCTTACTGCGTGGAGAAAAGTCCCACTCGCTGCGATTCTGAAGTAAACACTGGCGTGATTGCTTCGATGAGAATCTGATTCGGCAACTACTGTTCACGGCGGGCGTGAATCGCGTAAGCCCGCTGCGACAGTCCACGCGGTTCTCTCCGACCGAATACCCAACGGCACAACAGTTATTGAGATTGGGTGTCTTGTATTTTGTGAGGCCAAATGGAGTGTCACCTGCAATCCGGGTCGCACACGGTCTACGCGCTCCAATACCACTTTGTGACCGTCACAAAGTACCGCGCCGACATCCTCACCGATGAGCGGCTGGAGCGCGTGGCTGAAGTCGCTCACGAGATTGCAGACGACTTCGAGGCCGACATCAAGAACGTAGACGGCGGCACCGACCACGTTCACATCCTGTTCACGACCAAACCCACCACCGACCTCACGAAGTTCATCAACTCGCTCAAGGGCGTCACATCCCGTCGGATTCGGCAGGAGTACCCGGAGGTGAAACAGACGCTCGAAGATGCGTTCTGGCAACCGGGATACTTCCTCGCCACGACCGGTCAAGTGAGCATCAACGTGCTGATGGACTACGTGGAAAAGCAGTAGCATGACCGCGACAACCACGAAAACGTTGGAGGCTACGCTCGCCCCGCCGACAGCTCACAAAGAGCGCAAACTGTGTGACCTGCTCGACACCTACCGGGCAGGACTCCATGAGGCGTTCGAGGCCGGGTGCGAGACGATGACCGCCACCAGCGACGTGGTGACGCCCTACGACCTGCCGTATCAGGCGAAGGCGGCCCTGTGTAACTACGTTCCACAACTGCACGGCACCTACGATGCACAGGAGTTGGACGACGACCACCCGGTTCGGGTCACCAACCAAGCCGCCGAGTTTGACCACTCACCGGAACGGGACTACGAGTTCACGTGGTGGGTGCCACAGTCCGGTCGCGGGACGAACTCCTGGATACCACTCCGTATCAACCCCGCTCAAGAAGAGCTGTGGCACGACCTCGTGGACGGTGAGGCGTCGGCAGGTCAACTCCGCCTGCAACGCCACCGCACGTCGTGGACGATTCATGTCACCGTCGAGTTCCCGGTCGAAGAACCGGACTACGAACCGACAGACGACGATGTAACACCAGTCGGCTTCGACATTGGTGAAGCACACCTGCTCGCGGGCTGTGCCTGCGAGCAGGGCACTCCGACCGACCCACTGCTCATCAACGGTGGCCGCGCTCGCCACCTCCGCAAAGAGATGTACACGACACTCAAGCGACTCCAAGAGCGTGACGCCGCCCAGTGGCGGATTGACGAACGGTTCGATCACTACCAGAACGCACTCACAGACATCATCGAGAAGGCGTCTCGGCGGGCCGTCGAGTACGCCCGCGAGTTCGAGAAGCCAGTGGTCGTGCTGGAAGAACTCTCGTACATCCGCGAAGACCTCGATTACGGGGAGTGGATGAACCGACGCCTCCACGCATGGGCGTTCGCTCGCTTGCAGGAGCGAATCGAGGACAAAGCGCGAGAGTTTGGCATCCCGGTCGAATACGTCGAACCGTCCTACACATCGCAGACGTGCCACGAGTGCGGCCACATCGGGTATCGAAACGGCGATGAGTTTCGGTGTCAGAACGAGGAGTGTTGGGTGTCGGAGTATCACGCAGACATCAACGCGGCGGTCAACATCGCTGACCGCCACGACCCGTGGGGTGAGAGCCTGCCGCTGAAACCGGCGGGCGATGACATCCTACGGGATGGGAGCGCCTGTGACAGCGCCGCGACCCCCACCGAGTAGAGCCAACCACGGCAGATGACGCTCGGCGAGGTCGGGTCGGAACCCTCTGCCGGTAGGTAGCCGGTATTCCCATGTAGGGAAGGCGCGCCGTTCACGGCGCGGAGGATGTCACGTCGACACGCCGTCGCCTCGACGGTGAACCGGTCGAGTCCCCGGAGGACCATCCACTCGTCACGGAATCTGCTGTCGTCTCGAACGTCGAGGCGCTCGACCACAACTGGAACGACGAGGTCCGTGCCGCAGCCGCTCGCTACTTGACTCGGAGTGGACACGAGGAGTGTTTCGACCAGCGACCCGACGGCGACCTCGAGATCGAGTGGGACCGCGTACTCGCCGCAGCCAACGAGGGAGCAATCGCCGGCGAGGCGGCCGGCGCCCTCCGTTCGTTGAAAGAGCGGATCGACCGACCGTACCCGGCGCTCGTCCGGATCGACCTCGAACTCGACGACCCACTCGACTTCCTGCCCGGCCAGTACGTCGCCATCAGCTACGAGGGGACGCCGCGGGCGTACTCGCTGGCCGGGCCACCGGGTCACGACAGCATCACTCTCTGTATCCGTCGGATTCCGGGCGGGACACTCACCTCCGAGTTGTTCACGACGCTCTCCGAGGGTGACGAGGTGACCGTCCGTGGCCCGTACGGCGACATGGTCCTCCACGAACCGGTCCCGCGGGACCTCGCCTTCCTCGCGACGGGAACGGGCGTCGCTCCGTTCAAGAGTATGGTCGACCACGTCTTCGAGCGCGGTCTCGACACGGTCGAGGGGTACGAACGCGACATCTGGGTCTTCCTCGGCTGTGCTTGGGAGGACGACCTCGCCTTCCGCGAGCACTTTCGCGATCTCGACGCCACCCACGAGAACTTCCACTTCGTCCCGACGCTCAGCCGCGAACCGTACCTCACCGACTGGAAGGGGGAGACCGACTACGTCCAGTACACCCTGGCGAAGTACCTCGACCGAGACGCCGTCGCGCTCGACACGCTTCCCGAGGATCTACTCCCCTACGTCGAGGCAGGACCCACACAGGACGTCGACGCGCGCCTCGACCCCGGTCGACTCGACGTCTACGCGTGCGGCGTGAGCGCGATGGTCTCCTCGCTCGTCGACTACGCCACCGCGATGGGCGTCCCCGACGACCGTGTCGAGGGCGAGGGATTCGGGTGACACCAGCTATTTGCTGTCGCCGTCGAACTTGGAAGTATGAACGACGAGGAACTCGTCGCCGCCGCTCGTGAGGCACTCGAAGAGGCCTACGTCCCCTACTCTGAGTACCCAGTCGGTGCGGCTATCGAGACGGTCGACGGCGAGGTGTACACCGGTTGCAACTTGGAGAACGCGAACTTTAGCAACAGCCTCCACGCCGAGGAGGTCGCCATCGGCTCGGCGCTCCGGGACGGCCACCGCGACTTCGTGAAGATCGCAGTCACCTCCGAGCGCCGCGACGGCGTCACCCCGTGTGGGATGTGTCGCCAGACGCTCGCGGAGTTCTGCGACGACGACTTCCGCGTCCTCTGTGACGAGCAGGAGGGCCTCGCGGAGTATCGACTCGGCGACCTGATCCCGAACACCATCACGCCCGAGATGCTGGAGTAGTCACCACAGTGTCTGCCGGTTGAGAAGGGCGAAGCCGCCCGCAACGAGGGCGAACCCGCCGACCATCGCGGGTGTTACCGGTTCGCCGAGGAGGTGGGCTCCGAGGAGCGCCGCGACGACCGGCACGACGTAGGAGACGAGATTCGTCCGAACGGGGCCGACCGCCGCGAGGAGTGCGAAGTATGCGACGTAGGCCCCTGCCGTCGCGACGATTCCGAGGTAGAGGACGATGCCGAGGAGTGTCGGATCCGTGAGTGTCCGCGCGACGGGGGCGGGTCGGCCGAGCGCGACGGTTGCCACGACGAGGACGGTGGCCCCGAGCAAGAGCGCCCATCCGGTGCCCGCGATCGAGGGGAGGTCGGCGTCGAGTCGCTCCGTGAGGACGCTCCCGACGGCGAAACTGGCCGCTGCGAGGAGGAGGAAGTACTGGCCACCGCCGCGAAACGCCGCGAGGGAGGGGTCAGCGACCACGACGACGCCCACAAGCCCGAGGAGGACGCCGGCCGCCTCGACGGCCGAGAGTCGTTCCTCGGGGAGCCAGACGCTCGCCAGTCCAGCCGCTAGCACGGGGTTGAGGCTGATAACGACCGCTCCGACACCGCCGGTCGCGAACTGCTGGCCCACGAAGAGGAAGCCGTTGGCGAGTCCCGTGAGGAAGACGCCTCCGACGGCGACGTGTGCCCAGTCGGCGCGCGATTGGGGGAGCCAGGCCCGTCCGTCGACGAGCCACGCGGCGACCGGTAGGGTGGCGACGGCTGCAACGAAGAGTCGCGTCGCCGCGAAGTACAGCGGGTCGAGTACGGTGAGACCGAACTCGATGGCTGGGTACGAGCCGCCCCAGACGAGGGCGATGTACGCGAAAGGGACGAGGTCCCGACGACGGAACACGTCGATGCTGTCGGGTGGTCCACTCTTGTGACCTTCGACCGCCAGAGAGGGGGAGACTTAGGTAGCCCCACCCCGGAGTCTCGGGTCATGCCGGGCGATTCCGAGGACCCGAACGAGGAGGAACAGTACCACGTCGGCGTCGGGCCGTCCGACGTCGCCGACACCGTCCTCCTGCCGGGGGACCCTGACCGCGTCGAGAAGATTACCCAGTTCTGGGACGACTACGAGGACCGTGGCGGCCACCGTGAGTACCGGACGTTCACGGGCACGTACGACGGCGCGCCTATCTCGGTCACGTCGACGGGCATCGGCAGTCCCTCCGCGGCCATCGCCGTCGAGGAACTCGCACGCCTGGACGTGGACACGTTCATCCGCGTCGGCTCCTGTGGCGCCATCCAACCCGAGATGGATGTCGGCGACCTCGTCATCACGACGGGCGCTGTCCGCCAGGAGGGGACGACCGACGAGTACGTTCGCGAGGACTACCCCGCGAGCGCGAATCACGAAGTCGTGAGCGCGCTCGTGGCCGCCGCCGAGCGCCTCGGCTACGACTACCACACGGGCGTCACGATGAGTTCGGACTCCTTCTACACCGGGCAGGGTCGACCCGGCTTCGAGGGCTTCCGCGCCGCCGGAAGCGAGGAACTCGTCGAGGAACTCCAGAACACGAACGTGAAGAACATCGAGATGGAGGCCAGCGCCATCCTCACCATCGCGAGCATCTACGGCCTGCGCGCGGGTGCCGTCTGCTCGGTGTACGCGAACCGCGTCACCGGGGAGTTCCGCACCGAGGGCGAGCACCGCGCCAGCGAGACGGCGTCGCTCGCGGTGAAACTCCTCGCGAAGATGGACGAGGCGAAGGCCGAGGCGGGCGTCGACCAGTGGCACGCCGGCCTCTCCATCGAGTGAGGGACGGATGATAGGGATAGAGGGGCGTTCGGCGTCGCCGACCGCGTCGTGAGGTGGGGCGACGCACACACCGAAACGGGCACCTCGCGACCGTTCTCAGGTCACGCGGAGGAGTGGTGCCGTCTTCGTACTTGAGCCTACACAAGACACTTGTCGGGTCGTGGAGTGGTTCACGACGTGTCGTCGACTACACTCCGGGCCGTCGCGGTTGTCGCTGTCGTCGCGCTCGCCGGGTGCGCTGGGTCTCTTGGACCAACCGAGACGACCACAACGTCGCCGACGAGCGGACCGCCGGTCCTCACGGTGAATCCGGTCCACGACGAATCGGTCGTCTCGAACGCCTCCGTCGCGTCGAAAGCGCGCTTCGAGAACCTCTCGACGGCGAAACAGCGGGAGTTCCGTCGGGCACTGGAGCGAGAGGAGACGGTCACCGCGGAGGCGTGGGACAGCGGGAGCGACGTGCAGTACGTTCGCTACGAGGGAGCGTGGTACCACGTCGAGGTGCACGTCCGGTAGCCCTCTTCCGTTCGCTGTATCGCCTTAGCGAACCACGGGACGAGCATCCACGAGCGAGCGGTTCGGAGAACCCGAGTGAAGCGGTTCACGCGAACGCGAAGCGTTCGCGACGACGCACGGACTGGAGTGAGCGAAGCGAACGAAAGGAGTCCGTCGGTTTTGTCGTAGGCTTTTGCCAGCGAGCGAGGGCGTATCAGCCCCCGAGTGAGCGCAGCAAAAGGTACTAGAGCACGTCCCAGGCGTCGAAGGCGCGCTGCCAGTCGGTGATCTTGGCGATCCAGCGGGCGGCGGCACCCTTCTTCAGCACCTTCGCGGGCGCGGAGTTGAAGGTGCGGACCGGGAGGTCCATGCCCGCGATCTCGACTTCGTGGGCGATGGCCGTCTCGCCGACGGAGATGAGGGTACCGTGGTCCTCGTAGGTCCAGCGCTTGAGCGGGCGGCCCTGGATGGCGTTGGCGATGTTTTCGCCGACGACGTCGGCGGCCTGCCAGGCGGCCTGCGCGGTGGGCGGCGCGGGATGCTCGCCGGGCTGGTCGATGACGGCGGAGTCACCGATACAGAAGACACGCTCGTCCTCGGTCTGGAAGTCCTGACCGACTTCGAGGCGGTTGTGCTGGTTCTCGACCTCGACGTCTTCGAGGGCGTCGGGGCCGGTGACGCCGCCGGCCCAGAGGAAGACGTCGTAACCGAGCGGATCGCGCTCGTCGAACTTAATCTCCTCTTCGGTGGCCTCGACGATGGGGTCGTTCGTGAGGATGTTCACGTCGGCCTTCTCGAGGTGGTGGCGAAGCGTGCCCTGAATCTCGGCGTCGCCCGGCGGGAAGATGGTTTCGAGGGCCTCGACGAGGTAGACCTCGATGGGGGCGTTGTGCTTGTCGCGGAACTCGGCGACCTCGCCCGCGGACTGGATGCCCGAGAGGCCGGCGCCGCCGATGACGACCTGTGCGGGGTCCTCGCGAGTGGCCTCCTGTGCGGCCTGCTGGACCTCGTTGTGGATCTGGACGGCGTCGTCGCGGTTCTTGAGCGTGAGTGCGTTCTCGGCCATCCCGTCGATGCCGTAGAAGGCGGTGTCGGAGCCGAGTGCGACGAGGACGTAGTCGTAGTCGACGGTGCGGTCGCCGTCGAGGACGACTTCACGTTCGTCGGTATCGACGTCGACGACCTCGCCCTGGACGAACTCGGTGCTCGGGGACTTGATGTCGTGGACGGGGATGGAGATCTTGTTCTTCACCGACTCGTCGCGGATGATGCGGTGAGACTCGTGGAGAACGAAGTGGTAGTCGGTGTCCGAGACCCACGTCAGCTCCGCGTCGGAGCCGAGTTCCTCTTCAAGACGCGGAATCGCGCCGGCGCCGGCGTAGCCGGCCCCGAGGACGACGACTTTGGTTGACATACCGCTGACTGGGACGGCATGCGATACAAAGGCTTTGGAATCCGTCGCGAAAGAGAGGACGCTACCTAGAGTGTGTGCTCAGTGTGCGGGCTCTTCGCCTTCGGCGGGCGCGCGCATCGAGTCGATTTTCAGGATGAGGATGTTGGCGGTGTCGTCCTTGCCGTCGACGGTTCCCTCGATGACGAGTTTCGAGAGCGGCGTCGGGCCGACTTTCACCGAGTCGCCCTCGTGGTAGTCACGGACGGAGCCACGGAGGTGAATCTCGGCGCGACAGAGGTCCGGGTGGTGGACGCTCGAGAGGTCGATCTCCTGAACGTTTGCCTCCTCGTCGGGTTCGCCCTCGTGTTCGATCGGGACCTCTGCGGCACTCTCGAGTTGCTGGACGTCGAGGGCCTTGTACGCGTTCGAGGTCGGCTTGTACCCGCCCTTCGGGCCGGGGACACCCTCGACGAGCTGGAGGGCTTTCAGACTCTGCATCTGGTTGCGGATGGTGCCGGGGTTACGGTTGACTTCGTCGGCGATGTCCTCCCCCTTGACAGCCTCTTCGCGCTGGGTGTAGAGATTTACCAGCGCCGTGAGAATGGTCTTCTGGCTCGGTGTGAGCTCGATAGATGACATGCTGAAAGGTTCGGGCGCGCGCCGCTTAAAACCCCCGAATGGGGTGGAAGAGTCCCGGCACCGACGGCCGGAAGAAGCGGGCGTTTAATGCCTTCCAACACCGGACCGTGAGTATGAACGGAAAGCGAGTTCTCGTCACCGGCGGCGCGGGGTTCATCGGTTCGAACCTCTCGAACGCCCTCGCCGAAGACAACGACGTCGTCGCGCTCGACAACGAGTACCTCGGCACGCCCGAAAACCTCGACGAAGACGTCGAGTACGTGGAAGCGAGCGTCCTCGAAGACGACCTGCCCACCGACGTCGACGTCGTCTTCCACCTCGCCGCGCTCTCCTCCCGGCAGATGCTCGAGGAGAACCCCCGCGAGGGTGCCCGCGTCAACATCGAGGGGTTCGTCAACGTCGTCGAGCAGGCCCGCGACGACGGCTGTGAGAACTTCGTCTACGCCTCGACCTCTTCCATCTACGGGAGCACCAAAGAACCGGCGTCCGAGGACATGGCGATCGAAGCCTCGACCGGCTACGACGCCTCGATGCTCGGCCGCGAGCGCTACGCAGAGTACTTCAGCGACTTCCACGATCTGACACTGGCCGGCATGCGTTTCTTCTCGGTCTACCAGGGGTACGCCGGCGCCGAGGAGCACAAAGGCCAGTACGCCAACACCGTCTCGCAGTTCGCTGAACAGATCGCCGAGGGCGAGTCGCCAGTCCTCTGGGGCGACGGCACCCAGACCCGCGACTTCACCCACGTCGACGACATCGTCCGTGGTCTCGAACTCGCCGCCGACCACGAACTCGACGGCGTCTACAACCTCGGCACTGGAGAGAGCTACTCCTTCAACGAGATGGTCGAACTCATCAACGAGGAACTCGGCACCGACGTCGAACCCGAGTACGAGCCGGTCCCCCTCGAGAACTACGTCTACCACACCCTCGCCGACCCCTCGAAGTTCAAGGAGGCGACCGGGTGGGAACCCGAGGTCGACTTCGCGACCGAAGGCATCCACCGCGTCTGCCAGGCCTACGAGTAGCCCACAATCCCTTTCTCCCGGCCGGGCGCACCAGGAAGTATGCGCACCGTCGTCGCGCTCGGCGGAAACGCCTTGCTCCCACCGGACGGCGAGACTGCCGACGACCAGTGGCGACGCGTCCGCGAGACTGCGGACAGACTCGCGGCCCTCCGCGAGCGCGGTCGCTCGCTCGTCTGCACCCATGGCAACGGACCGCAGGTCGGCAATCGCCTGCTCGAACAGGAGCACACCGATACCCCCGACTTTTCGCTCGACGTGCTCGGTGCTGAGACCCAGGCACAGATTGGCTACCAACTCCAGCAGGCACTCGACGACGCGACCGACGTGACGGCCAACGCAGTCACCGTGGTCACCCAGACACGCGTCGACCCCGACGACCCGCGAATGGACGAACCGTCGAAGCCGGTCGGTCCCCGCTACACGGCCGAGGAGGCCGCCACGAAACCGTTCGCGACGACCGAAGTCGAGACCGAGAGTGGGGAGACCGCGTACCGCCGCGTCGTCCCCTCGCCGAAACCGATCGAGATCCTCGAAGCCGACCACATCGCGGCACTCGTCCACGAGGACACGACCGTCGTCTGTGGCGGTGGCGGCGGCGTCCCGGTCGTCGAGGAGAACGGGGAGCTACGGGGCGTCGAGGCCGTCGTCGACAAGGACTACACCTCCCGACTCGTCGCCGAGCGGACCGACGCCGACGACCTCCTCTTTCTCACCGACGTCGACTACGCCTACCGGAACTTCGGCGAACCCGACGAGGAGCCAATCGAGGAAGCGACCCCCGACGAACTCCGCGACCTCCTCGACGCTGGCGAGTTCGGCGAGGGGAGCATGCGCCCGAAGATCGAGACCTGTATCGAGTTCGTCGAAGGGACTGGAGCGCACGCAATTATCACGACACCCGAGAACGTCGAGAGGGCACTCGACGGCGAGACCGGCACGCACGTCCACCGTGGGTGAGTCGCCGCGGGAGTCAGAACCGCTTTCAGTTGGGCGAGCGAACGCCGAGATATGAATCGAGAGGTCCGCATCATCGGTGCACCGTCCGACTACGGCGCGAACCGCCGTGGCGTCGACATGGGTCCGTCGGCGATTCGCTACGCCGGACTCGCCGACGAACTCGAACGGACGGGCCTCACCTGTACGGACGCCGGCGACCTCACCGTCCCTCGTGCCGAGGAGCGCGACCCGGAGGAGGTCCAGCCGACTGCGGGGTCCGCGAAGTTCCTCAAGGAGACCCGCGAAGTCTGTACGGCGCTCGCCGACGAAATCGCCGAAACCATCACGTCGGGCTCGTTCCCGCTCGTCCTCGGCGGGGACCACTCCATCGCCATTGGGTCGCTCAACGGATCGGGCCGCGACGAGGATGTCGGCGCCATCTGGTTCGACGCCCACGGCGACTTCAACACACCCGAGACGTCGCCGAGTGGCAACGTCCACGGGATGCCGCTCGCGGCGGCTCTCGGCTACGGCGCGTTCGGCGACGAACCGTGGGCCTCGGGCAACCGCGTCAGCGAGTCGAACGTCGTCCTCGTGGGCCTGCGCTCGCTCGACGAACGTGAGAAAGAGGACATCCGCGACAGCGACATGACCGCGTTCACCATGTCCGACATCGACGAGCGCGGCACCAGCGAAGTCGTCGAGGAGGCCCTCGACATCGCCACCGCCGGCGTCGACCAGATTCACGTGAGCTTCGACATGGACTGGCTCGAACCGAACGAGGCACCGGGCGTCGGGACGCCGGTCCGCGGCGGCGCGACCTACCGCGAGGCCCACACCGCCCTCGAAGCGGTCGCCGAACGCGACGACGCCGAGGACGTCCTCCGCTCGCTGGAGTTCGTCGAGGTGAACCCGGTCCTCGACGAGCGCAACAAGACCGCCGAACTCGCCGTCGAACTCGCCGCGAGTGCGCTGGGCAAGCGCGTGCTGTAGCCGACCCGCGAACAGTTGAACGATTGTACAACTGTTCAACTGTCCGGGCCACGCAGTAGAAGCGAACCTTCTTCTCCGAAGACGGGACCACTCCGTCCCGTGACCTGACGCCCGCCACGGGACGTGCCACGGTTGTGCGGTCGACCGTCCCGTGTCCGCTCGACCGCCTGACAGCAAACTTTCGTGGCCGCCGAGGTTAAGTTCACAACAAGTGTATCGTGAAATAACTTGGTAGAAGCCATGGCTCCGTCAGAGAGAACTGCCATCGACGCTCCAGCTCGTACTGCTCGCACGTTGTTCCTCCTCGTGACGCTCCTCACCGCGTCCCTGGCGGGTGGGATTTCCGTCGGTGCTGGCGCCGCCACTGCCACCACCGCCGCGGACGGCCGTCTCGACCCCGCCGCGGTCTACGCCTCGCCCGACGGGACCGTCCACGTCCTCGGCGAGGACGGTTCGACGACCTCGTTCGGCGTCTCGGCGACCGTCGTCGGTCCGATGGCCGACCTCGACGGCGACGGTCGACTCGACGTCCCCTACGTGACGAGCGGTGGCGACGTCGCTATCGTCGGCCTCGACGGGTCGACCCGGACGCTCGTTCAGGGAACGGCGAAGGCGTCGAAGACGAAACTCGGCGTCGGTGACTGGGACGGCGACGGCACGCCTGCCGTCCTCTACGTCGGGGGCGACGGGAGCACCGTCAACCGCGTCGAAGTCGGCGGTTCCGCGCACACGGTCGTCGACACCGGTGCGAAGGCCGCACTCGGTGTGACCGACTTCGACGCCGACGGTGACCGCGACCTCGTCTTCGTCGGGAGTTCCTCGGGCATCAAGTTCTACGACGGCGCGGTCCACACGACCGGCTACTCCTCCATCGGGTCGAACAACGGTCTCGGCGTCGGTGCCCCGGCCGATTTCGACGGTGACGGCACGCCCCGCGTCCCGGTCGTCGACGGCAGTAACAACCTCGCGCTCGTCGGTGCGAGCGGGGAGAAGACGGTTCTCACCCCGAACTACGGGGCCGCGGCGAAGGGACCGGTCGGCGCGGGTGACGTGGTCGGCGACGCCCGCCTCGAAGCCGTCCACGTGAACAAAGACGGCAACCTCGCGTACGCGACGCTCGGCGGATCGACCGGCGTCCTCTCCGCGGACGGCAGTTCCATCGCCGCGAGCGGTGCGGTCGGCGCTGCAGCCGGCGCGGAGCCCCCGGCACCGGCCATCTCGAACTTCTCGCTGCAGAACCCCGAAGGTCGACAGCTCAGTGTCTCCTTCGAGAGTAGCGAACAGCTCGCGAACGTCGAGGTGACGGTCGACGGTCCCGCTTCCCGCACGCTCACCGAGAGTGACTTCTCCGTCGAAGGGACCGGCCCGTACACCTACACGGCTTCGCTGACGGTCGACGCGGACGGGTCCTACACCGCGACGCTCCGCACGGCAGCCGACGCGGGCGGAAACGACGGCGCAGACGGGCAGACTGCCTCCACGACCGTCGAGACGCCCGCTCCGACCGTCTCCGACGCGACGCTCGCGGCCGCCGACGGGGACGACGTCGTCGGCGTCGGCGACGAAATCCGCGTCACCGCCGTCGTCACCGGGTCGCAGAACGTCTCCGTGACGGCCGACCTCTCGCGCTTCGGTGCGGGGCGCGTGACTCTCGAACCGACCGGAGACAACGTCTACGCCGCCACCGCGACGGTCGGTCGGGACGCTGGAAACTCCGGTACGTACCGCGTCGAGGTACGAGCGAGCAACCGCTACGGGAACACCGACACGGACGCCTCCGACCGGCTGACGCTCGACCGTCAGAAGCCATCGGCCGCCGTCGGTCCGAACCGTACCGTCACCGTCGGGTCGGTCGTCGGCTTCGACGCCGAGGCGTCGACCGACAACACCCGACTCGTCCGCTACCACTGGTCCTTCGGTGACGGCGCGGTCACGACGGGCGCGACGGCGACGCACACCTACTCCACACCGGGGAACTACACCGTCTCGCTTCGCGTGACCGACGCCGCGGGCAACGTCGACGCGGCGACCCGGCGTATCACTGTGGTCCAGTCCGACGACGGCCACGGTGTCCCGGCGAGCGACGCCAACGTCACACTCACGCGGCCAGACCCCGGTGTCGTCGTCGCCGACGTCACCGACGTCGCCGCGGGTCGCGTCGTCGCTATCGACCTCCCCGCCACCGAGACGACCGACGCCACCGGCGCCTACATCAGCGAGATCGGACTCACGCCGACCCGGAGCGGTTCGTTCACGCTGACGGCACAGACCTCCGCGTCCGTCCCCGACGGGGTCGCGCCGCTCGCCGCGAACCACTCGACGCAGGCACTCGTCTACTACGACCTCTCTCACACCATCGCCGAGGAGAACGTCTCCGCGGCGACTTTCCGTGTGAGCGTCTCGAAATCGCAGGTCGTCGCCGACATCTCCGAGGTGGCCCTCTACCGCCACCACGACGGCGCGTGGCAGAAACTCGACACTCGACTCGTCAACGAGACGGAGGACCGCTACGTCCTCGGTGCGAGTGCGGCCGGCCTCTCCTACTACGCGGTCGGGGCGCCACAGCCGAACTTCACCGTGACGAGCGCGACGATCGAGGATCCCGACCAGCAGGTTCGGACAGGGACGCCGTTCAACGTCACCGCGACGGTCCACAATAGCGGAAGCGCCAGTGGGACGTTCCACGCGACGCTCTCGGTCGCGAATGACTCGGTCGCGACGAAGAACGTGACCGTCCCCGCAGGCGAGTCGCGGACGATCACGTTCACCCATCGCGTCGAGGAAAGCGGAACCTATCGTGTCGCGGTCGAAGGGACGAACGCGGGCACGATAGAGGTCCGCGCCCTCGGCGGACTGACGATGAAGGTCATCCGTCTCGTGGTCGCACTCGTCGGTATCGCGCTCGTGGCGTTCTGTGCGTGGTACCTGCTACGCCGCTGAAAAGAAGAGACTGCGCGGAATCTGCTTACTCGGCGGTCTCGCTTTCGCCTTCGCTCTCGTCTTCGTCAGCCGTCTCGATCTCGCTGAAGGTGTCGACGGCGGCGAGTCGGTCGTTCTCGTCGAGTTCCATCACTTTCACGCCCTTCGTGTTGCGGCCGACTTCGGACACTTCGTCGACGGGGGCGCGCATGATCTGGCCGCCCTCACTCATCGCGACGAAGTGGTCGTCGGACTCGACAGTGTGGACGGTGCTGACGCGGCCGTTACGCTGGCCGGTCTTGATGTCCTTCAGTCCCTTCCCGTTGCGGGACTGCGGGCGGTACTCGCTCAGGGGCGTCCGCTTGCCGTAGCCGAACTCGGTGACCGTGAAGAGGTCACGGTCGTCGGTCTCGGCGGCGGCCGCGATACCGGCCACCTGGTCGCCGCCTTCGAGTTTGACGCCGCGGACACCGCGGGCGCTGCGGCCCATCGGCCGGACGTCGTCTTCGTCGAAGCGGATGGCCATCCCCTGCACGGTGCTGAGGACGACGTCCTGGTCGCCGTCGGTGACCTCGACGTCGACGAGTGCGTCGCCGTGTTCGAGGCGGGTCGCACGGATGCCGGTCGAGCGGATGTTCTCGAACTCGCCGACCTCGGTGCGCTTCACGTAGCCGTCCTGTGTGGCCATCGTGAGATACTCGTCATTCGCCTCGAAGTCGAGGTCGTCGGCCGTGACGACGGCCGTGATGTCCTCGCCCTCGTCGAGGTCAAGGATGTTCACGGCGGAGGTCCCGCGAGCAGTGCGGGACATCTCGGGCACCTCGTACACCTTCAGGCGGTAGACCTGTCCCTGGTTGGTGAAACAGAGGAGGTAGTCGTGGGTGCTCGCGGTGAACACCGTCGAGACGCGGTCGCCCTCCTTCAGGTTGGTCCCGATGACGCCCTTGCCGCCGCGGTGTTGCGGCGAGAAGGTGTCGATGGGGACACGCTTGATGTAGTCCTGCTCGGAGAGGACGACGGCGACGTCTTCCTCGGGGATGAGGTCCTCGTGGCTGACTGTCCCCATGTCCTCCACGATGGAGGTGCGGCGCTCGTCGCCATACTCTTCTTTGATGTCGCGGAGTTCGTCTTTGATGACGTCGAGGAGTTCCGACTCCTCTTCGAGGATGGTCTCGAGGCGCTCGATGCGCGCGGTGACGTCCTCGTACTCCTCTTTTATCTCGGTGGCCTCCATGGAGGTGAGGCTCCCGAGTTGCATCCGGACGATGTGGGCGGCCTGTTCCTCGGAGAACTCGAAGGTCTCGCGGAGGGCGGCCCGCGCGGCGTCGCGGTCCTCGGCGTTGCGAATGGTCTCGACGACGTCCTCGGCGTTGTCGAGGGCCTTCAGTCGGCCTTCGAGGATGTGTGCGCGCTCGCGCTTCTCTTCGAGTTCGTACTGCGAGCGGCGGCGGACGACCTCCTTCCGGTGGTCGACGTAGTGTTTGAGCAGTTCCTTCAGTGTCAGGACCTTGGGCTGGCCGTCGACCAGCGCGAGGTTGATGACACCGAAGGTCCGCTCGAGGTGGCTGTCGAGGAGTTTGTTCTCGACGACGTCGGCGTTCGCGCCACGCTTCAACTCGACGACGACGCGGATGCCGTCGCGGTCGGACTCGTCGCGGAGGTTGCGGATCCCTTCGAGTTTGTCCTCGTTGACGTCGTCGGCGATGTTCTCGACGAGCTTCGACTTGTTCTGCTGGAAGGGCAGTTCCGTGATGACGATGCGCTGCCCGCGCTCGTACTCCTCGATCTCGTACTCGGCGCGGACGGTGAGCCGACCGCGGCCCGTCGTGTACGCCTCGCGGATGTCCGAGCGGCCGACGATGTTGCCGGCGGTCGGGAAGTCCGGCCCCTTCACGTACTCCATCAGGTCGGGGATGGAGCAGTCGGGGTTGTCGATGAGGTGGATAGTCGCGTCGACGACCTCACGGAGGTTGTGCGGCGGGACGTTCGTCGACATCCCGACGGCGATACCCGACGAACCGTTGACGAGCAGGTTCGGGAACGCGGCGGGGAGCACGGATGGCTCCTGGAGGCGGTCGTCGTAGTTCGGCTCGAAGTCGACCGTGTCCATCTCGATGTCGGCGAGCAGTTCCTCGGCGATGGGCGACATGCGCGACTCGGTGTAGCGCATGGCCGCCGCGGGGTCGCCGTCGACGCTCCCGAAGTTCCCCTGTCCGTCGACGAGGGGATAGCGCATCGAGAAGTCCTGGGCCATCCGGACGAGGGTGTCGTAGATGGCGCTGTCGCCGTGTGGGTGGTAGTCACCCATCGTCTCGCCGACGATGGACGAACTCTTCCGGTGGCTACTGCCGCTGCTCACGCCCGCCTCGTGCATCGCGTAGAGGATGCGGCGGTGGACGGGCTTCAGGCCGTCGCGGACGTCGGGGAGCGCACGACCCGCGATGACGGACATCGCGTAGTCGATGTAGGACTGCTCCATCTCGTCCTCGACGCGGACAGTGTTGATTCGCTCCGCGATTTCGGGGGAGTCTGGTTCTGAACTCATGTATTAGTGGTGTAGATAGTCGAAAGCGATTCGATGTTCAGATGTCCACCCACTCGGCGTCCTGGGCGTGCTCCTGAATGAACTTCTTGCGAGGTTCGACGGCGTCGCCCATCAGCACCGAGAACATGCGGTCTGCGGCCGCTGCATCCTCGACGGTGAAGCGCTTGAGGATGCGGTTCTCGGGGTTGATCGACGTATCCCACAGCTGTTCGGGATTCATCTCGCCGAGGCCCTTGAAGCGCTGGACCTGCGTGGGGTTGCCGTCGCATTTCTCCTCGACGATCCGGTCGCGCTCCTCGTCGGTCATCGCGTCGTAGGTGTTCCCACGATAGCGGATGCGGTAGAGGGGCGGCTGGATCGCGTAGACGTGTCCGTTCTCCAGCAGCGGCCGCATGTGCCGGTAGAAGAACGTCAACAGGAGCGTGCGGATGTGCGCGCCGTCGACGTCGGCGTCGGTTGCGAGGATGATCTTCTCGTAGCGGAGTTCGTCGTAGTCGAACTCCTCGCCGACGCCCGTCCCGATGGCGCGAATCATCGCCCGGATTTCGTCGTTCTCCAGGATGCGGTCGAGGCGGTGTTTCTCGACGTTGAGGATCTTCCCCTTGATGGGGAGGACGGCCTGGTTCTCGCGGTTGCGGGCCTGTTTAGCGCTGTTGTGGACAAATACCCCCGCTTCGAGTGCGAAATTGTGGGTTCCAGGAACCTCGATATCGTAGACATCCGCGGTCTCATCGAGTGGTTCGACCGAGGTGACTGTGTGGTTGTGTGTCGCGACAGCCTCGACAAGCTCGTTCTCGTCCTCGAAGAACTTCTCGATTGTCGTGGATTTCGTGAGAACGTTCGGGTCGCTCTCCTGTTTTCGCCGTTCATCGTAGTTCTCAAGACTGCCCTCTTCTTCAAGGACTGTCTGCATGAACGGGATGGTATTCTCGTAATACGTCTCGTTATAGGCCTCCATCCGATCCTCTCTGAACTCATCGGTCCACTGCTCTTCGGTCTTCGAGGCCCGCCACTCGCGAAGTTCTTCGTCGTCCCACTGTTCCTCGGCCGCCTTTCGGTGTGCTTCAACGGCTTCTGGATTGTTCTCGAAGTACTGACTGACTCGCTCAGACTGTTCCTCGCGGTGTTCTTCGTCACTCCAGTACTCACGGGCTTCTTCAGCGAGGCGCTGCTGTACCCGTTCCCGGTAGTCTGGGTTGTTTTCGTAGTACTCCAGCCACGCCTCCTTCATATACTGCTTGTACTCTTCATCCTCCCACTGCTCTTTCGCCTGCTCACGGAGGATTTCCACAGTCTCGTCTTCCTGCATCCGCTCACTCATCATCTGCCGGAACTCATCCGTCTGCTTGAGTTCTCGAAGTTTTTGATACACCTCTTCGGTGTGAAGCGTCTTCGAGGCGTGTTTCCGGTGCAGTTCGAGGTGGTCTTCGGCCGATAACCGCTGGATGTTATCCGGGCGGTTGTTGCGCTTGTCGAAGTCCACGTGGTGCTTGTGGTCTCCCTCGTCGGCCGAGTACCTGCCTCGTTTCAGGTTGTACCTGTCGGCGAGAAGATGGGTGAACTCCCAGAAATTATTCGCGAACGGCTGTTTGACCATCTCGTACCCGTCGATGGTGATGTTCTCCTCGTCAGTGTCTGACGTCTTCCGGTACAACGGCATCAGAGACTGACCGTCGTCTAAGTCCTGGGCCTCACAGTAACTCCCGTCCCGCAGCATGAATTCGTGGTCGGGAGTACAGGTAATCGACTCGCCGTTATCCAGCGTGACTTCGACGAGGTCTGTATCCTCCTTCGTGACGCGCGGGTGTGCGATCTGTTCGATGCCAATCGTCCCGTCGTCTTTCACCGTATAGCAGTAGTGAGTCTCGCCATTTTCGTGCTCCTCGACGAGTTCTTCGAACGTGATCGACCGACCAGAGGCCAGAGCGATTTCGGTGTCACCGGTAAAGCATCCTCCGGCGGAGTCACCCTCGACGATGAAGAGTTCGGCTTCTTCGGGGTCGCGGGTCTGACAGTCAGCGAGTTTGCCGGGCAACGCCGTCGACTCCAGGGCGTTCTTCCGGCGGGTGAGTTCCTCGGCCTTCTGTGCGGCTTTCCGGGCCTTGGCAGCCTCGACGGCCTTGCCGACGATGGCCTCGGCCGTGTCGGGGTTCTCCTCGAAGTAGGTGCCGAGTCCCTCGTGGACCGTGGACTCGACGATACCTCGGACTTCGGAGTTGCCGAGTTTCGTCTTCGTCTGCCCCTCGAACTGCGGGTCGGGGTGTTTGACGGAGATGACGGCGGTCATGCCTTCGCGGATGTCCTCGCCCTTGAGGTTCTCGTCGAGGTCCGCGAGGAGGTTGTGCTCTTTCGCGTAGTCGTTGACGGTGCGGGTGAGCGCCGTCTTGAACCCGGTGAGGTGAGTCCCACCTTCGCGGGTGTTGATGTTGTTCGCGAAGGCGTGCGTCGAGGACTGGAGGTCGTCGGTTGCCTGCATGGCGATCTCGACCTGGATGCCGTCTTCCTCGTCCTCGAAGTAGATGACCTCCTCGTGAAGGGCGTCGCGCGTCTCGTTGAGGTACTCGACGAACTCCTTGATACCGCCGTCGTACTTGAACGACGCCGTCCGGTCGTTCTCGCCCTCGCGCTCGTCGTGGAGCGAGATTTGGACGCCGGAGTTGAGGAACGCCAGTTCGCGCAGGCGCGTCTCGAGCGTCGAGAAGTCGTAGTCGGTGGTCTCGAAGATGTCGCTGTCGGGCATGAACCGAATGGTCGTGCCCGTCTGGTCTTCGGGGACCTCGCCGACCTTCTCGAGGCCGTCCTGGGGTTCGCCGCGCTCGAAGCGCTCGTGCCAGCGTGCGCCGTCGCGCTCGACGGTGACTTCGAGCCACTCGGCGAGTGCGTTGACGACGGAGACGCCGACGCCGTGCAGGCCACCGGAGACCTGGTAGGACTTGCTGTCGAACTTCCCACCGGCGTGGAGGACGGTGAGGATGACCTCGACGGCGGGGCGTTCGTACTCTTCGTGGGTGTCGACGGGGATACCGCGGCCGTCGTCCACGACGCTCACCGAGCCGTCGTCGTGGATGGTGACCTCGATTTCGTCACAGTAGCCGGCCAGTGCCTCGTCGATAGAGTTGTCGACGACCTCGTAGACTAGATGGTGGAGCCCACGGCCGTCGGTAGAACCGATGTACATCGCCGGGCGCTTGCGGACGGCTTCTAAGCCTTCCAGCACCTGGATCTGCCCGGCGCTGTACTCGCCTTGCTCGGACATGAAACTGTATTCGGATAGGGGACGCCTACTTAAAAAAGCCACGCACGCGCGCGTGAGAGTGGCCGCAGAAACGACACGACGGCGGGGGCGTCGCCCCACGTTCTAACCGCTCACAGGACGGCTCTCGGCCGCTCTCACCGGCCGTGACTGGCCGAGGGCGACGATTGCACCGAGAGAAACGTTGACGTAACTCGGTGACGAAGGACTCCTCGTGAAGTGGAACGTCGCGGCGGCGTTGACAGTCGTCGCGCTCACGGGTGGGATACTCTACGGCGCGGCAGCGTTCCTGCCGAGCACGACCGGACTCTCCATCGCAGAGGTACGAACGACCGTCCTCACGACGCTGGTCGCCGTCGGGGTCATCTCCGGTCGCCATGCACTCGGCCGCCGACTCCGACACTGGTCCGGGAGCTGACGGGTCGGGGGAGAAGCACGCTACAGGTTCGTATCGGCGCTTTTCACTTTCACCTCGGCACCGGGACGGTTTTAAGCGTGAGATGGGTAATGGGAGATTGTCTGAATGACGTCCTTCCAGGCGACACTCGACGATGAGGAGGGCATCGCGGAGGAACTCGCCGCGAGCCAGCGGGAGATCTCCATCGCCGAGTTCTTCGAGAAGAACAAGCACATGCTGGGCTTCGACAGCGGTGCCCGGGGCATGGTCACGGCCGTCAAAGAGGCCGTGGACAACGCCCTCGACGCCGCCGAAGAGTCCGGCATCCTCCCGGATATCTACGTAGAGATCCGAGAGGTCGGCGACTACTACCAGCTGATCGTCGAAGACAACGGCCCCGGTATCACCAAAGAACAGGTCCCGAAAGTGTTCGGGAAGCTCCTCTACGGGTCTCGCTTCCACGCCCGCGAGCAATCGCGCGGGCAACAGGGTATCGGTATCTCTGCCGCGGTCCTCTACTCCCAGTTGACCTCCGGCAAGCCCGCGAAGATCACCTCTCGGACGAAGGGCGATGCCGAGGCCCAGCAGTTCGAGTTGACCATCGACACCGACACGAACGAACCGGTGATCGAGTCCGAGCGGACCGTTTCGTGGGACCGCTCGCACGGGACGCGCATCAAGTTGGAGATGGAGGCGAACATGCGCGCCCGCTCGCAACTTCACGACTATATCGAGCACACCGCGATCGTCAACCCACACGCGCGGGTCGAACTGAAGGAGCCGAAAGAGCACTTCAAGTTCGAACGCGCCGATGGCGCCGAACTCCCCGAGGAGACCGAGGAAATCCGTCCCCACCCCCACGGGGTCGAGCTCGGGACGCTGATGAAGATGCTCACGGCGACGGAGTCCCACTCCGTCTCGGGGTTCCTCCAAGAGGAGTTCACTCGCGTCGGCCGCAAGACCGCCGACGACATCCTCGACGCCTTCCGTGACCGCCACTACGGCCGCGAACTCGCGTGGTCGCCGCCAGTGGAACACGACCAGGAACGGAGCCTAGAGGCTGTCGTGACCGACGCCGTCTCGAACAAGTCGGTCGCCGACACCGAAGCCTTCGTGGAGGAAGTCGCCTCCGCCCTCCGCGATGCGGGAGACGTCACCTACACTGAACTCGAAGCGCTCGTCGCCGACGTTGCCGAATCGGTCGGTGAGGACACCGGCACGACGTTCGGCGACACCGTCCAGGAGAACGTCGTCGACGCGCTCTGGGATCTGCTCACCGAGTCGCGTGCCGACGACCTCTTCTCGCACGTGGACGCCGCGACTACGACCCAAAAGGACGACGCGACGGTCCGCGGCCTCGCCGAGCGCATCGCCGAGAAATTCGGCGAGGACACCCCGCGTGATCGTCTCACCTACGACGAGTTGAAGCGCTTCGTCGTCCGCGCCGCCGAGACCACCGAGGAGGTCGACGACGTAACCGTCGGCGAGACGGCCCGCGAGAACGTCACCGAGGAACTCTGGGAGCGGGCGGCCCGCCCCGTCGACGAGGACGTCCCGCGCGTCCGCGAGGTTGCAGATGACCGAGACACTGCCAGCGAACTCCTCAACGCGATGAGTTCGGTCGACGTCATCTCGCCGCCGACCGGCTGCCTCTCGCCCATCAAGTCCGACCTGCTCGAAGCCGGCCTGAAGAAGGAAGTCGACGCCGACTTCTACGCGGCGTCGACCCGCGACGCCGACGTCCACGGGGGCGACCCGTTCATCGTCGAGGCGGGAATCGCCTACGGCGGGGAACTTCAGGACGGACAGGTCGACCTGCTGCGCTTCGCCAACCGCGTGCCCCTCGTCTACCAGCGCGGTGCCTGTGCGACGACGCAGGTCATCAAGGACATCGGGTGGCGCAACTACGGCCTCGACCAGTCCGGCGGCAGCGGCATGCCCTCGGGCCCCTGCGTCATCATGGTCCACGTCGCTTCGACGAACGTCCCGTTCACCAGCGAGTCGAAGGACGCGCTCGCTTCTGTCCCCGAGATCGAAGACGAGATCGAACTCGCCGTCCGCGAGGCTGCTCGCGAACTCAAGAGCTTCCTCAACGAGCGCGAGTCGCGACGCAAGCGCCGCCAGAAGCAGAACGTCATCGCGGACATCCTCCCGAAGATGGCGACGAAGGTGAGCGAGATGACCGGCCGCGAGCAGTTGAACGTCGACGACTCGCTGGCCCGCATCATGAACAACGTCCTCGTCGAGCGCCGCCGCGACGGCGACACCGTCCAGGTGGTCGTCGAGAACCACGGGTCGAAGGCCGCGGACCTCGATGTGACCGACATCGTCTCGGTCGAACCCGAGAGCCTCTCGGCCGGTACCGTCGTCGAGATGGACGGCGAGTGGTTCGTCAAGTGGTCGCCCTCGGTGAGTGGCGGTGACGAAGCCGTCCTCTCCTACGACGTGACCGACTTCGAGGAAACCGACTTCGACCTCAGCGTGAAAGGCGTCGCCGACGAACGCCTCACGGTCAACCGATAATGAGCCAGCAACAACCCTCCGACGAGGAGGCGCGCGAGCGCCTCATCGACCTGGCTGCACAGTTCTACGACCAGTTCGAGGACGGGGAGATCCCGCGTATGGAGGTCCCCACCCGTTCGAAGAGCAACATCGTCTTCGACGAGGACTCCGGCGTGTGGGTGTACGGCGACCGTACCTCCTCGCGTACCGCCAACTCCGTTCGTGGCGCCCGCAAACTGCTGAAGGGCGTCTACACTATCGACTTCCTCGCCCAGCAACTCGACGAGGACCGTTCCTCGACGCTGCGTGAACTCTACTACCTCTCCGAGTCCTGGGATGAGGAGGCCGCGCAGTTCTCCGATCAGTCCGAGTCCGACAAACTCGTCGAGGACCTCGAAATTGTCTCCGGCGTCAAGCGCGAGGACTTCCACATGCGCCCCGAGGAGTCGGGTGCGACCCTCATGGGCCCGCTCAAGCTCCGCGAGCAGACGCGGCGCGGCGAGCGCGTCATCCACTGCCAGGAGGACGTCGGCGAGGGCGGCTACCAGATTCCGAACAACCCCGACACCATCGAGTTCCTCGATACGGACGCGGACTTCATCCTCGCCGTCGAGACCGGTGGGATGCGTGACCGCCTGGTCGAGAACGGCTTCGACGACGAGCACAATGCACTCGTCGTCCACCTGAAGGGCCAACCCGCCCGTGCGACCCGGCGTATCACCAAGCGTCTCCACGACGAACTCGGGCTCCCCGTAACCGTGTTCACTGACGGTGACCCGTGGTCTTACCGTATCTTCGGATCCGTCGCCTACGGGTCCATCAAGTCCGCACACCTCTCGGAGTACCTCGCGACCCCTGAGGCGCAGTTCATCGGCATCCGGCCCGAGGACATCGTCGAGTACGACCTGCCGACCGACGCGCTCTCCGACTCCGACCAGAACGCCCTCGAGAGCGAACTCGACGACCCGCGCTTCCAGTCGGAGTTCTGGAAGGAGCAGATCGAACTGCAACTCGATATCGGCAAGAAGTCCGAACAGCAGGCGCTCGCGAGCCACGGTCTCGACTTCGTGACCGAGACCTACCTGCCCGAACGCCTCACCGAGATGGGCGTACTGTAGCGCGCCCGGACGCTCACTCGTCTTTTTGCGATGTGAAAACTCCACAGAGTGGGGTATCTCCCGCGCCAACCGGTCCCTCTCCCCCAAACGGTACCGGTAGCTCGGCGCGGGAGACGCCGATAGTGGCCAGCTGCTGGGTGGAGTGGTGTGTGGGACACCGATGGAATCGGCGGGAGACGTCGGAGTGGGCCACGGGGACTCAGTCCCCACCGGAGAATAGGGGTGTACCGCCGTAAGCGGTATACCTTTCTAGTCAGGTGGTGGTCCGTTCGCTCACTGCTCGGGATTTTCGACGACGACCGGCACACCGCGAGTTGCGACGTCGCCCGCGAACGCCTCCTCGTCGGCTTCGAGGTCCGGGAAGGTGTCGTAGTGGATGGGGAGGACGAGTTCGGGGTCGAGGTCCTCGGCGAGGTCGGCGGCGTCGTGGCGGTCCATCGTGAAGCTCTGGGCGATCGAGGGGAGGAGGACGTCCACGTTCAGCCCCTCGTGTTCGGAGATTACGTCCGAGTCGCCGGGCCAGAAGACGTTGCGGCCGCCGACGGTGAAGCGGAAGCCACAGCCGAAGCCCTTCGGGTGCGGGACGTCGCCGTTGCCGTCGCCGCGCGGGCCGTCTTCGCGGTTGTAGGCCGGGACGACGTCCACCTCGACACCCCACGCAGAGAGGGAGTCCCCGTAGGCGACGCGCTCGACGTCGTAGTCGAGGTCCTCGGGGGCGACCACGTCGCGATCGATGTTCGCGACGTCGACCCCGTTGTAGACGACGACCGTAGCGTCGGGGGCGGCGACCTTCTCGACGCCGTCGGAGTCGTAGTGGTGGTCGTGGGTGATCAGGACCAGGTCGCCGTCGTTCGGTTCGTACCCGTCTAACACACCGTACCGCCCGGGGTCCGTGTAGACGACCGTGCCGTAGGGGCCCTCGATGCGAGCAGTCGCGTAGCCGAGCCAATCCAGCGTGAGTCCGTCGTAGTGGACCGTCATGTGCGAGCGTTTGACGATAGGGAAGAAAAACTATTCGTTCCGGGCGAATTCGTCGAGGAGGTCCGGGACGGCCGCCAGGTCGTCGACGACGTGGTTCGGTGTGAACTCGCTCTCGGCCAACTCCCGCTCGTCGGTGACGCCCGTCCGGACGAGGATCGTCGTCATCCCCGCCTTCTCGCCCATCGCGACGTCGGTGTCGAGGCGGTCGCCGACGAGGACGCACTCTTCGGCGGGGACGCCCAGTCGCTCGGCGGCGAGGTCGACCGTCTCCTGTGATGGTTTCCCGAGAATGGCGTCGGGTTCGCGGTCGGCGACGCCGGCGACGGCACGGATGATGGCACCCGACCCCGGAACGGGGCCGTTCGGCGCGGGGACGGTGCGGTCGGGGTCGGTGCCCACGAAGGCGACGTCCTCGCCGCCGTCGTGTTCGAACGCCCGCAGCGCCGCGATCATGTCGTGGTAGTGGAACTCGCGGTCGTAGCCAGCGACGACGACGTCGGCCTCGGTGGCGTCGTCGGTCAGCGGAACGCCAGCGTCGCGTAACTGGGAGACGATGCTCTCCTCGGCGACGGGAAACACCGTCTCGCCGGCGTGTTCGGCGTCGAGGTAGTCGATGGTCGCCACACAGGACGTGATCACCTCCTCCGGACGGGCGAGGACGCCCAGGTCCTGCAGTTTCTCGGCGTACGCTTCGGGCGGGCGCGTCGGGTTGTTCGTCAGGAAGAGGACGTGCTCGACCGACTCGCGGATGCGTTCGAGTGCCTCGGCTGCACCGGGGATGAGTTCGTCGCCGGAGAGAACCGTCCCGTCGAGGTCGACGACGGCCGCGCGAATATCCATGTCCAGGTACGCGTGGCCACGGCTCTTTGGCGTTTTGGGGCGAGCGTTTATCTTGGAAGAGGCGACCAAGACGGAGCGATGCGCTGACGATCGCCGTGGCGTGTGGATTCGGCCAGTCCGGTGGGCCGCGCTACGGTGCGACCAGTTCGCTCGCCGGCTGTTCGCCCCTCCCGGGATTCACTGCGACTCGGCGAGTCGTTCGACCCGTTCCAGCGTGTCCGCGTCGTCGGGGTCCTTGTCGTCGCGAACCCCCAGGAAGCGAGGGAAGCGCAGCGCGTAGCCCGAGGAGTAGGTCGGCGACTCCTGGATTTCTTCGTAGCCGACCTCGAAGACGACGGCGGATTCGAGGTCGACCTCTTGGCCGTCCTGCGAGCGGATGTGGGGCTCGAGGAGTTCGGTCAGATCTGCGAGTTGCTCGTCGGTGATGCCCGTCGCGACCTTCCCGAGCGTGACGTACGCTTCGGCATCGTCGTCCCACGCCGAGAGGAGGAACGTCCCGAGGAAGTTGGCGCGGCGCCCCTCACCCCACTCCGCGCCCGTGACGACGAGGTCCAGCGTCTCGACGTCGGGCTTGCGCTTCAGCCAGTTCTTCCCGCGTTTGCCCGGCGAGTACGTCGACTCGGGGTTCTTCAGCATGATACCTTCGTGGCCTGCTTCGAGTGCTGCGTCCTCGATGCGGGCGATCTCCTCGGCGTCGTCCGTGACCGTAAGTTCGGAGACGGCCTCTGCGGGGAGAAGGTCGGCAAGTCGGTTGTGGCGTTCCACGAGCGGTGCGTCGAGGAGGTCCTCACCGGAGACGTGCAGGCAGTCGAACGCCCGGAGTTCGACTTTCACTTCCTCGCGCATCCGTTCGACCTCGTGTTTTCGGCGGAAACGGCGGAGAATCTCCTGGAAGGGGAGTGGTTCGCCTTCGTCGTCGACCGCGACGACCTCGCCGTCGAGGATGGCCGGTTCGTCGAGGTGGGCCTCGATATACTCGACGACTTCGGGGAGGGCCGCCGTCACGTCCTCCATGTTCCGTGAGTAGACGCCGACCGACTCGCCATCGAAGTGTACCTGCACTCGAGCGCCGTCGTACTTCCACTCGACGCCGACTTCGTCCCACTCTTCGAGGGCGTCGGCTGCGGTGCCGGCCTGTGCGAGCATCGCCTGGACCGGTCGCCCGACTTCGAGGTGGAGGTCGTCGAGTCCGTCTTCGCCCTCCTCGCGGGCGACTTCGGCGACGAGTCCGTAGTCGTTGGTCACCTGGAGTGCGCGTTCGACCGACTCGACAGGAATGTCGAAAGCCTGTGCGATGGCGTCTCTAACTGCTCCCTCGCCGACACCGATACGCATCTCCGAGAGGACGAGCCGAGCGAGATAGCGTGCTTCCTGTGAGGAACAGCGGTTAAACAGGCCGAAGAGGACCGTGATCTTCTCGTCTTGGCTGCCCGACCCCTCGGCGCCCGCGAGAGATTCGAGTTCCTCGTACACCTCTTCGACGGTGAGGTCGTCTCCGTTGCCACCCGAACCGGCGCCGGCACCGAACGCACCGAGCCCACGCTGTCCGCCGAAGTCGTAGGACGCGGCTACCTCGCCGATGTCGCCGACGTCCGCGAGACGTGTTTCGACGTCGTCCGCGGAGACGTTTTGCCCGGCAGCGCGAGCGATGGCCTCGTAACAGTAGTTCGGCCCGATATCGAGTTTCGTCTCGCTGTAGGCTGGGAACACTCGTCCCTGAACGAACCGTGCGACGATGGGTAACGCCGGCCCGGCTTCGCGGAAGAGGTCGGCCACGCGAGCGACGATATCGGTATCCGCGGCCTCTGCCTCGATGTCGGCGGCGGCCGCGGCGAACGCCTCAAACTGCATTACCGTCGAGTAGCCGGTTCGGCGTGTTAAAAGCGCGGACCTGCGGTCGTGGGAACGGCTCCCCGACAGGATTCAAGAGGGGGCCGGCCAAATCACCTGCGTATGTCCGAGTCGGATCTCGCGGCGGACGTAGAAGACGTGCTCGACCTCGACGTCGAGGAGTTCCAAGAGCACGTCCGCGAGGACGCAGAAATCATCAAAGAGGAGATCGCCGCGGGCACATTCGACAACCCACAGGCCATCGTCGGCCTGGAGTACGAGTTCTACGGTGTCAACGACGAGTCGTCACTAGCACGGATTCCGCGACGGTTGCTGGAGTTCGTCGGCTTCGAGAAGGAACTCGGTCTCCACAACGCCGAGATGACGACGAGCCCGGACCCGCTCAACGAGTTCGGACTCGCCGCCCAAGAAGCGGAGGTCCGGGCACGGCTGAAGGCCGCCGAAGAGCCGATGGACGCCGAGGGGCTCCACCTCGTCAGCGACGGCATGTGGACGATTCCGCCGGAGGGCGAGACGGCAGAGCGCTACCTCGTCGACAGCGTCGAGGACAACGGAATCACCATCGCGACGAACATGAGTGGGTCGACGCGCTACCACGCGATGGCCAACACCGACCAGCCAGCAGGGATGCGACTCGACGCTCCCCACGTCTCACTGGAGGCGGACACGGTGATGCCCGAGGCGCTCATCACCTCCATCCAACCCCACTACCAGGTACCACAGGCCGTCGACTTGCCCACCTACTTCCGCTACGCGGTCCGACTCGCCGGCCCGCTGCTCGCACTCGGCGTCAACTCGCCGTTCTACCCACCGGACCTCTACGACGAGGACGCGACGGCCGAGGAGATCCTCGAAGACGGTCACTCGGAACACCGCATCGACGTCTTCGAGAGCGTGCTCAACGTCCCCGGCAAACAGGAGAAGGTCCGCTTCCCGGAGGACTTCGACAGCGTCGAGGCCGCAGTCGACCGCGTCGCCGACGACCCCGTCATCGTCCCGATGCCGGTCGAGACCGGTGGGCGTTTCGACGACGAGTTCGCTCACTTCCGAATGAAACACGGGACGTATTGGCGGTGGGTCCGCCCGGTGTTCGGCGGGTCCTCGAAGGAGAGCGCGAACGCTCGCATCGAGTTCCGGCCGATTCCCGGTCAGCCGACCGTCCGTGACACCATCGCCTATCAGGCGGCGTTCGCGGGCTTGCTCGAGAGTATGGTCAAGCGCGGACACCACCTCTACGACCTCGATTGGGAGACGGCGAAGGAGAACTTCTACGCCGCCGCCGAGGACGGCCTCGACGCCGACCTCACCTACGTCACCGAGGACGGCGAGGAGACGACCGACCTCGAGACGATCTACACGGACCTCTTCGAGCACGCGACCGCGGGGCTCACCGACCGTGGCCTCTCGGAGGAAGAGGCGGCGAAGTACCTCTGGCCGCTTCGCCAGCGCGCTCGACACGGTGTTACTCCGGCCGGGTGGAAGCGAGAGGCGGTTCGCGAAGCACTCGATGACGGCGCGGACTTCGAGAACGCCGTCTACGACATGCAGGCCCAGTACATCGAGAATCAGCGCAAGACGCTCATCGACGGGAGTTTCGCCGACTGGCTCGGGCGGGGTCGCGACCTCGGCGACGAAGAGCGCTGAGACGACGGGTCGGCGGAGAGACGCGCAGACGGAGCGTGGGACAGGCACGGCGCCTGCCGCGTCGCTATCGAGACGTGGAAACAGGAGAGAAAGGCGAATACGGAGTCGCGGCCCGGCTCTAGACGAGTTCGTCGAAGTCTTCGTGACCGACGATCTCGACGTTCTCGCGCGTGATGCGGGTGATGTGGACACCGTTACCGGAGGCGGTGTCACGCTCGGAGGCGGCCTTGACGGCGCGGGCGGCAACCGTCTCGGCCTCGTCCATCGTCAGGTCCTCGGTGAACTCGTTTTCGAGGGTACCGAGCGCGTAAGGCATCCCGGAGCCCTGTGCGGTGTACTTGTCCGGGAGTGCCGAGCCGGACGGGTCGAGGCTGTAGACGTGCCCGCCCTCGTCGTCGACGCCGCCGAGGATGGGGACGACCATGAAGAAGGGGCCGCCGCGGAGCATGTTGGAGGCCATCGTCGCGAGCGCCTTGATGGACATCTCCTCACTACGCCGGGCCTCGTAGAGGTTCGTCTCCGCCTTCAGCGAGCGGATGAACGACTGGGCACCGCCGACGGACCCCGAAATGGAGAGGGCCGCGTTCGGCTGGATCTGCTCGACCTTCTGGACGTCCTTGTTGGAGACGACGCGGCCACCGAGCGAGGCGCGCTGGTCGGAGGCCATGATGACGCCGTCGTCGGTCGTGAGACCGACGATCGTCGTCTTCGACTCCTGCATGTTCTCGACGTCCTGGTGGGAGAGGTTGTTCTCCGGCAGTTCGCCGACCTGCGGGTCGTAGGGGTTCTTCGTCTTGTCGGAAATCAGTTCGTGACTCGGGGAGAACTCTCCGGGGCTACGCATTACCGGATGCTACCCGCGGCGGACTGATAAAACCCACCCTTCCGGCGGATTGGCACACACCGAGCGAAACCTCGCGAGGGAGCGGGCTACGCGCTGGAATTCGGGACGGATTCGTGAGTACAACGAACGGAGCCCCGCGAGAGAGCGCGTGGAACGCTGCCACGGTCCATTGTGTCCGGAGATACGGACCACGAACGTGCCCATACCGCAGTCTTTTTCGCAGTCGGTTACCCGTATCCGTGTATGACTGAAGACGGTCCGGAGGACGCCGAGGAAGGACTCACTTACGCCGAGGCGGGCGTGGACATCGACGCGAGCGAGGCTGCGACGGCTGCGCTCGTCGGCGCCGTCGAAGGTGTCGAGGACGAGTCGGCGTACGCTGGTCTCTTGGACGTCGGCGACCGCTACCTCGCACTCGCGACCGACGGCGTCGGCACGAAACTACTCGTCGCCGAGGCGCTCGAAGACTACTCGACTATCGGTATCGACTGCATGGCGATGAACGTCAACGACCTCGTCGCGGGCGGCGTCCGCCCCGTCGCGTTCGTCGATTACCTCGCCGTCGACGAACCAAGCGAGGCACTCGCCGAGCAGATCGGCGAGGGACTGGCTGCGGGTGCCAAGGAGGCCGAGGTCGCTCTCGTCGGCGGCGAGACGGCCGTGATGCCCGAAGTCGTGAAAGGCTTCGACCTCGCAGGCACCGTAGCTGGACTCGCGCCCAAGGACGCCGTCTTCCCCGGTGAGGCCGAGGTCGGCGACGTCCTTGTCGGCTTCGCCTCGTCGGGCATCCACTCGAACGGGCTCACGCTCGCCCGCGAGGCCGCGACCCGTGAGGGAGCGTACACCGACGCCTACCCTTACGAGGGATACGAGACGGTCGGCGAGGCCTTACTGGAGCCGACGCGTATCTACACCTACCTGCTCGACCACCTCCGCGACCTCGACGTCCACGCCGCGGCCCACGTCACCGGCGGAGGCTGGACGAATCTCTCGCGGATGGGCGACTTCGAGTACGACGTGACCGACCCGCTCCCCGCACAGGACGTCTTCACGTTCGTCCAAGAGCGTGGGAACGTCTCCGACGAGGAGATGCACCGCACGTTCAACATGGGGACCGGTTTCGTCGTCGCACTCCCCGAGACCGATGCCGAGACCCTCGTCGCCGAGACCGATGGAGAGCGAATCGGAGAAGTCCGCGAGGGCGACTCGGTCGAGGTTCGTGGACTCTCGCTCTGAACCCGACCGGCCACAACACTCGAAAGCCGGGCGGTCGAAGCCACGTCCATGCCCGAGTGTCCAGACTGTGGCGGCGAACTGGTCGTGTCGGCAGACAACACCGAGTCCCAGGGCGTCCACAAGATGTACGAGTGCAACAGCTGCGGCGAGCTGTTCGAGATCGACGAAGTGAGTTCCTGATCGGCTCCGCCGTCGCGGCTCTTCTCCGGACGTTCCGGTGTCGACAGTTGACGGCCCTTTATGTGCTCGACGGGAGTACATAAAGGCGAACCGTGTCCGAGAGCGATTCGTCACCCCCCGACCTCGACGAGTGCGACTTCTGCGCCCACCTCGCGGACCACGAGTGTCGGGGGTGTGGCGCGGCGGCCTGTCCACTCCACTACAACGGCCCGCTCGAACTCTGTGTCGAGTGTGCCGAGCGCGTCACGCCCGACGGCCGTCGGGGCGACACCGTCCACTTCTGAGCTACGTCCCGTCTCGCCAGCGTTTCTCGGCTTCCCATCCGAGCACGTCCTGGGCTTTCGAAGTGTCGACGAGCGCTTCGTAGGCCTCGAAGTTGCGGCGGCACTCGGTGTCGGGGAAACACTCGTCGAGGACATCCGCGGTGGGCGTCTCGAGGTTCGTGTCCGGCGCGGAGAGGAAGAACCGCTCGTGGCCGTCGAGGTCGGTCTCGACAGCGAGACGAGTCGCCCGGACGGCGTCATCGATGTGGATGTAGGTGAAGAGGGTATTGCGCTTTGACACCCAGTCGTCGAACTGCTGGACGGCGTCGAGGCTCCGGTCCGATTCCACGAACGTCTCGCGGATGTCCGCCTCGGTCGTCACCCACGGGTAGCGGAGGCTGGCGATTTGGGTTGGCGCACCCTCACGGCGGCCGAAGCCGTCCGCGACGACTTCGAGTGTCTGCTTGCCGACGCCGTAGGACGTCGACGGCGTGGGCGGTGTCTCTTCGTCGATGGGGAAGTAGGGATGTGTGACCGGTTCGGGTTCGAAGCCCGCGCCGACGGCACACAGACTGGAGGCGAGGGCGACGCGCTCGATTCCCTGCGCCTCGGCGGCTTCGAGGACGTGCCACGTGCTCTGTGCGTTGCTCTCGAACGTCTCGTGGTCGGGGTTCGACTCGGGCGTCGGGACCATCCCGAGGTGGACAACGGCGTCAGGGTCGGCCTTCGCGAGCGCGCCGTGGACGGCGCCGGGGTCGGTGAGGTCGACACGGACGTACTCGTCCGAGTGCTCCTCGCGACACGAGCCACGGCTGAGGTTGACGGTCTCGTACCCGTGTTCGGCGAGATGAGCGAGGAGGTGACTGCCGACGGTGCCGTTACCACCGGTGACAGCGATCGTCGAGAGAGACATAGGTGAACGTCTCGCTCACCCACCCTGAACGTCACGGTGTCGACGGCGAATTCGGCGCGCTCGTCAAATCGACCCCACCGTGTCCGCAGAAAACGCGGTCGTTAGCTGACGCGGGCGGCCACGTCGGCCTGCGTGATGATGCCCACCGTTTCGCCCTCGTCAGTGACCATCACGGCCTTGTAGTGTTCGAGGAGACTGGAGACTTTGTCGAGCGGGGCGTCGGGCGAGAGTGACGGGAAGGACTCGCTCATGATCTCGCGGACCGGCTTGTCACCGACGTTCTCGCCGGCCTCGAAGACGTCGCTATCACTGATGGACCCGACGGGGACGCCGTTGGCGAGGACCGGAAGCTGTGAATAGCCGTTCTCCTGCATCTTCTCGACGGCACGCCGAACGGGGTCGTCCGGAGAGACGTAGATAACGCCCTCGTGCATGAGGTCCCGGGCGCGCACGACGTCGCCTTCGGCGGCTTCCAGTGCCTCGACAATTCGCCGGAGCGTGGAGAGACGCGGGTCGACGTCACCGCCCTCGATGCGGGCGATAAGCGGTTGGGAGACGTCGGCGCGCTCTGCGAGTTCACTCTGCGTGAGGCCGAGTTCGTTTCGGCGCTCGCGCAGGTCCTGCGGCGTAGGGAGGTACATACACAGTAATTACCGATGGTTATGGATAAAAGTTGCTCCTGGCCGAATCAACAGGGGAGAAGGAACGGCTCCGCCGGGGTGGGAGTCGGCGTTACTCGCTCTCTTCTTCCTCGACGATCTCGATGACCTCGAGGGGGACGTCGCGGAGCGCGCCGCCGACTTCGCTCTTGGCGATACGGGAGGCGTGTTCCTCGCTGTCGGCGTTGAAGATGGTGATCTCGAGGACGAGACCGACGAGGGCGGTGCTCGCGGCGAGGAAGGCCGCGTCGAGGGGCTCGCCACAGGCCGGGCAGGCCGTCACACCGGCTTCGACTTCGACGTAGTCGAGGTCCTGGTCGTTCAGGCGCTTGCCCGCCTCGCTGACGGCCACGCCGATTGCGTCGTCCGAGTTTTCGACGTCACGAACCAACCACGCGGCTTCCATCGCCACGACGTAATTGCTCATACTTGTGCAAGACCGTCCAGTAACTCGTGTCTTGTGGTTCGTCTGTAGTCATGGTAGACCCTCACAACCGCCGATATCGCGGACGTTACGGCTGATATTCACATAACTTACGCGTTGGCTGCGCCGACCCCACACCGGCTATTCCCCCACCTGTCGATGCGAAGGCAATTCCTCTCTACCTTCTGACTTCTTCAGGTGAATCGCCAGACGGCGTCGAGTTTCCGCTCTCGGCGTGGGCGAAAGGGGTTTATACAGCAATCGCATCACCTCCATTCGTCGTAATGACGTCACCCCTGACGCGCTACGCTGCCGCAGCGCTGTACCAGACGAGTCTCGTACTCGGTATCACCATGCTCCCGCTCGCCCTCCTGGCCCGGCAGGTCGGTGTCACCCTGCCCCTCCACCGCCTCGTCGAGCGGACGGAACGCGCCTACAACGCCGTGCGCTAGACAGATTTCTCACCGTAATTCGTCGCGCTCGTTTGTCTCTGAGCGGCGGCGCCGCGCATCTGGCTGCGTGTGTCCCTCAAGGATTTTCGGCCGCCAGAATCCACTTTGCTGCGGCTCATCGATTTCACGATATGAGTGAACACGACCCGAGTACGAACGTTTCCGAGACCGAGGAGGATCGGATGCGCCTCGGTGCGCTCCAAACAAGTGAGGCGAGCCGGACGATCGAAGCGTTCTACAGACTGAGCAGGCCGAGTGCCTCGGGGCTTGATCCCGAGGGTGAAGGCCGTCAAAATGTTTAACTCATCACGTCTCGTACCGTGGTGTAACGACCGTGACGGGCATTAAAGACCTTAATGTGAAGCGGTCGTTCGATGGTTTGGAAATGCGACTCCTCTCAAAACCCGCCACTGGCGGTGAGACGGGAGTTGTCGGGTCGTGGTGGAGCGACCGACCCTCACGGACACAGCGAGTGTTCGGGTGTTAATTCCAGCCGACCTGCACAGGGAGGCCGAGGGGAATTAAATTCGCCTGCGTCCGTTCGTCCGCTTCTGGACGACATGGACAAAACGGTGAAGCCTCGGGGCTTGTCCCCGAGGTACTTCACAATCCCGAGGAGCGGTCGATCCTTCGGGAGGTCCCGGGTCACGATCGTCTTGCTTCCGGCCGTGAGGGAGTCGTCCGTCGACTCGGTGAGGGTGAGTCGCTGGGTGAGGCCATCGAGGCGGTCGGCAACGAACTCGGCTGGGAGTCGCTCTCGGAGTTCGCGCGTGAACACCTCGAAGCGGAAGACGAGGGTGCGGGCGAGAGCGCGGATGCAGAAGGCGAAGAAGAGCGCTAGGCGAAGAGGAGGAGTGCCGCCAGGCCGATACTCGGGATCGCGACGACGGCGTACCAGAGCTTGCTCCAGTCGAGGACCGTCCGGCCGTCGAGCGGACCGAACGGGATCATGTTGAAGCCGGCGAGCAGGAGGTTGATGCTGACGCCACGCCACCCGACTTGGCCGACGAGACCGCCGGCGACGAGTGCGGGGACGAGGAAGAGCGCGGCGAGCGCGAGGTTCGTCACCGGGCCGGCGACGGCGATGAGGCCGTTCTCACGTTTGGTGATGCGCCCGCGGTGGTGGACGGCGCCAGGCGCGGCGAAGAGGAAGCCCGCGAGGCCGCCCGCGACGGCGAGGAAGAGCATCCCGAAGTCGGCGCGGAACTCGGCGAGTTGGCCGAATTTCACGGCGACGACCTTGTGTGCGAGTTCGTGGAGGAGGAAACCCACGCCCGCGGTGACGAGGCTGAGGACGAACGCGTAGACGAACCCTGGCGAGGTGAGGAAGTCACTGAAGCCGGTGGCGCTCACCCGCGAGTAGAAGAAGGTGAACGCGAGGCCAAGCGCCAGCCATGCGATGAGCAGGTCACGGATCTCCTGGGTGCTGAAGCGAATGTTCATTAGACCAGCCCCGTGAGGAGGTCGACGCTGTTCTGGATACCCTGCATCATCGCCGCGGTCACGTCGGCGACGCTATCGAAGGGGCCGCCGATGAGCGGGAGGATGACGATGGGGAACAGTAGGCTCGCAACCATGCTCCCGGTGTTGGTGAGTGCGACGACGGCGATGAGGCGGAAGAGGGGCACGTCGATCATCCGCGACATGAGGTCGCGGACTGGTGCCTCTTCGTCGGCCAGAATCTCGTTGAGTGTCGAGATGTCGGCGATGCTCACCTGCGTGTATCGGAGTTCGACGTAGCCGGCGAACCAGCCAGGCGCGAGCAGCGGGTTGAGGCTGGTGAGCCAGGCGACGAGACCGCCGACGGTCGCGCTCTGCCAGTGGGCACCGCCCAGGAGGGCGAGTCCCGCGGCGAACACGCCGTTGAAGAGGAACCACGCGAGGAACACCTTCAGCAGGATGGCGTTACTCACGCCTGCCATCACGAGGAGGGCGAAGAAGACGAGGAAGCCGACCGTGATGAGGAAGCCGAACAGCTTGGGAATGGAGAATCGTTTCTCCTCGCGGCCGGTCAGCGTCTCCATCGCGGGTAGCGTCTCGGGGTTCTCCAGGTAGGAGAGGACGCCTTGCTGGTGGCCGGCACCGATGACGGCGACGACGTCTTTGCCCTGCATCCGGAGGTTGTGGATGCCGTGGGCGAGGTAGGCGTCGCGCTCGTCGATGAGGGCCTCTGCCCCACTGGGGCTGAAGCGGCGGAACTCTTCCATCATCGCGGAGACGACGTCCTGGTCGGTTAGCTGTTCCATGTCGATTTCCTCTAGGTCTTCCTCGGGGTCACCCGAGAGTTCGAAGAGGCCACCGAGGAGTCCGCCGACGAGTGCACCGCCGGCGAGTCCGAGTCCGACGCCTTCGACGATGCTCGCGAGGACGCCAAATAGGCCGCCGGCGCCGACGCCGAGGAAGAAGGGGCCGGCGACGACTTCGGCGATCGCTGCGACGAACAGGCCCGCGAACGCGCCGAGCGAGAGGCCGAGCGTCCAGCCGTCGGTGACGCCCAGCGCGAGGCCCCCGACGAGACGGAGTTTCTCCAGGAGTACGTGTTTACCCCGAGGACGCAACAGCGGGCACAGCCTGAGCTCGTGAAATCATCTCGTTGTCTCGAGCGATTCGCTTGAACTCATCGTAGGGATTGCGTCCCTGCTGGCGGCAGGTCGCCAGCAGGGACAGCAGCGTCTCATGCACAAACATGCCGCGGTCGTTGCGGAGCGTTCCGATGAGCTTCCGGAGAACCACTGGCTCACGAAGCGCATTTTCAGCGGCGTTGTTCGTTGGGGAGACCGCTGGCTCACCGATGAAGGTGAGCCAGTGGTCAAGGCCTCCTTCGATCTTGCCAAGTAGTGTTGCCACTGGTCCGTCGGGAACTGACCGCTCTATCAGCGATTCAAGCTCTCTCCGCGCCACACGTTGGAGTTCTGCTCGCTTACGGACTGTCAAGTCGCTCTCCAGCCGAGTCTGGAGAGCGACGTAGCTGTTTGAGAGCACGATAGATCGGTTCGCCTTCCGCCTGCTTCTCGGCGGCGTCTTCAGCCTCCCGGAGAATATGCGCCCAACACCGCTGGAGGTTGCTGCTGAAAGCCGGATACGCCGTCCAGCCATCACAGACGACCGTTCCCGCGAAGTCCTCGCCAAGGACTTCCGCGGGAACATCACTTCCTCGACTCTCCCTGACCGCGTACAGCGTGTGGTTCTCGGTGGTGAACGTCCAGATCCATGCCTGTTCGCCGTTGCGTTTGATTCCAGTCTCGTCAATGTGGACGACGTCGGCTTGCTGGATCTGGCGTCGAATCTGCTCGTACTTACAGCGACCGGCGCGCGCAGCGCGCTCGGTCGCGTGCCACGCGGACGCGCCTGACAGCACCAGTCCGTGGAGTTGTTCGAAGCGGTCGCCGATCTTCCGGTAGGGAAGGCGGTGGTCGTACCGAGAGAGCGCCGCCTGTGCGATGACGTTCACCCCGAACTGCCCCTCATCGGGGCAGTCGGGGTGTGAGGCCACAGTCTCGGCACCACAGGAGTGACACTCGTAGTGGTGGCGGTTGTACTGTGTGACTTCCGGTGGCTGTGGATCAGGGAGTTCCTCGACGAGTCGGGGGCTGACGCCCGCCGACTCGTCGAACGCTTCACCACAGTCTGGACAGCAGTCACAGGTGACCTCGATTTCTCGATCTGGGTCAGGAGCGTCGCGCCATTCCGGGTCGTGTCCAGACATTCGGCCGGGCGTGCCACCGTCAGTCCGTGGCTGTTCGTCGTCCTCGTCCCCGCCGGACGAGGACGACTCCTCTTGGTCCGATTGGTCCTTGCTCGGCGGTGTATGGGGTCCCTCGTACCACCGAAGCTTGGCTCTGAGCCGCTTGTTCTCCTCTCGGAGCTTTTCGTTTTCTTCCTCAAGCGCAGCAAGACGGTCGAGGATCTCTTCTTTGGTCGGCTCCGAAGAAGTCATGAACAGACGAGACGGGATGGTCTCCGATCCGGAGACCATCCCTCGAGGGTACACTCACTCGCCTGTTGCATCGATCTACGTCATTTGTTTCTCGGTCCCTACGAGAGACTACCGAAATCGATCTGGGGCTAAACACGTACCTCCAGGATACCCATCCGCGACCAGAAGCGTTGGATGGTCACCTGGATGTTGCGGTCGATCAACGCGACCTCGTGGCCGCGTTCTTCGGCGGTTTCGACGGCCGCCAGCATATCCGCGCCTGGTTCGATGTCGAAGCGGTCGCCGAGGCGTTTCTGGACGTAGGAGAGCAGCCAGTAAGCGAGGAACTGGAACGCCATACTGCCGCGGAGGAGGTCCTGGGGGTCGATATCGTCGGGGGCCTCGCCCTTCATTTGGCGATAGCGGCCCTCGTCGAGTTCGACCGCGACGACGTCCGGGTCGTGTTCGGAGATTTCCTCTCGAACCCGGTCGACGCTCTCGTGGGAGACGTGTGCCGTTCCCACGACGTGGACCGACCCGCGGTCGGTACCATCACTCATTGCCCCAGAATATCCGCCCGCCGGCCTTACGACTTCCGCTCACGCGAGAGTGCGGAGGGCAAACGTCACCTTCCCCGGCGACGAATCCAGTGCTATGACCGAACTGATGGAGACGTACATCGAGAACCGCGAGATGGTCCAGCCGAATCACGCCAACCCCCACGGGACCGCCCACGGTGGGAACGTGATGAAGTGGATGGACGAGGTCGGCGCGATGTCGGCGATGCGCTTCGCCGGCGAGTCGGTCGTCACCGCGCGGATGGAACAGGTGAACTTCAAGCGGCCCATCCCCGTCGGCGACACCGCGTTCATCGAGGCCTACGTCTACGAGGCCGGCCGGACGAGCGTCAAAGTGCGTCTCAAGGTGTTCGCCGAGAACCTGGAGACTCGCGAGACGGAACTCACGACGGAGTCGTACTTCGTCTACGTCGCCGTCGACGACGACGGCGAGCCGACCGAAGTCCCAGACCTCGAAGTCGAGACCGACGAATCCGTGCGTCTCCAGCAGGGTGCCCTCGACGGTGAGGACGACCTCGCGAGCAACAACTGACCGCACACAGAAACGCGAGTGAATCCTTTTTCCGCCTACCCGACTTACGGGTGTGCATGAGCCTCGACTACGACGAGATTCCCGACCCGCCCGAACTGGAGACGGACGCGGGCGTCGAGGAGTACGAGGACGTCGACGTGCAGGGCGACGAGTACCACCGCGAGGACCTCGACGAGTTCCTCCACGACGGTGCGTGGGACGACGCCTTCGCGGAGTGGGCCGAAACGACCGACCTCACAGAAGAGGAGTTCGCCATCGTCCTCGACCTCGACATGCTCCAGGAGTTCGACTTCTTCTGGGACGACTTCGCCGACCGCGTGGGCTACCACGCGCCCGGCCTCCCCGAGGACTGGAAGGTGCGGGGCATCCACCCGGATCTCGACTCCTGGGAGACGGTTTCGGCTATCAACGCCGCGATGACCGAACTCGGCCGCGTCGTCTCGGACACGCTCAAAGCGGAGTGGGTCGACTGGGAGGCCGACTACGAGGCCCCCGACGACCTGCCGGACTTCTGAGTGAACCGGCGGTCACGACGGCGCCTGCGGGCGATTTTTCTAACTCTCTGGAGTGTGGACAGGTCGGGTCGGTAACTGTTGGTCAAATGCAAGAATTAAGCGTGACGAGTCCAAGTAGACACTACTAGCGACGCCGCGGTCGTTCGACGACCACTCTCCCCTCTCCCCCACCATGCCCGAACCACGCGCGGTAAGCGTCGCCCTGCAGAAGGGCGGCGTCGGCAAGACGACGATTGCTATCAATCTCGCGGAGCGCCTCGCGAATCGCGGGCACGACGTCCTCCTCGTCGACCTCGACCAGCAGGGCGACGCGACCGAAGGCATCGGACTCGAAGACGCCTACACGGCCGACCCGAGTCTGGCCGACGTCCTCGACCCCGAGAGCGACGTCGCCGTCGAAGACGTCGTCCACGAGACCGACTGGTTCGACGTCGTTCCGTCCCACGAGTCGCTCGCACGCGTCGAATCCGCCATCCGCGACGCCTCGTTCGGGCAGTTTCGCGTCCGCAACGCCGTCGTCGACCCACTTCTCGGCGACGTCTACGACTACATTATCGTCGATACCCCACCCAAGATCGGCCCACTCTCCGACGCCTCGATGGTCGCGACCGGGAACGTCCTCGTTCCCATCCGTCCCACCAGCCGAGTCTCAGTGGGTTCGAGCGCATGGTCGACCAGCAGATCGACCCACTCAGCCGCGAGGTGGACGTCGATATCCTCGCCATCGTGCCCAACGAGTTGCAGGGCGACAGCGAGGAGTGTCGCATCGTCGGCGCTATCGAGGAGTCCGAGTACGGGGATCGGCTTCCGTTGTTCGCCCGCTCGTCGAAACTCGATCACGACTACCCGCCCGGCCCGGGCATTCGCAAGCGCGTCGCCTTCCGACGGGCGTGGCGCAACGGCGTTCCGTTGGCGGCACACGACCCGGACAGTGACATGCTCGATCGCCTCGATAAACTCGCGGCCGTCGTCGAACACGGCGACGTCGGCGAGCGGATGCCCGAGGCGTTCCCGGACGACGTGACTTCTTGGTGACGCTCGCGGGCGCCCACCGGAACTTTGAGGGGGCCGTTCGGACACACGAGTATGCCCACTGCGTACATTACGGTCCCCGTGGACGAGGCCGACGAGCTGGCGCGCGCACTCGTCGAAGAACGGCTCGCGGCCTGTGTGAACGCCGTCGAGTGTAACTCCGTCTATCGCTGGCGAGGTGAGATCCACGACGACGAGGAGAAAATCCTCTTCGCGAAGACGACCGACGAACGGTACGACGACCTCCAGACCTACGTCGAGCGCCACCACCCCGCGGAAGTCCCGTGTATCGAGCGCTTCGACGAGGACGACGAACTCTCGGCGTTCGCGGAGTGGTGCGACGGCAGCGTCGGAACGGACGAAGAACGGAGCTAGTCGTCGACGCGGTAGTACGTGAGGAACTCCTCGCCACAGGTTCGACAGTCGGTCCAGACCTTTCCGTCCGCATCGTCTTCTTCGTCGACGATCGTACTGTCACTGGGAACGACAGCGAGAGCCTTCGACTCACAACTCGGACAGACGACAGATCTCGTCACCGGCGACTGCGACATAAAATGAAGTAGGACTGCGTCGGGCAAGGATACTTTCACTATCAGGTTAGGACCGATTGCGGAGAATGACCTATCATTATCAGTAGTATCTGTCAGTCGGCAATTCGTATCTGAATACTCGCTCACACAGATTCGGAACCTCTATCTGAACGATTGCTCAAACAGTGGGTGATGAGTCAGTCCACCGAGCGCCTCGAACGCCTCCTCACGGACGAACTCGGCGAGTGCTGTGCCGCCGACGTCGAGGCGCGTCTCGACGAACTCGACACCCTCTCCGACGACGCCGCGGGGTCGTCGTTCGACGACGACTGTGGCGTCTTCTCGACGCTGGGCAACGAAACCCGGAGCCGAATCGCGCGTATCCTCGTCGGCGCCGACGACGAACTCTGTGTCTGTGAACTCGAACCGCTGTTCGACGTGAGTACGAGTGCGTTGAGCCACGCGCTCGGCGACCTCGTCGACGCCGGGCTCGTCACCCGACGCAAAGAGGGCAACTGGCGTTACTACCGAAGCACCGAACGCGCCGAGCGACTGTTCGCCGTCCTCGACGAAACTCGAGATGACGGAGGTGTAGACGCGTGAGCGACGACCTGGGTGTTCTCGATCGGTATCTCACGCTCTGGATCGCGCTCGCGATGGTGCTCGGGGTCGGCCTCGGGCGCTTCGCCCCCGGATTCGTCGACGTCCTGAACGCGGTCACCTGGCACGGGACGAGTCTCCCCATCGCGCTCGGTCTCTTCGTGATGATCTTCCCCATCATGGCCGAGATCGACTACGGGCGTATCCCGACAGTCACGCGGACGGCCCGCCGGGAGATCGGGCTGACGCTCGCGTTCAACTGGCTAATCGCTCCTTTCGTTATGTACGGGTTGGCCGTCCTCTTCCTCGGTGGCCACCCCGAGTTCGTGACCGGCCTCATCATCGTCGGCATCGCACCGTGTATCGCGATGGTGCTCGTCTGGAACGAACTCGCCGCCGGGAACCAGGAGATGTGTGCGGTCTGTGTGGGCGTCAACAGCCTCCTGCAGATCGTCCTCTTCGTCCCCTACGCCTTCCTCTTCCTCACCGTCATGCGTGGGACCGCCGTCGACGTCTCGATGGGCCTCGTCGCCCAGATGGTCGGCGTCTTCCTCGGGCTCCCGCTCGTGTTGGGCTACCTCGTCCAGAAGGTGGCCTTCCGAACGGTCGGTCGTGAGACCTACTACGGGCGCTTCATCCCACGTATCTCGCCGCTGGGGCTGCTGGGGCTGCTCTTCACGGTCATCGTGATGTTCGCGCTGAAAGGCGACTACATCGTCGGCCACCCCGAACAGATTGCGCTCATCGCCGCCCCGCTGTTCGTCTTCTTCGTCGGCCTCTGGGGTCTCGCGTACGGTGCGAGTGCCCTGCTCGGCTTCGACTACACCGAGAGTATCAGCGTGGCGTTCACGGCGTCCTCGAACAACTTCGAACTCGCCATCGCCGTCGCCGTCGCGGTGTTCGGGATCGGTAGTAACGTCGCCCTCGCGACGGTCGTCGGCCCACTCATCGAGGTGCCGGTGATGCTCGCACTCGTCCGCGTGGCGCTCGCGACGAAGGACACGATGTTCCCCGAGGCGGAGGTGAGTGGCGTTGCCTACTCCGACTGAGAACCAACGTGAATCGGAGCGCGTCACCGTCGCCTTCGTCTGCGTCCAGAACCGGGCGAGACGGTCGCCTCGAACTACTCGGCGCTGCGACTCGCTGGCTCTGCACTCCGGCTCGGAGGTCGTCGCATGACGACTACCGTCGCCTTCGTCTGCGTCCAGAATGCGGGTCGCTCGCAGATGGCCACCGCGTTCGCCGAACGCGAGGTCGCAGACCGTGGCCTCGAAGACGACGTCGAAATCATTACTGGTGGGACGCGTCCAGCCGACCACGTCCACCAAGAGGTCGTCGAGACCATGCGCGAGGAAGGCTTCGACCTATCCGACCGCGAACCCCGCGAGGTAACCTTCGAGGAGATTCAGCGCGCCGACTACGTCATCACGATGGGCTGTTCGGCCGACGACGTCTGTCCCGCCGGGTGGGCCGGTGAGAATCGCGACTGGGACCTCACCGACCCGGACGGGAAGTCGCCCGCGGAAGTCCGGGCGATTCGTGACGAAATCGAGAGTCGGGTCGTCGAGTTGTTCGACGAACTGGAACGAGAGTACGTCTGAAGAGGCAGCCAGGGTACGCTATCGAGGCAGCCTCCGTTACTCCGTCCCTTCCTGCGCCCAGTCTTTCGCGCGTTCGACGGCGTCGCCCCACCGCTCGTAGCGGGCGTCCCAGTCGGCGGCGTCCCGCGGTTCGAACGCACGGTCGACCTGCCAATTCTCACGGAGTTCGTCGACCGTCTCCCAGTAGCCAGTGGCGAGACCGGCCGCGTAGGCCGCACCGAGAGCCGTCGTCTCGTCGACTTGCGGGCGGAGAATTTCGGTGCCGATGACGTCGGACTGGAGTTGACAGAGGAAGTTGTTCTTCACAGCACCGCCGTCCACGCGGAGTTCGTTCATCTCGATGCCCGCGTCGGCCTCCATCGCCTCGAGGACGTCCCGAGTCTGGTAGGCGATGGATTCGAGGGTGGCGCGGACGACGTGCTCGCGGCGGGTGCCACGAGTCATCCCGACGATGGTCCCGCGAGCACGCTGGTCCCAGTGGGGAGCGCCGAGACCCGTGAACGCGGGGACGACGTAGACACCGTCCGTGGAGTCGACCGAGCGGGCGAGTGTCGCCGTCTCGCGGGGGTCCTCGATGAGGTCCACATCTTCGAGCCACTCGATGGCGGCGCCCGTGACGAAGATCGACCCCTCCAGTGCGTACTGGACGGGCTCATCCGAGCGCTGGAAGCCGATGGTCGTGAGGAGGCCGTGGTCGGACTCGACGGCCTCGTCGCCCGTGTTCATCAGGAAGAAGGAGCCGGTCCCGTAGGTGTTCTTCGCGTCGCCCGCGTCGAAACACGTCTGCCCGAAGAGGGCGGCCTGCTGGTCGCCGAGTGCGCCTGCAACTGGCACCTCGGTGTCGAGGAATCCCTCGGGGTCAGTGAACCCGTAGTACTCGTCGTCTGAGGATGGGCGGACCTCGGGGAGCATCGCCTCGGGGACGCGGAGTTCCTCGAGGAGTTCGTCGTCCCACTCGGTCTCGTGGATGTTGTACAGCATCGTCCGCGAGGCGTTCGTCACGTCGGTGACGTGGGCGCCCGTGAGTTTGTAGACGAGCCAGGAGTCGATGGTCCCGAAGAGGACTTCGCCCTCCTCGGCCCGCTCGCGGATATCCTGCGGGCGGGTCCGCTGGAGTTTGATCGGGTCCGCGTTGTCGAGGAGCCACTCGGCCTTCGTCCCGGAGAAGTAGGCGTCGGGTTGGAGGCCGGTCTTCGCACGGATTCGGTCGGCCCACCCGTCGGCTTCGAGTTGCTCGATGCGGTCGGTCGTTCGCCGGTCCTGCCAGACGATGGCGTTGTGGACCGGCTCGCCCGAGTGGGCGTCCCAGAGGACGGTCGTCTCACGCTGGTTGGTGACGCCGATGGCGTCGAGGTCGGTCGCGTCCAACTCGGCGTCGGCGAGCGCCTCGACGATGACCAACTTCGTGTTCTCCCAGATCTCGGTCGCGTCGTGTTCGACCCACCCCGGCTCCGGGTAGTACTGCTCGTGTGTCTCGTAGGCGTTCGCGACGACCTGTCCCGCGTGGTCGAAGACCATGAAGCGCGTCCCGGTCGTCCCCTGATCGATTGCTCCGACGTAGGTCTCCGCTCCGGTGGACATGTGCGACGCTTCGACAGGCCGCGACAAATCCCTTCCCCACGGGCCGACGCGTATCATGGGTCACGCGTCGGGAGAGCCAAGTGCCCGCTCGGCAAACGGGCGAGCATGGAACGAACGGACGTCCTCGTCGTCGGCGGTGGAGCCACGGGCGTCGGCGTCGCGCGCGACCTCGCGATGCGCGGTGTCGACGTGACGCTCGTCGAGCGCGGCGGTCTCAACGCCGGTACGTCGGGGCACTCGCACGGCGTCCTCCACAGCGGCGCCCGCTACGCGGACGACGACCCCGAGGGTGCACGCGAGTGTATCGAGGAGAACCGCATCCTCCGCGACATCGCGGGCGAGTGCGTCGCCGACACGGGCGGGTACTTCGTCCAGACGAGCGACGACTCCGCGTACTTCGAAACGAAGCGCGACGCCTGCCGGGATCTCGACATCCCCGTCGACGTAATCGATGGCGACACCGCCCGCGAGACCGAACCTCGTCTCGCCGACGACGTCGAGCGTGTCTTTCGCGTCCCCGACGGCGTCGTCTACCCGTCGCGACTCGTCGCCGCGAACGCAGCCGACGCACGCGAGCACGGCGCGACGATCCACGTCGACGCCCCAGTCACGGACGTCCTCGTCTCGAACGGCGCCGTCGTCGGCGCATCGGTCGACCACCCGGTCGGGAGTATCGAGGCCGACCACGTCGTCAACGCGACGGGCGCGTGGGCGGGCGAACTCGCGGCGATGGTCGACGTCGACATCGAGATGACCCCCACGAAGGGCGCGATGGCCGTCGTCGACTTACCGTCGCTCCGGACCGTGCTCAATCGCTGTCGGCCGGCCAGTGACGGCGACATCGTCGTCCCCCACCCTGACGCCGGCACCGCGATTCTCGGGACGACCAGCGTCGAGGTCGACGACCCCGACGACTTCCCGACGAGTGAGGCGGAAGTCGAAGATGTGTTCGTCGAGTGCGCGGCCATGCTCGATACACTCCCCCGCGAGGCGCTGGAGCGTGTCTACTGGGGTGTCCGACCGCTCTACACGCCCGAGCGTTACGGCGAGGACGCGCGCGGCATCTCCCGCGGGTTCTACCTCCTCGACCACGCCGACCGTGACGGTCTCGGCGGGTTCTCGACCATCGTCGGCGGGAAACTCACGACCTACCGTCGCATGGCCGAGGCGACCGCCGACCACGTCTGCGAGCGACTCGGCGTCGACGCGGCGTGTCGAACTGCCGAGGAGCCGCTCGTCCACCACGACGACCTCGACACGCTCGACGGCCTCGTCCGGGAGTTCGACGCTGGCGGTCCCGCGGACGCGGACGTCGTGGGCTCAGAATAGAGACGCTACGACTGGACGAACACGAGAGGGACCTTCTCGCCGTCGTAGTCGTCGAAGACGCGGGCGTGGACATCGCGGAGTGCGGCGTCGATTTCCCCGACCCAGGGCGGACCGTGAATGTAGACGTCCGTGGGGAGGTCGCCATCGAACAGCGGGCCGAACGCGTCGAGGATGCGTTCGACGGTCGGGCCGCGGCCCACCGGTTCGTCAAGGTGGACTGTCGGGTCGAGTGGGCCTCAGCGGACGACGCGGCCACTCTCGCCATCAGACCGCTGGCGTCGCTTGATGCGCTCGTCGAGGTCCATCGACTGAGAGTATCTGACGGGTATTCAAGAGCGTTCCGTCCTTGGCAGGGGCAAGCCTATTCGCTCGAACCGTCCCGAAGCGACTCCAACTTTCGGACGATTTTCGCGTATAGCTTTGTCGAGCAGTGCCACCCTTCCTCGATTATCGCGTCGATTATATCTCGTGCTTCGTCAGCCGACAGTGTCCCTTGATCCACTAAGGACAACAGGAGGTAGGCAGTCCCTCTTGTCGTGATATTCTCAGTTTCGGCAACAGTTCGGCCATACGCCTCGTCCATCACTGCCGTTGCATCGTGTGTCGCTGCAAGGGTGAGGACTGCGACGTCGGCCTCACTTACGTTCGGGTTCTGGACCAGCCGTCCATACTGCTCGGTTTCCTCAACCGCAACGACATCGAACAATCCGTGTTCAACTTGGCTCTCGATGCGGCGTGCATCGGGATATCCTGCATCGAGACCGTCGATGACGACTTCTTCGTAGACTCGCTTGGGCACGACACAGCGGGCGTCAAGTTCAGCGACAATATCGAGGTACTCAGCTTTTGCGAGGTAGATGAGAGGAGTGGCATCGAAAACGTACATCAGAATTCTTCAAGGTCATCTTCGAGATGTTCTCCACCTACCCACGTGATCCCACGCTCTTCAGCTAATGTGGCGAGGCGCCACGGGTCCACATCCGCGATCTCTGCAGCGCGGGAGAAGGTCATCTCCCCGGCGTCTAACTTCTCGAGGGCATGATTGATCCGCCACTCAGCGAGGCTTTCAGAGAGGAGCTTTCTGATCGCGGTACTTCGATCAAGCTGTTCTTCGTCGACGTACTCCTCTAAGTCCTCTTCGAGGTCGTCGGGAACCCGAGCCGAAATCGTGCCCATAGTGTATACAAAGTATTCATCGTATACAAATCTTGTGTAGGCTCCTGCAATCGTTCTCTCGAAGCAGTCCCATACTTCAGAAGAGTGAATCTCCCAATGTCGAGCGAGAGTTACATAGACGGAATCCTGCGCGGGTGAACTCCCTTTCCCTACTTGCTCGCCACAGTAGTAGATCGCTCCTTGAGGAGGGGGTGGTTCACAGCCGTAATCGCTCAGTTGTGAGTCGACTCGTCGACGAACACAAGAGGGACTTTTTCGCCGTCGTAGTCGTCGAAGACGCGGGCGTGGACATCGCGGAGTGCGGCATCGATTTCGTCGTCGAAGTCGAAGCGCGAGATGAAGTCCTCCCAGACGTGGTCCTCGACGGCGAGGTAGTAGGCACCATCCTCACGGCGAACGAGCGGTTCCTCGGGAAGGAGTCGACGCCACTCGTAGACGAGGTCCTCTAGGCTCGCGACACCCGGCGCGTCCGCCGCGAGCGTTTGTTGCTGTTCGAGTGCCTCGCGGAGTCGCTCGGCGTCGACGCCCGTCTCGGCAGCGACGGTGGTGATCGCGTCGTCGAATCGATCCATACTGGGTCATTGGCACCAAGGGGCCTAACGCTCACCGGAAGAGGCCATAGCTGTGGAAAGTGTGGAGTGCTACACGTACGTCGCCGCGAAATCTTCGAGGATGCCCCGAACGGTTTCCCGGAGGTACGACGACACCGCGAGGAGCACGACGAAGTAGACGACGCCGCCGAGGCCGATGAGGGCGACGACGGTGTACCACTCGCCCAGTCCGTAGAGTCGTTTCGCGAGCCAGATGACGACTCCCATCGCGACACCCGCGCCAAGTTGTTCGAGGAACGGTCGCGTGACGACGGTCTCGACGTTGGCGAGGCGTCGAACCACGAGTGTCTGTGCCGTGTAGGAGAAGGCTTGGGTGAGGACCGTCGCCGCGACAATCCCGATGGGACCGTAGACGTACCAGAGACCGAGCCCGAGTGCGACGTTGATGAGGAGTTCGGCGAGGGAAATCCAGAAGCCGATATCCGGGCGGTCGAGCCCACCGAGGACGGCACCACGCGCGCTCGTCTGGGTTACGAGGAGGCGGTAGAGGGCGAGGCCGACGAGGAACGCGCCGGCGCCGGCGTACTGGCCGCTGAATGCGGTCACGATGATTTCCTCCGCCATGACGAGACTACCGACGAAGATGGGGACGGCGAGGATGCTCCCCATCGACAGTGCGTTTCTGAAGTCGTCGTGCCACTCGTAGCCCCGCGTTTCGAGGTTCGAGATGCGGGCCATCAGCCCGCTGTCGATCGCACTAGAGACGAAGACCGCGGGCATCGAGATCTTGAGCGCGACCTGGTAGTGTCCGGCCGCTCCGGCCGCGGCCAGCCACCCGAGGAGAATCACGTCCATCTGTGAGAGCCCCGTGCCGACAAACCCTCGTGGGATCGACCACTTCGAGAAGCGAGCGACCGACCGGAGCGAGTCTTTCGAGGGAATGCTCGGTCGGACCCCGATCCACCGATAGACGAGCGGGAGGATGAGGAGTGCGCCTGCAGCCACGCCGCCGACCATCCCCCAGATGCCGAACCCGAGGACGACGAAGGCCACCTGGAAGACGATCTTCAGTGTCGTGTTGGCGACGAGTGCCCACTCGGCGAGGGCGAAGTTCGCGCGTCCGGAGAGGACCGTCGTGAAGGCCCGATACGTCGCGAGCGGGACGAAGAGCAGTGGGACGGCCAGCGGGAGGATTTCGTTAGTCGTCACGACGTTCAGGATGCCGTAGGAGACCGGCACGCCGACGACAGCGAGGGCAATGACGACGACGAACACGGAGCCGACCGCCTCACTCACGTCGAAGTCCGGTTCGGTGAGGCGTTTCTTGCAGGCGGCTGCCCACCCGTTGGCCGGGTTCTCGAAGAAGTTCGCGACGCCGATTGCGACGTAGAAGAGCCCGTAGTCGCTAGGGCCCAGCGCCCGGGCGAGGAAGATCGACCCGAAGAATCCGACGACAGCCGTCGCAACCTTTCCGACGAAGCCGATACCGGCTTGCACGCCGAACGCGGTTCGGCCGATATCGTCGCTCATCGTCTAGAGTTCGTGTTGAAGGCGGGAGTACTTGAGTGCCGGTCAGTACTCGATGCCGCCGGTCGCGTGGTCGAGCCACACGACCAGTCCCGCGCCGACGACGGCGAGACCGCCCAGCACCGCGACCGTGAGTAGGTCCCACGTCGGCGTACTCGCACGCACTTCATCGATGGGGACGCGGAGGGCCCCCACCATGAGCGCGACGAGGAAGGTGAGCGTCGCCTCGTGGTAGTGTTCGAGTGCCCACGAGACGGCGCGGGCAAAGGAGAGGATACCCACGAGAGCGCCCAGGCCGAAGATCGCAAGTGTCGTGAACGGCTCGACGGCCGCATCGATATTGACGGCGATGGCGGCGTCCGTCAGCGTCTCGACGGCGCCCGTGATGTCGCTGTACTTCCCGACGACGAGGAGGATGAGCGAGCCCGACACGCCCGGGAGAATCATCGCACAGATGGCGACCGCGCCCACGAGGAAGAGGACGAGCGGGCCCTCGGGGAGTGCGCGACGACTCGCGCCGCTCACGACGAAGGCAACGGCGAAGCCGAGGAGTGCGACCGCGGCATACCGTGCGTCGTCGAGGCGCATCTCGTCGCGGAGCACCCACGCCGACGCCGCGATGAGACCGAAGAAGAACGCGTAGGTCGGCCCCGGGTAGGTGTGGAGCGTGAACTCGATGATGTTCGCGACGGTGATCGCCGCAGTAAGGACGCCCAACACGAGGACGATCAGGAAGGGCAGGTCCATCCGGTCGAAGGCCTCGATCGCCTCGCGTCGCTTCTCGCCGTCGTGGACGGCGAGTGCGAGCAACGGGAGAAGCGCGAGTGCTTCCCGCGGGTCGAGCCCGGCGATGGCCGCGACGAGTCGGTCGTAGATCCCCGTGATGAGGGCGATGGTCCCACCCGAGACGCCGGGGACGGCGTCGGCGGCACCCATACAGCCGCCCTTCAGGTAGACCGTGAGCCAGTCTCGTGCAGCCATCGTGGGGTATCAGTCAGCCCGTGCGAGTGTAGGTTCGTAGTCGTAGGTTGCTGGACTCGACGTCGTGGTCTCGCTCGTGTCCGTCGAGTCCGAGTCCGTGTCGTCGGTCGTAGTCTCGTTCGTCACGAGGGCCCCACTGCTCGACGTGTTACCCGAGTCGCTTCCAGACTGGCCAGTGCCGATCTGGCCGACGGTCTGCTTCTCGAGGTCGACCTGGATAGTCGAAGTGTTCTCGCCGATGACGTGGGCTTCAGTGACGCTCGCGTTCGTCGTGTAGGTGTAGATTTCACCACTGGAAATGTTGAGGCTACGACCCGCGCTAAATTGATACGGACCGGTCGCGCGAACGCTGACGTTCGTGTAGCCCTTCGCAGTGCCCCAGTTCTCGTAGCCGGTCGTCGAGTAGGGTAACGTCATCGTGAACTCGCCGTCCGGCCCAGTCTGGGCGCGCTGGGTGTACTCAAACGTCGCGTTCGGACCGAGCTGGAGCGCCTGCATCGTCACCGAGGCGGTGACGGTCGTGTTCGCGGGCGCGGTCCCGTGGATTTTTGCACCGGGCACGCGCTCGAAGGTCTTCGCCCACATCGGGAGGTTCGAGAGTCGCTCACCACGGAAGATTTGAGCGGTCGGCGCCTGCTGCGTGCTCAGTCCGACGAGGCGGTAGTGGTTGAGCGCGGGCACGTACTCGCTCGGATAGCGACCGACGCCGCCGATCTGCGACGTGGAGTCGTTCTGCACGAAGGATCGTGCCTCTTGCATAGAGCGGAAGTTCGTCTTGTACAGCGAGTCGTTCTGGCCGTCCTGCTGGTAGACACGGTAAGTGAACCCAGTCTCGGTTGTTCGGGTCTGATCCCAGTCGACGACGATCGGCTGGGGCTGGACCGCACTTCCGTGGTAACGGTAGAGGCGGACCATCTGACTCTGATAGTAGCGCTGCGAGCGGAGGTTCCCCAGTTGCCGGGTGATGCTCTGGTTCTGCTGTTGGTAGATGGGGGTGTAGAAGTCCGAGCGCGAGATGCTCTCGTTCGCGTTGTAGAAGACGGTCGGAGCGCCGAACTTGCTCCCGAGCGTGACCATCTGCCAGTCGACGGCGACGTACCGGGTCTGTTCCTGTGGCCCGCCGTGTTGCTGGAGGACGTTGTTTGCGGCCGTCTCATTCGGCGCGAGCAGGTAGTTCGCCGCGAAGGTGGCGTGTTGCTGGAACGGGTTCGCGACCGGGATGCGCTCGCCCTCGACGGTGATCCAGTGGCCGTAGTCCCACCAGGACATCACGCCATAGGCGCCCTTCGGGTAGTCGAAGTCGCCGTCAGCGGGTTTCTGGTAGGTACCGTAGTAGTCCATCTTGTCGGCGTTGTTCGCGCCGCCGTAGGTTCCCTCGGCGGGCGTGTTGTTCTGCATCCAGTCGAGCATCGGGTCCCAGCCCTGAATGCCCGAGCCAGGGTTATTCCCGGACGAGGACTGCACGACGTTCGAGACCGGCGCGCCGCCGATCTGGAACGCGCCCGCGAGCGGGACGAGGATGATGAGAAAGACCAGGACGACGGCAATAACCTGACTCCACTCGACGTCCTTTACTTGGTCAGTGGTCTCCCCAAAGTCGACGAAGTGGAAGACCCTCATCACGAGGTAGCCGTTGAACACGGCAACCGGCACGGCGAGGTAGTAGTTGAATCGAATCTGTGTGAACGCTGCCGCGGTGATGAACACCGCCCAGACGAGGAGCATCCGTTTCTCCGCGGAGATGTCCGCGAGAAGGAGCGAAACGAAGAGCAGACCTCCAACGAGTAGGAGACCAAGGAACGTCGAGTCGATGCCGAGGAAGCCGGCGATCGCGGGCAGAATACCGGTGAACATCGCGATGACGCCAATGACGACAATGGAGACAGCGCCGACACCGACCTTCCGCGGGCTCGATGAACGAAGGAGCGGACTCCAGAGCATGATGGCGCCGGCGAGGGCTGCAGTGAAGAACGTCAGCCCGTAGTAGAGGGCGATAGCGCCCGCACGGGTGACTTGCCGGTAGCGTTCCGCGAGCGAGAGGAAGGGTTGAGCCTCCGCAATAGTGCGGTATTCAGCACCAGCGGAGAATCCAATAAAGCGGAGGAGGTTGCTCGCAATCAGATTGTAGAGTCCAGGGGCAAGGAACCGAACAAGTACGACGCCGAGAGCGAGCAACCCGATGACTGCAACAGGATAGAACCCTCGGTCAACATCCCGGCTGTCCCACTGACGGGCAAGCCATGCGAGGAAGACCGATCCGATGGCAGTAGCAAACGCCATGAACGGCTGAAGCAGTGAGAACCGTGTTGCAGAGAAGCCACTCTGGCTCAACGGGAGGAGGAGAAGGACTCCTGTAACGGCCATACTCACGGTGCCAACGAAGGCAACGTGGTCGGGACTCCGACCCTGATAGTAGTCGGCGACGAGTTGAACCGTCATGTACGCGCCGAAGATACCGAGAAGGAGAACACCCGGTGGCCAGACCCAGAGGTAGAGAGCGGTTGCGATACCGGCGAGTGCGCTCCATCCAATAACCGAACGGAGGGCAGCAAAGTCGCGGTCGGCAACCTGCTCCCATACTGGCCGGTCACGAGTTGCCACGGTGAGAGCAACGAGAATTCCGAGGACGGCCGTCGCCTGGAAGAGTGGCTCGGCGATGTTGTGGTCAGCGAAACCAGCGAGACTCCGCTGAAGGAACGTCCCTGGAAGGAAGGCGAGGAGGACTGCCGCGGTAACGCCACCGAAGCGGCCGGCGATGCGCTTCCCGATGAAGTACGTCGGGATGGCAACGAGCGTCCCAAATACTGGCGGTGCGAAGACAACTGCGAGCGCAATTGTCTGCTGGGACGGGTTGCCGAGACCGATGATTAGGGCGGCCGTCGCGATAAGCTGGTCGAAGAGCGTCCCGAACTGACCCACGGAGACCCCAGTAGGGAACCCGGTCCACGGGTCGAACGGCATCGTCTTTGGCCAGTGGTTAACTGTGTAGACAACCTGTCGATAGTGGTACCACGGGTCGTTCCCGGAGAAGACCACTTGGCCGTTTACCATGAAGTTCTCCCACGAGCGGGCCCGCACCCAGAACATGAATCCGAGTACGAGCGCGAGCACCGGAACGTGGTAGTACTCCTCGACGAGATCGAGGAACGAGTCGCCGGACTGGAGGGAAAGCCCGGACTTCTCGGTGTCGTCACTCATTGCTTTGACGGTCGGGTATCGTGCGAATAAGCCTTGTGAAGTGACGTGGGGGAACGTCGGTGTCTCCGTTGACACGGTAAGAGCGGAACACCCCTCTAGGGGTGGAGGTCAAGTGTGACTAACACGCTTAAGGGTGTAGTTTCCTAAGGAATTGCTATGGTGTCCCTCGTAAGGAGTTTGTGTTCCTCCACACGGGCCGGATCTGATAGCAACGTCGGTCCGATGGCTACAGATCTCGGCACACTCACTAGTCGCCTCTTTCAGATGGTCAACCGATGACTGATACCGATGTCGCAGTCCTTCACGACCGATTTCCTGGGATAGGTGGCGGTGAAACATTCGCCATCGAAGCAGCTCGAGTACTCGATGCACCCATCTATACAATGTACGTCGCTGATGGGGTAGAGGTCCCTGATGACGTCGAGATTCGGGCAATGCGCCAAGACAAGTACACTACTGGGGTATCTGGACTTTTTCTGGAATGGCGAACTAGTGGAATGAATCCGCTTGAGCCGACCAGTGTTGGGATCGATATGACTGAAGGGACAACCGAATTGACTGAGTTCGATACCCTTCTTGAGAGTGGTCCGCTCTCGAAGTACTACGTTCCGGAGACAGACCAGCGGATCGTCCACTACCCGCATAGTCCGCCAAGGTGGCTCTACGATCTCTTCCGATCACGGATGGAACGCGTCGATTACCCGGGCATCGCATTCGGCGCCCGCACGTTCGCAAAGGTGTGGCGCGCACTCGACAAGGAAGCACTCGACTATGTCGACAGGTTCGTCGCCAACAGTGAACTCATCCGAGATCGCATCAAGCGTTACTACGATCGCGATGCCGATATCGTCTATCCGCCGGTCACTGGAGACTGGCGAAACGAAGCTGACGAGGGCTACTTCATTACGTGGTCACGCCTCGACCCAGAGAAGCGAACCGACCTCATCGTTGAGGCGTTTACCGAACTTGGCGAGCAGCTGATCGTCGCCGGCGACGGGAAACAACGAGAGAAACTTGAGCAGCTAGCTCGCGGTCACGACAACATCGAAATTCGAGGCTTCGTCGATGATATCGAGTCGTTGGTTGCGAATGCGACAGCTGTCGTCTATGCTCCCGAACAGGAAGACTTCGGGCTCGTCGGTGCCGAGGCACTCACTGCAGGCAAGCCCCTTATCGGCGTAAATGAGGGATTTACCAGATATCAGGTCGAAGAGAGGACAACTGGCCTCACCTTCGAACCGACTGTCGAATCCCTTCAGGAGACGATTCGTACGTTCAACTCCGTGGATTTCGACTCTGAGGAGATTCAGCGGCACGCCGAGCGCTACTGCTACGAGGAATTTGAGAAGAGACTTCGGAATGTTGTCTATGAGTCCGTACCGGACGAAAACAATGAGTGACAGAACACCTACCCCACCGTTTAGCGACCCTTGCATCATTCACGATCCACTCACTGTCTCTGGTGGTGCCGAGGAATACGCAATGCAACTCGCGTCCGCTCTCGATGCACCGTTGTACACAGAGAGAGTCGGTATCGAGGTTGACTCAAGTATCGACGTCCGTACGTTCGAGGTCGGTCCGCCAGCTGCTCTCGACCGGCTTCCGTTCACCGAGGAGACGAATCGAATTCTTGCGTACGAGAACTTTGAAGTCCCAGCGGAACATGATGCTGTCATTACAACTGGGATATTCGCTCGCTCTATCATCCACCACCCATATCAACGGCGCTATCACCTACTCCACACACCGACTCGATGGCTCTTCGACCGTGGCACGAATCTCTACGCGGACGGAATTACGCCGATAAAATGGTTTCAGAGGCTGTACCAGTCGATACGTCGGGTCCATGAACAATCGATCGTGCCCCGGATCGATGATTTCGTCGTCAACTCCGAGGTCATTGCACGTCGTCTCCAAACGTACTACCGACGGAATTCGACCGCGATTATCTATCCGCCGGTCGAAATAGGAACATATGTCAATATGTCCCGTGAGGGATTTCTCTTTCATGTCGGTCGCCTCGAGACTGCGAAAGGAATCGAATCAATGATTGAAGCTGTCAATGGGACCGACTGGACACTGAAGTTAGCAGGCACTGGAACTAAGGAGCCGAAACTCCGGTCGAAAGCGGGTGAAAACGTTGAGTTTCTCGGCTTCGTCTCCGAGGAGCGAAAACGAGAACTTCTCGCGACGTGTGATGCACTTCTGTTCAACGCTGAGCACGAGGATTTTGGTATCGTACCTGTCGAGGCACTGGCTAGTGGGAAGCCGGTCGTCGCGGTAAACGAGGGGTTCACCAAGTACCAGATTGAAGAGGGAGTTAACGGCGTCCTCTTCGAGCGCGGTGTCAAAAACATGCGAGACGCAATTGAACGTATGTACCGTCAAGAGTGGAGTGCAGACCAGATTCAACAAACTGCAGAGCGATATTCGAAAGAGCGTTGTATCAATCAGTGGCAGGAACTTTTGCAAGGAGAAGGATGAACAGAAGAAACCGGCGCCTTCATACAACCAAGATGTCTCAATCTATTCCTAGCACGTGACGAACACGATGCTCGACCAAGATATTCAGCCGTCTCCACCGTTCTCGGATCCCTGTGTCGTCCATGATCCAATAACGTTTCGTGGCGGCGGCGAACAATACGCCGCTGAACTTGCCGCTGTACTTGATGCGCCACTCTATACGTATCAGAAATCGGACGACATTAGGCTTAATACTGATGTGACTGTCGATGAGTTTGGCGATCCCGGATTTCTTGATCAGCAAGCCTTGAAGACCCCAATTCGAAGAGTTCACCGAGTTATTGAGTATGAGAACTTTGAGGTTCCAGAACAACATGATGCCGTTATCACGACAGGGGAGATCTCGAAATCGCTCCTTCATCATCCGTATCAACGACGCTATCATCTCCTTCATACTCCCGCAAGGTGGCTCTTTGACCGTGGACCTGCACAGTATAAAGAAAACAACTGGCCGATTCGATGGGCCAAGCAACTCTATCAGTCAGTAACACGGATTCACGATCAGTCGACAATCCCTCGAGTCGACGATTTTGTGGTCAACTCGGAAATCATTGCCCGTCGCCTTGAGACCTACCACCGGCGCGAGGCAACGACCGTTATCTATCCACCAATCGACCTCGAGTCCTACTACCACAAGGAAGATAGAGGATTCCTTCTCTACCTCGGCCGGCTCGAACCACATAAGCGCGTCGAGGAGCTGGTTGACGCCGTATCGGGTACCGACTACAAACTCCGAATTGCAGGCACTGGATCAGTAGAAGAGGATCTCCGTAGGCGTGCCGACGACGATGTCGAGTTCCTCGGTTTCGTCTCTGAGGATCGTAAACGGGATCTCCTCGCCCGGTGTGATGCACTCCTTTTCAACAGCGAACACGAGGACTTCGGTATTGTGCCTGTGGAAGCATTTGCAAGCGGAAAACCAGTTATCGGTGTCAACGAAGGATTCACAAAGTACCAGATTGAAGAGGATGTGAACGGCATTCTGTTTGACCGCGGTGTCAAGAACGTTCGCGATGCCATCAACAAGATGTACGGACAGATGTGGGATGCCGAGAAGATTCAGGCCACTGCCGAACGCTACGGGATGGAGCGTTTTGAAAGGGAGTGGTGCCGACTCATTTATCAGGAGGATAGTGAACCAGATGCTCCCTAAGGGAAACACATCCGAAATTGGGTTAGTTATCGAAGGATGAATACTGTAGAACTCGGGTCAAACGTAAGATAAAACCTGATGCAAGACATCTGTATGCTTTTCCAAGGGAGAAAGCCCCATCCCGCTCATCAATCCTTCGGAGATGCAGTAGGAGCTGTCTATCGTCACTTTGAGACCGGCGAAAAGCCGCCCATAACTGAAGAGAAGGAAAGTATCAAGTCACGGATTAAGACCGGTATCAGTTCAGAGGAGTGTGATATAGTAATCGCCGAAGGGACTGCACCTCTACAAACACTCTTGGCGTACAAGGTACGCCACCCTATGACGACAGCAATCTATTTGGCAGCCGATGAAACTTTCTACACTCTACCAGAGCGTCCTACGCACTATCTGTGGAAACTCCTTGGGCCAATAGCAAACCGACTACTAGATGGCGTCATTGCAGTGGGCAGGGATGTCTATAATTGGGCTCGTCCGTATCTCGGTAGCCTTCCAGTAAAATATGTCCACCCACCAATTAATGACGATAAATATGACCGTCTCAGATCGCTTGAGCCCCAGTCTCCACAACGCCCATTTACGATACTTTCAGTCGGAGTAGCAAAACCGGCTAATGGATACGAGAACCTTATTCCAGCTGTTGAACGATTGGCCGGACATACTGATATTGACATTCGTGTCATAATCCTCGGAAAAGGTCATTCAGAGGAATCATACGCAGACTCATCAGTAGTTGAATTGCCTGGATTCGTTGACCTAGATACATTTATAGATTGCTTCTCTGAAGCCAGTATCTACGTTCAACCTTCTATTGGCGACGCATTTCCCGTCGCGACTCTCGAGGCAATTCTTTCTGGAACGCCAGTGTTAGTAACTGAATCTGTGGGAGTTCGAGAGTTGCTTGAGGATGCACAAGTTGTAGATCCAAGTCCCAATGGACTGTATAGTGGGATTAAAAGATTTTTTGAGATGGATACAACTGTCCGACGTAAACTAGGGTCAGAACAGAGAGAACTTACCAAGGGGTTTACTGAATCATCTCAACAGGAACGGTTTCGAGAGGCAGTTATTGATATTCATAATTAACTGTGGCTCGAAATAATGTATTCTATAGGTCAATAAGAAGAGGAATAGATACACTATACATTCTGAAAAGAAACGACAGTCATGCCTGAGAAAACTACTGCATCCGAGGTAAGCCTCGGTGCGGAGACGGTGAAAGCGACGGCAGCGAAGTTCTCGATGGCTGCCATCGGCTTTGTCGGTACCATAATCTTCGCCCGGATGCTCGGTCCTCAGAAATTCGGTGCCTACTACCTCCTCTTTGCGCTGGTGAAAATCGCGGACCTCCCTATCGAGGGGTGGTCAATGGCGGCAAAAAAGCGATTCTCTGAGCAGGGTGCACAGATCTCCGAGATTGTTGGAGGCCAGTTTGTCTTCGTCTTCGCGTGGATTGCTCTAGGTACACTCGTTGCCCTACTCACGGGTAGCTACATCGTTTCCTACACTGGTGTGGCTGTCGCGGTTCCATTGTTCATTGCACTCCTTGGTGGGGAAGCGGTGTATGTATCCGCCGAGCGGCTGCTTCAGTCACGAGGGCTTGTGGGAAAGGCAACTTGGATTGACGCACTTCGTTCGTACGTTACCTTTGGACTCCAATTAGCCCTAGTCCTTGCGGGATGGGGGGTTGCCGGGATGGCCTATGGCCTCGCCGTTGCGAGTGTCGTCGTGGCACCACTCACTCTCTACTTCGTTGGTGTTCGTCCCGAAGTACCGTCCCGTGAGACGCTCGCAAGCCAGTGGGAATACGCACGATATAGCGTCCTCAGCGCGCTGTTCGGGCGTGTTTATGAGCGATTCGACGTCCTCCTTCTTGGCTATCTCCTTGGTCCGACAGCAGCAGGGTGGTACGAGGTTGCGTACAAACTCGTCACTCCTGCGAAATTTGTCGCTGAGACTGCTAGTAGTGGGTTGATGGCACGAGTGAGCAATCTTTCTAGTCGTGGAAAGGAACTCAACGAAGATGTGACGAATGTCCTTTCCTACGCAAGTATTCTCTCAGTTCCTATTTTCTTCGGAGGCCTGGCGATTTCCGAACCGCTTGTCGTGACGATTTATGGATTGGCATACGCTAAGGCAGCACCGCTACTCATCGTGATTGCACTCTATCACGTGGTCATGACGCAGAATATGCCACTTGAGCAGACTATCTATGGACTGGATCTTCCGCGACGACTGTCGGTGATTTCAGCCGGCACTGTCATTCTTAATATCGTGCTTGGCTTCGCACTTGTCCCAATCGTTGGTGCCGTAGGTGCGGCCCTGTCCTCGTTGGTCGCGGAGACTGTATCATATCTCCTCCTCAGGTATTCCCTTAACCAGATGGCGAATGAGATTGAATTTATGTCATCTACCTTTCTGAAGCAGTGCTTGGCCGGTTGTATGATGGTTAGTCTTCTCTACCTCGTGTACGGTTGGAATTTACAAGCAGGCATACTCTCTATCGCCCCTGCACTGATGGTAGGTGCAGTCATCTATTTCACTATTCTTCTCACTGTGAGTAATGAGGTACGAATCACAGTTCGCTCTGTTATTACTGAAATTTTTATCTCATAATCTGTTTGAGCGGCTACGCCCTCAGCTATGGCTGACATCCTTCCACGACTGAAGTCGTGGGATGAATCCGATAGGGTCATGGTATATTGTCGCATGCATTCTGTAGAAGTCCTGATCCAATATGGGAGGGGATGCCGAGGTGGAGGGAAGCACTATTACGCAAGGAACCGAGGCCACTCTCTCCACTCGGGGCCGTTCTGGCACGGCCCTAAACGCAGGTCCCTCCGGACTGTGGATGAAGTGGACCTGCGAACCTTCCCGATGGTGGGCCCCGTCTGTGACGGAGGAACCCCACGACTTCAGTCGTGGAAGGATGTCAGCTTGATTAAATGAATCGAAAGAACACGTGGTATGTTTCTCACAGTGTGATTCATACACTCAGACATCAATAAGGACGAGACTTTCCAGTATCTGTAGTACGAGAACTACGCATACTTAACACCGCGAAGAACATCGACTTGTGGTCTCTCCGTTACAATCAAACTGACAGCGAGGGGTGCACGCTTGGACGTACGCGTAAACAGCTAGATTCTGACATGAATGGAATCTATTCTCCTGTCGTTAGTTGTGGCCAGAGCGGGGATTCACGCTGAATCTCACGACTTTAGACGTGAGATGCTTGACGACTTCTACTATATGTCCCATCAACGAGACAGTTCAATGAGGATTTACCCAGAATCGGTAACAAACCGATATCCCTAAACACAAACTGACCGGCCTCTAGGCTATGCACCTCTGCCAGGTCGCCCCCTACGTCACCTACCCTCCTCGGATGGGTGGGGACCACCGTACACACGGACTGGTGAAGGAATTCCCGGTTGAGGGGGATACTGTCGTCCGCTATTGTCAGGGTGGCTCACCGGCGATGTACAAGTCACTTGACCTGCGCCGACGCGTCCAAATCACGGACGGCTACGAGGAACGCCGGCATCTCCACCCGCTCCACGAGGTGATCAAGGCACCGATGCTCCTCGGCTACCCAAACCTCCTCGCGAGCCACGCACTCCGACTCGCGAGCGACGGCCTTGATGAGATGCTCGCCGACGCGGACGTCGTCCTCGCACGCGAACCCTGGCAGACGCCCTACATCCTCGACCACACTACTGAGGAGACACCGGTCGTTTTCTCCAGTCATAACGTCGAGACTGAGCGCTTCGGCGACATCCATCAACCACTGTTCGACGAACACGTCGAAGCTCGTGTCGACACACTCGAACGGCGGTCCGTTGAGGAGTCCGACGCCATCATCTGTACGAGCGATCGCGACGCACGCGTGTATCGCGAGCAGTACGACCCTGGGGGCCCGATCATCGTCGCACCGAACGGAACCTACGAGAGCGCCCTCCGGGAACATCGGCCGAATTCCGACGGCGCGATACAGGTCCGCGAGCGGTACGATATCCCCAGCACGGCGACTGTCTGTCTCTTCATGGGGAGCAACTACAAACCGAATGTCGAAGCTGCCGAGGCAACCGTCGACGTGGCTCGAAGGATGCAGGGAGCACAACCACAAGTCCACTTCCTCATCATGGGTTCCGTCGGAAACGCCCTAGACGAGTCGTCGCTCCCTGAACACGTTACGACGACGGGATACGTTGAGGCGAATTTCGAAGCTCACTTCGACGCCGCGGATATCGCACTCAATCCGATGCTCTCTGGAGGGGGGACTAACATCAAGCTAATCGACTACTTTGCTCGAAGTCTTCCCGTCATCTCGACGCCATTCGGCGTCCGAGGTATCGCGGTAGAGGAGGATCGGCACCTCTGTGTCGCCGAGATCGATGACTTCCCTAATGCGATCAAGCGACTTCGCGATGACCCGGTTCGCCGAGAGAACATCGGAGAGAACGCACGCAAGCTCGCAGCAGACCAGTACACTTGGGAGGCAGCGTCTCGAAAAGTTCGAGACCGAATCTACGAGTTGTTCGGCCCGTTCTAGTCTCGGGTGTCCTGCACTGCACCCGTTCGATCCCTATCTCCGGGACAATTCGACGAGCCGTGCTGAATCATCAACCACGAGTAGTGGTTCGACCGGGAGTCCACTGACAAGCCCACGACTTTAGTCGTGGGTTCCTGACACGGTCCGTAGGGCGGCGGGAGTCGAACGGACTGGCAACACCACACACCTCGGTCTGACGCACTACCCACAACGCAAGACCGTCTTGGGACCGAAAGTTACCTCCGTCGGCGTCGAACCGACCCCAAACGCCAGGAACTCCACGACAGCAGTCGTGTGCTGATATCCACCCACGACTGAAGTCGTGGGCTTTCTCCTTGAACTATAGTACCGATTAGAAATGGTTGCTCACTTTTGGGATAGAGAGTTGGTCAAGAGCGGTATCGATCGCGGTTGTAAGCTCGTCAAGTGAGTCAAAGAAGCAGTTGCTCAGAAATGCTTGGAGCTGTCTCCAGCACTCCTCGACAGGGTTTAGCTCCGGTGAGTACGATGGTAACGTCACGAAATCAAGGCCGTCACGGTCCGCGAGGTCCGTGACGGCCGACTGGAAATACGACGCTCCATCGAGGACGATGAGCAAGTCTTTCTCAAATTCTTCGTATAACGCTAAAATGAAATGTTTCGCGTGTTCGGCCGTGACGTACTCGGTAAATTGGGAGAAGAAGCGATCACCGTTTAGTATCTAGCGTAACTTCTGGAGGTATCCGCCGAGATACTCGTCGATCCACGAGGCTGCGAAACTCAGCTGAGTCGTAAGTTGCTCAAAGAGCTCAGTGAGGAGAGCGCGGTATTCTGCCGCGCTCTCCACAATCAACGGTGATGCTTTCCACTTGAGGCTCTTCCAGACCTGCTCGATTGGGTTGAGATCCGGAGAGCCAACCGGGAGAAACACGAAATCGATGCCGAGTTGGTGGGCTCGCTTACGCGTGTACTCGCACACGTGTGAGGAGAAGTTGTCCAAGACGAGCAGAATCCGCTGCCCCGGATTCTGCTCGCGGATCCCTTCGAGGCACTCGCAAATCCGTTCTTTCTCTTGATTGGTCGGAAACTGAACGATACTCTCACCAGAGACTGCATAGAACCCGACCGCTGGTTCGTCTAACTTCACCAGCGGTCGGGTGATGTGCGGATCATCCACGGTGTAGAGTCGCTGTGAGTTGTCCCACGGTTGTGGATGGGATGCGTCGAGAAATCCAAGGACGGTTCCACCGTCCGTCCGGATTTCCTCGTCAACGACCCATCCTTCCTCGTCGTCACCGTCGCGTTTGTTGTGCGGTGTGTCGTCAGGCTCCTCGTCGAACGCGTCAGCGACGCGTTCGTCGAGAATCTCTTCGGCGTTCTCCGGGCGTGATGGGCGCTTAGTCCGTGGGATTGCGTAGGAAAGGCCGAGATTTTCGAGAAAGGTACTGAGATAGACCGGGTGAAACTCTACGTCGAATTCTTCGTTAATGAGGTGCTGTATTTCCTGTTTCTTCCACGGTTGGCCGTCACGAAGTAGTTCCAAGAGGTGCTCGCGTTGGTCGTCGCCGAGCTTCGGGGGCCTGCCGCCCCCGAAGTTCGGCATCAGGAGACCGAGACCACCTTCGTTCCACCGGCGGGCCCAGCGTGTTCCTGTCCCGGAGGACCTGCCGACATCGTCGGCAGCGTCCTCCAGCGTCGCTCCCTTGTAGAGACGTTTGATGAAGATCAGCCGCTCAGTGAGTTTCTCGTCAGTAGACTCCGCAAGGAGCCGGTCGAGATCGTCCTCACTGAGGTGACGGACGATCTCTTTGCGGCGATCCCCAGGCATACTCTCATATCAGACGCCACCTCCATAACTTCCCCTAACCACTATTTTCGGTGATCGCACCGAGCAAACACGTCCACTCGCGTTGTCCAGAGAGTTCAACGGAGGGCCGCGTGCCGCGCGGAAACCACGCGGCACGCGGCTCAACTTGCACGGATTTCTTGGTTTGATCGATACAGACTACGGTGGCGTCCATTTCCCGCCGCTTTTTTGAGCTCTTCGTGGAACTCCTCTTGCTCGTCTTCGTCGGCTTCGGCGGCTGTCCGGCGTGGTTTTTGATAGCTCAATCCCGCTTCTTTCAACAGCCGCCGGCAGCTGGGGATTGAGTACTCAACGTCGAAGGTGTCCGCGAGAAATTCTTGGGCGAGCGCCGGCGTCCACGCCGGCGCGTCGATCCCAACCTCCTCGGGAGGATCGTGGACTGCGTCTTCGAACTTTTGTTGCTGTGATTCTGAGAGTTTCCGCTTTCTCCCAGTTCGTTTATCATCAGTAACGGCGTGCTCAAGCGACTCGTCGGTGTCGAGTCGCTTGAGCCAGTAGATCGTTCGACGACCGGTATCGTGCCATTCAGCTAGCTCGGTCTGCGTGACACCGTTTTTGTACGCAATCGCCGCTAACAGCCGTTTTGTCGGCTTCTTCCCGTCCACGTTGTCAAGAGCCTCTTGGAGTTCTTCGACAGAGATCTCGTCAAGGTGGTCCATTACGTACTATCACAGTATCCGTGCGGAAAGTTCTAACGACTACTATAGTGTGAATGTCAATTCTTGACGAAATTTGCGAGGAACCAGTCTCCGAAGAGCAGGACGAGGAGCGCGCCGACGAGATCAAAGACGAGATCGAGGAGTGTGTCTCGTGGACCATAGACGACGAGAATCGGTTCGAAACCGAGTCGCCTGGCGACAACGTGAATGAGGAACTCGAGAACCTCCCAACCGAGACTAACGACCATCACGGCGGCGAGCACGCGAGGGGTCGGAGCCTGATTCCGACGGCGAGCAATCACATGAACGAGACCGCCGAGCAGCGTCGCCGAATGCGTATGCGTGAGGTGATCCCACCACCAGACTTCGTCGTAGGGCCCACACATCCCGACGGCGTGTGTGAGCATCGCGATTTCCACGTAGATTCGCTGCCACGGCCGGAATTGGATACCGACCATCCGCTCGACGACCCCTGGGAGAAATGACGCTCCGTAGGAGAGAACGGCGTTCACGATGATTGCCGGATTCCGTCGACGAATACCGTGGACAAACGCTCCAAGAATACCGAGCCGGATTCCGCGCTCGACGTTTCGCACTTTGTTCGATTGTGTCTGTGGCACAGGTTATTCGACATGAGGACCAGACAGACGAAGAGTATGGTGGTCTTCTAGCGCATGGTCCCATCTCGCGTCTCATAGAAGTTCAAGGCGGAAACCCACGATGTTAGTCGTGGGAGGAAGCCGACCGGTCAGGACACAAGCCACGAATACCGACAGGCCGACTCCCCAACGTGAATCACTGCTATTAAATAATAACGAGTCTACATTTGAACTACATGCTGAATCGGAACTGCGAGGTGAAACTCGACGTACTCAATGATGGGGACGCACTCCTCGATGAGACGTTCGAGCAGTTCCGAGAGGCAGCACAATACGTGGCTGACTACGGTTGGAGCGACAATCCAGCGAACATCATCGACAGCAAGTCAGAACTCCACGACGCCACGTACGAGGAGGTCCGCGAGCAAACCGACCTCGTCGCCAATCACGTCCAAGCCGCCCGATCACTTGCAGCAGAGGCTCTCGATTCCTGCACGGAACTCTACTTCGAGGAAGACCAAGCGATTAGCAAGCCCACGTTCCGCGGCACCGTGGTCGTCTACGATAGCCGAACCATCACGTTCAACGACGACCACTGCACTCTCTCCACCACTGACGGTCGCGTCACTGCCGAATACGTCTTCCCCGAAGACGCGAGTGACACGCCCTTCGAGACGTACTGGGAAGACCCTGCGTGGGAGAAATCGAGTGCGACACTGCACAAGCGCGAGGGAACGTACTACCTGCACGTGAACTTCCAGAAAGAGCCAGAGACGGACACGTCGACAGTCGAGAACGGAACGGTTCTCGGCGTCGACTTCAACGTCGACGGCTATCTGGCAGTCACCAGCACGGGCGCGTTCCTCGGCAACGCGGATTTCCTCACCCACAAGCGGGACGTGTACGAGCGCAAGCGCGGCAATCTACAGCAGACAGGGACACGGTCCGCACACCTCACGATCCAGTCGATGGGTGATCGCTTCGGGAATTGGAGTGAGGACTACTTGCATCGGGTCGCACTCGCGATCGTTCTCGAAGCCCGACGGCACGACTGTGATGCGATTGCGGTCGAGAACTTGAAGCAGATCCGTGAGCGTATCTCGAACGCCTCGAAGTTTCAGCAGTGGGCGTTCAAGAAACTGCAGGAGTTTGTCGCGTACAAGGCCGAGGACTACGGAATTCTCGTCGATGACGTGAAGCCCCAATATACGAGTCAGCGGTGCAGTCACTCGGAATGCGGGTTCACGCATGAGGACAACCGTGATGGTGACGAGTTCGAGTGTCTGAAGTGTGGGAAAGAACTGCACAGCGACTATAATGCCGCCCGGAACGTTGGGTGGCGTCTTGTCCAGCACTGGCTCAAGTCTGGTGCTGGA